>CAWEKD010000005.1:0-1734249 GCA_963809545.1 uncultured Actinomycetota bacterium | reverse complement strand
TCTGGCGGCCGCGACCGTGTTCCGCGCCACCGCCAGCAACAGCGCCACCGCCTGCTCGGCCGTGGACACGATGTTGGACGTGGGGGCGTTGACCACCATGACCCCGCGGGCGGTGGCGGCCGACACGTCAACGTTGTCCAGCCCCACTCCGGCCCGGGCGATCACCTTCAGCCGGGTGGCGGCGTCGATCGCCGCCGCATCCAGCTGGGTGGCGGACCGGACTATCACCGCTTCGGCCTCAGGGAGTGCTTCCAGCAACGCCTCTCGGTCGGTGCCGTCCACGTGCCGGACTTCAAAGTCCTGGGCCAGGATGTCGATAGCGGCGGGGGCAAGTTCCTCGGTGATCAGTACGACGGGAGTCATCGGTCTCCTGCTCGGCGGCTTGCAACGGCTTCTTGCACGGCTGGCATCGTGCAGGTTCCTGCAACAGCGATTTGTCGATCCTATGACGATTACCTGGACCGGTACGCCTTCCTACCAGCGTGAGAGTGCTCACTGCGGGCTAGGACCGTTCCCTGTCGCCGCCGGCACGTGCCGGCGGCGACAGGGAACCGAGGGGTCGTCGCCACCGTCCCCGGCGACGACGACCCCTTGTCTACCGTGCGTCAGTACCTGTTCCAGCGCGCCAGCGGCAGATCACCGGTCCAACCATCTGGGACGATCTGCCGCAGACTGTGCGCCTCGGTGGTCAGCATGTCGTAGAAGCGCTCCAGGTCCAGACTGCCCACCGGCGGATAGATCCGTTCCCGAGGCGGCTCCTGGCCGGGCGTCAGCTCCCCCTGCCCCACCATGAAGTCGAGGATGTCGGCGCGTACCGACTGCGGGCACACCGGCGAGTGGTACAGCACGTTCAGGGCCTGCATCCGCATCTCCTGCACGTGCTCGCCGCCCTTGTCGTCATGGAAGTGCGGGTTGCGGGTCTCGATCTGGGTCACCGACACCGACCGCTCCAGCACTTCCGGGTGCGGCGACTCCATCAGGCCGCCGAACTGTTCGAACATGTCCAGGAAGTGGAACGGCTCCACCGCAAACCCACCCGCCAGCCGCAGCTTCAGCCCCAGGTCGAGACTGAACGCGTGTTCCCCGGCGTTGCCGGTGGTCACCACTTCCGTGCCGAACCCGCTGTACTCGGCGATCAGCTGGTTGAGGAACTGGTTGGTCACCTCCGAGGTCCGCCCCCGGCGGTTGAAGAACAGCCGGCCGTCCCGGAGCTTGGGTTTGGAGTGCCAGGAGATGCGCACCATCGCGTACGGGCTGTCAGCCAGGTGGAGCGCGGCCGCGTACGCCTTGCAGTACTCTTGGACGGCCCCGGGGACGAAGTTGTCAGCGTCGATATAACCGATGTATTTCCGGCCGGTAAGGGCGGCCATGGCGAGCGCCATGAACATGGCCTCACCCTTACCGCTCCGGATCAGTCCGTCGTCGTCGATCAGCTCAGCTGCGCCGGCAGCCTTGGCCGCGGCAGCCAGCCCCGGATCCCGCTGGTGCACCAAGACGGCGGGGCGCTCCGCCAACTGGCAGTACTGTTCGACCGTCTGTAGCTCAATCTCGTACCGGTCGACCGGGCGTCGGGCGCTGTTCGAGACCACCATCAGCAAGCAATCGTGCGGAACGCCGGCGATCACACCCTCGATCACCCGCCGGGTCTCGTTCATGCACGGGACCACCACCACCATGTCCCGTTCCACCGCCCGGACCGCCGCTGGCGGGACCCGGAGGCTGGTCTGGTTCTGCCGTACGGACTCAGTTCCGTCTCCGCTGTCCAGCTCGATGATGCGCTGGAGTTCGTGGATACGGACGGCTCCGAAACGCTCAGTGCGGTGCGGTCGCTCCAAACGCATGCGGCGACAGTACCGCCGCCGCGGGGCGCATGTACACCTCCCTCAGGTGGGTTTCCTCGAGAAATTGTAGGTTTTTTCCGACTTGTTACGCGGTGCCGTCCAATGGGCGTTCCACCCAGCTCATCATCGCGCGCAGCTTGCGCCCAGTCTCCTCGATCGGGTGGTTCTTACCCTCCTGCTGCAGTCTGGTGAAGTTCGGCCGGCCGGCGTCGTCCTCCGCGACCCATTCCCGCGCGAACTCGCCGGAGCGCACCTCCGCCAGGATCTGCCGCATCCGCTCCTTCACACTCTCGTCGATCACCCGCGGGCCCCGGGTCAGGTCGCCGTACTCCGCGGTGTCGGAGATGCTGTACCGCATTCCGGCGATCCCCGCCTCGTACATCAGGTCGACGATCAGCTTCAGCTCGTGCAGGCACTCGAAGTACGCCACCTCGGGGGCGTACCCGGCCTCCACCAGCACCTCGAACCCGGCCTTCACCAGCGCGGTGGTGCCCCCGCACAGCACCGCCTGCTCGCCGAACAGGTCGGTCTCGGTCTCCTCGGCGAAGGTCGTCCGGATCGCCCCGGCCCGCGTGCCGCCGATCGCCTTGGCGTACGACAACGCCAGCTCGAACGCCTGGCCGGTGGCGTCGTTCTCCACCGCCACCAGCACCGGCACACCCTTACCGTCGACGAACTGGCGCCGCACCAGGTGCCCCGGCCCCTTCGGCGCCACCATCGCCACGTCCACGTCCTTCGGCGGCTCGATCAGCCCGTACCGGATGTTGAAGCCGTGGCCGAAGAACAGCGCCTTCCCCGCCGACAGCGCCGGCGCGATCGACTCCTCGTAGATCTTCCGCTGGGCGGTGTCCGGCGCCAGCATCATGATCAGATCGGCCTCCGCCGCCGCCTCGGCCGGCGTGGCCACCGGCAGCCCCTCCTCGGCCGCCTTCGCCCGGCTCTTCGACGTTTCCGGCAACCCCACCGTCACCGGTACCCCCGAGTCCCGCAGCGACAGCGCGTGCGCGTGACCCTGGCTGCCGTATCCGATCACCGCCACTCGCCGATTGGTGATCAGCGATAGATCGGCGTCGTCGTCGTAGTAGACCATTGATTTCCTCTCAAGTCGAGATCCACAGTGTGATGATCCGGCGGTCAGGCCGAGGGGGCGGACCTGCTCCCCGGCGGGGTGGCGGTGATGGAGCGAGAGCCGCGACCGATCGCCACCAACCCGGACTGCACCATCTCCTTGATCCCGTACGGTTCGAGATCCTTCAGCAACGCGTCGATCTTGTCGGCGGTGCCGGTCGCCTCGATGGTGAGAGTGTCCGGTGACACGTCCACCACCCGGGCCCGGAACAGGTTCACCGTCTCCAGGACCTGGGTGCGCATGGACCGTTCTGCTCGGACCTTGACCAGCAGCAGCTCCCGCTGCACCGATTCGGCCGGGTCGAGCTCGACAATCTTCAAGACATTGACCAGCTTGTTGAGCTGCTTGGTGACCTGCTCCAGCGGGGAGTCCGCCACATCCACCACGATCGTTATCCGGGAGATCTCCTTGTGCTCGGTCTCCCCCACCGCCAACGAATCGATGTTGAATCCGCGCCGGGAAAACAGCCCCGCCACCCGGGCGAGCACACCGGGCTTGTTCTCCACCAGCACCGACAACGTGTGCTTGTTCATCCCAACCTCACAGGTCGTCGTCGTCGAAGATCGGGCGGATTCCCCGCGCGGACATGATTTCGTCGTTGCTGGTGCCGGCGGGCACCATCGGCCACACCATGGCGTCCTTGCCGACCACGAAGTCGATCACCACTGGGGCGTCGTCGATCGCCATCGCCTGGTCGATGACGGCGTCCACATCCTCGGCGCTCTCGCACCGCAGCCCGACGCACCCCAGCGCCTCGGCGAGCTTGACGAAGTCCGGCACCCGCTGCTTGTGCGTCCCCAAGTCGGTGTGGGAGTACCGCTCGTCGTAGAACAGGGTCTGCCACTGCCGGACCATGCCCAGGCTGCCGTTGTTGATGACCGCCACCTTGATCGGGATGCCCTCCAGCGCGCAGGTGGCCAGCTCCTGATTGGTCATCTGGAAGCAGCCGTCACCGTCGATCGCCCAGACCGTGGCCTGCGGCTTGCCGACCTTGGCGCCCATCGCCGCCGGCACCGCGTACCCCATGGTGCCCAGGCCACCGGAGTTCAGCCAGGTGTACGGGTGCTCGTACGAGATGAACTGGCTGGCCCACATCTGGTGCTGGCCCACCCCGGCCACGAAGATGGCGTCCGGGCCCGCCGCCGCGGTCACCTTCTCCCCCAGCCGCTTGATGACGAACTGGGGCGCGAGCATCCCGTTGGCGGGCTCCTCCCAGCCCAGCGGATACCGGCGACGCAGGTCGTCCAGGTACCGCCACCACGCGGACAGGTCCGGCTTGCCGCGGGCGGCCTGTTCGGCCTCCACCGCCGCGATCAACTCGTCGATGACGTGCTTCGCGTCCCCCACGATCGGCACGTCCGCGGCCCGGTTCTTACCGATCTCGGCCGGGTCGATGTCGGCGTGGACCACCGTCGCGCCCGGGGCGAACGAGTCCAGCCGGCCGGTCACCCGGTCGTCGAACCGCGCCCCCAGCGCCACGATCAGGTCGGCCTTCTGCAGCGCGCTCACCGCCGCCACCGTGCCGTGCATCCCGGGCATACCCAGGTGCTGCGGGTGCGAGTCCGGGAACGCTCCCCGCGCCATCAGCGTGGTGGTGACCGGCGCGCCGGTCAGCTCGGCCAGCTTGCGCAGCCCGGCGCTGGCCCGGGCCTTGAGCACCCCGCCCCCCACGTACAGCACCGGCCGGGAGGCGCTGGTCAGCAACCGGGCCGCGGCCAGGATCTGCTTGCCGTGGGGGTGCACGGTGGGGCGGTAGCCGGGCAGATCCAGCACCGGCGGCCAGCTGAACGTGGTGGCCGCCTGCAGGACGTCCTTGGGCACGTCCACCAGCACCGGTCCGGGGCGGCCCGTGCTGGCGAGGTGGAACGCCTCGGCCAACACCCGGGGCAGCTCATCCGGGCTCTGCACCAGGTAGTTGTGCTTGGTGATCGGCAGGGTGATGCCGTGGATGTCCGCCTCCTGGAAGGCGTCACTGCCGATCGCGCTCCGTGCCACCTGGCCGGTGATCGCCACCAGCGGGACCGAGTCGCTGTAGGCGTCGGCGATCGGGGTGACCAGGTTGGTGGCTCCCGGTCCGGAGGTGGCGATGCACACCCCCACCCGGCCGGTCGCCTGCGCATACCCGGTCGCCGCGTGCCCCGCGGCCTGCTCGTGGCGGACCAGGATGTGACGTACCGAGGAATCCCGGAGCGGATCGTAGGCCGGCAGGATCGCCCCGCCGGGGATGCCGAAGGCCACCTCTACCCCGAGGGCCTCCAGCGACTTCACCAGCGCTCCCGCGCCGGTGGTGGGGATCCGGGGGCCGGCGGCGACCGGCGGGCCGGCGTCAGCCCGGGCCATCCGACCGTTCGCCGCTCCCCCACCCTGCTCGGCCGAGGCCGGACGCGCCGACCGGTGAGCACGCTGGGCGACGAGTTGCGGATTGGGTTTGCTCATTTTCGTCACCTAAGGTTGAGATTTTCTACGAGGATCCACACCCGGGATTGAGTTCCAGCACACAAAAAAGCCCGCGTGCTGATCGCACGGGGGCTAGCGCACTCTCGAGCTGGGAGAGAGTGCGCTCACGTAAGGAGTACTCGCAATGACCGGTACGTCACGGAAGCAAGCTTGCCCTATCTCAGCGGCTGAGTCAACATCTCTCACCATGTGATACGCCACGCTAAGTGTCGCTGGTCACGCGGTTACGGTGCCACACTTGCTCCATGCCCGAGTTGCGATCCCGTACCTCCACCCACGGTCGAACCATGGCCGGCGCCCGCGCCCTGTGGCGGGCCACCGGCATGACCGACGACGACTTCGGCAAGCCGATCGTGGCGATCGCCAACAGCTACACCCAGTTCGTACCGGGGCACGTGCACCTGAAGGAGCTGGGTGGCCTGGTAGCCGACGCGATCGCCCGCGCCGGCGGGGTGGGCCGGGAGTTCTCCACCATCGCGGTCGACGACGGCATCGCCATGGGGCACAGCGGGATGCTCTACTCCCTGCCCAGCCGGGAACTGATCGCGGACTCGGTCGAATACATGGTCAACGCGCACTGCGCCGACGCCCTGGTGTGCATCTCCAACTGCGACAAGATCACCCCGGGGATGCTGTTGGCGGCGCTCCGGTTGAACATCCCCACGGTGTTCGTCTCCGGTGGCCCGATGGAGGCCGGCAAGACCGTGGCGGTCGACGGGGTGGTGCGGCAGAAGCTCGACCTGATCGACGCGATGGTCGCCGCCTCGGATGAGCAGGTCAGCGACGCCCGGCTGGAGACGATCGAACGCTCCGCCTGCCCCACCTGTGGCTCCTGCGCGGGCATGTTCACCGCCAACTCCATGAACTGCCTCACCGAGGCGATCGGGCTGGCGCTGCCGGGCAACGGTTCGACCCTGGCCACCCATCGCGCCCGGAAGGCGCTGTTCGAACGGGCCGGTGAGCTGGTGGTCGAGCTGGCCAGGCGGTGGTACGACCAGGACGACGCCTCGGTGCTGCCCCGCTCGATCGCCTCCCGGGCCGCGTTCGAGAACGCGGTCGCGCTGGACGTGGCCATGGGCGGCTCCACCAACACCGTGCTCCACCTCTTGGCCGCGGCCCGAGAGGCTGAACTGGACTTCAGTGTGGCCGATGTGGACGCCATCTCCCGGCGGGTCCCGTGCCTGGTGAAGGTGGCGCCCAACTCGCAGCAGTACCACATGGAGGACGTCCACCGCGCCGGCGGCATCCCCGCCATCCTGGGTGAGCTGGACCGCGCCGGTCTGCTGCACCGCGACGTCCACGCCATCCACTCTGGATCACTGGAGGAGTGGTTGGCGGACTGGGACATCCGGGGCGGGCGTGCCACACCGGAAGCGATCGAGCTGTTCCACGCCGCCCCCGGCGGGGTCCGCACCACCGAAGCGTTCTCGACCGACAACCGGTGGGCGAGCCTGGACACCGACCCCGTCAACGGCTGCATCCGGGACGTGGCCCACGCCTACAGCGCCGACGGTGGGCTGGCCATCCTCTACGGCAACCTGGCCCCGGACGGGTGCGTGGTCAAGACCGCCGGGGTGCCGGAGCAGTGCCTGACCTTCCGTGGACCGGCCAAGGTGTACGAGTCGCAGGAGGACGCGGTCTCGGCCATCCTGGGCGGCCAGGTGCAGCCCGGGGACGTGGTGGTGATCCGGTACGAGGGGCCGAAGGGCGGCCCGGGCATGCAGGAGATGCTCTACCCCACCTCGTTCCTCAAGGGACGGGGCCTGGGGCAGGTGTGCGCGTTGATCACCGACGGCCGGTTCTCCGGCGGCACGTCCGGACTGTCGGTCGGGCACATCTCCCCGGAGGCGGCCAGCGGTGGCCCGATCGCGCTGGTGCGCGACGGTGACCTGATCTCGATCGACATCCCGAACCGGTCGATCCGGCTGGAGGTGTCGGACGAGGAGCTGGCCGCGCGGCGCGTCGCCGAGGAGAAGCGGGACCGCCCGTACACCCCGGTCGACCGCGACCGGCCGGTGTCGGCGGCGCTGCGCGCGTACGCCTCCATGGCCACCAGCGCCAGCGACGGCGCCTACCGCCGGGTGCCCGACTGAGCCTCGGACTCCCCGGTGGGACCGCCCTCCATCATCGACAGTGGCGGGGCAGTGCCGCCTGACCACAGGCGGCACCGCCTGTCCACGGCAATTGTCTCATGTGCCCTCTACCATGCCTGTTCATGACGGTCGAGGTCGGTCCCGGGGCGTTGACGAACAGCTACGTCGAGCTGGGCAGGAACGCAGACCAGATTACGAGCGCACCGTCCCACCTGCTCCGCTTCTATGCCGTCGAGTGTGGCCTCAAAGCCGCCCTCCTGCGCCGCCACGGCCTCCGGTCCACCAGTCAGCTCGAGTCGCACGGTCGTAACCATGACCTACGCCGGCTCGCCAAAGAGCTACGCCTGGACGCGGCGACCTAACCAGGGCCTAGGGAGCTGCCGGCCACGGGGGCGCACCCGTCCCCATGACCCACCGGTGGAGGTAGCCCACATGCATGAAGCGTGGCGGTACGGGCTGAGCGTCGATTCCGCTGACGAGCAGACCTTTGTGGCAGCTTGAAATCGCTGCAGCGGTGGTGCCGAGAGGAGCTGGGGCGGTGATCAGCGAAGACTCCGGTTCGATCAGCGTGCCCGACCACCTCTACACCTGGCTCGATGTCCACCAGTACTTCACCGACCTCGCCACGCACCAGCGGTGGCCGACGTGGCTGTGTGAGGTCGATGCCTACTGGGACAGCGTCCGCTTCCTGGTGGCCGAAGGGGTCGACGAAGAGGTTTTCTGGGGCTGGCTGACTGAGGTACTGGGTTCCCTCACCGTCTCCCGCGACCAGCGGGCGCTGTTGCTCGAGGACGCCGGCACCGAGCGACTCCTGCCAGTGGAGTGCGACGTCCTGACCACCCCACTGACCGCGCCACGCCGTCCGCGCTGGACCGAACAGCGGGCGGTGGCCGGTGTGTCCGGACCGCTTCCCCCACCGAGAGCGGATCGGCTACCGCAGGACGTGGCGGTGGCGGCGTTCCACTCTTTCAAAGGGGGGGTGGGGCGCACCCTGCACTGTGTGGCGACTGCCCGGGCACTGGCCCAGGCAGGGGTCCGGGTCCTGCTCGTTGACGGCGACCTGGAAGCACCGGGTATCACCTGGATGGTGGCTGACGCGCTCCGGATCGATTTCGCGTTCGAGGACTTCCTGGCGCTCGTCCACGGCGCCACCGACCAGGAGTACCCCGAGGCGCTCGGTCTCGGGCGTAAGTTCCTTGCCAACCAGGAGCTCGACGGCGTGGTGGTGATGCCGGCGCGGCGCGACTACGCCCGCATCGCTCCGCCTCGGATCCGACCGGACGACCTCCTCACCCCCGACCGGGATCCCTATGTGCTGACCGAGGTGCTCGCTCAGCTCGGCAAAGCCGTCGGCGCGCAGGTCGTGCTGGTGGATCTGCGCGCGGGCGCGAGCGAACTGTCCGCCCCGCTCCTGCTCGACCCCCGCGTGCACCGGGTACTCGTGAGCACCGTCAGCGACCAGGCGGTCCGTGGCACCAACCAGCTGCTCCGACAGCTCGCTCACCGCGCCCCCGCGGCCGGCCCGTCCGATCCGGCGTGCACGGTACTGGTCACTCAGTTCGAAAGCTACGGACATCAGGAGATCCTGGCGAGGGTGGTCGAGCGGCTGCGACCGGCGGCGCTCGACGTGTCCCGGCCGACCCACGCCGCAGAGTCATCGGAGGAGCCAGAGAGCACCCTGGTCGATCTCGACGCGGTCACCCCGGTCCTGTTGAGCCCGTTCCACTCGTCGCTGCTGAGTCTGCCGGCCAGTTGGCACGACGTGCTCGATCTTGCCACCAGCGCCCGGCTCGACCAGCATCTACGACCACTGGTCGAGACGCTGCGCAGTGCGATCACCTCCGTGGACGCATCTCCTCTCCCGGCGGCGCCGACAGTCCTGCCCGAAGGCCGGCAACCGGACGCCGACAGTCTCGACCAGCGACGTCGCCGGTTGGAAGACATCGCCAAGGACCTGGTCTTTGCCGAGGCTGCCCCGTCCGGTGGCTTCCTGGTCACCGCGCCGCTGCAGAGCCTGGTGGAGGCGCACCGGACCGAGGTCCCCATCGAGATGGTCATCGGCGGCAAGGGCTCCGGCAAGACCTTCACCCATCTCCACCTCTGTGAGGCGCAGTCCTGGGAGCGGTTCGCCGAGCGGCTCGGGATCCGCGGGGTGTCGCTGACCGCTCCCATCGTGCCGGTGCTGGCTTCCCAGACCCTTACCGACCGTTGGGAGGCCGGTCTGCGCCAGCGGCTGGAAGAGATCGCCGGTCAACTCACCGGCGGGGAGCCGACCGGGATGGCGGGCGTACGTGGCCTGATCAACGAATGGCTCCCCCAGGGACACCGACCTCTTGACGTGGCGGCGGATCTGGTTGACCTGTTTCGCCCGGGCGATCGGGCTGGACGCGGATCCGGCCACAGCGGAAGAGACGCTGATCTCCTTCGCCCGGAGGCATCGCGCGATCTTCGTGCTCGACGGCCTTGAGGACCTGTTCCAGGAGTTCACCTCCAGCCCGCATCAGCAGCAGGCGTTGCGCGCGCTGCTCGTGGAGTGCCCCGACTGGCTGCGGACGCTCCGGGGTCGCCCGCTCGGTCTGGTGGTGTTCGTGCGGCGGGACCTCGCCCGGGCCGCGGTCCCCCAGAACTTCGGCCAGTTCGAGAAGCGGTATGAGAAGTCCGCACTGCGTTGGGATCCGGAGGAGGCGCTACGGCTGGTGGCCTGGGTGTGTCACCGCGCCGACGCGCTTCCCGGCCTGGACGAGGCACGCATCAAGACCGCCAACGAGCCTGAGCTGTCGGAGATGCTGATGCCGCTCTGGGGTGACAAGATGGGCTCGGCCAAGTCCCGGGAGGCCCGATCCGTCCGCTGGTTCTTCGCGGCCTTGTCCGACTTCAACGGCCAGATCCAGGCCCGGGACGTGGTGTCGTTCCTGGCCGAGGCCGCAGCAGGGGCGAGAGGTGACACCCGCTGGCTGGACCGGCTGCTCCCCCCGAACGCGATGAGAAACGCGCTCAAGGCCTGTAGCCGTCAGAAGATCGCCTCCATTCAAGAAGAGAACCCACCAGTTGGTCACCTGCTCGATCGGCTCAACAACCTTCCCGCCGCCCAGCAGAAAGTGCCGTTCCGGCGGGAGGATGTGGGCCTTTCCCAGGACGAGGCCCGCCTCCTGGAGACCAACGGCGTGCTGTTCCGGGAGAACGACCACTACTGGATCCCGGAGATCTACCGCCACGGGCTGAACTTCAAAGCGGGCGGCCGCCCCCGGGTGGTGAACATCGCCAACCTGGTACGCCGCCGCAACGACTAGTACCACGGGGGTCGTCTGCTGATCGTCAGCGGCGCTCGCATCGGCGTGGCCGTCGCTTGGAGGGTGGGCACCGCCGGAGCTAGGGCGGGGCCACCACTACGATCGGGTGGGTACGCGACTGGCGCGACGAGGTGGAACCGACCACCGGGGAGCAACCACGCCACCCGCGCCGCGCGCCTGGGTGCGGGGGTCGATAGGAGCGGAAGCCACATGCACGTACCACCGATCACCAACCTGGCCGCCGCCGATCCGGAGCTCGCCGCTCTGATCGAGGGAGAAGCCCAGCGGCAGCAGGACAAGCTCCGGATGATCGCCTCCGAAAACTACGTGTCCACCGCGGTGATGGAGGCCACCGGCACGGTGCTGACCAACAAGTACTCCGAGGGGTACCCGGGGCGGCGCTACTACGAAGGCCAGCAGTTCATCGACCCGATCGAGACCCTGGCGGTGGAGCGGGCCAAGGCCCTGTTCGGAGTCGACCACGTCAACGTCCAGCCGTACTCGGGCTCCCCCGCCAACCTCGCGATCTACCTGGCGTTCCTGCAGCCGGGCGAGACGGTGATGGGGATGTCCCTGCCCATGGGTGGGCACCTCACCCACGGGTGGTCGGTGTCGGCCACCGGCACCTGGTTCCGGCCGGTCCGGTACGGGGTGCGGCGGGACACCGGCCGGATCGACTTCGACGAGGTCCGGGAACTGGCCCGCGCGGAGCGCCCCAAAGTGATCTTCTGTGGCGGCACCGCCATCCCCCGGACCATCGACTTCCCGGCGTTCGCGGAGATCGCCAAGGAGGTGGGGGCGATCCTGGTGGCGGACATCGCCCACATCGCCGGGCTGATCGCCGGCGGGGCGCACCCGTCCCCGGTCGGGTACGCCGACGTCATCTCCACCACCACCCACAAGACCCTGCGCGGGCCCCGGGGCGCGATGCTGATGTGCACCGCCGAGCACGCCAAGGCGATCGACAAGGCGGTGTTCCCGGGCCTGCAGGGCGGGCCGCACAACCACACCACCGCCGGGATCGCGGTGGCGCTGCGTGAGGCCGCCACGCCCGACTTCCGCACCTACGCCCACCAGGTGGTGGCCAACGCCCGGGCGCTCGCGGAGGCGCTGATGGCGCGTGGGTTCTCGCTGGTCTCCGGCGGCACCGACAACCACCTGATCCTGATCGACCTCACCACCAAGGAGATCGGCGGCAAGCCGGCCGCGCAGGCCCTGGACCGGGCCGGGATCGAGTGCAACTACAACACCGTGCCGTACGACCCGCGCAAGCCGTTCGACCCGTCCGGGCTGCGGCTCGGCACCGCCGCCCTGACCACCCGCGGGCTCACCGAAGCCCAGATGCCGCAGGTGGCCGCCTGGATCGACGAGGCGGTAGCGGCGGCGATCCGGCAGGATGAGGCGACCCTGGACCGGATCGCCGGTGAGGTCCGGGAGCTGCTGGCCGCCTACCCCGCGCCCGGGTTCGCGCCCACTCCCGCCTGACCCACACCCGGCGTCGAGTTACCGATCGGGGTGGCCGGGTATGGCGTACCCGGCCACCCCGATCGGCTCGTGACCGGTTGACCGGCGCCTCCGGACTGCGCCCTTCCGCCCCGCCAGGGGCATAGGCACGAACTGCCCGCCATGTCCAATGCCTTGCCAGACAAGCGATTCCGCTTCGGTGGGTGTGCAACTTGACTCTCGCTGGCGCGACGGTCCGTTGCTAGCATGCCCGCCATGAATCAGTGCCGGATCTGTCGTGGCAGCCTCTACCAGTTCCTCGACCTCGGCCAACAGCCCCTCTCGGACGCTTTCCGTGACCCCGCCGACGAGAGTCCAGAGTTCACTTATCCGCTGACGGTCGGGGCGTGCACCGACTGCGGCATGGTGCAACTCATGCAGGAGGTGCCGCGCGAGCGGATGTTCCACCGTGACTATCCGTTCCGCACCGCCACGTCGATGTTCATGCGCCGGCACTTCGAGAACCTGGCCCACCGGCTGCTGCGGACCGAACTCACCGGCGACGATCCGTTCCTCGTGGAGATCGGCTGCAACGACGGGACGATGCTGCGCACCGTCGCCGCCGCCGGCATCCGCCACTTGGGAGTCGACCCCGCGGTCAACGCGATCGAGGATGCCGCGGCGCACGGGGTCCGGGTCCGGGCCGCCTTCTTCGAAGAGGCGACCGCGGTGGAGATCCGTGACGCGGAAGGGCCCGCCGACGTCGTGTACGCGGCGAACACCCTCTGCCACATTCCGTACCTGGAGTCGGTGTTCCAAGGGCTGACCCACCTGCTCTCGCCGACCGGGGTCTTCATCTTCGAAGACCCGTACCTGGGAGACGTCGTCCGACTGGGCTCCTACGACCAGATCTACGACGAGCACTTCTACCTGTTCTCGGGGCAGTCGATCGCTCGGACCGCTCAACAATTCGGCTTCGAACTCATCGATGTCGAGCGGCTCGGGGTGCATGGCGGCGAGATTCGCTACACCCTGGCCCGCGCCGGCGCCCGGACCCCGAGCCCGGCCGTGGCCGCGCTGCTCGCGGAAGAAGCCGCCCAGGGACTACACGACCCGCAGACCCTGGCTGCCTTCGCGGCTGAGGTGGCCCGCCGGCGGGACGGCCTCGTCGAACTGTTGGAGAAGCTCCGCCAGGAAGGGCGGGGCGTGGCCGGCTACGGCGCTACCGCCAAGAGCGCCACGGTCCTCAACTACTGCGGCATCACCCCGGAGCTCCTCCCCCGGATTTACGACATCACCCCGGCGAAGCAGCACACCGTGACCCCCGGATCCCGGATTCCGGTCCTGCCGTTCCCGGAGACGGTGGCCGACTATCCGGAGTACTTCCTGCTGTTCGCCTGGAACCACGCCGAAGAGATCTTCGCGAAGGAGTCGGCGTTCCGGCAGGCCGGCGGGAAATGGATCCGGTACGTCCCGGAAGTCCGGGTGGACTGAGGACTCGCCATGCCCACCCTGGACCCGATCACCGACGGTGAGGTCGCTCCCTGGCTCACGGACGTCCGGCAGCGCTTCTACACCCGCCCCACCCGGATCCCGCTGGCGGAGGTGGCGCGCTGGGAGGCCCACCCCGGGGTGGCGACCATCCGCCACGAGTCCGGACGGTTCTTCGACATCCACGGCCTCGCGGTGGCGGTCGACGGCGTGCTGACCTGGCGGCAGCCGGTGGTCTACCAGAACGACATCGGGGTGCTCGGGCTCCTGATGGCCGAACGGGACGGTGAACTACAGGTCCTGGTGCAGGCCAAGCCGGAGCCCGGCAACATCAACGGAGTCCAGATCTCCACCACGGTGCAAGCCACCCACAGCAACTACACCCGGGTACACGGTGGACGCCCCGTGCCGTACCTGGACTATTTCGCCAATCCCGCGCCACACCAGATCGTGGTAGACACCCGGCAATCCGAGCACGGCGCGGTGTTCTTCCGCAAACGGAACCGGAACATCGTGGTCCAGGTAGCGGAACCACCGGCGGCGCAGGACGGGTTCTGCTGGCTTCCCCTGTCCACGGTCTACCGACTGCTGGCGGTGGACGACCTGCTCAGCATGGACCTACGCACGGTGCTGGGCTGTCTGCCATGGGTGCCGGAACCGGCGCCGACGACGTCCTCACCTTTCCAGCACGCCCTGCACCGCTCCATGCAGCCGGACGCGCCGGCCCACCACCGGTTGCCCGACCTGCTGCACTGGATCACCGACACCCGCTGCCGACACCGGGTCGACACCACTCGGCTGTCCCTACCGGAGTTGCCGGAATGGCGACACGTCGACGGCGTGCTGTCGGCGGGCAAGGACTCCCCCTTCCACATCATCGGGGTATCGGTGGAGGCGGCTGGTCGGGAAGTCCAGTCGTGGTCCCAGCCGATGATCGAGGTGCCGGACCCGGGCGTGCTGGCCCTGCTGGTGGCCGACATCGAGGGGGTGCTGCACCTGTTGGTGCAGTTGCGGATCGAACCCGGGCTGATCGACGTCGCGGAGCTCGCGCCCTCGGTCCAACAACTGCCGGGCACCCCGGAACCGTCGGCGGCCGAAGCAGAGCTGCTGATCCGGGCGCTGTCGGCCTCCCCGCAAGACATCCGGTTCGACACGATGCTGTCGGAGGAGGGGGGACGGTTCTTCCACACCCGCAACCGCCACCTGATTGTCGAGACCGCCCCGTTCGACGAGCCGACCGGCTACCGCTGGATCACGGTCGCGCAGCTGCGGGAACTGTTACGGCACAGCTACTATGCCAACGTGCAGACCCGCAGCCTGCTGAGCTGCCTGACCTCCCTGCTCGCCGAGCCCGCCCCGGGTGGCCGATGCTGAACGATGCCGGCCGCGCGCGCCGGCCGGTCGTCAGTGTGCTGGGCGGGTCCGGCTTTCTCGGCAGCGCCATCATCCAGGCTCTTGCCCCCCACCGGGTCCACATTCGAGCGGCCTCCCGCCGCCCGACCACGGTCACCCTGCCCGCCGCGCAGACCGCCGCGACACTCACCCCCCTCTCCGCCGACCTCACTGACCGGAAAGCCCTGGCCCGGGCGATCCACGCCGCGGATGCGGTCATTGTCGCGGTCGCCCGGATCGCGGGGCAGCAGACCTGGCGTGTGTCCGATGACGACAGTGACAGCGCCCGGGTGAACCAGGGGATCGCCACCACCGTGGCCGAGATGTGCGCCGAGGGCCAGTTCACCGGCTCCCCGCCGATCGTGCTGTTCGCCGGCAGCACCAGCCAAGCCGGCCATCACCCTGGCCCACTGACCGGAGCCGAGCCGGACCACCCCGTCACCGCGTACGACCGCCAGAAACTGGCCGCGGAGCGGGCCCTCCTCGAGGCGACCCGGGCCGGACACTGCCGCGCCGCCAGCCTGCGACTGCCCACCGTGTTCGGCCCCGCCGCCGCCACCAGCTGTCAGGACAAGGGCATCGTCTCGGCCATGGCCCGTCGGGCCTTGGCGGGGCAGGCCCTCACCCTGTGGAACGACGGCAGCGTCGTACGCGATCTCCTGTACGTGACCGACGCCGCCGCCGCGTTCGTCGCGGCCTTGGCGGCGGCCGACCGGTTGTCCGGGCGGGCCTGGGTGGTCGGCTCCGGGCAGCGGGTCCAGTTGCGGGAACTGTTCGCCGCGATCGCCGACGACGTCGCCGCACTGTCCGGTGGCCACCGGGTCGAGGTGCGCCAGGTTCCCCCGCCGCCCTACGCCAGCCCGCTGGACCTACGGAGCGTCCAACTCGACCCCGCCGCCTTCACCGCCGCGACCGGCTGGTCGGCCCGGGTCGGATGGCGGGACGCGGTCCGGCGCACGGTCGCCGCCCTGGTAAGCCAGCAGCACCATCGCCAACCAATCGGAGGAGCCGCATGACTATCCGGGTCTGGGATTACCTTGACGAGTACGCCGCGGAGCGCGCCGACATACTCGACGCGGTAGAGACCGTCTTCTCTTCGGGGCGCCTGATCCTGGGCGAGAGCGTGGCCGGATTCGAGCGCGAGTTCGCCGCCTACCACGGGGCCACCTACTCCGTCGGGGTCGACAACGGCACCAACGCGATTGTGCTGGCGCTCCGTGCCCTCGGCATCGGTCCCGGCGATGAGGTGATCACCGTATCCAACACCGCCGCCCCCACCGTGGTGGCCATCGATGCGGTCGGGGCGGTGCCGGTGTTCGTGGACATCCACCCCGACACCTACCTGATGGACGTGTCCCAGGTGGAGGCGGCCATCACCGACCGGACCCGGTGCCTGCTGCCGGTCCACCTGTACGGACAGGCGGTGGACATGGCGCCGCTGCGGGAGCTGGCCGAGCGCCACGGGCTGGTGATTCTGGAGGACTGCGCCCAGGCCCACGGGGCCCGGCAGCACGGCCAACTGGTCGGTACGTTCGGTGACGCCGCCGCCTTCTCCTTCTACCCGACCAAGGTCCTCGGCGCCTACGGCGACGGCGGGGCGGTGATCACCTCCCAGGAAGAGGTGGACCGCAACCTCCGGCGGCTGCGGTACTACGGCATGGAGGACCGCTACTACGTGGTCCGTACCCCCGGCCACAACAGCCGCCTGGACGAAGTTCAGGCGGAGATCCTCCGGCGCAAGCTGCGCCGGCTGGACCAGTACATCGAGGCGCGGCGGGCGGTGGCGGAGCGGTACCAGCGGGAGCTCGCCGGTACCGGCCTGGTGTTTCCGACGATCGCCCCCGGGAACACCCACGTGTACTACCTGTACGTGGTGCGCCACCCCGCCCGGGATGAGATCCTGGCCCGGTTGCGGGAGTACGACATCGAGCTGAACGTCAGCTACCGGTGGCCGGTCCACACCATGACCGGCTTCGCGCACCTCGGCTACGGGTCCGGGTCGTTGCCGGTCACCGAGGCGATGGCCGATGAGATCTTCTCGCTACCGATGTACGCGTCGCTGTCGGAAGAGCGGCAGCTACGGGTGATCGAGGCGTTGCACAAGGTCATTCCGGCCTGAGAAGCCGTTACCGGGGGGTGTGCGGCGTCGCCGCACACCCCCCGGGTCGTTCATGGGCGGGCAGGCTCCGGCGCGGCACCGAACAGGTACAGCGGCAGCTGCGGTGGCTGGCCGGTCACGATCCGGTCCACGACCGCGACCACCCCGGCCGCCCCGGTGCCCAGGTCGCAGGACAGGCGCAGCATGGCGTCCCCGAGGAAACCGATGCCGTCCTCGTGCGGGATCACCATCCAGCCCAGCGCCTTCAGGTGGCGCTGCATCACCGGGTCGTCGGCGGGCACACCGAGCGCGTGCAGCGTCAGCATGACCCCCGCGCGGCCCTGCAGAATACCGCTATAGGTGATGTATTCCTGCTGTAGGACTTCCGCCACCTGGTCCCTGGCCGTGGCCAGATCGGGCGCATCGTAGTGGCGCAGCAGCTGGTCGATCACCAAGGCAATGCCGGCGCCGCCGGCCTGCACCATCGGCAGCAACCACCGGGCCTGGCGCCGCAGTTCGCTCAGCGGTACCGTGCTCTCCGGGTCCCAGTCGAGTTGCGACAGGTCATGCCGGATCGCCTCGGCCGCCGCCGTCAACAAGTCCCGATCCTGGCAGAGATGGTAGGCGCGCAGGTAGGCCAGCGCGCGACCACTCGCCCCCCGATACAGTCCCAGGTCCCGGATGTCCCTACCGCCCTTGTTTTCCCGCAAGGGGCGAGACCGAAGCTGGTCAATCAGGTTCAGGCAGGCGTCCGTCAGTTCCCGATCCTGGTACCGTTCGGCGAAGTACGCGTATCCGGCCGCGACCCCCGCCAGCCCGGACATCAGCGTGTCGTCCATCATCTCGGCCGGGAAGGCACGCACCTTCGCCAGTACCTCGTGGCACCGCTCCGGCTGTCCGATCCGGTCCAGCCCGTAGGCGACCCCGACCAGCCCGTCGAACAGCCCCATTGCCGGATGCTTCAGTCGGGTCACCGCATCGGTCAACCAGGACACATGCTCCGCCGGCACCTCCAGCCCCAGGTCACTGAGGACCGACATCACGCCAGCCGCACCGTACGCCAGGCTGAGCGCCCCCGCAGGGAGCAGGAACTGGCCGATGTCACCCGGGTAGAGACGGTCTGAACGCTCCAGGGTAGCACTACCCAGAATGTGGTCCACCAGCAGCTTCCGGGTGTGCGCCCACTGCTGTGGCGTCTGCTCGGGCCACAGTTCATCGGTCTGCCGGGGGCGGGAGGACGCGTCCGGTCCGTAGGGAGACGGACCGAGGTCCCTCTTCACGCGATCGACGAAGTCGTCGGGGACAGGGAAGGTAGAGGTCACCAGCTCCAGCAGTTGCTCCAGTTTGCGGGGATCCGCGGAGAGCAGCATGGTCATCGGTACGAACATGGAGATGCGTATGCACGCCATGGCGTACCAGTCGACCTCAATACCCCGGTAGTGCAGCGGTGCCCGGAACCCGGGAGCTCCGATCGCCTGTCCGGCTTGGTCTTCCACCGCGCTGGCGGTCTCCAAGTCGATGAAGCATACCCGGTCGTGCTTGTCCACCAGCACGTTGTTGACGTGCAGATCCCCGTAGACCACCCCGCGCTCGTGCATCTGCCGGACCCCGGTTTCGATCCGGTCGAGGATCCGTAGCGCCCATTCGGTGTACTCCGCCAGCGCGGCCGGGTCCTGGTTGCCGTGCAGGTACGGGTTGCGGGCGCTGACAAGGCGGTGCAGTGGCACTCCGTCGGCGAAAGCTCGGACCAGGAAGTAGTGCTCGTGGCCACGCCGCTGTTCCAGCAGGGTGGGGACCACGTCCAGTCCGGCTAGCTTCTCCAGCGCCCAGCGCTCAGTGTTCTGGCGATCCAGCGCGTCCCGGTTGAGTTCGTCGATCCCCGCCAGCGGCCGCGCCTCCTTGAGGAGCACCTCCTTCCCGGTCCGGGTGTCGGTGGCGATGTACACCCCGCCTCCGTTGGAGAAGTGCATGGCCGCCTTCACCCGGTAGGGGAAGTCGCGCAGGGTCCCTGCCTGCCGCGCCTGCCAGGCCTCCGTAAGGCACTCAGGGAGTTTCACCCACTCGGGCGGGCGGAAACCAGGCCCCCGACGGTCCGGCACCAGGTTCCCGTCCGGGTCCTCGATGGCGTGGACCAGCTCCCCGGACTCGGAGCGGATCATCCTGGCGACGAAGCCGCCGTACCGCACGTAGAGTGGGCCTTCCCGCCAGCGCAGGTCGCTGAGAATGTACGGTCCCTGCTCCCCAGCCAGCAGCTCCCCGAGTTCGTGCAGGATGGTTTCCAACTGCGCCTCATCCAGTGGGTAGATCGTGACGAACTTCCCACTGGCGCTGCGGTCCCCGTACTTGCTGTTCCGCCGGGCTAGCACCGCCCGGTCCCGGATGAACTTGAAGCTCACCCTCCGCGGGATGCAGTAGTCGAGGACCCGAGACAGGACCCGTTCCGCGTTGTCCAGGGTCGCGGACACGTGGATCTTCCAACCCTGCTTCGGTAGCTCGATCCCGGGTGGCCGGAGATAGATCCATTCGGTGTCGAGCTCCCGCTTCCAACCCTCTGGTTCCACCCCCGGAGCGAACTCCGCTAGTTCCGGCGATTCCGGATCAGGCAGGTTGCGGTCATAGAACGGAGTGCCCTGCTGGCAGAAAGCCAGATACCGCATGTCCACGGTCACGCCACCCTTTCGCTCAGCTGATCTGTCTCCCGCCCCATTACCACTTCCTCCGCCGGGAAGCGGTCGCGGTCGGCGTCACCATTTCAGGACGGGCTCCGCGTAGGTGAGGTAGATCCACTCCCACAGCGGCACATCTCGGAGATGGACTGTCGCCACTCCCTGGGGTTGGTCCGGCTCCTGTACCACTTCGATCGGATAGCGGTGCACCGGGAGCACGAAGAGATCGGGTAGCACGATGGGGGAAAGAACCGAGACCGGTGCCTGGCTCGGCTCTGACTCCGAGGAGGTGACGATTCCGCTCCCACTCATCTGCTGCAGCGCCACCCCGCCTCGACCGAGTCGGAGTTCCGCCCCAGCGTCAATGTCAATGTGTGCCTGGTTGGTCGGCATGACCAGGAAGGTGCCTTCGTCGGTCCGCAGATAACCACCGGAAACCGTGTACGGCAACGTAATCGTGTGTAGTCCGAAGACCACCACGGCGACGATCCCGATCGTGGTAACCGCCATTCGGAACGGATTGGCACGCGCCCGGATGCCTTCACGTAGCACCCGTACCGCCCCGCGAACCAGGTAGAAGGCGAGGCAGCCCGCACCGAGCATGAGCGCGATCGTTCCAATCGCGCCGCTGCGTGCCAGCAGGTCGACCCAGTGCGACAACGCCATGGTCACCAGCACGATCGGGAACGTCATGCACGCCAGGCCGAAATAGGGTATCCAGCGCGGCCCCGACACTTCCTGCTCGTACCGTCCCCCAAACAGCCAGCGCGCTAGCAGCCGCCGCCCCTCCGCCATGCTCCGCTGCCGAAGGTGCGGAATGTCCACCCTGCTCATCAGCGCGATGTAGCCGTCCAGCTTGACGAAGGGGATGAGGTTGAGCAGGCCGACGAGCATGTTGCCGCATGCCACCACTAGCAAGCCGTAGCGGAGGCCGGTGGTGCCGTCCACAAATGTCAATGCCAACGAGGCGAGCGCGGCCGCGCTACCGAACAGGGCCTGCACCGCCACACCCGCCAACGCGACCCGCACCCGTTGCCAGTTGTGTGGTAGTCGCCACCCGTCGGTGACGTCGCAGAAAAAAGCGGGCATGAGGTAGAACAGCATCACGCCTAGGCGGCTCGGCCGACCACCGTAATGCACCAGCGCCACACCATGGGAAAACTCGTGCAGGGTCATCCCCAGCAGCGAGGCCGCCATGAGCACCGGATACACGGTGTACGGCAGTGGGGTACTGAGCGCATCCCCAAGCATGCCCCCCTGGAGGATCAGGGCGAGTACCCCGGCCGCGCCGAACAGCCAGCACGCGATCGTCCCCCACCGGCTGGTGACGGCCGCCGCGATCGGCGCCAAGGCCTTGGCGGCGCCTGCGGGCCGCAGCAGCGTGATCTGCAACGTGATCGGTGGAATGTACTTCACCCACGGCGTGGCCGACCGCCGGCGACGGCGCCCATCCGCCAACATGCGCTTATCTGCTAGCTGGCGGACTATCCGCTCCACGGTCTCGGCGGTCCAGGGCGGGCCGAGCAGTTCGGCCAGCTCAGTGGCGTTCCGCTGGCCATCCATGGCCAACATCAGCCGGGCCAGGTCCTTACCGATGCGCAGGTATTCTCGGGTGCCTCGCTGCGCCACCCAGGGCTGCCCCGGCTCAGACGGCTCGTGGACCAGCACATCGCTAGCCAGCTGGGGACGTTCCAGAAACTCTGGCGCTGGTTCCGGCCGCTCACGCAGGCGGGTGAGCAGTCCCGCCGCCATGCCCTTTCCACTCATGAGCAGGCACTACCGAGGTGAGCTCCGCCGCTACGGCAAACCTGTGACAGGCAACCCGATCCCATTAGCGGGTTTCCTTCTTGCTGTCCTTGACCAGCAACGTGGCAGCGACCACCGCCACGATCCCGAAGATCCCCGCCACCACCGCGGCGACCGTCCCCTCGAACCGCAGCAGGGCGATCGCGATCACAGTCACCGAGAGCACCACAGCCAACAGCCTGAGCAGCTTGTCTCGTTCCACCGATCTCCCCTATCTCTTCCGGTGATCTTTTGTTCTCGTGAGTGTCCAGCTCGTGTCGACGAAATGGGTGCCGTTCCGTAGAGCAGGCGGGGGTGGGCCTGCCCTACGGAACGGATCACCTAGGCGTCACCTGGATCAGGTGGTGATCGCGACGCTCGCGGAGATCGCGCTCACGATCGCGGACGAGATGGCGACACCGTCCTTGAAGCCGGTCCAGAAGCCCGGAGCCTCCATCGGCTCCAGCTCCTGCATCGCCAGCTCCAGCTCCGGCGCCGGCAGCTCCAGCTGCACATCCTTCATGCTCTCTCACCTCCGTCCCGCTTGACTCGATCACCTGATCGGAACACGATGCCCCGATCAGGTGGTGACCGCCGAGACCGACACCGCGTAGCCGCCGTAAGCCGAGACGGTCACCACGGACACGCCGACGCTCACACCGATCGCGGTCCACACGCCCGGAGCCTCCATCGGCTCCAGCTCCTGCATGGCGATCTCCAGAGCCGGGGTCTCCTCCATGAAGGTGTGCTCCACCACATCCACCTCCTTCCACACTCTCCACACCACTCCACTTGGGAGTGATCGATGCCAACGCAGGACGGATCGGGCCGCAGGCCAAGAGGCAGCGAAGTCGAGACCGATCGGCTCAGGAGGCCATCAGCGCCCCTCCGCTGTGCACCTTCCTGACCTGCGGCCCTACTCACGTGAGGTGTCCGTAGCATCAGCCAGAGTGTGTCTGGCCTGCCACCAGATCACCTATCAGGTAGTGGCGACGCTCACGGCGACGCTCGCGCTGAACGCGCTCACGACCGCGGCCGAGATGGCGACACCGTCCTTGAAGCCGGTCCAGAAGCCCGGAGCCTCCATCGGCTCCAGCTCCTGCATCGCCAGCTCCAGCTCCGGCGCCGGCAGCTCCAGCTGCACATCCTTCATGCTCTCTCACCTCCGTCCCGCTTGACTCGATCACCTGATCGGAACACGATGCCCCGATCAGGTGGTGACCGCCGAGACCGACACCGCGTAGCCGCCGTAAGCCGAGACGGTCACCACGGACACGCCGACGCTCACACCGATCGCGGTCCACACGCCCGGAGCCTCCATCGGCTCCAGCTCCTGCATGGCGATCTCCAGAGCCGGGGTCTCCTCCATGAAGGTGTGCTCCACCACATCCACCTCCTTCCACACTCTCCACACCACTCCACCTCGTGATTAGCGTGCATTCACGAGGAGCTCATGAGAGCTGGCGTCTGCGTTCTGTCCAGAGGCGATGGCGGCACAGTCGGCCACAATCTCCCTCAGTTGTGCCGAAGAGATGCCGGCGAGCATCGGGAGTCCCGCACCCCAGCGGCGCAGGGTGCTACGCACCACCGCGTCGACGTCGAAGCCAACCGGTGGTGTGATTCCCCACCGTTGTGCGAGGCGCGCCACTCCTTCCGCCGGGTCGTCCGGCAAAATCCCGGGTGCAGTCGCGGCCACCCGTTCCCAGATGCGCTGCAACCGAGACGCCGAACCCAGCGCCTGATTCCCCGACGTGATCTGACGCCAGAGCACCGGCAGCACCCCTGCAAGCGCAGGCGTCTTCCGGCACCCCGCAAGCTGCGAGATCTCCGTGGCGAGGAACCATGCCTTGTAGGCATAGGGGTTACGCCCTAACGCCAGCCAATGAGTATGGCTGAAGCCGCTGACTCTGGCGATTCCCATCCGGGTGGTGGCAGTGACCTGCCCATCCGCCAGCAACTCATCCCGTACTCGATGGCCGAGCCGGGCCAAGGTCTCCGCCACCGACTCAGCTATCCCGTCTTCAAACACCAGCTCGTCATGGGAGCCGGCATAGGGGCCAATGGCCCGGCTAAGTGCTTCGAAGACTCCCTCTTGGACGAGCTGACCAGGAAGAGTCCGGGTCGCTTCCGGATCAAGTAGCGCGGCATCTGGGCAGAGGGCGGGGCCATGGACGAGCCGCTTGCCGTCCGGCGCATCCAGACAGGCCACCGAATTGACCTCCGCGCCGGTGCCGACCGTGGTCGGCACCGCGACTAGGCGGAGAGTCGGATCCAGCTGATTGGGCAGGCTCACCCAGCCTGCTCGGCCGGTCCGGTCAAGCCACTTCTCCAGAGTAGGGGAGCAAGCCAGCGCTCTAGCCAGCTTAGCTTGGTCTAGCACCGCTCCCCCTCCAATAGCGACTATGCCATCCGAAGTGGATATTCGGCTTGCGAGCGCCTTGAGTGTAGAAAGGGCCCCAGGGGCCGTCAACAGTTGTTCAGTGGTCGAACAGCCCGCAGATCGCGCAGCAGAGCGAATGGCTTCCACCAACGGTGAACCCGCAATTGCCGGATCCATGAGAATTGCTACTTTGCTCACCCGCTTGGTGCCTAGCCACTCCCCCACACTGTCTGGCGTAAGCAGGAGCGTGGGTTCCCGAATGACAGCCATCAGCTCGTTTCCCGTGCTCCCGCCGGCTGGGTGAAGTAACGCTCCAGCCCCCGGGACACACAATCCAGGAGTTCAGCGACTTCCTGCTCGGTATATGTCAGCGCGGGAACCAGCTGGAAACCATGGGGGCCAGGATGCACGATCGCTCCCTCGCTGCGGATGGCGGCCACCAACTCCGGTACCTCGGTCTGCGCCAATGGTGTGCCGTCCGCTCCGCACACACGCACTGATCGGAAGCATCCGACTCCCGTCGTGGCGGTCACATGAGGATGGTCAGCCACGAGCCGGGTCAGCGCCTCATCAAGCGATTTGGACAAGCGTGCGGCCGCAGCCACCGCATCCAGTGCATGCATCTGCTCGATGGTGGCGGTGATAGCGGCACAGCTCGGTGGAGTACCGGCTTGGGTTTCCGCATGGATCGGGAACACACCCGCGCGCTCGAAAGCCTCCGCCACCGGAGCACTGATCAGCACCGCCGCCACCGCGGCCGCCCCGTTGCTCAGGCCTTTTGACACGATCATCAGGTCTGGTGGAGCCGGCCACGCGTGAGAGGCGAACCACCGACCGGTGCGGCCGAATCCGGTCGCGACCTCATCCGCGACCAGGAGGAATCCATACTGGTCTCGTAGCCGCAGCAGCTCCGCGACGTACTCCTCAGTCAGTGGGATCGCACCACTGCCCAGCATTGGCTCCACCACCATGGCGGCGATCTGGGAGCCTTGCCGCGCCAACAGATTCGCCAACGCCTCCGGGTCGTTCGGAGGAACATGGCGGATCAGCCGCTGATCCACCCCGTTCACTCGCTGACCCAGATCCTCCCCAGTGAGCGCATACCCTCCGAAGGTCAGCCCGTGGTAGCTGCCCTGCAGGCTTACAATCATCTTCCGCGGTCGTGCGGAGCGAAGCGCGTCATAGTGCCGGGCAATTTTCATGGCCAGGTCGTTGGCGGCCCCTCCGGAGGTCGAGAAGGCCACTCGCTGGAAGTGCCCGGCACCCGCCAGCTCGATCAACGCATCCGCCGCCTGCCGGGCGTAGACGTTCTCATAGCGGAAGCAACTGAGGTAGGAGGCCTCTCGCAGCGCCTCCGCCACCGCGGTCGCGATCGCTTCGTTGCCGTAGCCTAGGTTGACGTTCCACAACCCACTCGTGCCGCACAACCGGGTCTGGCCATCGGCGAAGGTAACCCTGGTGCCCTGAGCCGACACCGCGCATAGGTCACTCCGCCCTCGGAGCCGAGGATCGAATAGACCCGCCCACAGCGCCGAGTCCTGTGCGCTCACTGCTCCACCCCCACTTCCAGTAGGTGGTCGGCGTGCCGCTGCCCGGACAGCACCGGGACGGTACGGAAAACACGCAGCCCGGCGGTGGCGAGCTCCGCGCGTAGTTGCTCAGGAGGAAGGACCCGGATCGTGGTCACACAGACCGGAACCCGTCCCTCCGCGGGTGGATCCGCCGGCATGATCACCGCCGTCCGCGCCTCCGCCCCGAGCGACCAGTGTTCGAAGATGCGAAGCTGTCGCCCGTCCGGGGTCGTCAGCTCGAACTCGAAATCGTCATCCTCGGGGGCGTCGCTCCGGTTCACCAGCACCGTGGTCAGTAAGAAGCGCCCACCCGGTGCCAGGTGCCGCCGCACGCAGTGGAACAGCTGCTGGCGCCCCTCCCGGTCCAGCAGGGAGACCGAGCTGGTCCCCAGGACGATGACCGGGAAATCCCGCCCCAACGAGAATTCCCGCATGTCACCCTGCACCAACGTGCACCGGTCACGGAGCCGGGCCGGAGCAGACGCCAGTCGCTCCCGCAGCCCTTGCAGCATGCTCGGAGACAGCTCCAGCGCCACCACTTCCCGGCCCGCCGCCAGTAGTGGGAAAGTGATCCGCCCGGTTCCGGCGGCCAGTTCCAACACCGGCCCCCGGTGGGCCCGCATGAGGGTCAGTAGCTCTCGGACCTCTGAGCTGTCCTGGACGGAGATCTGGTGGTAGATCTCCCAGCCCACCTCGTCGTACAGGTCGGACAGCACCGCGCGATCACCGAGCGCCGCGACCGCCGCACCGCCCCGTCCTGGGATCATGGTTGCGATCATGCGCTGGCCTCTGCTTCCGAGAGGATCAACGGCACCCCGGCGGCGGCGAACCGCTGCGCCACCGCCGCTACCGCCTGCGCGTTGGCGTATTCTGCTGCCGCCTCCACCGCACCGGTCACGAGCAGGCACTCGACCAGGCGCGCCACCTCATGACTGATCTTGAAGACCCGCCTCGCCGGCGAGTACACGTAGGCCTCGTCCCCGTTCCAGAGCAGGATGGGCAGTTCGGTGCGGGTGGCATCAGCGGCCTGCGCCACGCCCGCCAGTTCGTCCACCAACCGGACCCCGAAGCCGGACACCCGCGCCTCCGCGATTCCCCGGGCATGCAAGTCCTGGCGTGCCCGAATCGCGGCGAGATACCGTCCCAGCCAGGGCCGCTCAGTCAGCCCCTCCACCCGCGTCTGCTCATCGAGCACCCCGCCCAGGCACACCCCGCAGGGCTGGGAGCTCTGGGCGTTGCGTTCCTCCCACCGGGCGAGCAGCTGCGAGAAGCCGTCCTCCAGCGTGCCGAGCGACCGGCCCCCGAGGGAGGTGGACACCTCGCCAGACTCGTTCACAAACAGTCGCAGTCCTGGGCCATCGATCCCCAGGCCAGCCCCCAAGCCCGCCGCGTCCGCCAGCTGCACCGGGCTAGCTACCAGGAAGGACGGGAAGTCACCGGTTTCCCGAGCGAGGTCCGCGTCCGCCACGTACGCCGCGAAGTCTTCATCCGAGGTCACCCGCACCAACGCCGGTCCTAGCACCGACATGTACGCGCTGGTGGCATAGTCCTGCAGCTGCAGGAAGAAGTCGTCACCGATCGAAATCTCGTCCCCGGTCATCGCCACCGGCCCGTCGTACTGGACCAGGGCAGCCCCATGCGGTAGGGCGATGGGATCGGCATCGGTCGGCGCGAACACGACGGTCTTCTCACCGATCACGTTCGATGCCGCCAACGGCTCAAGGTACTTTCCGCTCTCCAGCAGCACGGTCAGGGAGTAGTTGTGAGGTGTCCCTGGCTCAGGATCGAAGGTGCCGGTGCCCCAGGACAGCAAGTGTCGCTTGATTCGTGACCGCGGGATAGGGGTGGCCTCACTCATGAATCTCTCCAACAGATCGATATGGATGACCGCTGACTGAATCTCAGGTGGTCCGACCGAACCGAGGCGGTGGGCCAGCCAGAGATTCAGTGAGCTGTAGCAACCGCTCTAGCTCCTGCTGCGCCGCCGCGACACTGATGGCGCTGCGCACACCAGTGACGTTGAGCACGATCTCGTCCACCCCTGCCGCCAGGAACTCCTGCATTCGGTCGGCCACTTCATCCGGGGAGGCGAAGATGAAGGCGCCACCGGCGACCGCTGCCTTGGCCATGGCACCCAAGTCGTCGCCGGGGAGGTCGATCCCGGCCCGCCGAAGCATGTCGCGGTAATGAGGAGCGTTGAGGTGGGCTTGATTACTGGCCAGTACCACTTCGGTGAGGTCGCGGTCTTGGTGGGCGAGCGCAACGGGAACGATCGCCGCAATCCGCGGCACCGGCCGCCCCGCCGCTTGCGCTCCTTCGGTCAACGCCGGCCGGATGACATCCCGGATGTACGAGGCGGGAGTCAACCAGGTGATCGCCACATCGGCGACCTCCCCCGCGACCCGAGCAGCCCCCGGCCGGAGCACTCCGAGCCCCACCTCCACCAATGGAGCCGGGCACGGTGGCAGTTGACCAAAGTAGCTGAAGTACTCCCCTTGGAACTCCATCGTCTTACCATCGAGGAGCCCTCGCACCAAGGTCAGGTACTCGCGGACCGCGGTGAGCTGGCTGCGATAAGGCGCACCCATCACATTGGTCTGGAAGACCTTCCCACCCGGGCCATAGCCCGCCACCATCGGGGCGCCGGTCGCCTGCGCCACCGACCGCGCCTGCAACGCTGCTTCCATCGGGTGCCGCAGCGGCATGAGCGTGACCCCCAGTCCGACCGGTACTCGTATGCCGGCCGCGGCCAGGTGTACGAACGTCTGGTGAGGCTCCACCGCCAACGCCTGTCCTTGCCACAACCGCACGGCATGGGTATGCGACACCAGCTCGGCAAATGGAATTGCCTGCCGGGAGCGCCGGGGTATGAAGGGCAGCAAAATCGAAAACTTCGCCATGGGTTACTCCGTCTGAACAGGTTGGTGGCGCTGGAACACACCGCCGGATGCCGGGATGACCGCTTCCGGGACGCTACGACGGAGCATGTCCACGAGCAATGCCCACGTCTCCGGTAGGACGCGGCGATAGCACTCCACGTACCGTGCGGCGTGTTCTTCCTGCTGGGCGGCGATCGGACTGATCAGGACGTACTGGTCACCGTCGCGTTCGATTCGCCCTCCCCCCCGCAAGTCGTCCCCCTTGGACAGCGCTTCCGCGATCGCCTCCTGCAGCCGAGTGGGATCATCGCGCCACTCCAAGGGCATCACCAGCTCACCAGAGGCTTCGAGGCGCTGGTACCACGCGATGAGATCTCGGCGGTACACCGTCTGGAACTGGTCAGTCAGTCGACGATCGGTGATGGCGCGAAACGCTGCCCGGGCGCTGCGCGCGCTCGGGAAGCGTGCGATCTCCATGGCGTAGTCACATGGCAATGAATGCTGCCGGGTGGTCGGCGCGTGCATGATGTTCACCGTGATATCGGCTAGCGGGGTGAACCGGACCCCGGCGTCAACCAGCCGCAGCCACAGGTCCCAGTCCTCCAGCCCCGCCGGAGACTCCCGCCAACCGCCCACCTCCTCCACCAGCTTGGCGCGGTAAGCAGCCCGGGCTGGTTCGAACAGGGCGCTTATCACCTGGATCTCGGGGTGCCAATACTGGTTCAGCGCGTTGGTCACCCAGAGAAGCCGACCGGTCGGGCTGACCATCCGTGCTCGGGTGTACGCCAGGTCAGCCCCGGCATCCATCGCTGCGCAGAGCGTCGCCAGATGGTGCGGTTCCCATTCGTCGTCATGGGGGATGTAGGCAATGATGTCCGACTTTGCTTCCCGACTGGCGATGTTGCAGGGGCCGGAGGGGAACCCGAACCGACGGGTCCGGATCAGGCGCACTCGTGGTTCCTGCTCGGCAATTCGGAGCACCACGTCGTCGGTGTCGTCATCGCTGGCGTCTGAGGCGACGATCATCTCCCAGTCCGGCATGGACTGTCGGATCACCGACCGGATGGTGCGTTCGATGGCGGGCCCGCGGTTGTAGGCCGGGCAGATGACAGTGACTCGCGGCATCGCTTCCCCTCGGTCTACTCACACCGTGCGGCCAGCGTCACCTGACAGGCGTCGACCGTCGGCAACAGCCCGGCAGCGTGGACCTCCGCCAGATCCGGCGCGCGGCGATCCTTCTCCGACAAGGTGTACTGAAGCGGCCGGCCGTGGCGGTCCATAGTCGGCCAAGCGATCGACAATGCGTGGTCGAACGGATTGATGTCGAACTCGCGCTCCGGCGTGTACGGGGTGGAGCACAGGTAGAGCATCGTGGTGTCGTCATCCAGGGCCAGGAACGCGTGACCGATCCCTTCCGGCAGGTAGATGGCGCGCCGGGACTCGTCGTCCAGCAGTACGGACGTCCACTGCCCGTAGGTCGGTGATCCGCGCCTCAGGTCAACGGCTACGTCGAAAGCGGCCCCTTGGATGCAGGTCACGTACTTGGCCTGACCCGGCGGCGCCTGGGCGGCGTGGATGCCGCGTAGCGCCCCGGCCACCGAGACGGAGATGTTCGCCTGCGCAAACGGCATCCGTGCCCCGACCTGCTGCTGGAACACCGGGTCGGTGAACCAGGCGAGCTGCTCACCCCGGTCATCTCGCTGGATCTCCGGAGTAAACACCCACACCCCTGGCAGGGGGGTCTGCTCCACCCGTATGCTCGGCGCCGCATCCCACGTCCGGTCCGGGGCGCGCCAACCCGCTCGAGCTGGCGAATCGGTGTACAACTTGCCAGGTTGAACAGTTGAACAACCGCCGCCATCAACGTGCTGTCCCACTCACCGCCTCCAGCTGCTCCGCGACCGACAGCCAGCTGTCCGCACACTGTCGGGCCAGTTGGGCAATCCGGGATGCGCAATGTGCGGGCACTAGTGACACCAACGCCTCTGGTTTTTCCAAGCCAGTTACATAGGCATAGAGAAACCTCCAAAGCTTCCGCCCGGCGTCGGTGTAACGAATAGATGGGTCTTTCCCTAGTTGCTGCAACAACAAAAGGGCGTCAGAAGCATCACTGGCTTGTGATTTGTGATTACCGCCAACTGCGGCGTTGGCCTTATTGTTGCGGTTGGTCCGTAGCCCTTTCGGGATCGGGTCATCACCGCGCTGCATTCGAATTCGGACATCTCGTACGGTCGACGGCGATACCCCTGCCTCTCGGGCGATCTCCCGCAGTGAAGCATTCGGGCGTTTAGCAATGATTTCACTCGCTACCAGCCGACCGCGGGCCGCGTCGAGTGGGCGGGCGCGCCCGTCCCGCCCGATCCGGACCGCGACCTGAGCAGCTCCGCCCGCCCGCTTCCGGATGGCGGCCACCGTGGTGGCGGCGAGCCCGGTCACCGCTGCCACTGCCTTGTCCGACCAGCTGGGATAGAGCTTGAGGATGCGGGCGGCGGCGGCGGTGCGGTCCGCCATGGTCAGCGGCAATCCATGGGATGCATTGGCTTGTACCGCGCGAACGAACACTTCCTCGTCGGCGCCGTCGATGAACCGGACCTGGATGGTTTCCTGACCGCGCAACTTGGCGGCTCGCAGCCGGTGTGCACCGTCGATGACGCGCATCGTCGGGCGGTGGACCAGGACGGGGGGCAGCAACCCCGCCGACTCCGCCAGCAACTTCGCATGTTCCGCTGATTCACCAGCCAAGCGCGGCGAATCGTTATTCGTTAATAAATCCTGAATCCGAACTGTTACTACGGCTTCAGGGTCAGACGACCGCAATGTCGGAGGGTGTCCGGATGGATAGCGTCGAGTGGATGAGGCGCTGGGGCAGTTGTTATCCGATATCACTGTCCTATCGCTACTTGACCTCGTCTGCGTCCGCAGGTTGGACACCCCACCTCCACTGCCAAAAAGACACAAGAGGACACGAGAGAAGTGCCGTCGCCCGATCGGCAATCTTGCCCACCGAACCTATGTAGGCCGGGTCAGGAGTGTCAAGACCTCTGCTACTCAACCACCCGCAGAATTCCATTGAAAAACGAATTAAGCGAACCCCCGATAACTAGACGCAAGTGGACAGTCCTGGTTTTCATGCCACTCCTGGCTTCTCTGACCATTAGCAACGGATGACCACTATGGTCTGATTTCGGGCTTCCTGTGTCATGCCAGTCGGACAGGCACGAACGTTGTGATTGCTACAGGTACCCTTGCTACGGACAGGTGTATCGTGCCGGAAAAATCGGATGCGCTAGAGGCGTGACTGCCCCCAAGACGCTGGTCATCGCCGTTACGCTGCTAGCCCGCCCTATGAAACTGGACCCAACTCCCAGGTCAGGTACCGCTCGATGTGGCTGGCCGGCGCCGGTGCCGCCAGTTGGAACCCTTGGCCATGCTGGCAGCCCGCTTGCATGACCGCCTCTACCTGTGCGCGGGTCTCCAGCCCTTTCACCACTACGGACAGTCCGAGCCGCTGGGCGAGGCCGACCATCGCTCGCACCAGATCGCTTGCGGGCTCGGCTCCCCGGGGCGCCCCCAGCTTCACCAGGTCCAGCGGCAAGCGGCGTAGCCGCCCCAGGTCGGTCTGGTCGGTACCGAAGTCGTCCAGACAGATCCGCACCCCTAGCGCTCGCAGCCGACTGAGCTGCTCAGCCACAGTGTCCAGATCGTCGATCTCTGCCTCGGCAATCTCCACCACCAGGCGCTCCGGCGGACACTGGTGCACGCTGAGCGCTGCCGCCACCTCGGGCACGAAGTCCGCTGATAGCTGAGAAGCGGAGACGTTCACCGCCAGCCACAAGTCGTAGCCCGCCCGCCGCCACGCAGCGACCTGCCGACAAGCGGTGTGTAGCGCCCAGTGAGCAATCTCCGGGCTGGCCCGCAACTTCTCGGCCACGGGGAGGAACTCGCCTGGCAGCACCGTGCCCAGCACGGGATGCCGCCACCGCAGCAACGCTTCCACCCCCACAGGGCGCCCCGTGGCTAACTCCAACACCGGCTGATAGACCAGATCCAACTCCCGACGCCCAGCCGCACCCGGGAAGTGGCGCTCCAAATCGAGTCGACGCACCAGCCGGTGCTCCATGCTCTCGTCGTACCAATCGATCCGAGGCGAGGACAGCTTCTCCGCCCGCCTCCGTGCCAGCCGCCCCCTTCGGAGTACTTCCTCGGGCGTACCACCGGCCAGATCGGTCACCCCTACGCTGGGGGTCACCCGGGCGGGACCACCCGGGTACGGCATGGCCAGCACCTGCTTCAGCTGCAATCCGAGCGCGTACGCCTCCACCGGCCCTTCCCCGGTCACCACGGCGAACTCGTCGCCGCCACACCGGCCCACCAGCCCCACCCGGCCGACTCGCGCCCGCAATCGGTCGGCCACAATCCGGAGCACCGCCGGCTCCAACCCGACCCCGGGCTCGGACTCCTGGTCGGTCAGACCGATCACCAGCAGGGCACCGGTGGCCTGGTTCACCTGCTGCCGCGCCGCGATCGCCCGCAGCAGCTCTCGCTGATTGGCCGCACCGGTGAACCGGTCGGTGCCGAGGGGCTGGGACAGCACCGCCCGATCCAGTACCCGCAGCCGGGCCCAGCATCTGGCCAGCAACCGCACCCCCCGCCGCCGCTCCGCCTCCCCTAGCGCCTCCCGGACCGCGAGCACCAGCCCGAGCACCACCACCAACGGGAGCGCTCCCTGGTCCAGTCGACCGGCGACCAGCAACTGGTAGGACATGATCAGCGCTGCTATCGCCACCGGCAGCAGCAGGAACAACCCCCCGCTCCACAGCAGCAATTGCCCGCCCGGTGGGCGGGGCTGGTCGGCTACCCCCCAGGGGGCGGTGCGGATGCCGGTCCACAACGCCGGCGGCCCGGCCAGGAGGAGGACCGCCGCCGCCAGCACCAGGATCTGGTCCGTCCCGCCCAGGGCGATTCCCAGCAGCGCCTGCCCGGCCGTCACCAGTGTCGCCCCAGCCACCCGGTACAACATCGCGGGTCGATCTCTCCGGTCGGCCCGCCACAGGCTGCTCAACCCGAGCATGGTGACCGCGCAGGTAGTGATCGCGGCCACGTACCCAAACCAGGCGCCGGTGCCAGGATCGGGAATCAGCAGCCAGCCGGCGAGCGCCACCGCCGCCCCACTGGTCAGTCCATCCCAGCCCGCCCGGAGTCGGGCCAGCCACCCGGTGCCGACCTGGGCGGTCAGCGCGACCATCAGCAGGCCGGCGGTAGCCACAAGCCCAGCCGCGGCCAGGAGGGGCCGTCCCTCGGGGGCGGCGACCGGCAGCGCCACCGCGGTCAACGCGGCGGCGGCTATCCCACCGGCGGCGGCGACCCACAGCACCGGATCCGGGCAGGCGACGCCATCGCGACCGAACAGGCCCTGTCGCACCAGGGCGACGGTCGAGAGCAGGGCCGGCAGCGCCACCGCCAGCCCCACCGCCACCAACAGCGGACAGGCACCGGCCAGGCCGGCGGCGAGGAGTACCGCCGCGGCCAGGGTCAGGGTTGCCAGAAGACGAGCCGGGGGAACTCGGAAAAGGCTGGCCACTAACACGAGGGGTCCTTGCGAGGTTCTGGCTGCGGACTGGTACGGGTCGAATTCCTGGGTGGTCGTCGGTGCAGGTCGGCGGGCAGATCCGCCCGCTGTCATCCTCGCCAACGAGGCCGGCTCCAACCGGTTACGCCCACGACCGTGGCAGGATGGCCAGGTGAGTATCACCAACCAGGAGTCGGTTCTACGATTTCGGCACCACCGGGCCCTGGCGGTGGCCGGGATAACCGTCACCATCAGCACATTCACTCTGGCAGCGGTGTCGGTGTGGTTCCTGCTCGCGCTGATCCCGCCCCTGATCTGGACCGTGGGGATCTGGCGGGCCGGCACCGACGCCGACTCCACCGGGCTGCGGGTCCGTGCGCTCCTGGGCCAACGCCGGATCCCCTGGACGGATGTGGAGGCGCTGGTGGTGGCCCCCAACGGGCGGGTGGTAGCCCGATTGACCAAGGGCACCGCCGTACCGCTGACCGCGGTCACCGCCGCCGACCTGCCCCAGCTGGTGGCGGCCAGCGGCCAACCGCTCGCGCAGCGGCCGCTGTCGCCCGCAGAAAAGTCCGGTTAGGCTCGGATCGTGACTCTCCGCCCGCTGTGTCGCCGGCTCACCAGTACCGTCGGGGTACTGCTGTTGGTGCTCGCCACGGGCTGCGAGCGGGACGAGCCGACGACCGCGCCGACCACCTCGGGCGCCGCCCGCCCGAGCGCACCGGCGGAACGCATCCCGACCGAGGTGATCGCCCAGGGACTACAAATCCCCTGGGACATCGACTTCCTGCCGGACGGGGCGGCGTTGGTGACCGAGCGCTCGCGTGGGCGGATCCTCCGGGTCGGACCGGAGCAGGGCGCGGACGGGCTGGTGGTGGAGGAGGTCCAGACGATCGCGGGGATCAACCCGGCCGGCGAGGGCGGGTTGCTCGGGATCGCGGTCTCCCCCGACTACGCCACCGATCAGACGGTGTACATCTACTACACCACCGCTCACGACAACCGGATCGCCCGGCTGCGGCTGGGCGAGGAGCCGGAGCCGATCCTGACCGGCATCCCCCGCGGCACCATCCATAACGGGGGGCAGTTGGCATTCGGACCAGACGGCTACCTGTACGCCAGCACCGGTGACGCCGGTAACGGGAGCAACTCCCAGGACCGCGCCAGCCTGGCCGGCAAAATCCTGCGTCTGACCCCGGACGGAGAGCCGGCACCGGGTAACCCGTTCGACTCCCCGGTCTGGGCGTACGGGTTGCGTAATGTCCAGGGCCTGGCCTGGGACGAGCAGGACCGCCTGTGGGCGACCGAATTCGGCAACCAGACCTGGGACGAGCTGAACGTGATCGTCGCCGGCGGTAACTACGGCTGGCCGGTGGTGGAGGGTGAGGGCGGCGACGACCAGTTCATCGATCCCGCGGTGGTCTGGCCCACCGCGCAGGCCTCCTGCTCCGGCCTCGCCGCCCTGCCGGGACACCTGGTAACGGCCTGTCTGCGGGGGCAGCGGTTGTGGCAGCTGGAGCTCACCGACACCGGCACGGTCCTGGGCGCGCCGGAGCCGCTGCTGGTCGAGGAGTACGGCCGCCTCCGCGCGGCGGTGGTGGCCCCAGACGGTTCACTCTGGGTCACCACCTCCAACCGGGACGGCCGATTCCGAGGTCGCCCCGACCCGGATGACGATCGCATCATCCGGCTGACCGCCGCCGGGGGCGGTGGGGTCGGCCGGAGCTGACCTGGGATCATGACCGCCTGGGACCGACCATGGCACAACCCACCCCGGAGCCACGCATGGATGTCCGCACCACCTCGGTCCCCGTCCACCGTCGGTGGGCGGGTTATCGGCACTGGATCCCCGTCCCGCTGCGCCGGGCACTGGTGGGATTCTTCGTCGCGCTCGTAGCGACCGTCGGGGCGGCCGTGGGGTTGTCCCTGGGTTCCCGCACCCCGGTGGAGGTCGGTCCGTTCAACGCGGAGATGCGAGTGACTCCGGCCCTCGCCGGCGAGACCGAGGTCGCCATTCCCCCGTTGGGCGCCCTGCATCTGGACACCCACGACGGCCCGACTCGGCTCACGATCGCGCTGGGCGCACTGGACCAGGCCCGCACGCAAGAGATCATCACCGATCCCGGCGGAATCACCCGCGCCGCGGAATCCGTACCACAGGACGTCCTGGACGGGGTAATCCGTACCGGGCTGGGCAGCCTGGGCGCGGCGGTGTTGGGCGCCATGCTGCTCACCGGGCTGGTGTTCCGCAGTGTCCGCCGGACCGCCTGGGCCGGTGGGTTGGCGTTGGTGCTGGTGGGGGGCAATCTGGCTGTCGCCGCCGCCACCCTCCGGTTGGACGCGTTGGAGGAGCCCCGCTACGAGGGGCTGTTGGTGAACGCCCCGGCGCTGATCGGTGACGTGCAGCGGATCGCCGACGACTACCAGCGTTACACCGAACAACTGCAGCAGCTGGTCAGCAACGTCAGCACCCTCTACACCGCGGCGTCGACCCTGCCGGTGGTGCCGAGCGAGAGCGGGATCCGAGTGCTGCACGTGTCCGACCTGCACCTCAACCCCGCAGCCTGGTCGATCATCCGGACCGTGGTCGAGCAGTACGGCATCGACGTCATCATCGACAGCGGCGACATCGTGGACTGGGGCACCGGCCCTGAGGCCGAGTACCTCAACTCCATCCGCTTGATGGGGGTTCCGTACGTGTACGTCCGGGGCAACCACGACTCGGCGCTGACTCAGGACGCGGTCGCCGGAGCAACCGAACGCGGTGGTACTCGACGACCAGGTGGTAGAAATAGCGGGGCTGACCATGGCGGGGATCGGGGATCCACGGTTCACGCCCGCACCAGCGCACCAAGCCATTCGATGAAGGTGAGCGAGCCGACCATCCAGCAGCAGGTGGTGGACGCTGGCGTCACGTTGGCGGAACGGATCCGCCAGTACCCGCAGCCGGTGCAGATCGCGGTGGTGCATGATCCGTCGGCGGCACCACCGCTGGCGGGCACGGTCCCCACTGGTCCTCGCCGGTCACCAACATGAACGCCGCGTGGGGAGCCAGCTCGCTCCGCTGAGCTGAGCAAGGCCGCTCCGGGTGAGCTACCCCACCCTGCTGATGGTGCAGGGCTCCACCGGCGGGGCGGGGCTGCGCGGTCTGGAAGGTGAGTATCCGGAGCCGCTGGCGTTGTCGGTGCTCTACTTCGACGACGAGTTGCAGCTGATCGCGTACGACGACATCACCATCGGTGGCCACGGTCTGTCGGAAGCGGCGGTGCAGCGCCGCCTGATCAACCTGGACGAACCGGAACCTGCGCCGTCCCCTTCCCCGACCACCACCGCGGTGCCGGACTGACCGGCGTCAGCCCGGCACCGCGCCCGGCGTCAGGCCGGCTTAGGTTGAACTGGTCCGTGGGGGCCGCCAACCCGGCACACTGATCGAGCGCCAGGCCACCCACCAGGGTGTTGGGGGACTCCGCGATCGGCGCCGGCTGAGTTGCCGGTCCAGACCAGTGAACCGATGATCTCGTTGTGGGACACCACCACCGCCTGCTCCGGCAGGAGGTTGTTGACCACCACCACCGAGCCCACCACCAGGTTGCCGCTCATGACCGCCCGACCGGTGGTCCCACGGATGAACACCGGCCCGGTGAGCTGGTTGCCGGTCAGCTCCACCACGGTGGCACCGAAGGTGGCCAGTGGTCCGATCACCGTGGCCCCTCGGGCAATCAGCCCGGCCCCGTCCAGGACGTTCACCGCCCCCTGCACCTGGGCACCGGGCAGCAGGCAGGTGACCCCTTCGGTGACGGTGAGCTCCTCCGCGTGCCGGCCGGTGATGATCCGGTCGCACGTGAACAGCTCCACCGGCACGGTCACCCGCGGCTGTTCAGGGTCGTTGCTAGCGACACAGAGGACGGTGGTGTGATCACCGGCTGGCAGTCCCGTGGGATCGACCGTCACGACCACCGCGTGGGACTCTCCGGCCCCGGTGCTTCCTGCCGTTTGGCTGACCGCCAACCAGGGCACGTCCTCCGGCTGGCTGCAGCTGGTTTCGTGGATCTGCCAGTCGAGGGTGGCGCTGCCCAGGTTGCCGACGGTCAGGGTGTGCTCCTCCACCTGCCCGGTCTCCAGTTGGCTGGCCAGAGTCTGCGGGGTGACCTCGATGGCGGGCACGCCGACGACATCCAACTGCACCGGGACCGCGAGGCGGGGCTGCCGGGGGTCGTTACTGGCCAGGCACAGGTGCGCGGTCCGAGAGTCCCCGTCGACCAGGCCCGCGGAATCGAAGGTGACGGGAAGGCTCTGCGCTTCCCCGGGGGCGACCGTGCCGCTGGTCTGCCCCACCCGCAGCCATGGGGTGCGGTCCAGCGGGTCGCATCCGGTCACGGTGGCGGCGCCGGTGACGTTGATCAGGAACTGAAGCTGCGGCAGCCCGATCTGGTGGGTCGGGGTCGGTTCCCGCAGCCCGCACTTGGGGGCCCACAGATACGAGTCAGCGGTCTGCCCATCCGGGTGGGCTCCCAGGAAAAACGTACTGAGCACATTGGCGGGTGCGCGTACCTCCACCACCAGGGTGCTGCCGGCCGGCACGGTCCCGGTCACCGGCACCTCGATCATCCCCATCCGGTTCAGCCCGGGGCCGAGCCGGGTGCTAGCGGTGCCGATCCGGTGCAGGTTGGCGTAGCGCAGTGGCGCGTCCGTCAACGTGTAGAGGTTGATGTGCAGCGTGGTGGACAGTCCGAGGAAGCCTTCGACCCCGAAAGACACCGACGACACCTGCAGGTCACCCACGACCCCGAAGTCCGCCGGGGTGAAGTGGCGTAGATAGCTGGTCTCGTACTCCCAGAGGCCCAACAGGCCTTGACAGCTCACGGACCGACCCGCCACTACCGCCTGCCGCGGGGAGTGGGTCAGCATGATCTGCCCGGGGGGAACCGGTGGCAGCTTCAGCTCCACCTCCTTGTCCCGCTGTCCGCGTCCACTATGGACGACAAACGGCTTGAGCTTTCCCGGGCCACTCGGGCCGGTGGTCGGAACGGTCTCCACCGGCGTGGTGGGACGGATCGGCAACCACAGGTCTGGATCGACGTCCTGGTAGACGCTCCACTCCAATGGCGCCTCACCCTGGTTGTCGATGGTCAGCTCCTGCGTCACCTGCGTATCCGGGAGCTGCTGCGAGGTGAGGGGAATAGGTTCCACGCCCAGTTGGGGAGTGCCGGAGGGCGGGTGTCCTCGCTCCGACCCGGCGAAGGCGGGAACCGGATTGAGGGTCGCCACCAGCGCCGCGACCACCACCGCGGTAGCAGCGAGCTGGGTCGGCCGGCGCCGTAGCGACAGGGTAAGCGAACGACGTGTCACCGCGGGACTCCTTGTGCCCGTCAACAGCGCCCCCGCCCGCTGTGATTCATAATCGGCCCCGTAATTTATCACGCTGACCACGCAATAACCGGCAGCAGAACAGACGGCAGCCGGGGAGCCGTTTGTCGACTCCCCGGCTGCCGTCGGGTCAATTACTGCTCAACACATTGGCCGAACTTCCCGGCCGTGGCCACGTTCAGCCGTCCCAGGTTGGTGGGGACCGGATCATTACCGAAACACGACAACGACCCGATCACCGTGTTGCCCGACACCACGACCTCCCCGTCAGTGACGTTGGACACCAACGTCACCGACCCGGTCACCTGGTTGGCGAACAACCACACCGACCCACTACCACCAGAGGCCACCACCGGACCGGTCACCTGCGTGAACGCCAACTCCAACACCGAGGCGCCCAACGCCGACACCGGACCCTGCACCACCGCCGCCGTAGCCACCAGCCCAGCACCCGCGGACACGTTGACCTCACCCAACACCTGGGCACCCGCCGCCAGACAGGTCACCCCCTCGGTGACATGCAACGCACCCACATGCACCCCAGTGATCGTGGTGTCACACACCGGCGCCGCACCCTCGACCACCGTCAGCGCAACCGGCACCTCCACCACCGGCGAAACTGGATCATTGCTCTCCACACACAGCAGCGCCTCGTACTCACCCGGCGCCAACCCGGAGGCATCAAAGGTCACCGTGACCTCACTACTCGCCCCCGGCGCCGTCGACCCACCGGCTGGCGACACCGTCAACCATGACAGGTCCTCGGGAGCGTCACACGGCGGTGGTGTCACCTGAAGGTAGGTGATGAACCGGGCACCCACGCCGGAGATCTTCGTCTCCACCAGGGTGCTGCCCCGGTCGATCTCATGGACCCCGTTGGCGTTGGTGGTGAGAATGTTGCCGTTCGGTAGCTCGTACACGCCCCGGTTACCGCTCACCCCGGTGTAGATCCCGACCAGATCCCCATCTGCGGTGAGTTCCCATACGCCCGGCGTGACGCCGCCTAGCGTGGTGAACTGTCCGATCAGGATGTTCCCGTTCGGCAGCTGCTGCATCTGCTGCGGGAAACCCAGTCCCGAGTGGAACTGGCCGAGTGGAGTGCCGTCGAGCCCGTACCGGTGGATATGACCGCTGCTGCTCGCAGTCACCAGCACGTCATTCTCCCGGAAGAGCAGATCCCAGGGACCGTTCAGGCCGCCCGCCCCATTGGGGAGGTAGTTGCCGAGATAGTTGCCGGCGGGGTCGAACTCCGCCACCGCGTTCGCGTTTCCGCCGGAGGCGACCGTGACCAGCAGGTTGCCGTCCGGGGAGAGCGCGATGCCTCGGATGTTGTCAGCGATCGCCGTGTTCGCACCCCCGGCCGGAGCGACCACTCCTAGGAAGTTGCCCTCCAGGTCGTAGCCGTAGACCACGTCGCGGATCTGGTCGGAGAGCCAGAACCCGTCCCCACCGGGGTTGAGCATCACTTCGATCGGAGTCCCGAGGTTGGCTTCCTCCTGGTACGGGATGAAGTCCGGGTCGAGCAGGTTCCCGGTCTGCGGATCGAACGCCATGACCCGGCCATTACTCGAGTCCGGGACCAGCAGCACTCCTTCCGCCAACTGAGCCAGCCGCTCGGTCGCCGGGTTGGCCTCGTTGATGTGCCAATCCAGGGTGGCGTCACCGTGATTATGGATGGTGAGTAGCTGTTGGTGGGTGGATCCCGCCGGGACTTCCGTGATCAGCTCCGCCGGCGCCACCTCGATCACCGGTGCGGCGATCTGCCCCGATGCCGGTGCCGGGCCGAGCAGTGAGCCACCCGCTTCTTCAACGGCCGCGGCGGCGGGATCGGTCTGAGGGGTGGTGATCGACGGCTGCGCGGCGGCGGGTGGAGACAGGCCGACCAACAGGCTGGTCGCACCGACTGCCGCCAGGGTGCGGGACCGCCAGTTCCAGTAGCGAAGAGTCACCTTGGCACTCCTTTGGGAGGTAGGCGCCCCCGCTCACCTGAAGTCGTCAAATGACCGTTGTGGCGTGAGTCTAGTGACCGCTCCAGGGCCACCACAAGAGCCCACAGTGATAGGTGGACATGTCTCTCTATAGAAGACGGTGCCCCCGCGTCGCCGCGGGGGCACCGTGTCGAAGGGTTAGGAACGGTGAGGCCTACAGGCCTTCACACTGGCCGTAGCCACCGGCGGTGGCGGTGTTCGGCAACCCCAGATTCGTGGGAGCCGGATCATTACCGAAACACGACAACGACCCGATCACCGTGTTGCCCGACACCACGACCTCCCCATCAGTGACGTTGGACACCAACGTCACCGACCCGGTCACCTGGTTGGCGAACAACCACACCGACCCACTACCACCAGAGGCCACCACCGGACCGGTCACCTGCGTGAACGCCAACTCCAACACCGAGGCGCCCAACGCCGACACCGGACCCTGCACCACCGCCGCCGTAGCCACCAGCCCAGCACCCGCGGACACGTTGACCTCACCCAACACCTGGGCACCCGCCGCCAGACAGGTCACCCCCTCGGTGACATGCAACGCACCCACATGCACCCCAGTGATCGTGGTGTCACACACCACCGGCACCGGATCCGGACCGGGACCCGGGTCCTCCTCGACCACCGTCAACACAACCGGCACCTCCACCACCGGAGTGGCCGGATCGTTGCTGGTGACACACAGCAGCGCCTCGTACTCACCCGGCGCCAACCCGGAGGCATCAAAGGTCACCGTGACCTCACTACTCGCCCCCGGCGCCGTAACACCCGCACTGGGAGAAACCGACAACCAGGTGATGTCGGTCGGAGCCGCGCATCCTTCGGCAGCGCTCGGCACTCCCTGGATGGTGAACGGCGAACCCTGCGGGGTGTTGGTGCCGCTGTCCAGGAAGGTCTGCCAGACGCCCTCGAAGAACTGGAGGCCGTTGCCGGTCGTGGTCTGGCCGATGATGGTGATCGGCGGCTGCCACGGCCCGGAGGTGAGGTCACCGTCCAGCTGCCAGTCCAGCCAGTAAGTGCCCTCCGCCAGCTGGAACCCGCCCTCGGCCACGATGCTCATGATCGGGCGCGTGGTGTCGACAGTGGTCTCCGACACCCGGTAGGCGTTGGTCCAGCTGGTCTCCAGCATCCGGTTGGTGGTGGTGTCACCGTAGATGACGGTGCTACCAGGCTGGTCCGGCGGACCGTCCCAGATCCGGTAGTTGACCCCGGTGAAGGACGAGGCGGTCGACGAGCCGGTCTGGTAGCCGTAGAACGTGATCGTCTCGACATCCCAGCCGCCGGCGCCGACGGTGAAGTCGTCCGCCATCCGGGCATCCCACAAGGCACCGACGTTACCGCCCAGGGTGGTCATACCCAGGCTGGCAACCTGGAGAACACTGTGGTCGGATCCGCCTGGGCCCGCACCCGGATGGGTGACGAACGGCCCGTTGTCGTACAGGACGTCCTGCACGGAGTTGCCGGACTCGACCTGCTCGGCCTCGCTGATCGACCAGTCCAGCGCGGCGTCGCCAGTGTTGGTGATGGTCAGCGTCTCCTCACCACTGGAGCCGGCCGGAACCTCGGCCGACACCGCCTCCGGCGTCACCTCGATCACCGGGGCGGCGACGTCCTCGACCTCCAGCGTCACCGGGACCACGACCACCGACTGCGCGGGGTCGTTGGACTCGATGCACAGGTTGGCCTCCAGCACGTCCCCGACCGACAGGCCGGTGGAGTCGAAGCTGACCTGCACGGTCTGCTGGCCACCCGGAGCCACCGACCCGGCGGTCGGCGACACCGACAGCCAGGACGGCACCTCGCACGGCGGCAGATCGGTGCTACCGGTCACGCTCATCACGATGTGCATCTCCGGGAACCCGATCGCCGCGAGGTCCGTCGGCTCCGTGATCCCGCAGGAGGCCGAGGCCAGGTACGACGGCGCAGTCTGACCGTTCGGGTTGGACCCGATGAAGAAGGCCGCGACGTTGCGCAGGTCCGGCGCATCGATCTCCACCACCATGGTGGACCCGGCCGGCACCACCGCCGATACCGGCACCGACACGATCTGGCTCTCCATCGGCTGCAGCAACTGGTCAGTGCTGCCCAGCAGCGTGAGGTTGCTGTAGGTGAGGGAACTGCTCGGGTCGGTCATCCGGTAGACGTTCACGGTGATGGTCTGCGGAGAGCTCCGCAGCGTCTCCACCCCGAACGACACCTCCGAGACCGCGAAATCACTGGTGATCCCGAAGTCGGCCAGGGTGAACGTCCGCAGGTAGGAGTTCTCGGTGGTGGTGGCCCCGTTGTCCGGCGAGCACGCCACCGAGTTCAGCTCCACGATCGCCTGCGACTGGGAGTGGGTGATCGTGATCGTATTCGCCGGAGTGGCCGGGCTCTCCGGCATGACCACCCGCGGCGCGGGCGGCCCGAACACCCCGGACAGCAGCCGAGGCGCGGTGGTGAGGGTCGCGCCCTCCACCGCGACCGAGCCCGCGGAGGCGGTCACCGGCGAGGTGGCCCCCTGCGGAAGCCGGGTGGCGTCCTCCAGCACGCTCCAGTTCAGCGGCGCGGTGCCGGTGTTGCCGATGGTCAGCTCCTTGGTCACCACCTGGTCAGGACCCTGCACCGAGCTCAGCTCGTCCGGCTCGACCGAGATCGACGGAGCGTCCGCCGGCCGGTCCGAGGCGATGATCGCGATCGGGTAGTGCACGTCCGCGACCGGCTGACCGTTGGCGTGGGTGCCGTTGGTGACCAGCCGCAGGTCCGCGAACGCCCACTGGCCGTTCGGCAGAGCGCTGCCGTTGACCGTGACGGTGATGTCCACGCTCTCGCCGGGGGCGATGGTGAACGTGCTCGGAGTGACCTCCAGGCCCATGTCCGCCGGCTTGGTCCACTCGACCTCATAGGTCACCGTGGTGTCGGCGACGCTGGTCACCGTGCGCTCCCACGTGCACTCGTAGCACTCGTGGTTCACGAACGCCGGCAGGTTCAGGGTCTTCGGGTCACCACCGGTGGCCGGGTTGGCCGCCACGAAGTTGGCGTGGGTCTCGTCCATCACCAACCCGATCCGGCCGGCTGCGTCCAGGTTCACCCGTCCGGAGCCATAGTGGAACGGGTTGGCCTCACTGACCCCGTCCGGTGCCCGGATCCCCTCCGGGTCAGCGGTCGAGGCCAGCGCGGAGCGGATCTGCGCCGGCGTCCAGTCCGGATGCAGCGCCACCAGCAGCGCGGCCGAGCCCGCCGCGTGCGGCGAGGACATCGAGGTGCCCTGCAGCAGTCCGTACCGGTCGGTGTCAGCACCGTCGGCCTCGACCGCCGCCAGGATGTTCACACCCGGCGCGGTGACGGTCGGCGCCAGCATCTCGAACCGGCTCGGGCCGGTCGAGCTGAACGCCCCCATCACGTCTTCCCAGGCCTCCGCGTCGATGAACATCTGCGCCTCGAGGTTGATCCGGGCGTCGACCGGGCCCTGATCAATGATGAGGTCCCACAGCGGCTCGCCGGTGCGCTGCTCCAGCATCACGGTCGGGATCTGGGTGTTGTGGTCATTCGGCCCGAGCCCACCCGGTGCGGTCGGCGGACCACCCTGGTTGTTGAACAGCACCACCGCGATCGCACCGGCCGCGTCGGCGTTGTTCACCTTGATCCCGAATTCGCAGCCACCACGCTGGATCAGCGCGATCGCGCCGTCGAACGCGCCGGCCGGGAACGGCGAGCACCCGTCCCGGTTGCCCGCGACCACCCGAAGCTCGCCTTCGATGTCCGCCGACACCTGTGGCCCGTCGCCCGGCACCGCCGGCAGATCGGTGATGCCGTGCGCGTCCACGTCCACCGTGTGCGCAAAGATCCGCTTGGTGGTGCTGGCGGCCACGGACAGGTTCCACGGCCCGGTCTTGGCCACCGTGTTCGGCCCGCTGTTGCCGGCCGAGGCGGAGACCACGATGCCGGCCTCGAACGCGTCCAGGAAGGCCAGATCGACCGAGTCCTGCCACGGGTTGTCCGTGCCGGAGATGGAGTAGTTGAGCACGTCCACCCCGTCCGCGATCGCCTGGTTGATCGCGGCCACGCTGGCGCTCTGCGGGCAACCCGGGTCGCAGACCAGGTAGGAGATGACGTTCGCCCGCGGGGCCACCCCGGAGATGGTCCGGGTGAACTCGGTCTGGCCGAAGGTGAACGTCGCCTCGTGCTTGTTGCCGGCGATGGTGCTGCCGACGTGGCTACCGTGTCCGTTCCAGTCCAGCGCGCTGGGGAAGTTCGGCCCGTTGGTGTTGAAGTTCCACGCCCCGATCAGCTTGTCGTTGCAGACAGGCTGGTGGTTGGGGTGGGACGGGTCACAGACCCCGACGTAGTTGCCGGCGCCGTACGGGTTGGTGTGCGCGTACCCGTCACCGTCCACCGCCGCGAACGACGGGTGGAAGGCGTTGACGCCGGTGTCGAGCATCCCGACGATGACACCCTCACCCCGGGTGCCGAGGTCCGGGCCGGTGTCACCGTTCCAGATGCTCGGCGATCCGATGAGGTCGTTGCTGACATCGGTCTCGATCTGGTTCACGATGTCCGGCAGCACCGCCGCCACTCCGGGCAGCGTGGCCAGCTGCGCGGCCTCCGCCGCGCTCACTCGCACCGCCAGCCCGTTGAGGACGTTCTGGTACTGGTACGCCACCTCGATCGAGCGGCCCAGCGCATTCTCCATGGCCTCGATCGCCTCGGCCTGAACCTGGTCGAGGTGGTTCAGGTAGGCGTGGCTGGCCGGCGCATTGACGTCCAGCTTGGGCGTCCCGGTAACCGCTGGGCTGGTCGCGGGCAGGCCCGCGATGTCACCGGCGTAGGTCGCCAGTGACGGCTGGTCGAGTTGGACGATCCACAGGCCGGTGTCGGACTCCAACCCGGCTGCTACGTACTCGTCCGCGATGGTCGCTATATCTTGGGCCGCCTGTCCCGATGCGCCGCTGTCACCCAGCGCAGGCTGGGCGAGGGCGGGCTGTGGCATGGCGACCGCGAGTGCCGTCACGCCTGCGAGCGTGACGATCTTGGGTAAAAGACCCTTTACGCGAAGAGCCACCTGGTACTCCCTCGTACCTATAGGTGCCCCCGCTCACCTAGTCGGTTACTTACCGACCTGAAACTAGCCGGTTGGGCAACACCCGGCAAGAGGCGAAAACTGTCCGATCGGGTGGCACCGGTGGCGACCGCCTCCGCTAACCCATCTACATCGTTCTATTAGGCCAGCGTGTCCGCCCACAGGCGACAAAGCGGACGCCGCGGCGCGGCGCATCATCCGCAATCCGCAGCCGCGGCGTCAGGCGACCCCGAGTCGGGACAGAATCAGCTCCCGGACCGTCCGGGCATCGGCCTGGCCCCGGGTGGCCTTCATGACCGCCCCCACCAACACCCCCGCGGCGGCGACCTTGCCATCCCGCACCTTGGCCGCCACCTCCGGGTTGGCGGCGATCGCCTCGTCCACTGCGGCGGTCAGCGCCTCGGTGTCGGAGACCACCGCCAGCCCCCGGGCGTCCATCACCTGGGTCGGCGTACCCTCCCCGGCCAGTACCCCATCGAGCACGGTCCGGGCGAGCTTGTCGTTGAGCTTGCCCTCATCCACCAGGCCCTGCAGTTCGGCGACGTCCTGCGGCCGGACCCCCAGCTGCGCCAGCTCCACCCCGGACTCATTCGCCCGCCGCGCCAGCTCCCCCAGCCACCACTTGCGCGCCGCCTCCGGCGCCGCGCCCGCGGCCACGGTGGCCTCCACCAGGTCCAGGGCACCGGCGTTGACGATCGCCTGCATGTCCTTGTCGGACAGCTGCCATTCCGCCTGGAGCCGGCGCCGGCGCTGCCGAGGCAGCTCCGGCAGCGACTGCCGCAGCTGTTCGACCCACTCCGGGTCCGGGGCGAGCGGCACCAGGTCCGGCTCCGGGAAGTAGCGGTAGTCGGTCGCGGCCTCCTTCGAGCGACCGGGCGTGGTCTCCCCGGTGTCCTCGTGGAAGTGCCGCGTCTCCTGCACCACCCGGCCACCCGCGTCCAGCACCGCCGCCTGCCGGAGCATCTCCGAGCGGACCGCCCGCTCCACGCTCCGCAGCGAGTTGACGTTCTTGGTCTCGGTCCGGGTACCCCACTCCGCCGATCCGACCGGAGCCAGCGAGGTGTTCACGTCACAGCGCAGCGACCCCTGCTCCATCCGGACATCCGATACCCCCAGCCCCCGGATCAGGTCCCGCAGCTCGGTCACGTACGCCCGGGCCACCGCCGGGGCCAGCGCACCGGTGCCGGTGATCGGCTTGGTCACGATCTCCACCAGCGGAATCCCGGCCCGGTTGTAGTCGACCAGCGACTCGGTGGCACCGTGAATCCGTCCGGCCGCCCCACCCAGGTGCAGGGTCTTGCCGGTGTCCTCCTCCAGGTGCACCCGCTCGATGCCGACCCGGACAGTCTCGCCGTCCACGTCCACGTCCAGCCAGCCGTCGAAGCACAGCGGCTCGTCGTACTGACTGATCTGGTAGTTCTTCGGCATGTCCGGATAGAAGTAGTTCTTCCGGGCGAACCGACACCAGGAGGCGATCTGGCAGTGCAGCGCCAGCCCGATCCGGATCGTGGCCTCCACCGCCGCCCGGTTGGCCACCGGGAGGCTCCCCGGCAGGCCGAGGCACACCGGGCAGACCTGAGTGTTCGGCTCCGCACCGAACGTGGTCGGGCAGCCGCAGAACATCTTGGTCCGGGTGCCGAGCTCGACGTGCACCTCGAGCCCGATCACCGGCTCATAGCGGCGGACAACATCGGCGAAGTCGGGAACGACGGTGGTGCTCACCCTTGCAGACTAACGCGTCCGGTCTCCGGCTCTGCCGCTGGCCGCACCGGAGTCGGCACCGCCCGGTCCACGGTGCTGCCATCCCCCAGTTGACCCTCGTAGTTGTGGCCCCAGCAGTACGGGATGCCGGCCTCGGTGACCGCACAGGTGTGCCACCCATGGTGGGCCACCCCCACCACCCCGGTCAGCGGCGCGGTCGGGTCAGCGGGGTCCACCACCGGCGCCGCCAGATCCCGGTCGGTGGTGCCGCCGTCGCCGAGCTGGCCTCCGGAGTTGCTGCCCCAACAGGAGACGGTGCCCGCCTCGGTGAGGGCACAGGTGTGCATGGCACCGGTCGCCACCCGGGTCAGGCCAGCCAGCGGGGCGGTCGGGTCGGCGGGGTCCGCCACCGGCACCGGCGCGGGCTGGTTCTCCGGGGCGGCACCGTTCCCCAGCTGCCCGCGGGCGTTCTGCCCCCAGCAGTAGGCGGTGCCGGCCGTGGTGGTGGCGCAGGTGTGCACACTCCCACCATCCACCGTCGCCAATCCGGTCACCAGCTGCCCGGCTGCGTTGACCACCGGTAGCGGTCGCCGGGACTGGACCGGCACATAGTCACCGATCCCCAGCTGGCCGGCGTTGTTCCAGCCCCAGCAGTAGGCGGTGGTGGCCTCGGTGACCGCGCAGGTGTGGAATCCGCCGACGCCGAGCGCGGTCAACCCGGTCAGCGGCTGGCTCGCGTCGTCCGGATCCGCCACCGGCACCGGCACTCCGGTGGCCCCGACCGGTGACCCGAGCTGGCCGCGCCAGTTGTCGCCCCAGCAGTAGGCGCGGCCGTCGGCCACCAGCGCACAGGTGTGCACCTCCCCCGCGCCGACCGCCACCACATCCTGCAGGTAGCCGTCTCCCGTTGGCCCGACCACCTGCCCCGGCACCGGAATCACCTCCGAACGGTCGTGCCCGATCCCCAACCGGCCCCCACCGTTGAAGCCCCAGCACCAGACCGTGCGTTCCACCGTGGTGACGCAGGTGTGCCCCAGCCAGGCCGAGACATCGACCGCGCCGGTGAACGGCCGGTCCGGGTCGTCCGGATCCACCACCGGCGCCGGCAGCGGGCGGCTGGTCGTGGTGCCGTCACCGAGCTGCCCGGACAGGTTGCCGCCCCAGCAGTAGACGGTGGTGTCGGTGGTGACCGCACAGGTGTGTTCCAGCCCGGCCGCCATCCGGGTCACCGTCACCGCGCTCAGCGGCAGGGTGACCCGGTCGGTGGCGCCGTGGTGATCGGTGACGGTCACGGTGACCGACTCCGGTACCGGGCCGGTGATCGCCGGCGCCTCCGGATCATTGGTGATCACCCCGGTGTGCGGATCGAGCCGCAGCCCGGCCGGCAGCCCGGCCACCGACCAGGTGTACGGAGCGGTGCCGCCCGCCGCGGTCAACGTGGCGTGGTACGGCTCGAAGACGTGCAGCGTCGGCAACTCGGTCGTGGTGATCTGCACCGGTGGTGGGCCGTCAGCGCATTGGCCGACCTTCTCCGCGGTGACGGTGTTGGGCAGGCCCCGGTCGGTCGGCGCCGGTTCGTTGCCGAAACAGGCCAGCGACCCGATGACGACGTTGCCGGACACCACCACGTCCGCCGCCGGGGTCCGGTTCGACACCAGCGTCACCGAGCCGGTCACCTGGTTGGCGAACAACCACACGTGCTGGGTCGCCCCGCTGACCAGGACCGGGCCGGTGATCTGGCTGAACGCCAGCTCCACCCGGGTGGCGCCGAGGGCGGAGACCGGGCCCTGCACCACCGCCGCCGTACCCACCAGGCCGGCGCCGGACGCCACGTTCACCTCCCCCAGGATCTGGGCGCCGGCGGCCAGACAGGTCACGCCGTCGGTCACCACGAGCGGCCCGGGGTGCACCCCGCGGACGGTGGTGTCGCAGACCGGCTCCGGCTCCGGCTCGGGGTCTGGGCCAGGGTCCGGGGCCGGCAATTCCCGGTGATAGACGTAGGCCGCGCCCTGAGCCTCCTGGCCACGCACCGTGCTGGTCCACGCCCCCACCAGCACGGTGTCCCCTTGGAGCGCGACCGCGTTACCAAACTGGGCGTCGGCGTCCCCCACCGCCAGTCGCTCCGGCGCCGACCAGTCGTCGCCGTCCTGGACGAACAGGTACGCCGCCCCCTGGGAACCCGCCTCGTGCAGGGCGCCCACCAGCACCGCCGGGCCGGTGGTGGCGACCGCCGCGCCGAACCACGCCGACGGGGCGGCGGTGGCCAGCCGGGCCTGCGCGACCCAGTCCCCGTCGATCCGGTCGAACACGTACGCCGCCCCTTGATCACCGGCGGCCGCATAGGCGCCGACCACCGCGGTGTCACCCGCGACCGCCACCGCGCCTCCGAACCGGTCCCCGGCCTGCCCATCGGCGGCGGTCAACTTCGCCTGCTCCACCCACTGGTCACCGGAGCGGGTGAACACATAGGCCGCCCCCTGATCTGGCCGACCGTGCAGGTCGGCGAACTCCGCTCCCACCACCACCGTGTCCGCGTGGATGGCGACCGCGCCTCCGAACAGGTCGAACGCGGCCCCGTCGGCGGCGGTCAGGGACGCCTGCGCCGACCACTGCTCCCCGGTGCGGGTGAACACCCAGGCCGCGCCCTGGTTCATCTGCCCGGCCACGTCTGCTTGCCGCGCCCCCACCACGATCGTGTCCCCGGCGATCGCCACCGCCGCCCCGAACAGGTCCGCCCCGGTCGGCTCCGGCGCGGTGAGCGTGGCCTGCCACGTCCAGTCGGTACCGGTACGGGTGAACACGTACACCGCCTCTCGGGCGTTGCCGACCACCGCGGTGTCCCCGTCCAGGTCGACCGAGATTCCGAACTGGTGAGAAGAGGCGCCGTCGGGTGCGGTCAGCTTCGCCTGCTCCACCCAGGCGTCACCGTCGCGCACGAACACATACGCCGCCCCCTGGTTGTGGTTGCCGTTGATGTCCGCCCAATCGGCCCCCACCAGGGCGGTGTTCCCGTCCACCGCCACCGCGCGGCCGAACAGGTCTCCGGCGGCCCCGTCCGAGGCGGTCAACCGCTTCCCGTCTGTGGGAGTGTCGTCCTCGGTCGGCAGCGGGAACAGGTAGGCCGCGCCGCTGACCTCCATGCCATCCACGGTGGATCCGCTGGAGCCCGCCAGGGCCGCGCCGTCGGTCACCGCCACACTGCGCCCGAACCCGTCGTTCTCCGCACCGTCGGCGCCGAACAGCTTCGCCTCCTCCACCCAGGCGTCACCGTCCCGCACGAACAGATACCCGGCTCCCTGGAGGGAGTTCTCCCCGACGGCGGCGAAGTCCGCCCCGAGCACCACCCGGTCTCCACCGGGGTTGATGGCCACCCCGACTCCGACGTTGTCGTACGTCACCGAGTCGGAGGTGACCAGCTTCGCCTCCTCCACCCAGGCGTCGCCATCGCGGACAAACACGTACGCCGCGCCGGTGCTGGGCTCGACGCCGGCGGCCCCGATCGCCCCGATCACCGCAGTGTCGTCGGTCATCGCCACTGAGAACCCGAACCGGTCCAGCGGCGCGCCATCGGAAGCGGCCAGAACGGTGGGTTCACCCCAACCCTGGCTCCGAGAGAACACGTACACCGCCCCGCGCAGATTCGCGCCGTCCACCTGCGCGAACGGGGCTCCCACCAACACCGTGTCGCCGGCGACCGCCACCCCATGTCCGAACTGGTCGCCGCGCTGCCCGTCCGGGGCTTCCAGTCGGGCCTCCTGCTGCCAGCGGTCACCGGTGCGGGTGAACACGTAGGCCGCCCCCTGCTCGAAGTTGGTGCCTGCGCCGTCCACCCCGGGGGCGCCCACCACGATCGTGTCCCCGGCCACCGCCACGTACTCACCGAACAGGTCGTCGGGGCGCCCATCGGGTGCGGTCAGCTTCGCCTGCTCCACCCAGGCGTCACCCTCCCGCACGAACACGTACGCCGCCCCGGTGGTGCCGGCGGCTCCCCAGGCCCCGATCACCAGGGTCTGGCCGTCGAAGGCGACCGCGCCGCCGAACCGGTCGAACGCCTGCCCGTCCGACGCGGTCAGCTTCACCTGCTCCACCCAGGCGTCACCCTCCCGCACGAACACGTACGCCGCCCCCTGGGCCGGTTTACCCTCCACCGCCGCGAGGATGGCGCCGATCACCGCGGTGTCGCCGGCCACCGCCACCGCGGTGCCGAACCGGTCGCCGTCGCGTCCGTCCGCAGCGACCAGTTTGGTCTGTGGCAACCCGTCCTCCGCCAGGCTCCGCTCCAAGGCCAGCTCCAAGCCGGCCGGTACGGCTGGGGCCGATGCGAGGAGCGGCTGCCCCCGCTCCAGCTGCCCGGAGGCGGGACCACCCGCCGTCGCCGACGCCGACGGCAGCGTCAGGAACCCAAGTATCGTCACCGCTACCGTGGCCACCGTCATCAGTCGGCCGCGCCAGCCGCCGTAGGTACCCGACATATTTCCTCCCCTCTCCTCCGTGGTCACAGCTGTGCACATTGGCCATAGGTGCCGGCGGTGGCGGTGTTCGGCAACCCCAGATTCGTGGGAGCCGGATCATTACCGAAACACGACAACGACCCGATCACCGTGTTGCCCGACACCACGACCTCCCCGTCAGTGACGTTGGACACCAACGTCACCGACCCGGTCACCTGGTTGGCGAACAACCACACCGACCCACTACCACCAGAGGCCACCACCGGACCGGTCACCTGCGTGAACGCCAACTCCAACACCGAGGCGCCCAACGCCGACACCGGACCCTGCACCACCGCCGCCGTAGCCACCAGCCCAGCACCCGCGGACACGTTGACCTCACCCAACACCTGGGCACCCGCCGCCAGACAGGTCACCCCCTCGGTGACATGCAACGCACCCACATGCACCCCAGTGATCGTGGTGTCACACACCGGCGCCGCACCCTCGACCACCGTCAGCGCAACCGGCACCTCCACCACCGGCGAAACTGGATCATTGCTCTCCACACACAGCAGCGCCTCGTACTCACCCGGCGCCAACCCGGAGGCATCAAAGGTCACCGTGACCTCACTACTCGCCCCCGGCGCCGTAACACCCGCACTGGGAGAAACCGACAGCCAATCTGGACGCGCGCACCCCTGCCGGTCCTGCCCGGTCACCGCCATCACCAGGTGCACCTGCGGGAAGCCGAGTGCGGCCAGGTCCACCGGCTCGAGGTGGCCACAGGCGCTGGAGGCGAAGTACGACGGCGCGGTCTGGCCGTGGTGGTTGGCTCCCGGGAAGAAGAACCCCCGGTCCGCCAGCTCCGGTGCCGCCACCTCCACCACCAGCTCGGCCCCGGCCGGCACCCAGGCTCGCACCGGCACCTCCACCAGGCCGCCGGCCTGCCAACTGACCGTGACCTCCGTGGTGGCCAGTTGCCGGAGATTGTCGTAGCGCAGTTCCCCGTCCAGGGTGTACAGATTCACCGTCAACGGGACCTCGGACGCCGCCGCCTGCACCCCGAAGGTCACCCCGGTGACCAGGAAGTCCTCCTCGATCCCGAACTCCGTCAGCCGGAACGTACGCAGGAACTGGCTGGGCCGGGTGTCACCGGTGCTGCGGGTGCAGGAGACCGCGTGGTCCGGCAACACCTCCATCGACGCCGAATGGGTCAAGGTCCGCGCCGCCGCCGCGGTCCCCGCGCTGACCGCGACCGACGTGGTGTCATCCACGAACCACCAGTCCAGGTCAGACTGGCCCGAGTTACGCACCTGCACCTCGACCGTGCCGGTATCCCCACCCACCAGTTCGGCGGCCACCTGATCCGGCACCACGCTGATCACCGGAGGCGCGGCCAGTCCGACCCCGGCCAGCGTCACGGTGACGACGCCAGCATCGGTACCGATCCGCACCGTCGCGGCCTGCTCCCCCGCGTCGGTCGGGGCGAACCCGTACCACACCGTGCAGGACGTGGTGGGCGCCAACGTGAACGGCGGCTCCGGGCAGTCCCGCTCCACCTCGGTGAACGGGGCCGCCGGCGCCGGCAGCTCCGCCACCTGTACCGGCAGGGTGCCGCTGCTGGTCAGCGTGACCGGGACGGGCTCGGCGGCCTCCCCGGTCGGGGTCGCGCCAAAGTCGACCGAGGCCGGGCTGGCGGTCAGGTGCGCCACCGGATCGGTGGGCCCGTACATGGCCAGACCCCAGTTGGCCATCCCACCGGTGGTGTGGAAGGTGCCGCCGACCGCCAGCTGTTCCGGTAGCGGTCCCGGTCCGTCCGGGTCGTACGGAGTCAACGCGGCCACGACCGGTGTAACTACCCCACCGACGCCACCGCCGGTCAGCGGCTGGAACGCCGCACCATCCCAGCGGGCGATGCTCTGGGCCGCCGCACCCCCGGCCTGGGTGAACCGCCCACCCAGGTACAGCTCCCCACGGAAGCTGGCCAGCGCGGTCACGTCCCGGTCCACTCCGGCGCCCTCCGGGGTGGACAACGCCGACCAGGTCACACCGTCCCAGCGGGCGATCCGATGCGCGGCCGCCCCACCCGCCTGAGTGAAAGTCCCCCCGACGTACAGCGCGTCCTCGTGGACCGTCAGCGCCAAGACGCTCCGGTCGACGCCCTCCGCGAGCGGATGGACCTGGCCGCCGTCCCAGCGGGCGATCCGGTTCACCGGAGTATCGCCGAGCTGCGTGAAGGAGCCCGCCACGATCAAGTCGCCGTCGTACACTGCCAGGGCCGAGACCAGTTGGTTTGGCGACGCGTCAAACGCTGACCAGCGGGTACCGTCCCAGCGGGCCAGGTACGGGGCGGGCACCCCACCCGCGTGCTGGAAATGCCCGCCGACGATCAAGTCTCCGTCGTAGACCGCCAGGGTGGTGACGCTGCTGTCGAGCCCGGCGCCGGCCGGCCCCGACAGGGGCCACCATTCTCGCCCGTCCCAGCGGGCGATCCCGTTGACGGTCAGACCACCGGCGCCCTCGAACCGGCCGGCCACGATCAGGTCCCCTTGATACACCGCCAGGGCGGAGACCGACCCGGAGACCCCCGTGCCGAAGCTGCCGCGTAACGGCTGCCAGGTAGCCCCGTCCCAGCGCGCGACCCGGTTCACCACCTGTCCGCCGGCGTAGACGAACTCCCCCGCGACGATCAACGCGCCGTCCCAGACCACCGCGGCCGCGACGCTGCCGAACCCGGAGGCGGCGTGGGAGAGTCCGGTGGCGAGACCGGGCAGCGCGGACCAGCCGGTGCCGTCCCAGGCCGCGAGGTAGTTCACGACCACCCCACCGGCCCGCCGGAACGCGCTGCTGCCGGCGATGAGAGTGTCCTGGTAGACCGTAAGCGCGCTCACCCCGTTGTCGGTGCCGACGCCGTCCGGCCCGGCCAACGGCGACCACTCCGTACCGTCCCAGCGGGCGATGTAGTTCACCGTGGCCCCGCCGGCCTCCTGGAACGCACCGGCCGCGATCAGGTCACCGCGGTACGTGGTCAACGCGTACACGGTCGGCCCCTGGCCCCCGCTCATACCGCTGCCCAGCGGCTGCCACCGCTGCCCGTCGAACCGGGCGATCCGATTGACCGTCGCTCCGCCTGCCCGGTCGAAGACCCCACCGGCGATCAGTTGTCCGTCGTAGACGATCAGGGCCCGGACGGTGTTGTCCAGTTCCTCGCCCAACGGCTGCCAACCGTCACCATCGAACCGCGCGATCCGCCGGATGGGTTGGCCGTCCGCATCGGTGAAGCTGCCGCCGGCGATCAGCGCGCCGTCATACTCCGCGAGGGCGTACACGTATCCGCTGCCCATGCCGCCCCCGACCGGCTGCCAGGATTCCCCGTCCCAGCGGGCCACCCGCTCCACCACCGTGTCCCCGCTGGTGCGGAAGCTGCCCCCGGCGTACAGCTCGCCATTGATCACCGCCAGGGTTTCCACCCCGATCCCGCCGGAGAGCCCCGCGCCCATGGGCTGCCAGCTCCGGCCATCCCAGCGCGCGACGTTGTGCACCGGCACCCCACCGGCGCGGTCGAAGTACCCGCCCACGATCAACGCACCGTCATAGACCGCCAGCGCGTGGACGTTGGCGTTGCCGCTACCGGCCATGGTGATCCCGGTGCCGTCCGGTCCGACCAGCGGCGACCACTGTTCGCCGTCCCAGCGGGCGATCCGGTTCGCCTCGTGGGGACCGGCGGTGATGAACCATCCACCGGCGTACAAGGCGGGGCCGTCGCCGTCGTCCCAGACCGCGAGGGCGGTCGCGCCGCCGCTACCGGTGGCGCTGTCGCCGGTGTCCAGTCCCGGTCCGAAGAACTGCGACCGCCACCCCAGCTCCGCCTGTGTCCCCACCTGGGAATCGGTCGCGCCGGGGCCCGGAGCCGCGGCCCCGAACCCGCTCGGATGTGCGCTCCCGGCCCCGGCCGACCATCCCATGACCAGCGCCAGCGTCAGCGCGGTCGACACCGCTACCGCCCGGACCCTTTGCTGCCCTCGCTCCACCGAGACAGCATGCGGGCGCCGGCTCACCCATCGCCATGGTCAAATGCGGGGATTTTTGCCCCGCGGACCTACCAGCGTGGCTAGAGCGCGGGTGGCGTGAGGGTGCCCAGGGCGGTCTCGATCGCGGCGGCCACCCGGTACATCCGGTCATCGGCCATGGCCGGCGCCATCACCTGCAGCCCCACCGGCAACCCTTCGGACAGCCCACACGGCACGGAGATGGCCGGCCCCCCGTACAGGTTGGTGGGGATGGTGAACAGGTCCGCCAGATACATCTGGTACGGGTCGTCGGTCCGGGCCCCGAACGGGAACGCCACAAATGGGGTAGTCGGGGAGATCAACACGTCCGCCTGCTGGAACGCGGCGTCGAAGTCGCGAGCGATCAGGGTGCGGACCTTCTGCGCCTGCCCGTAGTAGGCCTCGTAGTACCCCGACGACAGCGCGTACGTGCCGAGGATGATGCGCCGCTTCACCTCGGGGCCGAACCCGGCCTCCCGGGTCAGCGCCATCACCTCTTCCAGGCTGCGCTCCCCGTCGTCGCCCACCCGGAGTCCGAACCGGACCCCGTCGAACCGGGCCAGGTTGGAAGAGCACTCACTGGGAGCGATCAGGTAGTACGCCGGCAGGGCGTACTCGAAGTGCGGGCAGGAGACCTCCACCACCTCGGCCCCCAGCTTGCCGATCGTCGCCACCGCCTGCTGGAACGCGGCGACGACCCCGGGCTCGGCTCCCTCCCCGGTGAACTGCTGCACCAGGCCGACCCGGACCCCGGTGAGGTCCCCCGCCGCCCCCTCGGCCGCGGCCGCGACCACGTCCGGCATCGGCTGCGGGATGGAGGTCGAGTCCCGCGGGTCATGCCCGCCGATCACCGCGTGCAGCGCCGCCGCGTCGGCCACGGTCCGGGCACACGGACCGGGGGTGTCCAGTGAGGAGGAGAAGGCCACCAGCCCGTACCGGGAGGTGCCCCCGTAGGTCGGCTTGGCCCCGACCGTCCCGGTGACCGCGGCCGGCTGCCGGATCGAGCCACCGGTGTCGGTCCCGATCGCCACCGGCGCCTGGTAGGCGGCGACCGCAGCCGCCGAGCCGCCACCGGAGCCACCGGGGATCCGCTCCAGGTCCCACGGGTTACGGGTCGGCCCGTAGGCGGAGTACTCGGTGGACGACCCCATGGCGAATTCGTCCAGGTTGGTCTTCCCGAGAATCACCATCCCGGCCTCGCGCATCCGGGTGACGATGGTGGCGTCGTACGGCGGGTGCCAGCCCTCCAGGATCTTCGACCCGCACGTCGTGGGCATCCCCTTGGTGGTGAGGATGTCCTTGACCGCCACCGGTACCCCGGCGAGTGGCCCCAGGGGCTGACCGGCGGCGCGGGCCGCGTCCACCTGCTCCGCGGCCGCCAGCGCCCCGTCGGTGTCCACATGCAGGAAGGCGTGCACCCGCTCGTCTGTGGCCGCGATCCGGTCCAGATGCGCCCGGGTCACCTCCACCGCCGACACCTCACCGGCGGCGATCAGCCGGGCCAGCTCGGTCGCGGTCTTCGTAGTCAGGTCCGTGGCGTCGCCGCTCACCGTCACCTCACGCCTCCTCGTCCAGGATCCGGGGCACCCGGAACCGCTGCTCTGCCTGGTCAGGGGCCGCCGCCAGCGCCTCGTCCGCGGACAAGCCCGGCACCACCTCGTCCGGACGCAGCACGTTGGTCAGCGGAACCGCGTGCGACGTGGGCGGGATGTCAGCAGCGGCGACCTCCCTCACCCGAGCCACCGCCTGCAGGATCACGTCCAGCTGCTCGGCGAAGGTCTCCAGCTCCTGCTCGGTCACGGCCAACCGGGCCAGTCGCGCCAGATGCGCCACCTCGTCCCGGAAGATGGTAGCCATCGTCACTCCCCACACTGCTCACAGCACCGACTCGCGGAGTCTACGTCCCCGACTCACCTACCCGAGCCGCCGGCGGTGAGTCGCCGCCACCCGGTCACCCCCCAGGCCCCCGTTCGGGTAGCGATACGGCCCCGGCGGCCGATCGGGTCCGAAACCCGGGGGCGGGTCGAGGTGGGAACCGCGTGAGCCACGGCAACACCTGTTCCGGCGGCATCGGCCGGGCGAAGAACCATCCCTGGCCGACGTGACAGCCGAGGGCAGCCAGCCGCCGCCAGGTCGGCTCGTCCTCCACTCCCTCGGCCACCACCCGCAGCCCGATCGCCCGGCCGAGCTCCACCATCATGCCGACGATGGCGGCGTCGTCGGGGTCCTCCGTCATCCCCGTCACAAACGACCGGTCGATCTTCACCTCCGACAGCGGCAACCGGCGCAGATGCTGCAGCGAGGAGTAACCGGTGCCGAAGTCATCCAGTGAGACCGCCACTCGTAGCCGCTCCAGCGCCGCCAGCGTGGCCATCACCCGCCGAGGGTCGGCCATCAGCGCCCCCTCGGTGATCTCCAGTTGGACCGCCTCGACGGGCAGGCCGTGCCGGCGCAGGTGTCGGATCAGTTGCTCCGCCACCTCACCGGTGCGCAGATCTCGGATGCTCACATTGACCGACACCCGGAGGCGGGCTCCGGCCGCGTACCACTTGGCGACCTGCTCCACCACCTCGTTCAGGATCCGCAGCGTCAGCACCCGCATCACCGCGGTCTGCTCGGCTATCTCGATCAACTCAGCCGGGTTGATCGGGCCCCGCTCCGGGTGATGCCAGCGCAGCAGGGCCTCCAACCCGACCACCTCACCGGTGTCCAGCGCCACCTGCGGCTGGTAGTAGAGGCCGAGCCCGCCGCCGTTCGGGGCGTCCAGCGCGGCGCGCAAATCAGCGAGCAGGGACAGCCGCCGCAGCGCGTCCTGGTCGATCTCGGGGCGGTACACCGCCACCGTCGCGGTGCGCCGCTTGGCCTCGTGCAGCGCCGCGTCCGCGTGCCGCAGCAGGGTGACGATGTCCTGGCCGTGCTCGGGGAAGACCGCGACCCCGATCGAGGCCGACAGGTCCAGCGGCAGCTCGTCCAGCCGGATCGGTGTCTCCAGCGCCGCCTGCATCCGACCCGCCACCGCGCGCGCATCGGCGGCGCCGGTCAGGTGGGGCGCCAGGACCGCGTACTCATCTCCCCCCACGCGCGCCACCAGATCTTCGGGGCCGGCCGCTGCCCGCAGCCGCTGCCCCACCTCCCGCAACAGTCGGTCCCCGAGCTGGTAGCCCAGCACGCCGTTGATCGACTGGAACCGGTCCAGGTCGAACAGGATCAACCCCAACCGGCTGGCCGGCTCACCCTGGTCAGCGAGGTCGGCGTGCTTGTCCACCTGCCGCGCCGCCACCCGCAACAGCTCCCCGCGATTGGCCAGCCCGGTGATGGGATCGACGGCGCTCAGCGTGCGCACATCCTCCGGCAACCGGCACAGTCGGAACACCGCGTACAGCGGCAGCACCACCAGCGGCACCAGCAGCGGCAACGGCGCGGTGGCGGCCACCAGCACCGGGCTGAGGAGCAGCATCCCCCCGGTGGCCAGGGACTCCCAGGCGAGCGTGCGGTTCATCCAGGTGCCCAGGCTCCCCCCATCCCGCAGCCAGACCCCGAGGGTGCTGGTGACGAACTGGAACAGGAACCAGACGGCGGCGGCCGCCAGCACCACCGCGATGTTCGTCACGGTCAACCGGTCCTCGACCGGGAACGGGTGCAGGTGGCCCGCCACCAGGACCAGCTCTGCCATGCCGTACGCGATGATGTACTGCCCGAGTCGCCAGATCGCCCGGAACGGACCAAGCCGGACCGTCAGCGCCGCCGCCAGCAGCGTGACCGTCTGCGCCAGGATGGCCGGGCCCAGACCGTACGCCAGCAGGATCGCGAAGATCAGGCAGACGGACGGGAACGCCACCATGGTGTCCCGCCGGCCGGCCACGGTAAACGGGCGCAGATCCAGCAGCGCGGCGAGCCCGGCCATCATCCAAAACCCGGCCGGTAGGGAGCCCTCGCCCAGCTGCGGTAACGCGCGCGCCGCGACCAGGGCCGCGCCGATCACCAGGGCGCTGAACAACGCCACCAACGGCAGGCGGCGGTGCCAGGGGATGGAGAGGTACTTCCACAGCTCCATCACACCTCCCGCCGGCGGCCGTCCCCCACAGTATGACGAGTAGGGCGTACAGCGCTATTCCGGTATAGGAGTCTAATCAGGGCATGTTGCTATTCCTGCGAAACATGCACTGATCATCCGATTTACGAGTCTGATCCCGGTGTGACCGCCGCCGGCCCGCCCGCGAGCAGGCGCTCAAACCCAGCCTCGTCGAGCACCGGCACGCCGAGCGAGAGCGCTTTGTCATATTTACTGCCTGGGTTGTCGCCCACCACCACAAACGAAGTCTTCTTCGATACCGAGCTGGTGACCCTCCCACCTCGAGCAGTCACCGCCGCCGCCGCCTGGTCACGGGAGTAGTTGGCCAGCGTGCCGGTCACCACCACGGTGACCCCTTCCAAGGTCCGAGGCCCGGTCTCGGTGCGCTCCTCCTCCATCCGCACCCCGGCCGCCCGCCACTTGGCGACCACCTCCCGGTGCCAGTCCACCGCGAACCAGTCCCGCACACTCTCGGCGATGGTCGGCCCCACCCCGTCGGTCGCCGCCAATTCCTCCACACTGGCGGCAGCGATCGCGTCCATCGAACCGAACCGGGTGGCCAATGCCCGCGCCGCGGTCGGCCCCACGTGTCGAATCGACAACGCCACCAGCACCCGCCACAGCGGCCGCTGCTTCGCCTCTTCGAGATTGGCCAGCAGTTTGGTGGCGTTACTGCCCAGAGAACCGTCCTTGTTGAGGAAGAAATCGCAGCGGCGCAGCGACTCTTCGGTCAGCCCGAACAGATCTCCCTCATCCTGGATCACCCCACACTCCAGCAGGGCGATAGCCGCCTTGTAACCCAGCACCTCGATGTCCAGCGCCCCCCGCCCGGCCAGGTGGAACACCCGCTCCCGCAGCTGCGCTGGGCAGCTACGGTGGTTGGGGCAGCGGATGTCCACATCCCCCTCCTTGGCCGGGGCTAGCGGCGACCCGCACTCCGGGCAGTGGGTGGGCATCACGAAGTCGCGCGCGTCCGGCGGGCGCAGCTCCACCACCGGTCCGAGAATCTCCGGGATGACGTCCCCGGCTTTGCGCACCACCACCGTGTCACCGATCTTCACCCCCTTGCGGGCCACCTCCTGGGCGTTGTGCAAGGTGGCGAAGGTGACGGTGGACCCGGCGATCCGCACCGGTGTGAGCCGGGCGTACGGGGTGACCCGACCCGTCCGCCCGACGTTCACATTGATCGCTTCCAGGACGGTGTTGACCTCTTCCGGGGGGTACTTGTACGCCAACGCCCAACGCGGAGCCCGGCTGGTGGCGCCGAGCCGACGCTGAATGTCCCACCGGTCGACCTTGATCACTACACCGTCGATCTCGTGCTCGAGGTCGTACCGATGCTCGGCGTAGTACGCCACGTACTCCTGAATCCCGGCCAGTCCGTCCACCACCCGCCACCGGTCGCTGGTCGGCAGCCCCCAGCTCCGCAGCAACTCGTACGCCTCCGACTGGGAGGCCGGGGTGAGGCCGTTACGGGCTCCGAGCCCGTGCACCACCGCGTGCAGCGGGCGGGCAGCGGTGACCCGGGGATTCTTCTGCCGGACGCTGCCGGCAGCCGCGTTGCGGGGGTTGGCGAACGGGGCTTTACCCTGGGCGACCAGCTGCGCGTTCAGATCGGTGAACCCGTCCAACGGCATGTAGATCTCGCCCCGCACCTCCAGGAGCTCCGGCACCCCGTCACCGGTCAACGTGTGCGGGATGTCCGGGATGGTGCGGACGTTCCGGGTGACGTCCTCTCCGGTGCGCCCATCCCCTCGGGTGGCGGCCCGCGCCAGCCGCCCCCGTCGATAAGTAAGGTTGATCGCCAGCCCGTCGATCTTGGGCTCACACAGGTAGCGCACGGGGCCGCCGGCCTCCCGCTCCACGCGCTGCACCCAGGCCACCAGCTCGTCCTCGTGGAACGCGTTGTCCAGCGACAGCATCGGCTCGATGTGCTCCGCCGGTGGGAAACCGGCAGCGGCGGCCGCACCCACGCGCTGGGTGGGGGAATCCGGGGTGCGCAGAGCCGGATACTGCTCCTCCAGCGCCTCCAGCTCGCGCATCAGCGCGTCGAACTCCGCATCGGAGATGATCGGCGCGTCCAGGACGTAGTAGCGGTGGCGGTGCTCCTCGATGTCCTGCGCCAGCATCAGATGGCGCTCCCGCACCTCCGGGGGCGGCTCCGCCCCCGCCTGCGCCCGCTCCCCGGCCGTGACCGGGCGTGCCTCCACCGCGGCCAGCTCACCGCGCTCCGGATCCTCCTCGCGTACCGTCACAGGAGAAGGCTATCGAGCGGCCCCGACAACCACCGGTGCGACGCTCGCGGTCCGGCCGTCACCGGTGCCGAATCAGGCCACGCGGCGGACAGGTCAGGCGAACACCAGCGCGCAGATCAGGCAGAGGAACGCGAGCACCCCGGCCACCGTCCGGATCAGATTCCCGCGCACCCAGGCGGCCTCGAACCGACCCCGTGCCGCCGCGGGATCCCCACCGGCGTCCGCGGCCAGCTGCTGGTTCAGCGGTATGTTCACCCGCCCGGTGATCACTACCACCACCAGCTGCAGCAGCAGCGCCACCACCGTCCACGGCAGGACCGCCCGCTGCCCGGCGGGCAGGTGCAGCGCCACCGCCAGCGCCGTGAGCAGCGGTGCCCCCACGAAGCAGCCGAGGAACCAAGGATTCATGATCGCCCGATCCATGGCGACGAAGGCGCGCACCAGCGTACGGTCGTCGGTCCGGGCGAGGCCGGGCATGACCGTGTGGGCGAACGTGTAGAGGGCTCCGATCCCCAGCCCGGTGGTGGCGGTCGCGGCGATCAGCACCACGTTCCGTACCAGCTCCAGCATGCGGCACTCACCCTCAACCCGCGGCCAGTGCCCGCGCCGCCTCCCGGCACGCGGTCAGCGCCGCCCGGGCGTAGTCCAGGCTGGCCCCGGCCAACCCACAGGCCTGGGTGACCACCACCTGCCCCGCCAGCGCCGCGGGCTCAAACCCGAGCTGTCGCCACAGCCGGCGCAGCCGGTCGGCGACCGCGTCCCCGCGCGGGGCGGCCGGGGCCCGGGTAGGCACCGCCCCCGCGAACAGCCCCAGCCCGGCGTCCAACGCCTCCCCGAGCGGATCCAGGTCGTTGACCAGGTCCAGATCCAGCGCCACCGCGGCGGCTCCGGCTTGGTGGATCAACCCCACCGGCGGGTCCGGGGCGCAGCAGTGCACCACCACCGGTACCCCCGCGGTCTCGATCACCTTCGTCAGGGCCTCGACCACCAGCGGCTCCGGCACCGCCGGCAAGGTGGAGAACCCGCTCTCGGTGGGCACCCGGCCGGCCAACACCGCCGGCAACGACGCCTCGTCCAGTTGCAGCAACAACTGGGCGCCCGGCACCCGGGCGGCCAACTCCTGCAGGTGCTGCCGTAGCCCCTCCGCCAGCGAGGCGGTCAGATCCCGCACCGCCCCCGCGTCCCGCAGAATCGGCCCCCCGGAGCGCATCTCCAGGTTGGTGGCCAGGGTCCACGGTCCCGCCGACTGGATCTTCAGCAGCCCCTGAAACCCGGTGGCCTGCTCGGTCAAGGTATCCAGATCACGCTCACGCAGGTCGGCGATCCGGCGCGCATCCCGCCCCGGGCGGGCCGCCAGCCGCCAGCGGGCCGCATACAGCTCCACCGGCAGCTCCACCAGCAGCCCCGCGCTGCGGCCGAGCATGTCCGCGCCCGGTCCTCGCTCGGGTAGCTCGGGAAGGAACGGCAGCTCCGGCAGTTCCCCGAACACCAGCTTGACCGCTTCCACGATGTCGGTGCCCGGCAGCGAACCGATCCCGGTCGCCGACCCGACTTGCCACGGGAACTCCCTCACGCTCCCCTACGCTACCCCGGTGGCCGGCCGTGGGCAGGATTCCCACCCAACGTGCCCGCCTGAGCCGGCCTGGTCACCCCGCCGAGGTGGCGTGCGCCCGCCCGGGGCGCGCGTGGTCACTCCGTGGCGGTGATGGTGGCTGACCCCAGCACCACGTCCCCGTCGGGGTCCGGTCGGTAGGCGACCACGGCCTGCCCCGGCGCCACCCCACGCACCGGGCGGCGCAGCTCAGCGGTGAACGTGTCCCCGTCCAGGGTCACCACCGCCGGCACCGGTTCCCCGTGCGCCCGCAGCTGCACCTGACACTCCACCGGCCCAGACGGCGGCTCCGACGCCAACCACACCGGACGCTCACCCCGTACGGTGGTGATCTCCAACGCTTCTGCCGGCCCGACCGTGACGGTGTTGGTGACCGGGGTGATCGACAGGACGTACCGGGGGCGGCCGTCGGGGGCCGGTCGTCCCAGCCGCAATCCCCGCCGCTGCCCGATGGTGTAGGCGTACGCCCCGGTGTGCTCCCCCAGCACCTCCCCGGTGGCCGCGTCCACGATCGGCCCCGGGGCGTTCCCCAGCCGCTCCGCGAGGAACCGGCGGGTGTCCCCGTCGGCGATGAAGCAGATGTCGTGCGAATCGGGCTTGTCGGCCACCGCCAGCCCCCGCCGGGCAGCCTCCTCGCGGACCTGCGCCTTGGTGGAGTCCCCCAGCGGGAACATCGCCCGGGCCAGCTGCTGCCGAGTCAGCACCGCCAACACGTACGACTGGTCCTTGGCCCGATCCGGGCTGCGGCGCAGCTGGCCCTCCTCGTCCAGTCGGGCGTGGTGGCCGGTCACCACCGCGTCGAACCCCAGCGCCACCGCCCGGTCCAGCACCGCCGCGAACTTGATCTTTTCGTTGCAGCGTAGGCAGGGATTGGGGGTCCGCCCCGCGGCGTACTCGGCGACGAAGTCGTCCACCACATCGGCGTGGAACCGGTCGGCCATGTCCCACACGTAGAACGGGATGCCGATCACGTCGGCGGCCCGGCGGGCGTCCCGGGAGTCTTCGAGGGTGCAGCAACCCCGGGCGCCGGTGCGGTACGTCTGCGGGTTGCGGGACAGCGCCAGGTGGACACCGGTGACGTCGTGGCCGGCGTCGACCGCGCGCGCCGCGGCGACCGCCGAGTCCACCCCACCGGACATGGCAGCCAGAATCTTCACGTACCGAGCGTATCCGTCGTCGGGCGGGATCAGCGCAGCCCGGCCCGGCGGGCCCGGGCCACCGCCGCCGGCAGCGCCTCGATCAACGCGTCGATGTCGGCGGGGGTGGAGGTGTGGCCGAGGGTGAACCGCAGCGAAGAGCGGGCCACCGCTTCGTCCGCCCCCATCGCCAGCAGCACATGCGAAGGCTGCGCCACCCCCGCGGAGCAGGCCGAGCCGGTCGAGCACGCCACCTGGGCGGCGTCCAGCAACAGCAGCAACGCGTCCCCTTCACAGCCTGGGAACGAGAAGTGGGCGTTGCCGGGCAGCCGATGCTCCGGATCACCGTTGTAGACCGCGTCCGGCACCGCCGCGCGCACCCGCGCCACCAGCTGATCACGCAGTTCGGTGAGGGTCGCGGCGAGTTCCTGCTGGCGTTTGACCGCGAGCTCGACCGCCACCGCGAACGCCACCACCCCGGGCACGTCCACGGTGCCGGAGCGCACGTCCCGCTCCTGACCCCCGCCGTGCAGCAGCGGGGTGCACTCCACCTCTCGGCGCAGCAGCAGCGCCCCCACCCCGTGGGGGCCGCCCAGTTTGTGGCCGGTGACCGAGAGGGCCGCCACCCCGGCCGCCCCGAAGTCGACCGGCAGCTGCCCCACCGCCTGGATGGCGTCGGTGTGCAGTGGGATGCCGTGGGCGGCGGCGAGCTCAGCCAGCGCGTCGATCGGCTGAATGGTGCCGACCTCATTGTTGGCCCACATGGTGGTGATCACGGCGATTTCGTCCCCGTGGGCCGCGCACAGCTCCGCCAGCGCCTCCACCTGGATCCGGCCGACCTGGTCCACCGGCAGCCAGGTCACCTCCGCGCCCTCGTGCTCCGCCAGCCACTGCACCGCGTCGTGGACCGCGTGGTGTTCGATCTGGCTGGCGACGATCCGGCTCCGCTGCGGCGCGGCGGCACGCCGGGCCCAGAACAACCCCTTGACCGCCAGGTTGTCGCTCTCGGTGCCGCCGGCGGTGAAGATCACCTCGGAGGGGCGGGCGCCCAACGCCGCCGCCACTCGCTCCCGCGCCTCTTCCACCTGCCGGCGTGCCCACCGCCCCGCTCCGTGGAGGGAGGAGGCATTGCCAAGCTCCCGGGCGGTGGCGACGTACGCCTCCAACGCCTCCGGCAGGATCGGGGTGGTTGCAGCGTGATCGAGGTAGGCCATCCCTGCCAGCCTATCCACCGTGCGGCCCGCGGCCCAGCGCGGTACGGACCGGGCCGGTCGGAAGCGATGCGCTTCCGACCGGCCCGGCGCCGCCTGTGGTCACTTCCGCTTACGCAGCTCCTCGATCGCCTGCGGCACCACCTTGAACAGGTCGCCCACCACTCCGAAGTCCGCCAGGTCGAAGATCGGGGCTTCACCGTCCTTGTTGACCGCCACAATGGTCTTGGAGGTCTGCATACCGGCCCGGTGCTGAATCGCTCCGGAGATACCCAACGCGATGTACAGCTGCGGGGACACCGTCTTACCGGTCTGTCCGACTTGGTACTGGTGGGGATAGAACCCGGAGTCGGTAGCCGCCCGGGACGCACCCACCGCGCCGCCCAGCAGGTCGGCCAGCTCCTCGACCAGCTTAAAGTTCTCCGCGCTGCCCACTCCCCGGCCACCGGAGACCACCACCGACGCCTCGGTCAGTTCCGGCCGCGCGCTCCTGGCCTCCACCACCCGCTCGGTGACCTTCGCCAGCTTGGCGCTGTCGTCCACGGTGACCTCGACGGCGGTGACGGTCGGAGCCGCCGCCGACTCCACCGGTTCGGGGGTCAGCGAGTTCGGCCGGACCGTGGCCAGCGGCAGCCCCTTGGTGACCTTGGAGGTCACGATCGTGGAGCCGGCGAAGATCTCCTGCGTGGCGGTGCCGTCCGCGGCCAGGTCGCTGATGTCGGACAGCAGCCCGTTGTCCAGCTTCACCGCCAACCGGGCGGCGATCTCCTTACCCTCCTGCGTCGCCCCGATCAGCACCGCCGCCGGCTGGACCTGGCCGACCAGTTCAGCCAGCACCGCCGCCTTGGGAGCGACGAGGTACTCCTCCAGGTCTGAGTGCTCCGCGGTGTAGACGGTGGTCGCACCGTACGTGGCGAGCGTGTCCACCAACTCGGCCGCGGCTCCCGGCCCGCCCAGGACCACCGCCGCCGGCTCTCCCAGGCGGCGCGCCAGGGTCAGCATCTCCAGCGTGACCTTCTTGACCTGCCCGCCGCCGTGTTCGACAACTACCAGAACCTGAGCCATCGCCGCCCCCTACACGAACTTCTCAGACGCGAGGAACTCGACCAGCTTCACGCCGCCGTCGCCCTCATCGACGATCTTCTGACCAGCGGTACGGGCCGGCCGCAGCTGGTGCGCTAGCACCGCGCTCGTCGCGCCGGCGGCGCCCACCTCACTCGGTTCGATACCGAGGTCGGCCAGGCTGAGCACGGTCACCGGCTTCTTCTTCGCCGCCATGATCCCCTTGAAGGAGGGGTACCGCGGCTCGTTGATGGTGTCCCACACGCTGACCACCGCGGGCAGGGACGCGGTCACCACCTCGTACCCGTCCTCGGTCTGGCGCTCGATGGTGGCGGTGCCGTTCTCCACCACCAGCTTGCGGGCGCCGGTCAGCGCCGCCATCCCGAGCCGCTCGGCGAGCATGTGGGGCATGGCCTGGACCCGACCGTCGGTCGACTCCGCCCCGCACAGCACCAGGTCGGGCGACAACGTCCGCAGGGCCGCCGCCAGCACCTTCGAGGTGGCCAGCGCACACGAACCGGCGAGCGCATCGTCACAGATGTGCACCGCCTTGTCCGGTCCCATGGACAGCGCCTTCCGGATAGATTCCGTGGCTTGTTCCGGTCCCATGGTGAGGACGGTCACCTCGCCACCCTGGGCCTCCTGCAACCGCAGGGCCTCCTCGATGGCGTAGTCGTCCATTTCGTTGATGAGATTGGTGCCGGACGCCCGGTCGACCGTGTGATCGGTGTCCTGGAGCCGCCGCTCCGCGCCGGAGTCTGGCACCTGTTTGACGAGCACCACGATATTCATCGCGTCCGACGACCCTCCGTTCAGGTGTGCGTACATGTTACCGACCGGTAGCCTATGGCGCCGGACCGGTATGCGGCCTGTGTTCGCACGCTACCGGCACCACTTCGCCGGGAATAATGAGGGGCGTGCGCGGTGTGATGAGGGAGTGGTTCGACCCGACCGCCCTGCGCCGGATCGGCACCACTCCGGACTACCGCTTCTCCCTCGCCAACGAACGCACCTTCCTGGCGTGGATTCGGACCGGGCTAGCGCTGATCGCCGGCGGGTTGGCGGTCGCACAGTTCCTGCCGGAGCTGCGTTTTCCCTACCTGCGGGAGGCGTTGGCGGTGGTGTTGATGATCTACGGGGGTGCGGTGGCGCTCCGCGCCCTCAACCACTGGGTGAAGTGCGAGCGGGCGATGCGGCTGGGGGAAGACCTGCCGGAATCCCGCTTCCCGGCCGGTCTGGCCATCTCGGTCGTGCTCGGGGCGGTGCTGCTGATCGCGGTGGTGGTGGCCGAAGGATTCGACCGGTGACGGGGCCGACCCCGGCCCGAGACCCCGGGCTACAACCGGAACGCACCCGGCTGGCGTGGCGACGCACCGTGCTGGCCTCCACGGTGGTGGCGCTACTCGCGGTACGGCTGGTCCTGCTCCGGCCCACCCCGCTCGCCGGGGTCGCGGGCACGATGTTGTTGGCCGGTTGGATAACTCTGCTGGTGCTGAGCGGACGGCGGGCATCGACCCTGGCCGCACCGGTGCCGCCCCCGCTTGGCCGCGCGGTTCCGGTCTTGGCGCTGGTCACGGTAGGGTTCGCCGGCGCCGGATTGGCGTTAGTCGCGACACCTTGAGCGCCCTGGAGGCGACAAACCCCCGTCGGACACGTCATCATTGGCGGCATGTTCCGCGCTGCTGTGCTGTTGTCACTCGCCGCCGTGCTCCTGGCTGCGCTCGCACTGATCAGCTGCTTGTCCGTGGAGGACAAGCGGCAGATCTCACTGCTTCCCCGGTTCCTCTGGGTGCCGATCATTCTCCTGGTGCCGGTGCTGGGACCGGTGGGATGGTTCGTGTTCGGCCGCCCGCAACCGGAACAGCCGCGGACATTCGTGGCACCGTGGCGGCGCCATGTACCGGTGGCGCACAAGCCGCCGCGCCCCCGCGCTCCGGACGACGACCCGGAATTCCTGCGCTCGCTGGAGCGGCGCCTCCGCAGCCGGGACGAACAGATGCTACGCCGGTGGGAAGAAGACTTCCGCCGCGGAGACGACGGCCGCGCCGACCAGGGCCGGGACTGACACTCCCCCCATCCGGCCCGTCAGTAACGGGACATCGACCGGCGGGTGGGTGGTTTCGGTCGGACCCGGTCCGGCCGGAACCACCCACCGGCTCACACCTTGCGCTTGAACGCCCGGACCGACAACGGCGCGAACACCAGCGCGATCCCGGCCGCCCACAGCAGCGCCTGCCACAGTGGCGTCGCCACCGGACCACCCAGCATCAGCCCCCGCACCGCATCGGCCAGCAGACTGACCGGGTTGATCTTGACCCAGGCCTGCAGCCATCCCGGCATGGTCTCGGTCTGGACGAACACGTTGCTCACCATCGTGATCGGAAACATCGCGGTGAACCCGAAGATCTGCACCCGTTCCGGGTCCTTGGCGATCAGACCGATCAGCACCGACACCCATGAGAAGGCCAACGCGAACGCCATCAGCAGCACAGTGGCGCCGACCAGGCCGAGCAGATCAGTCCCCAGGCGGAAGCCGAGGATGAACCCGAACGTCAGCACCAGCACGATCGACCACAGCTGCTTGACCTGATCGGCGACGATCCGTCCCGCCAGCGGCGCCCAGCGCGAGATCGGCAACGCCCGGAACCGGTCGAACACCCCCTTGGTCAGGTCGGTATTCAACCCCTGAGCTACATACAGGGTCACGAACAGCATGTTCTGCACCAGCAGCCCGGGCAGCATGAACTGGAGATAGGCCTGCCAGTCCCCCGCGATCGCCCCACCGAACACGAACGTGAACAACAGCACGAACATGATCGGCTGGAAGCTGAAGTCGCTCCACTCCCACGGGTTGTGCCGGACCTGCACCAGGGTGCGCCAGGCCAGGGTGAGACTCTGTCGGATCCCTTGCAGCAGGTCCGCACCCCCGGCGCGCTGGTCAGTCGCCAGTGGAGTCGCGCCTGCGGCCATGCCGTCTCCCCTTCCCCCTGCGCGCCGTCGTCGGCTTCCGCCGACTGCCCCGTCAAGCTCAAGAACACCTCGTTGAGGCTGGACGTGCGCAACGCCAGCTCCGTGAGGACCACCCCAACGTCGTCCAGCTTGCGCACCACCGCCGGCAGCACCGCCGGATCGGTCACCTGGGCGGTGACCATCTGGCCGGACACATCCGGGCTGGCCGCGGCCACCTCCCCAACCACCGACCGGACCAGCGGCAGGTCGCTCTCCTTCTCGGGCCGCACCACCAGCGTCTGGGCACCGGTCTTCGCCTTCAGCTCCGCCGGGGTACCGCTGGCGATCATCCGGCCACGGTCGATCACCACGATCTCGTCGGCCAACTGGTCGGCCTCTTCCAGGTACTGAGTGGTCAGCAACACCGTGGTGCCCTGCGCGACCAGGGTCCGGATCAGCTCCCACAACTCGGTGCGGGCCCGCGGATCCAGCCCGGTGGTGGGCTCATCCAGATACAGCAGCGGTGGTCGACCAACCAGGCTGGCGGCCAGGTCGAGTCGACGCCGCATCCCCCGGAGTAGGTCTTGGCGGCCCGGCCTCCGGCATCGGTGAGATCAAACTGCTCCAACAGCTCCCGGGCGCGCTGCTTGGCCTGCCGGCGAGGGAGACCGAGCAATCGGCCGATCAGAAGAAGGTTCTCCAACCCGGTCAACTGCTCGTCCACCGACGCGTACTGGCCGGTGAGGCCGATCAGTTGCCGGACCTGATGGGCGTCGCGCACCACGTCGTATCCGCCCACAGTGGCGTGCCCAGCATCTGGACGTAGCAGGGTGGCCAGCACCCGTACCGTAGTGGTCTTGCCAGCGCCGTTGGGCCCGAGCATCCCCAACACGGTGCCGGTACGCACCGCCAGGTTCACCCCGTTCAGGGCAGTGGTCTCGCCAAACCGTTTGACGAGACCCTCAGCCCAGATTGCGTGATCCATGAGTGGTTGCTCCTCGATTGAGAAATTGGGCCCCCACTATGCACCTTGGGACCGACATGGGTAACGACAATTACCCGACTGACTAATCGACAGTACCGCCGTACGTGGCGAGAATCACGTTCCCAGGCTCGCCGCCGCCATCCGGCGGCCGGTCTCCCGGCTGGCGCATGGTTCAGCAGATGCGTGGGGGTGGGCCGCCCGCACGGGCGGTCGCGTCAGATCGGGCGCACGGACAGTGGCCCGGATGGCGGCGGCAGCCAGGCGGTGCCGAACTGGGCCGCCAACCCGACCCAGCGGCGGCTGCACCGGACCTGCACCGGCGTATCCGTTCGCCCCAAGAACCCCATCCGCACCACTGCCTGCACCAGCCGCTGCGGCACATCGACCCGCTGCCCGTCCGCCTCCACCACCACCGGTACGTGGTCGAGCAGCGCCTCCCGCACCATCCGGGCCCCCATCGGCCGGCCCTTCAACCCTTCCTGGCTGACTTGACGCAGAGTGGCCGCGGCGGCCGCGGCGACTTTCCGCACCGCGGCCGCCGGTAACGTCTCCAGCACCGTGCCGGAATCGGGCGGCAGTGGCCACCGCCAGCGGGCATCCTGCCGGGACGGCAGCTGATCGGTGGCCCGCAGCAGCGCCGCCGCCTCCACCGTCACGTCCCCGTCCACCGCTCCCGCAACCTCCCGCGTGACCAGCACCTGCCAAGGCAGGCGGGCCCACAACCCGGTCCGAGCCGGGCCAGGGGCGGACACCGGGCGCAGTCGGACCAGGGCGGCGGGGTCCAACCGGGTCAGCCGGTGCAGGAACACCTGGGCATCCACCGATGCTGTCACCGCCAACCCGGTGGCGGTGACAGCATCGTCGCTAGGACTCCCGGTCACCCGTACCCGCCATCAGTCGCGGGTCAGACGCCGGTGGGTGATCCGGTGCGGCCGGGCGGCTTCCTCCCCGAGCCGCTCGATCTTGTTCTTCTCGTACGCCTCGAAGTTCCCCTCGAACCAGAACCATTTCGCCGGGTTCTCCTCGTCGCCCTCCCACGCCAAGATGTGGGTGGCGACCCGGTCCAGGAACATCCGGTCGTGGGAGATCACCACCGCGCAGCCGGGGAACCGCAGCAGCGCGCTCTCCAGGCTGGACAGCGTCTCCACGTCCAGGTCGTTGGTGGGCTCGTCCAGCAGCAGCACGTTGCCGCCGATCTTCAGGGTGAGCGCCAGGTTGAGCCGGTTCCGCTCACCACCGGACAGCACCCCGGTCGGCTTCTGCTGGTCGGCCCCCTTGAACCCGAACGCCGCCACGTACGCCCGGGACGGCACCTCCACCTTGCCGACCATCAGGTGGTCCAGCCCGTCCGAGACCACCTCCCAGACGGTCTTGTTCGGGTCCAGCCCGGCCCGGGTCTGGTCGACATACGCCAGCCGGACCGTCTCACCGATCCTCACCGTGCCCGAGTCCGGCTTCTCCAGCCCCACGATGGTCTTGAACAGGGTGGTCTTGCCGACCCCGTTCGGGCCGATGATGCCGACGATGCCGTTGCGGGGCAGCGAGAAGCTCAGGCCGTCGATCAGCACCCGGCCGTCGAAGCCCTTCACCAGGTTGTCGACCTCGATCACGGTGTTACCGAGTCGCGGCCCCGGCGGGATCTGGATCTCCTCGAAGTCCAGCTTCCGCGTCTGCTCAGCCTCCGCGGCCATCTCCTCGTACCGCTCCAGCCGCGCCCGCGACTTGGTCTGCCGTGCCTTGGCGTTGGAGCGCACCCACTCCAGCTCTTCCGCTAGCCGCTTCTTGAGCTTGGCGTCCTTGCGCCCCTCCACCTCCAGGCGGGCGGCCTTCTTCTCCAGGTAGGTGGAGTAGTTGCCCTGGTAGCCGATGGCCCGACCCCGGTCCAGCTCCAGGATCCATTCCGCGACGTTGTCGAGGAAGTACCGGTCGTGGGTGATCGCCAGTACGGTGCCGGGGTACTTGGCGAGGTGGTTCTCCAGCCACTGCACGCTCTCGGCGTCCAGGTGGTTGGTGGGCTCGTCCAGCAGCAGCAGGTCCGGCTGCTCCAGCAGCAGCTTGCACAGCGCCACCCGGCGGCGTTCCCCACCGGAGAGGTGGGTGACCTCCGCGTCCGGCGGCGGGCAGCGCAGCGCGTCCATGGCCAGCTCAAGCTTGGAGTCCAGGTCCCAGGCGTCGGCGTGGTCCAGCTCCTCCTGGAGCTTGCCCATCTCGGCCATCAGCTCATCGCTGTAGTCACTGGCGAGCCGCTCGGCGATCTCGTTGAACCGCGCCAGCTTGGCCTTGGTGTCGGCCACCGCCTCCTCGATGTTGCCCAGCACGGTCTTCTGCTCGTTCAGCGGCGGCTCCTGCTGCAGCAGCCCGACCGTGTAGCCGGGCATCAGCCGGGCCTCCCCGTTGGTGGGCTGATCCAGCCCCGCCATGATCTTGAGCAGGCTCGACTTACCGGCGCCGTTCGGCCCTACCACGCCGATCTTGGCGCCCGGCAGGAAGCTGAGCGTCACGTTGTCGAGGACGACCTTGTCGCCGTGGGCCTTGCGGGCCTTGTCGAGCACGTAGATGTACTGGGCCACGGTTAAGCCCTACCTCCGAAAGTTTTTGGAACCCCTGTCAGTACCGCAGTCCATCTTCCCAGGCCCGGATGTGGGCCGACCACTCCGCCTCGCCCGGCTCGCCGGACGAGGTTGGCAGCCGATCGGGTGGGTCAACCGCGGAGGCTGACCGTCAGCCCGACCCCGAAGGCGGCCCCGACCAGCATCAGCATGCTCCAGGCCAGCCGGCGCAGTCGCCGCTGGTAGCCGGGTAATTCCTCCGGCAGAGCGAACACTCGCGCCGGCCAGTGCCGCCACGACACCCACCAGAACACCCCCGCCGCCCCTGCGTGAAGTGCGAGTACCGCAGCGTACCCGATCCGGACCGGTGTCGGAGCAGTGAGCAGGACCGCCACGACGCCGACCATGAGCACCGCGATCAGCCCCAGCACCGGCCGCCGGTTGCCGTGCGCCAGGGTGATGAGGAACTCCTCCCGCTGGCGTGGCTCGGGGAAGAACCGCACCACCCGGGGCTGAACCACCACCAGGCTGTAGGCCATCGCCCCCAGCCACACCCCGGCCAGCGCCACGTGGAGCCCGGCGAACAGCCGCCAACTCACGACCGACCCGCCGTCACCGCCACCGACGCCGCCGGCGTCGGGGAGACCGTCTCCGGCGGCCAACTATGGCCCACCCACTGCTGACATGGGAGGGAGTATTGCTCGGCGTGGTGGTCGTAGACGCTGTGCTCCAGGTGGACTTTCCAACGCATCCCGTCTTGGGTCTGCTCCTTGTGCAGGGTGTAGCCGCGCAATACATACACACCTGGCTCTCCTGGAGGGCGTCGCCGCTCCGGCACCCCGTCGGGGAAGTAGCCATACCAGGTACGATCGATACACACCACTGCTTCTGCCGTCCGCACCTCCGGTCCGAGCTCCACCGCCATCACCCAGAACCACCGTGGCCCAGCTATTCTATAGCCGTCAATACCCGGAGACGGGGACGATTTGGTGAACCACGACCTTACCTCGCTTGAAAACTGTTCTGTGGCGAAGTAATTCAGCAACGGCCGCCCTTCTCGATCGAACGCACCGTTGAGGCCCGTCACCCCGAGCAGAGTAAGCAATGATTCAAAATGATGGATCACCTGTGCAGCCGCAACCTTTTCCGGATCATCGAATGGCTCGATCGTCCAGAACATTGGACGCTCAGGCGTACCCCCCAACGGCAGCCTCGCCACCACTTCCTCATATGAGTATGGGCTTGACTCACTGCTTGACTCAGGCGCATCACCAATACACCCACCCAAGGATAAGATCGCCAGCGCGACGGCAACAATCTTCCATAGCCTGGGGCCAGCGACACCTTGCTCAACAGTCATGATCCTGCCCGCTATTCGCGATGAAACCCTATTTAGGGACTACTCAATTCCTTTTCAATATCACTCCGAGCAGAATTGAACTGAGAGTCGTACCCAAATATTGCCCCTTCCTCCAATGCCCTGGTCGCGCTATTACCTCGCGCAGTCTTAAAGGCGCTCCACGCGCTAAATTGCTCCTCTTCCCATTCGTCTATCGGCAGGAACTCTCCCTCCTGAGGATGACCAGGGAGGTACAGTAGAACCTTGACTTTGTCCAAGTCACCCGGAGGCACTCGGGCAAGGAACTCCTCAGGCGTGAGTTCTCGAGTCAGCGCTTCATACGCCGCGCAGTCGATCATGTCTTTGAGGATCTCCCGGGTCATCTCCTTCAGATCACCCTCGTAGTAGTTCGCCTCCCCGGTGGAGTCATGGCGAAAGCGCTCCTCCAACGCATCAAGGATGCTCTGCCCCAGATGGTTGGCGGTGTTAGCCCCCTTGGGTAGAAGGTCCGTGGCAACACTCACTCCGAACTCCACCCAAAAGAACCGTCGACGCAACACCTCGTTGTGCGCCGCGTCCGCCTCGGCGAAGGCGGCTCGGTGAGCGCTGGCAGCGCCCACATCCAGTGCGGCCACCAAGCGCGCTGTGGGAATGACGACGTTCGTAAAAGCATCCTCGAAGTGCTGATCGGAGGTGCCGTCCCATCCTTCCAGGTAGATCTCGCACATTTCAGCCGCGTACATCAGCTCGGCGGCGAGGATGGTGCGGCGTGCCTCCGGGTTCTTACCCAGCTCGGCGAGGAAGATCTGTAGGTCTCTTTGCGCCGCCTGGGAAAACCGCAGACCTTCCCCGTTGGTGACCTCAGCACTCGCGTCCACTTCACCGGCGGTGATCCAGTGGATCTCCCGGATGTAATACTCGCTGATCCGGCCTAGGTATGGTCGCAGCTGATCGTGGACGATGTCGACGTTGCGGAACGGCTCGGACCGGGGCGCATCCGGCTGTCCGTTCGGGAAACCCTTCGCCTGCTCATCACGGGCGATCTCATAGATGATCGACTCCACGATCCGATACGAGCGGTGATCCGGGTCCACCGTGGTGGCCACTTCCAACACCCGCCCCAGCGCCGGGATACCAGGGCTGATCCGTGAGTCATCATGCTGGTCACACCAGAGGTCAAGGGGTAGATCAACCGGCCACTCCCGGTCGGTGAGCAGGTAGTCCAGCCGACGCAACCGATCCGATTCACCCTGTTGGGAAGGGGGCGCGCCCACCAGCACCTGTTTGGCCGCCTCCGGATCCTCCGCCAACGCCGCCAGCAACCCGATCATCGGGTCGAGCCCCAGCGGGCCAGTCGCCCCGGAGCCGTGGATCCAGTTGAGTCGGAACGGCAGTGAGTGCCCTGGCGCCTCAGCCGTCCAGAACGCACTACCGCCCTGCTCCCGCTCGAAATCGATCAGGTCACCACCGACCACCGCCAGGAACTTCGTGTCGAAGCCCCCGTGGCTCAACAACACTCCCAATGCCTGATAGCCATACACCTGGCTGATCAGCGCATCCGGGTGGTCAATCAGCAGTAACTTTCGCCCGGCTCGGGTGAGCTCCCAAATCCATATGGGAGGCAGCTCATGTTCCCCAGGTTGGTACGGATTCTGGAACGAACCGCCACCCCTGCCCCGGGCAACCGTGGCGGTAGCCAGCGCGACCGCCAGCCCGGCCTGCACCGCCCGCAGTTCGTCGTCCCAGGTCTGATCACCCGAATCAGGCCGGCCGAACGCCCCCAGGGTGGCGGTCAGGAGCAGCAACCCCTCCGGCCCCAGCTCGGTGAGGAACTCGTACGCGAACCGCTGATCCGTTCCGTATCTGGTGAGCACCTCCCCCAGGCGGGTCAGCTCCTCGGCGGTCACCTCCTGGCCGTCCAGGATCAGCCCGCTGATCCGCTGCGCCTCCGCCAGGGCCGCTGACCGCTCCCACTCCGCGGCGAAGAACGGCACCGCCGCGCCGGCCGGCAGATATCCGGCCTCCCGCACCAGGCGCAGGTGTTCCCACGTCGGGCCCTGGGCCAGCATCGCCACCGTAGCCCGCTCACCCTCCTCGATGTACGTGTCGAACGCCTGCCGCCACTCCTGCTCCAGCGAACGCAACAGCTCCTCATGCCGGGACAGCCGCGCCGCCCCGATCACCGTCGGTGACCAGGCGTCGAGATCCTCCCCGTACACCTGGTGCACATACCGCTCCACCTCCGCCGGCAACCGGTCTCGCCGTTCCCACAGTTCCTCGACTATCCGGTTGAATGTGCGCACCTGATCGGCCCAGTACCGCAGCGACACCGCCGCCCAGCACAGTTGGGAAGCCACCCGGCTGACCTGCTCCCGCACCGGTGCCGGGGCTTCCGCCAACTCCGGAGCCGCTACCCCCTCCCAGGAGGCCACCGCCGGTTGAAACGCGCGATCGGTGACCGCTTGGTGGTCAGTGGCTTCCTCGGCCAGCCGGGCCAGTTCTCGGGCCCGCACCTCCAGCACCCCCGGCAACGCGCCATGTCGGTCAAACGGCGCCGACGGTCGCATGCGCACCCCCTGCTTCCTCGCCCCGGCTCACACCGCCACCCGGGCACCGTCCACTGGTGCGGTGTTGACCGGTCGGGCGAGCGTCGAACCTTGACCTTCGAGCAGTGCCGCCGCGGTCAGGTCGGTCTCCTCCACCACCGCACCGGCGGTGACCGTGGTGGCGCCGAGCGCGCTCACCTGCTGACCGGCCACGGTCGCCTGAGAAACCGCTGCCGCCGCGTAGTCACCCAACGCCTGCGCGATCCGCTCACTGTGCGTGTCCTGGCAGGCGGTGTCGAAGACGATCCGGGAGCGCTCCCCCCAGCTGCTCCACCCGTCGACGGTGGCGGCGGTGTGCTGTCCGGCGGTCACCACCGCGCCGGTGCCGACATCGAGGCACCAGGCCCCAGTCATACCACTACCTCGTGATCACAAAGGACGACGATGAGTTACCGAAGCAGTATGACAAGCGTCCGCAACCACCCGATCGCGGTGCGTAAACGGACTGGTCAGTCGGCGGGATCCCAGCTCAGGGCGTAGTGGACCACCACTTGACCGGGATCGACCTCATCCACCGGTGGCGCATAGTGGCCCCGCACCTGCAGGCGTAGATAGCCGACCGAGCTGGACAGCCAAGGAGTGCGTACCGCCGGCGGCCCCGCCACCGGCGGCCCGGCCTGAGCGTCCTGATACCACCGCTCCACCGGCTCCCGGTCGAACTCGTACTCCTCGGCCAGCGCCAGCAGGTGGTCCCGGGCCGCGGCCACGTCCGGCAGGTAGTAGTAGATGTCCATGGTGGTCGGGGGCCCGGTGGCGGGATCAGCCGCGGCCATGGCGTCGACCCCCACCTGCCGTACCGCCAGGTCGATCACGTGCTCGCCGGGCAGCCGTACCCGCACCGGGAATGGCTGGCGGTCGGGGAGCTGGTAAGTCACCTGGGACTTGCCTTCCGGCAGGCCGACCTCCTGTCGGCTCGGCGGTTGGGTGAGGTCGAACTCCCGGACCTCCTCCCCGATCTGGTTCGTCTGTCCCGGGTCCGACTCTCGGTCCACCACACATCCTCCCAGCATCAACGCTGCCAACCCGGCCAGCAGTCCCAGGCTGAGCGCCCTGGGGCGCACCGATCGGCGGTGCCTACTGCCGAACATCCTCGATCCCCCAATCCCCGAGGTAGTGCCCGAGCAGCTCGTCGATCCGGTGGTGCAGCCGGAAATCGTCGATCCGGTCCCCCACATCCGAGGCGATGATCGCGCGGGCCCGCGCCGGGTCCTCCCGCAGCAACTGCTGGTACGCCGGCAGGGTGTCCTCAGTGATGAACGTCCAGCGATCGTCGAAATCAGCGATGTTCCCGGCCGGGAACGGGGTGCGGATGTCTACCTCCCCCTGCAAGGGGTTGTCCCAGCCGAAGATCCGTTCCGGGCCAGGTGTCTCGACCGTCACGACCACCGGTCGGTAGTCGGCGAAGCTCTGCGCCCCCGGGATCGACGGCGCCCCCACTGCGGTCATCAGGTAGGTGAACGCCGGCCCTGTTCCCGGACGCTGGTACATCCGCTGGTAGTTCAGGTCGATGATGTCCCGCTGCTCCCGCAACAACAGTCGGGTGTTGCCCCGCTCCACCAGGCTGGGGTCACCGGTACGCCATCCGTGGTCAATGTCGCGCCAGGCCTGGGAGGTGCCGTAGTCGATCAAGCCAGCTTGTTCGAGTTCGCGGATCGCGTCCAGCCCACCGCCCAGGTACGCCTCGTGCATCATCGCCTGGTCGAAGAAGATGTCCTTCTGCATCTGCAGGAAGGTGGTCTCGAAGAACTTCAGCTCCGCGTCGCTGGCGTGGGCGAGGAACCGCATGTCCACCGGCACGGCGGGGTTGCCGGCAAGGTCACGGGCGATCCGCCGGAACAGGTCCAGATCGAAGAAACCGGCGGCGAACGACGGTCCGATCATGTTGGCCATGCCCGCCCACTGCAGGTGCGGATGATCAAGGTAGAGCTGGCCGTAGTAGGTGTAGACCGCCTGGATGATGTCGGACAGCTCGCCCGCACCCCGGCGCGGATCCCACTGCGACAGGTCGATCCCGGCCTTGTCGGCGGCCACCGCCACCCAGTACCGCTGCAGCAGGTCGGCATAGTCGATCGGCGGAACCCCGGCCTCCCGCAGCAGGTCGAGCCGCTGCCTGAGCACCTCAGGGTCGTACGTGCCGGCGGCCAACCAGGCCTGCGGATCGATACCGTGGGCGCGCAGGTTCCGGAACAGCCGCTGCCAGTCCACACGCGATAAATCGAGCCGCGGATACAGGGTGATGATGGACATCGACAGCTGCCCTGCTTGGAACAGCTCCAGGATCAGCGATGGCTCCGGCCCCTCGGCGAGGATACGGGCCACCTGCTGCCGTCCGGTGACGATGTGGGTGTCGTACGCGCGGTGCCACCGCTCCTGTCCCACCCGACGGGCCTGGGCCCGCAACGCGGCTAGTTCATCGTCGGTGAGGTCCGGCTGCCCAGCCCCCGCCCGCGCTACCGTGGCGAGAATGGCATCGACTTCGGTGTTGAAGTCGCGGACACAGCGTCCCCAGTAGGCCAACGCGACCGCGGCCGCCGCGACCTGTTCACTGACCTCGTCGACTTCGGAGGTGACTCGCTGCACACTGTGCTCAGCCTCCGGCCGGCCCATCCCGTCCCAGTGGGTCAGCACCGACTGGTAGGCCCGACGTGTGCGCGGCGCATGCGTGGTCACGGCCTGGCTGGCGCGGTCCGCCAGGATCTGCCCATGCGCGGTCACTCCCGCCGGATCGGCCGGGTGCCGGTCAAACGGTGCCAGTACGGTCATGTCTCAGCCGCTCCGGTCAACCCGCGTGGAGCGGTCGGGCTAGGACGGTGGCCCTGGTCTGACCGTCAGCCACCTGGCGCCCCACTAGCTGGCCGGCGCTGTCGTCGGCGTCCACCACCACGCAGGCGGCGGTAACCGCGTTGCCGCCGAGCGCCTCGGAGTTGGCCGCCAACCGCGCCAACGCCGGCGCCAGCCGGGACAGGTGGTCCTCCAGCGCCGAGGTGACCGAGGTGTCCCGGGCGCTGGCAGCAGCTACCCATAATCCGGTCCTGACCTGGGCCGCCCATCCGCTCCACTCGACGGTGGTGGCGGCGGTCCGCCGGCCACCGCCGATCACGTGCTCGGGCGCCACGTCCAGCTGGTCCGCCATGCGCTCCTCCTGCCCCGCCCGGTCTGACCCCGCGGGCGCCGGCTCACCGGTGCCTCCTATCCCAACACACCGCGGCAACCCCCGCCCGGCCGAGCGCCCGGCGTGGATTGACACAACTGAGTACCCCGAACGGGTTCTGCCTGCTCGAGTGATGAGGTGAGTACGCTGTATACACACCGGGCGCTCATAAGAGCGTGGTCACGGGGAGGTGGACGTGACGAAGCGCAGCGAGTTCGTGGTAGTCGCCAACCGACTGCCGGTGGACGAGGTAGTCACGGAGGAGGGCCGAAGCTGGCGGCGCAGCCCAGGAGGCCTGGTCACCGCCCTGCACCCGGTTCTGGTGGCCCGTCAGGGCACCTGGGTCGGGTGGGCCGGAGGGGTGGGAGAGGCGCCGGCACCGTTCGAGGTGGGCGGGGTCCGGCTCCACCCCGTACCGCTGCACCAGGTGGATCTGGAGCGCTACTACGAGGGCCAGTCCAACGCCACTATCTGGCCGCTGTACCACGACGCGGTGGAGACCCCCACCTATCGGCGCCGGTGGCGAGAGTCGTACCGGGAGGTGAACGACCGGTTCGCGGCGGCGGCGGCGGAGGTGGCCGCCCCCGGCGCCACCGTCTGGATCCAGGACTACCAGTTGCAGCTCGTGCCCGCCATGCTCCGGCAACGGCGGCCCGATCTGCGAATTGGATTCTTCCTGCACATCCCGTTCCCGCCGATTGAACTGTTCATGCAGCTACCCGGCCGCACCGAGATCTTGCGCGGGCTGCTCGGCGCCGACCTGGTCGGGTTCCAACAGCGGCTGGCGGCGCAAAACTTCATCCGGTTGGCCCGGCACCTGCTCGGACTGCGGTATCAGGGCAACAGCATCAAGGTCGACGACCGGACGGTCAAGGCCGGCGCGTTCCCGATCTCCATCGACGTGGCCGAGATGGAGCAGCTGGCCGCCAGTCCGACCGTGCAGGCCCGCGCGAAGCAGATCCGCGCCGAACTCGGCGACCCGGAGACGATCCTGCTCGGGGTGGACCGGCTCGACTACACCAAGGGCATCGAGCAGCGGCTGAAGGCGTACCGGGAGCTGCTGGCCGAGGGCAAACTGTCGGTGCCGCGGACGGTCATGGTGCAGGTGGCCACCCCCAGCCGGGAGCGCGTGGAGCATTACCAGACCCTGCGGGTACGGGTGGAGCGGGAGGTCGGCCGGATCAACGGCGAATTCGGGCGGGTTGGTCTGCCGGCCGTGCACTACCTGCACCAGTCCTACAGCCGCACCGAGCTGGCGGCGCTGTACTGCGCGGCGGACGTGATGATGGTGACCCCGCTGCGGGACGGGATGAACCTGGTCGCCAAGGAATACGTCGCCGCGCGGACCGACAGCAGCGGCGCGCTGGTGCTCAGCGAGTTCGCCGGGGCCGCCAGCGAACTCCGGCAGGCGTTCCTGTGCAATCCGTACGATGTGGACTCAATCAAAGAGGCGCTGATGCAGGCGATGACGGTGCCGCACTCGGAGGCGCGGCGCCGCATCCGGGTGATGCAGCGGCACCTTCGCAGCCACGACGTGGACCGGTGGGCGCGGACCTTCCTGTCGGAGCTGGGAAGCTAGGCCTATGCCGGAGACCTCACTCGACCCCGATCTGCGTCAGGCGCTCGCGCGCGCCACCGGTGTCGACCGCCTGCTGGTGTGCAGCGACTACGACGGCACCCTGGCGCCGATCGTCACCGACCCCGACCAGGCCTATCCCTTGCCCGCCGCGCTGGACATGCTCCGACAGCTGGCCGCCCTGCCGCGCACCACGGTGGCGCTGGTCTCCGGGCGCCCCCGGGAGCAGCTGGCCGCGTTGACGTCCCTGCCCCCAGCGGTGCTGCTGGTGGGCAGCCACGGCTCGGAGTACCACGCCGCGGTCCAGCTCACTCCGGAGCAGGCGGAGCTGCACCAACGGGTGACCACCGCCGTGGACCAGCTGGTCGCCGGCCTGCCGGGGGTGCGGGTGGAGTACAAGCCGGCCAGCGTGGCCGTGCATACCCGGACCGCTTCCCCGGCCATCGCGGCGCGGGCCCAGCAGGCGATCGCCGAGGGCCCGGCGCGGTGGCCGGGGGTACGGCAGCTGCGGGGCAAGGAAGTGGTGGAGTTGCTGGTCTCCCGCAGCGACAAAGGCACAGCGGTGGCGGCGCTGCGGGACGAGCACGCCGCCGACGCGGTGCTGTTCCTGGGCGACGACGTCACCGACGAGCACGCGTTCGAGGTGCTCCAGTCCGGGGATGTCGGCGTGAAGGTCGGGCCCGGCGCCACCCGGGCCGGCTACCGGGTGCCGGATCCGTCCGGGGCGGTGCAGGTGCTGGCGTTGACCCTCCGGCTGCGGCGCCACGCCACCGCCGGCTAGCAGCGCTGGCGTCGCCGGAGATTACCAACTTCCCCGGAGGAAAAACCCCGATATGTCGTACATTATCGGGGTGATTCGTCGGGTGCTCGCCGCCTCAGGGCGGCTGACGGTGGTGCTACGGGCCGGGCTGTTGGCCGGCGTGGTGCTCGCGGCGGTGCTGTTCCCCGTGGCCGCCATCAGTGGGCTGGGGCTCAAGCACAGCACCGAGCTCCTGCGGGACCTGCCGCAGGATCTGACCACAGTGCAGCCTGCCCAGACCACGTACCTCTACGCCAATGACGGCACGACGCCGCTCACCGCGTTCTACGCCGAGCACCGACGGTACGTCCCGATCACCGAGATGTCGGCGTACATCCAACAGGCCATCGTGGCCAGTGAGGACCAGCGCTTCTACCAACACAACGGGGTGGACGCCAAGGGCATCGCCCGGGCCTTCATCGCCAACTCCCAGTCCGGGGAGGTGGAGCAGGGCGCCTCCACCCTCACCATGCAGCTGGTACGAATGGCGCTCCGGGACAGCGCCACCACTCCGGCCGAGGTCCGGGCCGCCACCGAGCAGACCACCGCCCGGAAACTGCGGGAGGCGCGTCTGGCGGTGGAGCTGGAGAAGCGGCTGTCCAAGGCAGAGATCCTGGAGCGTTACCTCAACCACGCCTACTTCGGCCACCAGGCCTACGGCATCTACGCCGCCGCCGAAATCTTCTACTCCAAGCTGCCGGCCGAGCTGGACCTCAACGAGTCCGCCACCCTGGCCGGACTGGTGCAGGCGCCGTCGACGTACGACCCGGCTAGTCGGGATCAGCGGGCGGCGGTGGCCCGGCGTAACTGGGTGATCGACCGGATGGTGGCCCTGGGGTACGTGGCCCCGACCGTGGCGGAAGAGGTCAAGGCCGAGCCGATCGAGCTGGACCTGTCCACCCCCGCCAACGACTGTGTGTCGGTGCCGGAGAGTCACAACCACTGGGGCTTCTTCTGCGAGATGTTCCGGCAGTGGTGGATCCGGCAGCCCGCGTTCGGCGACAACCCGCTGGAGCGGGAGGAGAACCTCCGGCGTGGGGGCTACCGGGTGGTGACCTCGCTGGACCCGGACATCCAAGAGGCCGCGCAGGGGCACGTCCTGGCCAAGGAGAGCATCGGTAGCCCCATCGCGCACGGGGTGGTGGCGGTCGAGCCCGGCACCGGCCTGATCCGCGCGGCCGCGGTCAACCGGGTGTTCTCCCTGGATCAGGACAGCAACGGCCCCCGGACCGGAGGCGGGGTCGGGCGCAGCAGCTACCCGAACACGGTCAACCCGCTGCTGGGAGGCGGCGACATGGCCGGCTACCAGGCCGGATCGACCTTCAAGTGGTTCACGTTGCTGGCCGCGCTGGAACAAGGCATGCCGCTGTCCACGAAGATCAACTCTCCGCACCGGTACGTATCCAGCTACCTCGGCTCCGGGCCGGGTACGTGCGGCGGCCGGTGGTGCCCCCAGAACGCCAGTGGCGAAATGGCCGGCACCCACACCATGTGGTCCGGGTTCGGGATGTCGGTCAACACCTTCTTCGTGCAGTTGCAGGAACGGGTGGGGACGGAGGCCGCGGTCCGGATGGCCGAGCGCCTCGGGTTGACCTGGCGCACCCCGATCGACCAGGAGATGGCCTCGCCGGCCCGGGTCAAAGGCTGGGGAGCGTTCACGCTCGGGGTGGCCGACACCACCCCGCTGGAGATGGCCGCCGCGTACGCGATCGGTGGCGCCGACGGTGTGTACTGCGAACCTCTGCCGGTGGTGTCCATCCTGGACCCCAACGGTAACGAGGTGACCTACGTCAACGAGGCCGGTGAGCGGGTGCCGGTGGCGCAGCCACGCTGCGAGCAGGTGGTCGATCCGGAGGTGGCGCGCGCCGCCACCGACGCCGCCCTGTGCCCGACCGGTTCCGGGGCCGCCCGGGGCGCCTGCGGTCCCTGGTCCACCGCGTCCGAGGTGTCGGCGATCGTGGGCCGGCCGGTGGCGGGCAAGACCGGTACCACCGACGGCAACCGGACCGCCTGGTTCGTCGGGTTCACCCCGCAGCTGGCGGTGGCCGGGTTCAGCGCCGACCCGGACAACCCCTTCAACGCGGTCGGGGGCGGTCGTGCCAGCCAGTCCATCCAGTCGGTGGCGCAGACCCTGCGGGACGCGTTGAAGGACGAACCGGTGAAGAAGTTCCCGCCCCCGAGCAAGCTGGTCGACTAGCGTCCCGCCGGCTCCGCCGGCAGGCGTCCGGGTCACCGGTCCGGGACGGACGGATCAGTTCCGCAGGTCGGCGGGGACCAGCGACCACACCTGTAGGTCGACCCGCCCGCTGCGCAGGTTACCGGCGTTACGCAGCAGGCCCTCGTACGTGAAACCGGCCTTCTCCGCCACTCGCCGGGAGGCGAGGTTACCCGGTGCGACCCGCAGTTCCACCCGTTGGAAACCGTGCTCGAGCAGCAGCGCGATCGCCAACCCGTCGACCGCCTCCGCCGCCAGCCCGAACCCTCGGGCCTCCGGCGCCACCACGTACGCGATCTCGGTCACCCGGGCCAGCCAGTCGGTGTGGGTGGTCCACAGGCAGCCGACCAGCGTCTCGTCCTCTCGCCGGATCATTCCGTAGTGGTCGCCGGCTCCCCGGGCCCGATGCTCGGCCGCAAACGTGGTGCACCACGCCACCGCATCGAACTCGGTCGGCCCGTGCGGCACCGGTAACCACCGCTGGGTCTGTTTGTCTGCGAAGATCTCCGCGATCTTGGGTGCGTCTGCTTCTACCAGCTGACGCACCTGCAACCGAGGGGTCGCCACGGTCAGGTTAGGGAATGCAGGCGGCGTCACGGCTCCGCTCAACCGTCAGCCCTCCTAGGCGATGTGACCCGGGCGACCATACCGTACTTTCCGCTGCTACGCGCGGCCATAGCGTGATCACGGACTCGGTAGGCTGGGGCCGTGTACCGGTTCCTGCTGTCCCCCGGCTGGTTGGCCCGCCTGGCGGTGGCGCTGCTCTTGGCAGCGGTGATGTCCCTGCTCGGGATGTGGCAGTGGCAACGCTTCGAGGAACGCAGTGCGATCAATGAGCGGATCGACGCCGCTGAGGTGGCGGACCCGGTGCCGCTGACTTCGCTGGTGACCGCCCCCGGGCCGGGAGAGCCGGTCGGGGCGGGGCTGCCCGCCGACACGGATTGGTCCAAGGTCACCGTCACCGGCCAGTACGACCCGGAGCACGAGTTTCTGGTGCGAGGGCGAAGCATGTCCGGTCGGGTGGGGGTGGAGGTGCTTACCCCGCTGCGGCTGGCCGACGGCAGCGCGGTGCTGGTCAACCGGGGCTGGATCGTCGCCCCGGGCGGCGCCGCGGAGCTACCGGACCCGCCGGAGGCGCCCGCGGGGCAGGTGACGGTGGTGGGTTGGGCCCGCCCGAGTGAGCGCGGGGGCACCGTGGTGGAGCACGCCGGGGAGTTGACCATCCGTCGGATCGACCTGCCCGCCATGGCCGCCCAGCTGCCTTATCCGGTGTACGGGGTGTACGTGCAGCTGGCGGAGCAGCAACCGGAGGCGGATCCGGCGCTGACGCTGCTGCCCACCCGCCGGGAAAACGCCTGGCTCAACGCCGCCTACACCGTGCAGTGGGCGATTTTCGCCGGGATGACCTTGGTGGGGTTCGGGTGGCTGGCCCGTCGCCACGCGCGGGAAGCCCTCCACCAACCGCGCGCCGATGGCGAACAGGCGCTACTGTCCCGTTCATGACTGACCCGAATGTCTCACCCGGGAGTCCCCCGCCGAATCAGATCCGCCCTTCTGATGCTGACCGCCAGGCGATCGCTGAGCGCCTCCGGCAGGCCGTGGACGAGGGGCGGTTGGATCTGATGGAGTACGACCGCCGGCTGCGCGCCTCTGAGCAGGCCGCCACCATGGCCGACTTGCAGGCGGTCGTGGCTGATCTGCCCGCCCCTGCTACCCCTCCGGAGCAGGTGCTGCTGCAGCTGGGGGATATGACCGTCACCTCTACCACGATCTACACCCCCTCCGGCCCTATCCCGTTGCGGGGAGCCCAGTGGATGATCCAGGACCACTGGACCACTACTCAGAAGATCCCCACTTGGGCGATCGTGTTGGCGATCGTCGGCTTCTTCTGCCTGACCATCTTCAGTCTGCTGTTCCTGCTGGCTAAGGAGACCGTGTACCAGGGAGTGGTGACGGTCACGGTCACCAATGCCGGCCGGCAGTACGCGGTGCGGTTGCCGGTGAACAACCAGCAGCAGGTGCACCACTACCACCAGCAGGTCAACTATCTGCGTTCCGTCTCCGCTGCCTGATGGCCGCATTCGGCTAGGCGACGATGGTGAGGTGGGGTGCGGGGCGGTGGTCCTCCGGGCATCAACCCGGGAGGACCACCGCCCCGCTCCGTATGCCGCAGGCTGGGCGACCTGGATGGGCTCAGCGCTCCAGGCTGGCCAGGTTGTTCAGCAGCAGCGTCTCCGCCAGGCAGATCCGGCGGAACTCCCCCAGGTCGATGCTCTCGTTGGGGCCGTGCAGGTTGGATGTGGGGTCCCCCATACCGGTGACCAGAATTTCCGCGCCCGGGAACATCTCCTGGAACGTGGCGATGAAGGGAATCGACCCGCCCAGGCCGATGTCGACCGGGTCCACCCCATCCCACGCCTGACGCAGCGCCGCCCGGGCAATCTGGTAGGCCGGGCCGGTGGTGTCGATCACGCAGGGGGCACCGTCTGCTTCGAGGCTCACCGTCACCTCCGCCCCCCACGGGGCGTGCGCCTGGAGGTGGGCGGTGACCGCGTTATAGGCCGACTTCGGATCCTCTCCCGGTGGGATCCGCAGGCTGAGCTTGGCGCGCGCGGACGGCACCAGCGCGTTGGCGGCCTCGCCCGCGCTCGGGGCGTCGATCCCCAGCACCGACAGGGAGGGGCGGGTCCAGAGCCGCTCCACCAGCGACCCGGTCCCGATGAGCTGTACCCCTTCCCGCATCCCGGCCTCGGCCCGGAGCCGATCGACCGGATATTCCAGCGGGGCGGCCGGGCGGTGGACCAGTCCGGGTACGGCCACGTCCCCGGCTTCGTCGTGCAGGGTGGCCAGCAACCGGCTCAGCACGGTGAGCGCGTCCGGCACCGCCCCACCGAACATGCCCGAGTGGACCGCCGATTCCAGGGTGCGGACCTCGACGAACAGGTTGACGATGCCCCGCAGGGAGGTGGTCAGGGCCGGAACTCCCACGTCCCAGTTGGCGGAGTCGGCGATCACGATCACGTCGGCGGTCAGGGTGTCCCGATGCCGCTGGAGTAGCTCCTCCAGCGTCTGGGAGCCGTACTCCTCCTCGCCTTCCACGAAGACGACCACCCCGACCCCCAACTGGTCGCCGAGCGCCCGGAGCGCGGCCACGTGGGCCATCACTCCCGCCTTGTCGTCGGCCACCCCGCGGCCGTACAACCGGCCATCCCGCTCGGTGACCGTGAACGGCTCGCTCTGCCACACCGCCGGATCCCCGGGCGGCTGTACATCGTGGTGGGCGTACAACAGCACGGTCGGCGCCCCCGGCGGAGCCGGACGCCGGCCGATCACCGCCGGCTGCCCCTCACCGGCCGAGACGATCTGGGTCTGCAGGCCGCAGTCCCGTAGCAGCTGTTCGGTCAGCTCCGCCGACTGCTGGACGTGGCGGCGGTCGAACTCCGGGAAGGAGACGCTGGGGATGGCCACCAGCCGGCGCAGGTCTTCCAGAACCCCGGGCAGGACCCGGTCGACGGCGGCGCGGACATCCGGTTCAGTCAGGGGTGCGGTCATGCCGGTCATCCTACGAGCCACGGTGGGAACGAGCACCCGGTTCACCGTCCGACCGGTTACCGTCCGTGTCCTGTCCGTTCGTCCTCCGACCGCTGGCCGCCTCCCGCGCGGCTTCCGCGGCGGTGGCGAACCAGTCGCGTAGTTTCCCGGCGCTGGAGCCGACCCACCCGCCGAGCTCGGCCGCGCCGCCCCCGATCCGTCGGAGCAGGACAAACAGTGGATCCTGTGACCGACGGAAGGTCTCGCGATAGGAATCAGCGGCCCGCTTGACATCCTCACTCACCGAAGCGGTGGCGTCGTCCTCGCGCCGGGGATAGTCGCCGGCCAGGATCCGCTGGTACTCCCCCTCCTCCACCCATCGGCGGATCTCCGCCGCCCGGGCCACCGGCATCGGGTGGGACCGGAACGCGACCAGCAACAGTTTCAGCACACTGTCGCGTAGGTCGCCCCCGCGCTCGTATTCAGCCGCCTGCGCCAGGAACGCAGTAGTGTCCACCTCAGACAAATCACCGCCGCCGGCCAGCTTCATCGACAACCGCAACGAGGCGGCGGGGTCTTGGCAGGCGAGCAAGCCTGCCCGGTCGGCGGACAGCTCCGCCTTGCGCCACCACTCGTACAGCGCCGCAATGATCCCGTACAGCGCAGCGGAGCCGAGCGGGAACCACGCCAACCGCACCATCATGTTGGTCAGCACCAGGATCATGGTGCGGTAGACCGCGTGGCCGGACAGCACATGCCCGAGCTCATGCCCCAGCAGACACCGCAGCTCATCATCGTCCGCGGTCTCCACCATGCCGGTGTTGACCACAATGAACGGCTGCTTCATCCCGATCGCCATCGCGTTGAGGCTGCGGTCGTTCTGCACATACAGTTCCGGCAGCTCGCGGACGTCCAACGCCGCCGCGGCCTCGCTGTAGATCCGGTAGACCCGCGGATACTGATGGCGATCCACTCGGATCGCTCCACCGAGGAACTGCAGCCGCCAGGCCCGCTCATTCCACAACCCCGCCAGCAGCTTCAGCGCCTCGTCGAAACCGCGCAACTCCCGTAGCGCGGTGAGCGCCCCTCGATCAGCCGGATGCTCCCAGGCTCGAGAGCTGATCCCGGTCAGCACCACCCGCTGCCGACTGCTCCGCTCCGCGTCGACTCGGTCCGCCCCTGTCTGATCAGCCGGCGCACCGCCCCCCGGACCGGTCTCGGCTGACTGCTCGGGCATCGGACCGGTGGGGTCGTCAGATCCCGCGGTGAAGTCGCCCTGGTTGCAGTCGTCAGTCATGTGCCGCCCCTTCCTGCCAGTCCGCGCGGCAGCGCCCAGATATGGACGGTGCCCGCCCCGTCCGGTCATCTGCGATCGTGCCCCAGCCATCGACCCAACGTCCACAAACCCGGCCAGCCGACAGAAAAACCTGGCCGGCGGGTCGGGCGACGGTGCCGTGCCCCAGAGCACCGCCGCCCGACCCGCGCCGGTCAGGCCGGCGCGGTCGCCAACCGCTCCACCGAGGCGGCCGGGGCGTCCGCGGACGGCTCGTCCACGTCGTACGGGGTGTCGTCGAACTGGACCGGTGCTTCCTCCGGGGCCACCGGCTCAGCCGGCTCCCCACCCACCCGGGACTGACTCTGCTCGTCCTCGAGCACGCTCGTAGCGGTGCTGGCCCGGACCCGTTCGAACCGGCTCTTGCCGCGGGTGAGGTCGTGCCCCACCGCGGTTGCCTCCAGCTCGTAGGAGAGCCGCTTGTTCCCCTGCTCGTCCTGCCAGTCTCGGGTGTAGAGGCGCCCGGTGACGATCACCGGATCCCCCACCGTGACCGAGGCGGCCACGTTGCCCGCCAACGCCCGCCAACACGTGACCCGGACGCGCAAACTGTTTCCGTCCACCCACCGGCCGGTCTCCTTGTCCAACCGGCGTGAGGTCGAGGCCACCTTGAAGGTGGTCACCAGCGACTTGGTGGTGCTGGTCCGCCGCCACTCCGGCGGATTGAGAACGTTACCCACGATGGTTACATATGTCTCGTACATACCGATCCCACATCTCGTCCATCGGCTAGGTGCCGGGACAGCCGGCTCCGGCAGCGTCCCGCCCCATCGGCGCCGATGCCAGCCCCGCCACCCCACGCTGTGGACAGCGCCTCGGGCTGTGGACAACGCCACAGACGGAGCTGGATCTGCTATGGGATCCCTCGCATCACCGGGTGAAATCCGGCCGCTCGCCCACCGGCCGCGCTACGGTCGAGGCCGTGCAGACCGACCGCCTGGGACCGCCGTACCAGCAACGGACCCTCGACCTCGGCCGGGACTGGGAGGGGCCGGTGTACGCCACCCTGGTCTGCCGACTCGCGGACGCCCCCACCGACCGCGCCGTGCTCTGGGTGCACGGCTGGTCGGACTACTTCTTCCAGACCCATGTGGCCGAGCACTTCATCGCGCGGGGCTTCAACTTCTACGCGCTGGACCTGCGCAAGTATGGCCGGAGTCTGCGGCCCTATCAGACCCCCGGGTTTTGCCACCGGCTGGACGAGTACTACCAGGAGCTGGACACCGCCGCCCGCATCATCCGCGAGGAAGGGAACTCCACGCTCCTGATCGCCGCCCACTCCACCGGCGGACTGATCACTTCACTGTGGGCGCACGACCGGCGCGACCAAGGGCTGGTCGACGCGTTGTTCCTCAACAGCCCATTCTTCGACTTCAACCTGCCGCCGAGCCTCCGGGGACCGGCGCTCGCGCTCGTCACCCGCATCGGCCGGCGCCACCCGTACCGACTCCTGCACCGCCCCACCTTTCCGCTGTACGGCCACAGCCTGCACGTCAACTTCCGCGGCGAATGGTCGTACGACCTGGCCTGGAAACCCCTGGGCGGGTTTCCGATCCGGTACGGCTGGCTGGCGGCCGTCCGCCACGGGCAACGGCGCCTGCACGCCGGCCTGACGGTGGAGGTGCCCGTACTCGTGGCGTGCTCCACCCGCTCCCTGTGGGCGGCCCGATGGCACGAGGATGCGCATCGGACCGACACCGTGCTCAACGTGGCCGACATCACCCGCTGGGCGCCCGCGGTGGGCCGACACGTCACCGTGCTGCGGGTGGAAGGCGGAATGCACGACCTCACCCTGTCGCCCGCCCCGGCTCGGCGGTTCCTGTTCAGCGAGCTCGACCGCTGGCTCGACGCTTACCTCGGGTCCGGCGCGGTGGTGCCTCCGGCTCAGGCGGCGGCATCGGCGCCGATGTCGTCCGGGGAGCCGGCTGCCGATGCCGCGGCACCGCACCCGCGCCCACCGGAGCTGGGGAGCTCGGCGCACCCGTCGGAGACCACGGTCCACCCACCGGAGGCGGCGCACTCACCGGCAGCGGCGAACCCGGCATCGCCGCCGGTGACCCGAACGGCGCTGGTGACATCGGAGGAGCCGGTGACTGCGGAGGAATCGGCGACCGAGGAGCCACCGACATGAACGGCGACCCCGACACCGGATCAGCCGCCTCGGCGTAGCCGGCCGGCTCAAACACTTCCCAGCAGCGCTGCCGCCGCACCAACAGCTCCCGGCTGAGCAGCTGCGCCCCGCCGGCGAAGAACATCCGATCGACCGCGCGGCGCACCTTCTGGAGACCCGGGGGTGATTCCGTACCTGTGAAGATCACCACGTCTCGGGCCGGGACCCCTACCACTACGTCACCCGGGATCGAGGCGGCCAAGTCGTCCCAGAACGGGTGCGCCAGCAGCACACTGGACTCCAACCCGTCAAACGACAGCATCAGCGCGGGCGGCTGCCCGTGGATCGCCACCTGGTCCAGCCGCTGATAGAGCGCGGCCGCGGCGGCCCGCCGCAGCTCCGCCCGGGACATGCCGGTGCGCTCCCACCCCTGCCAGGTGAGTAGGCGAGGCTCGTACGGTGGGGCGAACTGGTATGCGACTTCCAGCTCCCCCACGAACGCCTCCCGGAGTACCTCTGGTCCTGCGGCAGGATCATCGGACCGGACCAGTACCGGCAGAAAAGTGGGAGGGGTCACGCGCACGGGATAACAATCTAGTAACAACCCTCGCACCCGTCCAGCCGGGTCACTCGAAAGCTGGTAGCCCCCTAGCCCTGCGGTCCGATCCGGTTCCTCCGTTTGGTCCTTCGTCTGGGCCCTCCTGGACGCTGGCCCGGCTCCGCGCGGGCGGTACGCTTCGAAAAGCGTGCGCCCGTAGCTCAGCGGATAGAGCAGGAGGCTTCTAACCTCAAGGTCGCAGGTTCGAATCCTGCCGGGCGCGCCAGCTCACCGCCTTGATCCGCTCACGGGACCGCCCCGCGTGGAGCCATTCGTGGCGCGGGTCACCCGCCATGCCCCGCCCCGTCGACGCGGGTGCATCGCAACATCTCCCCCAGACACCCCAGGGGATGCCGGCCGGACCGGGGCGCCGGCAGAGGCGCACGGCATCGGCATGACATGCCACGGTACGCATCCGACCCGCCGTCCAGTAGTGACAATGGATGCTCGATCTAGTCGCAGTACCGAGGGGGGCGCCCGTGAGCCGTTCCGTTGTCGACAACGGCGGTCCTCCCGCAGAAGTCCCCGACCCGACTTCCCGCCAGCCCAGTGATGTGGCGGCTGTTCCTACCCCGTGTACCGAGGCGATACCAGCGTGGCGGCCAGACAAGGGTCTGCTACCGACGGAACAAGATCTGCTCGACCGGGCCGACGCCGGTGAGTGGCTCAGCTTCCCCTGCGGCGACGAGGTCAGTCCGGATGAGATGCGGGAGTGGGGGCCGGAGCGTACGGTCCGCGCCGCCGTGCTGCGCCAGCTGCTCGTCGAGGACCGTTGGCCGGTACACGCCAAAGGGGTACGGCTACGAGGGGCACGCATCCTCGGTCACCTCGACCTCGCACATGCCCGGCTCCGCTGCCCGCTGGTGCTGGACAGATGCTTTCTGGACGGCGACGAACCACTCGACTTCACCGCCGCTACCGCCCCCGCCCTGACCTTCGACCGCTGCCAACTACCGGCTGGACTGCTAGCCAATCAGCTTGCGGTCGAGTACGGCCTGAACCTGGAAGGTTCCAGGATCGGTGGGCCGTGCTACCTCTACGATGCCCATGTCAAAGGCGTCCTCGACTTCAAAGGTGCCCAGCTCAACGGCGTCGACCAACGCGGCTACGCCATATCCGCTGATCGACTCACCGTCATCGGCGCCATGTTCCTCAGGCACGGATTCACCACCGCCGGCGCCATCCGACTACTCGGCGCCGACGTCAAAGGCGCACTGGACTTCAGCGACGCCAAAATCAACGGCACTGACCAAAACGGCAACGCCCTGTTCGCCGACGGGATCACCATCACCGGCGGAATTTTTCTCAGATATGGATTCACCGCCACCGGCGCCATCCAACTAGCCGGCGCCGACATCGAAATATCATTAGACTTCACTGACGCCCAACTCAACGGCGCTAACTCAGACGGCGAATCCCTGATCGCCGACGGTATCACCATCACCGGTGACGTGTTCCTCAGACGTGGATTCACCGCCACCGGCGCCATCCAACTAGCCGGCGCCGACATCAAAGGTTCACTCGATCTCACCGACGCTCAACTCAACGGTACCGACCAGCACGGCAACGCCCTGTTCGCCGATAGGATGCGGGTCAGCGGCGATGCGTTCCTGGATGACGGGTTCGTCGCCAACGGCGCGATCTCGTTGTCCGGAGCGCAGATCAACGGAGCGCTACTCTTCTCTGACGCACAGCTTCTTGGCCAACCGGTGGCGTTACGCGCCGACGGCCTACGAGTCGAACATGAGCTTCGCTGGTCACCCACCAACCCCGTTCAGGGCCTGGTCAACCTTGAGCGAGCAGCCGTGCATCGCCTCGACGATGACTGGGGGGCGGATCGACCTGAGGGGCACTGGCCCCCAGCCGGCAAGCTCCGGCTAGACGGATTCACCTACCGCGGTTTCGGGGGAGACAATCACGCCAGTCTCCAACAGCGACTGGCGTGGATCCGCAAAAGCCACCCCCCTGCCAACACTGGCACCCGCGGCTACCAAGCCCAGCCCTACCAGCAACTAGCGCAGGTATACCGCCAAACCGGGCAGGACGCGGAGGCCCAACAAGTCGCTATCGCTCAACACACCGATCTACGCAGGCACGGCCACCTCACCTGGGGAAAGAAGGTGGCTAACTGGCTGCTGGATGTGAGCATTCGGCACGGTTACAAACCAGGCCGGGCGCTGTGGGCCCTGCTGGTGCTCTACCTGGTCGCATTCGGGCTACTGTGGCATGCCCAGCACCAGGACGAGCTGATCGTCCCCACCCGGACCGTCAGTGAAGTCACCCCGGCACCTACCGCCCTGGCCTGTTCACCGGACTACCCCTGCTACTACCCACTCGGGCACGCCTTCGACACGGTCGTACCGATCATCAGCACCGGACAAGCCGACCACTGGCGCATCAACTCCCAGGCCCCCGCAGGCACCTGGTACACCGCTGCCGTCTCGTTCCTCACCATCCTCGGCTGGGCCTTCACCACCCTGGCCGTACTCGGCTTCACCGGAATCGTCCGAAAAGAGTAACCACGAACCGTAGGGAGACGCTGGGATCGGTCTCCGCACCCGACCGGCCAGGTGTTGTTGATTCGGGCACTTGACACCGACAGTCAATCCCGCAGCAGGCGCACCCCGTCGTGCTGCCGAAGGGGCACTGGCCCACCGGGCGGTTCGAGCGCGTCGAGGACCCGCACAGTGAAGGCTTCGACCAGCTGCTGTTCGACTCGGTCACGGCTCCACCAGGCGACCTGGACCGACTCCTCGGTCGGGGTCGGGGTGCCGCCGACCGGATGGGCGAGGAAGACCAGGGCGATCACGTCACGCTGCATGTTCTGGTAGACGCCGGTGAGACGAACTGGCTCGACGTCCAGCCCGGTTTCCTCGCGGACCTCGCGGCGTAGTCCGTCCTGAATAGTCTCACCCAGCTCCAGTACGCCGCCGGGGATCTGCCAGTCGCCAGTGTCCCGCCGCTGAATGACCAGGATCTTTCCTTCCTCGTTAACCACCACGGCGGCGACGCTGACCGAATGCTTGGCGCTCATGCCAACCCTCTCCTTGTCGCTACTCGAAGCGGCAGAAGGCGACGGTGGCGTCGTCGTGCCGCTTGTACCGGGGTCGGGTCATCCCGGCGTGGTCGGTGCGTTCAAACTCCCGCACCCGGCGGATCAACTCCGCCGGTCCCTGTTGTTCCAGCACATCCAGTAAGCCTGGCCAGTCCAGCAAGCCGTACGGGTCCACCGCGCTGGAGGCGCCATCCGTCAACAGCGCGGCCCGTCGGAGCCGGTCCGGTCCGGTCAGCGGCACCGTGCCGGTGACCGCCTCATAGGCCGCGTGTGGGGTGGCGGCGGCGACCCAGTAGCCGCCGGGGCGGTTGGTGCGCTCCTGCCGCAGCGCCACCGTCTGTCGCACCCGGGCCTCGTGCTCCGGGGTACCGATCGGCGCCACATCGACTGTGATCAGTTGGCGGATGTCGGCCACCACCGCGGCGAACCGCTCATCGGTGACTGCCTGGACCCGGTCGCCGACCTCCAGCACCGCCAGGGCATCGCTGAGCACCAGGTACTCGGCCCGGTCGCCGCTGGTGCGTAGCAGCGCCACCGTGGCCGCCGGGGTGTTCGGATGCGTCAGGTCACAGCGTCCGCCGTGGTCCTCCCGGGTGGCTGCGATCGCCGCCGCCAGGCCGTCGGTCAGCGGTACCGCCGGGTCAACTGCGGTACGAGCAAGGTGATCGGCCAATCGGCGCACGTACCAGGCGGGCCCGTGTCCACAGCCGGACTCCACCCCGGGCGGGACCGTCACCCCATCCAGCACACCGACCAGGCCATCGGCCCGGAACGCGTGATCCTCGTTGGCTGGCGCATCCGGCGCCGGCTGGCTGAGCAGATCAACCCGCACCCCGTGCACACCCCCTCGGTTCGCGGTAACCCCCTGGGCAGATTGCCACACCACCAACACCTACACCGCCGAACCGGTCCACCGCGCGAGACCGCGCGCCCGATAGCGCGGGTGCGGCAGGGACGGTAGGCCGCTGCGGGGACGACCGACCCCGTGGCGGTGATCTCCGAGCGAAAGCTCATCTGCCGGATGTCGGATCCCGTGGAAGTCTTTCGTTGAGGGAGTGACAGCCGGTTGACCAACCACCTGCGACCGCAGCAAGGAGATTGACGTGGCACAGTACCTGCTCAACATCTACCAGCCCGACGGTGACCCGCCGCCACCGGAAATCCTGGAACCGATCATGCGTCAGCTCGACGCCCTGAACGCGGACCTCAAGGCCGCCGGTGCCTGGGTGTTCGCCGGCGGACTACATCCGCCGAGTACCGCCACGGTGCTTCGCGCCAAGGACAGTGAGGTGCTGATGACCGACGGCCCCTACCTGGAAAGTAAGGAGCACATTGGTGGCTTCACCATCATCACGGCGCCGGACCTGGACGCCGCCCTGGACTGGGGTCGCCGGCTCGCACAGATCGTCCACCCGCTCGCGGTGGAGGTGCGCCCCTTCCACGGCGCGAGTGGCGGCTGATGCCCTGAGCAGTATCCTCCGCCCAGATCGAGCAGATCTTTCGCGAGGAGTAGGCTCGCGCCCATCGCGCAAGTGGCGCTGCCCTGCGACTACCAGCCGGTTAGCTCCACAGCGGAGTCACGGTGAGGCGATCAGCTGGACCGCGTCGTCGTCGACCAGGAGCGCCTGGTCGTCGTGGAGGAAGGTGAGCGGGTAGGTGGCTCCGTAGGTCTGTCTGATCCGTTCGATGAGCTCCGGTGGGTAGGGAGGAAGCGCGCCGTCGGCGTGCGGAATCACGACCGTGTCGATCACTGACAATCCGGTGTAATCGGTCAGGTCCGGTGCGATGGCAGGATCATCCATGAGGGAGACCGGTGCGATGCTGGGGCCGGTGATGATCGACCCTGCGCTCGATCCGATGTAGGGCAACCCGGCTCGGATCCGGTCGGCCAGGATGTCGCCGGCCTGGTTACGGCGCAGTGCGGCCAAGAGCGCGAAACTGTTTCCGCCGGCCACGTAGATGGCGTCGAGGCCGTCGAGCACCGTGGCGACGTCGTGACCCCGGGGGTAGTCACCGACGGTGATGTCGATCAGCGGATAACCCCACGCCGCTGCGCGCTCCCGTTCCGCGGCCACGAACCACGCGTCCGCGTACGGACGTGCCGCATCGTTGAGGTAACCGATGCGGGCTTCGTCAGCGGGCCGCTTGATGTGAGCGGCGAGGAAGGTGGGGACGGCGCCCACACCGAGTGAGAGCAGCAACAAATGCATGTCGCGAGCCTACGAACGGGGCCGACATCGCGGATCAGGCCGGAGCGTCCGGTCGACGGGCGAGCCGCCCCGGCCACCACACCACCCGACCGAGGTCGTGGCTCAGCCCGGGCACCAGCAGCGACCGCACCACCAGAGTGTCGATCAGCACCCCGGCCGCGACGATGAACGCGATCTGCGCGAGGAACAGGATCGGTATCACCGACAGCGCGGAGAAGGTGGCCGCCAGGACCACCCCGGCGGAGGTGATGACCCCACCGGTGACGGTCAGGCCAATCTGTACTCCCGCTCGGGTGCCGTGGCGGGCCGACTCCTCTCGGACTCGGGTCATCAGGAAGATGCTGTAGTCGACTCCGAGCGCGACCAGGAACAGGAATGCGTACAGCGGCAGGGACGGGTCCGCGCCGGGGAAGTCGAACAGGTGGTTGAACACCAGGGCGGCCAGCCCCAACGTGGCGGCGAACGACAGCACCACCGACCCGAGCAGCAGCAGCGGGGCCAGCAGCGCCCGCAGCAGCACCGCGATCACCAGGAACACCACTACCAGCACCAGCGGAATGATCAGCCGTTGGTCGCGCCGAGCCGCCTCACGTGTATCCAAGTCGACCGCGGTCGGCCCGCCGACCAGCGCGTCCGCGTGCGGCACCGCGTGTACCGCGTCTCGGAGCCGCTGGACGGTGGCGATGGCGGCGTCACTGTCCGGTGGATCGGACAGCACCGCCACGACCCGAACCAAGCCGTCCTTCTCCCCGATCGGGGTCACCTGCGCGACCCCTTCCACCGTGGAGGCCGCGGTCACCACCTCGTCGGCCTGCTCCGCCGCCGCGATGATCACGGTGGGGGCGGAGGCGCCCGCGGGGAAGTGGGCCGCCAGTACCCGCTGTCCGGCGGCGGATTCGGCGTCGGTGAGGAACAACTCCGAGTCGGCCACCCCGTCGGCCCGGAACTGGGGCAGCAACGCCGCGAATCCGGCGAGCACCAGCGCGGTGACCGCCCAGACGATCCGGTCCCGCCGCGCCACCAGGTCGGCCAGGCGGGCCCACCCGCTACGCCGAGACGGCTGACTGGTGGTGGGTGAGAACGGCCAGAACGCCGCCCGGCCGGTCAGCGCCAGCACCGCCGGGAGGTAGGTGAGCATCACCAGCACCGCGGAGATGATGCCGATCGACGCTACCGGTCCCAGGCTGCGGTTGGAGTTGAGGTCGCTGACCAGGAGACACAGCAGCGCCAGCACCACCGTGGCGGCGGAGGCGAGGATCGGGCCCAGCGAGCGCCGCCAGGCGACCCCCATCGCGGCGAATCGGTCGTCGAGATGGCGTAGTTCTTCCCGATACCGCGCGACCAGCAGCAGGGCGTAGTCGGTGGCGGCGCCAAAGACCAGGATCAACATGATCCCCTGGCTCTGTCCATTCATGACCACGACGTCTCGGTCGGCCAGGAAATAGACCGCGGCCGAGGCCGTGCCGAGGGCGAGCCCGGCGCCGACCAGCACCAGCAGGGGCAGCAGTGGGCTGCGGTAGACCACGATCAGGATCACCGCCACCACCGAGGCGGTGACCAGGATCAGCATGCCGTCAATGTGGCCGAATGCGTCCACCAGGTCGGCGGTGAACCCCGCCGGGCCCGCGACGTACCCGTCGACGCCGTCGGGGGTGCCGGCGGTGACCGCCTGCCGGACCGCTGTCACCCCCTCGACAAGGGCACCGTCGGCCAACGGGACCGTGAACTCGGCCGCCACCCCATCGGCAGAGACCACCACCGGGGACGGTGGGCCCGCCACCTCCGGCAGGGTGGCGAGCTCTTCCGCCAGCCGCTCCAGCGCGGTCCGGTCGGCGGTGGTGAGACCGCCGGAACGGGTGAAGACCAGGACCGCCGGCACCACGTCGCCCTCGGTGAACCGGGCCGCCAGCTCCCCGGCACGGGTCGCCTCCGCCGTGGCCGGTAGGTACGACTCCTGGTTGTTGTCCTGCACCTCCGACAGTCGGCCCTGGAAACTTCCCAGCGGGCCGCCGCCCAGCAGCCACACCGCCACCACCACGATGGCCCACAGCAGCGGCCGCCGCCACCACTTTCGCACCTTGCGTGCCCCCCTGCCTTGACCGCCGGATACGTGCCGGACTCAGCGTATCGGTACGCCATCGACGGGTTCACGCAGGGAACCAGACTCAGAGCACCTTCGCGAGGAACGCGCGGGTCCGTTCGTGCTGCGGCTGGGACAGTACGGTCTGCGGTGGCCCGGACTCCACGATCTGGCCACCGTCCATGAACACCAGGGAGTCCCCGACTTCCCGCGCGAACCCGATCTCGTGGGTGACCACGATCATGGTCATGCCGTCCCGGGCCAGGTCCTTCATCACGTCCAACACGTCGCCGACCAGCTCGGGGTCCAGGGCGCTGGTCGGTTCGTCGAACAGCATCAGCTTGGGCTGCATCGCCAACGCCCGCGCGATCGCCACCCGCTGTTGCTGTCCACCGGAGATCTCGGACGGATAGGCGTTGATCTTGTCCGCCAGCCCGACCCGTTCCAGCAACTGCAGCGCCCGCTGGCGAATCTCCGCCCGGGGGGCGGTGCGGAGCCGGACCGGGGCCTCCATCACGTTCTCCAGCACGGTCATGTGCCGGAAGAGGTTGAACTGCTGGAACACCATGCCGATGGACCGCCGTTGGGCGGCCACCTCCCGCTCCCGCAGCTCGTACAGTCGACCTTTGTGTTCCCGGTAGCCGATCAGTTGACCGTCCACCCAGATCCGGCCGGCATCGATCTTCTCCAGGTGGTTGATGCAGCGCAGCAGGGTGGATTTGCCGGAGCCGGATGGCCCGATCACCACCGTCACCTCACCGGGGTCGACGGTGAGGGTGACCCCGGTGAGCACCTGCAACGATCCGAAGCTCTTGTAGACGTTCTCGATCCGGACCAGTGGCTGCCGCTCTCCGCCGTTGTTCATCCGTCCACCTCCGGCTGCCCGTTGGCCGGTCTGGGTGCTGGTACTTTCGCCACCACGTCCCCGGAGCTGCTGCGGCGACGCCGGGTGCTGCCGTAGCCGCGGCTGAAGTACTTCTCGATGAAGTACTGGCCGATCATCAAGAGGCTGCTGAGGAACAGGTACCACAGGCAGCCGGCGACCAGCATGGGGAAGACCTTGAAGGTACGGGAGCCCACCGCTTGGACCTGGAACCAGAGTTCGTTGCTGATCGGCACGTACGCCAACAGCGCGGTGTCCTTCAGCAGCGCGATCATCTCGTTGCCGGTGGGCGGCACGATGGCGCGCATCGCCTGCGGCAGCACGATCCGGCGTAGGGTCTGGGCCCGGGTCATCCCGAGCGCGGCCGCTGCCTCTGACTGTCCCTTGTCGACTGACAAGATGCCGGCTCGGACGATCTCGGCCATGTAGGCGGCCTCGGACAGCGCCAGTCCCAGGAGCCCCGCCAGGAACGCCTTGAGCACGGTGTCGGTGTCGAATCCGAAGAACCGGACCTCCAGATCGTCGAAGCCGAACAGCTGCCCGATCTGGCGGTCGAGCGGCAGCCCGAACTCCAGCCGATCCCACAGGATGCCGAGGTTGCCGAACAGCACCAGCAGCACGATCCGGGGCACCGCCCGGAAAAACCAGGTGTAGAGCCAGGCGGCGCCGGACAGCAACCGGTTGGACGACAGCCGCATCACCGCGATCACGACGCCGAGCACGATGCCGATCAGCATCGCCAGCACCGTCATCTTGACGGCGGTCCAGACACCCTCGACGATCGGCCCGTTGAACAGGTTGTCGAACACGAACGACCACTGGAAGGCGTCGTTCGTCAGCAGCATGTTGACGAACATCGCCGCCAGGACCAGTACTCCCACGGCGGCGATCCAGCGGCCGGGGTGGCGGACCGGGACCGCCCGGATCATCTCCGGACGGTCCCGGTTGGATCTCGTCTCCGTAGCCATGAGGGGTGGTCAGAGGGTCACGGGTTGACGGCCGCGTTGCTGATAGCGCCGCCCTCGACGCCCCACTGCTCAAGGATCGACAGGTAGGTACCGTCGTCCATCAGCGCCTGCACCGCTGCCCGCAGGGCTTCCGCCAGCGCGGTCTGCTCCTTGGCCACCACATACCCGTACGGGGCGGAGTCGTAGATCTCCCCGGCCAGCTCCAGCTGTCCGTCCGTCTGCTGCACCGCGTATGCGCACACCGGCGAGTCGGCCAGCATGGCGTCGTTCTGGCCGGAGACCACCGAGGCGGTGGCCAAGTCCTGCCCCTGGTACTGGTTAATTTCGATTGGTGGCTTCCCCGCGGCCTCGCAGGCTTCGGAGCGGGCGGTGATGTCCTCCACCTGCACGGTGTCCCGCTGCACCGCTACCCGCAGCCCACAGGCGTCGTCCGGGTCGACCGGCTTACCCACCGGCGCCGCCCACTGGGTACCGGCGTTGAAGTAGCTGACCATGTTGACTTCGGCCTTGCGCTCCTCATTGATGGTGAACGAGGAGACGCCGACCTCGTACTTACCGGACTGGACCCCGGGGATGATCGCCCCGAACGGGGCCGGTTCCCACTCCACGGTCAGCCCCAACCGAGCAGCGACCGCATCGAACAGGTCCACATTGAAACCAGCGACGGTCCGGCCGTCCTCTTCCAGGTACTCACCCGGCGGGTAGGTGGCGTCCACGCCTACCACCAGCTTGCCGTCCGCGGCGATCTCCTCCGGCACCATCGCCGCCAGCTCGGGATCGGCCGTGGTCGCCGGAGTCGACGAGCCGCTCGGCTCGTCCTCGCCGCCACCACATCCGGCCAGTACGAGAGTTACCGCCATGGCCCCGGCGAGCCCGATCAGACCGCGGCGAAATCCGCGCATCACCATGCTTCCTCCCTTGGGGCGACGCACGGGCCTCGGGGGTTTCAGGGGGTGCGCCGCCCAGATGGGCTCGTATCCTAGCGATCTCGCAGGTAAATCGGCAGGGTGCAAGATTTGGTTTTTTCCAGTGGCACCACGCTCCTCCCCCTGCCGTGATCATTTCCGCGCCATCCCGGCCGGGCTCGCTACGATGGCGCGGCAGGCACCGGCATGACCGATGGGGGGTGCGATGGGCATCGCCGAGCACCAGGTGGTGGTGGGGTTGGACGTGGGCGGCACCACCTGCAACGCCACCGTGCTGACCGCCGGCGGTCAATTTCTGGTGGACCAGCTGGTGGAGACCCCGAGCCGGGTCCGAGAAGGGCCACAGGTGACGCTCGGGGTGCTGGTCGACGCGTTGACCAACGTCCTCGCCCTGACCGGGGTGCCGCGCTCGGCGGTGGCGGCGGTGGGGTTGGATACCCCCGGTCCGGCCAGCGCCGACGGTCAGCTGTCCACCGGTGGCGCCACCAACTTCGGGCACCCGGACTGGCGTGGGTTCCACTTCCGGCAGGCGTTGGCGGAGCGGCTCGAGCTGCCGGTGATCTACCTCAATGACGCCAATGCCGCCGCCCTCTATGCCCACCAGGTCCATTTCGGGGCACTCGCCGCAGAGCGTTCGTCGGTGGCAGCGATCGTCGGTACCGGGCTCGGCGGTGGCGTGGTGGTGGACGGCCAGGTGCTGACCGGCGCTTCGGGGCAGGCCGGGGAGTTGGGGCACGTGCACATTCCGATGGACGGCCTGCTCGCTCCGGACCAGCCGCTTCCCCGCTGCAACTGTGGATTCGTCGGGGACGCGGAGAGCGTGGCCTCGTTGACCGCCATCGGCAACAACCTGCTGCCGTACTGGCTGAGCAAGGAACCGAATCACCCCCTGGCCCAACTCGGATCGCTGACCGATGCGGCCCGGCAGGTGCGGGGGTACGCCGAGCGGGGCGACGCCCTGGCGTTGCGCATCTTCGAACAACAAGCCATGGCGCTGGGGCGACTGTTCACGATCATGGCCAACGTGGCGGATCCGGACGTGTACTTCGTCGGCGGCGGAGTGGTGGAGGCGGCGCCCCACTTCAACCAGTGGTTCCTGGATACCGTGCGGGCCCACACGGTGCTGCGCCAGGAGCAGGCTCAGACCACTCAGTTCGCACTCGTGCCGGACCGGGACATGGCCGGGGCGCGTGGAGCGGCGCTAGCCGCGCTGGCGAGCGTGTCGGATGGCTGACGCGACCGATGCCGCCGGCCCGGTCCGGGCCACGATGCCCTGGTGGGTCATGGTGACGATCACCCCGCTTCTGCGCTGGCTGGTGCTCGTGCATGCGGTGCCGTCCGGTCAACCGTGGCGCACCACCTGCCCGGCCTGCCCGGCCCCGCTACCTGGGCGGCGCGCGGCGGGGGACGTCCCGACCACCGCTGCCTTGTTGCCGACCGGCCGATGCGGTCAGTGCGGGCAGCGGGTCGGCGCCGCACCGTACCTGGTGGAGCTGACACTGTTGGTCGCCGTGGCGGCGGTGGTGGTCGCCGCGGCCGGAGGCCGGTGGCCCGCCCCCGCGCTGATCGGCCTGATCGGCTGGGCGGTGCTGGCGGTCCCGTTGAGCGCCATCGACGTGGCGGTGCACCGGTTGCCGGACCGGTTCACGCTGCCGGCGGCCGGCTGGGTGCTGGCCTGGCTGGGCGTGGCCGCGCTGATCAGTGACGCCTCGGACGCCTGGGTCCGGGCCGCGCTCGCCGGCCTGGCCTGCGGAGGCACGTTCGCGTTGATCACGCTGGTGTTCGGGGCGCGTGGGTTCGGCCTCGGTGACGCCAAGCTGGCCTTGTCCGCGACCGCGCTGCTGGGGTGGGTCGGGTGGACCGCGGTGGTGGCCGGACTGCTGCTGGCGTTCCTCGCCAGCGGAATCGTGGCCACGGTCCTGCTGGCTGCCCGGCGGGTGAGCCGCCAGGACGCGCTGCCGTTCGGGCCGTTCCTGGTCGGCGGGGTGTTGGCCGCGCTGGCGTGGGTGGGGCTGTCCGGCTGAGTCGGTAATCGGCCCGTCCCACCATCGCCCCAGGAACATCCGGGCGTAGCCTGGGAGTATGAAGCGGCTGCTGACCCCTGGGTGGCTGGTGGTACATGCCCTGACCCTGTTGGCGGTGGTGGCCATGCTGGGACTGGCGGTCTGGCAATACTCCCGGGCCCAGGGCGGCAACACCATCAGCTGGGGATATCTGTTCCAGTGGCCGGCGTTCGCGGCATTCACCGTATTTGTGTGGTGGCGAGAGGTCCGGCGGGTGCTGCGGGCGGAGCCGGAGTCGGTGGAGCCACCGGTGCGGGTCGCCCCTGACCCAGCCGCTGACCGAATGGGGGCGGTGCGCGCCAGGACCGATGCGAGCGCCCCGGCGCCCCGGCGCCAGCCGGTGGTGACCCGGCGGCCGGCCACCATCCCGGCGGACGACGACGATCCGCAGTTGGCCGCCTACAACCGGTACCTCGCCTGGTTGAGGGAAAATCCGGGGGCGCGACCGAGTGACTACCCTGGTTGACGTGTCCGGTGCATTGACCCGATTCCGGGTGATCGCGTACGTGGTCGGGGTCTGCCTGCTCCTGCTGACCGTGGGAGTGGTGCTGCGGTACGGTTTCGGCTACCCGACCCTGTCTCAGACCGTTAGCCCGATCCACGGCTTCCTGTACATGGTCTACCTGGTAGCGGTGTTCGACCTGGGGCGGCGGGTGAACTGGCCGCTGAAGCGGATGGTGGTGGTGATGCTCGCCGGCACCATTCCGTTCCTGTCCTTCTACGCCGAACGGGTGGTGGTGCGCCGGTGGGTGCCGGGCGCGAACGACCCCGCACTCGGCGAGTCGGCGGCGTAAGAGTGGATGGATGGTCGGGGCGGTGACGCGCCAGCCGCCGCCCCGACGGCGACGCTCTCGGCAGCCGGTGGCTACCGGTCGAACCGGCCCTGCCGGATGTCCCGAATCAGCGCCTGCCAGCTGACCGGATCGAACCGCAGCTGAGTCTGGGGGTCGAGGGTGCTCCGGACCGCTACGGTTGCGGTACCGGAGGTAGCCACCTCGAGGCACTGATTGGAGTCACACCGGCTGCTCTTGCGCCACACCTGCGCCGGTGATCCGCTCTGGTTCATGCTGTTTACTCCAATGCTGTTGGGAAATGAGTCCGACATCTAGGCACTGACATCCTGTTCTCGGACGCCAAGCGCCGTAGTTCTCGCCATTGGACAGGCGTAGCATACGACTTGCTACTACCGGCCGAGGTCATCTGGTCAGACCAATGGCCGCGCCGGCCAACAGCCCTGGTCCGGTACCCGGGGACTGGCCGATCAAACAAACGAATTTTTCGCGGTAAAGGAATTTTATCGACAATAGCGACGTATTTCCCGCTCCCCTGGCCGGAGAGTATGACCATCCTGCGATCACCCCAACGGATACCAGCGGTGACAGTTCGACCGTTCGGGGTGTAAGGTACGCATGATGTTCACGATCAGCCAGGTGGCTGTCCGCATACTCGCCGAAAGCGGCCTACCGGTCTGCGGCCCTTCAGAGCCGGGAGACGTCGATGACAACCGTGCACAGCCCCACTGCCGGTCGACGCCGACTGCGTAACACCCTCCGGCGCGCACGGGCTGAGGCGGGGCTTACCCAAGAGCAGGTAGCCGCAGCGATGGACTGGTCGCTCTCGAAGGTGATCCGGATCGAGAGCGGCATGGTCAGCATCTCCACCAACGACTTGCGCCAGCTGCTGCAGTACTACCACATCGAGGACCCCCAGCGGGTGGCCGAGCTGGTTGAGCTGGCCCGGATCAGCCGGCGCCGCCCCTGGTGGACGCGGTACAAGGACGCCTTCCCCCCGGAGTACATCTCCTACGTAGGCCTGGAGGACGAGTCCATCGCGATCAGGTGCTACTCCCCCACCGGGATGCCCGGCCTGCTGCAGACCGAGGAGTTCGCCCGGGCCGCGGCGGCCGCCAGCTCCCTGCGTACCTTCGAGCCCTCACCGTCGCTGCCGCCACCCGATCTGGTCGCCCAGGTCCGGATGCTCCGCCAGGAGCATGTCTTGCAACGGGAGCATCCACCGGAGCTGACGGTGGTGTTGGACGAGTCGGTGATCCGGCGCCAGATCGGCGGCCCGGAGGTGCTCAAGCGGCAGCTGCTCCACCTGATCCGCCTCAGCGCCGCCCCGAACGTCAGCCTTCGCGTGCTGCCGTTCAACGCCACTTTCGTGAGCATGATGAGCTACTTCGTGATCCTCGAGTTCGAGGATCCGGCCGACCCGGCGGTGGTGTATGCCGAAGGCGCGTTCGAGCAGCACGTGATCGAGGGGTCGGTGATGGAGCGGCATCAGCGGATGTTCGAACGGCTCCGGGAGGCGGCGCTGTCCGAAGCCGACTCGGTCGCGCTCATCGCCCGGGTCGCTCGTGAGCTCTGAGGATCCGCTCTCCACCGCGGTGGGCGAGCGACGTCCGTCGCTCGCCCGTCAGGTCGCAAATGGTCGGGCCTAGACCAGCCCGGCATACTCCTGGGCTCGGGTCAGTGCGCGGCAGACTTGCCCGAACTTGCATTGATTGCGAGTGCGAAACAGCCGCACCCGCTGCCCACGGAAGAGTGCCCTCAGTTCATAACTACGCCCCCGGAACCGGCTCCCACTCTCCACGCGCTCCACAAACGCCAGCTCCTCCACCGGATAGCAACCGTCTTCGCTCCAGAAGGTTTCGGTGGTGACCAGCGTGTTCCAGTCGCGGTACAGAACGATCGGCCGGCGGGCGGGGCGGCGGTTCATCCGCTCATCGGGAAGCGGCGCCAGGTTGCTGCTACCGTACATCGCGGACCCCCTGTCATTGGCTGGCAGCTGGGGATGGGCGCTCGATCAACGGATCCGGACGCCGGTCGCTGATCGCGCTAGCTACGGCGCTGTAGCACAGTCGGCTCGCACGTTGTTCCTGATCCTCCTCTTCTGTCCTTAACGAGCCTTCATGGTTGCGATTGTGCAACAAGCTACCCGCTGATCGGTAGGGTAGCGAAGTGCCACCTGGCAAGATCTTTTGCAAATTACGGCATTTGTGGGGAAATGTCGATCATTCATTCATGTCAACAGACAGATCTTCTGCCCCCAGACGACTGAGGGGCGAGCCGGAACGCCTCCAACTCACCCCTCAGTGATCACCGTCAGGCCGCCTGCAGCCCCTCGGCCCGGGCCAGCTCCCGCAGCCGCCCCAGCGCCTGGATCTCCAGCTGCCGGATCCGCTCCCGGGACAGTGAGAACCGGGACGCGACCTCAGTCAGCGAGTGCTCCCGACCGTCCTCGAGGCCGTACCGAGCCCGCATGATCCCGGCGGACCGGTCATCGAGGTGCTTCAGCAGCCCCTCGATCCGCTGCCGCTCCAGTCCGGACAGAACGACGTCCTCTGGCGACGGCTCGTCCGAGTCGGCCACCAGGTCACCGAGGTTGGTGTCGCCGTCGTCCCCGACCGGCGTGTCCAACGAGACCGTGTCCTGCGACCAGCGCTTCAGTTCGTTGACCCGCTCCACACTGACCCCGAGCGCCTCGGCCACCTGCTCCGGCTGAGGCTCCGCGCCGCTCTCCCGGGTCAGCTGGCGGATCACGTTCCGCATCCGGTTGACGTCCTCCACGAGGTGCACCGGCAGCCGGACCGTCCGCTCCTGCTGCGCAATCGCCCGGGAGATCGCCTGGCGAATCCACCAGGTGGCGTAGGTGGAGAACTTGAATCCTCGCTCATAGTCGAACTTCTCCACCGCGCGGACCAGCCCGGTGTTGCCCTCCTGGATCAGATCCAGCATCGGCATCCCCGACCGCACGTACCGGCGGGCGATCGACACCACCAGCCGCAGGTTGGCCCGGATGAACAGGTCCTTGGCACGCTCTCCTTCGGCCACCAGCTGCTCCAGCTCTTCTCGCGTGGCCCCCTGCGGGATCCGGTCCTCTTCCAGCAGATGGGCGGCGTAGAGCCCCGCCTCGATCGCCTTGGAGAGCTCGACCTCCTTGGCCGCATCAAGCAGCGGCGTCCGGGAGATCTCGTGTAGGTAGACACCGACCAGGTCGCGCTCCTCAACGACCTCGTCGGTCCGGATCACCATGCCTTCCACGCTGCTCTCCTCCCCCGTCGTGTCGGCTACGTGCGCGGTGCTCGCCACCTACACAACAGCTGTCGCCCCGTGATGATTCCTCGTTGCCGGCGGAACCAAACGAAACTTCGCGCCGAGACTGTCATGGGCACCTGAATGCACAGTGACAAGCGCCTGGGTGGCGGCTGTGAATAGCCGAGCTGAAGGCGATTCACCCGGTTAGCCACTTATCCGCTAATTTCTATGACAACACGCCGTACCGACACTCACAGTGACCAAGGCCACGAATGTGCTGCGACCCTGGTCACAAGGTGTCCCGGACCCGCGCCCCCAGGGCTTCCGCGCCCACCTCCGCCGCGGCGTAACCGCCAGCGAACCGCAGGGAGGGGGATACCGACCGTCTCGCGCTGTTCGAGGTGAATGTCCGGGCCCCGGCGTGGTCAGCTCGCACGGGCGGCCAATGCCAACCCGGTCCGCTCCGGCTCCCCGGCCCGAGATCGGGGCGACGCTACCCGCTCCCGTCGGGTGGTCACCCGTCCGTTCCGGTCCCGCCGCTGGTAGCTGGCCACCTGGCAGGTACGACCGCAGTACCGCGGCACTCCCCCGCTCTCGGTCAGCCGGACCGGCCGCAGGCCGCAGTTAGCGCAGATCAGGGGCACCATGCTGTAGCCGCGGGAGGTATCGACCAGCAGCATTCCACCGCGGATCACCCCATTGTCTCGCTGGCGTACCGCCTCGTCGAGACAGTTGTCACGGACCGGGCACGACAAACACAGCCGGACCGCGTTCTGCCACATCGGGCGGTCGTCGGAAGACCACCAGGTGGGGTTACGGCCCGCGCAGGCGGCCTGCTGCCACCACCGGGCACTGTCGTTGCCGTTCATCAGCCTCTCCTCTACTTGGTGGAGCCGGCGAGGACACCGTGGACGAAGTAGCGCTGGAACGCGAAGAACACGACCAGCGGGACGGACATGGACAGGAACGCCCCGGGGCCGATCACGTCGAGGTTCGACGAGAACGCCCGCATCTGCTCTCGCAGGGTGTAGGTGATCGGGGCGTTGTCAGAGGTGGCGAACACCAGCGCCACCAGCAGGTCGTTCCAGACCCACAGGAACTGGAAAATCGTCAGCGACGCCAACGCCGGCCCGGACAGCGGTAGCACCACTCGGGCGAACACGGACCATTCGCTGCCACCGTCCAACCGGGCGGCTTCCAACAGATCCCGCGGGATGGTCCGGAAAAAGTTCCGCAGCAGGAAGACCGCCAGCGGCAGCCCAAACGCGACGTGGAAGGCCACCACCCCGACGATGTGGCCGTAGATGCCCAGCATCCCGAACAGCCGCGCGTTCGGAATGATCGCCACCTGGACCGGGACCACGATCAGCCCGACCAGCACCGACGAACAGCCAGTCTCGGCCCGGGAACTCCAGCCAGGCCAGGGCGTACGCCGCGAACGCCCCGATCACCACCACCAGGGCGGTGGACGGCACGGTGATGAGAACCGTGTTCCACAGCGACCGGAGGATGCTCTCATTGCTCAGCAGCGCCACATAGTTGTCCAGGGTGAGCTGATGCGGCTCGCGCAGCACCGTCCACCAGCCGGTGGCGCTGTTGTCCGCCGGGCTGCGAAGGCTCGCCACCGCCAGACCCAGGGTCGGGAACAGCCAGATCGCGGTCATCGTCAACACCACGGTCTGCGCCACCACTCCGGACAGCCGGCGGGCCAGCCGAGTGCCCAAACTGGGGCGAGGAGGCCCCACCGGGAGCGTGCCCGCCGGTTTGAGCTCAGGTACCCGGGTGCTGACGAATGTCATAGCAGTTCACCCCGCCGCGCTTCCTGCCGTTTCAGAACCCGGGCCCGCCAGGCCATGCCCGGTAGCACCAGTGCGAACAGCAGCACCGCCAACGCGCTCCCCAACCCGGTGTTGAGCTGGGTGAACGAGGCGTGGTACATCTCCAGCCCGATCACACTGGCCTCTGGCTGCACCGACTCCGGTGCCAGCACCATCACCAAGTCAAAAATCTTCAAAACATTGATCACTAGGGTGACCACCACGACGGTCAACACCGGCCGGATCAACGGGATGGTGATCAGCCGCAGGATCTGCCAATCAGTGGCGCCGTCCATCCGGGCGGCCTCCACCGCTTCGCGCGGGATGGAGCTGAGCCCGGCGGAGATCACCACCATCGCGAACCCCGCCCACACCCAGATGTAGGAGCCGATGATGGCCGGGGTCACCAGGCCCGGTCCGAGCCAGGTCAGCCCACGGAACGGCTCCGCGAAGTTGTCCGCCGGCAACCGGACGGTGTATCCACCGCCGGTGAGCTCCGGGAAGGTGAACCAGCCCTGCGCGTCGGTGGTGGTCGTGGCCACCACCTCCCCAGCCCGCAGCACCTCCACGGTCACGCCGGGCAGGCCGTACTCCTCGGCGTCCACCGCCCCGGGGGTGCCTCCGCCGCCGCGGATGAAGTCCCGCCACACCACCCCGGACAGCCCCGGCCCCGCCGGTGGCTCGGCCGCCGGTGCGGCGTGCGGGGGAAGCTGATCGGCAGGAAGCCCCACCAGGGGCAGGTACACCACCTCCCCCGCGGCCACCGGGGTGCTGGTGAGGACGGCACCGTCGTCAGTCGACCGCAGCCCGGACTCCGCGCGGACCGTCGCCCCCGGGTACGGCGAGGACGGCGCGAACGAGTCGTGCACCGCCACCAGCGCGGCGTTCAACAGCCCCCGATCCGGATCCTCGTCGTACACCAGCCGGAAGGTCACGCCGGCGGCCAGAAACGAGATCGCCATGGGCATGAACAGGGTGAGGCGGAACGCGTTGACCAGCCGGACCCGCTCGGTGAGCACCGCGAACATGAGCCCGAACGCCGTCACTACGGTCGGGGCGACGATCACCCAGATCGCGTTGTTGGTGATCGCCCGCCGGGTGTTCGGCGAGGTGAACATCTCCACGTAGTTGGCCAGCCCGACAAACCGAGAGCCGTCGGCGCTGTGCAGGCTCATCCAGATCGTGTGCAGGATCGGATAGGCGACCAGCGCCCCCACGATCAGCACGGTCGGGGCGAGAAACAGCAGCGCCACCCGCTGGTGCTCTCGCCGGCGCCTACTACGCACCGCCGGTCCACCCGGGGACCGGTGACGCGGGCGGGTCAGGGGCGGCTGTCGGCTCATGCGGGGCTCCGGAAGGCACGCTGGGCGGCCGCCTCCAGCTGCTCCGCCACCTGCTGGGGGTCCCCGCCGTCGGCCAGGAAGCCTTGCAGGAGCCGCCACATCTCGGCGTTGGTGCCGCCACCGAACGATTGAGGGGTCAGGTCGGACAAATCAAACCGCAGCACGTCCGCGTTCCGCAGCGAGGTGGCCAGCTCCCGGGTGACCGGATCCGGGTACGCCGCCGGATCCAGGCCCTGGTTGGCCGAGAGGAACCCGCCGCGCCGCGCCGCGATCTCCGCCGCCTCGGGGGAGGCCAGGAAGGCGATCAGCGCCATGGTGACCGGCCGGTTGGTGAACGCCACCGCTTGGTCCCCGGCGGTCACCACCGCCGGCGGTGATCCGTGGATGGACGGCCAGTCGAAGAACGCCGCTCCGTCCCCGACCGCCACCATGCCCAACCGGATGATCTCGGCGGCCACGAAGTCGCCCTCGAACAACATGGACGACTTGGGCCGCGGCCCGAACACGTCCGCCACCGCCTGGACGAACTTCAGCTGCAACGGGTCGTCCTGGATCGCCCGATCCGCCGACCAGTAGTCCTGCAGTAGGGTCAGCGACTCCACCACGGTCGGGTGGGTCCACGGGATCTCGTGCCGCGCGAGCTGGTCGTACCGCTCCGCCCCCGCCACCCGCAGGTAGATGTTCTCGAACCAGTCGGTCAGCACCCAGCCGTCCGCGCCGGGCACCGCCATGGTGCCCACCCCGGCGTCGGCCAGGGTGCGAGTGACCTGGTGCAGCTCCTCCCAGGTCCGAGGCGGCCGCACCCCCGCCTCGTCGAACGCGTCCGGTCGGTACCAGATCACCGACTTGTTCGCGACCTTGTAGTAGACCCCGTAGAGGGTGCCGTCGATCGTCCCCAGTTCCACCCACTCGGGCGAGTAGTGGCTCCGTACCGCCACCTCCGCCTCTCCGGTCAACGGGGCGAGCACCCCGCGGCGGGCGAGCTGGGTGACCACCCCGGGCTGACCGATCAGCGCCACATCCGGTGGGGAGCCGCCCGCCAGCCGACTGTTGAGCAGGGTGGGGAGGTCGTCGCCACCGGAGGTGTACCGGACAGTGGCGCCGGTACGGGCCTCAAACGCCTCCAACACCGCCAGGAAGGCGGCCTGCTCGGCCCCGGTCCAGATCGCGGCCACCTCCACGGCCTGCCCGGCCAGTGGACCGTCGGCCGGGCGGGAGGGCCGGCCGGCACAGCCGACGACCAGCGTCATCGTCACCAACAGGGCGACGAGCCGCGATACGCTGCGGACCATTTGGGAAGCTCCAAGGTACGGGTGGTTGCCCGTCATGGTTACGGTCGCGTTACCTCCCCACAATGGGCGGCAGCGTTTTGTAACCCACTTTGAAAAGACCTCACAAGATCAACAACGGACCGGAGCGGCCTTGCCCCACCGTGTACCCCCGTCGACCAGTGGGGGGATTCCGCCGCTAGCCGGCTACACCGTGGCGGTGGCCAGTGACCGGCGGCGACATCTGCTGGCGGATCTCCTGGAGAGCGTGGGCGCCCGTACCGTCGGCATCCAGGCGGCCCGGTCGGTGGCCAAGCCTGATCCGGAGGTGCTCCGGGAAGCCACCGACCGGTGCCTGGCGGGGCCGATCCATGAGCTGGTGGTCTCCTCGCCTCTCGGGCTGCGGGCGTGGCTGGCGGAGGCGGAGCGGCAGCGGCGGGTCGGTGCCCTGTTGGCCCGGTTCGCCGCGGCTCGGCTGCTGGCCCGGGACGCGGCCGCGGCCGACGGGCTGCGCGCGCTCGGGTTCCGGCAGATCTACTCCACCGATCAGGAGACCACCGAGGACCTCCTGCGCTACTTGGCCGCCCAGCCGCTGGCCGGGCGCCGGGTGGTGGTGCAGACCGATCGGATGACGCTGTCCGAGTCGTGCCGGGTGCTCGCGGCGGCGGGGGCGGAGGTGATCGAGGTGCCGACGTTCACCCCCTCCCCGCCGGCCGAGGTCTACTCGCTGCGGCGCCTGTTCGACCTGCTGTGGCGGCGACAGGTGGACGCGTTGGCGCTGCTGGGTGCCACCGTCACCAGCCAGTTCCGCGAGCAGGCCACCCGCGCCGGACGACTACCTGAAGTAATCACTGCACTACAGAAAGACGTGCTGTGTATAGCGATCAGCCCCGCCAGCGCCGCCGCGCTGACGGAGCTGGCCGTACCGGTACGCACCGCGGATCGCCCGTTCGTCGAAGAGGTGGCCGAGGACGTACTGACCACCCTGCCCAGCCGGAGCCTGCACCTGTCCGCGGGCGGCCACCGACTGGAGGTGCGGGGACAGGCAGTGGTGCTGGACGGCCGCCTGATCCCGATGCCGGGCGGCCCACTGGCGGTCCTGCGGGCGCTGGCGCGCCGACCGGGCGAGGTGCTGTCGGCCGCGGAGATCCGGGACAGCGAACCGACCTGGGCCGACGTCGACGACCACGCGGTGGAGATGGCGGTGTCACGTTTACGCCGCCTGCTCAAAGGCGCCGACCTGATCCAAACTATCGTCAAACGCGGATATCGATTGGTCGCCTAACCTCGATATCCACTCGTTATCGAATCGTTACCTACAAATTGAATAGAGGGCCCTGACAAGCTCGACCGCCACCTGCCTACCGTGGCAGCGGCCGGGCGCCGCCGAGGGGGGCGGCGGCGAGTCCACGGCCCTCCTAATGACACTGGGGGAGGATCATGAGAGCACGAACCTTGATGGCCATGGGTGGCGCAGCCGCCCTGTTGGCGGTCGCCGCCTGCACCCCGAGCGGTGGCAGCGGCGGTGGTGACAGCAACGAAATTGTGTGGGCGATCGGTGGCGCCGAGGCACAGCCCGGAGGAATCCACCAAAAGGTCGCTGAACTGTGGAATGAGCTGAACCCGGACACCCCGGTCCGGATCGAGATCCTGCCGAACGAAGCCGACCAGCAGCGGGAACAGCAGGCGCTGGAGCTGCAGGCCGAGGGCAGCGGCTTCGACGTCCTCGGCGTGGACGTGATCTGGACCGGCGAGTACCAGGAGAACGGCTGGCTGGAGAGCCTGGAGGACGTCCGGGACCAGATCGAGCCGGTGGTGCTGCCTGGTCCGTTCGAGTCCGCCATCTGGGGCGGCGAGCTGTGGGCCGCGCCGTACAACACCAACGCCGGCTTCCTGTACTACCGCACCGATCTGGTCGACACTCCCCCCACCACCTGGGAGGAGCTCTGCGAGATCGCGATCGAGGTGGGGCAGGAAGAGGGCATCGGCGGCTACATCGCCCAGGGTGCCCAGTACGAGGGCTTCGTGGTGAACTGGCTGGAGTTCTACTGGGGCACCGGCGGTGACCTGTTCAACTCCGACCAGTCGCAGGTGGTGTTCGACGTCGACCGGGCGACCCAGGCCACCGAGTTCATGGCGGAGGCGCTGGACAGCGGCTGCTTCGCGCCGGGCTTCAACACCGCCATGGAGGAGGAGGCCCGCAACGAGTTCCAGTCCGGCAACGCGGTGTTCATGCGTAACTGGCCGTACGCGTACTCGCTGATCGAGGACGACGCCGAGAGCCCGGCCAACGGCAACTTCGGCATCGCCCCGATGCCGACCTTCGACGGTCAGGGCACCATCTCCACCCTGGGCGGCTTCAACCTGGCGGTGAGCGCCTTCTCCGACAACAAGGAGGCCGCCAAGGAGTTCGTGGTGTGGGCCGCCACCGACCCGCAGGTGCAGCGGATGCTGGCCACCGAGGCGTCGGTGCCGCCGGTGATGGCTTCGGTGTACGAGGAGCTCAGCGACGACCCGGTGATGGCGCTGCTGGGTGAGGTGCTGGCCGACGCCCGGCCGCGTCCGGCCTCGCCGGCCTGGAACGAGATCAGCGTCGAGATGCAGCGGGCGCTGTTCCCGGCCTACAACGGCGACGCGGACGCGCGCGACGCGGCGGAGACGGTCCGCTCGTTCCTCGAGAGCACCATCAACTGAGTTAGAGGAGGGCTGCCATGGTCAGGGCAACGGTCACACCGGATTCCGGTGACGCATCGCAGGCTCCCGTAAGCCAGAACGACCAACCGACCGACCGTGGCAGCCCTCCTCCCCGACTACGTCAGGGGCTGTCAGAACGGGCGCTCGGGCGGCTCTTCGTCTCACCGTCCATCCTGTTGATGGCGCTGGTGGCGCTGTTCCCGGTGATCTGGGCGTTCGTGCTCAGCCTCCAGCTGTACAACCGCCGGCAGCCGCAGGGGTTCGGCGGGTTCCAGAACTACCTCGAGGCGTTGACCATGCCGCGGTTCTGGGACTCGATCCAGTTCACGTTCCTGTTCACGGTCACCTCGGTGACGGCCGAGTTCGTGATCGGGATGGGATTCGCGCTGCTGATGAACCAGTCCTTCCGTGGCCGGGGGGTGACTCGGGCCGCAATCCTCGTGCCGTGGGTCATCCCCACGGTGGTCGCGGCGCAGATGTGGTTCTTCATGTTCAACATCACCCCGGGCTTCATCAACAACCTGCTGGGGTTGGAGAACTTCAACTGGTTGGGGCAGCGTGGTTGGGCCACGTTCGCGGTGGTGTTCGCCGATGTGTGGAAGACCGCCCCGTTCGTGGCGCTGCTGCTGCTGGCCGGTCTGCAGACCATCCCGGGAGACGTCTACGAAAGTGCCCGTGTGGACGGTGCGGGGCCGTTTGCCCGGTTCTGGCACATCACCCTGCCGTTGCTGCGGCCAGCGATCCTGGTGGCGCTGCTGTTCCGGACCGTGGAGGCGCTGCGGGTGTACGACCTGCCGCAGGTCATGACCCGAGGCGCATTCGACACCGAGTCACTGTCCATGTTGGTCCAGCAGTACGTGGTGCGTACCCCTGACCCAGGATTCGGGGCCGCCTTGTCCACCCTCACGTTCGTGCTCATTCTCGGCATCGGCCTCATCTTTGTGCGGCTGCTCGGCCGGGATCTCGTCATCGGTACAGAGGGGAGCCGGCGATGACTAGCACCACCGCCGATCCGGTCCGGCCGAAGGCGACGCGGTCGCTCGACCTGAAGAGTCGGCGGGCGGCGCGGCGCCGGGACGCCGCCCAGCTCTGGGGCAAGACCGCTCTGCTCGGGGTCATCCTGTTGTGGTGCCTGTTCCCGTTCTTCTGGCTGATCATGACCAGCCTGAAGCAGGGCGACCGGGCGCTCAACAGCCCCAACCTGTTCCAGGGGCCGTTCGGGTTCCAGAACTACCTCGCGGTCTTCCAGCAAAACTTCCACCTGAACCTGCGCAACTCGTTCGTGGTGGCCGGCACCACCACCATCCTCTGCGTCGTGATCGGCACGCTGTGCGCGTACGCGATCGCCCGGTTGCCCATGAAGGGCAAGGTGCTGCTGCTGTCCGGGGTGCTGGCGGTCTCGCTGTTCCCGCCGGTGGCGCTGGTGCCGCCGCTGTACGAGCTGTGGCGCAGCCTCGGACTGCTCAACACCTGGGAGGGGCTCTACATCCCCTACACGGCGTTCACCCTGCCGCTGACCGTCTTCATCCTGACCGCGTTCTTCTCCTCCATCCCCCGCGATCTGGAGGAGGCGGCGAAGATCGACGGCGCCACCCCGTTCCAGGCGTTCTTCAAGATCGTGCTGCCGTTGGCGTCGCCCGGGGTGTTCGCCGCCGCGATCATCATCTTCGTGCAGGCGTGGAATGAGTTCCTGCTGGCCAGCACGTTCGCACCTCGGCACCCAGAGATCGCGCAGACCGTGCCGGTGGCGATCGCCTACTTCACCGGTGCGGTGGAGTATCAGCGGCCCATCGGGACCATCACCGCCGCCTGTGTGGTGGTGACCATCCCGATGATCATCATGGCGCTGATTTTCCAGAAGCGGATCGTCTCCGGCCTGATCGCCGGCAGCGTCAAGGGCTGATCGTTCCGAGGCCACACCACTGGGGCCGACCCGCGACCGGGTCGGCCCCAGTGGTGTGAGAAGCCGGCGGTGTCAGTAGCCGCGCACCTCCGGCCAGTGCAGCTCGACCCCTTCCGCGACCAGCCGACGCTGGAAATCCGCCACCCGCTCCGGATCCGCGGTCACCGCCTGCGGAGGGCGGCGATGGGTCAGGCAGTGATCGGCCAGGAGGCCGGCCACCTCCCCGACCGTCCACTCCACCGGGTGCAGCCGGAAGCAGCCGTTGGTGATGTGGGTGGTGCCGATGTTCTTCGCCGCCGGCAGCAGGTTGGTCATCCGCACCGGCACCAGGGCGCGGAGCGGAATCTCGAACGGCCGGGAAGCGACGTCCAGGTAGCCGTCTCCGCCGGTGCTGGGGTGAAGGTCGATCCGATAGCTCCCCACCCCCACGCTGTCCGGGAACCGGACCGGCTCGACCTGACCGGTGGCGGCCACCGCCACGTCTTGTTCGACCACAGTGTACTGTGCGGCGATCCGCCGGGACTCCCGAATGTACGGGCGCTTCGCCAACCCGTCGGCGGTGCCCAGCAGGTCGCCCCGCAGGCGCAGGCCCGGGTAGCCGGTGCCGCCGTCAGGCCGAGGAGCTTCGGTCTGCAGCCAGTACAAGAAGCTCAGCGACAGCTCCCGGGCCCGCCGCAGGTGGGTCTGGGCTTCCTCGGCGGACCCGCCGTACACCGGCCCCTCGAAGTAGTCGATCATCGGCCAGTTGACCAGGGTGACGTCACTGGCGAGGAAGCCGGGCGTGAACGTCTCCCGGGCGAGGATCCGCCGGAACGTCCATAGTTCGTAGTCGCCACCGACGGTGCGGTGGTCCACCGTGATCGGCACCGGCGGTGGGTTGGGGGTGAAGGTACGAGTCAGCGGCTCACCGGTGCGGGGCACCGGCGCGACGAACGACAGCAGCGGACCGGTCCACGCCGGCGGATGGTGGGTGCGCCAGAAGTCGTACTCGGCCGGTCGATCGATGGTGTGGTCCTCCCCGGCGCGGTGCTCCACCGCGAAACACCAGGAGACCGCCTGGTGGTTCAGCGGCTCCGGGGAGTCTTTGGCGTGCGGCTCCCCGGTCTGCGCGCGGGACTCGGCGCCCATGACATGCTCGGCGCCGGTGAGCGGCAGCAGCTCCCCGGTCTCGGTGGCGTCCAGCACGTACTCCGCGGTGACCGTGACCGAGTCCTGGTCCGGCCCGGTCAGGGTCACCGAGGTCACCCGGTCACCGGTCACGGTGGCGGAGACCGGACGGTGCTGCATCAACACCGTCAGCTGACCGCTGGTCCGATACGGCGCGAGCATCGCCTCCAGCACCGCCACCGCCACCCGCGGTTCGGCGCACAACGCGCTCACCGTCCCCCGCCCGGGGTTCAGGTAGCGGTCGGCGCGGGCCGCCTCCGACAGCGGGTACCAGCGGCGGTAGTACTCCCGGATCCCTTCCCGCAGCGTCCGGTAGCTGGCGGGGCAGCCGAACTGCTCGATCCAGGGATGCTCGTCCGGTGGCACCGCCTGGCTGGTGAGCTGCCCACCCAACCAGTCGCTCTCCTCCGTCAGCAGCACCCGCCGACCGGCGCGGGCAGCCGCCAGCGCGGCGGCCACCCCGCCCAGTCCGCCTCCGATCACCGCTACGTCCACCGCTAGTTCCCGGCCCATCGCCACCCTCCCCGTCAGCTCACCTGCAACCACCGGACGCCGTAGGCCGGCAGCGGCACCTCCACGGTGCCGTCCGCCTCGGTGCGGAACTCGCTGCCGTCGCACAGATCGACCAGCCGCGCGCCGGCCGGCAGCCGGTCCGGCGCCTGACCCCGGAAGCGGCCGTCGCGACCAGAGACATCGTGGACACACAGCACCGAACCGCCTCCCGCGGCCGGGGTGCGTTGGAGCACGAACCGTCCGCCGGTACCGGTGCTGACCCGCTGCTCGGCGGCGGGATGGAACGCCGGCTGCCCGGCCCGGACCGCGATCCGTTCCCGGAGCCGCCGCAGGATCTGGTAACGCAGCGAACCGGGGTCGGCGAGCTCTGCCTCCACAGTGGCCCGGGCGAACTTCTGCCGGTTGATGGTCCGCGGTTGTCCGGTGTGCTCGGCCCCTTCCGGCCAGCTGCGGCTGCCGAACAGGGCATGGAAGTAGATCGCGGGCACCCCCGCCAACGCCAACAGGATGGAGTGCGCGGCCAGGAACCGGTCCACCTGCCGGACGCGTGGTTCGGGCGTCTGCGGCGGTTGCAGCGCGTCGAAGTAGGAGATGTTCAACTCGTACGGGCTGGTGGTGCCGTCCGGTAGCGTGCGGTAACTGACCTGGCCACCCTGCTGCCACACCTGCTCGCACAGCATGGTCACCTGCACCGGTGGCACCAGCCCCTCGAGCGGCCGCACCCCGATCCCGTCGTGCGAGCCCAGGAAATTCAGGAAGGTCGCGGCGGGTCCGGGAGTGGTCAGTTGGGCGGCCCACTCCGCCAACCCGGTGGCATCGCCGGTGTGGAAGGCCAGCAACGTCAACGGCGGCAGCGGAAACTGGTAGACCAGGTGGGCTTCGTTGGTGCCGTCACCGAAGTAGGAGATGTTCTCTGCGTGCGGCACGTTGGTCTCGGTGACCAGTAGCGTGCCGGGCGCCACCGCGTCCACCACCGTGCGCCACAGCCGCACGATCTCATGGGTCTGAGGCAGGTGCAGGCAACTGGTCCCCGGCTCCTTCCACAAAAACCCGATCGCGTCCAGCCGAAGCATGCCGGCGCCGTGGGCGAGGTAGTTCAGCAGCACGTCGGTGACCGCCAGCAACACCTCCGGGTTGGCGTAGTTGAGGTCTACCTGGTCGGCGCTGAAGGTGGTCCACACCCACTGCCGCGCGGGATCCGGCGACCAGGTGCGGCTCAGCAGCGGGGTGGTCCGGGGCCGGACCACGGCCGACAGGTCAAGGGCGGGGTCCGGGTAGTGGTAGAAGTCGGCATACTGCGGATCACCGCTGACGGAGCGTAGGAACCACGGATGAGACGCGGAGGTGTGGTTGACCACCGCGTCCAGCATCAGCCGATACTCCCGCGCCAGTGCGTCGACCTGCGTCCAGTCCCCCAGCACCGGGTTGACGGTGGTGTAGTCGGTGACCGCGAACCCGTCGTCGGAGCTGAACGGGTGGTGCGGCAGCAGGTGTACCCCGGTGATCACACCGGCCAGGTGTGCGCCTAAGAATTTGCGCAGGGTCTCCAGGGTAGGCGTCCCCGACTCACGTACCTGGTCACCGTACGTGATCAGGACGACGTCGGTCTGGTCGAACAGCCGGCCTGATCCCGCTTCCGGGTGGGCGCGCCGGAAGGCGTTCAGTCGCTCGACCAGCCGGGGAAGGTACTCGTCAGCGAGCCGGTCCGGGTAGATCCGGTGCAGATGTGCCCGGAGCCGGGCGATCGTCGACTCAGGTATCACCAGGAGGCTCTCCTAGACCGTGAAGGCTGTGACAAGGTGAACCTACCCAGCGGTACTCCTGCGCGGGTGGGGAACACCGTCCCCTCCGGTCGCCCGAGACCACCCCGTCTGCTCGGCGTACCCCCCTCGATCGGATGGCCGGGGAGCCCCTGAGACCACTCTCACACCCCTGCCCAGGTCGCACGGTGAAACCGCGAGGCCAGAGACAATCTCTCGGTGCTCGATCCATACCGTGAGATCCTCGCCCTACCCGGTGCGCGGCGATTCACCTTGGCCGGGCTCATTGGGCGACTGCCGCTCCCGATGGTCGGGCTCGGCATCGTGCTCATGGTCTCGGCACTGTACGGCTCCTACGGCAAGGCCGGGGCGGTCGCGGCGGCGTTCATCATCGCCCAAGCCCTCTGCTCCCCCCAACTGGCCAAACTCATCGATCGGTTCGGGCAGGCGCGGGTCATGCGCCCCGCGCTCGCGGTGGCCTGCCTCAGCCTCAGCGGTCTCGTCGTCGCCGCGGTCCTGCGCGCCCCGGAACCGGTGCTCTACGCCACGGCGGCCCTCGGCGGCGCCACCATCGGCTCCATGGGAGCCCTCGTCCGCGCCCGCTGGAACGTCGTGGCGTCCTCGCCCGCCCAGCTTCACACCGCCTACTCCCTGGAATCTGCGTTCGACGAGCTGACGTTCGTCGGCGGTCCGGTGATCGCCACCGTGTTGGCCACCAGCGTGACCCCCTGGTCCGCGCTGGTGCTCCCGATCATCGCCGCCGCGGTGGGCGGGTACTGGTTGCTCGCCCAGCGCGCGACCGAGCCCCGACCGAGCGGCCGCCCCCGCCGCGGCGCCGCGCGCGGGGCGCTGTTGAGCCCCGCGTTCATCGGACTACTCGTGATCTTCATCGCGGTCGGGATGCTCTTCGGTGGGCTCGACGTCGTGATCGTCGCCTTCACCGCGGAACGTGGGGTCCCCGGACTGGCCGGGCCGGTCCTGGCCGCGTTCGCGCTCGGCTCGTTCCTGGCGGCCCTGGCCTACGGCGCCCGCTCGTGGCAGAGTCCGCTGTCGCTCCGGCTCGCGCTCGGGATCGGCGTCCTGGCCGCGGGGGCCACCGTCCTGATGCTCGTCGACACCGTCCCTCTGGTGGCGGCGGTCGGTTTCCTCACCGGGTTCGCCATCGCCCCGACGATCGTCAACGGCACCTCCCTGGTCCGGCTGCTCGTGTCACCGCAGCGGATCACCGAGGGCTTCAGCTGGCTCAGCGCCGCGATCGGGGTGGGGGTGTCGGTGGGAGCCTCGGCGGCCGGCGCGCTCATCGACCGCTACGCCTCCCCGGGTGGGTTCGCGGTCGTGGTCGGCGCGGCTACGGTGGCGCTCCTCGTCGCGCTGCTGATGATCCCGAAGCTGCGCCCACTCGACCTCCGGCCGCCCGATGATCCTGGCGCACCGGAAAAACGCGAGGAAACCGCATCAGCGCGCCCGACTAAACTTCCGTGACCGAGGCAGAGTTGTAGGGATCTTACGCTGCGGATCGTACCGCCGTAGTTGGCGCTGGTGCCGCTGCTAGCCCTCTTCGAGAAGAGTCTGCCCACGGCGACGTGGCGACCTGCAGCCGTCGAGATGTCTATCGAGGACGGACCCATCTGGACGTCTGTTGGTGGCGTTGATCTCTCTGATGGCACCAACGACCACCCGCCAACCGAGATGCTCAACAGCCAGGAGGGCGGGCAACCCTCATCAAGGCCGTCTGTCTTGATGATGTTCCGCTGAGCTGTTCATCGCTTCAGCAGTATTCCCGTCCGCCGCTCCGGCAAGGGTTGACCATGCTTGGAGCGGCACTTTCTTAGGTGACGGGACCCTGTCCGTGTGAGTTGATTGGGTAACCTGTGCCAGTCGGGAGCCGCTTCAAGGGGGCAGCCATGACGCGAGCAAGGCGTAACCGTCCCGGTTTGGGCATCGAACGGATCGTGGTTGAGGGCTATAAGTCGCTACGCACCCGGCAGGAGATCGAAATCCGACCCCTCACCGTGCTCGCGGGAGTCAACAGCTCCGGCAAGTCCAGCGCCATGCAGCCGCTGCTGTTACTCAAGCAGACCCTGGAGACACCCTATGACCCGGGACCGCTTCAGCTTAGTGGCCCGAACGTCGACGTGACCGAGATCGAGCAGGTGCTCGCGCGGGGGCCAAAACGAGCTTCCACGGCACAGGAATTCAAATTTGGGGTTACCATACGCGACCACAGCACAGAATGGACATTCGGCAAGGATCCTAGTGGTGACCTCCGGGTGAGAAGTATGGAAACTGCAGTAATAGACCGCCCGAAGACTGGTCGTAAATTTCGCACTGTCTCACTCCGGGAAGGAATGACTTCATCTAGATTGCAGGACCTGTTCCCTGAACTTAATCAAATCCTTAAAGCGCGTCCCAAAAAAATCAATTTATCGTTTACTGTGGTCCGACGTAGATGCTTCCTCCTGCCAGGCATCCGTGTCGACGACATGCCTGTTCCCATTCCCATACATACCGAGCTTGCAAGTGACCAAACACAACGTGAGCTGGCTCGGGCCATCCACCTGCCAGCCCTACGCGGCAACCCAAGACGGACCTACCGGACTGTGGCCGTAGAAAATGAATTCCCCGGCACGTTCGACACCTACACTGCCGGAGTGATCGCCGCATGGCGGAGTCGTGAGGAAACAGAGCAGCTGGAGCGGCTCCGCCTCGACCTTCAAGAGCTTCGCCTCACCTGGAAAGTGGAGGCACGCAAAATCAACGATGCGGAAGTCGAACTTTTAGTGGGTCGACTGCCGCAACCCCAACGTGGAGGCGCATGGGATCTGGTGAACATCGCCGACGTGGGGTTCGGAGTATCGCAAACACTTCCTGTAGTGGTCGCACTGCTTGTCGCCGGCCCGGGACAGCTGGTCTACCTGGAGCAACCAGAAATCCACCTTCACCCTCGAGCGCAAGTGGCGTTCGCCAACTTGCTGAAACGAGCGGTCGACCGAGGGGTACGGGTAGTGGTAGAGACCCACTCCTCACTGCTGATCCGCGCGCTGCAGACCCTAGTTGCCCGCCAGGAGCTATACACCGACGACCTCATTCTGCACTGGTTCAGCCGGGATCCCCGTACCGGCGACACCAAAATCGACACTGCCGAACTGGATCACACCGGCGCATTTGGGGACTGGCCGGAGGACTTCGTCGAGGTACAGCTGGAGACCGAGGCCAGATACCTGGACGCGGCGGCGGAGGCGGCCCGGCGATGAGGAAGATGTCCCGCCGGATCGTCGTGGACGCGTCGGTGGCCCGGTCAGCCGGCAGCACTGAGCATCCGGCTTCTGTCGCCAGCCGCCAGTTCCTCCAGGAGATGCTGGCCATCTGCCATCGGGTGGTCATGACCGACGAAATCGAACAGGAGTGGAAGAGGCACCGCTCCGGGTTCGCCACCTCCTGGCTTGCGACCATGCGCAGTAAGGGGAAGTGGTCACCGTCGCCCCAGTGGACCAGGAGGTTCTGCTAGCGGCGGTACACGCCAGTGAACTGGAACCCAGACAACGCACCGACGTGGAAAAGGACTGCCTGCTGGTCACCGCGGCCTGGGCGGCAGACAACCTGGTTGCTTCCAACGACGACAAGGTGCGGCGACTGCTGCGCCAGCTGGCAGCCAACTCGCCGGAAGTCGGACGGGTGGTATGGGTCAACCCGACCGCGTCCGAGGAGACACCGGTTGAGTGGCTGCGGGGCGGCGCACGTACCGAGCAGAAGCGGACGTTAGGGTACGTACCTCGTCCACGGAATCGGTGACCGTACCTCAAGGAAAGGGGACGGGGACCGGGACCCGACCCCCGATCTGTCCCTTCCGGTCACCGCTATCGAGGCGCTCGCGGTCATCCGGTCAGTAGGCCCCCTGGCGGCGTAGCACCGCGCCGACGGTCTTCCAGAGGATCACCAGGTCAGTGGTGAGGGACCAGTTCTCCACGTAGTAGAGATCCAGCCGAATACCGTCCATCCATGACAAATCTGACCGGCCGCTGACCTGCCACAGCCCGGTGATGCCCGGCTTGACCAGCAACCGGCGGGCCACGTCCCGGTCGTACTGGGCCACCTCCTCCGGCAGCGGCGGCCGCGGCCCGACCAGGCTCATGTGCCCGAGCAGCACGTTGAGCAGCTGCGGAAGTTCGTCCAGCGACCAGCTACGCAACCAGCGGCCGACCCGGGTCACCCGCGGATCGTTCCGGATCTTGAACAGCAGCCCGTCAGTCTCGTTCCGGTCCGCCAGGATGTCCTTCATCGCATGCGCGCCGGCCACCATGGTGCGGAATTTGTAAAGGTTGAATTCCTTGCCTTTGCGCCCGATCCGGATCTGTTTGAAGAACACCGGCCCTTTGCTGTCCAGCCGGATCGCCAGCGCCACCACCAGGAACACCGGCAGCAGCAGCACCAGCGCGATCAACGCGACTACCCGGTCGACCAGCTCCTTGACCACCTTGCGGCCGCCCTCGAACTCAGGCGCGGCCACATGGATCATCGGCAGTCCGGCTACCGGTCGGGTATGGATACGGGGCCCGGCCACATCGGTCAGTGCCGGGGTCACCACCAGATCGATATCGGTGCCCTCCAGCTCCCACCCGAGTCGGCGCAGCCGGCTGGCGGTCAGCTCCCCCGAGGCGGTGACCGCCACCGTGTCCGCCCCCACCAGCTGCGCCGACTCCGGAATGTTCCGGAACGTGCCGACCACCGGCACCTCGCCGAACGTCTGCGGCTGGGGGGCGCGCAACGCATCCGGGATGCAGGCGCCCACCACCTGGTACCCGGTGTACGCGCCGCGCCGTAGTTGCAGCATCAGCTCGTACAGGTGGGCCGGGTCCCCCACCACCAGCACCCGCCGGGACCAGCCCTCACCCCGGGCCCGGGCCCGGTGCAGACGCTTGTTGGCGAGGAACCGCCCGAGGGTCAAGGTGGCGGTGCCGGCCAGGAACGAGATCGCCAGGAATCCCCGGGACACCCCGATGTCCAACAGGTACAGCCCGATCGCGACCGTGGCGGCCAGCCGGAAACTGGCCGACAGCACCCGGCGGTACTCCTCCGCCCCGTACCCGATCACGCGGTAGTCGTAGCAGCGCAGTCCCCATAAGGCACCCAGCCACACCAGCGCCAGCACCGGCGCGATCAGGGCGTACGGGACCGCAGCACCGAGCGCGGGTTCACCTTGGAACCGGGTGAGGTACCCGATCCCGACCGCGAACCCGACCGCGAACGTGTCAGTGATCGCCAACAACCGCACGTGTGACCGCTGCCGGTCCCGAAGTGGCCGGGTCGGGGTGCCGGAAGCGGTCGCCGTGGCCGGTTGTAGGGACGCGACGGAGAGCGTGGACAACGCAGCTACCTCCGGGGACGGATTCACAGCTTATCCTCAGCCGCGCGCCCCGCTCCTGGGCCACTGTGTCGGGTACCCGTCAGTCCGCTTGACCGTTCGGCTGAGCCGACTGGTCCGTGGTGACGAACTCTGCCAGGTGAGCGGCCTGCTCGATCCGGCTCGGCTCGTGCACGTACATCATGTGCCCCGCCGGGTAGTACGCGAACTGGATGTTGCTCCGCAGCTCGTCCGGGATCTCCAGGTGCGCCATGGTGTGCTCGGCCGCCAGGTAGGGCGTGGCGCCGTCGTACCACCCGCATCCCACGTACACCCGCAGGAACGGGTTGGCCCGCATCGCCTCCGCCAGCTTGTCGGCCACCGACACCGACAGGCCCTCGAACTCCTTGTAGGACCAGCCCTGGTTGACCTGCCGCGACAGCACCTCGTACGGCAGATCGCAGGTGTACCCGAGTTCGCTTCGCACGTAGTGGTTGAACGCCGCGGTGTACGGCCCCATGATCGCGTCCAGGGACGGGTCGGCCGACCACCGCTCCTTGGCGTAGTCGCTCTCCCATCCGGTGAACCGACCGTCCAGCCGGCCCACGGTCAGTCGCCGGTGCCGCAGCAGCTCGGTGAAGAACCGGATGTGCTCGATCCGCAGATCCACCCGGTCGATGTAGTCCTCGGACAGCCCTGTCAGGGAGGCGAGCTTGGCGACCACCTCCGCCCGCTCCTGCTGGCTCAACCGGGAGCCCCGGGACAGCGCCCACAGGTACTCCTTCTCCGCGAACGCCTCCGCCTCGTCCAGCACCTCCCGCAGCGGCCGATCGCCGTGCAGACCGTGGTAGTGGGCGATCGCGGCGTACGTGGGCAGGAACATCACGTACGGCAGGTCGTTGTGCCCGTTGCCGCGTAGCAGGCCGAGGTCCAGCACGGTGGAGATGAGCATCAGCCCGTTGAGGTTCATGCCGTAGGTCGTCTGCAGGTGCCGGGCCAGTCCAGCGGCCCGCAGGGTGCCGTACGACTCCCCGCACAGGTACTTCGGGGACAGCCACCGGCCGTGCCGAGTGGTCCACAGCCGGATCACCTCCCCCACCGACTCCAGGTCGGCCTGGTAGCCGTGGAAGTCCTTGGACTTCTCCCCTTTGGCGGGGCGGGAGTACCCGGTCGAGACCGGGTCGATGAACACCAGGTCCGAGTGGGCGAGCAGGGTGTGGGGGTTGTCGTCCAGCCCGTACGGCGGCGGCACCAGCGCCCCGACGTCGCCGGAGCGGGCCAGCCGCGGCCCGAGCAGCCCCAGGTGGAGCCAGACGCTGGAGGAGCCGGGGCCACCGTTGAACGCAAACGTCACCGGCCGCTCCTCCGGCCGCGCGTCGTCCAGGGTGTACGCGGTGAGGAACACCTCGGCCTTAGCCTTGTGCCCGTCGAACTTGTCGTCGGTGTGCTCCTCCCGGCGCAGCACCAGTCGCCCACACGTCGCGGTGTAGGACAGCTCGGTCCCGTCCGCGAGGGTGACGGTGTGGCGCGTGACCACCAGCTCGTCGGTGGGCTCGGCGGGTTCGGCCTGGGACGGGATGGACTGCGAATCGGTGGCGGTGGTCACCGGCTACCTCCTGGAGGGGTCAGATCAGGGGTACGTCAGCGGGCCAGCCGCGGCAGGAGGGCCGCGGCGGCCGAGACCATCACCACGGTAACCCCCACCATCACTGCGACATCGAGGGCGTAGTCCGCCGGCGCCCCGATCAGCAGCCCACGTAACGCATCCACCTGATACGTCAGCGGGTTGAACCGGCTGGCCACCTGCAGCCAGGCGGGCAGCATGGCGATCGGGTAGAGGGCGTTGGAGGCGAAGAACAGCGGCACCATGATCAACTGGCTGAGGCCCATCATCCGCTCCCGGGTCCGGACCAGGCCGGCGATCAGGATGGACAGGCAGCAGAAGGTGGTGGAGCCGAGCACCACCACCCCGACGGCGGCCAGTAACCGCAGCGGATGCCATTGCACCGAGACGCCCAGCACCTGCCCGATCAGCAGCACCACCACCGCGTTGGTCAGTCCCCGTACCGCGGCGGCGAACGCTTTCCCGATCACCAGCGCGCTCCGCGGGGTGGGGGTGACCATGAGTTTGGCCAGCAGCCCCGCGTCCCGGTCCCAGATCATGTGGACCCCGTACAGGATCGCGATGAACAGCACCGACTGGGTGAGCACCCCCGGCAGGATGAAGTCCACGTACGACAGCCCCCCGGTGGGGATGCCCGGCAGTCGGCTCAAGGCGGCGCCGAAGATGCCGAGCCACAGCAGCGGCTGGATCGCCCGGATCACCTGTTCCCACCGGTCCCGCCGCAACTTCTGCCACTCCGCCAGGCTGAGCGCCGCGACCCGGGCGACCAGGGTGGCCACCGGGTTGCGCCGCGGGCGACCCGCCTCAGCCCAGTCGGGAGGCGGTGCGGCGAGCGGCTCGGACATCTCGGATACTTCCTGGCTCATCCTGCCCGTCCGCGGCCCGGTCGCCGGCGTGCGCCCGGAACACCTCGTCCAGGTCGGCGACCCCGTGTGTGGCCACCAGTTCCTCCGGGCGGCCGACGACTCGAATCTGCCCGCCGGACATCAAGGCCACCCGGTCACACCACTGCTGCGCCTCGGCCAGATAGTGGGTGGTCATCAGTACCGTCATCCCCGTTTCCCGCCGAATTGCGGTGATCCGGTCCCACATGCCGGCCCGTGCCACCGGATCCAGCCCGATCGTCGGTTCGTCCAGCACCAGCAGCCGGGGGGCGCTCACCAGCGCCTGCGCGAGCTCCAATCGGCGCACCATCCCGCCGGAGAAGGTGGCGGCCGGTCGGTCCGCCACCTCGGTCAACCCGACCGCGGCCAGGGCCGCCGTCACCGCCGCGCGGCGGCGTCGCCGAGGCACGTCGTAGAGGCGGGCGAACAGGGCGACGTTCTGCCGGGCGGTCAGGGAGCCCTCGGCGGACAGCAGCTGCGGCACGTATCCGATCGCCCGGCGGACCGCCATGGGGGCGCGGGCCACGTCGTGGCCGAAAACCTGGATGTGACCGGGCGGCACCGGCAGCAGCGAGGTGATCGCCCGGAGGGTGGTGGTCTTGCCGGCGCCGTTCGGCCCCAGCAACCCGAAGATTTCCCCTTCCCGGACCGTCAGATCGACCCCGTCGACCGCTACGGCGCTCCCGAACGTAACCCGCAATTGGCGGCAGGTCAGCGCGAATCCGCCGGTCACGGCTCCACCGTAACGCGCAGTGACCGGCGGCGCGGGCGGCTGGAGAAACCAGAACGGCCCACCACAAGGCTGGTGGGCCGGAAATTTGAGGTGGTACGCCGCCAGGGACTCGAACCCCGAACCCGCTGGTTAAGAGCCAGCTGCTCTGCCAATTGAGCTAGCGGCGCCTGTCAGGTAGCCGGGATAAACCTTAGCATGCCCCACCGGGGCGCCTGCTACCGCGGGGGCGGATAGCAAGGTGCGGGGGTCGCATCGGTGAGGCACGATAGTGCCGATCAAGGAGGACCACCCCAGTGACCACTCCCCGACACCTTTCGCGTTCCCTGAGCTTGTCTTCCCACCCGCGATCGACCGGATCACCGGCTCCGTCCCGCCGGAGAGGCGGCCGATGGTGGCCGGTGGTGCTGACCACGGCGATCGCGCTGGTGCTGGCCGGCTGCGGCGGTGGCGGCGGTTCTGGCGCCGCCAGTAACCCGCCGGAGCCGAGCGTGAGCGCCGTCATCCTGAATCCCGCCGACGCTTCCACGGACGTACCTACTGCGCTGGACATCCAGTTCACCACCGAGAACGCGGTGGAAACCCTGGTCACCCTGGAAGAGTTGGACGGGGATTTGATCGACGGTGATTTCGTCGGCGATGGGTCGGCGTGGCGGCCCATCGGCCAGTTGGAGTACGGCACCACCTACATCGCCACTTTGACCGCGGTCGGTGCGGATGGCCAGAACGCCATCACCACCAGCACGTTCACCACCATGCCCGAACCGGATCAGACCGTGCAAGTGTACAGCTTCCTCGGGCCGAACCAGGAGATCGGCGTGGGGATGCCGCTGCGGATCGAGTTTCATGACGACCTAGGCAATTTGTGGGAGATTCCGGAGGAGTACCGGGCCGCGGTCGAGCAGCGGATGATGGTCAGCACCGAGCCGCACCAGGAGGGCACCTGGCACTGGGTCAGCGGCGCGGAGGTGCACTACCGCCCCCGGGAGTTCTGGGAGCCCGGCACCCAGATCCACTACCGGTTGGCCACCGGTGGCCTACCGATCGGGGACGGCTGGTTCCTACGCAACGACATCAATGTCAACGTCGCGGTCGGACCAGAGATCCTGATGGAGGTGGACAACAACACCCGTCAGATGACCGTCCGGGTGGACGGGGAAGTGGTCCGCAGCATCCCCGTGAGCCTGGGACGGGAGGATTGGCCCTCCTCCAGCGGGACCTTCGTGATCATGGAGAAGTTCCGCGAGACGGTGTTCGACACCCGGCAGGAGATGGGGGCCGACGGGTACGTGGTCGACATTGAGTACGCGATGCGGCTGACCTACCGGGGCGAGTTCATCCACGCCACGGTCCGCTCCGGAGAAGAGCTCGGCCTCGAAAACGTCACCCACGGCTGTATCAACATGTCGCGAGACAACGCCGAATGGTTGTTCGAGCTGACCCATGCCTGGGGCGACCCGGTCATCGTGACCGGCACCAGTCGGCCCGCCGAACCGGGCAACGGCTGGACCGACTGGAACCTCAGTTGGGAGGAGTACCTCCAGGGCAGTGCCCTGACGCGCGGCTGACCCAGTGGGGTGCCGCCACCGCTGACAGTGGCGGCACCCCACTACGGTCACCTCCCCGCAGGCGGCCGCCACATCGGCCACATCGGGGGGCCGTCCGGCAGCCGGAACGGCTCCCCCATCGGCCGGTAGCCGTGTCGTAGATACAGATCCCGATTGCGCTCGCAGCTGGCCTCCAGATAGGCGGCGACCCCCCGCTGGTCGAGTCGGGCGTGGTAGTCCGCCAGCAGCGCGCTACCTAGGCCCTGCCCTTGCTGGTCGGGGTGTACCGCCAGGAACGCCAGATGGTGATGCGGATCGGTCGGGTGGTGCTGGTCGAACAGCGCGTCCAGCACCTGGAAACGCGCGGTGGTCTCCCCGCAGGCGGCCCGCAGCCGCTCGTCGTACCGCTCCGGGGGCGGCAGCGGCTCACCGTCCCACGGGAACCACACCGCCACCGCGCTCCGATCGGAGGTCATGTGAATCTCACCGTGGGCCAGGGCGTGGTCCACGAAGATCCGGAAGTTGGCGGGCAGGACCTCCGCGCGCCGGGCCGGGTCCGGTACCAGCCACTGCGCCACCGCCAGCGGGTGGAACGCGGTCCCGATCAGATCCGCGATCCAGGCGGCGTCCTGCTCATCCGCCTGAATGATCTTGACGTCCGGTCGGTCGGTGAAGGGAGTGGTAGCGATCTCGGTCATTGCCGCACCTCCTGACGCTCCGCCTCGGCCTCGTCCCGCACACCGGTGGCCTCACCGGCCGGCGCCGCACCGCTGGCGGCAGCGGAGCCGGTGCGGGGAGCGGAAATCGTCACGCCGCTGGTAACCGCCCGGGCACCCAGCCCGATCCCGGCGTACACCTGGGGGCGGGTGCGCCGCAGCAGCATCCCCCAGCCGATCCCCAGCAGGGCCACCACCAGGTACCCGGTCGGCACCCCCCACCGCAGCGGGTGGTCCGCCGGCACCCCCAGCAAGACGTCGAAGTGGGCCAGGGCCAGACCCAACACCACCAGCAGGCCGAGCAGCGCCAGCACCGGCGCGACCGCCCGCCGCCACAGGTTCTCGCCCCGAGCGTCCCGGAAGAAGAACCACAGCACCGCCACCGCGGTGAGGGTGATCAGGGTCAGCACACCCAGGCCGCCGGAGGTGCCGCCCCAGAAAAACAGCTGCACCAACGGGTCCCAGCCGGCGATCGCGTACCCCAGGATCACCGCCACACCGATCGCGCTCTGCACCAGCGATCCCACCTTCGGCGAGCCGGACCGGGCGGAGGTACGCCCGAACACCGCGGGGAGCACCCGCTCCCGCCCGAGCGCGAACGCGTACCGGGCGGTGATGTTGTGGAACGCGATCATGGCGGCCAGCAGCGAGGTCAGGAACAGCCCGTACCCGATGTCGGCGAACACCCCGCCCAGGTGGCTGGCGGCCAGATTGAAGATCAGGTCAACTTCCTCTTCCCCGGCGACGGTGGCGATCTCGTCCGGGCCGACCGCCACGCTCATCGCCCAGGACGCCAGCGCATAGACCAGCGCGATGATGCCGATCGCGGTGTACATGGCGATCGGAACGGTGCGCCGCGGGTGCTTGGTCTCCTCCGAGAACACGGTCGCGGCCTCGAACCCGACGAAGCCCAGCACCCCGAGCGCCAGCAGGGCACCGATGCCGGCGGCGAACAGCCCGCTGGGGTCGAGGGTGGCGAAGCTGACCGCTCCGTCGGCCGGGTTCGCCAGGCTGGCCAGCGAGAACACCAAGATCACCGCGACCTCGGCGCACAGGAGCACCGCCAGCACCCGGCCGTTGATGTCCACTTGCTGCAGCCCCAGGATGCCCACGATCAACCAGGCGACGAGGGCGATCACCCACCACGGCAGCGACAGGCCCAGCCACAGTTCCAGCAAGGGGGCGGCGGCGGCGCCGATCACCCCGTACAGCCCGACCTGCAGCAGGTTGTAGGCCAGCAGCGCCACCCACGCGGCCCCGACCCCGACCGGCCGGCCGATGCCCTGGCTGATGTAGGCGTAGAAGGCGCCGGCGTTGGCGATGTGTCGGGACATGGCCACGTACCCGACGCCGAACAGCGCCAGCAGCGCGCCGATCAGCAGGAACGCCAACGGCAGCGCGAGCAGTCCGGTGATGGCGAAGGCCAGGGTGATGACCCCGGCTACCACCGTCAGGGGGGTGGCCGCTGACATCACGAAGAACACCACCGCGGGTACGCCGAGCCGGTCGGCTGCCAGGGCGGTGGACACCGAGCCGGGGCGCGCGGGGGCGGCCCCGGTTGCGGGGGAAGACGACATGGAGGGGAGCTCCTTCATGAACGGTCGATCAGGTACGGCCGGTGATCACCGCGTCACCGACCGCGGCGTGCACGTGCCACACCAGCGCGTGCACTGAGGAGGGCAGGTGCGTGATCAGGTGCCGCAGGTACTCCTTGGCGGCGTCGTCCGCGGTGTAGAGCAGGTGACTGTCCAGTCCGGTCGCTACCGCCAGGCCGGCCAGCGTCACCTCCGGCCACTGCATGGGTAGCCGCCGGTTCAAAGCGTGGACCAACCGCGCCCGCGGCAACGCGGCCGCATTGAGATCGGTTGGCGGATAGACCACTTCGGTCCGCCAGAGGCGGCGTACCTGCTCTTGCCGGACGCGCCCGGCCCGCCGCAGTCGACCCGCGACCTGCTCCCGCGCTTCCTGGGCCAGGTACACCAACCACGTACGCACGTCGTACGCGGTCAGTTCGTTGACCAGGTATCCCAGGACCCGCTGACTGAGTGGATCGGCCGGAGGTTGGCGGTCCCCGACGATGATCTGGTCCTCATGGACCGTGATCTTCCGATCGAGGACCAGCTCGGCCAGCAAGCCGCCGGCTAAACCCAGCCCCAGCACCCGGGGGGACAGCATCGAGCGACCGGAACGGTCGTCGAGTGCCAGCAGGAAGAATTCGTCCGCTAGCCGCACTATCGGCTCCCCCGTTGGTGCGTCCGCCGGTTCCTCCTGCTCATGAACGTCCTTTCCACCCGGTTGCCGGTGCACGATCACGTGCACACTGCCTGTTCGATTGCCATGACACACGGTGCGTGACCGACCGCCAGCGGAAAAGGGCCTGACCCCGTGAAGCACATGAATCTAGGCGATGAGACGTGAATGTCGTGAAGATCATGGGGTGAGCTGGACACCCCCCTTTACGCTCCATGAGCGCAGCCACTACGTTCCGTTGGGTAACGCATGGGGGAGGTCCAATGGGCGCGGGACCAGTCTCGCTCGCGGAGGCGCTGGCCCTGGCCGGATGGGGTCCACGGGATCTGGTCGCAGCGATCAACGACCGACTGACTGATCCTTCCCGCCGGCTGGACCCGACCGCGGCGTACTCCTGGATCCGCCGTGGCTACCTGCCGTACGAACCGATTCCCTCCGTGGTCGCCAGCGTCCTGTCGCAACGGCTCGGGTATCCGGTCACCGTGGCGCAACTGTGGCCGGATCGCGCCCACCGAGGCCAGCCCACGCTGCCCGCCACCTCCGGTCTGGACCAACTCCGGACCGTCGATGACGTCCTGGAGGCGGTGGACGAACTAACCGTCTGGGGGATCGCCGGCGCTCACCGCGTCGTCGGGGCGGGGAGCTCCGACCTGCTCGCGGTGCTGGACGGGTTGCGCTGCACCACCCAGGGCCGACGCCGCCGAGCCACCCGGGAGCGGGTGCTCGAGGCGCAGGTGAATCTGATCGCCGGACATCTGCTGGGATTGCGGCGGCTAGACGACCGGTACGGCGGGGCCGCGCTCAGCCTCCGATACGTCACCGGCGAGCTGCGTAGCGTCCTGGAACTGATCCGGGAAGCCGATTACCACCACCCGCTGGGCCGTCGGTTGCTGGTCCACGCCGCTGACCTGGCCCAATTGGTGGGGTGGCTGCACTTCGACGCCAGTTCCCCTGGAGCGGCCGAGCGTTACCTGCTGCTGAGCCTGGGGATCTGCCGCGCACTGGCCGACGCGGGGCGCGAGAGCAACGTCCTGGGCATGCTGGCGTACATTTCGGCGGCTACCGGTCAGGGCGCCACCGCCACCCAGATCGCCGCGGCCGGGGCGCGGATCTGCCCCGACGAACCTCTGCTGCGGGCGCGGATCCTGGGACGGGTCGCCACCGCCGCCGCGGCCGCCGGCGACCTGGCCGGGTTCCGGCAAGCCTCCGATGAGGCCTGCAAACACCTCGCCGCCGCCAACAGCGAGCCACCCGATTATCTGTACTACCTGGACTCGGACCAGCTCGCCGCCGAGACCGGTCAGGGGTTGGTGTTGCTGGCGGAGCGGGTCGGGCCGTACCGGCGGAAGTTGCTGGAAGAGGCGGTCTCCCTCCTGGAGCCGCTGGCCTCCGCGAACGCGCGGACCAGCTATCCGCGCTCGGCGCTGCTGCACGCCACGGTGTTGGCCCGGGCGTACCTGCTGCGGAACGAACCCGAGCTGGCGGTGGTGGCTACCCGTGCCGCGCTGGCGCGGCTGGCCGAGGTGCGGTCACTGCGAGGAATCGAATGCCTACGCCGGCTGCGGACCCTGCTCGCCCGCCGCCGGGCCCGGGTGGTGACCCAGTTCCTGCCGGAGCTCGATGACGCGCTGGCCGGGGTCTGATGGCGGGACCCGACTTAGTGATCATCCCGATCGCGGTCGGTGGAGGACTCCGAGGGGTGGCGTTCGGCTACTGCCGCGGGGCTGATCCGCCCCCGCCGGGAGTTGATCAACAAGCCGATCCCGTCCAGCAGCCGGGCCAGTCCAAACTCGAAGCTCCGCTCCCAGGTGAAGCTGAACGCCTCCTCCGACAGCGCGGCCATCGCCGGGTAGCGGCCGGACTCCATCGCCGCCGCCAGAGCCGGGTACTGGACCGCCCAGAACTCCTCGTGGGTCAACCCGCCGCGGGCACTGGTGAGGTCATAGAACATCCGCTGCCGGGCCGCCCCGGTCACGTACCCCTCCAGCAGATCGACCACCGCAAGTCGCTCCGGGTCGGTCAGTCCACAGTCGGCCAGGGCGGCCACCGCCAGCTCCAATCGCGTCAGGCGGATGGGGCCGAGTACCTGCCGGGTCAGATTGGCTTGCAGGATCCAGGGGTGGTCAAGGTAGATCCGGTAGGTGGCGTGAGCAATCAGCTCCAGCACCTGCCGCCAGTCCCGGCTCGCCACCTGGTCGGGGGTCAGGCCGATGTCACTGACCCGGTCGGTCATCAGGGCGAGTAGTTCATCCTTGCCGGGCACGTACCGGTAGAGCGACATCGTCCCGACCCCGAGTTCGGCGGCCACCCGCCGCATCGACAGCTCCGCGATCCCGCCAGCGTCGGCTACCGCGATCGCGGTGGTGACGATCCGGTCGAGGGTCAGTTTCGGCCGCGGCCCCCGCGGTCGACGGTCGCCGCTCCCCCACAACAGCCGTAGACTGCGCCGAATTTGCTCGACCTCGTCCTGCGGGGCGGTCATGATGCGCTCGGTCCCACCTTCCCATTGCCATTAGCGTACGCCGTACGTTAACGTGCGTACGGCGTACGGATTTAGGAGGCTCTTGTGCCACGATCTCACGCCATCCTGGCGGACGGAGTCCAGAAACGATTTCGGAACACCGTCGCCCTGGATGGCCTCGAGCTGGCGGTGCCGCGCGGCACCGTCTACGGACTACTGGGGCCAAACGGCGCCGGTAAAACCACGGCGGTACGGATCCTCACCACTCTGCTGCGCCCGGACAGCGGCCGGGCCGAAGTGGCCGGATTTGATGTCCTGACCCAGCCGCGGCAGGTACGCCGCCGCATCGGACTGACCGGGCAACACCCGGCGGTCGACGAGGTGATCAGCGCCCGGCAAAACCTGATCATGTTTGGGCGACTGTTCCACATCGGGCGGGCCGCCGCCCGCCGCCGGGCCGACGAGCTACTGGAGCAGTTCGGACTCGCCGCCGTTGCCGACCAGAGCCCCAAGCACTTCTCCGGCGGGATGCGCCGCCGACTGGACCTCGCCGCCAGCATGATTCTCGCCCCGGAGGTGCTGTTTCTCGACGAGCCGACCACCGGGCTCGACCCGGCGGGGCGACGGGAGGTGTGGCAGGCGATCGAGGGGCTGGCCGCCCGCGGCACCACCGTCCTGCTCACCACCCACTATCTGGACGAGGCGGACAAGCTCTGCGACCGGATCGCGGTGATCGACCGGGGGCGCAACCTGGTGGAGGACACCCCGGCCGGGCTCAAGCGCCGAATCGGCAGTGAGCGGCTGGAGATCCTCGCCGCCGAGCCGGCCGACCTTCCTCACATCGCCGACGTCATGGGCAAGGTCGCCACTGACCGCCATCCGCCGACGGTGGATGAGTCCTCCTTGACCGTCACCGTCGCGGTCACCGACGGGGTCCGGGCACTGACCGACGTCGCCACCCAGCTGAAGGCCCTCGGCATCAGCGTGGCCGACCTGGGGGTACGTCGCCCCACCTTGGACGAGGCATTCCTCCAGCTGACCCGACCCACCGATCACAACCCCGGGGAGTCGATGCCATGACCACCACGCACGCTGTCGGCGAGGACACCGTCGACCTCGCCCCCGCCGCGGATGACACGGTGTGGGCCCGCGTCAAGTGGGCGGTGCTGGACTGCGGAACGGTGGTGCGGCAAGAGCTCAACCACGTGTTTCGGCAACCATCCACGTTCGCGTGGCAACTCGGCTTCCCGATCATGATGGTGCTGATGTTCGTGTATGTATTCGGCAGCGCCATGGACGTGACCGGGAAGGGCGCCGGGGTGGACTACCTGGAGTTCGCGATTCCCGGGCTGTTCACCCTGACGATGGCGTTCGGGTTCATGAACACCGCGTTCTCGGTGGCCCTGATGAAGGAGAAAGGATTCATCGACCGATTTCGGTCAATGCCGATGGCCTCCTCCGCCGTGGTCACCGGGCGGGGCGTCGCCGACCTGCTCCATGCCGCCCTCGACCTGCTGATCCTGGCCACGATCGCGTTGGTGCTGGGGTGGCGCACCGGCGGCGGTCTGACGAACACGCTGGCCGCGTTCGGGCTACTGCTGTGGCTACGGCTGGCGTTGATCTTTGTCGGGATCTACCTTGGGCTGCTCGTCAAGAACACCGAGGTAGCGGGCAACCTGTTCGCGCTGGCGTTCCCGTTTGTCATGATCTCCTCGGTGTTCGCACCACCGGACTTCATGCCCGGCTGGCTGGGAGCGATCGCCGCCTGGAACCCGGTCTCCTCCACCGCTGCCGCGATCCGGGAGCTGTTCCAATCCCCGGAGGTAGCCAGTGGGTACTGGATCGAGCAGCACGCGGTCGCCGCGGCGCTGCTCTGGCCAGCCGCCATCCTGGCCCTCTTCCTACCCTTGGCGGTCCAGCGATACCGGCGACTGGGCCAGTGACATCCCCCGCCGCTGTCATCGCGCTGAGGCGCCGCCCGCATCCTGCGCGCGGCGCCACCCCGCATAAAAAAGATCAGTGCCTCACCGCCGAGGTGAGGCACTGATCTCACTTGGGGTGACCGAGGGGATTTGAACCCCCGACACCCGGGACCACAACCCGGTGCTCTGCCAGCTGAGCTACGGCCACCAAGACGCACCCGCCACGGGGTCACCGGTACGAGGCGCCGACCTATGATACCTGCTCGTCAAAGTTGTTGCGCAACGGCCTTGACCGCCTCCGCATCCGGGCCGGGGAGCGGCACGAAGATGGTGCGCCGGTAGTACTCCAGCTCCCGGATGCTCTCCCGGATGTCGGCCAACGCCCGGTGGTTCATGCTCTTGGCGGGCTGTCCGTAGTACACCCGCGGATACCAGCGCCGGCACAGCTCCTTGATTGACGACACGTCCACCATCCGGTAGTGCAGGTGGGCGTCGAGTCGGGGCATGTCCCGGGCGATGAAGCCGCGGTCGGTGGCGATCGAGTTGCCGCATAGCGGGGCGGTGCGAGGCGCGGGTACGTACCGGGTCACGTACTCCATGACCATGTCCTCGGCCTGCGCGAGGGTGGTCGTGGAGCGGCGGACTTCCTCGGTGAGGCCGGAGCTCTCGTGCATCTGGCGGACCACCTCAGGCATGCGCGCCAGGGCCTCCTCGTCGGCGTGGATCACCACATCCACCCCGTCGCCGAGCACGTTCAGCTCCGCGTCGGTGACCAGGACCGCCACCTCGATCAGCGCGTCCTGACTCACATCGAGACCGGTCATCTCGCAGTCGACCCAGACCAGCCGGTCGGCGCCCACACTGCGGTCGGTGTCAGAGGTGCTTGTCACGCCTGCCAAGCCTACGGCTCGAGTTCCGGGGCCTACGACCCGCTGACTAGCGTCACAATAGTGTTAGAAGGTACATTTCTGTCACAAACCTCCCCAGAGGGGGTAGCATGGTAGGTACCGGGCTCTCTCCGGTAGCACCGTTCCCCCGGTGCGGATGGCCCTCCGCGTGCGCGGAGGGCCATCCGGTTGTCTGACCCGGGCGACCGCCGGCCGGGCCGTGGAGCACGATCGGATCTTCCGGTCACCCCGGACGAACGGGGGACGGGCTGGCGGTGGGCTGCTGCACCAATGGCGGCCACTCCCATACGGCTACGTCCGCCGACCCACCCGGGATGGTCGCCGGCACAATCGCCGGTGCCGACTCCTCGTCGTCCGGCCGCACCTCGGCCCGTGGGGCGACGCCCTCCGCCGCTCCGGTCACCGATGCCGCGTCCGCCGGCTCCGCACCAGCCCGCTCCTGGTTCTCCGGGCCCGACTCCTCGGCATCCGCGTCCTCGGTCGCCTGGCCCGCATCCGCTTCCCCGCCGCCCCCGGCCCCGCTCGGCTCGGCCGCGTCCACCGCGGCCGACGTCACCTCCGGCGCCAGCTCCGCCTCCAGGCGGTCATCCACCGCCGGTGCCGGTGCCGGCACCACCGCGCCGGTCGCGACCGGCGCCTGATCGGTGATGGGGAGCGTGTCCAGGGACGGCTCCTCTTCCTCCTCTTCGTGGGGATCCGGCTCACCGCCCGGCCCTTTCCCCGGGTCTCCTGAGCCGCCCGTCGCCGCCCCGTCCGGCAACGGAATCTGTGCCACCACCCGTCCGAGCGCCACCTCGGTCGGCGCCTCGAGCGCGTCCACCCCCGCTACCGCCGGGCCTCCGCTCTCCGAGGTGGCCCGCGGCATCGGGACCCCGAGCCGCGCCGCCACCTGCGGCACCTCCGCCGGGGGCACCACGTACACCACCTGCCGAGAGCGATGCGGCCAGACCAGCAACGCCACCGCCACCAAGGTCAGCAGGGTGCCCAGCAGCAGCGCCCCGACCATGGTGGAGCCGAGCCAGTGCGGATGCACCCTGGCGACCATCTCCACCCTCAGCGGTGCTTCGCCGCGCGGACTCATCACCACCAACGCCACCTGCTGCCCACGCAGGTCCTCCGCCGCCCAGCTCACGGTGCCGGCGTGGCCGCGGGTGAGCCAGAACGACTGCTGCTGGGGCGGAGTCGCTGGCTCCGCTTCCCCCGCCACCTCCGTCGTGACCACCGGCAACGGCCCGCGGGCCAGCCGCACCTCATCCACCCGGGTGTAAGGCACGTCCGCGAGATAACTGGCGACCGCCTCCGCCGGGGCGAGGCCGAGGAAAGCCGGGCCCTCCGGAGTAGTGGCGGTCAACTCCACGGTGGTCCGTCCGCCTCGGGCGAACGGAACTTCCCGCCGCAGCAGCCCGTCCACATCAGAGGTGACCACCGCGTACCCCTCGCTGGTCACCGTGGACAAGGTGGCGGCGTACCCACCGGTGGGGTCCTGGTGCTGCATGGCGAACCACAGCCCCCCACCGGCCAGCAACAGCGGAATCCCTACCAACAGCAGCAGGGTGCCTGAAATCGTGCGAACCACCCTTACCAGCATCGTCCCCCCTGATTGCCTCACATCGCACCATACAGCGTGTAAAGCCTCAGACGGTGGCGACACCTCGCGGGTGGTTCACCCGGTTTTCGCGAGGTCAGCGGTGGGGCCGCCGGACGACGGCCCCACCACCCCGATCAGCGGCGGGCGCGCGCCAGCGCCGTCCCGGCCAGCGCCAGGGACACGACCGCGACGGCCAGCCCGGCCACCGCCACCGCCACCAGCCATCCCGGGGTTTCGGCCTCGGCCGAGGCGGTCGACTCCGCGGAGTCCGCCGACTCGTCCGGCTCCTCGGACGCGGAATCGTCGTGGCCGTGGCCGTGACCGTCACCGGCGGTCAGCCGCAGCACCGGCGCCGGCAGATCCGCCCCGGCCGACAGGTCGATCCAGCGCACCACCTCACCGTCCTCGTAGGTCTGCAGACTCGGGAAGTGCAGCTCCTCCACGCCCTCCGGCAGCGGCCCCATCGACACCGGGAACTCACCGAACTGGCCCGGCTGGATCGCCGCCTCCTCGTCCTGGGCGGTCCAGGTGATCACCTCGACTACTTCCTCGATCACCTCGCCGTGCCCACCCTCGATCGGCTCATCCAGGGTGCGGTAGGTGACCTCCACCTCCCAGCCCGGTACCGGCTTGATGGACACCGACGGGATTGGGGGATCGGTCGGGAAGTGGACCTCCACCTGGGTGGTGGCGGTGTCGTCCCGCTCATTCGGCACCCGGAAGTCCACCCGGGCGTAGCTGCCGGCGGTCGCCTCCCGGGGGTTGACGGTCACGTGGGCCGCCGCCGGCGTCGCCACCGCCAGCAGGCCCACCACCGCCAGCGCCCCCAGCCCGGTACGCCACAATCCCTGTTTCACTGCACCCTCTCCTATCTGATTGACACGGTTGTTTCGACGGAAGCCTGCTGCACCTCGGAGATCCGAAGCGTGATGGTGAACTCCCAGTCCCCGGCTACGGGCAGGGCCACATCCCCGAACGCGTGGGTGTCGGTCAGTGGCAGGAGCAGGATCTCGATCGGCTCGATCCCCTCGGACGGGAGCGCGGCGGTGGCGCGCCACTCCTCCACCGGCAGCGGCTGCCCGTCGAGGGTGTACGAATACAGATGGAGGGTGTTGCTGCCCAACCCTCCCGGCTCCAGCAGCACCTGCACCGAGTACAGCGGACTGGTGAGAGTGGCCGCGTAATCGGTGGGGAACGCCTGGTCGGCACCGGTGATCGCGGTACGGGCCGGGGTGGTCTGCACCAGCACCGAGGTCACTGCGAGCACGCCGGCCAGCAGCACCGTCTCGATCCCCACCAGCCACCGGGCGGTCCGAGGCCGGTGGGGGGCCAGACGGCGCTGGACCAGGTTGCGGCTGCCGGCGGCCACCATCAGCACCACCGCCACCAGCCCGAGCTTGGCCAGCAGCAACCGGCCGTACGTGGTCTCCCACAACGCCTCCAGTGGCCGAATCTCGGCCACCGCCATCACCACCCCGGTCAGCGCCAGCGCCCCCACCAGGCCGGTGGCCCACCGGGACCACTCCGGCAGGATCGCGGCCAGTTCCCGGCCGGTGGCGTGCCGCAGCAGGAAGCCGACCAGCACCACCAGTCCGCCCGCCCAGACCGCCATGGCGGTGAGGTGGATGCCGTCCGCGAGGATGGCCAACGGTGGAATCGGGGCGGCGATCGGATGCCCGGCGAACGGCCACGTGGCCAGACCGGCGATCCCGAGCAGGCCGACCAGCAGCACGTCCGAGCGGGTGCCCTGCCCGGACAGCACCGGCCGCAACACCAGCCCCAACGCGATCAGCACCCCGATCCGGACCACGTGGGCGATCCCGAACGGGCTGCCCAGCACCTGCTGCAACCCGTCGAGGTCCACGTCGCTCAGCGAATCACCGCTGCTGTAGGGCGCCTGCAGCCAGACCGCGAGCACGCTACTGACGGTCACCAGACCGAACCCGATCCAGGCCAGGCGGACCATCCCTTGCCGGGACAGCCGTTGCGGCCACATGCGGATCAACATCAGCACCGGCCCGACCAGCAGCACCAGTCCGCCGTAGCCGAGATAGCGGTTGGCGCTGACCGCGGCCGCGACCACCGGGTCACCCTCCGCCTGGCCGTAGGTGAGTTCCGGCACCTCGGACGGCGCCCCCACGGAGAACGTGATCGAGTTACCGACCGGATGGCTGTCCTGAGAGATCACCCGATAGCTGACCAGGTAGGTGCCGCGGGCGCCACCACCCTTGATCGGGATGGTGACCGTGGGACCGTCCGCGGTGATCTCCCCGGTCTCCACCAGCTCCCCATCCGGTGCGACCACCACGATCCGCCCCGGGATCAACCGGACCGGTTCGGAGAACGTCAACACCACCTGGTCCGGCATCTCGTTGAGGATGGTCCCGTTGGCGGGGTTGGTGTCGAGCAGGTTGGCGTGCGCGGCGGCGGGGGCGGGCGCGAGGCCGAGCAGCAGGAACAGCCCCACCAGCGCACCCGTCACCACCGCCCGCGCGATTCGGGCGGGAGAGGTCATGGCGGCCATGATGCCCCTACAGTCGTACGACGGGACCGGCTGGTTCCCGACTGTCGCATTCCCCACCTGCCCGTCGGCCGGTCCGGCGCGCCGGGTGGCCGTCGGCGGTATGTCCACCCCACGGCGTACCGTGGGTGGTATGACCAACATCCGCCTGCAGCCGGGCGACCCCGCGCCCGACTTCACGTTGACCACCGACTCCGGCAGCTCGCTGTCCCTGGCCGACCTCCGCGGCCGGAAGGTGATCCTGTACGCCTACCCCGCGGCGATGACCCCGGGCTGCACCACGCAGGCGTGCGACTTCCGCGACTCGCTGGCGTCGCTGCAGGCGGCGGGGTACGAGGTGGTCGGCCTCTCCCCCGACACCCCGGAGAAGCTGGCGAAATTCCGGGAACGGGACCAGCTCACCTTCCCGCTGCTGTCGGATCCGGAGAAGAAGGTGCTGACCGCGTACGGGGCCTGGGGAGAGAAAAAGAACTACGGCCGGGTGGTCACCGGGGTGATCCGGTCGACGTTCGTCATCGACGAGGAGGGGCGGATCGCGCGGGCCTTCTACAACGTCCGCGCCACCGGGCACGTGGCCAAGCTGCGGCGCGACCTCGGCCTCGACTGACCCGGGCCGGTGCGACCAGGGCTGGCTTCCCGGGGAGACCGCTACTTCCCCGCTTTCCCACGCTCCTGCTGCAGCTCCCGGCGGACTTCCTCCCGAGCCTTGGCGACCGCCTCCGCCAGCATCGCCTCGGTACGGCGCTGCCGGCGCTGACGCTGCCACCACGCCCCCCAGCCGCCGAACCCCAGCAGGGCGAGGGTGATCAGCTCCGGCCACGGCATCGCCCACATGGACACGGTCGCGCTCGCCGGCGCCGCCTCGACCTCGGCCTGCGGCGACTGGGGATGAATCACCAGCTTTTCGGTCACCCAGACCAGCGGCGCCACCCCCTCGAGCTGGACCGTGACGACGATGGACTGCCCGGGCAGGATCTCGGGGAGATCACCCGGGACCATCGTGTGCTTCCCCAGTCCGAACAGCCCGTGTCCGGCGACCGCCTGCTCGCCGGACAGGCGTACGTTGCCCGAGTTACGTACCTCGAAGGTGGCGGTCACGGTACCGCCGGAGAAGGGGATCCAGGACCGGTCGTACCTGGCCTCACCCGCGACGACTGCTAGTTGCGGTGTGAGTTCGCCGGCCACCCGTAGATACACCCGGGCCCCGACCCGGTTGTCGACCACCATCTGCTGCCCGTGGGCGTCGGTGGCGGTGGTCATGACCGAGGCGACGACCCCGCCCGCGTAGTCCCCGGGTGGGGTGTCCACCGGCACCGTGAGGGTGAACGGGATGATCGCATGGTCGCCGGGGGCGATCGTGACCTGTTCGCTCAGCCCGATCCACGCCCCCACCTCTGCCGGCTCGGCGTCCGCCGGCTGCAAGGTGAACGCGCCCTCGGGGGTGTTGACCGCATCGTGCGAATAGACCTGGACGGTCAACGGCTGGTCGCTGAAGTTGTTCACCTGGGCGAAGTCGGTGATGGATTCGCCGGGCGCGATCGCAAAATTCCAGCTGACTCGCCCGTCGGCCCCCTCGGCGGTGGCGGGCTGCACCGACCAGGTCTGGGTGCTCGCGGCGGCCAGGGTGGCCGTGGTGGTGACCGGCGGTGCCGGCGGCGCCAGGCCGGCCGCCACCACAGCGGCCGCGCCCAGCGCCCCCAGCACCATCCGCAGTGGGAAACCCATCAGATCACCGTGATCGTGAGCACCGCGGTGTACTCGCCCGCGGGCGTGTCCAGCGGGATCTGCAGGTCGAGGTCGGCGCCCAGTTCCGCGGTGCCGAGCCCCGCGCCGGCGTCGGCGAAGGCCAGGGTCCGCGGCACCGCCAATCCGTCACCGGTGGGGAAGCCCGGCGCGACCGGCTCTCCCGGGGTGACGACCTGGCCATCGGAGACCGCCCCGACCGTGGGGGTCCAGCCGAGGAACCCGCCGGAGAACGTCGCACTGTCCGAGGTGAAGTCCGACACCTGCGCGGTCACGTCCCACCCCGGGTTCGCGGTCCGGGTGTCGGTCACCCACACCGGCCGCAGTTGACCGCTGGTGGTGAACCGGTCCCCGGCCGCCACCATCTCCGGCAGCCGCACCGTCCGGTCGTCCGGGTCCACCGAGATGATCAGCGAGCCTTCGTCACCCCGCTCCGGCACGGTCGCGATGATCTCCTCACTCACCCCGCCCGGCTCACCGGTGTCCGCGCGGTACGCCACGAACACCCCGGTGCCCCATTCGACGAGGTGATCCCCCTTCGGGTGGAGGCCCGCGGTGAACACGACGTCGCCGTGGTCGTTGATGGCCGGACTGCCGCCGAACACCGGGCTGGTGTCGTGCTGGCCGAGCTGGCCGGCCCCCAGGTCCGTGTCGACCACGTCCCCCTTGCCGGCGACGCGGACCAGGCTGCTGCCGTCACCGACGTAGATGGCCTGGCCGAGGGCGTCCACCGCGCGGAACACCACCTCTCCCTGGTTGTTGATGTCCGGCCGGAAGAACTCGATGTCGCGGATGGTGCCGCTCGGGTCCACCGCGGCGATCTCCGTGATGGTCGTACCGTCGCTACGCACGACCACCCGCTGCTTGTCCGAGGCGCGGCGGGCCACCACGGCGATCACCCCATGGTCGTTGAGTCCGACGCTGTTGTCGAAGGCTTCATAGGGGGACGAGGGGTCCACGGCCTGGTTCGCCAGCAGCAGTCGGGAGGTCCCGTCCGGCTCGAACAGCCGGATCTCCTGTTCGGTGGTCATGTCCGACGAGGTCGACACCTTGCCGGCGATCTGACCGGCGTTGTTGTAGGCCGGGGTGTAGAGGTAGGTGTACGGGCTGCTGGCGTCCAGACCCGAGTCGGTGACATAGAAGATGCCGGCGCCGTCTCGGAAGCCGGCGAAGGCCCGACCGCCGCTGAAGCTGGCCTGGAAGCCGAGGTTGCCGTCGTTGTCGATCCCGGGACTGGCGTACGAGTTCGGCAGCACCGGCGCCGTGTTGACCTGGCGACCGGTTCCCGACGCCGCGTCATAGACGTACAGGTGGCTTTCCATGATGCTGGGCGCCAGCGCGAACACGATGTCGCCGTGGTCGTTGAGGATGGGATCCACCGGGATCGACCAGTCGGTTTCTCCGGTGTAGACGATGTCTCCCTCCCCGTGGCCGCCGAGCCAGACCCCGGGGCGGCCGGTGGCGGGGTTGGGGTCGGCGACGTGCTGGACCCGGAACGTCACCTGGCCCGCGTTGTTGATGTGGGGCGAAATGCTGTTGAACGCCGATCCGGGCGGCAGGTTGTAGCCCTCGTCGTTGACGAGGAGGTTGGTGCGCGCCTGCAGCTCCATGGTGTACGCGCTGCTGACCGGCTCGGAGCGGTTCGCGGCAGCGCTCGGTGCCGCCAGTAACGCGACGCTCACCGGTACGACACCGAGCAGCACGGCGGCTGACCGGCCGATCCGCGCTCGGGGTGGTCTAGTCGACGACATCGGTGGGACCTTCCACTCAGGGCCTGTTCTAACTTCGAGGGACCCTAACGGCGGCCTGTTACCACTGTCAATAGTGACAGTATTCTGATGGATGTGGACGAGGCGACGGTCAGCCAGCTGGTCGAGCTGGGACTGACACAGTACGAAGCCCGGGGTTACCTGGCGCTCATCGGCCGCGGCGACGCCACCCCGGCCGAAATCGCCAGATTAGGGCGCATCCCCCGACCCCGCAGCTACGACGTGCTCGCTTCGCTGGCCGAACGCGGCTTCGTCGCGACCGTACCGGGCGGGGCCGGCCTGCGTTACCGGGCGAAGCCGCCCGACCAGGTCTTCGACAGCCTGCTGGCGGTGCGGCGGCAAGAACTCGACCGCCTCACCGCCCGCGCGACCAAACTCGCCACCGACCTGCAGCCCCGTTTCCTCCAAGGCCAGCACCGGGGCGAACCCTTGGACTATGTGGAGGTGCTGCGGGATCCGGCCCACGCGGTCCAGCGGATCAGCCAACTGTGGGCCAAAGCGGAGCACGAGGTCCTGGCGATCGTCTGCCCGCCCTACCTGGCGCCACCGGCACCGGAGGACCCGGTCCCACCGTCGGCGATCGCCACCCGCGCCATCTACGAACGCTCCCTCCTCGACGATCCCCAGATGGCGCGCGTGGTCCAGACGTACGCCCGCCTCGGTGAACAGGTCCGGCTCGCCCGCCATCTCCCCATGAAACTCACGGTCGTGGACGAAAAATCGGTCGCGTTCAACCTGCCGGACCCGGTCGCGGGCGGTGAATCGGTCACCACCATCGTGGTCCACCACCGCGCCCTCGCCGCCGCCCTCAAGATCACTTTCGAGGCGATCTGGTCTCAGGCGGAGCCGCTCGCGCACACCTCAGCGCCATAGCCGACACCACCGATCCGCACTCCTGGAAAAATCTACGAAGGACGGGACAGCCAGGGGCAACAAAAGGGGCATCGTGCGGGTAGGGATCATCGGCTCCGGTATCGGGGGACTGTGCGCGGCGATCGGGCTGCAGCGGGCCGGGGCCGACGTGGTGGTGTACGAGCAGGCCGCGGACCTTCGCCCCGGTGGATCGGGACTGTCGATCTTCGGTAACGGGCTGCGCGCCCTGGACGCGCTGGGAGTCGGGGCCGAGTTCCGCCGCTTCACGTCCGCGAAAGCGGGCACGTTGCGCGCCGGCCAGCGGCGACCGGACGGGTCCTGGCTCGCCACCTTCCCCCAAGAGGCCGTGGCTCAGCTCCGGGTGGTGGACCGCACCGACCTGCACCGCCTGCTGGTCTCGGCCCTCGCGGAAGGAACCATCCACGGCGGACACCGGGTCGTCGATCCCCGCCCCGACGGCAGCGTGACGAGCATCTCCCCCTCGGGCGAGCAGCGCACCGCCCGGTACGACGTCGTCATCGCGGCCGACGGGTTGCGGAGTGCGACCCGCCGCACCTGGCCGGACGACCCGGGCGTCAGGTACGCCGGCTACTCCGCGTGGCGCGGCATCACCGACACCCCGGTCGACCTGCATGGGGAAGCGGGAGAGACCTGGGGAGTCGGGCACCGGTTCGGGGTGGCGCCGCTCGCCGACGGACGCGTCTACTGGTTCGCGGTGGCGACGATGCCGGCGGACCAGAAGTTCGCCGACGAGAAAGCGGTCCTACAGGAGCGGTTCGGGCACTGGCACGATCCGATCCCGACCCTGATCGAGGCCACCTCGGCCGAGCGCATCAGCCGGTTGCCGATCGAGGAGCTCGCCGGGCGGCTCCGCACCTTCTACCGCGGCCGGCTGGTGCTGCTCGGCGACGCCGCCCACGCCATGACCCCCAACCTCGGGCAAGGCGGCGGCCAGGCCATGGAGGACGCCGCGACCCTCACCGCGCTGCTCGCACCGCTGGCGCGGCAGACCACCGTGCCCGAACGCGAGCTCGAGGATGCCCTGGCGCGATACGACGCGCTGCGCCGGCCCCGCACGCAACGCATCGCCCACCGCTCCCGCCTGATCGGGCAACTCGCCCACGTCCGAGGACGCCCCGCCAGCCGGCTCCGGGACCTCCTCATCAGACTGACGCCCACCTCCGCGCTGCGCCGGCAACTCGCCTGGCTCCAAGCCTGGACCCCACCGCAGTGACCGTCACCGCACAGTGGCGGCGGACCACAGGCGGTGACACCCTCGCCCCGGTGGCGGTTACCGGTAGGGCAGCGGCCACCGCAGTGGACCGTCGGGGTCGTCCAGCCAGGCGAACTGTTCACCATCGCCGCGGGCGGTGATGCCGATCCGGGTACGCTCCGGCTGGCCGTACCGCTGCCAGCTCTGCCAGGCGGCCTCCACGCTGTCCCACAGTCGGGCGGCATCCTGCCACACCGGCCCGTCGAACCTGGGGATAGCGGCCACCGGCTCCTCCCCGGGCGCCGGGTCGGCCGGACGCATGGTCATGAAGTGCGCCTGCTCCGCGTCCAGTCGGCCCGCCACCTGCCCGGGCCCGGTCTTCCGCAGGATCGCCAGCCCACCGTTGAGGGTCAACGGGGCCACGATCACCCCGTCGGCGGCGAGTTGGTCGATCCAGGCGGTGGGGATGCGCCTGACCGCGCAGGTGGCGATGATCCGGTCGTACGGGGCCTGAGCAGGATGTCCCGCCGCCCCGTCCCCCACCACCAGCGCGGGCCGGTGGCCGGCGGCCGCCAGATGCCGGGCCGCCTCGGCCGCGACCGCTTCGTCCACTTCGATACTGGTGACCTGCGCATCACCGAGTCGGGCACACAGCAACGCGGCGTGGTACCCGGTGCCGGCGCCGATCTCCAACACCCGGTGCCCGTCTCGCACCTGCAACCGATCCAGCATGATGGCCACGACCCTCGGCATCGACGCCGAACTGGTCGCCACCCGGACCTCCTGTCCGTCCGGCATCGTCGCACCGTCGATGACCTGGTAGTGGGTCACCAGCACCTCGTCACGGTAGACCGACGCCAGCCAGGTCTCCCGCTGGGCCGGGTCGTCTCCGGTGACCAGGGTCCGCGGCTGGCCGTACTGGTCCCGGGCATAGAACCGGGGGCACGAACACGTGCCGCGGGGTGGCGGCGAACGCCGCCCACCAGGCCGGGTCCCGCACCGCCCCGACCTCGCTCAACTCCGCCGCCAGTGCCTCCGCACGCGGTTTCCACTCGATCACAGTCGTCCTCTTTCCAGGAGATCCGCGATCACCCGGTCGACGGTGAGGTCCATCTCGGGACTGAGCACTAGGACCGTCATGCCAGCTCCGGCTACAGATCCGGCTTCCAGTCCTCCATAGGGTTACCTTGACCATCCTTGGAACCGACGGTGGTCCGTTCGAAGCCCATGGGGTAGATCGGGCGTGCCCATTCGTCATCGGTGACTGCGAGTTGCCGCTCCGGACAGTATCGGGACTTCGGCAACACGCTACGGCGCCGAGGAGCGGGCATCCCCGCGATCCGCAGCACGAACGGCCTTGTGCCGGGGCCGCTGGGTGCCTCTTCACTGAAAGGTAGATCCTCGTATGCGGTGGCCAGCGAGAACCGGGCGCTCACCGGGGCGATCAGGTCGTCCTCCATGAAGCAGGGAGCAGCCGTATCCATCTGTGAATCACCTCCAGAGATGGCTGCCGAGTGGAATGACTCGTACGCCATGAGCTCCTTGAGCACCATATGTAGAAATGGGCGAAAGCGTTAGCTAACAACAGCGCCTGATCTGGTGATCGAATGAGAACATGCCTCATACCGCGCATGTCCGCTAGCCTGGCGAACACCAGGGCCCTTACCTGTCCAGTATTAAGATCACCCTGCTTTCCATGGGGCACCAATGGACACTGTCAATCCGCTCTTCGCCAGCCGATTGCGTCAGCTACGGCAGCAGGCCGGCCTGTCACTGCGTGGCTTGGCCGCCAAGGTGCCGTGCTCCCACGTGCACATCCACGAACTGGAACACGGACGTAAAGCTCCCTCCCCGCAAATGGTGGCGCGTCTGGATGAGGTGCTGGGCACCAACGGCGAACTGTCCGCGCTGCCGCACCGGAGCGATCCAGCAACCGCGGAGCTGGTCGAGCGGTTACGGCTCGGTGATGTTTCCCCTCACACCATCGAATCGCTACACGCGACGGTGGAGGACCTGTGCTGCGCCTACCGCTGGCAGGACGCCTCTGCGTTACGTGCCGAAGGACAGCGCTGGCTGCGCAAGGTCGGCGCCCTGCTGCGACGACCGGTGGGGCTACGGGCGCACGCCGAGCTGTTGACCGTCGCCGGCTGGTTGGCGTTACTGATCGGATGCCTGGAGTACGACCTAGGGATGCGGCAGCCGGCCGAAGCCACCCGCCGGGCCGCTGCCCAACTCGCTGCGGAAGCCGGCAACCATGAGATCGGTGGATGGGCATGGGAGATGGCTGCCTGGTTCACCCTCACCCAAGGCTGCTACCGGGACGTCCTCACCGCCGCCCAGGCCGGCCAGCAGCTACTAGGGAAACACTTGGCGGCGGTGCAACTGGTGGCGCAGGAAGCCAAGGCGTGGGCCCGGATCGGTGACCGGAACCAGGTGCACCGCACCTTGGAGCGGGGTCGGTGGTTGCTCGACCGGTTTCCCCGCCCGCACCGGCCAGAACATCACTTCCAGGTGGACCCGGACAAGTGGGACTTCTACGCGATGGACGCCTATCGACTCGTCGGAGACGACGAGCGGGCCCGCCACCATGCCGAGCAGGTCCTGATCCTGGGAACCGCCCCAGACGGCAGCGAGTGTGCGCCGATGCGCATGGCGGAAGCCCGGCTCACTTTGAGCACCGTTGCGGCGAGGGCCGGTGCGTGGGACGACGCTGTGACAATCGCGCTGACCGCGTTCCAGGCCCGGCGGCGTTCGCTTCCCAGCCTGCTGATGGTCGCCGGCGAGGTCGACCGGGAGCTGCAGCGCCGTGCTCCCCGCGGGCGACCGGTAACGGAACTACGGGACGCGCTCCACGAGGTGAGTAAGGAACTACCTCGTCGCAGCCAGGACTGATCCAGTAAGGATCAACATAACGAATTGTGGTCGTTGAGCAGTGAGCGATGGAACATCATCAAGCCTGTGACGGTAGATGTCCTACTGGTGTTCTATGCACAGGGTGATCATTTCACGGATGTTCCGTTGATCCGGTAGCACACTCGGTAGGTTCTGCCTCGCGCTGACCAAATGGCTTCCCGCTCGAACTGGAGTGGCTTATTCACTTGTGAATAAGAATGGGCATGAACTCGATCGCGGCGCGTGCAGTCCTCAATCCCGCGTACTACCCCGCTGCGCTTATCTACCTCGCCCGGCTTGCTGGTCCGGCAGGTAGCCCTCCCGACGCCAGGTGGTCACATCCAGCACAGGTCGTTGACCACCTCAGTCAGGGGCCGATCGGCCAGCAGCTGCTTCCGGATCCGGAACGCCGGACGGTACGGGGGCAGCGCCCCGGTCAACAGGTCGGTCGGGCCGAGCACCACCGCAGTCCGCCCCGGCGCCAGCTCCCTGGTGAGCCGGGCAAGGGTCGCCAACTGCTCCTCCCGGCCGGACTGCTCCTTCGACACGTACGGCAGCCGAGTGATCAACACATCCGGATCGGTGGTCGGATCAGGCAGGTCGGGACCGGCAGCCACCATCAGCTCCGCGTCCGGTAACCCCCGGACCACCAACCGCCACCGCAACAATCGGGCCCGGACCGGGCCGTACCACTCGGCGTGTTCACGGACGCCGGACAGGCCGGCCAGCAACGCCGCCAGCAGAGCGGTAACCGTCCGGATGCAGCTCGGCGCCACCGAACCGGCGACGGGCCGCCAGCACCCCCTGCTCTGGGCCGAGCGCCTCGATCTCTGCTCGCAGCAGCTGGTCATCCTGGTCCACCTTGGTCACCCGGTCCCGCGGTGCGGCCACCACCCGCCACAAGGTGTCACCGAGTGGGGCGAGTGGCTCATCGTCCAGGTAGCGCAGGCAGATCAGGGCGGTGACCGCGGCCAGCATCGTGGTCGGTGGCATCGGGGCGCGCTGTCCGCCAGGGGCGGTGAGCAAGTGCAGCCGCAACTCCACTGTCAGTTCCGGCAGGTGCTTGCGGCCGGTGCTGACCAGCCAGTCCACCACCTGCCCAGCATCGAATAGTGGGCTCTGGCGGTCAGTGACCACCGGAGCCGGGAAGTCGGGTGGCGCCGGCGCCAGTTGGTGTCCACCGGCAGTTCCGCCCCATCCAGCCCGCGATCTCCGGCATGGCATCAGTGCGCCGGCTGCCACACACCTCTCCCTGTCCTGGCCAGTGTGGCCTAAGGCCAGGTAGCGGCGACATTTGAGGTAAGTGTGGCTGCTGCTAGCCCAAGTTCTCAGTGAGACTGAGCGCTTTCCACTTGCCTGGACCAGAGTCGCAGTGCTGAAGTAGACGCTGCGTGAACCTGGAAAGCCCGGTTCACAGCTGATCAATTCTGTAAAAGGAGTTCCCATGACCGTACCCACCCCACCCACCCCACCACCGGGCATGCCGGCGCCGACGAACCCGCCACGCACCACTCACCGCTGGTTGATCCCGCTGATCGCCGGTGCGGTGGTGTTGTTCCTGTGCTGCGTCGGCGGCGTCGCGGTGGTCGCGCTCAGCTCCGACAACGCCGATCCGGAGCAAGCCGCTGACCGTCCGGCACAAGGCACCGACGACCGGAACAGCTCCCAGCCGTCCGAGACCAGCGACGCCTCCGACGTCGCACGGGAAGAGGAGCCGGAGCCCGAACCGGAGCCGGTCGGCTTCGGCGCCGGGGTCTGGGAGGTCGGCACCGAGATCCCGCCCGGTACGTACGTGACCGTGGCCCCGGACGGGGCGCTCGACTACTGCTACTGGGCCCGCCTGTCCGGCTTCTCCGGCAGCTTCGACGACATCATCGCCAACGACAACCTCGACAGCGGCGCCCGCGGGCGCGTGACCATCTCCGACAGCGACACCGGAGTGGAGTTCACCGGCCCCTGCCGCTGGGTGGAGGAGTCCGAATCGGAGCCGGTCAACGTCGGCGACGAGGTCGGCCCTGGAGTCTGGCGGGTCGGGGACGAGATCGCCCCCGGCACGTACGTGACCACCGCACCGGACGGATCCTTCGACTACTGCTACTGGGCCCGCCTGTCCGGCTTCTCCGGGGAACTGGACGAGGTGCTCGCCAATGACCTGATCGAGCCGGGCTCCCGCGGCCGGGTGGAGATCAGCAGCTCGGATGTCGGAATCAAGTTCACCGGCGACTGTGTCTGGACCCGGAACTGAACGGAGGTGCCCGATGACCACCGATCCCCACTACCCCCACACCCCCGATGCTCCGGTGGAGCAGTCCGATCAGGCAGCAGCAGAGCCCCCGGCCGGGGCGCTCCTACCCCATCAAGTTCCACCAGGCCGACCGGTGTCGCTATGGCAGCGCCCTGCTCTGCTCCTCACCCTTGGTGGCGTAGCCGCTGCCCTGCTGGTGCTGATCGCGATCGCATACGGCGTGACCCGGTCCCTCAACTCAGCGACCCGTTTGGAGAGTGCCAAGGAGACGTGTGCGCCTCACAGCTCCTTCATCAGGCTCGGAGACGGCGGGACGTCACTGATCATCACCGGGGCAGGTGCCGAGGAACGTAGCGGCGCCAGCATCACTCAGGTCGCGTGCATTCTCGCAGAACTAGACGTGCCGGACGCGGTCATCTCCCAGATCGACGGCACCCGTGCGCTGGACGGACGACAGCACGCGAGCTGGGACGGAATCAGCGCGTCGTGGACGTACCACCCCGACGACGGCCTGAACATGATCTTGCAGGAGGAGCGCTGACATGTACGCCGCCGACCTCGCCACGCTCGCCGCTGAGCTCTCAGCACCGACCGTTGGCCGGCTGGCCGATCTCGACCGGTGCGCCCGCCGACAGGCGGCCTGCCCCACCTGTGCCCAGATCACTGAGCTGGTGGACACCACCATCCTCTGTGTCCGGTACCGCGAACCCGACACCGCTGAGCGGTTGGTCAACGATGCGATCGTCGCACTGGACGATCCCGCGCACCAGCATTGCCCAACTGCTTCCGCGCCGCCTGGTCAACAGCCACAGCGCCGCCCTGTTGCTGATTTCATATCGAGGGTACCGGTTCATCCTCGCCTACGGGCGGGGCTGGCAGGCGATCGAACGCTCCTGGGTAGATCCCCGGTTCGGACTCCGAGTCGTCGCCAATGCCGTCTCTGCTGACCGGGTCAGGAGTGTGGAAACCCGCACCCTGGGGGGTCGTCACCTGAGTCGCTACACCGCCATGCCGACCGCCGGCCCGCTGTATGAACTTGGGATCGAGCCGATCAACACCCTTGTCCGTCAGTTGGAGGGAATCCCCTCCCCTAACTTGGCCGGATCTGCTGCCGGCAGCGACAGTCTGCGTTTGAAGATCAGCCACTTCAGCCTGGCCCAGCTAGGCGAGAAGCTGGATCAGATCATCCAACTGGACGAATCAGATGCCTACAAACAGGACTACGACTTCCTGGACTACTACCATCCGATCCGCAATGAGCCCGTACAGCTCCGGCTGAACGGGGAGGTGGACCGGCTCCTTAGGGAAGGCTCGCACCAGATCGCCTTCGCCCCGCCGGACGTGGGAGAACCGATCACCATCAACCACTACGTGCTTTGCCAGGGAAAGAGGGTGAGCCAGGAACTACCGGAATTGACCGCCGAGTCCGTTGCCTCAGTCATCGCCGACTGGTCGGTCAAGGATCCCCTCGAGCTGCGTGTTGCTGCCTACGACGCCTCCGGTGAGGCTGTCGGCCGCAGGCTCCGGCTCCGACACTATGTCGTCACGGAAACCGTCTTGGACGGGCAAGCGTACATCGCAGCGGCAGGCGACTGGTACCAGGTTGACACCGGTTTCCTGGCTGAACTGCAGCGGGGGATCACCGCGATCCCCGATTGCACCGCCGAACTTGATCTGCCGGAGTGGGACCTCAATCAGTATCCGGAAGAAAGGCACTACAACGACAGTCTCGCGTGCCGTGGGTGGAAGGTCCTCGACCGTCGGCACTTCATGATCGAACGCCCCGGCCAGAAGGTGGAGATCTGCGATCTGCTGACGCCTGCCAAGCAGTTGCTCTGTGTCAAGCGGATGACTAGCTCGAGCGCCCTGTCCCACCTCTTCAACCAGGGTTGGGTGTCCTGGCAGCTGCTCGCGGACAACACCGAGGGTAGCGCTATACCGGATATTCAGGGCATTCCGTAACACTGGTGTCCGGGTAGCCCTCGCCAAGATCCCGATGCCACGCCACGGGCGGTCACGGTGACAGCCTGACCCAGCCCAGATGTCCCCCGGGCGCGCTATGACCGCACACACTTCGGGCGGGTACGGCGGGTGCACTAGACTGCAATGCGCGCCCGCGGGAGTGGCGGAACAGGCAGACGCGCAGGTCTTAGGAACCTGTGCCTTCGGGCGTGGGGGTTCGATTCCCCCCTCCCGCACCCATCACCCCGGCGACCGCCAGCCTCACCAAGCGGCGCCGATCCCGTCCCCGGGGTACCAGTGCCGCGCGGGGCGTTCCGTGAACGCCAGGAACCGCCGGCCGGTGCGCTCGGCGTACTTCGACAGCACCCGGGTGACGGTCACGTTGTCGGTCAGCAGCAACGCCCCCGGCGCCAGCCGGTCGGTCACCGCCGCCAACTCGGCTCGTTCATGCGCGGCCGAGTGGTCGCTGTCGTGCAGGAACAGGTCGACCGGGCGGTCCAGCCCGCGCAGGGTGGCCAGGGAATCCCCCACCACCAGGTCCACCACGTCCGACCACGGCCGCGCGTCCCGGATCAGGTAACCGGCCTCCGGGTTGATGTCGACGCTGGTCAGCCGCCCCGGCGCACCTTCCGCGGCGTTGCGCAGCAGGGCCGCGGCCAGCACACAGCTACCCAGTCCCTTGTCGGTGCCGGTCTCCACCACGTGGGCGGGTTTCCGGGCCCGCACCATCGCGTACCAGCCGAGCCGCCGCCCGTACCGGACCTGGCGGTCGGCCAGCCCGCGCCGGTCGGAGGCGGCGGTGGCGGTCTGGATGTGCCGGCGCAGCGCCTGGTCGCCCTCCAGCTCGGCGAACCAGTCCCGCACCTGCCCGACCGGCACGTCGCACACGTGCGCCACGTACCAGGCCAGGTGGTCGCGGTTGAGCTTGGTGAGGTCGTACGTGTAGTTGTGGTGCTCCCGGGAGGTGAACAGCCACCGTAACGATGTCTTCAGCACCCGGGCGTCGTGCCGGGCCACCCGGGCGGCGCGTTTGGGGAAGGCGGCGAGGGGAGCCAGCCGGGTCCGGGCCACGGACCGGCGCAGGCGAGTCACTGCGCTCATTCGCAAGGTTTTATCACACGTCGATCTGCTCCCCTCGCCGCCATCGACGTCAGCCGGCCCGGCGCAGGTGCGCCAGCATGCCGTTGAGGTCCTCGATGAACATGTCGTGGCGGAAGAAGTGGCCGCCGGGGCGCTCGTGCCCCACGTGCGGGATGCCGGCGTGGGCGAGCGCCGCCCGGAACTCCCGCTGCCCGGCCAGCACCTGGGACTCGTTGGCCTGGTCGAACCAGTTCCACGGGTCGGGCGAGGTACCGGCTACCAGGAAAATCCGCTTATGCCGGAAGCTTTCGATCCGCTCCATCGGGTTGTCGGCGCTCACCCGCGCCTCGTCCCAGAACGGTGCACCATAGACGGTCCCACCGCCCAGCTCCATCACCGCCGAGGTGATGTTGGCCCAGTGCACCACGATGCCGAAGTCGCGCCGCAGGCTGGCCGGGCCGGAGTGGGAACTCACCGAACAGAAGTGGCCGTAGTACTTCGCGGTGTACTTCAACGCCCCGAACCCACCCATCGAGAACCCGGCTATCGCCCGGCCGTGGTACTCGGGGAAGGTGCGGAAGTTCGCGTCGATCCACGGCAGCAACTGGGCCATGTGGAAGGTCTCCCAGTTCCGGGGGCCGACGTTACTGTGGACCGGGTTGCAGTACCAGCCGGTGGCGGCGTCCGGCATCACCACGATGATCTCCCGACCGGCGGTCAGGTTGATGATGTTCTCGTGCAGGTGGAAGTGCCGGAAGTCCTGGGCACCACCGTGCAGCAGATACAGCACCGGGTAACGCTTGCCACTGGTGTGGTACCCGTCGGGCAGCAGCACGTTCACCCCCGGGTTCCAACCGATCGCACTGGTGGCGAACCGGTAGTACTGCAGCCGCCCCCAGTTTTCGTTCCGGTCCACAATCCGCAGCCCGAACCCGTCCGACGCCTGGATCGTGGCACCGCTAGGAGCGGCGGAGGTGCTCAGGCCGGGGGCGTCGGCCTCCGCACCCGCCCCGCCCACCTCCGTACCCGCGTGTGCGGCGGTCGTGGCCAGGGCGCTACCGAGCGCTCCCCCAGCCACCGCGCCTGCGGCCCCGAGCAGGAACCGACGGCGGCTCAACGACTGCTTCTCCGGGGGGTTGGTCATGGTTCCTCCTTGGATCCACCGCTGCGACGACCCGGCCGCAGCACTCACGGCACCGCGTGCAACGCGGTGTGGACGGTGTGGGCGAACGCGACATCTCGCGGCACCGTGCTGGCGGTGATCCGCCAGGTGCCGCCCGGATACTGGCCCGGCGCCCAGCCGGTGCCGCCGACCCGCCACAGCGGCTGCCAGGCGGCCATGGCATGACCGGCGTCGTACCAGGTGTTGTCGGCCCGCCACGCCGACCCGGTCCGGTAGGCCGTGACCACCGAGCCGTGGGGGTCGGTGGCGAGCGTCCACGGCGGCATCCCCGGCACGTCCCCGGTCGGGCGCGCCACCACGCTCGGATCCCCGATCAGCGGCAGGGCGGTGTCGACATTGAACGCGACCTCCCACACCGGCGCGGTGGGCCAGTTGGCCACCGTCCACACCAGGTCGCTCTGCAGCGCCGGCCCGGTCCAGCGGGGGGCGACCGTCAGCAGCCAGTCGACGGTGACCGGCTCGTCCCCGAACGGGATGCCGACCAGGTGGATCCGGGAACCGTCCGGGGAGACGTCGACTCGGGCCGGCGCCCCCGGCCGGTCGGTCACGTCGAACCCGCCCACCGCCAGGTAGGGCATGGTGCCCCGGTGAGAAGAATCCAGGACCGGCCGGTACGCCCCGGCACCGGCCGGATCGAACGCCATGGCCGCGATCCGGGCATGGGGCCAGGTGCGGATGTCGGCGCGCAGGAAGCCGGTGCTGACGATCCGCCCCCGCGCCACCACCTGGGACGGCCAGTCCAGCGGGGCCAGCCACAGCCCACCCTGGCCCCACCCAGCGTGGGTGAGATACCAGTCTGGACCGTCGACCACCACCTCGGCGGCGTGCACGTCCAACACCGTCACCTGCTCCGCGTGGTCGAAGCGGAACGGGTCCGGGCTGCGGTACACCGCGGTGCGCCGGTACGCCTGGCCGTAGTCGAGGCCGTCACAGCAGACGAACAGGTAGTAGAAGTCGCCGCGTTTCACCACGAACGGTGACTCGGTCTGGCCACCGGCCCGACCGACGTGCGGGGAGGTGTACGCGACCCGGCGCGCGCTCCAGGTGAGCAGGTCGTCGCTGGTCCGGTAGGCGACGATGTGGTTGCCCCCGGTGGGGTCGGAGGTGGCGGTGTAGTACATCACCCACTGGTCGTCGATCCGGGTGACCATCGGGTCCCGCGCCTCCCAGCCGTCGGTGAACAGCGGGTTGGCCGGGCTGCGCACCCAGGTGACCAGGTCGGTGGAGGTGGCCAGGTGCATCCGGTAACGCGGATAGTCGGGGCTGCCGGCGGCGTAGAACAGGTAGAACACGCCGTCGTGGTGGATGACGTGCGGCGCCCAGATCCAGTGTTCCCCGGCGGCCGGATCGGCCCACAGCGCCGGCGGCTGCTTGGTCCAGGGACCGGTGGGGTGCGGTGCGGTGGCGTGACCGAACATCCGCTCGTCCTGCGGAGCGGCCGGCTCGGCGTGGGTGATCGCGAACACGTGCCACAGTCCGGTGCTCGGGTCCCGGATCAGCGAGTGGTCGTTGTAGTACCAGGTCTCCGTCTCCCCCACGCTCGGGTCGTACACCCGCACCAGCTCACCGGCGACCGGGGTGGCCGCCACCGTCTCGTACGGCGTGTGGCTGACCGCGACGGTGGGGCCGACCCGGCGCAGGGTGATGGTGTCCAGCCCGGCGAAGAAACCGGTCGAGGCCGGATTCCGCCCGGTGACGGTCACCGTCAACTGGTGCGTGCCGGACAGCATGGCCGACCCCAGCGGCACCGCCCCGGTCCGCCGGACGTGGTCGGCGTAGCCGTCGAAGAGCTGCCCGATCGCCACCCCGTCGATGGCGAACCGCAGCGTGCCGTAGTCAGGGGCCTGGGTCAGTACCGCTCCCAGGTCGTACTGTCCAGGTGGGACCGCCGGTAGGGTCACCGTGACCTGGTCGCCCGGCTGGGTGGCGCGGAACCACAGCTGCTGCCCGGCCGACCAGCTGACCCCGCAACAGTTGGCTTGGGCCGCCACCGGTGCGGTGGCGGAGACCGGCGGTAGCAGCTGCTCCGCCTCCACCGGTACCGGGGGGTCAGCGGCCGCGGGTGTCCCTGGGCTGACCATCGGCGCGAGGGAGGCCAGCAGGGCCGCCACCACCACGCGTACGAGCCGCCGTCGTGCTGCCATGTCAGCCCCCTTCAGAGGGTGGTTTCTTGGGGTAGGCCGAAGTAGTCGTGCCAGCGGGTGGAGGGCATGAACCGGGTGCCATCGGAGAGGGCGACGTAGACATCGTTGGTGGTGCCTTTGGTGAACACCACGATGTCGTCGCGGCCGTCGCCGTTGAAGTCCCCCACATACGGGAACTCTCCGGGGAGGCAGAACCAGTCGTGCCATTTGTCGGCGGTGCCCACAAAGCTGGTGCCGGTGGACACCGCCGCGTACACGTCCGCGTCCTGGTCGCAGGTGAAGGTGACGATGTCGGCCCGGCCGTCGCCGTTGATGTCCCCGACCCGCGGCTGCTCCCCGGGGCGGGCGAACCAGTCGTGCCACACCTGCGCCGGCCCGAACCGGGTGCCGTCCGACAGGGCTACCCATACCCGGTTGTGGCCGAAGGTGCCCTGGGTGAAGCTGATGATGTCGGCCAGGCCGTCGCCGTTGACGTCAGCCACCGCCGGATACTCCCCTGGGATGGAGAAGTGGTCGTGCCACTTCACCGCGGTGCCCACGAACCGGGTGCCGTCCGACAGCGCCACATACACCGGTGATTCCTGCCCGGCCTGGGTGAAGGTGATGATGTCGTCGCGGCCGTCGCCGTTGACGTCCCCGACGGCGGCTACCTCGGCACCGGGGGCGAACCAGTCGTGCCACTTCTGGGACGGTCCGAATCCGTTGCCGGTGGACAGGGCGACGTACACATCCGCCAGGTCCCCGTGGGTGAACGCCACGATGTCGTCGCGGCCGTCGCCGTTGAAGTCCCCGGTGAGCACGGTTTCCCCAGGGAGACCGAAGAAGTCGTGCCACTTCACCGCGGTGCCCACGAACCGGGTGCCATCGGACAGGGCGACGTACACGTCGTTGAGCTCCCCCAGCGTGAACGCCACGATGTCATCCCGACCATCCCCATCAAAATCCGTCGGCGAACCCGCCAAATACCGACCACCCGGCGGTGGTGGCGGAGGGGGTGGGGCGCCGCAGTTGTCGCTCACCAGATACCGCTGGTAGTAGCGGCTCGGATAGGGCGCCAGCGACACGCCGTTGATGCGGATGGGTTGACCGACGCCTTGGTAGAGCTGCTCGTAGTGGATATGGGGTCCGGAGGAGTTTCCGGTGCTACCGGTGATGCCGATCGGCTGCCCTTGTTCGACGTAGCTGCCGCCGGGCACGAGGTAGGCGTCGAGGTGGAAGTAGTAGGTGCTCCAGCCGCCGCCGTGATCGATGACGATGTAGTTACCGGCGCCGCCTGGTTGGGCGTATCGGTAGGCGATCCCGGCCGCTGAGGCGACCTGGGGGGTGCCGCGGGTGGGGCCCCCGTCGGTGCGGACGAAGTCCAGTGCCTGGCGGACTTCAGCGCTGTGGTGGCTGTACGTCCATTGCTGGCCGCACGGAAACGGTGCTTTGAAGTTGGGGGCGGCCAGCGGAGCGGCGGCCGGTCCGGATCCCGCGGCCTCCGGGGTGGCCACGGTAGCGGCGGCGGGCGCGGCGGTGATCCCCACCAGCGCGATCGCAGCGGCCAGGATTCGAGGGGCGCGGATGCGGCGCCGCGGTCGACGGTGAGGCATGGCGCCTCCTGCGGGTGGGCCGGGGCAGCGCGTCGGCACTGACCTAATACGACGCTGGGAAGTGGATCACGCGATAACGATTAATGTCAAGAGTTGAATCTTGTTCTTGACCGCCGGAGTTGCCGCGGGGTATGTTCCCCGTCACACCACACATGTCGATCTCATGATGGCCGATACATCCCCACTGGCCGGTCCCGCATGAGGAGCAGCATGGGTAGACGCATCTCAGCGCCGACGCGGTGGGGCAAGGGCGCGAAGCTGGCCGGTTTCGAGGCCGTGGGTCGAGTCGCACATGAACCACAGCCGCCCGGGTGGTGCAGATGGCCGGTGGCTGCCTCCCCGGAGAAAGCACCCGATAGGAGCAATCATGACTGACCGTATCGCTCCTCGTCACCGACGCCGCAGCCTACTCAGCCTCCTGCTCGCCACCGTGCTGATCGGCGCAACCCCCACCACCGTCCACGCCGCTCCCTCCCTTCAACCCAACGACGTGAACGCCGCGTTCGCTTCCGCCGCCGCCCGGTACGACGTACCGCGAGACCTGTTGGTGGCGCTCGGCTACAGCGAGAGCCGGTTGGACCAGCACGACGGGCTCCCCAGCGTGGCCAACGGGTTCGGGATGATGCACCTGGCCAGCAACCCGACCAACCGTTCCCTGGATGAGGCCGCCGCCCTCACCGGATTGTCAGTGGCACAGCTCCAGACCCGGCCGGAAGCGAACATCCACGGGGCCGCGGCGGTACTGCGGTCGTACGCCGACCAGCTGGGGCTAAGCGCGGCCGACCGGGACCGTACCGGGGCCTGGTACCCCGTCGTCGCCCGCTACGCCCACGCCAGCAGCGACGAGACGGCCCGCCTCTACGCCGACTACGTCTACCAGTTGCTGCAGCGCGGCTTCACCGCCCGGACCAGCACCGGGCAGCGAGTAACGGTCGTACCCCAACGGGTGCCGCCGGAGCTAGGCCGTTACGCGACGGTGCGCCCCAGCGGGCCGGCGACGCCAACAGGTGGACCGATCGGGGTCGCTGCGCTGCCGGAGTACGGCAACCGGTGGATCGCCGCCCACCCCGCCAACTATCGCGCCGGCCGCACCTCCCGGATCACCACGGTCGTCATCCACGTCACCCAGGGCTCGTACGCCGGCACCATCAGCTGGTTCCAGAACCCGGCCTCCCAAGTGAGCGCACACTACGTCGTCCGCTCCCACGACGGGGAGATCACGCAGATGGTCCGGGAGGGCGACACCGCCTACCACGCCCGTTCGGCCAACCCGTACTCGATCGGGATCGAGCACGAGGGTTATGTCGACAACCCCGCGTGGTTCACCGACGCGATGTACCGTTCCTCGGCGGCGCTGACCCGCTACCTGTGTGACAAGTACGGGTTGCCGAAGAACCGGCACACCATCAAGGGGCACAACGAACTCCCCGGTAACGACCACACCGACCCCGGGCCACACTGGGACTGGCACTACTACCTCGACCTCGTCAACGGCGGACCGACCTTGCCGCCGGGTGGTCGGTATTTGGCGGGTTCGCCGACGGATTTTGATGGGGATGGTCGGGATGACATCGTGGCGTTCACGCTGGGGGAGCTCAACGACGTGTACGTCGCCCTGTCCGATGGCACCCGGTTCGTGGGCACCGCGGTGAAGTGGCACGACTTCTTCGGTCTCCCTGGGGAAACCGTGCTCACCGGGGACTTCAACGGCGACGGCCGCGACGACATCGTGGCGTTCACCCACGGGGACCTGGCGGATGTGTACGTCGCCCTGTCCACCGGCAACGGATTCGGACCGTCCCAGAAGTGGCACGACTGGTTCGCCCCCGGTGCCGAGGTAGCCGCCGTCGGGGACGTCAACGGCGACGGCCGCGACGACATCATCACCTTCACCCAGGCCGGGCAGGAATCACCGGTGTATGTGGCGCTGTCGGACGGCACCCGGTTCGTGGGCACCGCGGTGAAGTGGCACGACCACTTCTCCATCCCAGGGGAGTATCCGGCGGTGGCTGACGTCAACGGCGACGGCCTGGCCGACATCATCAGCTTCACCCAGGGCACCTTCGGCCACAACCGGGTATGGGTAGCCCTGTCGGACGGCACCCGGTTCGGGCCGGCGCAGGTGTGGCACGACTGGTTCGCCCGCCCCGGGGAGCAGCCGCGGGTCGGGGACATCAACGGCGACGGCCGGGCCGACATCGTCACCTTCACCTGCGACCAGGACGCGGACGTGTACGCGGCGGTGTCCACCGGCACCAGCTTTGTGGGCACCGCCGACAAATGGCACGACTGGTTCTGCCTCCCCGGAGAGTTCCCGTATGTGGGGGACTTCAACGGCGACGGCCGCGACGACATCGTGGTGTTCACCAAAGGCACCACCAACGATGTCTACGTCGCCCTCTCCGATGGCACCCGGTTCATGCCCTCCACCCGCTGGCACGACTACTTCGGCCTACCCCAAGAAACCACCCTCTAGCGGGTGCCAGGGCCGCCTCCGCCTCATCGGCCCGGGAGCGTTGGACACTTTCGCTGACGATCTGGCGCTCACCGCGAGTAAAAGTGTCCAATGCCCACCGCCATCCGCCGCGGAGAATGGCGCCTACCCCCGCCCCGTACCTTAGGGTTGGTTCAGGAGGTGGTTCGGTATGGCTGAGCCGGTCCGGGCACCGCGTGGCCCGGTGCGCACCGCGCGTGGGTGGCCGCAGGAGGCAGCACTCCGGATGCTGCGTAACAACCTGGACCCGGAGGTGGCCGAGCGCCCCGAAGACCTGGTGGTCTACGGCGGCACGGGCAAGGCCGCGCGGGATTGGCCGTCGTTTCGGGCGCTGGAGCGCACCCTGACCGACCTGGCCGACGACGAGACCATGCTGGTGGTCTCCGGCCGGCCGGTGGGGGTGATGCGTACCCACGAGTGGGCGCCGCGGGTGCTGATCGCCAACTCCAACCTGGTCGGTGATTGGGCGACCTGGCCGGAGTTTCGTCGACTGGAGCAGCTAGGCCTGACCATGTACGGGCAGATGACCGCCGGCTCCTGGATCTACATCGGCACCCAGGGGATCCTGCAGGGCACGTACGAGACGTTCGCGGCGGTGGCCACCAAGCGATTCGGCGGTAGCCTGACCGGCACCCTCACCCTGACCGCGGGCTGCGGCGGGATGGGCGGGGCGCAGCCGCTGGCGGTGACCATGAACGGTGGCGTCTGCCTGATCGTGGACGTGGACCCGGCTCGGCTGCGGCGGCGGGTGGAAACCGGCTATTTGGACGAAATCGCTGACGACCTGGATGACGCGGTGGCGCGGGCGACCGCCGCCAAACGGGAACGCCGGCCTCTGTCGGTGGGGGTGGTGGGCAACGCCGCCACGGTCTACCCGGAGCTGCTGCGCCGCGGGGTAGAGATCGACATCGTGACCGACCAGACCAGCGCCCACGACCCGCTGTCGTACCTGCCGGAGGGGGTGGACCTGGCCGACGCGCCGGACTACGCCGCCGCCAAGCCGGAGGAGTTCACCGACCGGGCTCGGGCCAGCATGGCCAAGCACGTGGCGGCGATGGTCGGGTTCATGGACGCCGGCGCGGAGGTGTTCGACTACGGCAACTCGATCCGGGGCGAGGCCAAGCTGGGCGGCTACGATCGCGCGTTCGCGTTCCCCGGGTTCGTACCGGCCTACATCCGGCCCCTGTTCTGTCAGGGCAAGGGGCCGTTCCGGTGGGTGGCGCTGTCCGGTGACCCGGCCGACATCGCGGTCACCGACCAGGCGGTGCGGGAGCTGTTCCCGGACAACGAGCCGCTGGACCGGTGGCTGCGGATGGCCGGGGAGAAGGTGAAGTTCCAGGGGCTGCCGGCCCGCATCTGTTGGCTCGGGTACGGGGAACGGGATAAGGCCGGGCTGCGGTTCAACGAGCTGGTCGCCGACGGCACCTTGAAGGCCCCGATCGTGATCGGTCGGGACCATCTGGACTGTGGCTCGGTGGCCTCCCCGTACCGGGAGACCGAGGGCATGGCCGACGGCTCGGACGCGATCGCGGACTGGCCGCTGCTGAACGCGCTGGTGAACACCGCTTCCGGCGCGTCCTGGGTGTCCATCCACCACGGTGGTGGGGTCGGGATCGGACGCTCGATCCACGCCGGCCAGGTGTCGGTGGCCGACGGCACCGAGCTGGCCGCGCAGAAGCTGGCCCGGGTGCTCACCAACGACCCGGGCATGGGGGTGATCCGGCACGTGGACGCCGGGTACGAGCTGGCCGCCACGGTCGCGGAGGAGCACCACATCCCGATCCCGATGCGAGGCGCGCAGTGACTCCCGAACGGTTCCGGCAACTGTGGGACACGCTGCTGCCGATCGGGCGGGATCCGGATGGTGACGGTTGGTTGCGGTACGGCTGGTCGGAGGCGGATCTGGCGTGCCGCGCCTGGTTCACCGCCCAGGCGAAGGCCCGGGGGTTGACGGTGGAGACCGACCGCAACGGCAACCTGTTCGCGTGGCTCGGTGACCCGGCCGCCGGCGACGCGGTGGTGACCGGCAGCCACTTCGACTCGGTGCCGCACGGCGGCGCCTACGACGGTCCGCTCGGGATCGTCTCGGCGTTCTTGGCTCTGGACCTGCTGAACGAACGGGGAGTCACCTTCCGCCGGCCGGTGGGGGTGGCGGCGTTCGTGGAGGAGGAGGGTTCCCGGTTCGGGATCGCCTGTCTGGGGTCCCGGCTGTTGACCGGGGCGCTGGCGCCGGAGCGGGCTCGGACCCTCACCGATCCGCACGGGGTGAGTCTGGCCGAGGCGATGCGGGCGGCCGGGGCCGACCCGGACGTGATCGGCCCGGACCCTCAGCGGCTGGCCCGGATCGGCTGCTTTGTGGAGTTGCATGTGGAGCAGGGCCGGGGGCTGGTGCACCAGGACGCGCCGGTGGGGGTGGCGACCGCGATCTGGCCGCATGGCCGGTGGCGGATCGACCTGGTCGGCGAGGGTAACCACGCCGGCACCACCGCCATGGCGGATCGCCGTGACCCGATGCTGACCGCGGCGTACGGGGTGTTGGCCGCCAACAAGGAGGCCCGGTTGCGGGGTGCCCACGCCACCGTGGGCCGGATCGAGGTGGCGCCGAACGCCACCAACGCGGTGCCGGCGTCTGTGTCGGCGTGGCTGGACGCCCGCGCGGCGGACCAGGACACCCTGACCGCGCTGGTGGACGCGGTCACCCAGCGGCTGACTGAGCGGGCTGACCGGGACGGCACCTCGGTCACGGTCACCGCCGAGTCGATCACTCCGGCGGTGAATTTCGACCCTGAGCTGCGGGACCGGCTGGTGAGCCGACTGGGTGGGGTGCCCACGCTGCCGACCGGGGCGGGGCACGACGCCGGGGTGCTGGCCGCCCACGTCCCCACCGCGATGCTGTTCGTACGTAACCCGTCCGGGGTGTCGCACGCCCCGGCGGAGGCCGCTTCCGACGCCGACTGTGCGGCCGGGGTGGTGGCGTTGGCGGAGGTGTTGGAGGAGCTGGCGTGCCGGTGACCCAACGGTTTCACGCCCAGTGGGCCTGGTTGGATCAGCGGCCGGTGGCCGATGTGCTGATCGAGGTCAGCGACGGCCGGTTCACCGCGGTCGAGCCGGGGCGGCCGGCACCGGCGGACGCCACCCGCCTGTCGGGCCTGACCCTGCCCGGATTGGCGAACGCCCACTCGCACGCGTTTCACCGGGCGTTGCGCGGCCACACCCATCAGGGGCTGGGCACGTTCTGGACCTGGCGGGAGCGGATGTACCAGGTGGCGGATCGCCTGGACCCGGACACCTATCTGGCGTTGGCCACCGCCACCTACGCGGAGCTGGCCTGCGCCGGGGTGACCTGCGTGGGCGAGTTCCACTATCTGCATCACCGACCGGGTGGGGAGCCGTACGACGACCCGAACCTCATGGGGGCGGTGTTGGTGGAGGCGGCGGCCCGGGCGGGGATCCGGATCACCCTGCTGGACACCTGCTATCTGACCGCCGGTGTGGACGGCGCCCCGCTGTCCGGGCCGCAGCAACGGTTCGGGGACCGGGACGCGACCGCCTGGGCGGACCGGGTGACCGCGCTGGCCACCGGTGCGGGGCGGGCGGCCCACTGTCGGGTGGGGGCGGCGATCCATTCGGTGCGGGCGGTACCGGCCGACCAACTATCCATAGTGGCTGGCTGGGCGAAGGAGGCGGGCGCGCCGCTGCATCTGCATTTGTCCGAACAACGGGCGGAAAATCAGGCCTGCCTGGAGCGGTACGGCCGCACCCCGACCGCGCTGCTCGCCGACGCCGGGGTGTTGGGGCCCACCACCACCGCGGTGCACGCCACCCATCTGACCGATCTGGACCGCACCGTGCTGGGTGACACCGGTACGGCGGTGTGTGCCTGCCCCACCACCGAGCGGGATTTGGCGGACGGGATCGGTCCGTTCCGGGCCTTGGCCGACGCGGGTTCCCCGTTGTGTGTGGGCTCGGACAGTCACGCGGTGGTGGACCTGTTTGAGGAGGCCCGCGGGATGGAGCTGCACCTGCGGCTGGCGGATCAGCGCCGCGGCCATTTCCGCCCCGCGGAGCTGGTGCACGCGGCCACCGTGGCCGGCCACCGGGCGCTGGGGTGGGCCGACGCCGGGGTGATCGCCCCGGGGGCTCGGGCCGACCTGGTGACGGTGGCGCTGGACAGTGTCCGGACCGCCGGTACCGATCCGGAGGCGGTGATGTTCACCGCCTCCGCCGCGGACGTGCGGCAGGTGGTGGTCGACGGCCGAGTGGTGGTACGGGAAGGGCGACATCTGACTCTGGACGTCCCGGCCGCGTTGGCCGACGCCATCGACGCTGTGATCGGAGCCGAACCGTGACCTTGTTGATCGACAACATCGGTGAGCTGGTTACCAACGACCCGTCCCTGGGTAGGGGCCAGTTGGGGACGATCACCCGGGCGGCGGTGGTGACCGACGGTGGCCGGGTGACCTGGGTGGGGCGGGCGGCGGACGCGCCCGCCGCCGACGAACGATTCGACGCCGCCGGTGGGGCGGTGCTGCCCGGGTTTGTGGACAGCCACTCCCACCTGGTGTTCGCCGGGGACCGGGCCGCGGAGTTCGCCGCCCGGATGGCCGGCGAACCGTACACCGGTGGGGGGATCCGCACCACGGTGGCCGCCACCCGCGCCGCCAGTGATGACACGCTGCGGGCCACCGCCACCCGGCTGCGGGCGGAGGCGCTCCGGCAGGGCACCACCACCATCGAGGTCAAGAGCGGGTACGGGCTGACCGTGCCGGACGAAACCCGCAGCATGAAGATCGCGTTCGAGGTGACGCCGGAGACCACCTTCCTGGGGGCGCACGTGGTGCCGACCGAGTACGCCGGCCGGCCGGACGACTACGTGTCGCTGGTGTGTGGCCCGATGCTGACCGCGGTGGAGCCGTACGCCAAGTGGGTGGATGTGTTCTGTGAACAGGGCGCGTTCGACGCCGACCAGTCCCGGGCGGTGCTGGAGGCGGGCCGGGAGCGGGGGCTGGGGCTGCGGGTGCACGCCAACCAGTTGTCGGCCGGGCCGGGGGTGCGGTTGGCGGTGGAGTTGGGGGCGGCCAGCGCCGACCACTGCACCTACCTGACCGACGCGGACGTGGCCGCGCTGGCGGACTCGGACACGGTGGCGACCCTGCTGCCGGGGGCCGAGTTCTCCACCCGGTCGCCGTATCCGGACGCGCGTCGGCTGCTGGACGCGGGGGTGACGGTGGCGCTGGCGACCGACTGCAACCCGGGCAGCTCGTACACCTCCTCGATGCCGTGGTGTGTGGCGATGGCGGTGCGCGAGATGGGCATGACCCCGGCGGAGGCGGTGTGGGCGGCTACCGCGGGTGGGGCCCGGGCGCTGCGCCGTGACGACGTGGGGGTGCTGCGCCCTGGGGCGCGGGCCGATCTGGTGGTGCTGGACGCTCCCTCCTATCTGCACCTGGCCTACCGACCGGGGGTGCCGCTGGTGCGACAGGTAATCCACAATGGAGTCTTGATATGAAGATCGTCACGATCACTCCGCACGGGATCACCCCGGCGGAGGTGCTGGCAGTGGCGCGGCAGGGCGCACGGGTGGAGTTGGCCGCGGAGGAGGCGATGGCCGCCAGTCGCGCCATTGTGGAGGCGATTGAGCGGGAACAGCGCCCGGTGTACGGCGTGTCCACCGGGTTCGGCGCGCTGGCCAACACGTTCATCGGTCCGGAACGGCGGGAGGAGCTGCAGCACGCGCTGATCCGCTCGCACGCGGCCGGGGTGGGCGCACCGATGCCCCGCGAGGTCGTACGGGCGATGATGCTGCTGCGGGTGCGGTCGCTGGCGATGGGCCGCTCGGGGGTCCGTCCGCAGGTGGCCGCGGCCTTGGTCGACCTGCTCAACCAGGACATCACCCCCTGGGTGCCGCAGCACGGATCCCTGGGGGCCTCCGGGGACCTCGCCCCGCTGGCCCACTGCGCCATGGTGGTGATGGGTGAGGGCTGGGTGCTGGCGAAGGACGGCACCCGGATCCCCGGTGGAGAGGCGCTCCGCCGCGCCGGCCTGCAACCGGTCACACTGGCCGCCAAGGAGGGGCTGGCGCTGATTAACGGCACCGACGGCATGCTCGGGATGCTGCTGCTGGCGATCGAGGATGCCCGGCACCTGTTCACCATGGCCGACGTGACCGCCGCCCTGTCGATCGAGGCGATGCTGGGCACCGACCGGCCGTTCCAGCCGGAACTGCACCAGATCCGTCCTCACCCGGGGCAGATCGCGTCCGCGGCCAATCTGAGCCGGCTGTTGGCGAACTCCGCCATCATGGACTCCCACCGGGACGACTTCGAACACGCGGTGCAGGACGCGTACTCGATGCGCTGTGCGCCGCAGGTGGCCGGGGCGGCGCGGGACACGCTGACGTTCGCGACCGGGGTGGCCGAGCGGGAACTGGTCAGCGTGGTGGACAACCCGGTGGTGCTGCCGGATGGGCGGGTGGAGTCGACCGGCAACTTCCACGGTGAGCCGTTGGCGTTCGCCGCGGACTTCCTCGCCATCGCCGCCGCGGAGGTGGGGTCGATCTCGGAACGGCGGGTGGACCGGCTGCTGGACGTCACCCGGTCCCGGGGGCTGCCGGCGTTCCTCACCCCGGATCCGGGGGTCAACTCCGGTCTGATGATCGCCCAGTACACCGCGGCCGGGTTGGTGGCCGAGAATCGTCGGCTCGCCTCCCCCGCCAGCGTGGACTCGGTCCCCACCTCGGGGATGCAGGAGGACCACGTCTCGATGGGCTGGTCCGCGGCGGTGAAACTGCGGACCGTACTGGACAACCTCACCAGCTTGCTGGCGATCGAGCTGCTGGCGGCGGTGCAGGGGCTGCGGCTCCGGGCACCGCTGACCCCGTCTCCCGCCGGCCGGGCGGCGATCGCCGCGCTGTCGGGTGTGCTCGATGAGCCCGGCCCGGATCAATTCCTGGCCCCGGCGATCGAGGCCGCCCGGGAGATCGTCGCGGGCCAGGAGCTGCGGGCGGCGATCGAGGCCGAGGTCGGGCCGCTGGCCTGATCCTTCCTCACCCAGCCGCGGCGGTCGCCGGTGCGGTGGGGCCTTGCCACCGCCGGTCACCGGCCCGCCGCCAGCGGCGCACCCGAACCCCGAGGGCGACCGCCGCGGCCGCGGCCAGTCCGGTGACCAGCCACCACCAGGTGGCCCAGAACGAGCCTCGGATCTGCGCGAAGTCGGTGGCGCAGGCGACCGGGTCGGCCCCGTCCGCGTCGAAGGCACAGACCGTGAACGCGGCCCGGCCCGGCACCTGCCCACCCGGTGGGGCGTAGCGTCCGGTCAACCGGGCGGTGACGGTCTCTCCCGGCGGCAAGGGCGCCGGCCAGTCCACGTACCCCTGGCCGGGTTGGCCACCGTGCCGGGAGGCGACCTCCAGCCAGGGTGGCACCATCGCCCGCAGGGTCACCGTGGCCGAGGTCTTCCCCCGGTTGGTCACCTGGATCAGATAGGTGGTGTCCCGCTCGGCCACCACCCGTTTCTGGGCTCGCGCCACACTCACCGACAGGTCACCGACCACGGTGGTGCGGGTGGGGCCGCGGGCGATGTCTCCCGCCCGATGATCGGCCCACCATCCGGCGGCTGCGGCCCCACTCGGTCCGAGTACCGCGACCGCGACCAACCCCACAAGGAATGAGCGTCGCACCGGCAACCTCCCCCATATACCAGGCGACTTACCCGATATCTGAGAATAGGGCGCCGGTACGCCCTCCTGGTGACAAATCGTGAAACTTACTCAAGTAGGCTGCGGGCGATTACCTTCGCCAGCGCCCGGAACGCCTGCCCTCGATGGCTGATCGCGTCCTTCTCCGCCGCGGACAACTCCGCGTTGGTCCGATCCTGGCCGTCCCCCACGAAGATGGGGTCGTAACCGAACCCGTTCTCCCCACGCGGGACCCGGATCAGTCGACCCGTCTGCCGGCCGTCCACCAGATGCTCGAGACCGTTCGGCAACACCAGCGCCGCCGCGCACACGAACGCCGCCTGCCGGCGGTCGTCCGGCACGTCACTCAACTGCGCCAACAGCAACCGCAGATTAGCCCCGTCATCACCGTGCCGACCCGCCCACCGGGCACTGAACACCCCGGGGGCGTTCCCAAACGCCTCCACCACCAGGCCGGAGTCGTCCGCCACCGTCGGCAACCCGGTCCGCCGCACCCCTTCCCGGGCCTTGATCAGCGCGTTCTCGGCGAACGTCAGCCCCGTCTCCGGCACCTCCGGATACGGCGGCACGTCGTCCAAACTCACCAGTTCCACCCGGCCGACCTCGTCCAGGATCCGGCGCAACTCGGCCAACTTCTTCCGGTTCCGAGTGGCCAGCAGAATCCGGGGAGCGCTCACGCCGGTACCTCCCCGGCCAGCGCCTCCTGCTGACAGCGCGTCAACTGCTCGCAGCCCGCCACCGCGAGATCCAACAGGGCGTCCAGCTGGCTCCGGGAGAACACGCCCGACTCCCCCGTGCCCTGCACCTCCACGAACTCCCCGCTGCCGGTGCACACCACATTCATGTCCACTTCGGCCGCGACATCCTCCAGGTAGGAGAGGTCCAGCCGAGCCTCACCGGCCACCAGCCCGACGCTGACCGCCGCCACCGAGGTCGACAGCACTTCCGCCGGGGGGCGCAACAGCCGCTGCTGCTGATGCATCCAGACGATGGCGTCGTGCAGCGCCACGTACGCGCCGGTGATGGCGGCGGTGCGGGTGCCCCCGTCAGCCTGCAGCACATCGCAGTCGAGCACGATCGAGTTCTCCCCGAGGGCGCTACGGTCCACGCACGCCCGCAGGCTCCGCCCGATCAGCCGGGAGATCTCGTGCGTACGACCGCCCAACCGCCCCTTGACGCTTTCGCGTTCCGTGCGGGTGCCGGTGGCGCGAGGCAGCATCGCGTACTCGGCGGTCACCCACCCTTGACCGCTGCCCCGCAACCAGCGCGGCACTCCTTCGGTCACGCTGGCGGTGCACAGCACCCGGGTCTGTCCGAACTCCACCAGCACTGACCCTTCCGGATGGCTGCTCCAGCCGCGGGTCAGTCGCACCGATCGGAGCTGGTCAGGCTTGCGCCCGTCAGGTCGCGTCATGCCCGCCACCCTATGTCAACTGCTTTCCCGGATGCGGCATGGGGCGGCACCTCCGGCCGCCATCGCCCCGGGTCAGCGCGCGCCGGTCAGCGCGCCCACTGCTCACCGGCCGCGGCCGCCAGCGGTGCGGTCACCCCCGCCAGCCAGGGGGCGCACTCCCCGGAAGCCAGCAGGGCGGACAACTCCTCCGGGGCGACCCACCGCAACTCCGCCACCTCGGCCGGATCCGGTCGCAGCGGGTGCTCCGGGGACAGCCAGCCCAGCAACACGTGGTCGTACTCGTTCTCCACCAGCCCGCTCGCGGGGTCGTCGGCGCGGTACTGATGCACCCCGATCTCGGTCAACTCAGTGGGGGACAGCTCCACCCCCAGCTCCTCCACCAGGCGCCGCCCGGCCGCCACCGCCGCCGGCTCCCCGGGCGCGGGGTGGCCGCAGCAGGAGTTGGCCCACCGGAAGGGGAATCGCACCTTCGCCCCGGACCGCCGCTGCAACAGCAGGCGCTGCCGGTCCGGCGACAGCAGCAGCACCGAAAACGCCCGGTGCGGTAGTCCCGGACGATCATGCGCATCGGCGACGGTCGCTACCCCCACGCCCCTACCGGCGGCGTCCACCAACTCCACCGCCGCCTGCTCACGCTCCACCTGTTCCCGCTCCGCCTGCGCCCAGTCCGCAGGCCGCCGCCAGTCCGCCCGGGCAGCACCGTCGGATGCCCACATCACACGCCTCCTCCCACCCCCCACCCGGGTAACGACCACCCGGATGGCAGCGGCCATGCTACCCGGCCGGCTCTGAGACCAGCGGGGCGTTGGCCAGCGCCCAAATCACGAACACCGACAGCGCGATCACCACCAGCGCCCACAACGGGTAGTAGGGCAGGAAGAAGAAGTTCGCCACCGCCGCGGTCATGGCGAGAAAGATCCCGGCCACCCGCGCCCACAGGGCGTTGCTGAACAACCCGAACCCGACCACCAACACCAGCACCCCGATCACCAGGTGCAGCCAGCCCCAGGCGGTGGTGTTCAACGCGTACGGATAGGCCTCGGTCGCCAGCAGGAAGCCATCGTCGAGGATGGCTGCCAGCCCCATCAGCACCTGCCAGACCCCGATCAGGACCAGCATGGTGGCGGCGAACACCAGCCCCCCGACCGACCAGGTCCGGGCCGCTCCGCCCTGGGTAGCCGACGAGTAGGACATCAGGGCACCCCCTCCGTGGTGCCCTGATGGTACGTCGGAGAAATCCGACTCTTGGGCGATTAGTCAGATCTCATACCGCGCGCCCGGGCGAACGATCTCCACCGGCCCGGAGAAGGCGCGCGTAGCGGCGTCCAACGTGGCCGCCTCGCTGCCCCACGCCGCCACCAGGTGCGTCAGCAGCAGACGCCCCACCCCGGCCTTGGCGGCCACCTCGCCCGCCTCCCCACCGGTCAAGTGCAGCCCGGGCGGATTCGGCATCTCATCGAGATAGCTCGCCTCGCACAGGAACAGATCCGCCCCCTGCGCCAGGCGGGTCAACGCCTCGCACGGGGCGGTGTCCGCCGAATACGTCAGCACCGCCCCGTTGTGCTCCAGCCGCACCCCGTACGTCTCGACCGGATGGTTCATTCGATCCACGGTGACGGTGAACGGCCCGATCGGGAACGTGCCCGGCTGCAAGCTGTAGAAGGTGTAGACGTCGTCCAGCGACGTCTCGTCCGCCGAGTACGCCGCCATCAACCGGTCCGGCGCCCCGCTCGGGGCGTACACCGGGATCGGCGGATAGGGGCCGCCGGGGGCGTACCGCCGCACCACCACGTACGAGCAGGCGTCGAAGATGTGGTCGCCATGCAGGTGGGTGAGCAGGATCGCGTCGATGGACATCAGCCCGGCGTACCGCTGCAACGGCCCCAGCGAGCCGGTGCCGAAGTCCAGCAACAGCCGGAAGTTCTCCGCCTCCACCAAGTACGCCGAACAGGCCGCCTCCGGGCCCGGAAAGCTCCCCGCACAGCCCAGTACCGTCAACCTCATTGCGCCACTCCCACCGCACTGGCCAGTCCGGCCGCAAGCTGACTGCCGAGGAAACGATGGGCCAACCGCGTGAGGGTGGTGGCGTCCCCGGTGGTCAACAACCGGTGCTCAGGGGGCGGCGCCGCCTGATCACGGAGTAGTCCAGTTGCGGTCAGGACTCGGTAGACGTCCTTCGCGGTCTCGTCGGCACTGGACACGAGTGTGACCTCCTCGCCCATCACCAATCCGATCAGGCCAGCCAGCAACGGATAGTGGGTGCACCCCAGCACCAGTGTGTCCACCCGCGCACGTTGCAAGGGCTCAAGATACGCGTGCGCCAATCCGAGCAACACTCGACCCGTGGTGGTACCGCGCTCCACGAAGTCAACGAACTGGGGGCAGGCGACGGCGGTCACCGTCACCTGCGGCGCCGCCGCGAACGCATCCTGGTAGGCACCGCTGGCGATGGTGGCCTCGGTACCGATCACCCCGATCCGGCCGGTGCGGGTCGCGGCTACCGCGCGCCGTACCGCCGGCCGGATCACCTCCACCACCGGAATCTGATACCGCTCCCGGGCATCCGGTAGGCAGGCGGCGGTCGCCGAGTTGCAGGCGATCACCAGCAGCTTGACCCCCTGCTCGGCCAGTCGGTCCAACCCGGCCAGCGCGTACCGACGGACCTCGGCGATCGGCTTCGGACCGTACGGCACGTGCGCGGTATCAGCCAGGTAGAGCAGCTGCTCTTGCGGGAGCTGGTCGAGGATGGCACGGGCCACCGTCAGGCCCCCGACGCCTGAGTCGAACACGCCGATCGGCGCATCGCTGTCTGCCACTGGCAGGCACCGCCTCGCTCCACTGTTGTTAGGGCCCCGCCCGCGCGAGATCCGTATCAGCGCGAGCCTACGCTGTCCCGGCAACGAGATCTCTCAGCCCCGACCGACTGTCGTCAACCTGACAGGTGACGGCGCCGACGCTGTCAGACTGGGATGGGACAGACCCACTGCACCGGGTGCGTCACGGGCGCTCTGCTGACCCGTTGTGCCTGGTGACGCCCCCGATCAACGCGAACAACGGGGAGGGATCGTGGAGTCCACGACAGTCACTCGACCAGTCACCGACGCTCAGCCGCCAGCCCAGTCATCCTCGCCCGAGGCCGCGCCCACGCCTCGGCGGCGGTGGCCGGTCCGGCTCGCGGTGGCCGTCGCTGGTCGGCTCGACGCGCTGACCGGCGGGCGGGCAAGCCGGATAGGGCGGATCATCACCGGTCCTCAGGCGCGGGCCCTGGCACGGTCCATCGCCCAGCAGGTGCGCACCAATCTCCGCCTCCCGGACCGGGATACTCCCACCCCACACCCGGTACGGCTGGCCGGGATCTGCGTCTGGGCCGCGCTGCTGGGGTTGACCGGGCTGCTGGTGGCCGGCCGGATCGCGGTGGCGGTCGTCGCCGGTACCGCCCCCGGCTGGTTCGAGCCGGTCGTGATCACCCTCGGGGGGGTGGGAATCGTGCTGACGATCTGCGCGTTCGCCGCCATCCACCGCCCCCGGGTGCCTTGGCTGCTGCTGGCCAGCGCCACCCTGCCGTTGGTGCTCAACGGCTTGTTGGCGTTCAGCCTCTAACCGGCTACGCCCACAGCTGCCCTTCCAGCGCCTCCTCGGCCTCGTCCAACGTGCCGGAGTAGGCCCCAGTGGACAGGTACTTCCAGCCCGCGTCGGCCACCACGAACGCCACATCCGCCCGCCGGCCCTGCCGGACCGCCTCGGTCGCGACCGCCAGCGCCGCGTGCAGCACCGCACCGGTGGAGACCCCGGCGAACAGCCCCTCGACCTCCAGCAGCTGCCGGGTCCGGCGCACCGCGTCCCGGGTGCCGACCGAGAACCGGCGGGTCAGCACGCTGGAGTCGTACAGCTCCGGCACATACCCTTCGTCCAGGTTGCGCAGGCCGTACACCAGCTCGCCGTACCGGGGTTCGGCCGCCACGATCTGGATGCCCTCGACCTTCTCCCGCAGGTAGCGGCCCACCCCCATCAGGGTGCCGGTGGTGCCCAGGCCGGCCACGAAGTGGGTGATGGTGGGCAGGTCCCGCAGCAGCTCCGGGCCGGTGGTCTCGTAGTGCGCGCGGGCGTTGGCTTCGTTGCCGTACTGGTAGAGCATCTTCCAGTCCGGATGCTCCTTGGCCAGCTGCTTGGCGGTCGCCACCGCCTGGTTGGAACCGCCGGCGGCCGGCGAGAAGATGATCTCCGCTCCGTACATCCGGAGCAGCTGGGTCCGCTCGGCCGAGACGTTCTCCGGCATCACGCACACCAGCCGGTAGCCCCGCCGCTTCGCCACCATCGCCAGCGCGATCCCGGTGTTGCCGCTGGTCGGCTCCAGGATGGTGTCCCCGGGGCGGAGGGTGCCCGCCTCCTCGGCGGCCCGGACCATCCACAGCGCCGCCCGGTCCTTGATGGAGCCGGTCGGGTTGCGATCCTCCAGCTTCGCCCACAGCCGCACCGGCGGCGCCCCTTCCGGGACCCTCCGGGGCCAGGCGGGGTAGCCCCACCAGGGGGGTGTCACCGCAGGCGTCCAGCAGCGACTCGTACCGCATGCCTGGCTCCAGTTCAGCGGCGCTGACCAGTCAGCGGGCCGGCGCCACCGGCCACCGCCGGCAGAATGGTCACGGTGTCACCGTCGGACAGCTTGGCGTCCATCGCCCCGATGAACCGGACGTCCTCGTCGTTGATGTAGACGTTCACGAATCGGTGCAGCGATCCATCCTCGGTGACCAGCCGCGCCCGCAGGCCCGGGTAGCGCGCGTCGAGGTCGGCGAACAGCGCCGCGAGCGTGTCCCCGGAGGCCTCTACCGACTTCGCACCACCGGTGTACGAACGAAGAATCGTAGGAATTCGGACATCAATCGCCATAGCACTTACTCCTGATCCGCAGGCAAGAAACGACGATCGGGCAGCGCGTCAGGCGCGACACTCGTAGTCGAGCCGAGTCGGGCTGTGCCCGAACTTGTAGGACTGCACCGCCGTGGCGTCCGCCCCCACGATCTGGACCGGCTCCTCGGTCACCACCCCGTCCACGATCCGGAACGACCGGATCTCGGTCACCTCGGGATCCCGGGTGGAGACCAGTAGATAGTGCGCACCCGGCTCACTAGCCAAGTTGATGTCGGTCCGCGACGGGTACGCCTCGGTGGCGGTGTGCGAGTGATAGATGACCACCGGTTCCTCGTTCCGGTCCTCCATCTCCCGCCACACCCGTAGCTGCTCCATGGAGTCGAACCGGTAGAAGGTGGGGGACCGCTCCGCGTTGGTCATCGGAATGTGCCGGACCGGGCGATCTGAGCCAGCGGGACCAGCGACCACGCCACACGCCTCGTCCGGGTGGTCCCGGCGGGCGTGCGCGACGATCGCGTCCACGATCTCCCGGTCGATTCTGAGCACGCTAACAGGCTACCCCGCTTAGCGCCGGACGGCCGAACCCGAGCCCCGAGTGGCCCGCCCAGCGGGACACCTCGCCCCGGACCACCCCATGACATTCCTCACACCTCCGCCGCCCCTCACAAGATCTCTACAAGAAGTGTTGATGCCAATGCAGCGGGTAGTAGCCGCGAGACGGTGAGATGCGAGCACACGGGAGGCCGTCCCATGACCAGTCCCACCACCCAGCAGTCACAGTCGGAGGCGGCGCGCGCCAACGGCGCCCCTACCAGCCTCATCACTGAGCACGGCCGGACCACCATCGGCGACAACGTGGTCCAGAAAATCGTCGGGATGGCGGCTCGGGAAGTGCCCGGAGTCTATGACCTCGGCAGCGGCGCGGCCCGCGCGTTCGGCGCGATCCGGGAGCGCGTCCCTGGCTCCACCGGAGTGAGCAAGGCCCAGGGGTCTCGGTGGAGGTCGGTGAACAACAAACCGCCATCGACCTGGACATCGTGGTCGAGTACGGCGTCTCCATCGCCGACCTGAGCCAAGGCATCCGCCGCAACGTAATCAACAGCGTGGAGCAGATGACCGGGCTCGACGTCACCGAAGTGAATATCAACGTCGACGACGTCCATCTGCCGGACGAGGAGAGCGAAAGCCGGGAGGCCCGGGTGCAATGACCACCCAGACCCCACCCGCTCCCACCTTGGCCGACCAGGTGGCCGAGGCGGTGGCGCGCTGCCCGAGTGTGGCGCGCCTGTCCGGCGGCATCGAGGACGGCATCGCCACCTACCTGCCGGGGCGTCGGGTCACCGGCGTGGCGATCCGGGACGATCCTCACCCGGAGGTACGGGTGCACGTGGTGGGTCGCTATGGCCCCACCATGCGCCAGATCACCGATGAAGTCACCGCGGCGGTCCGATCGGTGCTCCCCGACCACCGAATCCAGATCAGCATCGATGACCTGGACGTCGATTCCGCGGCGCCCGGGAGCTGACGACCAGCCGCACCTTTCCTTCAAGGAGGCCCTATGCGCCCCAGCGTCATCGGCCTGATGGCCGGCATCGCACTCGGCTTCGCCGCCGCCTTCGGGGGATTCGGCGCCTTCCTGGCGGTGGCCCTGCTCGGGCTGCTCGGTTTCTTGACCGGCCGAGCCGTGGAAGGCCGCTTCGACCTGTCGGCCCTCAGTGGTGACCGGAGCCAGGCGAATCGATGACTGTAGACGTCGCTGACCGGGGGCGCACCACCATCGCTGACCGGGTGGTGTCGAAGATCGCTGCCCGGGCCGCCGCCGAAGTGGAACGCACCGGCGGGGCCAGCCGACGCCTGCTAGGCATCACGATCGGCCGTCCACCAGAGACCGCCCCACCGCGGGTAACGGTCCACCTCGACGGAGAGGTGGCGTTGGTCCACGTAGCCATGTCGGTGGCGTGGCCAGCGCCGGTCCGCCAGGTGGCGCAGCAGGTCCGCGATCAGGTAGCCGCACAGGTACAGCAGCAGACCGGGCTGACCGTGGCGGAGGTGGACGTGTCCGTCACCGCGCTCGTGGGCGCCGGCGGTGAACACGAGGGAAGGGTGGTGTGACCGGTGCGGACTCTCGACCGGGTGCTGTCGGTGCTGCTGGCGCTGGTGTTGGTGGCGCTGGGAATCCTGGTGCCGATCGAAGTGATCCGAGCTCTGGCCGACGCCGACCCGCTACTGCCGTACCCGCAGGTGGCGGACTTCCTGCGGGAACGGAGTTGGAGCGCGGGACCGGTCATCGCCGGCAGCGCGGTCCTCGCCGGGTTGGGCCTCGTGCTGATCCTGGCGGAGCTCAAACCCCGCCGCCCCACCCAGCTGGCATTGACCACCGACACCGACGCGGTCACCGCGGACATCTCCCGGCGGAGCCTGGCGCGGGCAGTCGCCCATGCGGTCGCCAACACGCCGGGAGTGGAGAGTGCATCCGCGACCGTGGGCCGGCGTCGGATCCGGGTCCGGGCGCGCACGCTGCTGCGGGCACCGAACGGGCTCGCCGACCAGGCCCGGCAACGCGCCCAGGCGGTGGTGGACTCACTCGCCCCGGTCCGGTCACTGCCGGTCCAGTGTGAGCTGACGCACCGGAGGGAGGAGAAATGACCGCACCCCGCCGGCGCCGGGAGCAGCGTGCACCCGGAACCAACCGCCTCAACCGCACCCTGCTACTCGTGATCGGGTTGGTGCTGCTCCTGGCCGGGACCGCGGGACTGCTGACCGGGCTGGGGGTCTTCGGCCAGGGTCGGGCCGACTCGCCGGTGCTGGGTCCGGGGCTCACCGACTTCGCCGCCGAGCAGCGCTACTGGTTCTGGCCACTGGTGGCATTGGCCGCGCTGGTGCTCGGCGGCTTGGCGCTGTGGTGGCTGCTCCGGCAAGGGCGCACCGCCGACATCGGGGAGCTCGAGCTGGAACCGGATCGATCCCGGGGCGGCACCCGGCTGCCGGCGGCCGCGCTCACCGAGGCCATGGCCGCCGAAATCGAGACCTACCGGGGAGTCGCCGGTGCCAACGTCCGCCTGCTCGGCAACCGCACCGCTCCCCGGCTGAGCCTGCGAGTCCGACTGGATGGCCGGGCTGCCCCCGGAGAGGTGCGGCAGCGGATCGAGACCCAAGCGGTAGCGCACGCCCGGGAAGTGTTGGAGGACGACCAGTTACCGGTCCGGCTGGAGCTGATGGTCCCCCGCACCACCACTTTGCCGACCACCACCCCGAACCGCAGCCGCCAGCTTTCGCAGGGATGACCCACCCGTCACGTTTCCCGACACCTGTACCCGGGTAGCGGTACCGGCATGGAATTCCTGCTGTGGGTCCTTGCGGTGATCCTGGTGATCGCCGGCATCGTGCAACTGTTCCGACGTCAGTTCCTCTGGGGGATCGTGCTGATCATTGTGGGTTTCCTGGTGGGACCGGGCGGGGTCAGTGTGTTCACCTGACCGATGGCCCGCCGGCTCACCCCGGACGGGCGACCAGCAGGGGCCGGCCGGTGGGAAAGGAGGGCGGGCACCGGTCGGCCTCACGCAGAGGTCAACGCCTCGAGCAGCGACTCTTGTAGGTAGCCCAGATAGGCGTAGACCGAGAGTTGATAGACCCGGGCCGAGGTCGGGTCGCGCAGCACCGCGTCGTCCAGCTCACTCTCCAGACTGGTCTCGTCCACGAGATCCAGTCGGACCGCTAGCGCGAGCCGGACATCGTTGAGCGCCCGCAGCCACGCCTCTGCCGCCTCTTCATCCAACCGGACCTCGCCGCCACCGGTGACGGGCAGCCCGGCCAGGATCGCCCCCGCCTGATCGATCTTGCTGGTCTTCAGCTCCCCCTCGGTGTAGCGGCGGTACTCCGCGGAATCCTGGGGTCGGTCAGGGTAGGCATCCGGGAACAGCCGCGCCAACACCGGATCGTCGCGATCGAATCCGTCGGTGAGCAGCTCGACCACTTCACTGGCCACCTTGCGCAGCACATTGACTTCTTCCGGGGCGAACCTGGCCACACAGTGCTCACCGGAGCGACGGAACATAGTCATGACCGATCGACGGTCGCCCAAAGACCGTGTCCGTGCAACTGGGAGGCGTGGTATTCCATCCGTTCCCGGGCCCCGCTGGCCACCACCGCTTTACCCTTGTGGTGCACGTCCAGCATCAACTTCTCGGCCTGTTCCCGGCTGTAGCCGAACAGCTTCTGGAACACCCACGTCACATACGACATCAGGTTTACCGGATCGTTCCACACGATCGTCACCCAGGGCCGATCGACGTCTGGGATCTCCTCCACCTCCGGAGCTTCCCCCGGAACGACCTGTGGTGCCGTCATGCCCCCAGCATGCCACGTTCCCCGGGGGCAGTGACCACACTCCGCCGGCGATTTCGGCCCCCTTGCGGGGAGAGATTCCGCCACGGCCGTGGGCCAGCGCACCGCCCCATCTGCGGTCCGGTCACTGGTGAACCAAGGAACCTAGACTGGACGAGTGAGTACGGCGCTGCTGACCGACCATTACGAGCTGACCATGCTCAGCGCCGCCCTGAAGGACGGCACCGCCGGTCGCCACTGCGTGTTCGAGGTGTTCGCCCGTAAGCTCCCACCCGGTCGCCGGTACGGGGTGGTCGCCGGCACCACTCGCCTGGTCGAGGCGATCGCGGAGTTCCGGTTCGGCCCCGACGAACTGGACTTTCTCCGGCACACCGGGGTGGTGGACGCGCCGACCGCCGACTGGCTCTCCCGGTACCGCTTCACCGGTGACATCGACGGATACGCCGAGGGTGAGCTCTACTACCCCAATTCCCCCATCTTGACCGTCTCCGGCACTTTTGCCGAGTGCGTGCTACTGGAGACGCTCGTCCTGTCGGTGCTCAATCACGACTGCGCGGTGGCCGCCGCAGCCGCGCGGATGGTCACCGCCGCCCGCGGGCGGACCTTGATCGAGATGGGCTCGCGCCGGACGCACGAGGAGGCCGCCGTGGCCGCGGCGCGCGCCGCCTATCTGGCCGGGTTCTCCTCCACCTCCAACCTGGCCGCCGGGCGCCGGTACGGCATCCCCACCGCCGGCACCGCGGCCCACGCGTTCACCCTGCTGCACGACGAGGAAACGGCGGCGTTCACTTCCCAGGTGGCCGCGTTGGGCAAGCAGACCACCCTGTTGGTCGACACGTACGACATCGCGGAGGGCATCCGGCGGGCCGTAGCGGTGGCCGGTCCACAGCTGGGAGCGATCCGAATTGACTCCGGCGACGTGGCGGTCCTGGCCCGCCAATCTCGGGAACTGCTGGACTCGCTCGGCGCGGTCGATACGCGGATCATTGTCTCTGGGGACTTGGACGAATTCTCCATCGCGGCCCTGGCGGCCGAGCCGGTAGACGGATACGGCGCCGGCACCTCGGTGGTCACCGGCTCTGGCGCCCCCACCGCTTCGCTGGTCTACAAATTGGTGGAGGTGGACGGCCGGCCGGTAGTCAAGCGATCGGAGAACAAAGCCACCGTCGGGGGGCGCAAGACCGCGGTCCGGCGACACAAACCCACCGGCACCGCCACCGAAGAGGTGGTGGTCTCGCAAGGAGCCCCAGAGCCGGCCCCCCATGACCGGCCGCTGCAACGGCCGTACCTGCGGCGCGGCGAGCCGGTGCCGGACCTGCCCTCGCTGGCCGAGGCCCGCGAGCACCTGCGCGCCAACCTCGGCGCGATCCCCTGGGAGGGGCTCAAGCTGTCCCCGGGAGATCCGGCGATCCCGGTGACGATGATAGGAGGACAGGCAAGCATGAGTCGTGCGTTGATCATCGTAGACGTACAAAACGACTTCTGTGAGGGAGGGTCCCTGGCGGTCGCCGGCGGGGCGCAGGTAGCCGGCCAGATCTCCACGCTGCTGCGGGAGCAACCAGACCGCTGGCAGCACGTGATCGCCACCAAGGACTACCACATCGACCCCGGGGACCACTTCCACCCCGAACCGGACTTCGTCAACACCTGGCCGGAGCACTGCCGGGTCGGTACCCCCGGTGCGGAGTTCCACCCGAACCTGGACACCGAGCGGATCGAGGCCATCTTCACCAAGGGCGAGTTCGAGGCGGGGTACTCCGGCTTCCAAGGGAAGGCGGAGGAGCGTGCCCTGGTCGAGTGGCTGAAGGAGCGCGGCGTCACCGAGGTGGAGATCGTGGGGATCGCCACCGACCACTGCGTCCGGGCGACCGCGCTGGACGCCGCCAAGGAAGGGTTCGCTACGACGGTGCTGCTGGACTACACCGCGGGCGTGGCGCGCGAGACCACCGACCGGGCGCTGGCGCAGATGCGGGAGGCCGGGGTAACCCTGACCGGCACTCCGGTGGTGGCCAGCTGATGGTGGCCTAACGAAATCCGCCCCCGGCCGTTACGGCCGGGGGCGGATTTCGTTAGGCCATCACTCGCTACTGCGATGTGTCACTCGTCTGCTTGCCGCTGGCCCGCTCGCCGCTCCTCGGAGCGGGGAGCTTCGGCCCTCCGACCGTGACCCCGGCCAGTTCAGGGAACTTGGCGTCGAACGCCGGCCGCTCCGACCGGATCCGCGGCAACCGGTCGAAGTTCCGCAGCGGCGGCGGGGAGCTCGTGGCCCACTCCAGCGAGTTGCCGAAGCCCCACGGGTCGTCCACCTCCACCACCCGACCGGCCTTGTAGGACTTCCACAGGTTGTAGATGAACGGCAGCGTCGACACACCCAGGATGAACGCCCCGATGGTCGAGATCATGTTCAGCGCGGTGAACCCGTCGGTGGGCAGGTAGTCGGCGTACCGCCGCGGCATACCTTCGTTACCCAGCCAGTGCTGCACCAGGAACGTGGTGTGGAAGCCCACCATCGTCAACCAGAAGTGCACCCGAGCCAGGCGTTCGTCCAGCATCCGACCGGTGACCTTCGGGAACCAGAAGTAGATGCCGGAGTAGACCGCGAACACGATCGTGCCGAACAGCACGTAGTGGAAGTGCGCCACCACGAAGTAGGTGTCCGAGACGTGGAAGTCGATCGGCGGGCTGGCCAGCAGCACCCCGGAGAGGCCGCCCAGGAGGAACGTCACCAGGAACCCGATCGCGAACAGCATCGGGGACTCGAAGGTCAACTGGCCGCGCCACATGGTGCCGATCCAGTTGAAGAACTTGATCCCGGTCGGGATCGCGATCAGGAACGACAGGAACGAGAAGAACGGCAGCAGCACCTGACCGGTGGTGAACATGTGGTGCGCCCACACGCTCATCGACAGCGCCGCGATCGCGAACGTGGCGAGCACCAGGCCCTTGTAGCCGAAGATCGGCTTGCGGCTGAACACCGGGACCACCTCGGAGATGATCCCGAAGAACGGCAGGGCGATGATGTACACCTCGGGGTGGCCGAAGAACCAGAACAGGTGCTGGTACAGCATCGGCCCGTTGGTGGCCGGGTCGTACACGTGCGTGCCGAGGACCCGGTCAGCCAGCAGCCCCAGCAGAGCGGCCGTCAGCACCGGGAAGACCATCAGCACCAGCAGTGAGGTGACCAGGATGTTCCAAGTGAAGATCGGCATCCGGAACATGGTCATGCCCGGCGCCCGCAGGCACACGATCGTAGTGATCATGTTGACCGAGGTCAGGATGGTGCCCAGACCGGAGATCACCAGTCCGGCCACCCACAGGTTGCCTCCGACCCCGGGGGAGTGGATCGCGGTGCTCAGCGGGGCGTAGGCGAACCAGCCGAAGTCCGCCGCGCCACCCGGGGTGAAGAACCCGCCCAGCACGATCAGCCCGCCGAAGTTGAACAGCCAGTAACCGAACGCGTTCAGCCGCGGGAACGCCACATCCGGGGCCCCGATCTGCAACGGCACCACGAAGTTGGCGAACGCGAACACGATCGGCGTGGCGAACAGCAGCAGCATGATCGTGCCGTGCATCGTGAACAGCTGGTTGAACTGCTCGGGGGACAGGAAGTCCATCCCGGGCTGTGCCAGCTCGGCCCGCATCAGCAGCGCCATGAACCCACCGATGAGGAAGTAAGCAAAGGCGGTGATGCCGTACATCACGCCAATCTGCTTGGCATCGGTGGTCCGCAGCATCCGCGCCAGCGCCGACCCTTTGACGGGGTGGTGTACCGGCCAAGGCCGGGTCTGAATCGGCTTGGGGGCAACGATGGTCACGAGGGCAGGATAGTCCCTGGCCAGCGACGCGTTGACAGCGGGTCGCGCCGCCCCTGCTTACGGCACACCCCGCCGCTGACCGCATGGCAACCTTCCGGCACCGTCACCTCGTCCTGTTCAAGGACCGCCGCCCGGCGGCAGGACGGTACCGGCGAAGGAAGGAAGCCACACGATGGGTCTGCTCCGGCTAGCGCCCTGGCGGCGCGCCCCGGCCCTGCTACTCCGACGCCCGGCGGTGGCGCTGGCGCTGTTCGCGGCCGCGCTGGTGGCGACGCTGCCCGCGGCGGCGGCCCCCCAGTTCCTGTCCTCGGCCCAGCACGCCACCCTCCACCGCCAGATCTCCGAGACCTGCCTGGCCACCGTCGGCCTCCAGATCACCGGTCCGGTCGCGCCACCGACCCTGTTCCACTTCAAGGGTGACGGGTACCGGTACGGCGCTGACCGTTACCACCGCCGGTTGGAGGTGCTCGCCGCCCACCCGGTAGCCGGGCTGGCCGCCCCCGACAGCAGTGGCTACGTCGACGTCAGCGTGGACCTGCCCGACCGACCGCTGCCGTTGCCCGACCTGCGGGGGCTGCGGCTGCTGAGCAAGGACGGCTTCACCGACCAGGTGACGGTGATGGCCGGGCCGGTCGGAGAGGGGCTCTGGCTGCCGCATGAGTACGCCGAGCAACAAGGCATCCAGGTCGGAGACGAGCTGGTAGTGACCCAACGGAAGGGCACCTCGGGCGTATGGCCGGGCCCGGAGTCCGCCGCGGCGGCGGTGACGTTGCCGGTGGCCGCGATCTACCAGGACCTGCGGACCGCGCCGCTTACCGACTACTGGTGCGGGGTGGAGTCCGTCTACGCCGGGACCTCCTTTGAACAGGCTGATCCGGACGCGGTGATCCTGCCGACCGCACTGCTGGACGAGGACACGCTACTGACCGTCGGGGCGACCACCCGGTCGGTCCTGCACCAGGTCATCAACCTGCCGGTGACCGATCCGGAGCTGACCGCACCGGAGGCGGCGCGGCTGGCCGCCGACATCCAGGCCCTGCAGCGCACGCTCGCCGCCCAGCCCGACGCCTTCCCCAACAACTGGTACGACACCACCCAGTTCGTCTCGTACCTGGACGGCCACCAACGGCGGGCTGCGCTCGTCCGCACCGGTCTCCTGCCACCGGTGCTGCCGATCACCGCGGCCGGTTCCCTGATCGGGCTCGCGGTGGCCGCGGCGGCGGCGGTCTTCTGGACCCAGCGGCGTCGATCGGAGCTGACCGTGCTGGCCGCGCACGGAGTCGGCCCGGGCGGGCTCGGGCTCAAAGCGGTACTAGAGGCGGCGCCGGCGGTAGTCGCGGGGACCGCCGTCGGCTGGGCGGCGGCGTGGGCGCTGGTGGTCGGGGTCGGCCCCTCCGCCACCCTCACCCCGGGCACACTGCCCTTGGCCGGTGCGGCCGCCGCCGGGGTGGGGATGCTCGCCCTGATCCTCATCGGGGCGGTCGCCGCCGCCAGCTGCCGGCGACTGGCAGACGCCCGCCCGACGGGCCGCCGGGTGGCGTGGTGGACCCGGCTGCCCTGGGAGCTCACGCTGTTGGCAGCGGCGCCACTGGCCTGGCGGCTCCTGACCGCCAGCGAGGTAGCCGAGGACTCCGGCGGGGTGGGCGTGGGCACCGTGGTGCACGTACCGGCCCGGCTGCTGGTCACCCCGATCCTGCTCATCCTCGGCACGGCGGTGTTGACCGCCCGGGTGATCGCCTGGTGGTTGCACCGGCGCGGCCCGCGCCGCACCCCGGCCCGCCCGGCGTCCCTACTGGCCTGGCGCCGCGGGGTGCGGACCGCGGCCACCACCGCGGTCCTGATCACCGCCACCGCTACCCCGGTGGCGATGGCGGCCTTCGCCGGCGCCGCCACCGGGTCGATCCACACCACCGCGGAGGCCAGCCTGCGGTTCCGGCTGGGCAGCGACACCGTACTCAGCTACCCCCACCTGGGGGTACAGCTGCGCGAGGATCGACAACTGCCACCGCCCGTGCCGGAGTCGCTGTCCGCACAGGCCACCGAGGTGCTGTGGCTCAACCAGCAGCGGCTCTCCGGACTGCACGTAGACGTGGCCGCCGTGGATCCCGACACGTTCCTGGCGGGGGCGTTCTGGGACGACCGGATTCCCGGTGCCGATCTCCGGGCGGCGCTCGCGCAGCTGACCGCCGACGACGTCCCCACCGTGGTGGTCTCGCGCCGGGTCGAGCCCGGGCCGGCCACTCTCCGACTCCAGGGCCGCGAGCTGCCGGTCGTGGTGGCGGACGTCCATCCGTTGCCGGGCGCCCGGGCCTCGTACCCGCTGCTACTGATCCATCGGGAGGTGCTGGAGCGGGAGTTCACCCCCGAAGAGCTGCCCGCCGCCACCCCGCAGCTGTGGATCAGCGGCGAGCCGGAGCAGACCCTGGCCGCGCTCACCGAGGAGCACCTGCTGGACGCCCGGGTGGTCACCGTTGACCAGCACCGCGTAGGAGCGGTGTACGAGCCGGTCACGTACACCTTCCAGTACCTCATGGCGTTGTCACTGTTCACCGGGCTCATCGGGGCGGTGGGGCTGCTGCTGCACCTGGAATCCCGGACCGCGGCCTACCGGCGGGCGTACGCCATGCTGCGGCGGATGGGCTTGTCCGCTCGCACCCACCGCCGGGCCTTGCTGCTCGAGATCGGGGTCCCCCTGCTCGTCGGCGTGACCGGCGGCCTGGTCGGCGCCCTCGCCCTCTCCTACGGGGTGCGGAGCGGGCTCGACGTGCAACCGGAGCGGTTCCCCGACACCGTACTGGTGCTGCCGCTGCCGGTGGCTGGCCTCATCGTCGCCACGGTCGTGGGATTTGGGCTGGCCGCGAGCCTGCTCACCCACCGCCGGATCCACACCGCCAACCCCGCGGAGGTGCTCCGTGACGCGAACTGATCTCCCCCCGGCCGCGGAGCCGGTAGTGGTCTGCCACGCGGTCACCCGGATCTATCGGATGGCCGGCTCGACCGTGCCGGCGCTGCGGGACGTCCAACTGACCTTGCCGCCCGGCACCATCACCGCCCTGATGGGACCGTCCGGTTCCGGCAAGTCCACCCTGCTCCGCCTCCTGGCCTGCGTGGACCGCCCCGACACCGGGTCGATTCGGATCGCCGGCACGGACGTGTCCCGGCTGTCCCGGGCCGCCCGGACCCGCCTACGCCGCACCCAGATCGGGCTCCTGCACCAAAGCCCGCCCGCCAACCTGCTGGAGTACCTCACGGTGCGGGAACACCTGGAGTTGGGGGCCGCGCTCCGTGGCCGGTCCCGCCAGGACCCGCAGATTCCGCAGTTGTTGACCCGGCTGGGTTTGGCGGACCGGGCCGGCCACCTGCCCCGACAACTGTCCGGTGGGGAGCAGCAGCGCACCGGGATCGCATTCGCCGCGGTCGGGCCGCCGGCCCTGCTGGTGGCCGATGAGCCGACCGGGCAGCTGGACCATCGGACCGCCGTGGAGGTGTTGGCGGCCCTACGAGAGTTGGCTCGCTCCGGCGTGACCATCGTGACCGCCACGCACGACCCGGCGGTGGCGGAGTACGCCGACCGGGTGCTGTGGTTACAGGACGGCACGATCGTGGAGGAACAGTGATCACTTCGGCCCCCCACCCCGCCGGCGCCTTGATCGTCGCCCGTGAACTGACCCGCCGCTTCCAGCGCGGCACCGAGACCGTGCCCGCACTCGACCGGGTCTCCCTGGCCCTGTACGGCGGAGAGCTGACCGTGGCGGCCGGCCCGTCCGGCTCCGGTAAGACCACCCTGCTGTCCATCCTCGCCGGGATCGAACGCCCCGACTCGGGTCAGATCCTCACCGGCCCGCCACTACCGGAGGGGGTGTCGCCGGCGCAGCTCAGCTTCACCGCACTGGCCTTCGTCCCGCAGGCACTGGCCTTGCTGGAGGAGCTGACCGTGGCGGAGAACGTGACCCTGCCGGTGATGCTGGCCGCCGGCACCTCCCGGTTGGCCCCCTCCGAACAGGAGATCACCACCCAGCTGCTGTCCGAACTAGAGATCGCGCATCTCGCACACCGCCGGCCAGACCAGATCTCCGGTGGGGAGCAGCAGCGGGTAGCGGTGGCGCGGGCGTTACGGACCCGCCCGGCGCTGCTGATCGCCGACGAGCCCACCGGCCACCAGGACCGGGCCCGGGTAGACGTGGTGATCGCCGCGCTGCGCCGGCACGCCCATCGAGGCGCCGCCGTGCTGATCAGCAGCCACGACCCGCGCGTGATCGATCTCGCCGATCGAGTGATCACGTTGGCGGACGGCCGGATCGTGGCTGACCAGCGCCCCGCGCTGACTCAGGGCTGACCGGCCCACCCGGAACGCAGCAGCTCCGGCAAGACCACGGTGAAAAAGTGGCGGTGGGCCGCGAAGGTCGGCTGGAGGGTCGAGAACTCCTCGGGCCGGATCCAGCGCGCGGCGCTCACCTCCCGCGGGTCGCACACCAGCTGTTCACCGGGGCCCGTCGGGGTGGCCGTCCACCAGTGCAACCGGAACCCGCCGTCGTCGGTGTCGCACTCCCAGACCTTCGCCCCCGCCCGTACCGCCAGCCCCACCTCTTCCTGCACCTCCCGCACCACCGCGTCCGGCTGGCGCTCACCGGCCTCCACCCGACCACTCGGGGGTGACCAGTAGCCCGCGCGGGCCACCCCGGGTCCCCGCTGGATCATCAACACCCGCCCGGCCCACAGCACGACCGCCACCACCGCCGACGGCGGCGCCGCGGCCGCCCCGCCCCCCTGCCCCGCGGGTGGGCTACCCCCCTGCTCAGCCACCGGGGCGCACCCGCAGGATCCGGTACCCTTTCCGGCTCGCGTACCGCTGGACGTCCCACCCCTGGTCGGCCAACCAGCGATGCCACGAGTCGCCCCCCAGGTTGTGGGCGATCACCAGCCACGCCACGCCGTCCGGGGTCAGCCGGGTCAACCAGTCGGTGAACATCGACCGCAGGACCGCTTTCCCCACCCGGATCGGCGGATTACTCCAGATCTGAGAGAACCGCAGCTCGGCCGGCACCTGCTCCGGGGCGGCCACGGTGATCCGGTCGGCCAACCCCAGCGCGGTCGCGTTGTGGGCCGTCAGCTCCCGGGCACGGGGATTGACATCCACTGCCCACACCGTGGCCCGAGTCGCCACAGTGGCCAGCACACACGCGATCGGGCCGTATCCGCAGCCGAGATCCAGCAGCGGACCGGTGGTGTCGGGAGACGGCAGCTCCGCCCGGTCCAGCAGCACCGCCGTCCCGGGATCCAGTCGGTCGGCGGAGAACACACCTTCGGCGGAGGTGAGGGAGAACCGCTGACCGCCGGCCTCGAACGTCACGGTGCGGGTCCGGCCAGCGCCGCCGGGATCAGTGGAAAAGTAATGGCTCACCTGAGCCAGTATCACCCGGATGGCGGAACCCGCCGGACGTAGTGGTTGAGGGAGTGCTCCCCAACCGGTCCTATACCCTAAGCGGCATGAATTTCCGGCCGGACGTGGGGCCGGGCGGCTTTCCGCCACGCCGCCCGAGCGCCGCTCACCACCGGGGCGATCCGTGGTCGCCCGGGAAGGCGGCCGACCAGGACGGCCCCTCGCTCCGGCGGGGTGGGCGGCACAGCGCGCCGGAAGGACAACCGAGCTGGTCGACCCGAGCCGCGGTCACCCGCCGGACAGCAGCACCCGGATATCGGAGTGAGTCTCCGGCGTGGTCGGAACCACAGCGCGGACGGCACGCGCGGGAGGAGCCACCCCACCTGCCCCGGCGCGACCGGTCCGCGGGTGGCGCCCCCGCTTTCCCCGGGCCGCGCCGGCCGACCGTTGAGCGGAGTACCGGGCGCCACGCGGCACCGGATCCGGCCGACCAGAACCTGCCACCCCCGAGCGCCCCGGCCGCTCCACCGGCTCAATCCCGCCGGCACCTCCCCCGTACCCCGGTGCCCCCACCGGCCTCCCCGGCGGGGCCGACCTCCCCGGCGGGGCCGGTCAGCCGACGACGAGGAGCCAGCGCGCCGGCTCCTCGTCCCGCGCCCGCCCCCCGCTCGGCCGCGCCGGTGTCGGCGCCCCCGTCCGCCCCCACCTCTCCCCCACCGTCCCGTCCGCAGTCGCCGCCCGCTTCCACCACCACCACCACCGCGTCGGCGCCACCCCGCCATCCCGCCGCCCTCGCCACCCCGGCCGCGCGCATGACCCAGCGCCGCAAACGGATCCGCCGGTGGTACACGATGGTGGGGGTGCTGGGGGTGCTGACGGTGATCGCCACCTGCGGCGTCTTCAGCTTCTACCTGGTGCGGGACGAGCTGGCCGGGCGGCACGCACAGGCCACCGCTGGCCAGGACGAAGAGATCGTCTTCCAGGACATCAGCTCCCGGGAGGCGGATCCCGTGCCGCTGACCGTGGATGAGGTGTTCCCCACCGACGAGATCATCATCAATCCCGCGGAGCCCGGGTACGAGATCCTCGCCACCCAGGAGAGTGACGACTGCGGGGTGGCGGCCGCGGACGAACTGGCCGAACTGCTGGAGAAGCTGGGATGCAGCCAGGTAGTTCGGGCCACGCTCCGCTCCCCGACCGACGGCTATCTGATCACCGGCGGGATTCTCAACCTGGCCACCGAGGCCGACGCGGAGCGGGCCTACCAGGACATCAAACCCCTGGTCGAGGAGGGCACCGGGCGCTTCCTGGGGCTGCTGGCCGGGGAAGGCACCGAGGCGATCGTCCTCTCGGAGACGGTGCTGTTCTGGGACTATCGCGGTCACTACCTGATGTACGCGGTGGTGGCCCGGGCCGACGGGGGCACGTTCTCCGCGACCGACAACCGGTACGCCGACCTGGTGAGCTGGGACATCATCGAGGTGCACCTGCGTGGTGGGGTGCTGGAGGCGCGGGTGACCCAGTCGACGGGCTCCCCCACCCCCACCCCGACCGACCGCCCGGAGGACACCGAATCCGACTGAGCGATGCGCCCGCTCGGCCCCATCCCCTGGGCAGTGCCGCTGGGACGGGCCGGTATGCCTCGACGGCTACCCCTCAGGCAGGGTCCGCCGGCGCCGGGTCGCCGCCGCGCGGCTCGCCCACTGGGACGGCTCCGGGTATTCGACCGCGACCAGCGTGAGCCCATGCGCGGGCGCCACCCACACTTCGTTGGCCCGCTCGCGCCGGGTCAGCAGTGAGGCCGGCCATTCCGGAGGACGGCGGCCGTCCCCGACCGCCAGCAGGGCACCGATCAAGCTCCGGACCATCGAGTGGCAGAACGCATCCGCCTCCACCGTGGCCGACAGCACCCCGTCGGCGTCCCGCCGCCAGTCCAACCGGAGCAGTGTCCGCACAGTGGTGGCGTTGGGCTTTCGTCGACAGTAGGCGGCGAAGTCGTGCTCCCCCAACAGGCGCGCGGATGCCTCATTGAGCCGGTCCAGGTCCAGCGGCCACCGCCAGGCCAGCGTGTCCCGCCGGCGCAACGGATGCACGCCATAGGGGGCGTCGCTGACGCGGTAGACGTAGCGGCGGGAGAGCGCGGAGAAGCGGGCGTCAAACTCCGGCGTCACCTCGGTGACCGCGGTGACCCGGACGTCCGGTGGGAGCAGGCCGGCCAACCTGACCAGCACCTGTTCCCGTAGGGGCTGCCACGCCTGCGGCGCGATGTCGACGTGGCATACCTGGCCGATGGCGTGCACCCCCGCATCGGTGCGCCCGGCTACGGTCAGGCCGGTGACGTCGTGGCCGAACAGGGCCGCCAGCGCCGCCAGCAGCTCACCGGCCACCGTACGACGGTCCGGCTGGATCGCCCACCCCGAGAAGTCAGTCCCGTCGTAGGCGACGTCCAGCCGGACCCGTACCGGTGAATCGGTCACGCCTTGGCGTCGGAGTCCTTCTCCGGCTCATCCGCGGCTGCTGACTCCGCCGCGGCTTCGGAGGTCGACTCGGCGGTCGACGCCGCGGGGGTCTCGTCGGTGTCACCGGCCAGCGCCGCCACCGACTCCTCCCGGGCGGGACGCTGCCGCTGCCGCGAACGGTCCGCCGGTGGCTCGGTCATCGGCTCCACCAGCTCGATGATCGCCATCGGGGCGGCGTCCCCCTGGCGGGGGCCGGTCTTGATGATCCGGGTGTAGCCGCCGGGGCGGGCACTGTACCGCGGACCGATCTCGTCGAACAGCGCCGTGCTCACGTCCCGGTCCCGGACCACCGCCATCACCTGGCGACGGGCGTGCAGGTCACCCCGCTTAGCCTTGGTGATCAGTCGCTCGGCGAACGGCCGCAGCCGCTTGGCCTTGGCCTCAGTGGTGGTGATGCGGCCGTGGCGGAACAGCGACGTCGCCAGGTTGGCCAAGATCAGCCGCTCGTGAGCCGGGCCGGCGCCGAGACGACGACCCTTGGTGGGCGTGGGCATCGATGCTCCTTCTACAGCTGCTCAGTCTCGCGGAAGTCTTCTTCGTACTCGTCACCCGACTGCCCGGCGCGCGCCTGTCCTCCGGTGGGCGTCGCCACCTCACCGTAGGTGTTCACCGCCTCGGACGGGTCGAAAGCCGGCGCGGAGTCCTTGAGCGCGAGCCCCATGGCGGCCAGCTTCATCTTGACTTCGTCTATTGACTTCTGCCCGAAGTTACGGATGTCGAGCAGGTCCGCTTCGGTCCGGCTGATCAGCTCGCCGACCGTGTCGATCCCTTCCCGCTTCAGGCAGTTGTACGAGCGGACCGTGAGGTCCAGCTCCTCGATCGGCAGCGCCAGGTCGGCGGCCAGCTGCGCGTCCTGCGGGACGGCCCGATGTCGATGCCCTCGGCCGTCTCGTCCAGCTCGCGGGCCAGCCCGAACAGCTCCACCAGCGTGGACCCCGCCGACGCCAGCGCGGTCCGCGGGCTGATGGAGGGCTTGGTCTCCACGTCGATGATCAGCTTGTCGAAGTCGGTCCGCTGCTCGACCCGGGTCGCTTCCACCCGGTAGCTGACCTTCAGCACCGGGGAGTAGATCGAGTCCACCGGGATCCGGCCGATCTCGGCGTTCGGAGACTTGTTCTGGGCGGCGCTGACGTACCCCCGCCCCCGCTCCACGGTCAGTTCCATGTCCAGCCGACCCTTGCTGTTCAGCGTGGCCAGCTTCAGATCCCCGTTGTGGACGGTGACCCCGGCCGGGGGCTGGATGTCCGCCGCCGTCACCTCGCCCGGGCCCTGCTTGCGTAGGTACATGCTGACCGGCTCGTCGTGCTCGGAGCTGATGCACAGCTCCTTGACGTTCAGCACCAGTTCGACGACGTCTTCCTTGACCCCGGGAATGGTGGTGAACTCGTGCAGCACGCCGTCGATCTTGATCGACGTCACCGCCGCGCCCGGGATCGAGCTCAGCAGGGTACGCCGCAAAGAGTTACCGAGGGTGTAGCCGAAGCCCGGCTCCAGCGGTTCGATGATGAACCGGGACCGGGTCTCGTTGATCGGCTCCTCAGTCAGAATGGGCCGCTGGGTGATGAGCACCTGTCTTCTCCTTCGTCGGGACGCCCGCCATATGACGTCCACGGACCGGAAACCGGCGGCGGACCGCCGGGACGAGCACTACTTCGAGTAGAGCTCGACGATCAGCTGTTCCTGCACGGGGGTGTCAATGACCTGGCGCTCCGGCAGCGAGTGCACCAACACCTTCAGCTGGCTCGGGATCGCCTCCAGCCAGGCCGGAACGTTCTTGGTGCCGGCCTCACCCTGCGCCACCAGGAATGGGGTCAGGTTACGCGACTTCTCCCGAACCTCGATGATGTCGTGCGGAGACACCCGGTACGAGGGGATGTCCACCTTGGCGCCGTTGACCTGGAAGTGCCCGTGCCGCACCAGTTGCCGGGCCATGTCCCGGGACTTGGCGAACCCGGCACGGTAGATCACGTTGTCCAGCCGCGACTCCAGGATCCGCAGCAGCTCCTCACCGGTCTTACCAGGACGCCGGTTGGCCTCCTCGTAGTACTGCCGGAACTGCTTCTCCAGCACCCCGTACACCTGCCGGGCCTTCTGCTTCTCCCGCAGCTGCAGCAGGTACTCGGTCTCCTTGGTCCGGCCACGGCCGTGCTGCCCGGGCGGGAACGGGCGGGACTCGAACGGGCACTTCGGCCCCTCGCACTTGCTCCCCTTCAGGAAGAGCTTGGTCTTCTCGCGGCGGCAGCGACGGCAGTCGGCACCGGTGTTACGCGCCATTGTCTCCCTACTCCTCAGACCCGACGCCGCTTCGGCGGACGGCACCCGTTGTGTGGCTGCGGCGTGACGTCGGAGATCGTCCCGACCTCCAGACCGGCTGCCTGCAGCGAGCGGATCGCGGTCTCCCGGCCGGAGCCGGGTCCTTTCACGAACACGTCAACCTTGCGCATGCCGTGCTCCATCGCCCGCCGCGCGGCCGCCTCCGCGGCCAGCTGCGCGGCGAACGGGGTCGACTTGCGCGAGCCCTTGAACCCGACCTGACCGGATGAGGCCCACGAGATCACCGCCCCGTTCGGGTCGGTGATGGACACAATGGTGTTGTTGAAGGTGCTCTTGATGTGAGCGTGCCCGTGGGCGACGTTCTTCCGTTCCTTGCGCCGCACCTTCTTACCGGTGGCGGCTGCCGTACGTGCCTTCGGCGGCATAGGTCAGTGCGCTCCTCTGCGGTTCTGGTCGGGTCGCCCCGCGGTGGTGAGCGGGGCGGAAAGCTTACTTCCGGCCGGCCTTCTTCTTACCGGCCACGGTGCGCTTCGGGCCCTTGCGGGTCCGGGCGTTGGTGCGGGTCCGCTGGCCACGCACCGGCAGGCCCCGGCGGTGCCGGATCCCCTGATAGTTACCGATCTCCACTTTCCGGCGGATGTCCGCGGCGATTTCGCGGCGCAGGTCACCTTCGAGCCGGTAGTTGCTCTCAAGGTAGTCGCGGAGCCGGATCAGCTCGTCCTCGGATAGATCGCGCACCCGCTTGTCGGGGTCCACCCCGGTGGCGACGAGTGTTTCCTTCGCCCGGGTACGGCCAACCCCGAAGATGTACGTGAGCGCGATCTCCACCCGCTTTTCCCGGGGTAGGTCGACGCCGACTAGCCGTGCCATTCTCGTCCGGACTCCTTACTACCCTTGACGCTGCTTGTGACGGGGGTCGCTGCAGATGACCATGACCCGGCCATGCCGGCGGATCACCCGGCAATTGCTGCAGATCTTCTTGACGCTCGGCTTGACCTTCACAGTGGTGCCCTACTTCTCAGCGAGTCGGTCGATGGGGAGCTGGACTACTTGTAGCGGTAGACGATCCGCCCGCGGTTCAGGTCGTACGGCGACAACTCGACCACGACCCGATCCTCAGGCAGGATGCGGATGTAGTTCTGCCGCATCTTGCCGCTGATGTGCGCGAGAACCTTGTGGCCGTTGGAGAGCTCCACCCGGAACATGGCGTTCGGGAGTGGCTCAATCACTCGGCCCTCGATCTCGATGGCCCCGTCCTTCTTCGGCATGTCCTCCACTACCTGACATCGTGTGTCCAGCTCACGCGGCGGGTCGGGAACAACCCGAGCCACCATGGCACCCAGCATCGAAGCCAGCCGCGGCTCCAGGCGCCGCCGAGCGCGGGACGGCACGCCGGAGTGGACGCTGTGCGCCAACTGGTTAGTGTACGCGCTGAAGAAGCGCTTCGCCAGCCAGGGTCACCCTCACCCGCTGGTGCCGGCGGCGCGAGATCCACCGGAACACCGGTTCAACTACTCTACCCGGGGACCGGTCAGGCCCTGAGGAGTGGGGCGGCCACCGTCAGGAACGCGGCCGGGGCGGGAAAAGAATGGTCAACCCGATGTTGACCGCTCCCCAGGGGCCGGCCACCCAGATCGGCCAGAAGTAGATCAACTCCCCCGTGGTGAGGCTGACCAGGAACCAGATCACCAGGTTTACCAGCACCGCCAGCAGCCAGATCCGCCACAGCACGGACAGCCAGCCGGGCAACTTGGCCTTCGGATCCTGGCGGGAAGGCGGAACCGGGCTGGAGGGCGCACCCCGCGGCACCGTGAGCTGCGACCGCTCCGCCGGGGTCGCCCGGGGCAGGTCGGCCACCGCCTGCTCCAGCTCCCCAAACGTTTTGGCGGCGTAGATCTGGCGGAGCCGCTCATCCATCTCATCCAGGGTCAGGCGGCCCTCATCCAGGGCCCGGCGCACCACCTCGGCGTACTGCTCCCGATCCGCGTCGGCGGCCCGCATCTGCTCCCGCGGCGCCATGCCACTCTCCCCTGCCATGTCAGCAAGCATGCCATGTAGTACGTAGTGTGCCGGTTTTCGGCGGTGCCGTCACCGGGCCCGGGCGGAAGCCAGCTCACCCAGCCGCGCCACGCCGCCGTCCTCGGCGGTGAGCACCCACGCCCCGTCCTCCAGCAACGCGAACGTGTGCTCCACGTGCACCGCGGGTGAGCCGTCCCGGGTCACCACCGTCCAGCCGTCGGCGAGTTCGACCGTCCGCGGCCGCCCGAGGGTCAGCATCGGTTCGATCGCCAACACCAGCCCCGGCACCAGCTGCGGCCCCCGACCAGGGCGCCCGTAGTTGAGCAGATGCGGGTCCTGGTGCATCTCGGTGCCGATACCGTGGCCGCCGTAGTCCGGGACGATGCCGTACTTGCGCCGCCCCGAGCGCCGGACCGTGGTCTGGATCGTGTGCGAAATGTCGCTCAGCCGCCCCTGCCCCGAGCGGACTCCCCGGGCCGCCTCCCTGATGCCGGCCCACATCGCCTCTTCCGCCACGGCCGCCATCTGCAGGATCTGGGGATCGACCTCCCCTACCGGCACCGTGATCGCGGCATCACCGTGCCAGCCGTTCAGCACCGCCCCACAGTCGATAGAGATCACGTCGCCTTCGCGGAGCACCTGCTCCGCCGACGGGATCGCGTGCACGACCTGGTCGTTGACCGAGGCGCAGATGGTGGCCGGGTAGCCGTGGTAGCCCTTGAACGAGGGCACCGCCCCCGCGTCCCGGATCACCTGCTCGGCGATCGCGTCCAGCTCGGCGGTGCTGACCCCGGGGGCCACGGCCTTCCGGGTGGCGGCTAGCGCCTCCGCCACCACCAGCCCCGCGGCCCGCATACGGTCGATCTGTTCCGGCGTCTTGTACTGGATGTCCAGCGGTCGACGCATCCTCACCCTCTATCCCCCGTAGGAACGCAGCGCGTCTATCGCCCGGCGGGTCACGTCCTCCACCGGACCGGTGGCGTCGATACCCACCAACTTGCCCTGCGCGCCGTAGTAGTCCACTAGCGGGGCGGTGTCCCGGGCATAGACCCGCAACCGCTCGGCCACGGTCTCGGCCCGGTCGTCATCACGCTGGAACAGCTCCCCGCCGCACCGGTCGCACACACCCTCCCGCAGCGGCGGGTCAAACTCTACATGCCAAACCTTGCCGCAACCACGACAAGTGCGACGGCCGGACAACCGTCGGATCACCTCGTCGTCGTCGACCACCAACTCCAGCACCACATCCAGGTGGGTGCCGAGGTCGGCCACCATCTTGTCCAGCGCCAGCGCCTGCGGAACCGTCCGGGGGAACCCATCCAGCAGGAACCCGCCCGCGGCGTCCGGCTCTGAAAGCCGGTCACGCACCATGTTGATGGTGACCTGATCCGGCACCAGCTGCCCGGCGTCCATGTACCGTCGGGCTTGCCGACCGAGTTCGGTCCCCGGGCCACGTTGTCCCGGAATATGTCACCCGTCGAAATCTTCGGCACCGCGAAGTGTGCCGCGATGAATTCAGCCTGAGTGCCTTTGCCGGCCCCAGGAGGCCCGACCAATACCAGCCTCACGCGTCCTCCCGCCCGGATGGTCACCCACGGTACCCGGTGGTGGCCGTCACTAGCGCAGGAACCCTTCGTAGTTCCGCTGCATGAGCTGGCTCTCGATCTGCTTCACAGATTCCAGACCCACACCCACCATGATCAGGACTGCGGTACCACCGAACGGGAAGTTGATGTACTGCTGGTCGTTCAAGTAGATGAAGAAGAAGTTCGGTAGCACCGCGATCACGGCCAGGTAGAGCGAGCCGGCCAGAGTGATCCGGGACAGGACGAAGTCGAGGTAGTCCGCGGTCGGCTTCCCTGGACGAATACCCGGCACGAACCCGCCGTACTTCTTCATGTTGTCGGCCACATCCGTCGGGTTGAACGTGATCGACACGTAGAAGTACGTGAAGAAGATGATCAGCAGGAAGTACGAGACGATATAGATCGGACTGGTCGGCAGCGCGATGTTGTTGGCCACCCAGTTCCAGAACGGACCATAGTCGCCCGTACCGTCGTCCACGAACTGCAACGCCAGCTGCGGCAGGTAGAGCATGGACGAGGCGAAGATCACCGGGATCACACCGGCCTGGTTGATCTTCAGCGGGATGTACGTAGAGGTGTTGCCGTACATCCGCCGGCCGATCATCCGCTTGGCGTACTGCACCGGGATCCGGCGCTGGCCGAGCTCCATGAAGACCACCGCCGTGATGATCAGGATCGCAATCCCGATCAGGGCGATGAACGCGGCGGCCCCCTCGCTCTGCATGATCCGCCAACCCTCGGTCGGCAGCTGCGCGGCAATCGACACGAAGATCAGGGTCGACATACCGTTGCCGATACCCCGCTCGGTGATCAGCTCGCCGAGCCACATGATCACGCCGGTACCGGCGGTCATGGTGATCACCAGGGTGCCGACCAGGAGCCAGTCCGCGATCCCGGTGTCGATGCTGCTCGGGATCACGTCCGGGCAGGTGACGTTGCCGAACAGCTGCCCGGACCGAGCCAGCGCCACGTACGCCGAAGACTGCAGGATCGCCAAGCCCAGGGTCAGGTACCGGGTGTACTGGGTGATCTTGGCCTGCCCCGCCTGCCCTTCCTTCTGCAGCAGCTCCAGCCGCGGCACCACGACCCGCAGCAGCTGCATGATGATGGAGGCGGTGATGTAGGGCATGATCCCCAGCGCGAACACCGACAGCTGGAGCAGCGCCCCACCGGAGAACAGGTTCAGGAGGGTGAAGACACCCATCCCGGCGCCTTCCTGCGCCTCCGCCAGCGCCACACACTCCTGCACCCGGTCGTACGAGACACCCGGGCTGGGCAAGTTGGCCCCGAGCCGATAGACGCCAATGATGAAGATCGTAAACAGGATCTTCTTGCGCAGGTCAGGCGTACGAAACGCGTTCACAAAGGCCGAAAGCAAGCTACTTCCTCCTGCGCGAGGCCCACCGGCGGGGGCGAGGGGTGTGTCTGGTCTCGGATGCTAACAGTTCACTTGGGCTGGAAACACCTCTGCAGCCACCCAAACCGGCCCGGATTTCCAATCGTGCTTGTCAGCACGACCGCCGGGCCGGTGGTGGCGCGCCCGATGACCGACCACGCCACCAGCGGGTAGCCACGGCGACCTCAGGCGGACTCCCCCGTGTCCTTCGCCTCGCCCGATCCCTTCGGGCCGGCCACGGTCGTGACCGTCCCGCCTGCGGCGATGATCTTCTCCTTGGCCGAGCTGCTGAACGCATGCGCGGTCACCTGGAGGGCCACCCCTCCCAGGTCACCTTGGCCGAGGACCTTGATCGGCTGATTCTTCCGAACCGCCCCGGCGGCAACCAGTTCGTCCGGGCCGACCTGCCCCCCGTTGGGGAACAGCGTCGCCAGCCGGTCCAGGTTGACCACCTGGTAGTGGACCTTGAAGCGGTTCCGGAAGCCCTTCATCTTGGGCAGCCGCATGTGGATCGGGGTCTGCCCGCCCTCGAAGGTGGCCGGGATCTGGTTCCGCGCCTTCGATCCCTTCGTACCCCGTCCCGCGGTCTTCCCCTTGGAGCCTTCACCCCGGCCCACCCGGATCTTGGCGGTCTTGGCGCCGGGGGCGGGACGGAGATGGTGAAGCTTGATGGTCACCGCTACTCGACCTCCTCGACCGTCACCAGGTGGCTGACCTTAAAGATCATCCCCCGGATCTCCGGCCGGTCGTCCTTGATCACCACATCGTTGACGTGCTTGAGGCCCAGTGAGCGCAGCGTCTCCCGTTGCTGCCGCTGCCGCCCGATCCCGGACCGCACCTGGGTCACCTTCAGCCGAGCCATGCTCACACTCCCGCGTTCGCCGAAGAGTTCTGGTCAGTCGCCCCAGAAGGAGCCCGGTTGGCTCCGGCCTGGGCCGCCAGCATCGCCGCCGGCGCCACATCCTCTACCGGCAACCCACGGCGCGCCGCCACCGCCTCCGGCGGCTCCAGCTGCTTCAGCGCCGCCACAGTGGCGCGGACGATGTTGATCGGATTAGCGGAGCCGAGGCTCTTGGAGAGCACGTCCTGGATCCCGGCGCATTCCAGCACTGCCCGCACCGGGCCACCGGCGATCACACCGGTACCCGCGCTGGCCGGCTTGAGGAGCACCACCCCGGCTGCCTCCTCACCCTGCACCGGGTGCGGAATGGTGGTGCCGATCCGGGGAACCTTGAAGAAGTGCTTCTTGGCTTCCTCGACGCCCTTGGCGATCGCGGCCGGCACTTCCTTGGCCTTGCCGTAGCCGACCCCGACCGTGCCGTCGCCGTCTCCAACCACCACGAGCGCGGTGAAGCTGAACCGGCGACCTCCCTGGACCACCTTGGCCACCCGGTTGATGGTGACCACCCGCTCCAGGTGGGTGCTCTTCTCGGCCGGCGCGCCCCGGCCGCCGTCCCGACGACCCTCGCGGCGACCGTCCCGGCGGCTGTCCCGGCCGCCCTCGGTCGCGGCCGAGCCCGTGCCGCGCTGCGGACCTGCCATCAGTCGTACCTTCCTCAAACCTCTGGAGAAACTGTCACGTCTAGAACTTCAGCCCGCCCGCGCGCGCCGCGTCGGCCAGTGCCGCGATCCGACCAGCGTACGTGTTGCCGGCCCGATCGAACACCACCTGGGTGACACCGGCCGCGAGTGCCCGCTCGGCCAGCAGGGCGCCGACCTTGGCGGCGAGCTCGGTTTTGGTCCCCTGGCTGCCGCGGATCGACGGATCCATGGTGGAGGCAGACGCCAAGGTGTGCCCCTTGGTGTCGTCGACCACCTGGGCGACGGTGTGCCGCAGCGAGCGGGTGACCACCAGCCGCGGCCGGGATGGGGTGCCGGTGATTCGCTTGCGCACCCGGAAGTGCCGCCGCGCCCGCGCCGCGGCCCGAGAACCGCTCCGGCGGCGCGGCAGGTGCAGAACCGCGCTCACTTCTTACCTGCCTTCCCGGCCTTACGCCGAATCACTTCGTCGCTGTACTTGATGCCCTTGCCCTTGTAAGGCTCCGGCGGACGGAGCTTACGGATATTAGCGGCAACCTCGCCCACCAGCTGCTTGTCGATACCAGCGACGTGGAACAGGGTGGGCTTCTCTACTGTGAACTGGATGCCTTCCGGTGCCTGCACGACGACCGGGTGCGAGAACCCGAGGGAGAACTCGAGATCCCGCCCCTTGGCGGCCACCCGGTACCCGGTCCCGTTGATCTCCAAGGTCTTCCGGTAGCCGTTGGTCACGCCTTCGATCATGTTGGCGATCAGGGTCCGGGACAGCCCGTGCAGCTCCTTGGAACGGCGCTCGTCATTCGGACGGACCACCTGGAGGGAGCCGTCCTCTCCCCGCTCCACCCGAATCGGGTCGACGAGCGTGTAGGAGAGCTCTCCCTTCGGGCCCTTCACCCGTACTGTCCGGTCCTCGATCGCGACCTCTACTCCGGCCGGCACCGGAATCGGCTTACGTCCGATTCGCGACACTGCTGGACCTCCTCACCACACGTAGGCGAGGACTTCCCCGCCCACCCCACGCTTGCGGGCCTGCCGGTCGGTCAGCAGCCCCTGGGATGTCGACACGATGGCGATCCCGAGCCCGCCCAGTACCCGCGGCAGGTCGGAGGCCTTCGCGTACACCCGTAGCCCCGGCTTGGAAACCCGACGTAGCCCCGCCAGGCTACGCTCACGGTTCCGGCCGTACTTCAGGTTGATCACCAGAGTGCGCCCGACGCTACCGTCGCTCGGCTCGACCACCGACCAGTCGGCGATGTACCCCTCGGCCTTGAGCACCTCGGCGATGTTCGCCTTGAGCTTCGAGTAGGGCATCGCCACCTGGTCGTGGTACGCCTGGTTGGCGTTACGCAGACGGGTCAACATGTCCGCGATCGGATCGGTCATGGTCATAGAGAAAACTGCCTTTCCCGCTGGGGTTCCCGTTCAGGGCCTGCAGCGAAGAGTCGCCGCACCGGCACCGCCGGTGTGGTCACCCAGAAGCTGGTCGCCGGCGCCCCGCTCACCAGGAGGACTTGGTCACGCCCGGGAGTTCACCCCGATGGGCAAGTTCGCGAATGCAGATCCGGCACAGCCCGAACTTGCGGTAGACCGCGCGTGGCCGTCCGCACCGCTGGCATCGGGTGTACGCCCGCACCGCGAACTTCGGCTTGCGCTGCGCCTTGATGATCAGAGACTTCTTGGCCATCCTCAGTTCTCCTTGAACGGGAAGCCCAGGAGCTTGAGCAGTTCCCGCCCCTCCTCATCGGTCTTGGCGGTGGTCACCACGGTGATGTCCATCCCCCGGACCTGGTCGATACGGTCCTGGTCGATCTCGTGGAAGACCGACTGCTCGGTGAGACCGAAGGTGTAGTTCCCGTTGCCGTCCAGCTTCCGACCGTCCAGCCCACGGAAGTCCCGGATCCGGGGCAGCGCGATCGACAGCAGCCGGTCCAGGAACTCCCACATCCGGTCGCCCCGGAGGGTCACCTTCGCCCCGATCGGCATCCCTTCCCGGAGCTTGAACTGGGCGATCGACTTCTTGGCGCGGCGGATCTGCGGCTTCTGGCCGGTGATGGTGGCCAGGTCCCGCATCGCCCCTTCGATCATCTTGGCGTCCCGGGCCGCCTCGCCCACCCCCATGTTGAGGACGACCTTGACGAGCCCCGGCACCTGCATCGGGTTGCGGTAGTTGAACCGCTCCCGCAGCTTCGGCACGACTTCGGTGCGGTACCGCTCCTTCAGCCGCGGTACCGGCGGTGCCTCAATCGTCGTCATGGCAGCTCCTTCCCGGTACGGCGGGCGATCCGCACCTTGGCCCCGGTCTCCGGGTCGATCCGGTAACCGACCCGGGTGGGCTTGCCTTCGTCATCCAGCACCATCACGTTGGAGACGTGGATCGGCGCCTCCTGCGTGACGATCCCCCCAGACTGGGAACCGCGCCGGCTGGTCTGGATCTTGGTGTGCTTCTTGACCCGGTTGACGCCCTCGACCAGCACCTTGTTCTCACGGGGGTAGGCGGCGATCACCTTGCCGCGTGCCCCCCGGTCCTTGCCGGCGATGACGACAACCATGTCGTTCTTCTTGACCTTCACAGCACCTCCGGAGCCAGCGAGATGATCTTCATGAAGCGCTTGTCCCGCAGCTCCCGGCCCACCGGGCCGAAGATCCGGGTCCCCCGCGGATCACCACTCTCACGCAGCAGCACCGCGGCGTTCTCGTCGAACCGGATGTAGGAACCGTCCGGCCGCCGCTTCTCCTTGGCGGTGCGGACCACGACCGCCTTGACCACGTCGCCCTTCTTGACCGACGCGCCCGGGATCGCTTCCTTCACCGTGGCCACGATCTCGTCGCCGATGCTGGCGTAACGCCGCCCGGAGCCACCGAGGACCCGGATACACAGGATCTCCCGGGCTCCGGTGTTGTCCGCGACCCGCAGCCGCGACTCCTGCTGAATCACCGGGTCTCTCCTCCTTCACGACTGCGTCGACGCTGGCGGGTGCCTGGAGTCGTGCTCACTTGGCCCGCTCCAGAATCTCCACCACCCGCCACCGCTTGGTGGCCGACAGCGGTCGGGTCTCCATCAGCGAGACCCGGTCCCCGATGCCGCACGCGTTGTTCTCGTCATGCGCCTTCAGCCGACTGGTGCGGCGCATGACCTTGCCGTACAGCGGGTGCTTGACACGGTCCTCAATCTCTACGACGACCGTCTTGTCCATCTTGTCGCTGACGACGATGCCTTCCCGGACCTTCCGCCGGCCACGAGGCTTGCCGGCGCCGGTCTGCGGGGTCGCTGTGCTGTCAGTCACGGTGTTCTCCTTCATGACGCCGACCCGGTCGACTCGCGCTCACCGGCCTGGCCCTGCTCCGACTCCGCAGCCGCGGCAGTGAGCTCAGTCGGTGCCGCGGACAGGCCCAGCTCCCGCTCCCGGAGGATGGTGTAGATCCGGGCGATCTCCCGGCGCACCACCTGGAGGCGCCGGTTGTTGTCCAGCTGCCCGGTGGCCGCCTGCACCCGGAGGTTGAACAGCTCCGCCTTGGCCTCCCGGAGCCGCTCCACCAGCTCAGGGTCGGTTAGCTCACGCAGTTCCGAGGGCTTGGTACCGGTTGCCATCAGGCCTCACCCAATTCGCGGGTCACGATGCGGCACTTCATCGGAAGCTTGTGGATCGCGCGGCGCATCGCCTCCCGCGCGACCGCTTCGTTCGGGAACGACATCTCGAACATCACGCGGCCCGGCTTCACATTGGCCACCCACCACTCGGGCGAACCCTTACCAGAACCCATCCGGGTTTCGGCGGGCTTCTTGGTGAGGGCCTGGTCCGGGAAGATGTTGATCCACACCTTCCCACCCCGCTTGATGTGGCGGGTCATGGCGATACGCGCGGCCTCGATCTGCCGGTTGGTCACGTATCCCGGCTCGAGCGCCTGGATCCCGAAGTCACCGAACGTGACTCGGTTACCGCCCTTGCTGCGACCCGTGCGCTTCGGGTGGTGCGGCTTGCGGAAACCCTTCGGGGGCTTACGCGGCATCAACATTGGTCAGCCCTCCTGCGTACCCTGAGTGCCCTGAGCCGACTCCTGGGCAGCGGTCTCCGCCGACGCAGCGGCCCGCTCCCGGGCTGCCGCCCGCCCGGCGTCGGTGCCCGACGGCGTGGTGCCGGACGCGCCCGAGCGCCGCCCCCGCGGCCGGTCGCTCCGCTCCCGGCGGCGCGGCGGACCGGACTCCGGTTGTTCCCGACCCGGCACCCCTTCGCCCTTGTAGATCCACACCTTCACGCCGATCCGGCCGAAGGTGGTCCGGGCTTCGAAGAAGCCGTATTCAATATTGGCGCGCAAGGTGTGCAGCGGCACCCGACCCTCGCGGTAGAACTCGGTGCGCGACATCTCCGCGCCGCCGAGCCGACCGGCCACCTGCACCCGGATGCCCTTGGTCAGCGGGTTACGCATCGCCGACTGGATGGCCTTACGCATCGCCCGCCGGAAGCTCACCCGGCTGGCCAGCTGCTCCGCCACACCCTGGGCGACCAGCTGCGCGTCCGACTCCGGGTTCTTCACCTCGAGGATGTTCAGCTGCACCTGCTTGCCGGTCAGCTTCTCCAGGTCACCCCGGAGCCGGTCGGCCTCCGCGCCCTTCCGACCGATCACGATCCCCGGCCGGGCGGTGTGGATGTCGACCCGGACCCGGTCCCGAGTCCGCTCGATGTCCACCTTGGAGATACCGGCCCGCTCCAGCCCATCGGAGATCAGACGCCGGATCTTCACATCCTCGGCGATGTAGTCGGCGTACAGCTTGTCCGCGTACCAGCGCGAGGTCCAGTCACTCGTGATGCCGAGCCGGAACCCGTGCGGGTGTACCTTCTGTCCCATTACTCGGCCCCCTCCTCGGCATCCGTCTGCTTCTTCGCGGTCTTGGCAGTGGTCGGCGCCGGCGCTGCCTTGGCCGCCTGCTTGCCGCCTCGCTTACCGGACTTGCCCGCCGCGTTCGCGCCACCCTGGGCGGTCTGCTTCCGCGGCCGCCGCCGCGCCGGCGTCTCCGGCTGCACGGCCTCCACTCGAATGGTGATGTGGCAGGTCCGCTTCCGGATCGGCCCCGGCCGCATCTGCGCCCGCGGCCGCCACCGACGCAGCGTCGGTCCCTCGTCCACGTACGCCTCGGTGATGAGCAAGGAGTCCGGATCCAGCTGCTCGTTGTTCTCGGCGTTGGCGATGGCGCTGGCGACCACCTTGTAGACCGGCACGCTGGCGCGCTGCGGAGCGAACCGCAGCACGGTCAGGGCTTCCTTCGCGGGCAGGCCGCGGACAAGGTCCACCACCCGCCGCGCCTTCGACGCGGAGGTGCGCACATACCGCGCGACGGCCCGCGCGCCGGGCGCGGCCGGTGCGTCGGTGCTTGCTGGCATCCCGGTTACCTCTGTCTTCTCGTACCCCGTGCCGGCCTCGCCGGCGTCCAACGGTGCAAATCCCGGCCGATCAGCGCCGGCGGGACTTGCGGTCTTCCTTCTCGTGTCCCTTGAACGTGCGGGTCAGGGCGAACTCGCCGAGCTTGTGCCCGACCATCGCCTCGGTGATGTACACCGGCACGTGCTTGCGGCCGTCGTGCACCGCGATCGTGTGGCCCAACATCTCCGGGACGATGGTCGAACGCCGCGACCAGGTCTTGATGACCTGCTTGGCGTTCCGCTCGTTCAGCGCCACCACCTTCTTCATCAGGTGGTCGTCGACGAACGGACCCTTCTTCAGACTGCGTGGCATGTCGTCAACTCCTTGAGCCTCAGTCCCGGCCTAGCCCCTGGTCCGACTGCGCTTGCCGGAGGCACGGCGGCGCACGATCATCTGGTCGTTGGCCTTGCTCTTACGCCGGGTACGACCCTCGGGCTTACCCTTCGGGTTCACCGGGTGACGGCCCCCGGAGGTCTTCCCTTCACCACCACCGTGCGGGTGGTCGACCGGGTTCATGGCCACACCCCGAACGCTCGGGCGCTTGCCCTTCCAGCGCATCCGGCCGGCCTTACCCCAGCTGATGTTGGACTGCTCGGCGTTGCCGACCTCCCCGATGCTGGCGCGGCACCGCACGTCCACCTTGCGGATCTCCCCGGAGGGCATCCGCAGGGTCGCGTACTGGTTCTCCCGGCCCAGCAGCTGGATCCCCGCCCCCGCGGAGCGGGCCAGCTTGGCCCCACCACCGGGCCGCAGCTCCACCGCGTGGATGATGCTGCCGACCGGGATGTTGCGCAGCGGCAGGTTGTTCCCGGGGCGAATGTCCGCAGCGGGCCCGGACTCCACCCGGTCACCCTGCCGCAGGTCCTTGGGGGCGAGGATGTAGCGCTTCTCGCCGTCCAGGTAGTGCAGCAACGCGATCCGGGCGGTGCGGTTCGGGTCGTACTCGATGTGCGCGACCTTCGCCGGCACGCCGTCCTTGTCCGCCCGCCGGAAGTCGATCACCCGGTACTGCCGCTTGTGACCGCCGCCCTGGTGGCGGGCGGTGATCCGGCCGTGGCTGTTCCGACCGCCCTTCTTCGGCAGCGGACGCAGCAGCGACTTCTCCGGCGTCGACCGGGTGATCTCGGCGAAGTCGGCGACACTGGCGCCCCGGCGTCCGGGCGTGGTCGGCTTGTACCTACGGATAGCCATGTCGATTCGCTCCTCAGCTCACCGGCCCGCCGAAGGCCTCGATCCGGTCGCCCTCTGCGAGCTTGACCAGGGCCCGCTTGGTGGCCTTGCGCCGCCCCCACCCGGTCCGAGTGCGCTTGCGCTTGCCCTCCCGGTTGCTGGTGTTGACCGCAACCACCCGGACGTTGAAGATCTGCTCAATGGCGATCTTGATAGCGGTCTTGTTGGCGTCCGGTCGGACCAGGAAGGTGTACCAGTTCTGGTCCAGCAGGCCGTAGCTCTTCTCCGAGATCACTGGCGCGATGATGATGTCGCGCGGATCTGCGACGGTAGCCATTACTGCTCCTCCCCGTCCTGACCGGCCGGCTTACCGAGGAATGCCCGCAGCGCGGCGGACGTGAAGATCACATCGTCACTGGCCAGCACGTCGTAGGTGTTGAGCTGCGACGGCTCCAACAGGTGGATGCCGGGCTCGTTACGCAACGACAGCCAGTTGACCCGGTCGTCCCCGTCCAGGACCACCAGCACGCGCTTGGCGGTGGTGATCTTCCGGAGCATGGCCAGCCCAGCTTTGGTGGACGGCTGCTCCCCGGCGACGAACGTCTCCACCACGTGGAGCCGTCCGTTGCGCGCCCGGTCGGACAGCGCGCCCCGCAGGGCCGCTGCCTTCATCTTCTTCGGGGTGCGCTGGCGGTAGCTGCGCGGCACCGGGCCGTGCACTACCCCACCGCCCGTCCACTGTGGCGCGCGCCGCGAGCCCTGCCGGGCCCGGCCGGTGCCCTTCTGGCGCCAGGGCTTCTGCCCACCACCCCGGACCTCACCCCGGGTCTTGGCCTTGTGGGTGCCCTGACGGGCAGCGGCCAACTGCGCCACCACCACCTGGTGCATCAGCGGGATGTTCGCCTGTACGTCGAACACCTCGGCCGGAAGCTCCACCGTGCCGACCGCGGTGCCGTCGACCCCGATCACGTCTACCGTGCTCATGCCGCCGCCTTCCGCTTGGCCGCCGAGCGGACCAGCACCAGGCCGCCCCGGGGGCCCGGCACCGCGCCCTTGATCAGCAGCAGGTTGTTCTCTGGGTCGACCGCCTGGACCTTCAGGCTCTGGACGGTGTGCCGGACGCCACCCATCCGGCCCGCCATCCGGGTGCCCTTGAAGACCCGCCCCGGAGTGGCGCAACCACCGATGGAACCCGGCGAGCGGTGCACCCGCTCCACACCGTGGGAGGCCCGCATACCGGCGAAGCCGTGCCGCTTCATGACACCGGCGAAGCCCTTCCCCTTGGTCCGGCCGGTCACATCCACGAAGTCGCCGGGCTGGAAAGTCTCGACCGTCACTTCCTGGCCGAGCGTGTACTCGGTCGCATCGGCGGTGCGCAGCTCCACCAGGTGCCGCCGCGGCGCCACCCCGGCCTTGGCGAAGTGCCCGGTGATCGGCTTGTTCACCCGCCGCGGGTTGACCTCACCGTACGCCAGCTGGATCGCTGGGTAGCCGTCCTTGTCCGGGGTCCGGACCTGGGTGACCACGCACGGGCCGGCCTGTACCACCGTCACCGGGACCACCCGGTTGTCGTCCCAGACCTGGGTCATACCGAGCTTGACGCCCAGAATGCCCCTCACTTGCCGGTCCATTGTGTCCCTCACAGCTTGATCTCGATGTCAACGCCAGCCGGCAGGTCCAGCCGCATCAGCGAGTCCACCGTCTTGGGCGTCGGGTCGATGATGTCGATCAGCCGCTTGTGCGTCCGCATCTCAAAGTGCTCGCGCGAGTCCTTGTACTTGTGCGGCGAGCGGATCACGCAGTAACGGTTGATCTCGGTCGGCAGCGGGACCGGGCCGGCGACGTGCGCGCCGGTCCGCGTCACCGTCTCCACGATCTTCTGTGCCGAGGAGTCGACGACCTCGTGGTCGTAGGCCTTGAGCCTGATGCGGATCTTCTGTCCCGCCATCGCTGTCCTTACGTCTTGTTCCCGCTTGTCCCTGGCCACACACCCTGGTCGCCGTCCCCCGCGGTCGGGTGTGTCGCGTCAGTCGGTGGAAACCGACCAACACGGGCTGCGGTAGAGCCTGACCAGCGGGCGCCCGCGGCTCCGCAGGGGAGACACAGAGGGCACGACCCGCCGGGGGATAACCACCCGATTCGCTGGAGTTGGGCGCTCAGTGGCGCTCGCCGTCCCGAGCTGGCACCCTCAGCAGCTTCGCCGATTGGGCGCCGACCCAACGGATTATTATGCCGCACCAGTGCGGCGCTGCAAAACCGGGGTGGCGCAATTTGCGCCACCCCGGTTTTCTCGTTACTTGATGATCTTCGTGACCCGGCCGGCCCCGACGGTACGACCGCCCTCGCGGATCGCGAACCGCAGGCCTTCCTCCATCGCGATCGGCTGGATCAGCTTGACAGTCATCTCGGTGTTGTCACCGGGCATGACCATCTCGGTGCCCTCCGGCAGCGTCACCACACCGGTCACGTCCGTGGTCCGGAAGTAGAACTGCGGCCGGTAGTTCTGGAAGAACGGCGTGTGCCGGCCACCCTCGTCCTTGGACAGCACGTAGACCGTGGCCTCGAACTCGGTGTGCGGGGTGGTGGTGCCGGGCTTGGTGACGACCATGCCCCGCTCCACCTCTTCCCGCTTGGTGCCCCGCAGCAGCAGACCGCAGTTCTCGCCGGCCCGGGCGTCGTCCAGCACCTTCCGGAACATCTCGATGCTGGTGACGGTGGTCTTGACCGGCTTGTCCTTGAGGCCGACGATCTCGACTTCCTCCATCGGCTTGAGGATGCCGCGCTCCACCCGGCCGGTCACCACGGTACCCCGACCGGTGATGGTGAAGACGTCCTCGATCGGCATCAGGAACGGCTTGTCGACGTCCCGCTCCGGCACCGGAATGGCGGTGTCGCAAGCGTTCATCAGCTCCATGATCTGGTTGGCGGCCTCCTGGTCGCCCTCCAGCGCCTTCAGAGCCGACACCCGCACCACCGGAACGTCGTCACCCGGGAAGTCGTAGGAGCTCAGCAGCTCCCGGACCTCCAGCTCGACCAGGTCCAGCAGCTCCTCGTCGTCCACCATGTCGGCCTTGTTCAGGGCCACCACGATGTACGGCACGCCGACCTGCCGCGCGAGCAGCACGTGCTCCTTGGTCTGCGGCATCGGGCCGTCGGTCGCCGAGACCACCAGGATGGCACCGTCCATCTGGGCGGCACCGGTGATCATGTTCTTGACGTAGTCGGCGTGACCCGGGCAGTCCACGTGCGCGTAGTGACGCGCCTCGGTCTGGTACTCGACGTGCGAAATCGCGATGGTGATACCCCGAGCCCGCTCCTCCGGCGCCTTGTCGATCTCGTCGAACGGCCGGTACGGGTTGAGGTCGGGCGCCCGGTCGTGCAGGACCTTGGTGATCGCCGCCGTTAGCGTCGTCTTCCCGTGGTCAATGTGACCAATGGTACCGATGTTGACGTGCGGTTTGGTCCGCTCGAATTTTGCCCTTGCCACTGGTGTCCTCCTGTGGACGGTTCCTGAACTTCTGTCGCCGCGCTACTCGCCGGTTTGATGGGAATATGCCCCGGTCCACGGGTGGGGCTGGCGCCCAACCAGCTTCCCGGCGGGTTGTTCCGCTACGCCACCGACCGGGCCGCCCCTCCGCGTGCGGCCCGGTCAGCTCTCCGCAGTCCTTTCCGGCAGACCGGGCCGCCCATCACGCCCCGGTCGCCTTCGCGATGATCTCCTTCGCGACGTTCTGCGGAACTTCCGCGTAGGAATCGAACTGCATGCTGTAGCTAGCCCGGCCCTGGGTCTTCGACCGCAGGTCCCCGACGTAGCCGAACATCTCCGACAGCGGCACCAGCGCGCGGACCACGCGGGCCCCGCCACGCTCCTCCATTGCCTGGATGGTGCCCCGACGAGCATTCAGATCGCCGATGACGTCACCCATGTTCTCCTCCGGAGTGGTGACCTCAACGGCCATGATCGGCTCCAGCAGCGCCGGATCGGCCTGCCGTGCCGCCTCCTTCAGCGCCATCGAGCCGGCGATCTTGAATGCCATCTCGGACGAGTCAACTTCGTGATACTGCCCGTCCAGCAGGATCAGCCGCAGCCCCACGAGCGGGTAGCCGGCCAGCACGCCGTACTGCATGGCGTCCTGGGCGCCGGCGTCGACCGACGGGATGAACTCCTTCGGGATCCGCCCGCCGGTGACCTGGTTCTCGAACTCGTAGGTCGGGCCGTCGGGGGTCAGCGGCAGCGGCTCGAGGCTGATGATGACCTTCGCGTACTGCCCGGACCCACCGGTCTGCTTCTTGTGGACGTGCTCCACCCGCTCGACCTTGCGCCGGATGGTCTCCCGGTAGGAGACCTGCGGCCGACCGATGTTCGCCTCGACGTTGAACTCCCGCCGCATCCGGTCGACCAGCACATCCAGGTGCAGCTCGCCCATACCGGCGATCACCGTCTGCCCGGTCTCCTCGTCGTTGGTGACGCGGAAGGTCGGGTCCTCCTCGGCCAGCCGCTGGATCGCGTTGGCGAGCTTCTCCTGGTCCGCCTTGGTCTTGGGCTCGATCGCCACCTGGATGACCGGCTCCGGGAAGCTCATCGACTCCAGAATGACCGGGCTGGCCGGGTCACACAGGGTGTCTCCGGTGGTGGTCTGCTTCAGACCCTGCACCGCCACGATCTCGCCCGCGACCGCACGCTCGCGCTCCTCGCGCTTGTTGGCGTGCATCTGGTAGATCTTGCCGATCCGCTCCTTGCGGTCCTTGGTGGAGTTGACCAGCTGCGTACCGGCGTCGATCTGACCGGAGTAGACCCGAATGTAGGTCAGGCGGCCCAGGTGCTTGTCGGACTGCACCTTGAACGCCAGCGCCGCGAACGGCTCGTTGACGTCGGGCTTGCGCTGCAGCGGGGTCTCCCCGTCGAGAGCGGTGCCCTCGATCGCCGGGATGTCCAGCGGCGAGGGCAGGTACGCCACCACCGCGTCCAGCATCGGCTGGATGCCCTTGTTCTTGAACGCGGAGCCGCACAGCACCGGGTTGATGTTGCCGGCGATGGTGGCCCGACGGATCCCCGCCTCGATCTCCTCGACCGACAGCTCGGCGCCCTCGAGGTACTTCTCCATGACCTCGTCGTCGGCCTCGGCCAGCGTCTCCAGCAGCTTCTCACGCTGCTCGGCGGCCTGGTCCGCCAGGTCGGCCGGGATCTCCTCGACCGTGTAGTCCTCACCCTTGGCGGTCTCACCACGCCACGTCAGCGCGCGCATGCGCACCAGGTCGACGACCCCGATGAAGTCGGCCTCGCTGCCGATCGGCAGCTGCAGCACCAGCGGGTTGGCGTTCAGCCGCTCCCGCATCATGTCGACGGTGCGGAAGAAGTCGGCGCCCACCCGGTCCATCTTGTTGACGAAGCACATCCGGGGTACGCCGTACTTCTCGGCCTGACGCCAGACCTGCTCGGTCTGCGGCTCCACGCCGGCAACCCCGTCGTACACCGCGACCGCCCCATCGAGCACCCGCAGCGACCGCTCCACCTCAACGGTGAAGTCGACGTGGCCCGGCGTGTCGATGATCTGGATGACGTGGCCCTTCCACTCGCACTTGGTGGCGGCGGAGGTGATGGTGATGCCACGCTCCTGCTCCTGCGCCATCCAGTCCATCACCGCGGCGCCTTCGTGGGTTTCGCCGATCTTGTGGGTGATGCCGGTGTAGAAGAGGATGCGTTCAGTAGTCGTGGTCTTACCGGCATCGATGTGCGCCATGATGCCGATGTTGCGTACCTTCTGGAGGACGTCTTTGGCGGCCACGGTCGTTACCTGATCTTTCGTGGTAGGGCGGACCGGCCGAGCACTACCAACGGTAGTGGGCGAATGCCCGGTTGGACTCGGCCATCTTATGGGTGTCCTCACGCCGCTTGACAGCGGCGCCAAGACCGTTGCTGGCGTCGAGCAGCTCGTTGGTCAGCCGCTCTATCATCGTCTTTTCCCGGCGGAGTCGGGCGTACTCAACGATCCAGCGCAGTCCCAGGGTGGTCGCCCGGGACGGGCGTACCTCCACCGGGACCTGGTAGGTCGCACCACCGACCCGGCGGCTGCGGACCTCCAGGGTCGGCTTCACATTGTCCAGCGCCCGCTTGAGGGTCACCACCGGATCAGTGCCGGTCTTCTCCTGGCAGTTGGCCAGCGCGCTGTACACGATCCGCTCGGCCAGCTGCCGCTTACCATTCCGCAGCACCTTGTTGATCAGCTGGGTGACCAGGGTCGAGTTGTACACCGGGTCCGCGGTCAGCTGCCGGCGGGGGGCTGGGCCCTTGCGTGGCATCAGCTCTTCTCCTTCTTGGCACCGTAACGGCTGCGCGCCTGCTTGCGGTTACGGACTCCCTGGGTGTCCAACGAGCCGCGGACAATCTTGTACCGCACTCCCGGTAGGTCCCGTACCCGGCCCCCCCGGATCAGCACCATGGAGTGCTCCTGCAGGTTGTGCCCCACGCCCGGGATGTAGGCCGTGACCTCGATCTGGCTGCTGAGCTTGACCCGGGCGACCTTCCGCAGAGCGGAGTTCGGCTTCTTGGGGGTCGTGGTGTAGACGCGCGTGCACACCCCGCGCCGCTGCGGACTACCCTTCAGCGCGGGCGTCTTCGACTTGCTCTTCTTCGCCTGGCGGCCCTTTCGGACCAGCTGCTGGATCGTAGGCATCCGGCTCTCAAGTCTCCTTCTCTGACACGTGCGTCCCTACCCCGCGGTCGGGCGTGTCGCCCGGGCGCAGGCCCGGTCGCGAGTGGAGGACCGGGGCGACGTTCGACTGGGGCGTGGCGCGTACGGCTGTGCCAACGCACGCACGATGACTCGGGCATGCCCGAGCGCACGTCTGCCTACGTTACCGCCTCCATGGGTGGGTGTCAAATCACCGCACCCTGGAACGCGGAGCGGGATCAGCACTCCGTGGTCGGACCGGCGGGAACTCCCGGGTGTTAGGACAAAGCCGCGATCCCGGCCAGTCCTAGCGAGCATAGCGCGACCGCCACCCCTACGCTGCCGCAGACCAGCCCGGCGATCGCCATCCCCCTACCCCGTACCTGGGTACCGGCCGGTTGCTGCTGGGGACGGGTCTGCCGCAACCCGACCACTCCGAGACCGATCCCCGCCAGCCCGAGGAACACCGCCAGCACGGTGAACGTCAACGCGGCGACCGCGCTGCCGCCCGCGCCCTCCCCCTCGGTGGCCAGCGCCAGGCCGACCATCCCCAGGCAGCTGACCACCAGCGACACCACGATGCCGGCGATCCCGGCCACCAACGACCCGACCGCCGGGCCGGAGGTCGCGGGCGGAGTCGCGTAGATGGCTAGCCCGTACGGAGTACCTTCGACCGGCTCGATCCGGAGCGGTCGCCGGGTCGCATCCGGCGGCGGCGTCACCGGCCCAGGCTGCGGTTGCCCCACGCGCTCATCCTCCCATTGCTCCGCCGAGGTAACCGGCGTTGTCGGCCCTGGTGCTAGTCAACTCAACCCCGGTGCTAGTCGACATAGGGTGGGTAGTCCGGCCCCGGCGGCCGCCCGGCGAGTTGGAACAACCCGATCACCACCGCGGCGGTCAGCGCCACCGTGGCCAACACCAGCCCCGCCCAGGCCAGCTGCTCCCCGCGCTGCACCCACCCACGTCCGGTGAGGAATCCCTGCGCCTGGTGCGCCTCCTGTCGAAACTGGCGCGCCAGCAGCAACGCGATCACCGCCGGCACCGCTCCTCCTACCAGCGGGCCGGTCAGCGCCGCCAACCAACCCAGCAGCAGCACCGCCCGGGCCTTGCTGGCCAGGACCGGCTGCGGATCGTCGGCGTGCCGCAGCTCTCCGGGCACCGGTTCGGTCACCAGGGCCCTCCTCCCCACCAGAAGGACTCCGGGAAGCGGGATGGGGCCCCGCGCAGCGCGATCGCCGCTTGGGGCCCCACCTCGTCATCGGTCATGCGCTCAGGAGTACGACCCGAATCCGAAGTCGTCCAGCGGCACCGCCTGGCCGCCGGCCGGCCCGAACCCATAGTCGGCCTCCGGGTACGACGTCATCGAGTAGACCTTGGACTTGGCCTCCTCGGTCGGCTCGACCCGGATGTTCCGGTACCGGCTGATACCGGTACCAGCCGGGATGAGCTTACCGATGATGACGTTCTCCTTCAGGCCGATCAGCGAGTCACTGCGGGCGTTGATCGCGGCATCGGTGAGCACCCGGGTGGTCTCCTGGAACGACGCCGCCGACAGCCAGGACTCGGTCGCCAACGAGGCCTTGGTGATCCCCATCAGCACCGGCCGGCCCGCGGCAGGCTCGCCGCCCTCGGCGACCACGCGCCGGTTCTCGGCCTCGAACACCGCCCGGTCGACCAGCACCCCCGGCAGGAACTCGGTCGAGCCGGAGTCGATCACCTGCACCCGCTTGAGCATCTGTCGAATGATGATCTCGATGTGCTTGTCGTGGATCTGCACACCCTGCGAGCGGTAGACCTCCTGGACCTCGTGGGTCAGGTGGATCTGCACCGCCCGTGGACCCATCACCCGGAGCAGCTCGTGCGGGTCGATGGTGCCCTCGGTCAGCTTCTCACCGACCTCGACGTGGTCGCCTTCCTGGAACCGTAGGCGCACCCGCTTCGGGATCTTGTCGTAGACGATCTCGTCGCTACCGTCGTCCGGCACCACGATGATCTTCCGCATCCGGTCGCCGTCTTCGATCCGGATCCGGCCCGAGGTCTCGGCGATCGGTGCCTTGCCCTTCGGCACCCGGGCCTCGAAGATCTCCTGAACCCGCGGCAGACCCTGGGTGATGTCCTCTCCGGCCACCCCACCGATCTGGAAGGTCCGCATGGTCAGCTGGGTACCGGGCTCACCGATCGACTGGGCGGCGATGATCCCGACCGCCTCGCCGACGTCGACCAGCTTGCCGGTGGGCAGGGACCGGCCGTAGCAGACCGCACAGACCCCGAGCTTGGACTCGCAGGTAAGCACGCTGCGCACCCGCACCGTCTCGATCCCGGCGTCGACCAGCCGCTGCACCAGCATCGAGTTGAGGTCGGTGCCCTTGGCAACCACCACGTTGCCGTCGGCGTCCACCGCGTCCTCGGCCAGGGTACGGGCGTGCACCCCGGTCTCGGCGTGCTCGTGTACCACCAGCTGACCGTCGGCGGTCCGCTGGGCCACCGGCATCTGGATCGCCCGGTCGGTGCCGCAGTCCTCCTCCCGGACAATCACGTCCTGCGACACGTCGACCAGCCGCCGGGTCAGGTACCCGGAGTCCGCGGTCCGCAGGGCGGTGTCGGCCAGACCCTTCCGGGCACCGTGGCTGGAGATGAAGTACTCCAGCACGGTCAGACCCTCCCGGTAGGACGACTTGATCGGCCGCGGGATGATCTCACCCTTCGGGTTGGCCACCAGGCCCCGGATCGCGCTGATCTGCCGGAGCTGGAGCAGGTTACCCCGCGCACCCGAGTGGATCATCTTCCACAGCGGGTTGTCGGTGGGCAGCGCCTTCTCCATCTCCTGGGCCACCTCATTGGTCGCCCGGGTCCAGATCTCGATCAGCTCGCCCCGACGCTCCTCGGAGGTCATCAGGCCGCGCTGATACTGCTTGTCGATCCGCTCGGCCTCCTGCTCGTACCGCTCCAGGATGGTGGCCTTGGACGGCGGCGCCACCACATCGCTGATGCTGATGGTCACCCCCGACCACGTGGCCCAGTGGAAGCCGGCCTCCTTCAGCGCGTCCAGCGAGGCGGCCAGATCCACCTTCGGGTACTTCTCGGCCAGGTCGTTGACGATCACCGACAGCTGCGGCCGCCGGACCTCGTAGTTGATGAACCGGTAGCCCTCCGGCAGCGCCTCGTTGAACAGCACCCGGCCGAGCGTCGTCTCCACGGTGATCGGGTCACCGGGCTGCCAGTCCTCCGGCGGAGTCCACGACCCATCCCCGTTGTCGATCTCGGTGTAGCCCCGCAGCCGCAGGGTGATCGGCGCCTGCAGGTGCAGCTCCTTGGCGTCGTACGCCATCTGCGCCTCGGCGTCGGAGCTGAACGCCCGACCGGCGCCCGGGGCGTCCGGCTTCACATGGGTCAGGTGGTACAGCCCGATGATCATGTCCTGGGTGGGCATGGTCACCGGCTTACCGTCGGCCGGCTTGAGGATGTTGTTGCTGGACAACATCAGGATCCGGGCCTCGGCCTGGGCCTCCGCCGACAGCGGTACGTGTACCGCCATCTGGTCACCGTCGAAGTCGGCGTTGAACGCGGTGCAGACCAGCGGGTGGATCTGGATCGCCTTACCCTCCACCAGCTGCGGCTCGAACGCCTGGATCCCCAGCCGGTGCAGGGTGGGTGCCCGGTTGAGCAGGACCGGGTGCTCCCGGATCACCTCTTCCAGCACGTCCCAGACCACCGGCCGCTGCCGCTCCACCATCCGCTTAGCGGACTTGATGTTCTGGGCGTGGTTGAGGTCGACCAGCCGCTTCATGACGAACGGCTTGAACAGCTCGATCGCCATGCTCTTGGGTAGACCGCACTGGTGCAGCTTCAGCTGCGGCCCGACCACGATCACCGACCGGCCGGAGTAGTCGACCCGCTTACCCAGCAGGTTCTGCCGGAACCGGCCCTGCTTGCCCTTGAGCATGTCCGACAACGACTTCAGCGGACGGTTGCCCGGCCCGGTGACCGGTCGGCCCCGGCGCCCGTTGTCGAACAGGGCGTCCACGGCCTCCTGCAGCATCCGCTTCTCGTTGTTGACGATGATCTCGGGCGCACCGAGGTCCATCAGCCGCTTCAACCGGTTGTTCCGGTTGATCACCCGGCGGTAGAGGTCGTTGAGGTCGCTGGTAGCGAACCGACCACCGTCCAGCTGCACCATCGGGCGCAGGTCCGGCGGGATCACCGGGACGCAGTCCAGCACCATCCCCATCGGGGAGTTGCGGGTGTTCAGGAACGCCGCGACCACCTTCAGCCGCTTCAGCGCCCGAATCTTCCGCTGCCCCTTACCGGTCCGGATGGTCTCCCGCAGCTCCTCGGCCTCGGCCTCGAGGTCGAGCCGCTCCAGCAGGGCCTTGATCGCCTCGGCCCCCATTCCACCGGAGAAGTACTCGCCGAACCGGTCGCGCAGCTCCCGGTACAGCAGCTCGTCCGTGATCAGCTGCTTGGGCTCCAGCTTCCGGAAGGTGTCCAGCACCTCCTCCAGCCGGTCGATCTCCCGCTGCGCCTTGTCCCGGATCTGCCGCATCTCCCGCTCACCGCTCTCCTTGACCTTGCGGCGAACGTCGGACTTGGCCCCCTCGGCCTCCAGCTCGGCCAGGTCGGCCTCGAGCTTGGCGGCCCGCTTCTCGATCTCGGCGTCGCGGGCGTTCTCCAGCTGGCGCTTCTCCGCCGCGATCTCGTTCTCGATCGTCGGCAGGTCGCGCTGCCGGGCCTCGGTGTCCACCTCGGTGATCACGTACGAGGCGAAGTAGATGATCTTCTCGAGGTCCTTCGGCGCCAGGTCGAGCAGGTAGCCCAGCCGGCTCGGCACTCCCTTGAAGTACCAGATGTGGGTCACCGGCGCGGCCAGCTCGATGTGCCCCATCCGCTCCCGGCGCACCTTGGCGCGGGTCACCTCCACGCCGCAGCGCTCGCAGATGATGCCCTTGAACCGGACCCGCTTGTACTTACCGCAGTAGCACTCCCAGTCCCGGGTGGGGCCGAAGATCTTCTCGCAGAACAGCCCGTCCTTTTCGGGCTTGAGCGTCCGGTAGTTGATGGTCTCCGGCTTCTTCACCTCGCCGTGCGACCACTGCCGGATGCTGTCCGCCGTGGCTAGGCCGATCCGCAGCTCGTCGAAGAAGTTGACATCAAGCACTTGATATGTCCTTCTGGCTGGTTACTAACCCGGTGGATCAGACTTCTTCGACGCTGCTCGGCTCCCGCCGAGACAGGTCGATGCCGAGTTCCTCGGCGGCCCGGAATACCTCGTCGTCGGTCTCGCGGAGCTCCACCGCCATGCCGTCACTGGAGAGCACCTCCACGTTGAGGCACAGCGACTGCAGCTCCTTGAGCAGCACCTTGAACGATTCCGGGATCCCCGCCTCCGGGATGTTCTCGCCCTTGACGATCGCCTCGTACACCTTCACCCGGCCGAGGACGTCGTCGGACTTGATGGTGAGCAGCTCCTGCAGCGCGTACGCGGCGCCGTAGGCCTGCATGGCCCAGCACTCCATCTCCCCGAAGCGCTGACCACCGAACTGCGCCTTACCACCCAGCGGCTGCTGAGTGATCATCGAGTACGGACCGGTGGAGCGAGCGTGGATCTTGTCGTCCACCAGGTGGTTCAGCTTGAGGATGTACAGGTAGCCGACCGCGATCGGGTCCGGCAGCGGTTCACCGGTCCGGCCGTCGAACAGCTGCGCCTTGCCGTTGTCGTCGATCAGCCGGTCACCGTCCCGATCCGGCAAGGTGCTGGCGAGCAGGCCGCGGAGCTCGTCCTCCTCGATGCCGTCGAACACCGGGGTCGCCACGTTGGTGCCTGGCTCCGCCTCGTCCGCGCCGATCGCACGCAGCGCCCGCTTCCATTCGGCGTCGTCCCCGTCGATCCGCCAGCCACTGTGGGCCACCCATCCCAGGTGGGTCTCCAGCACCTGACCGATGTTCATCCGGCCAGGCACACCCAGCGGGTTGAGCACAATGTCCACCGGGGTGCCGTCGGGCAGGAAGGGCATGTCCTCCACGGGCAGGATCTTGGCGATCACACCCTTGTTCCCGTGCCGGCCGGCGAGCTTGTCCCCGTCCTGGATCTTGCGCTTCTGAGCGACGTAGACCCGGACCAGCTCGTTCACGCCCGGAGACAGCTCGTCGCCGTCATCCCGGGAGAACGTGCGCACCCCGATCACCGTGCCGGACTCACCGTGCGGCACCTTCAGCGAGGTGTCCCGGACCTCCCGGGCCTTCTCCCCGAAGATGGCGCGCAGCAGCCGCTCCTCCGGCGTCAGCTCGGTCTCACCCTTCGGGGTGACCTTGCCGACCAGGATGTCGCCGGGCTCCACCTCGGCACCGATCCGGATGATCCCGCGCTCGTCCAGGTCCGCCAGCATCTCCTCGCTGACGTTCGGGATGTCGCGGGTGATCTCCTCCGGGCCGAGCTTGGTGTCCCGGGCGTCCACCTCGTGGTTCTCGATGTGGATCGAGGTGAGGATGTCCTCCTGCACCAACCGCTGGGACAGGATGATCGCGTCCTCGTAGTTGTGGCCCTCCCAGGACATGAAGGCGACCAGCAGGTTCTTACCGAGCGCCATCTCACCGTTGTAGGTGCACGGCCCGTCGGCGATCACCTGGCCGGCCTCCACCCGGTCGCCCTCGTCGACGATCGGGCGCTGGTTGACACAGGAGCCGGAGTTGGACCGGCGGAACTTGTGCAGCAGGTAGGTCCGACGGTGTCCGTCGTCCTGGTGGACGGTGATGTAGTCGGCGCAGACGTCCTCCACCACCCCACCGGCCTCGGCCACCACCACGTCCCCGGCGTCGACCGCGGCCCGGAACTCCATGCCGGTACCGACCAGCGGAGCCTCCGCCCGCAGCAGCGGCACCGCCTGCCGCTGCATGTTGGCCCCCATCAGGGCCCGGTTGGCGTCGTCGTGCTCCAGGAACGGAATCATGGCCGTGGCCACCGACACCATCTGCCGGGACGACACGTCCACGTAGTCGACCTGCGACGGTGGCACGTAGTCGAGCTCACCGCCCTTCCGCCGCACCAGCACCCGGTCGGTAGCGAAGCTGCCGTCGGGGTTCAGCGGCGTGTTCGCCTGGGCCTTGACGTACCGGTCCTCTTCATCGGCGGTGAGGTACTCGATCTGGTCGGTGACCTTACCGTCGATCACCTTCCGGTACGGCGTCTCGATGAACCCGAACGGGTTGACCCGGGCGAAGGTGGCCAGGGCGCCGATCAGACCGATGTTCGGCCCCTCCGGAGTTTCGATCGGACACATCCGGCCGTAGTGGGACGGGTGGACGTCCCGGACCTCCAGCCCGGCCCGCTCCCGGGACAGCCCACCGGGGCCGAGGGCGTTCAACCGGCGCCGGTGAGTCAGGCCCGCCAGCGGGTTGGTCTGGTCCATGAACTGGGACAGCTGGGAGGTGCCGAAGAACTCCTTGATCGCCGCCACCACCGGGCGGATGTTGATCAGGGTCTGCGGTGTGATCGCCTCTACGTCCTGGGTGGTCATCCGCTCCCGGACCACCCGCTCCATCCGCGACAGGCCCACCCGGATCTGGTTCTGGATGAGCTCGCCGACGGTCCGGATCCGCCGGTTACCGAAGTGGTCGATGTCGTCCGGCTCGTACCCGTCCTCACCCTCGTGCAGCCGGATGAGGTACTCGACGATCGCCAGGATGTCCTCCTTGGTGAGGACCCCGGTGGTGATCGGCACGTCCAGGCCGAGCTTCTTGTTGAACTTGTACCGACCGACCTTGGCCAGGTCGTACCGCTTCGGGTTGAAGAACAGGTTCTGCAGCAGCGTCTGGGCGTTCTCCCGGGTCGGCGGCTCCCCTGGACGCAGCTTGCGGTAGATGTCCAGCAGCGCCTCGTCCTGGGTGGTGATGTGGTCCTTCTCCAGGGTCGCCATCATCAGTTCGGACCAGCCGAACCGCTCCCGGATCTCGTCGACCGACATCCCGATCAGCCGGTCGGTCTCCGGGTCGTACTCGACGCCCGCCTTGAGCAGGACCGTCACCGCCTGCCGACGCTTGCGGTCGATCCGCACCCCGACGGTGTCCCGCTTGTCGATGTCGAACTCCAGCCAGGCACCCCGGCTAGGGATCACCTTCACGCTGGTCAGATCCCGGTCGGAGGTCTTGTCCGGCTGCTTGTCGAAGTAGACGCCGGGGGACCGCACGAGCTGGGAGACCACCACCCGCTCGGTGCCGTTGATGATGAAGGTGCCCTTCGGCGTCATCATCGGGAAGTCCCCCATGAACACCGTCTGGCTCTTGATCTCGCCGGTGGTGTTGTTGGTGAACTCCGCGGTGACGAAGAGCGGAGCGCAGTAGGTGAGGTCCTTCTCCTTGCACTCCTCGATCGAGGCCTTGACCTCGTCGAAGCGAGGAGAAGAGAAGGACAACGACATGGTGCCCGAGAAGTCCTCAATCGGGCTGATCTCGTCGAGGATCTCCTCGAGTCCACTCCGCGCGTGTGGGTCGTCCGCGGTCCGGGCCTGCCAGGCCTCGTTGCCGATCAGCCAGTCGAACGACTCGGTCTGGACCGCTAGCAGGTCCGGCACTTCCAGGTGTTCCGTAATCCGCCCGAAGGAAACTCGGCGCGGAGCGAAAGCGCTCGAACGGTGCGGCTTGTAGTCAGTCTTCGCAGAGCGATTTTCCACGGGGCGAGCTGCCAAGATAAGTCCTTCCGAGGACCAGTGCTGCTTACGGCCGTTTGCGCGCACCCCGACTGTCCCCACCTAATGCCCAAATCTGGACATTTAGGCACGGTACAAGTAGGAAGGCAGCGCAAACTAGCAGTGTAGCCGAGCACTTCCGCGCTGTCCAGCCCCGTGCATGAACAGTCGCGTCGCCCGCACTCGGCGACCGTACGGCACCGCCACGCCGTACTCAGCGTGCCTGCCCAGGACCGCGACGTCAACCCCATCTTGCGGATCAGATGGGACCGGCCCGGTGACCGATGCCACCGGGCCGGTGCGCGCCACGTCCGCGGAGTTACTTGAGGGTGACCTTCGCCCCCTGGGCCTCCAGCTTCTCCTTGGCCTGGTCCGCGGTCTCCTTGTTGACCTTCTCCAGGACCGGCTTCGGGGCCCCCTCCACCAGGTCCTTGGCCTCCTTCAGACCCAGGCCGGTCAGCTCCCGCACCACCTTGATGACCTGGATCTTCTTGCCGCCGTCGCTCTCCAGGATGACGTCGAACTCGTCCTTCTCCGGCTCGGCCTCGGCCGCGGCCGCGGCCGCACCCGGCGCCGCCGCCACCGCCGCAACCGGCGCCGCGGCGGTCACGTCGAAGGTCTCCTCGAACTGCTTCACGAACTCGGAGAGCTCGATCAGCGTCATCTCCTTGAAAGCTTCGAGCAGCTCCTCGGTGCTCAGCTTCGCCATGGCAGGCGTCCTCTCCCTCGCTCGTTCCTACTGGTTGGGCTCTTGTTCGCGCTTGTCCCGGAGCGCGGCCGCCGCCCGGGCGGTCTTGGCCAGTGGCGCCTGGAAGAGCGCCGCCGCCTTGCTCAGATTCGCCTTCATGGCGCCCGCCAGCTTGCTCAGCAGCACCTCACGGGACTCCAGGTCGGCGAGCCGGCGGACCTCATCCGCCGAGATGGTGCGGCCCTCGAACACCCCACCCTTGATGACCAGCGCCGGGTGGTCCTTGGTGAAGTCACGCAGACCCTTCGCCGCCTCCACCGGATCCCCGGTGACGAACGCGATGGCGGTCGGGCCGGTGAGCAGCCCGTCCAACCCGTCAATGCCAGCCTGGGCCGCGGCCCGCCGCGCCAGGGTGTTCTTGGTCACCTTGTACTGGGCGCCGGCGCCCAGCTGCCGCCGCAGCTCCTTGAGCTCGCCCACGGTCAGCCCGCGGTACTCGGTGAGCACAGTGGCTGTCGAGTCGCGGAACTTCTCGGTGAGCTCGGCCACGGCGGCAACCTTGTCTTCGCGAACCGCCATGCCCCTCCTTCGTCGGTGTCCGTTGCTGGCCCCGGACAGCCGAACGCCCCGGGCGCAGGGCGCACGGGGCGAACAGACCAAGCGATTCGCACCGCCCTCCCTGCGCGGGTCGCCCGTCTGAGCGGGCCTTCGACCGACCTCCGCCGCGGCTGCCCCACCGGGCAACCCGCCGCGGACGCCGGTAACCAGCGGTCTACGGGTGGTTGGTGAACCGGCCGTCGCCGGCCGGACAACTGGTTCAGTTTACGAGAGCGACCAGGTCAGGCCGCAACCGGCTCCGCCAGCTCGATCCGGGTCACGCTCGGATCGACCGGAATACCGGGTCCCATGGTGGTGCTGATCGTGATCTTCTTCAGGTAGCGGCCCTTGGCGGCGGCCGGCTTGGCCCGCAGCACCTCCTCCAGCACCGCCGCGTAGTTACCCAGCAGGCGCTCGTTGGTGAACGAGGCCTTGCCGATCACCAGGTGCAGGTTGGAGTGCTTGTCTACCCGGAAGCTGATCTTCCCGCCCTTGATCTCCGAGACCGCCTTGCCGACGTCCATCGTCACGGTGCCGGTCTTCGGGTTGGGCATGAGCCCCCGCGGACCCAGGATCCGCGCGATCCGCCCGATCTTGGCCATCTGGTCCGGCGTGGCGATCGCGGCGTCGAACTCCAGCCAGCCCTCTTGGATCCGGGCGACCAGATCATCCGAACCGACCGCGTCGGCCCCGGCCTCGGTGGCCTCAGCGGCCTTCTCCCCGACCGCGAACACCACCACCCGCACCGGCTTCCCGGTGCCGTGCGGGAGGTTCACGGTGCCCCGAACCATCTGGTCCGCCTTCCGCGGGTCGACCCCGAGCCGCATCGCCACCTCGACTGTGGCGTCGAACTTGGTCGTGCTGGTCGCCTTGGCGAGCCGAATCGCCTCTTCCGGCGTGTAGAGCCGGTCCCGGTCGATCTGCGCTGCTGCCGCGCGGTACTGCTTGCCTCGCTTCATTGTTCCCCTCCGGTGGTCTCGGCGGGCCGTCACTGGCCCTCCCACGTGGAATTGGGCGGTCAGTCGTTGATGGTGATGCCCATGGACCGGGCGGTGCCGGCGATCACCTTCTCCGCGGCCTCCAGGTCGTTGACGTTGAGGTCGGGCATCTTGCGCTGCGCGATCTCCCGCAGCTGCGCCCGGGTGATCGCGCCGACCTTTTCCCGGTGGGGCACACCGGAACCCTTCTCCACGCCCGCGGCCTTACGCAGCAGCTGCGCGGCCGGCGGGGTCTTCAGCACGAAGCTGAAGGTGCGGTCCTCGTACACGCTGATCTCAGCCGGCACGATGTCGCCGCGCTGCGACTCGGTCTGGGCGTTGTAGGCCTTGCAGAACTCCATGATGTTCAGGCCGTGCTGACCCAGTGCCGGACCGACCGGCGGCGCCGGTGTGGCCTGGCCGGCCGGGAGCTGCAGCGTGAACGTGGTGACGAGCTTCTTCTTGGGAGGCATGTTCCTGATCCTGGCTGGTCTGCTAACGCGAGCTGGTCGGCGTCCCTGGCTGACGTTCCAGCCGGGAAAACCCGCTAGATGTTACCTGAGCGCTCTCAGATCTTCGCGACCTGGTTGAAGTTGAGCTCGACCGGGGTTTCCCGACCGAAGATCGATACCAGCACCTTCAGCTTCTGCTGATCCGGGTTGATCTCGCTGATGGTCGCCGGCAGCGAGGCGAACGCGCCGTCGGTGACGGTCACCGAGTCGCCCACCTCAAAGTCGAGCACCTTGACCTCGGGCTGGGCGCCCGCCTGCTCGGCCGGGGCCACCTGTGGCGCCAGCCACTTCACCACTTCCTCAAGCGGCAGCGGCGCGGGCTGGTCAGCGCGGTCGGTGGCACCGACGAACCCGGTCACTCCCGGCGTGTTGCGGACACAGGAGTAAGACTCCGGCGTGAGCTCCATCCGGACCAGGATGTAGCCCGGGAAGATCTTGTTCTGGACCTGCATCCGCTTGCCGTTTTTGACCTCCACCTCCTGCCGCGTGGGGACCTCCACCTGGTAGATGTAGTCCTCCATGTCCATGGAGATGATTCGGTTCTCCAGGTTGGATTTGACCTTGTTCTCGTACCCCGCGTAGGAGTGGACGACGAACCACTCGCCAGGGGCGAACCGGAGCGACTCTCGCAACTGCTCGACCGGGTCAGGGGTCGACTCCGAGCCCTCCTCCGCCGCGGCCTCGGCGGCTTCCCGCCGGGCGACCTCCGGGGCGGCCGTTGCGCGCTCCTCAGCTGCGCCGGTCTCGGCCGGCTCGACCGGCTGGTCCGCCTCGTCGTATTCAGACACGTCCTTCACTTCCGTCCGCATGCGTCTCCGTCAGCTGCCGAAGACCCACTGCACTGCGCTGGCGAAGCCGTAGTCGAATCCCGCAATGATCGACATCAGCACGGCGATGAAGAAGACCACCACCACCGCATAGGTCACCAGCTCTTTCCGGGTCGGCCAGATGACCTTACGCAACTCGGCGACGACTTCGCGAATGAATCGCCCGACCCGCCCAAACCGGGACCGACCGCCGCGGCGGCGCTGGCGTCCACCGGACTCGGACCGCCGGCCCGACTCGGCCTTGTCGAACTCGTCGGCGGCCTCGGCACCTGGTCGACTCCGCTTAGCCACTTCGCCCTCTTCCTCGCCGAGTTCTCGGCGTCGTATCGGTCGGCCCCGGCCACTTGGCCGGGTCTGACTGATATGGCAGGGGTGACAGGACTCGAACCTGCAACCTACGGTTTTGGAGACCGTTGCGCTGCCAATTGCGCCACACCCCTAGGCGTGGGTCTCACCCACGCGGGACCAGTGTACGGGTAAGTGGGTGCTTCTCCCAAGTGGGTAGCCCGCTCAGACTTGGATCACCGCCCGTGCCTGCGCGAGCACCTTCTGTCCCTGACAGGTGGCGCTGAGTTCCAGCACCGCCTGCCCATCCTCCACCGCCTTCACGACAGCGGCGACCTCGACCTCCGTGCCGGTGTCGTCGTCCGGCACCACCACCGGCCGGGTGAACCGGACCCCGAAGTCGCGCACCGCATCCGGCCGGCCGGCCCAATCCGTGACCGCCCGGCCCGCCAGGGCCATCGTGAGCATGCCGTGCGCGATCACCCCGGGGAGCCCGACCGCCCGCGCGGTGCGCTCGCTCCAGTGGATCGGGTTGAAATCCCCGGAAGCACCGGCGTAGCGGACCAGGTCCGCCCGGGTCACCCGGAAGGTCCGCACCGGCAGTTGCTGCCCCACCTCGAACCGGGGACGTTCGGCCGCCTGCGTCTCGGTGCCCACCGTCTCGGTCATGCCCGTTCCTCACCCCCAGCCGTAGCGCCGCCCCGGACCACCAGCTTGTTCCAGACCGTCACGACCGGCTCTCCGGACGGCGTGCTGATCTCAGTCCGGGTGGTGAGGAACTCATGCCCGGCGCGCTCGGTGATCTCTTCGACCGTGACCACACACACCAGCTCGTCTCCCGCGACCACCGGCCGGGTGTACTGGAACCGCTCGTCCCCGTGTACCACCCGGGAGTAGTCCAGGCCGAGCTCCGGGTCATTCCGCAGCTGCTCTGCGGCGGCCATGGTGGGGATCACCGCGAAGGTCGGCGGGGCGATCACGTCCGGGTAGCCGAGTGCCTGCGCGGCGGCCGGATCGTGGTAGGCCGGGTCATCCGCACCAATGGCGGTGGCGAACTCCCGGATCTTCTCCCGCCCCACCTGATACGGCGGGGTGGGGGGCAGCTGCCGACCGACGTAGGAACGGTTGAGGGGCATGTCGGTGGGTCAGCGGGTCTCGCGGTGATCGGTGTGCTTACCGCACCGAGGGCAGAACTTCTTCAGCTCAATCCGGTCGGGATCGTTCCGACGGTTCTTGGTCGTGATGTAGTTGCGCTCCTTGCACACCACACACGCCATAGTGATCTTAGGACGGACGTCAGTCGCCTTGGCCACGGCGGAGCGCTCCTCGTCGTACCTGGGATGGATTGAACGGGTGGACTGGTAGCGGTGGCCGGACTCGAACCGGCGACACAACGATTATGAGCCGTTTGCTCTACCACCTGAGCTACACCGCCCCGGAGAGCCCCCTTACGGAATCGAACCGTAGACCTTCTCCTTACCATGGAGACGCTCTGCCGACTGAGCTAAGGGGGCAGCACACTCATCAGCGCCTGACACCCACCGGTGTCCGGTGCTGACGTGCAGAGCCTAGCGTACACGCTCCGGTGGGTGATGTGCACGACCCCCTCCCCCTAGCAGGGTGTGGGGCGCGCCTCAGCCGACCGCCCGCAGCCGCCGCACCTGACCACCCGGGGCGGGTACCGCATCGGTCTGAGCCGCCAACCAGGCCTCTAGCCGCTCGTACGGCAGCGGGCGGCTGAACAGGAAGCCTTGGCCGACGTCGCAGCCGATCTCCTCCAGCAGCTCCAGGGTGAGCTCGCTCTCCACGCCCTCGGCGACCACGGTGAGGCCGAAGTGCCGGGACAGGTCCACGATCGCCCGGACGATCGCCAGATCCCCGGCGTCGGTGGCCATTCCCTGCACGAACGATTTATCGATCTTGACCTCGTGCACGGGCAACCGCTGCAGCAGGGACAGCGACGAATAGCCGGTACCGAAGTCGTCCATGGCCAGCCGCACCCCCAGGCCGGCCAGCCGGTAGAGGATGGGCAGCGGCCGGTCGCTCGCCCCCACCGCGCCGTCTTCCGTGATCTCGAAGGTCAGGAGCTCCGCCGGAACCTGATGTTCGGTCAGCAGCTGCTCCACCAGAACCGGGAACTCCGGATCAAGCAGGGTGCGGGAGGACAGGTTCACCGCCACCGGTAACGGATGTCCGGCCTCGGCCCACTGCCGCGCACGCCGCAGCCCGGCGACCAGCACCGCCTCGGTGAGCCGCCCCAGCTGCCCGGTGTGCTCGGCCACCGCCACGAAGTCCTCCGGCCGCACCGATCCGTGGGCGGGGTGCTCCCAGCGCGCCAGGCACTCCAGCCCCACCAGTCGGCGGTCGGACAGCGCCACCTTCGGCTGGAAGTACACCTCCAGCTCGTCGTTGTCCAACGCCCGGCGGAGATCACCGGCCAGCCCGAGGCGCCGCGCCGACCCCGACTCCAGCGCCTGGTTGAACAGTTGTACGCCGCTGACCAGCCCCTTGGCCGCCTGCGTGGCCACGTCGGCCCGCTGCAGCAGCGTGGCCGGATCCGCCCCATGCTCGGGGTGGATCGCTACGCCGACCGCCGCCTCCACCTCGAGCGTGAGCGACCCCACCTCGATCGGACGCCGGATCTCGTCCCGCAGCCGCCCGGCCAAGGACACCGCGGCGGTGTCGTCCGGCAGCCGCAGGGTGACCGCGAACGCGTCGCCCCCTACCCGGCCTACGAGCGCGGCCGACGGCGCTACCTGCCGCAGCCGCCGGGCCACCTCGATCAGCAGTTGGTCACCGGCGGCGCGCCCCAAAGAGTCGTTCACGTCCCGCAGGCCGGTGATGTCCAGCAGCAGTACGGCCACCACCTCACCGGGCGCCCGAACCGCTACCGACTCCCCCAGTCCTTCACTGACCCGGCGCCGGTTGGGCAATCCGGTCAGCGCGTCGTGATAGGCGTCGAACCGCAGCCGCTCTACCAGTCGGGAGTTCTCCACCGCCACCGCCGCGTGAGCGGCGATCGTCTCCAGCAGCTGGACGTCCCCTGGGCCGAACGAGGCGGTATCACCGATCCGGCCGGCCACTTCCAGGCAGCCGATCACCGCGGAACCCGCCCGCAGCGGGACCACGATCGCGTCCTTGACGCCGGCCTCGGCCAGCTCCGCCTGCAAGGCCTCTTCCCGGAACCGGGGCCCGACCGCCACCGCCTCTCCGGACTCGTACACCCGGCGACGCAGCGTGTCCGGCGTGCCCGGGACGTCCAGCAGGGCGCTGTAGTCGACCTTGGCCGACAGCAACAGTTCCGGGTGGCGGCCACTGGCCGGCACCCACAGGGTGGCGTGTTCGGCCTGCAGTAGTTCCCGCACCCGACCGAGCAGGGTGTCGGCCAACGTGCCGTCATGCGGGGTGTGGGCCACCGCGCGCGCCAGGTCGTACATCTCGCTCAATGCCCGGCTCTGCCGCAGCGACCGTGCATAGGAGCGGTAGGCCAGGACGAAGAACACCGCGACGACCGCCAGCAGCACCACGGCCCACACGCCCTGGTGCAGCAGCACCAGCACGACCAGCCCGCTGAGGGTGTTGAGGGCGGCCACCGACAGCCCGGGGATCATGTTGTTGACCAACTCGTCCCCCGGGATCGTGCCCTGGACCAGGGTGATCACCCCGACCACGGTGGCCAGGGTGAACAGCACGTTCGCCCCTACCGCCACGATCAGCAGCAGCCAGGTCGCCGGGTCCTCACCGTCCAGCGGCACCCCGACGCGAACCACCAGGCTGGCCAACGCGGCGCCGGCGGCGATCGACGCCACGTTGAACCACACCTTGACCAGGCGTTGCCGCTGATAGCTCTTGACCACCAGGACGGCCAACGCCCGGGTGAGCACCACTAAGACTGGAGAGAGGAAGAACAGCGCGAGCAGGAGTGGTAGCTCACCGACCGAGACCACGAACGCGTGCCGCCGGATCTCCACCTGCAGCACCGTCAGCTCGGCCAGGATGAACGCGGCCAAGAAGACTGCTGCGAGCGGCCAGTCAACCGCGGGGATCGCCCGTCCCACCTGCGTGGTGGCGGTCAGGACCACCGCCACCAACAACAGGGGCGCAGTCAGCAGCCAGGCACGATTAGCAGGCTGAGCCCATGCGGCGCGAAGCCCTGGCAACCGTCCTCCTCAGCGTTTCGGCTGTGAGTGCGTGGACGCGACGGTTCCCGGGCGACACTCGTGTGGCTTAGTTCCAGGTGAAATCGTCCGGAACGTTATTCCACGTGAAGTCGTCACGGACACCGTTCCAGGTGAAATCGTCTGGAACGCTGTTCCACGTGAAGTCATCCGGAACGCTGTTCCAGGTGAAGTCGTCACGGACACCGTTCCCAGCGTAGCCCTCAGGGAGGCTGTTCCACGTAAAGTCGTCGGTGTCGGCCCCACTGGCGAACACACCGACCGCGGTGCCAGCAGTGACGGCCGCGAGGCCTATCAGAACACTGAATCCGAAGGCAACCGCCGCCGTGAGTAGCCCCATCCGGCGGGCGAGAGTGTGCGCGCGCATGAGTGTCTCCTCTCAGCAGGGCTGACTACCCAAGCCCGGACTTCCTTGATGGTGCCACATGCGTCAGTTGACCGAAAGCCGGAAGCTCTGCCATCGTACGAACGTCTGACATTCTATCCATTCGTTGATGTCAACCTGACTAGTTCGCTATCAGCCCGCGTCGTTTGGGCAGCTTAGTGTAAATCCGGATAAGTACGGAGACACACGTTTCGTTGGCGCAAAGGCCCCGCGCTGACGCACCAAGCCCTTATTGACGAGGGTGCCCTTCCCCCGACTGTCGCCGCGGGAAGGGCACCCTCTCCCTTTACCTGTCCGGCCTACCGATCAGACCTACAGACCTTCACACTGGCCGTAGCCACCGGCGGTGGCGGTGTTCGGCAACCCCAGATTCGTGGGAGCCGGATCATTACCGAAACACGACAACGACCCGATCACCGTGTTGCCCGACACCACGACCTCCCCGTCAGTGACGTTGGACACCAACGTCACCGACCCGGTCACCTGGTTGGCGAACAACCACACCGACCCACTACCACCAGAGGCCACCACCGGACCGGTCACCTGCGTGAACGCCAACTCCAACACCGAGGCGCCCAACGCCGACACCGGACCCTGCACCACCGCCGCCGTAGCCACCAGCCCAGCACCCGCGGACACGTTGACCTCACCCAACACCTGGGCACCCGCCGCCAGACAGGTCACCCCCTCGGTGACATGCAACGCACCCACATGCACCCCAGTGATCGTGGTGTCACACACCACCGGCTCCGGATCCGGACCGGGTGGTTCCGGCACGTCCCGCAACTGGGTCCGGTAGCTACCGGAGCTGGTGGCCAGCAACAGGTAGCTGTCTCCGGCGAAGGCGAACCCGGTGGGAGTGGCGGCCTCCTCCAGGCCAGCGGTGAACGGAGCGAACGTCTGCCCCTGGTCCTCCGACCGGGCCACTCGCTCCGCCCCGGCCTGCGCCACGTACAGCACCTGGTCGTCCACCGGGTCGCAGGCCAGGTCGTAGATCCGCGCTCCGGACCAGCCCGTGCTGGTCCAGCTGGCGCCGGCGTCGTCCGAGCGGAACACGCCTCCCACGCTGAGCGAGGTCCAGCCGGACAGGAACAGCGTCTCCGGGTTCGCCGGCGACGCGCACAGCCGCTGATCCCGGAAGTAATCGTTGGGCAAGCCCACGGACGAGTCCCCCCAACTGATCCCGGCATCGGTCGACCGCAGCACCCCGCCGGCCACGGCGAGGCTGGACACGGTCGCGACCATCGTCTGATCAGTGCCGTCGGCGACGATCTCCAGATCGGTCACCGAGTCACCGGGGCGATCCTCGTACACCTTGGTCCAGCTCTCCCCACCGTCGTCGGTCCGCCAGATGGTGGCCTCGCTACCGGCGACGCCGAAGTCGTTACCGCCCAGCATGATCAGCTCGGGGTCGACGGTGCTGAACGCGATGCTGAACAGCTCCGACTCAAACAACGTGCCCTGATCCGGCCCGAGCGCCTTCCAGGTGCCGTCCGGCTGCCGCTGGTAGAGCCCCTCCGGCGCCACCGAGCTGGGGCCGGTGGACAGGGCATACAGGGTGCCATCGGGCGCGAACGCCACCGCCCCGTACCTGGTCGGGGGGGTGCTCTCCACCCGCCAGCTCTGCCCTGCGTCGGTGGAGGACAGCACTCCCCCGTCGTTCTGCCCCCGGAACGAGACCGCGAGCTCATCCGGGTTGAGCGGGTTGGCCGCCACCGAGGTCAGGTTCAGCTCGGCGATGCCCTCCGAGGAGGCGGTGAAGGCGTCACCCCCGTCGGTGGAGCGCCACACCGCCAATGAGCTGACGCCGAGGAAGACCGTGTCGGGGTCGCCGGGGGCGAACCGGACCGCCCGGCCGGCCAGGGCATCGGAGCCGCCGATTCCGATCTCCCAGGTCTGGCCACCGTCGGTGCTGCGGTGGACCCCGGTGCCGTCAGTCGCTACCAGCAGCGTGTCGGGGTCGCCGGGCGCCACCGCCACGTCCTCCACCACCAGTAGTGGCCAGGTCGCGTCGTGCAACGGGGTCCAGGCGGCGCCGAGCTGGTCAGAGGCGTACAGGCCGAGGAACTGGGAACCGAACCGTAGCCCACCTCCGACCAGGAGCCGGTCCCCGACGAACGTCACCGTGTTGATCGGCATACCGGGCAGTCCACTGGTGCGGTTCTGCCAGGTGGCGCCACCGTCGGTGGTCACCCACACCGCGCCCCCACCGAGCGAACCGCCGAACCCGGCCACCACCGTGTCCGAGTCGTTCGGGTGGACCGCGATCGCCCGCCCGCCCAGCGGGCTACCCATCGGCGGGGTGCGGTCCTGCCAGGTGGCCCCACCATCGGTGGAGCGCAGCAGGTTGACCGGCTGGTGTCCCAGCGCTTCCGCGACACCCGCCCACAGCGTGTCGGGGTTGGACGGATCGACCGCTACGTCATAGACGGTGTCGTTGGGACCGATGTTGAGGTTCAGCGCGGTCCAGTTCTCGGCGGTCGCATCCCCGACCCACACCCCGTCCACAGTGCCGACATAGACCCGACCGTCCGGCCGGAACTCAATGTCGAACACGCTCACGTTCGCCAGCTCCGGCACCTTCGACCAGGTGTCACCACCGTCGGTGGAGCGGTACAGCGCCCCGCCGGAACCACCATTGGGGGCCAGCCCCGCCAGCACCAAGTTGGGGTCAACAGTGGATACAGCGACATCGAAGGCGTCGCCGCCCGCCGGGCCGATCAGCGACCAGTCCGCCGGAAAGTCCGCCGTGGGCGAACCCAGCTCCACGGGCACGGTGTCGACGGTCGCCGCCGGCAGGTGTCCGTGCTGATCCATGGCCACCGCCGGTTCATCGGTAGCCGGTGGAGTGGCGCCGGCCCCTGGACCGGGAGTGCTCCACCCCGAGCCGCCCAGGGCGGGCGTGCCCAGGTGCTCCGGGGATGCGGCCCCGGCCGGTGCCGCGACCGTTCCCAGTAGGGCGGTGGTCGCGACCACGGTGAGGATCCCTCTCACTACGGCCATCCTTTCTGCCGCGGCCGGAATCCGGCGCGGCGAGACGGACCCCCGCCGATGTTGATCGTAATGATCAATGGGCTGACCGCAACCGGTGGCGCCCCAACTACCGATTGGCAGAATTACCTAAAAATCCCGCCGCCCGCGGGATGACCCATGCCCACGCCCCCTGCGCTACGGGTCACCCCCGCGGAGCCGATCGGCGGTCAGTCCTGCTCGTGCCGCATGAGCTGCCGGGCCGCCTCAGTGATCGACCCGGACAGTGAGGGATAAATGGTGATGGTGTGCGCGAGCTGATCCACGGTCAAATGGTTGGTCACCGCCAGTGAGATCGGCAGGATCAACTCGCTGGCTCGAGGGGCCACCACCACGCCACCGATCACCACGCCGGACGGCACCCGGCAGAACAGCTTCACGAACCCGTCTTCGAGCCCGGCCATCTTCGCCCGCGGGTTGCCGGACAGCGGCAGCATCACCTGTCGGGCCTGCACCCGGCCAGAGTCCACATCCGCCTGCGAGACCCCGACCGTGGCCAGCTCCGGATCGGTGAACACATTGGCCGCCACCGTCCGCAACCGCAGCGGCGCCACCGCCTCTCCCAGCGCGTGCCACATGGCGATCCGCCCCTGCATGGCCGCCACGCTGGCCAGCGCGAGGACCCCGGTGCAGTCGCCGGCGGCGTAGATCCCCGGCACGTTCGTCCGGGACACCCGGTCGACCGGGATGTACCCGCCGTCGTCGACCGCCACTCCGTACTCAGCCAGCCCCAGCGAGTCGGTGTTGGGTACCGACCCGACCGCCATCAACACGTGGCTGCCGGTGACCTGTCGCCCGTCGGTGAGGGTCACCACCACCTGGTCACCCTGCCGGACCGCCGATTGCGCCCGGGAATTGTTGAGGATGGTCATCCCCCGCTCCCGGAACACCCGCTCGATCGCGGTGGCGGCGTCGGCGTCCTCGTGCGGCATCACCCGGTCCCGACTGGAGATCAGGGTCACCGGTACGCCCATCGCCAGGTAGGCGGAGGCGAACTCGGCACCGGTCACTCCGGACCCCACCACGATCAGGTGCTCCGGCAGTTCGGTCAGGTCATAGATCTGCCGCCAGGTCAGGATCCGTTCCCCATCCGGCGGGGCGGACGGCAGCACCCGGGGAGTGGCGCCCGTGGCCAGCAGCACCACGTCGGCGGCGATCTCCTGCTCCGGACCGTCGTGAGGAGTCACCACCACCGCATGCCGATGCCGGGCAGACGGGGTGCCCAGCCGGGCCCAGCCGTGGATCACCTGCACCCCGGCCTTGACCAGCTTGTGGTGGATGTCCTGAGACTGGGCTGCGGCCAACCGCCGTACGCGGGCGTGCACCGCCGCCGCGTCCACCTCCACGGCGGCAAGACCGCCGGCCGGATGGATACCGAACCGCTCGGTCCCCCGGTAGCCGGTGACCGCATCTGAACTGGCGATGAACGTCTTGGAGGGCACACAATCGTGCAGCACACACGCCCCACCCGCCCCTTCAGCATCGATGACCGCCACTTCCGCCCCCAGCTGTGCGGCCACCAGTGCTGCTTCGTACCCGGCCGGGCCGGCCCCGATGATCACAATCCGGCTCATGACACGCGCGCTCCCGTCTCCTGTCCCACCGCCTAGGAGGCTATCGTCATCGCCGTGCCTCACTACGCGGCCTACGGCTCAAACCTCGATCCCGCCCGGATGCAGGCGTACTGCCCGCATTCGCCGATGATCGGCACGGGTTGGCTGGAGAACTGGCGCCTCACCTTCGGTGGCGAGGGGGCGGTCGGTTGGGAAGGAGCGGTCACCACCATCGTCGAATCCCCCGGCGATCGGGTGTTCGTGGCGCTGTACGACCTCCATCCGTGGGATGCCGCCCAGCTCGACGAGGTGGAAGGGGCGCTGGCCGGCACGTACCGCCGGCTGACCGTGCGGGTGGCGACCCTGGATGGCGAAATCCCCGCCTGGGTGTACGTGCTGAACGAGTACGAGGGCGGGCTACCGACCGCCTGGTATCTGTCGGAGATCGTCCGGGCGGCCGAAGCCGCCGGAGCGCCCGAAGATTACCTGGCGGACCTGCGCGCCCGCCCCACCCGTACCGCCTCTCCGTAGTCGCTGGCCCGGGCGGCCCGACTCACGCCAGGTCGACGCTGGTGCCCGGCTCCAGCCGCTGGTAGTCGCAGCCCGCCAGCTTGCCGAGGTTGGTGCCGTACACCTTGGTGCCGGCCGGTGACAACAGGTGGTCGTGCAGCGCGTACGCCCGCCGGGGCGCGACCGCCCGGGCGTAGTCCACCGACTCAGAGAGCTTCAACCACGGCGCGTTCACCGGCAGCAGCAGGGTCTCCACCTCGGCCCCCGGCGGCAGGTCGGCCGGGTCGACCGAGTCACCGGGGTGGTACAGCGAATCCTCGATGAGATAACCGACGTTGGCGATCCGCGGGATGTCGGGGTGGATCACCGCGTGCGCCCCGCCCCCGACCCGGATCCGGAAACCTGCGGCGGTGAACTCGTCCCCCGGCTGCACCGGATGCACCTGTAGCGCCGTGTCCGCGAGCGTCGACACCACATCCGGGTGGGCGTACACGGGCAGCTCCGGCCGCGCAGCGGCCGCCCGGGTCAGCTTGTCGACGTCCAGGTGGTCATGGTGCTCGTGGGTGATCAGCACCGCATCCGCCCCTGCCAGCGCCTCCTCCTCCGAGAACGAGCCCGGGTCGATCACCAGAACCGCCCCGCCCCGCTCCAGTCGTACGCAGGCATGGGTGAACTTGGTCAGCCGCATCGCGCGCTCCTCCATCCGTCTGGGTGTCTTCAGTCTGCCGGATGCGTTTCGCCGGTCGGTGGCGGCGCCTGGCGCGCCGGCGCAACCCGCCCGACTCGGAGCGCCACCCCGACTCGCCCGGGTGATTTGGTGTAAACACGCGGAATGCGAGGTAGATACAGTAGCGTTGTCAACACAGTTAGTAGTCAACGGGCACTCCGAGCGGCCAGAGCGGGGGATCGTGACCGGCCGACGCGCGGTACCCGCGCTGGGCAGCCATCCCTGACCAGCCACATACCAGCCAGCGGACAGGGGACGATCGGACAGCACCACTCCGCCGACCGTCGCTTCGGACCCGACCGCATGGCACGTCACCGGTTAGCGGTTCAGCCGTTGTTAGGAGGTAGGGGTGGGTGAACACTGAGAGTAACCACCACCCGCACCCGCGCTGGCTCCATGAACTCGGCCGCCACCAGCGGTTATCTGACCCTGCGCAATACCGGGACTACCCTTACGGCATTGCACAGCGTTACCTCGCTCGGTCTAGAGTGTCCGGGTCTGTGTTTCCGGGAGATCGAGAAGCGACCACGATGAGCGCAGTGACCGCACCGGGCGGCCAGGCGTCCACTCCCTCGGTTGTGGAGGCTGGCCCAGCCCTGCCACGTACCCTGCCGGGAGCCCAACCGCTGCCCGGTCCGCTAGAAGATTGGCTGGCTACCCGCGGACCGGAGCTGATAGCGGTTCGGCGCCATCTGCATGCCCACCCAGAACTGTCCCATCAGGAGTTTCAGACCGCCGCGTTGGTCGCTCGGGAGCTGTCCCCACTAGGGGTCCCGGTCCGATTCCTGCCCCGCCGTAACGGCGTCATCTGCGACATCGGCGAAGGCGACCGGGTGGTGGCGCTCCGGGCCGACTTGGACGCGCTGCCGATCCAGGACGTGAAGCAGGTCGACTACCGCTCCACCGTGCCCGGGGTGACCCACGCCTGTGGCCACGACGTCCACACCACCATCCTGCTCGGCGCCGGTAAGGCGCTGGCCCAGCTGGCCGCCACCGGCGACCTGCCCGGCCGGGTCCGGCTGCTGTTCCAGCCGGCGGAGGAGGCCACCCCGTCCGGGGCGCCGGAGGTGATCGCGGCCGGCGGTCTCAAGGACGTGTTCGCGATCTACGCGCTGCACTGTGCCCCGCAGCTACCCACCGGGACGGTAGGGGTGCGCTCCGGACCGTTCACCGCCGCCACCGACAAGGTGGAGATCACTCTCACCGGACCGGGTGGGCACACCGCCCGACCGCATCTCACCGTCGACCTGGTGCACGCACTAGGGCAGGTGGTGGTGGACGTGCCGGCGCTGCTGGCGCGCCGGTGCGACCCGCGGGCCGGGATCTCGATGGTGTTCGGGGCGGCCCAGGCGGGTGAGGCGGCCAACGCCATCCCGTCGACCGCGGTGGCCCGCGCTACCGTGCGGGTGCTCAACCGCGACGCCTGGCGGACGGCCCCGGAACTCGTCACCGAACTGGTGCACCAGGTGGCCGCCGGCACCGGCGCGCAGGTGGAGGTGGACTACCAGCGCGGTGTGCCGCCGGTGATCAATGACCACCGCGCCAACGCGGTGATCGCGGAGGCGGCCGCTACCGCGCTCGGCCGGGACCGGGTCACTGAAGCCGAGATCAGCATGGGCGGCGAGGACTTTTCGTTCTATCTGGAGCAGGTGCCCGGGGCGATGATCCGGCTGGGCACCGGGATCGCCGGCGCCGAGCCGATGGACATTCACCAGGCCAGCTTCGATGTGGACGAGCGGGCCATCGAGTACGGGGTGCGGGTGATGGTCCACGCGGCACTGGCCGCGCTCACCTCCCCGGAACTGGCGGAGTAACCATCCGGCCGGGACAGCCCGTCTGATCAGCTGCGGTCGGGGCCGGTGGTACCGGCCCCGACCAGAACACCACCTCAACCTCCCACGTGGCTGACGCCCGGGTGGGAGTCGACTCTATCTTCCGACAATCGCCACATTGACATAGGTGTCTTCTTCATCTACTTTATGTCAATGTGACATAAAGTAGCGGCTCACCGTAAGAGCCGGTTCACCGGAAGGGCCGAGTCGATGACGCACCCATCCCCACCTCCCCAGCGCGCTCCGGCCGACCCGCCGAGCACGAACGAATCGGCGACTCGGCACATGTGTGTGGCCGCCTACCTGGACGACGAGTTCCGGGCCCTGGCCATCCGCGAGGTGTACGACCAGCACAGCCGCATGGTCGCCCCGTCGTACGGGTTCCGCCTGTTCCCTGTCCTCGTGCACTGCCTCCGGGCCCGCCGGGCGTCCCTCATCCGGGACGGCGCGCTGGTGGGGGTCGTGGCAGTGGGCGCGCTCATCTGGTTTCCCTCGACCCTGCTCGCGTTCACTCCGATCCTGCTGCTGGCGCTGTTCCGCGCCTTCAACCGGAGGGTCGTGCTGGGCTTCACCGCAGTGTTCGTGCTGCTGATCTGCCTGTCGATGCTCCCCCTGACGATGCTGAGGAGCGTTCTTGCCGGCGTCGGGTCCGGGCCAACCCCGTCGTCGACCGAGTACGAAGAGCACGAACCGCCATTCGCTCTCCCGGATTCGACCCTCACCGTGGTGGGAGCAATGTTCATATTGCTGCTCCTGGTCGGAATCACGGCGGCGGACCGGATCTGGCGACTGCACAACCTGGTGCAACTCGCTCCAGAAGGAACGGTGATTGATCCGCATCCACCGGACAGCTACCAGCAAGTCGCCCGGTTCGGACAGATCAGTCGGCAACAGCGGGGCAACACCGTCGGCTACGCCGGTTACCGACCCTTCATCGGCGCCGGCGAGGTGATCGACACTTGGGGGTTCGCGCAACGCCTCATCCGCGCGGATGACGGGATCGTACCGAGGAACGAACGCGACCGGGAGTTCACACAGGCGCCCTTCAGCGCCGAGGAGCTCGTGGACCACTTGAAGGCGGAGCTAGGACGCATCGCGTCCGATCCGGCTCCGGAACGGCGGCTCCCGGGGCTGGTGGTGATGGACCGGATCTACCTCTCCGACGCCGACACCCGCCGTCTGACCCCCCACACCGATGTCGACGAGGTGTCCAGAATCATCCGTCACCCCACCAGCAAGGCCCGTCACTACCTGGCCTGTCAGGTGGTCTCCTGGGACGGCGAGATCGTCACCACAGTCCACGTCCACGTGGCCGTCCAGGGACGCACGCTCTACCTCGAACTGACCACCACCTCACTCCTCCCCTGTCGGGACGACTACCAGGTGTTCGACGACCGCACCGGGCCGCTCGCCGCCGATGACTACCTGCGCGCCACCGCGCAGGCCGTGACCCACCTCGGGAGCATGGTCCTGAAAGCCCCCCTGCGCCTCCTGCAGGACCTCATGATCAGGATCGAGGCCCGTAGCCGCGGAACGGGGAATCAGCTGATGTACGGCGCCCGGATCAGTCTGCGGGAGGAGGCGTCCTCGGGCATGATTCACAGCCACATTCAGGAGCAGGACATCCTGAAGTACAAGCGGATCATCGAGCGTCGGGTGCTGGCGGCCGTGTTCGACTTCCTCAATGCCCACCATGTCGACACCAGCGAATACCAGGAGCGGGCTTTGACGGTACTCAACGCGGGAGCGATCAACTTCGGGAGCGGCTCCATCACTGTGGACACCGCGATCGGCCAGCAGAATCAGGTAGCACCCTCCCCGAAGAAGCCCCACCAGCAAGAGCCTCCCCAGAGGAAGTCCCGCACAAAGTGACGGCACACCGTTGACGACCTCGACTGACGACTGGACTCCGGAATAGAGGGGATGGGCATGGCGGCACCACTGAACAACGCGCCCCGCACCGGCATGAACGTCGGAGCCTACCAGGTCGGCCCGGGCACCATGCACGTAGGAGTCGCGATCGGCCAACAGAACCTCAGCCCCGCCACCAGCCCGGTCCCCGGGCCGGCTCCCGGCGCCGACCGGCGGGCCGACCTGGGTGTGATCACGATCCTGCCCGAGGAGACCCGGGCGGTGGTGCAGATGCTGAAGCGGGCGAGTGGTTACCGTACCCACCCCCTCCCGGACGGGGCCCAGGCGCACGAGGCGGACGTGGCGATCCCCGGTGGAGGCCTCCGACTCGCCGCGGTCCAGGCGCTCGATCGCGGGCCGATGTCGGCGGTGGTCGCCTACCACCGGATCCGGGAGCACTACGCCCCACCGTTGGTGGCCCTGGTCGGCATCGCCGGGGGCATCCGGGCCGGAGTCGCGATCGGCGATGTGGTGATCGCCGACAGTGTGATCTTCTACGACTCTCGCCGGGAAAGCCCGGAGGGCACGCACCGGCGAGGCCGTCACTACCCGGTCGCACCCGAGGTGGGGCACCGACTCAACGCGTTCCAGCAGGTCCACGGCGCCACGCTCCCCGACCGGACCGGTGGTCGGTTCCAGGTGTACGTCGGGCCGATCGGCTCGGGTGACGCGGTGATCACCGACGAGCGCTCCCCTATCCGTCGGTGGCTGGCCGCGTACCACGAGAAAGTGCTGGCGGTGGAGACCGAGGCCGGCGGCATCGCCCAGGCCTGCCACGAGGAGGTGCGAGTCGGCCACCGACCCCCCGCCTGGGTGGTGGTCCGCGGTATCTCCGACACCGCCGACGCGGCCAAGGGACACCAGTACCACCAGTTGGCCTCCGACCGGGCCGCGCTGGTGCTCGAGACGCTCCTTCCCTACCTCCGCTGGCCGGAGCGATGACCGACCGACGGAGGGCGCTGCTCCGGCGGGGCGTAGGACAGGATCTGGAGTCCTATGTCACCGTCGGGGTGGCGGTCATGGTCAGCCTGCTCGACCTGTTCGGGGTCGTCGAACCGAGCGTGGTCAGCGCCGCCACGCTGGGCATCCTGGCGCTCATCTCGTTCAATCTGCTCAACGGTCGACGGCAGACCCGGCAGACCGAGGTGATCCTCGCCCGGTTGACCCGGGCGATCCGGGCCTCCTGGTCGATGGACCAGGTGGTCACGGCGGCCGACCGGGCTGGTGACCTCGAGTTCGACCGGGCACGGGACATCCGGCTGGTCGGGGTCACGTTGAGCCGTACCGTACGTACGCATCTGCCGGCGTTGACGCGTTGCCTGGCGGCCGGCGGCACGGTGCGGGTGGTGGTCATCGACCCGGACAGTGGCGCGGAACAGGAGGCGGCACGCCGGAGCGGTCTGCCGGATGACGCCGAGGTGTACCGGCATCGGCTCCGTCCCACCCTCGACCTGCTCCACCACCTGGCGTCGCTGTCGGAGGCACGAGGGCGGATCCAGGTGCGGATGATCCGCTATGTACCGTCGTTCGGCCTGATGATGGTGGATCCGGAGTCTCCTGGGGGTGTCGCCCGGGTGGAGATCTATTCGCACCGGCCCGGTGTCAGTGAGCCGACGCTGACGCTGACCGCCGAACGGGACCCGCGCTGGTTCCAGCATTTCCTGACGGAGTTCCACCATGTCTGGGAGCGGGCCCGGCCCCTGCCCGCGTTCTCAGGACAAGATCATCGGTGACTATGCTGACCGGGTGCAGCCCGAAGGTTCTGAATTGTTCCGAATCGCAATTGATTTAACGATTCTCACCATCAGAGAAAATCGTCTGATGGTGCTGTTGATCGAGCGGGGCAAAGAGCCGTACCTCGGCCGGCTGGCGCTACCGGGAGGATTCGTCCGCCCCGGCGAGGATCTGCACGACACCGCGGTCCGGGAACTACGGGAAGAGACCGGCCTCGACGGACTGGCGCCCCACCTGGAACAGGTCAAGACCTATGCCAGCCCCGACCGGGACCCCCGTGGCCGGATCGCCTCCGTGTCCTACCTGGCGATCGTCCCCAACCTGCCGGCGCCGGTCGCGGGGACGGACGCGGCGGCCGCCCGGTGGGAGCCGGTGGACGCGTGCGAGGCCGGCGCCCATCGGCTCGCCTTCGACCACGACCAGCTCGTGCGGGACGCGGTGGAGCGGGCTCGGGAAAAGCTCGAGTACACCCCGCTGGCCACCGCCTTCTGCCGCCAGCCGTTCACGATCGGGGAACTCCGGTCCGTCTACGAGGCGGTCTGGGGGACGCGGCTGGACCCCCGCAACTTTCACCGGAAGGTCACCAGCGTGCCGGGTTTCCTGGAACCGACCGGGACGGAGCGCAAACCCCCCACCGGCCGACCGGCGGCGCTGTACCGCCCCGGCCCCGCCCGGCTGCTGCACCCGCCGCTGCTGCGCCCTGGGCGGGCGCGGCAACCCTCACTCGTCGACCGGTAGCCGGGCGGCCGGAGCGCCGCCCGGTCCGTCAGAACGACTCGCGCGGCTCGTACCGGCCCCACACGTCCCGGAGAGCGTCGCACACCTCGCCGACGGTGGCCTTGGCGCGCAGCGCCTCCTTCATCGGGTACAGCACGTTGTCGGTGCCCTCGGCGGCCCGCTTCAGCTCGGCCAGGGCGGCGGTGACCGCCGCGTTGTCCCGGTTGGCGCGCAGCTCGGCCAGGCGTCGGGCCTGCGCCTCCCCCACCGCCGGGTCCACCCGCAACGGTTCGTACGGCTCTTCCTCGTCCACAGTGAACTTGTTGACTCCGACCACCACCCGTTCGCCCCGGTCGATCTCCTGGGCGATCCGGTACGCCGAAGCCTCGATCTCCCGCTTCTGGAAGCCCGCCTCGATCGCGTCCACCGCCGAGCCGTACGCGCTGACCCGGTCCATCAACTCCCGGGCCTCCCGCTCGATCTGGTCGGTCATCGCCTCCACGGCGTACGAGCCGGCGAACGGGTCGACGGTCGCGGTCAGGTCGGTCTCGTACGCCAGCACCTGCTGGGTCCGCAGCGCCAACCGGGCCGCCTTCTCGGTGGGCAGGGCGATCGCCTCGTCGTAGGAGTTGGTGTGCAGCGACTGGGTGCCCCCCAGTACCGCCGCCAGCGCCTGCACGGTCACCCGGACCAGGTTCACCTCCGGCTGCTGGGCGGTCAGCTGCACACCGGCGGTCTGGGTGTGGAACCGCAGCATCCACGACTTGGGGTTGGTGGCGCCGAACTCCTCCCGCATCATCCGGGCCCAGATCCGGCGGGCGGCCCGGAACTTGGCCACCTCCTCCAGCAGTGACGTGCGGGCCACGAAGAAGAACGACAGCCGGGGCGCGAACTCGTCCACCTTCAGCCCCGCGGCGATCGCCGCCCGCACGTATTCGGCCCCGTTGGCAAGGGTGAACGCCACCTCCTGCACCGGGGTGGCTCCCGCCTCGGCCATGTGGTAGCCGGAGATGGAGATGGTGTTCCAGCGGGGCAGCTCCGCCCGGCAGTAGGCGAAGGTGTCGGCCACCAGCCGCAGCGACGGCTTGGGCGGGAAGATGTAGGTGCCGCGGGCGATGTATTCCTTGAGGATGTCGTTTTGGATGGTGCCGGTCAACGCCGACCCCGGCACCCCGTTCTCCTCCGCCACCAGCTGATAGAGCAGCAGCAGCACGCTGGCCGGCGCGTTGATGGTCATGGAGGTGGACACCTGGTCCAGCGGGATGCCCGAGAAGAGCACCCGCATGTCCTCGATCGAGTCGATCGCCACCCCGACCTTGCCCACCTCGCCGTGCGCGATCGGCGCGTCCGAGTCGTACCCCATCTGGGTAGGCAGGTCAAAGGCGACTGACAAGCCCGTGGTCCCGGCCGCCAGCAGCTGGTGGTAGCGGGCGTTGGACTCCGCCGCGGTGGCGAACCCGGCATACTGCCGCATGGTCCAGGGCCGCTTGGTGTACATCCCCGGGTAGACCCCCCGGGTGTACGGGTACTCCCCGGGCGCACCCAGGTTTTCAGCCAGGTCAGCAGGGAGGTCTTCCGCCCCGTACACGGGCTTGATGACAAACCCCGACTGACTGTCTCTACCCGACTTCGCAGACTCGGACATACCCGCTAGGTTAGTTGGCGTCCTTCACTCCCCCCTCCCCGGCGGCGGTAACTGTGACTGACCCCTACTCGGCGAATCAGACGTTTGAACGCGCCGGCCCCGGCACGGTGGTGGGCGGCCGGTACGAACTCCAGGCCGCGGTTGGCCACGGCGGTATGGGCACCGTGTGGCGAGCCCACGACCGGCAGCTGGGCCGGCGAGTGGCGGTCAAGGAGGTGGTGCCACCCCCCGGCATCGCGCCTGAGGACCGCGAGGCGATGTACCAGCGGATGCTGCGGGAGGCGCGGGCGGCAGCCGGCTTATCCCACCCCGGCATCGTGCAGGTGTACGACGTGGTCACCGATGCCGGTCGGCCCTGGGTGGTCATGGAGCTGCTCGACGCGCGCAGCCTGTCGGATGTGGTGTTGCAGGACGGCCCCCTGCCACCCCGCGCTGTCGCCAAGATCGGCATCGCGTTGCTCGGTGCCCTGGAGGTGGCGCACGCCGCCGGCATCCTGCACCGGGACGTCAAACCGGCCAACGTGCTGATCTGCAGCGACGGCCGGTGCGTGCTGACCGACTTCGGGGTCGCCCGGATCCCCAGCGAACAGCAGCTCACCACCCCCGGCATGGTGTTGGGCTCGCCCCACTTCATCTCGCCGGAGCGGGCGATGGGCAAGCCGTTCGGCCCCGCCAGCGACCTGTTCTCCCTCGGGGTGACCATGTACGCGGCGGTGGAGGGGCGGCCTCCGTTCGACGAGGGCGACCCGATCGCCACCATGCACGCGGTGGTGGAGGATCCGCCGCCCCCGCCGGAACGGGCCGGCCCGTTGACCGAGGTGCTGTACGGGCTGTTGGAGAAGGACCCAGACCGGCGGTGGGACACCGCCACCGCCCGGGCCGCCCTGCGCCGGCTGCTGGCCGGACCGCTGGCGAGCAACTCCCTGCTGTACCCCACCGACCCGTACGCGGTGGTACCGGCGCAACGGCAACCCAGCCGGATCAGCGGGCCTAGCACCGACTCCCCCGCCCCTACCGCGCCGCCGCGGCGTCGGGCCAAGGTCGGCGGTCGGGCCATGCTGGCACCGGGCGAGAGCATCACCGATCGGCTCCGGCGCGTTCGCTCGGGCGAGTCCTACGGCACCGAGCCGGAGCGGTCGGTGGCGGGGTCCACCACCTATGAGGCGCTGGGCTCGACCGTGGAGTCGCAGACGGTGAGCGGGGAACCGAGCTGGGAGAGCCCCACTCGCCCCACCTCCCCGGCCGGGGGGTGGGTGCCGGCGCCCCGCAGCGGTGGTCGCCACAGCGCACCCCCCACCCGCTCCTACCGGTCGGAGGGCCACGTCGGCGCGTCCCGTCCCCGCCACGGGGCGCCGGCGCCGGACGGCCCCGCCGCCTGGTTGCGGCATTGGGGGCGGGTCGCCGGTGACCTGGCTGCCCGGGGGCTCGAGGCGGCACTGCGGCTGCCCCGACCGGTGCAGCTGGCCGCCGCGGCCGGCCTGGCGGCGTTGTTGCTGCTCGTGGTGGTGCTGGTGGTGGTTTCCGGTGGGGATTCGGAGGCACCGCCCGGCACCGACGCCGCCCCGGTCACCGGAGCGGACGCGGACGACCAGCCACTGCTGCCGGTCCAGGAGTACACCGGACGGGGCGTGCGCATCCATATCCCGGCCGACTGGACGGCGGTCAAGGACGATCCTGAGCTGGTCTACGTCGATTTCGTGGATCCAGACGACGCCAGTGTGATGGTGCGGCTGGTGGTGGAGGCGTGGAGCGGCGACGCCCGCGGGCTGGTCGAGGTGGCGGAGCAGAGCATTCAGCAGAGCTCCAGCTGCCCGGAGCCGTACCAGCGGGTGGAGATCACTGAGCAGCAGGTGGGCGGCCTGACCGGCAGCCAGCTGGAGTACACCTGTGGCGAAGGTGACCAGTTGCGGCGGGCACGGTGGGTCACCGTGGTCTCCGACGGCACCGCGTACTCGCTGCGGCTGATCGCACCGGATCAGCAGTTCGCCGACCGTGAGGTGATTTACCAGGAACTGTTGCGGTCGTTCCAGCTGACCGAGTGACCCAGACTGACTGACCGGGCAACCCCGACCAACCCCCTAAGGTGATGGGATGAGCACCACGTCCCCGACCGGTCCGGCCCTCCGCGCACAGATCGACGCGTGGCTGGCCGACGACCCTGACCCGGCCGACCGGGCCGAGCTGGCGACACTCCTGGCCCGGTGGCCGGCGAGCGAGCCGGAGTTGGCGGACCGGTTCGCGGGCCCGCTGCGGTTCGGCACCGCGGGGCTGCGCGGCCCGATGCGGGCCGGGCCGAACGGGATGAACCTGGCGGTGGTCCGCGCGGCCGCCGCCGGTTTGGTGCGGTGGCTCGCCGACCAGGGCGCCACCGGACCGTTGGTGATCGGGTACGACGCCCGGCACGGCTCCCGGCAGTTCGCCGATCAGACCGCCCGAGTCGCCACCGGCGCCGGCCGGCCCGCGCTGCTGCTGCCGCGTCCACTGCCCACTCCGGTGCTCGCGCACGCGGTCCGGGCGCTGTCGGCCGCGGCCGGGGTGATGGTGACCGCCAGCCACAATCCACCGACGGACAACGGCTACAAGGTCTACTTGGGACCGGCGTTAGGAGGAGAGATCGGTGCGGGGGCGCAGATCGCTGAACCCACCGACCGGGAGATCGAAGCGGCGATCCGGGCGGTAGGGCCGCTCTCGCAGATCCCGTTGGGGCCTCCCGGCACCGTGCTGGACGACCAGGTGCTGCGGTCCTATCTGGCCGGTGCGGTCTCCATACTGGACCCGCGTGGGCCCCGGACGCTCACCGTCGCCTACACCCCGCTGCACGGAGTAGGGGCGGAGATGTTCACCACCGCGTTGACCCGGGCAGGATTCCCCGCCCCGGTGGTGGTGCCCACCCAGGCCGAGCCCGACCCGGCCTTCCCGACGGTGCGCTTCCCGAACCCGGAGGAGCCGGGGGCGATGGATCAGCTGCTCGAGCTGGCCGCGGCCCGGGAAGCGGACCTGGCGATCGCCCACGACCCGGACGCTGACCGGTGCGCGGTGGCGGTGCCGGAGCCGGCCGGCGGTTGGCGGGTGCTCACCGGGGACGAGGTGGGGGTGCTGCTGGCTGACTACCTGATCCGCCGGGGGGTGCCCGGCCGGTTCGCCACCACGGTGGTCTCCTCGTCGATGCTGCGGGCGCTGTGCGCGGCCCGCGGAGTGCCCTACGGGGAGACGCTGACCGGCTTCAAGTGGATCGTTCGGGCGGATCCAGAGCTGGCATACGGCTACGAGGAGGCGCTGGGCTACTGCGTGGCGCCGGATCTGGTCCGGGACAAGGACGGCATCACCGCGGCGTTGGTGGTCTGCGAGCTGGCGGCCCAGTTGCGCGCCGAGGGGCGCACGCTGCTGGATCGGTTGGACGAGTTGGCGGCGGAGTTCGGGGTGTACGCCACCGCGCAGGTGTCGGTCCGGTTCACCGCCCTGACGGAGTTGACCCGGGCGATGAGCCGGTTCCGGGCGGCGCCGCCGGACCGGCTCCTCGGGCAACCGGTGCAGTCGGTGACCGACCGGTTGCCGGAGGCGGATGTGTTGACGCTGCGGGCCGACAGCTGCCGCGTGGTGGTGCGCCCGTCCGGCACGGAGCCGAAGCTGAAGGCGTACCTGGAGGTGATCGAGCCGGTGACCGGGGCGGACCAGGTGGCGGCGGCCCGCCAGCGGGCGACGCAGACGCTGACCCGCCTGCGCACCGAGCTGGCGGCGCTGCTGCCGACGAGCTGATGCGGTGGCGCAGGCCACGGGCCCGTGACGGGCGGGAGCCCGGAGCGGGCCGGACCCCGCGGGCCTGAGTCGACCGGCACGCGCCGGCGATCAGTACCAGCCGTTGGCCTGCCAGAACTCCCAGGCCGCCTGCGGACTGCCGTACCGGTTCTTGATGTAGCCCAGCCCCCAGCGGATCTGGGTGGCGGGGTTGGTCTCCCAGTCGGAGCCGGCGGTGGCCATCTTGTTGCCCGGCAGCGCCTGCGGGATGCCGTACGCGCCGGAAGCCGCGTTGTACGCCTGGTGGTTCCACCCACTCTCGCGGCTCCAGAGCGCGTCCAGCGCCGGCATCTGGTCCAGGCCGAACCCGAACTCGGCGAGCAGTGCGCACCCGATCGCCCGGTTGCCGGAGTACTCCTCGCAGTCCTCGGGGATGTCCGGTAGCGGCTGCGGGCCCGGTCCCGACGGGGTCACCTGGGCCGGAATCACCGGCGCCTGCCCGCGGGCCACGAATCCGCCCGCCCGGTCGGCGGCGGCCGGAGCCCGGGACAGCCCCCGGGAGACCGCCTCGTTGTTCCGGTCCGCCAGCAGCGTGTCCAGCGACGCGGCGGTCAGCTGGTCGCTGGAGGCCGGAGCGTCGTTACTCAGAGCACCGCCGGTCAAGCCGAGCGCGGCGCCGATGACGACCGCGCCGGCGGCGCCGGCAGCGGCGGTACGAGCCACCCGGTGTTCGTGCATAACGTGCCGGGGAACGTGATCCCGGCGGCGGTGCCCCTTCGGTCTGGGGCGGGGCTGCTCCGCCGGAGTCGAGCTGCGATGAGCGGCCACGAACACGCACCATGCCCCATCGGGGCGGTCGCGCGCTACCTCAGCCCGGCGGTTCGCGGTCGAAAGTGAAATACGCCACAGGCGACATCACTCGCCGCTATTTGACTGATACAACTAGTTGAGGTAGCCCTGCCCGTCGACTCGCCACAGCCGTGACCGCTCCCGGCTACCGTGTAGGAATGCTTGGCTTGCCTGACCACGTACGCGCCTGCTTGTTCGACCTGGACGGGGTACTCACCCCTACCGCCCTGGTGCACAAGGCCGCCTGGGAGGAGACGTTCAACCAATATCTACGGCAGCGGACGGAGGCTACCGGCGAGCCGTTTGTGCCGTTTGATCCCGAGCACGACTACTACCGGTACGTGGACGGCCGGCCGCGGGCCGATGGGGTACGCACCTTCCTCGCCTCTCGGGGGATTCACCTGCCCGAGGGCAGCCCGGACGACCCCGCCGAGGCCGACACCGTGCACGGCCTCGGCAACCGGAAGAACGTCCTGCTGCTGGAGCGGCTACGCCAGCGGGGGTCGACCCGTACCCCGGGTCGGTGCGTTACCTGCAGGCGGCGCGCCGCCGCCGGCATGCGCCGGGCGGTGGTGTCGGCCAGCGCCAACTGTCGGGAAGTGGTGGCGGCCGCGGGCATCGGCGACCTGCTGGAAGTCCGGGTGGACGGCGTGACCGCCCGCCAGGAGGGGCTACGCGGCAAGCCGCATCCGGACACCTTCCTCGCCGCCGCCGAGCGGCTCGGGGTGGACCCGGCCGAAGCGGCGGTGTTCGAGGATGCCCTGGCAGGGGTCGAGGCCGGCCGGGCCGGCGGGTTCGGCATCGTGGTCGGGGTGGACCGGGTGGGGCAGGCCGACGCGCTGCGGGCGCACGGCGCGGATATCGTTGTGCGCGATCTGGCTGACTTGCTGCGCGACGAGGCGGCTCCCGCCCCTGACCGGTCGACGACGACCACCCCTGCCAACTCGCTGCGCGCACCTACCCGCAATGGAGCACCCATGATTCGTGAACGTGCGTATCCGGTCGAGCCCTGGCACGTCCGCGAGACCCGACTGGACCTCGACGTGCTGGCCCAGTCCGAGTCGGTGTTCGCCCTGTCCAACGGTCATATTGGGCTGCGCGGCAACCTCGACGAAGGTGAGCCGCACGGTCTGCCCGGCACCTACCTGAACTCCTTCTACGAGCGGCGCCCGCTGCCCCACGCCGAGGCGGGGTACGGGTACCCGGAGGAGGGGCAGACCATCGTCAACGTGCCCAACGGCAAGCTGATCCGGCTGCTGGTCGATGACGAGCCATTGGACGTACGGTACGGCGAACTGCGCTCGCACGAACGCGTGCTGGACCTACGGGCCGGCACTCTGGAACGCACCTTGGAATGGGTGTCCCCGGCCGGGCGGGCGGTGCGGGTGACCTCCACTCGGCTGGTGTCGTTCACGCAGCGGGCCGTGGCCGCGATCTGCTACGAGGTGGAGCCGCTGGACGGACCGGCGCGGCTGGTGATCCAGTCCGGGCTGGTGGCCAACGAAGAGATGCCGGTCATGCGGGCCGATCCGCGCGTGGCGGCGGTGCTGCGGGAGCCGCTGCAGTCTGAGCACTACTTGTCCAACGGGGACACCGCGCTGCTGATCCACCGCACCAAGGCCAGTGGGCTGCGGGTGGCCGCCACCATGGGGCACGTGGTCGACGGCCCGTCGGACACGATCGTCCATACCGACGCCTTCCCGGACTGGGCCCGGACCACCATCACCTGTGTGCTGAACCCTGGCAGCAAACTGCGGGTGGTGAAGCTGCTGGCGTACGGCTGGTCGAGTCAGCGGTCGGTGCCGGCGCTACGGGACCAGGTGGCGGCGGCGCTGGCCGCGGCCCGGTTCGCCGGCTGGGAAGGGCTGTGCCGCGACCAGCGGGAGTACCTGGACGACTTCTGGGACGCGGCGGACGTCCGGGTGGAGGGTGACCCGGAGGTGCAGCAGGCGGTCCGGTTCGGGATGTTCCACGTCCTGCAGGCCGGCGCCCGTAACGAGATGCGCCCGATCCCGGCCAAGGGGCTGACCGGTCCCGGGTACGACGGGCACGCGTTCTGGGACACCGAGATGTTCGTGCTGCCGGTGCTCATCTACACCAAGCCGCAGGCGGCCGCGCAGGTCCTGCGGTGGCGGCACGCCACTTTGGACCTGGCCCGGGAGCGCGCGCGCACGCTCGGTCTCAAGGGCGCCGCCTTCCCCTGGCGCACCATCGGCGGGGAGGAGTGTTCCGGCTACTGGCCGGCCGGTACCGCCGCCTTCCACATCGGCGCCGACATCGCCGACGCCACCCTGCGGTACGTGCAGGCCACCGGGGACGAGGCGTTCATGCAGGAGGTCGGGGTCGAACTGCTGGTGGAGACCGCCCGGCTGATGCGGTCGTTGGGCCACCACGACCGGCATGGTCAGTTCCACATTGACGGGGTGACCGGGCCGGACGAGTACACCGCGGTGGCGACGACAACATCTACACCAACCTGATGGCCCAGCGGAACATGTTCGCCGCCGCCGAGGCGGTCGCGAAGTATCCGGAGATCGGGCGGGCGCTGGGGGTGGACGAGGAGGAGGCCGCCTCCTGGCGGGACGCGGCCCGCTCCATCGCCATCCCGTACGACGAGGAGCTCGGCGTCCACCAGCAGGTCGAAGGGTTCACCCGGTTCCAGGAGTGGGACTTCGCCAACACCAAGCCGGAGGACTATCCGCTCCTGCTGACCAAGCCGTACTTCGACATCTACCGGCGGCAGGTGGTCAAGCAGGCCGACCTGGTGCTGGCGATGCACTGGCGGGGCGACGCGTTCACGCCGGAGGAGAAGGCGCGTAACTTCGCCTACTACGAGGCGCGGACGGTGCGGGACTCGTCCCTGTCCGCCTGCACCCAGGCGGTGCTGGCGGCCGAGACCGGGCACCTGGAGCTCGCCCACGACTACCTGGGCGAGGCGGCGCTGATCGACCTCCACGACATCCACGCCAACACCCGGGACGGGGTCCACCTGGCCGCGTTGGCCGGGGCCTGGATCGCGTTGGTCGCCGGCTTCGGCGGGATGCGGGACCACAACGGGGAGTTGTCCTTCGCCCCCCGGCTGCCGAGCCGGATCGGGCGGCTGGACTTCTCGCTGCTGTGGCGGGGGCTGCGGCTGCGGGTGAGTGTGCGGCCGACCGAAGTGACCTACTTCCTCCGGGAGGGTGACCACGAGGACGGCTCCCGACTGGAGTTGATCCACCACGGTGAGCCGATCACGGTCGAGGTGGGCACCCCGGTGACCGTGCCGATCCCGGAGGCGCCGCCGGCCGGTCCGGAGCCGGAGCAGCCGCCGGGGCGGGCGCCGATCCGCCGGTCGTACTTCATCTCCGAGCACCTGCCCGGCGCCTGATCGCGCACCGTGAGGAGGGTGTCTTCTCCCTGGGAGAAGGCACCCTCCTTCGCGCTCCTGCGAGGCGCGCTTCGGGGACGGTGACCGCCCGCGAAGCTCAGAACCGAGGCATGCCGCCGAACTGACGGTCCCCGGCGTCCCCCAGGCCGGGGACGATGAACTTCTGGTCGTTGAGCCCCTCGTCCACGGAGGCGGTGACGATCCGGATCGGCAGCCCGGAGCGCTCCAGGCGGGTGATCCCTTCCGGGGCGGCGAGGGCACACAGCACGGTGATGTCGGCACAGCCCCGGTCCGCCAGCAGCCGACAGCAGTGCTCCAGGGAACCACCGGTGGCCAGCATCGGGTCCAGCACCAGCACCGACCGCCCGGTCAGATCGGTCGGCAGCGACTCCATGTAGGCGCGGGGTTGGAAGGTCTGCTCATCCCGGGCCAGCCCGACGAACCCCATCGACGACTCGGGCAGCAGCGCCAGCGCGGCATCCGCCATGCCTAGTCCGGCGCGCAGCACCGGCACCAGCAGCGGCGGATTGTCCACCCGGACCCCGACCGTCGGTCCGACCGGGGTGGTGATCGGAAACTGTTCGACCACGATCTTCCGGGTCGCCTCGTACACCAACATGGTGGTTAGTTCGTGCAGTGACGCCCGGAATGCGCCGGCGTCGGTGTTCGCGTCGCGCAGCGCGGTCAGCCGAGTCTGGGCCAAGGGGTGATCAACGACCTGTACGTCCACGCCGCTCAACCTACCGGTCGCGGGCGGCACGCCACCGGCCGTGTCGTTCCCGGCCCTGCCGACCGGGGCCGCTCCACACCGGTCGGTCCCCACCCCGCGTCCCTACCGGACCCGGTCGAGCACCATGGCGGCCCCGAACCGCGCGACCCCGGGCACCGCCAGCGCCACGGCGGGGGCGGCGGCGACCAGGACGGCGCTGACCAGCAGCGTGGGTCGGGCGCCGAGGGCGGCGATGACGGGGCCGGCCAGCGCGTACCCCAGGGGCAGTAACGCGAAGGCACTGAGCTGGTCCAGCGCCATGACCTTGCCGAGCACCTCGGTGGGGATGCCGCGCTGCAGCGCCGAGAGCCAGTAGATGAAGTAGAGCTCGACCGCGAACCCGCCGAGTGCGAACCCGCCGGCGGTCACCGGCAACGGCAGCGGCACGGCGAGGGTCAACGGCAGCACCGCGTAGGCCACCAACGCCAGCATCGAGACCGTGCCGGGGTGGGTAGGGCGCCATCGGCTGGCCACCGCGATCGCCGGGAGGGCGCCGGCCGCCAACGCGGCGAGCACCACCCCGTAGGCCAGTTCGCCCCCGAACGCGTCCCGGGCGATGAAGGGCAGGAGCACCAGGGTGGGGGCGGTGCCCGCGAACAGCTGCACCGCCACCGCGCCCATCACCGCCATGACCCAGGGGCGCTGCCGCACCGCAGCCAGGCCGGCGGTGGCGTCGGCCAGGACGCTGCCGCCGGCGCTGCCAGGAAGCGGGCTCCGGATGCCCAGCAGCGCCAGCGCTCCGACGGCGAACATGAGCATGGCCAGCCCGAGCGCCACCCGGGCCCCGACCATGGCGACCAGGGCGGCACCCGCCAGGGCCCCGGCCATGACGGCGCCGCGCTGGACCAGCGACACCAGCGCGTTGCCCCGCTCCAGCAGGGTCGGGGGAAGCAGCAACGGGATCAACGACCGGAGCGCCGGCCGGGACAGCGCCTCGGCGGCACCACACAGCGCGGTGACCATGGCCAGCGCCGGCAGCGGCAGCCACACCAGCGTCGCCAGGGTGGCCGCCACGGTGCCGGCCCGCAGCAGGTCCGCAGTGACCAGGATGCGGACCCGTGAGCTACGGTCCGCCAGGATCCCGCTGGCCAGCAGGCACACCACCAGCGCCACCGCTCGGCCGGCGAGGATCGCGGCGACCGTCCCGGTGCCGCCTCCCTGCTGGACGGCGTAGAGGCTCAAGGCGACCGGCAGGATCTGGTCGGCGACGGCGCCGGCCCCTTGGCCACCCCACACCCGCAGGAACTGGGGGTGCCGACGGAGGCGCTCACCGGACGTGGGGTCAGTCACGGGCACCCCCGCGGTGCGACGACGGCCGGTCCACCGGTGGCGGCCCTCCTCGGTCACGCCGGTCCGTGTCCGCCGGGTGGTCGGCGGTAGCGACGTCGACGTGGCCGGGCGGCGACGGAGAGGGCTCGACCGGCACGGACCCGGTGGACGGATCCGGTACCCCCGCCGCGAGCAGGTAGACGGCGAACTCTTCCTCGGGGTTGACCGCCAGCATCTGCTCCACCGTGCTGTCGTGGAATGCGACGGTCTGGAAGGCGCCGAGGCCGAGCGCGGTACACGTCAGGGCGAAGGTCTGCCCATAGTGGCCGGCGTTGTACATCCACAGTCGATAGGCACGCGGGTGCCGGTACTTCCAGGCCAGTCGACCGGCGACCGCGGTGGTCAGGCAGGTGAAGGCGCCCTGGTACGACGGTTCCTGCCCGTAGGCCAGCTCCGCGATCCGGGCCCGGTCGACGGAGGGGTCCAGCAGTTCCAGCGCATGGCGCAGCGGTGAGTAGTGGTAGAGGCCGGCGGGTACGTGCGCCACTGCGAAGACCGCCACATAGCACTCCACCTCGTGCCGGCCGCCTGCGCTCGCGCTGACCCGGCTCTGGAGGATGCCGAACTGGCCACCGTCGAGGAACCGCTGCGGGCCGAAGGTGTAGTGGAGGACCGTCGCCAGCGCGTCGACGCTGACCGGGGCGTCCGCGAACCGCCGGTGGGTGCGCCGGGCGGCGAGCACGTCCTCGGCGAAGCCCCGCAGCGGCAACGGCCGACGCGGCAGGTACACCGTCGGAGCGGCGGGGTACTCCTTGAACGGTGCCGGCGGTGCTCCTTCCCCGACCAGGTGGGAGGCGACCTCGGTGTACCGCGATGGGTCGACCAGGTAGTCGGCGTCCCGGCTTTCGACCTGGAACCGGTGCGCGATGGGACCCCAGTGCCGCCACACCGCCGGAACCTGGTGGGCGTCTGCCCGGTCGGTGTCCCCGGTGACCAGCAGTCCCAGGTCGACCAGGGTCTCCGCGGTCGCGCGGGCCTGATCGGCCTGGTGCGCGTCGACCTGGTCGACCAGCGCGTCCAACGTGATCCAGTCAGAGGCCCGCGCCAACATGTCGACCACCACGGGGGCGACCCGCACGTAGCGGCGCTGCCCCGGCAACCCGATCCGCAGCCCGTCGGCCTCCCACCGGCAGACCAGCGAACCGCGGCGGCGAACCCGCACCTCCGCTCTCCTCTCCTCCAGCCTTCCGTGGAGCACCTGCGGGGTCCGGGCCGCAGACCGCGACCCGGACCACTGCCTCAGATGCCGTGGTGCAGCAGTTCGTTGTCGTCCTCGACGACCACGACGTCGAACATGGCTGCCTCCCTTCCATGACCGGGTCGTACGACTTCTCGGACCGGCCGCGCTGGACCGGAAACGGTGGACGCGGCCTGCATCTGCCATGCGACAGATATCGATGATTCTAAGTAAGTTCCCAACTTGTTGCAAGTAACTTGCAATAGCAAGTCACTCCTAATAAAAGGTGGGTGTCGGCGGCGACCGGGGGCACCGTCGCCCGCCGCCGGGCCGGACCGGGCGACCACACCCCGACTCAGTCCGGGGACAACGGTGACAGCAGCAGGTACGGCCGGCCCGTGACCGGATGGGTGGTGACATGCGCGTCCACTCCGAACACCTCCCTGATCCGGGCCGGGGTCAGCGCCTCCGCCGGCGGGCCGGCGGCCACCACGGCGCCCGCGCGGAGCAGGTACACGTAGTCACTGAACTGGGCGGCCAGGTTCAGGTCGTGCACCGCCGCCAGGGTGGTCAGCCGCAGCGACCGCACCAGCGCGAGCAGTTCGAACTGGTGCCGGATGTCCAGGTGGTTGGTCGGCTCATCGAGCAGCAGCAGCGGGCTCTGCTGCGCCAACGCCCGCGCGATCAGCACCCGCTGCCGCTCCCCGCCGGAGAGGGTCCCCAGTGTCCGCTCCCGGCGATCGCTGAGGCCGACCCGGGCGAGCGCGGCCGCACAGATCGCGCGATCGGCCGGACGATCCGGCGCGAAGAGCGACTTGTGCGGCGTCCGTCCCATCGCCACGATGTCCTCGACCGTGAGCTCCGCCGGTTCCGCCTCGTGCTGGTGCACCACCGCACTTCGGCGGGCCGACTCCCGCGCCGACAGCGACCACACGTCGGCCTCCCCCACCAGGACACTGCCGGTCCGGGGGCGTAGCGCCCGATAGGCGGCCCGGATCAGGGTCGACTTGCCGCTGCCGTTGGGGCCGACCAGGCTGACGAACGCCCCTGAGGGGACGGTCACGTCCACCGCCCGCAACGCCTGGTGGTCGTCCAACCAGACGCTGACCTGCTCGAGCCGGAGCCTCATCCCACCACCTGCGCCGTGGTCCGCCGCCGCAGCAACCACAGGAAGAACGGCACCCCGCACACCGCGGTCACCACCGACAGCGGCAGCTCGCGCGGTGAGTCGAGCAGCCGAGCGGCGATGTCGACCGTTTGCAGGAAACCCGCTCCCAGCAACGCCGAGGCGGGCAGCAGCCGGCGATGGTCCGCCCCGACGAGCATGCGCGCCGCGTGCGGCACGATCAGCCCCACGAAGGCGATCGCACCGGTGACCGCCACCATCACCCCGGTCAGCAGGGACGTGAGCACGAACATCTGTGCCCGGAACCGGTGCACCGGCACCCCGAGCGCGGTGGCGGTGTCGGTCCCCGCCATCACCGCGTTCAGGGAGCGCCACTGTGCCAACAGGAGCACCATGCCGGCGGCCAGCCCGGCCGCCGGGAGCAGCAAGTTGTACCACCGGGCACCGGCCAGGCTGCCCAACAGCCAGAACAACGCCGACTGCGCCAGGCGGGCCGCGTCCGCGCGCTGCAGCAGGAACGAGTAGCCCGCCTGGAACAGGTAGCTCAATGCCACCCCGGCCAACACCAGGCGACCGGGGGTCAGCCGCCCCCGGCCGCCCGCCATGACGTAGACCAGCACCAGCGCGGCCAACGCGCCCAGGAAGGCCGCCCCCGACAGCCCCACCATGCCCCCGACCGTGACCCCGCTGACGATGGCCGCCACCGCCCCGAACGACGCCCCCGAGGAGGCGCCGAGCAGGAACGGGTCGGCCAACGGATTCCGGACCACCGCCTGCAGGACCGCCCCGACCAGCGCCAACCCGGCGCCCACCAACACCGCCAGCAGCGCCCGGGGCATCCGGTACTGCCAGACGATCCGGTGGACGACCGGGTCACCGCTGTCCGCCGGCAACCAGGGGAGCACCTGATGGGCGGCGACACTCAGCACCTCGGTGGGCGGGACCGGTACCGAACCGATCGTCACCGAGCCGACCGTGGCGGCCACCAGCAGCAGGGTGCCCCCTGCCAACACCCCGAGATAGCGGGCGCGCCACCGGGGGCCCCCGCCGACCTGCTCCGAAGTGGGCGGTGCGACCGGGGTGGTCGCGACGGTCGACCGGGCCGGCCTGGCGGTCGTCATCCGGCGAACGCTTCCGGGTGGAGGAACTGCGCGATCTCACGTACCGCCAGGATGTTGCGGTATCCGGGGTGCTGGCTGACCGCCGGCAACGCGAGATAGGTGCCCTCCCGGGCGGCCGCGCTGTCCGGGATGATGGCCGCCACCTCAGTGAACTTCTCCGCCGCCGTCGGTCCGGGCTGGTAGTCGGTCACGATCATCGCCCTGGGTTCGGTCGCGGCCACCACCTCGACGTTCGCCTGGAACAGGTCGTCCTCCACCGCCGCGAGGACGTTCACTCCCCCGGCCGCCTCGATCATCGCGTGGGTGAGCCCAGCACCGCCGTACACCCGGACCGGCCCGGCGCCCCCGTCGGTGGCCAGCACCGGCACCGGCGTCCGGTCGGCCACCGCGGCCGTCACCTCGTCGAGAATCTGCCGCATCTCGTCGACGACCGCCTCTGCCTGCTCCGGCACGCCGAAGATGCGCCCCAGCTCGATCACGTCCTGCAGGGTGTCCTCGATCTGGAACCGCCGCTGCGACTCCGGGTCGCACCAGCCACCGGTGATGTAGACCTGGGTACCGGCCTCCGCCAGTTCCTCGATCGTGGCCTGGCCGCGACTTTCGCTGAAGTTGTACCAACCCTCCGTCACCACGAGGTCGGCGTCCAGCGCCAGCATCACCTCCCGGTCCGGGAAGAGGATCGAGTCGGAGATCTCCGGGAGCTGCTCGTAGCGCTCGCGCTGGCCGGGCAGGAACCCGTCCGGCCCGTTCTCGGAGAAGTTGACCCGCCCGATGATCCGGTCATCCACCCCCAGCGCCAGCAGCGTCTCCAGCACCGGCTGGTAGCCGGTCACGACCCGCTCCGGCGGCGCGTCGAAGGTCAAGGTCCGGCCGCAGTTTTCGATCACCACCGGGAACCCGGGTACGGCCGTCGCCCCTGTCTCCGGCTCCGCGTGCCCGGCGGCGCACCCGCTGCCGGCCATCAGCATCGTGCCCGCTACCGCGGCCAGGCACGCTCGTGCCCGGCGTGAGCCCCGCGTCCACCGTGAACCAAGTGATGACTGAGAACGCATTCTGCAAAACTAATGCTGTTGCAAGTAACTGGCAACAAGCCTTACGCCTGCCTTCCGCCCACCTCCCCGATCGACGGGTGGACCCGCCAGGCGCCGCCCCGGGAGCTGCTCCCCGGCGGGCACGGCGCATAGACTCGCGGACATGACCGTCACCACCCCACCGCTGCCGGAGGTCGCCCGCTCCGGCGCCACCCTGCGGGCGTTCCTGCACGGGCTGCCCGGGGTCGACCAGGTCGGGGCCGAGCAGCGGGCCGCCGCCCTGGCCACCCGGTCGATCAAGACCACCGCCAAGGCCTGGGCGCTGGACCTGGCGGTCCGGATGGTCGACCTGACCACGCTGGAGGGTGCCGACACCCCGGGCAAGGTCCGCACCCTGTGCGCCAAGGCCCGCCGCCCGGACCCGACCGACCCGACCTGTCCGCCGGTGGCGGCGGTCTGCGTCTACCCCTCACTGGTGGCCACCGCGGCCGCGGAGCTGGCCGGCACCGGTATCCAGGTGGCCAGCGTGGCCACCGCGTTCCCCTCCGGACAGGCGCCGCTGGCGGTGAAGATCGCCGATACCGAGGCGGCGGTCGCCGCCGGTGCCACCGAGATCGACATGGTGATCAACCGGGGGGCGGTGCTGGCCGGCGACTACCGGCAGGCGTACGAAGAAATCGTCGCGGTCAAACAGGCGTGCGGGCCGGCTCATCTGAAGGTGATCCTGGAGACCGGAGAGCTGGCCACCTACGACAACGTCCGCCGCGCCTCCTGGTTGGCGATGCTGGCCGGCGCCGACTTCATCAAGACCTCCACCGGGAAGGTCTCCCCGGCCGCCACCCTGCCGGTGGTGCTGGTGATGCTGGAGGCGGTCCGGGACTTCCGGGCGGCCACCGGCCGACAGGTGGGGGTGAAGGCCGCCGGCGGCATCCGATCGGCCAAGGACGCGATCCGCTACCTGGTACTGGTCAACGAAACCGTGGGTGAGGACTGGCTGGACCCGCAGTGGTTCCGGTTCGGTGCCTCCACCTTGCTCAACGATCTGCTGATGCAGCGGCAGCGACTGGCCACCGGCCACTACTCCGGCCCCGACTACGTCTCTTTGGACTGATCATGCCTCGGTTCGAGTACGCTCCCGCCCCCGAGTCCCGCGACTTTGTGGAGATCCAGCCCGCCTACGGGCTGTTCATCAACGGTGAGTTCACCGATCCGGTCGACGGGGGCGCGTTCAAGTCGATCAACCCGGCCACGGAGGAGGTGCTGGCGGAGGTCGCCGAAGCCGGCCCGGCGGATGTGGACCGGGCGGTGCAGGCCGCCCGCACCGCGTACGAGCGGTACTGGCGGCCGATGCCCGGCGCGGAGCGGGCCAAATATTTGTTCCGGATCGCCCGGATCATCGCGGAACGCTCCCGGGAGCTGGCGGTGCTGGAGACGCTGGACAACGGCAAGCCGATCCGGGAGTCCCGGGACGTCGACCTGCCGCAGGTGGCGGCCCACTTCTTCTACTACGCCGGGTGGGCCGACAAGCTGCGGTACGCCGGGCTGGGCAGTGACCCCCAGCCGCTGGGGGTGGCCGCGCAGGTGATCCCCTGGAACTTCCCGCTGCTGATGCTGGCCTGGAAGATCGCCCCGGCGTTGGCCTGCGGCAACACCGTGGTGCTCAAGCCGGCCGAGACCACCCCGCTGACCGCGCTGCGGTTCGCCGAGATCTGTCAGCAGGCCGACCTGCCCCCGGGGGTGGTCAACATCGTCACCGGCGCCGGCGCCACCGGCGCGGCCCTGGTCGGCCACCCGGGCGTGGACAAGGTCGCGTTCACCGGCTCCACCGCGGTCGGTCGGCAGATCGCCCGGACGGTGGCCGGCACCCGTAAGCGGCTCACGCTGGAGCTGGGCGGCAAGGCCGCCAACATCGTGTTCGACGACGCCCCGTTGGACCAGGCGGTGGAGGGGATCGTCAACGGCATCTTCTTCAACCAGGGCCACGTGTGCTGCGCCGGTTCCCGACTCCTGGTGCAGGAGACGGTGTACGACGAGGTGCTGGCCGCCCTGAAGCGGCGGATGGCCACCCTGCGGGTGGGCGACCCGTTGGACAAGAACACCGACCTCGGGGCGATCAACTCCCAGGCCCAACTGGACCGGATCCGTAACCTCGCCCAGGTCGGGGTGGAGGAGGGGGCGCAGCCCTGGTCCCCGCCGTGCGAGCTGCCGGAGCGGGGGTTCTGGTTCGCCCCGACCGTGTTCACCGGGGTCAGTCAGGCGCACCGGATCGCCCGGGAGGAGATCTTCGGGCCGGTGCTGTCGGTGTTGACCTTCCGTACCCCGGAGGAGGCGGTGGCCAAGGCCAACAACACCCCGTACGGGCTGAGCGCCGGGATCTGGACGGAGAAGGGCTCCCGGATCCTGTGGATGGCCGACCGCCTGAAGGCGGGGGTGGTGTGGGCCAACACGTTCAACAAGTTCGACCCGACCTCGCCGTTCGGCGGCTACAAGGAGTCCGGGTACGGCCGGGAGGGCGGCAGGCACGGGTTGGAGGCATACCTTGCGCACTGACCGGTTGACGGTACGGAAAACGTACAAATTGTTCATTGGCGGGGCGTTCCCGCGGAGCGAGTCTGGACGGACCTATCTGGTGGAAGGGACGAACGTGGCCCGCGCCTCCCGGAAGGACCTTCGGGACGCGGTGGTAGCGGCGCGGGCGGTCCAGCCGAAGTGGGCCGGCGCCACCGCTTACAACCGGGGCCAGATCATCTACCGGGCGGCGGAGATGTTGGAGGGGCGGCAGGCCGAGTTCGTCGCCCTAGGGGTGGATCCGGCCGAGGTGGCCGCCGCGGTGGACCGTCTGGTCTGGTACGCCGGCTGGTCCGACAAGCTCGCCCAGGTGCATGGCGCGGTCAACCCGGTGGCCGGCCCCTACTTCAACCTGTCCTCCCCGGAGCCGACCGGGGTGGTGGGTATCGTCGCCCCGCCCGGGGCGCCGCTGTTGGGGTTGGTCAGCGTGGTCGCGCCGGTGATCGTCAGCGGTAACACCGTGGTGGTGCTGGCCTCCGAGACGGAGCCGCTGCCGGCGATCACCTGGGCGGAGGTGTTGGCCACGAGCGACCTGCCGGGCGGGGTGGTGAACATCCTGACCGGGTACGTGGCCGAGGTCGCGCCCTGGCTGGCCTCGCACGCGGACGTCAACGGGCTGGACCTGACCGGTGTGACCGACCCGACGCTGGCGACCAGCGTGGAGGAGGCCGCCGCGGAGACCCTCAAGCGGGTCCGCCGCCCCGAGGTCGGCCCGCTGGACTGGACCGTCGACCCGGGACTGGACCGGCTCACCCAGTTCCTGGAAACCAAGACGGTCTGGCACCCGAAGGGAATCTGACCCGGCGAAACGATCCGGCTCCGCCGCCCTCCGGTCGGCTGGGCGGTTTGTCGGGAGGGGTCCGGGGGCACCATCACCGCCCGGGTAGGGCTATGGTGTGCCCCGGACTTCTCTCACTGACACCGTTGCGGAGGTCATCGTGACCGACTCCCCCGAGGACGTGACCGACTCGCCCGACGAGGCCACCTCGTCGGCCGCTTCCCCGGACAGCGCGGACTCGCCTGACGACGAGACCACGCCGACCCGGTCCGCGGCCACGGACGAGCTGTGGCAGGAGGTGCGGGTCGACCCGGTCAAGGTGGCGCTACCGGGCGGGAAGGTCGGCTACACCCTGCGCGCGTACCGCCCCGCGGGCGAGCTGACCCCGACCGAGCTTCCGGAGGACGAGGAGGATCCGTTCCAGGCCCGGGAACGGGCGCGCGCTGAGGCGGACACCATCGACGAGGAGGAGCTCACCCGGGCCGCCCTGGCCGCCGGCCGGACTGACGAGGGCCCGGAGGAGAGCGAGGAACCGGGCGAGCGTCCGGAGCAGAGCGCGGACAGCCCCGCGGAGGAAGAGGAGCCGTCCGGGTACGACGAGGACGCGGACGAGACGCTGGACGAAGAGGTCCCGATCTTCCTCAGTCACCAGGGTCGGCTGCTGTTGTTCAGCACCCCGGAGTCGCTGGTGGAATTCATCCGCTCCGACGCCCCCCACGACCTGGCCCAGCTCGACACCTGGTCGACGCTGGTGGAGCGGGTCACCCCGAAGGACATCGTGCCGGACGAGGCCGACGTCTACGAGCTGGATCTGGTGGTGGAGAACCTACGCGGCGGCCACGACGCGTGGGACCTGCCGCTGTTGATCTCCGCGGGAGAGATCGCCCGTGACCTGGGGTGGGCGCTGCGGCGGGCCGCGGTCATCCAGGCGCTGGCGCCCGGGACGCCACTGGACGATCTCGACGAAGCCCTACGCGCGGCGGCCGCTGGCGGAGTGGGTGGTTGGTTCGCCCGCCGTCGGTTGCGCCGGTTCGGCGCCCAGCAGCACAGCTTGGGGTGGCGGAACGTGATCGGCAAAATTACCGAGGCCGTAGACTGGCGGGACTGAGCCTCAGCGGCGAGGATCAACCGGAGGCACCGAACCCAGGTTCCCCCGCCTGGGGTAACGGAGGAGGCGACGCCCGTGGCCCTCGTGCGGGTGTACTGCGGACTCGCGGTGGCCCAACCACCGCGACAACTCACAGCAGGCAGCCCGGCGCTGTCAGCGGTCGTTGTGGACGATGCTGGCCGAGTATTGGACAGCTGCGACCTCGGCGACGACGCATACGGGTACGCGTACCTGAGCGCTCTGCTGGCCGAGCGGGCGGCCGGGCCGTACTCGGTGGCGATCGCCTCGGACGGCGACCGCCGGCTGGTTCCCCGGCTGCTGATGACCGCCGGATGGGCGCTGGCGGTGGTGGACGAGGCGTCGGTGGCCGACTACGCCCAACGCTTCGCCGATCCGCTCAACAGCCGGAGCGCTGACACCGACACCCCCCGGCACGCCCTCGGCCTGGCGCTGGCCCTGCAGGCCGGGGCGCTGTCCGCCACCCTCCAGCCGACCCCACCGGAGCTGGTGGAGTTGAAACCGGTGCTGGCTGGGCTCTCCGCGCTGGCCACCGGCCGGCACGCCGCCGCGATAGCGCTCCGGGAAGTGCTGCGGGAGCTGTACCCGGCCGCGTTGCGGGCGCTACCGAGCCCGGCTGACCCGACCGCGTTGGCGGTGCTCAGCACCGTGCCGGAGCCGGGGATGCTCGGTCGCGGTGGAGAGCTGACCCCGGAGGCGGTGATCGATCGGGCGGTCGAGGCCGGTGCGGACCGCGCCGCGGTGCGGGAGGCGGTCAGCGCGCTGCGGAGCGCGATCGCCGAAACCCCTCGGCGCGCCGGGCTCCCCCGTTCGCTGGCCGGCACCGTGGCCGAGGCGGTCCAGCAGGCGGTGGCGGCGGTTCGGGCCTACGACGCGGCCAGCAGCAGCCTGGTGCGGACGTTGGCGGAGCGGGTCACCGAGCCGGGGGCTCTCCCCAGGTCGGTGGCTACCGCGGACGACCTGCTGGCCGGGCGGCAGCGGTTCCACGATCGGGCGACCGAGGCGGGCCCATCGATCCCCGGCCCCCGGCACGCTCCGGAGTCGCGGACGATGCCCTCTTCCGCCCCGGCCGACTCCACGCCGGTGCCGACCTCGGGCGGAGCCGCCCCCGCCCCGGATCCGCTCGCCAGCGAGCCTACGACCACCCGTCCGGCGGCAACCCGTCGCGGCGACTCCCGGCGGCCGGTATCCGCACCACCGCCTCCACCGCCCGGGATCACCCCGATCCAGCACCAGCCGGCGGCAGAGGCGTCCCCCATCGAGCAGCGGGCGTCGGCCCCCCGCCCCAGCCGGGAAACCGGACCGCGCGGCTCCCGGCAAAGCTGGGCGACCCGGCCACCGGCCGATGACGAGTGGGCGCTGCCCACGGGGGCGTCGGATTCGACGCACCGGTGGGATTCGGCCCCGGCCGCGGAGCATCGGGCGGCCCGAGAGGACGGTCCACGGGACCGGCACCGTCAGGATCAGCCGTCGCTCCGGCTGGTGGAGCCGACCCTGCCGGAAGAGCTCCGCGACGACTACCAGCAGTCCCCCACCCGGCCGGAGGAACCGTCGCTGCGGGTGGTGGAGGATCCCGTCAGTAGCGCCCGGGTGCCCCGCAGCGTGCCGCCGGTGTCAGCCGATGACGACGACAACCTGTTGATCTTCGAACAGATCCGATCCGCCTGGTTCAACCAGGACAAGGAAGCGTTGTGGAACTCGGAGATCGACGAAGGATGGCGGGCGGCGGAGCAGGCTGCCCGCCCGGCGGTCGGGGAGCGGACCGAGGCGGGGCTGCCTCGCCGCGTGCCGCACGCCAATTTGGTGCCAGGAGCTCCGCCTAACCGGGATCGACGGCCGCTGCGGGTGGTGCGGGATCCGGCTAGCATCGCCGCCCACACCAGTGGTTACTTCAACGGCTGGCGGCGTGGTCAGGAAGTCGGTGGCTATCCGTTGGGGAACCGGCCGGCCCGCCGGGCAGCCGGGGCCTGGGAATTCCACCGCGACGAGGACCGCGTGTCGTAATCAGCGGCTTAGGCCGTCCGGCCGGCCCGGCGGTGATCAGGCCGGGCCGGCCGGACGGTGTATCGACGACGATCAGGCGGGCGTGCCGGCGTGCTGGCGGCGCAGGTTCAGGACGTACTCCACCAGGGTGATCAGGACCTGCTTCGTGGACTCCCGGTCCCGGGCATCACAGCTGATCAGCGGGACCTCTGGCCCGATCGCCAGCGCCTCCCGCACATCCTGCAGGTCGTGGTACTGCACCCGGTTGAAGCAGTTGATCGCCACGACGTACGGCAGCTGCCGGTTCTCAAAGAAGTCGATGGCCGCAAAGCAGTCTGCCAGTCGGCGAGTGTCTACCAGCACCACCGCGCCGATCGCCCCGCGCACCAGTTCGTCCCACATGAACCAGAAGCGGGTCTGGCCGGGGGTACCGAACAGGTAAAGGATCAGGTCACGATCGATCGTGATCCGTCCGAAGTCCATCGCCACCGTGGTGGTGGTCTTGTCCGGGACCTCGTCTATGTTGTCCACCCCGACCCCGGCCGAGGTCATGAGTGCCTCAGTGGTCAAGGGTGTAATCTCTGAGACCGACCCGACCAGGGTCGTCTTACCTACCCCGAACCCACCAGCGATCACGATCTTCGCCGAAGTCACCCGACTGGGAAGAGGTCGTGACCTCCTGTCAGAGCCGTCGAAGTCCACTCAGCACCCTCTCCAGCAGTTCCGTGCCCACCGCCTGGTTCTCGTTGAGCAACGCCGGCTCGTACACCGCGACCAGACCCTCGGCGGCCATATCCGCAATCAGGACCCGAGCTACTCCCAGGGGGAGGCGTAATCGGGCCGCGATCTCCGCTAAGGACTGCGGTTGACCGTCGCACAGTGCCGCGATCTGCTCGTGTTCCCGGCCGTAGCCTCCATTATGAACTGCTTGGGTCCGGCCCCGGGCAGTGGTCTCCACCAGGGACTCGAGCGTGATCTCCAGCCTGGGCCGGGTCCGGCCACGAGTGACCGTGTACGGCCGGACCAGGCTGCTAATGCCGTCGTCCCGCTCGTTCATCGTGGCCTCCACCCCTTTCCGTCACCCTCACCCGGACCCATTACGGTCCGCCGGTGGCTTCAGCCCATCATTCCCGCCGCGGACCGTGGCGGCGGCGTCAGCGCCTCGCCGACCCGGTCGACCAGTAGCGCCATCTCGTATCCCACCTGCCCGACATCACAGTTACGGGCAGCCAGGACCGCGAACGATGACCCATCCGAGATGGACATCAGGAAGAGGAACCCGTTGTCCATCTCCACTACCGTCTGCAACACCGCCCCGCCCTCGAAACAGCGGGAGGCCCCGACCGTAAGACTGACCAGCCCCGATGCGATCGCGGCCAGCTGATCAGCCCGGTCCCGGGGGAGGTCTCGCGACGCTGCCAGGAGGAGGCCGTCCGCGGAGACGGCGACCGCATGCGCCACTCCAGGGACGCGGTCACAGAAGTTGGCCAACAACCAACCGAGATCCTGCGTAGGTGTCATGTCCTTCGCTCCTTGCCCACCTCGGTGGATCCGGACCCACCCGGGTTTGGGCGGCCAGGATCGATGAGCTGCTCCCGGCCCCGCTGGACCCCCCGGTGATATGCGGACAGCAGCCCGCGCACCGCCTCCGGGGACCGGCGTTGGCCTACTGGCGGGGTGGTCTTCTCCACCCCACCGGGTACGAGTTGTGCCATCGGCCGCCGTTTCGGCAGACCGGCGGCGGTGGTCTCCTGCACAGGCAGCTCGGCGGCCTGCGAGGCGGCCTGCCACCCTTCGTCAGCAGCGGTTCGCCACTCGTGCGCGGCCGGACCGGTGGTGGCCGAAGCCGACGTGTGCGCGTTCTGTACGGTGTCTCCCCTCATCGCGTCACCATTCGCTGCGTTCCTTCCGGTCGGATCCCCCATGTCCCCCACCGTGCCGACCGGCTCCCGCAGCGGCAGAAGCGTGGTGGCATCCGGGTCCTCTGCCGTGGTGGCGCGGTAGGAACCGGACGAGGTGATGGTCGCCAGCTCAACGGTTTCGGTCCCGCTGGTTGACCTGCCCGGTTCAGTCGGTGGTGGTAGCGGCTTGCGAGCACGGAACCACACCGACTCGACCTGTCGGAAGATGGGCAGTTCCATGGTCTCGTCCACCCTCGGGGCGGCCATGGGCGCCGACGGCTGGTACCCGGAGGGCTGCGGGGACGCTTCCCGTCCCCCGGTCTGCTCCTGATACGACGCGTCGGCCGGTGCCTCCGCCGAAGGCGCTGGCGCCTTGGTGGGCTCCCCGGTGGTGGATTGTGGTGTCAGCGGCGGCCAGGCCGGGGGCGGCGCCGCCGATGGCCAGGCGGTCTCCTGGCCACTGCTGTCGGTCTCCGGCTGGCGAGGCCGCGGAATCGCCGGATCGGCGGCGGTGTGACCCGCCCCTGGACGACGGCGAGGCAGCGGCTGGCTGCTACCACCGGCGCTCCGGGCGGGCGCGTCGGCGCTCATCCCGGTATCCGCGCCTCCCCAGCGCCCCTGCTCCTGCTCCTCACCCCGCCCGGCGGCTCCCGACTGGGAACCGGACTCGGCCCCACGCCCATGCTCGGTGTGGCCATCCCGATCAGAGGCGAACTCCCTCACCGGGCCGCCACCGGCCCAGCGGGTCTGCTCGGTCAGTGCCCCACCGACCAGGCCGGAGTGATAGTCACCGGCGCCGTTGTTGGCGGCGGCTCCGGTCAGATCCGACCACGCCGGCAGCGGCCGACCCCGCCGAGTCGGTTCACTGTCGGCACTGGCGGGGCCGAACGGCGGGAACGACGGGGCCACGGAGGGCGCGCTCGTCAGCGCCGGACGCTGGCCGTCCACCCGCCCCCCACGCTGATCGGTCGCCTCTCCACCTCGCGGCGTCAGCACGTTCGCCGGGAGGACGACCTCGGCGATGGTGCCCCGCTCAGGCCCTGGCCGCAGCTCCACCGTCACGCCGTGGCGGGCCGCCAGCCGAGCGACCACGACCAGACCCATCATCCGCGAGACCGCCACGTCCACCGACGGCGGATTGGCCAACCGCTCGTTGACCTCAGCCAATTGGGCTTCGGACATGCCCAGGCCGTGGTCCTCCACGTACAGCACCGCCTGGTCCCCGACCCGCCGGGCCTCCACCAGCACCTGCGAGTCCGGTGGGGAGAAGGAGGTGGCGTTGTCCAGCAGCTCGGCCACCAGGTGCACGAGATCGTTGACCGCGTGCGCGACGATCTGCAGCTCCCGGTCCACGATCCCGAACTCGACCCGGGTGTAGTGCTCCACCTCGGATTGGGCGGCCCGCAGCACGTCCAGCAGCGCCGCGGGTTGCCGCTGCACTCGGGTGGAGTCCGCCCCGGCCAGCACGAGCAGGTTCTCGTCGTTACGGCGCATCCGGGTGGCCAGGTGATCCAGCTGGAACAGCTCCGCCAACCGGTCCGGGTCCTGCTCGTTGCGCTCGAGCCGGTCCAGGTGGCTGATCAACCGGTCCACCAGGATCTGGGACCGGCGGGCCAGGTTCACGAACATGGTGTTGACCGAAGCGCGCAGCTGCGCCTGCTCCGCGGCGGTCCGGACCGCCGCCAGGTGTACCGCGTTGAACGCCTCGGCCAACTGCCCGAACTCGTCCCGGCTCCGCACCGGCAACGGCTCGGCGATCTGGTCGGCGATCTGCGCCGGGGACAGGTTGCCGGCGAGCGCCGGGTCCCGGAGCCGGGCCACCGCCTGGGGCAGTCCATGCTGGGCCACCGACAGCGCACCTTGGCGCAGGTGCCGCACCGACCGCGCCATCGACCGCGCTACCGACCACGCCAGCAGTACCGCCAGCGCCAGCGTCAGCAGCAGCACGCCACCTTCCAGCAGCACGCGCCGGGTGACCGCCGTGTACAGGGCGTTGGCATCCTGCACGATCACTTGGTCGAGTTCGGACTCCAGCCCGCGCAGCAGGTTGGCGTGGGCGGACATCACCTGGTCCCACCCGTCGGCGTCCCACGGTGGGTCACCCAGGTCAGTGCCGTCCAGGCTGCTCAGATAGTCCTGGTAGAGCTGGGACTGCCGGACATCCGGCCCTTCTAGCGCGGCCTCGAGCCGCGCCTGCTCCGCCCCGGTGGCCACCGCAGCAAACGCCTGCAGCGCCTGCTCGTGACCGGAGCGCGCACCGATGAACGCGTTGCGTAGCTGCGGGTGATAGGCGCCCCGGATCAGCACCTCATGCCCCACCGTCCGCTGCTGCGACAGCAGCTCCTTGGCGCGGGAGAGCGCCGCCGCGGCCCGGATCCGGTTGCCCAGCTCGAACTCTCCGGCGAACTGGGCCGAGGCCTCCCGCATGCTGATCAGATTTTCGATCAACCGGGAGTAGGTCGCGGCCGTGTCCGCCAGCCCGTAGGTGCGGGCGGTGACCAGGTTACGGGTACGGGCCAGGCCGCCCAGTTGGTTCTCGACCGTGGTCAGCAGGCCCTGCAGGCTGGGCGGCAGGTCACCGAGCTCGCGGCCCTGCTCCCGGAACCGTGCGGTGGCCCGGTCCACCACCTCCTGCGCCTCCAGGTAGGTGGCGGCCGCCGTCTCCTGCTCGCTTTGGCGGGAGGCACCCAGCAGCCGTACCCCGGCGGCCCGCTCGTCCTGCAGGCCATGCACCAGGTCGCCGGCGGCGCTGGTCAGCTCGGCCAGAGCACGGGCACGGTCGACCCCGGCCGCGGTCTCGAGATGACCGACCAGACCGTTCACCCCGACCACCAGTGTGGCCAGCGTCGGCACAATCAGGATCACACCGAGTTTCGACCAGATCGGTAAATCCCGAAACCGGCGCCGTCGCCGGCCGGCCGACATCACGTCGCCACTGGTGTCAGTCGGCCGCTCGCTCACGTCACCGCCCTCCCGCAGCGTGGACCGCTTGTCGGACATTCATGCCCACCGACCCGGCGAAGTCGGCCCTCGCGATTCCATCACGCCTGTGGGCAAAGAGAAAGCCCCCATCTGGGCTCGCTTCAAATATGCACACGCATGTTACGCACCGCGACGACGCCGTGCCACACCGAGAGGTGGCCGCTATTTTATGAAATATCCGAATTCTCTAGTCAACTCCTCCAGCGAGCTTGGCGTAGCCCGGCTTGATCACGTCGTTGATTATGGCCAACCTCTCGTCAAACGGAATGAAGGCGCTCTTCATTGCGTTCACGGTGAACCACTGCAGCTCCGCCAATCCGTACGAGAAGGCCTCCACCAGTAAGGCCAGTTCCCGCGACATCGAGGTGCCACTCATTAGTCGGTTGTCGGTATTGACGGTCACCCGGAACCGCAGGTCGTGCAGCAGGCCGATCGGATGTTCCGCGATCGAAGGAGCGGCTCCAGTCTGGACGTTGGAAGACGGGCACAACTCCAGGGGGATGCGCTTGTCCCGGACGTACGCCGCCAACCGACCCAGCCGGGCGGTGCCATCCTCCATGACGGTGATGTCGTCGACGATCCGGACGCCATGTCCTAGCCGGTCGGCGCCACACCACTGAATCGCCTGCCAGATGGACGGCAGCCCGAACGCCTCCCCGGCGTGAATGGTGAAGTGGAAGTTCTCCCGCTGCAGATACTCGAAGGCGTCCAGGTGCCGGGTGGGTGGATAACCCGCCTCGCGGCCCGCGATGTCGAACCCGACCACCCCGTCGTCCCGGTACCGCACCGCCAGCTCCGCGATCTCCATCGAGCGGGCGGCGTGCCGCATCGCGGTCAGCAGCGTCCCGATCCGGATTCCCCGACCGGCGGCAGCGGCCCGCTCCGTTCCCTCGGCGAACCCGGCCAGCACCGCCTCCACCACCTGCGGCAAGGTCAGGCCCGCCGTGAGGTGCTGTTCGGGGGCGAATCGGACCTCGGCGTACACCACTCCGTCCGCGGCCAGGTCCTCAGCGCACTCGGCCGCCACCCGCCGCAGCGCCGACTCCGTCTGCATCACCGCGACGGTGTGTGAGAACGTCTCCAGGTACCGCTCCAGCGAACCGGAGGTGGCCGCGCGGTAGAACCACTGCTCCAATTCCTCGGGGTCGGTGGTCGGCAGGGTGTGCCCCACCTCCGCCGCGAGCTCCACGATGGTCGCCGGGCGTAAACCCCCGTCCAGGTGGTCGTGCAGGAGTACCTTCGGGGCGGCGCGGATCTGTTCGTACGTGGGCAGTGCGACCATGGCAAGACCCTACTCCCCTGGGCGCCGACCTGGGTGAACCACCGGAGGACGTCACAGATGCTCACACGGGTGCTGCGGTTTCTCCGCTGCCCGGTCTGCCAGCGGTCCCTGTCCGCCACCGCGGAGGCGCGCACACTGCGCTGCGCGGCCGGGCACAGCTTCGACATCGCCCGCCCCGGCTATCTGCCGTTGTTGGCCGGGCCGCTGCGGCATCCCGGGGACCCGGCCACGGCGGTGGCCGCCCGGGCGGCGTTCCTCGCCAGCGGCGCCTACGAACCGGTGGCGACCGCGTTGGCGACCGCGGCGGGGGAGGCCAACGGGTTCGTGGTGGACGTCGGCGCTGGTACCGGTTATCACCTGGCCCGGGTGTTGGCGGCCCGGCCACGCGCGCTCGGGCTGGCGGTGGACACCTCCAAACCGGCGCTGCGGCGGGCTGCCCGCGCCCATCCCCGGATGGCGGCGGTGCTGGCCGACGTATGGCGCCCACTGCCGCTCGCCGACGGTGTCGCCGCGTTGCTGCTGAACGTGTTCGCCCCCCGTAACGGCGCGGAGTTCGCGCGGGTGCTGGCGCCGGGAGGTCGGCTGCTGGTGGTAACCCCCGCCCCTGACCACCTGGCGGAGGTAGGCGCGGCGGTACGGCACGCCCCCGGGGTGCGGTGGCTGCGCATAGACCCGGAGAAGCCGGCCCGGGTGGCCGCCGATCTGGCGCGCTGGTTCGCGTCGGAGGCGCAGGAGCATATCCGCTACCAGGTCGGGCTGACCCGGGTGCAGCTGGCCTGGCTGGTGACCATGGGCCCCAGCGGTCAGCACACCGCACCCGACGCGCTGGCCCAGGCGCTGACCGGGGTGCCGGAGCCGCTGCCGGTCACGGTCTCGGTGCAGCTGGGCCAGTACCGACGGACCGATCGGTCTTGACCGGCACGCGATGCGCTCGGTCCCACCCGCGGTCGGCGAGCGCCTCGCCCCGGCGGCGGCCTCAGACCGACAGGTCGATCTCCTCCCACCCTCGAGGAGGGCCGTGATGGGGACCGGAGAACACCACCGCCCACTCCAGCGCCCACCGCCGTTGCCCGATCACGTGCGAATCGATCAGCCCGGGCAGGGGCAGCCGTCGCCGCTCCGCCTCCAAGTAGGCCCAGTCCAAGCAGTAGTAGCGGTCCAGCATGACCGCCGCCTCCACCGGGGGCCGTGGGGCCACCAGGGTGCGTGAACGCCAGCTGGCCATACTCTCCGCCCGCGGTAGGTCCGGCAGCATCCGTACCAGTCCATCCACCGCCGGTTGGGTGGGGTCGAGCTGCCCGGTCACCCCGAGCAGCCACAGCAGGGCGAAGACCGCTTCCAGGTGCAGCATCAACGCCCGCCGGTCTCCCCGGCCCCCCGTCACGAACCGCCACTCCGGTCGAGTGACCGCCTCCAGCAAGTGGGCGCTGAGCAGCCAGCTCATCGCGGCCTCCGGTGGCATGCCGTAGCACCGGGCCAGCACGATGTTCAACACCGCCGTCCGGGCTTCCAGCTCCGCGGTGGACCGCAGCGCCACCCGGTCGCCCTTCTCCCAGACCAGCGGGAAGTGTGGGGGCGGGGTGGGTAGCCCCAGCTGATGCAGCTCTGCCAGGCTCGCCGCCCGCACCTCGCGGGGGTCAGGGGCGGGTACCGGTACCAGTGCGCGCTCCCCTCGTCCTCGTGGGGTCGTCTGTGGTGACCTTCCGTCGGCCTGGCAGCCTACCCCGCAACCACCGATCCCGATACCCCCCGCGCGGGCCGTGATCGATGCTCTATCCGCTGGTGATCCGGTCCAGCACCAGCTCCCGGGGGGCGGCCGGCGGGGTGGGCGCCACGGTCATCGCTTCCGCCACCAGCTCCTGGGCCGCGGGCAGCCGCGCCGGATCGTCGGTCCGCAGCTCACAGAGCACGTCCCCGGCCCGGACCCGGTCCCCGACCGTGCGGTGCAGCACCACCCCGGCGGCCGGGTCCACCGGGTCTTCCTTCCGGGCGCGCCCGGCGCCCAGCCGCCACGCGGCGGTGCCGACGGCGCGCGCCTCCACCCTGGTGACCACCCCGTCGGTCTCCGCCCGCAGGTACTCCACCTCGCGGGCCTGGGGTAGCGGCGCGTCCGGGTCTCCACCTTGGGCGGTGACCATCGCCCGCCACACGTCCATCGCCCGCCCGTCGGCCAGGGCGTCGGCCGGATCCTGCGCGGTCAGGCCGACCGCCGCCAGCATCTCCCGGGCCAGGGTGACGGTCAGCTCCACCACGTCCGCGGGGCCGCCCCCGGCGAGCACCTCCACCGCCTCGGCGACCTCGACCGCGTTGCCCACCGCCCGCCCCAGCGGGGTGGACATGTCGGTCAAGAGCGCGATGGTGCGCATCCCGTGCGCCTCGCCCAGGGCGACCATCGTCTCGGCCAGCGTTCGCGCATCCGGGAGCGACTGCATGAACGCACCGGACCCAACCTTCACGTCCAGCACCAGCGCGCTCGTCCCCTCGGCCAGCTTCTTGCTCATGATCGAGCTAGCGATCAGGGGGATCGACTCCACCGTGCCGGTCACGTCCCGCAGCGCGTACAGCTTGCGGTCGGCCGGGGCCAGGGTCTCACTCGCCGCACACACCACCGCCCCGACCGTCCGCAGCTGGTCGAGGAACTCGGCGTCGGTCAAGGCGGTCCGAAATCCCGGAATCGATTCCAACTTGTCCAGTGTGCCGCCGGTGTGCCCCAGCCCCCGACCGGACAGCTGCGGCACCGCCGCCCCACATGCGGCCACCAGCGGCGCCAGCGGGAGGGTCAGTTTGTCCCCCACACCACCGGTGGAGTGCTTGTCCACTGTCGGCCGCGGCAGCCCGGACAGGTCCAGCCGCTCGCCGGAGTGGAGCATGGCCCGGGTCCAGCGGGCGGTCTCCGCCGGGGTCATTCCCCGCAGGAGAATCGCCATCGCCAGCGCCGCCATCTGTTCGTCGGCCACCACCCCGCGGGTGTAGGCGTCCACCACCCAGTCGATCTGGGCGTCGGTGAGCGCGCCACCGTCCCGTTTGGCGCGGATGACGTCGACCGCGGAAAACGCCTCTCCGGTCACGACCGCTCCAGATCCTCCCGAACGAACGCCCCCGGCAACAGCTCCGCCACCGCACGTGGATGCGGATCATCATCCACCAGGCAGTCCGGACCACCGTGCTCCAGCAGCAACTGCCGACACCGGCCACAGGGCGCCAACGGCCGCCCCTGCCCATCCACGCAGGACACCGCCACCAGTCGGCCGCCCCCGGTGGCGTGCAGCGCGGACACCAGTCCGCACTCCGCGCACAGAGTCAGCCCGTACGAGGCGTTCTCCACATTGCAGCCGGTCACGGTCCGGCCATCGTCGACCAGTCCGGCCGCCCCCACCCGCAGCCCCGAGTAGGGGGCGTACGCCCGCGCGGCGGCCGCTGTGGCCGCCTGCCGCAGCGCTGCCCAATCCACCTGTGCCACCGGTCACCCCTTCACGTACGGCTGCCCGTCCGCGGCCGGGGCACGGGAGCGCCCCACCAGCCCGGCCACCGCGGCGATGGTAGCCAGATACGGCAGCATGGTCAGGAACTGGCTGGGAATCGTGCTGGCGATCGTGGTCAGCGCGTACGCCAACGCCCGACAGAACCCGAAGAACAGCGCGGCCAGCAGCACCCCCACCGGATGCCACCGCCCGAAGATCACCGCGGCCAGGGCGATGAAGCCCAGCCCCGCGGTCATCCCGTTGCTGAACGTGTTCGGCCCCTCCAGTACGAATGTGGCGCCCCCCAGCCCGGCCAGCGCACCCGCGAACAGCACATTGCCATACCGCAGGCCCAGCACCCGGACCCCGACCGTGTCCGCGGCGGTCGGGTGCTCCCCTACCGCCCGGGTCCGCAGCCCCCAGCGGGTGTGGAACAGGCCGAGGTAGACCAACCCCACCAGGGCCAGCGCCAGGTAGACGAAGATGTTGGTCCGGAACAGCGCCGGTCCGATCAGCGGTAGATCCGACAGCACCGGGATCTTCCACACCGGCACTCCCGGAGGGCTGTTGAACCGGTTCGGGTCCCGACGCATCATCTGTTCGAACAGGAACCCGGTCAACCCGGTAGCGAAGACGATCAGCACCACGCCGACCACGATCTGATCCACGAGGTACCGGATCGCCAGCACCGCCAGCAGGGCCGCGATCAGCACCCCCGCCAGGGCGGCGGCCAGGATGCCGCTCCACACACTGGCCGCCATGGTCGCCACCAGCGCCCCGGCGAACGCGCCGGCCAGGAACTGCCCCTCGACCGCGATGTTGATGACCCCGGAGCGCTCCCCGACCACCCCCGCCAACCCACCAAAGATCAGCGGCAAGGCCAGCAGCAGGGAACTCCGCAGCACCTGTCCCAGCGGCAAGGTGTTCAACGCGGCGTTGGACAGCTGCCAGCACAGGAACGACCCCACCACCGGCAGCAGACTGGCGGCCACCAGCCAGCCGAACCATCGGCGCGTGGACCACCACAGGCTGACCGCGATCACCGCCCCCAGCAGCCCGAGCCCCACCGTCCCCACGACCGGGTCCAGTGTGACCCCGCTCCCGCTGGTGGTCTCCCCGAACGTGAACCGCACCGGCTTGTCCCCGGCCAGCAGCCCGAACCCGACCGCCGCCAGCACTCCGATCGCCATCAAGCCGACCGCGGTGCGACGCTCCCGGGTCCACGTCCGGGGTAGGTCGGCCACCGGCGTCTCGACCTGGTGTGACACCTGGACCGTCACCGTCACCATCCCCTCGCCGCGACGCCCTCGACCCGCCCCAACCGGGCCGGCCGCAGCCGGAAGGTGGCCTTCACCAACGCCGGGGCGGCCACAAAGATCACAATGAGTGCCTGGAGTACCTGCACCAGCTCCAGGGAGACCATCGCCCCGGTCTGCATCGCGCGCCCACCGGCCTGGAGGGCGCCGAACAGCAGCGCGGCCGCGAACACCCCCCACGGTTTGGCCCGACCGAGCAGGCCGACCAGGATGCCGTCGAATCCCACCGACCCGAGCATCAACGTGGTCAGGGCGTACGCGGTGCCGAGCAGCACGGTCGCCCCGCCCAGGCCGGCCAGGGCTCCGCAGATCACCATCAGTTGGACGTAGACCGTGGTCACCGACATGCCCGCGGTGCGGGCCGCGTCCGGGTTCAGCCCGACCGCCCGCAACTCGAACCCGAACCGGGACCGGTGCAGCAGCCACGCCACCCCGATGGTGGCCAGCACGGCGAGCACGATCCCCAGGTGTACCCGTAGCGTCGGGTCCAGCCAGGCCAACAGCCGCGGCATCCGGGCGGTCTCCTCCACCCGCTGACTGATCGGATCGGACCGCACCGGATCCCGCACCCAACTCTGGATGATCAGCCAACCGATGAAGATCGCTGCCACCGAGTTGAGCATGATCGTGGTGATCACCTCGTGGGCGCCGGTGCGGGCCTTGAGGAAGCCCGGCACGAACCCCCAGGCCCCACCCAGCAAGGCGCCGACCAGTACCGCCACCACCAGATGCAGCACCAGCGGCAGCGGCAGCAGGAAGCCGGCCAGCCCGGCCCCGATCGCGCCCAGGATGGCCTGCCCCTGTACCCCGATGTTGAACAGTCCACCCCGGAACGCCAGCGAGAACGCCAGTCCGGTGAACACCAGCGGGGCGGCGTTGGTCAACGTCTCGGAGATCGGCCGGAACACCGCCGCCCAGCTACCGGTGCCGTTCAGGGCGCGGCTGACCGCGCCGGGGTCGAGGATCGCGCCCCGGAACAGCGCCCCGTACGCCTGCGCCACCCGTTCCCAGCTGGCCGTCAGGGCGTCCGAGGGACGGGCGAAGAAGTATCCGTAGCTGGCCCGTACCTGTGGATCCGAGATGATGATCAGCACCGCACCGACCACCAGCGCCATCACCACCGCCAACGTGGTCACCGTGCCGGCGTTGGCGCTCCACAGGTGGCGGAGGAACCGCGCCGCCCAGGGTGGATCGGCCTGCCTACCCTCGTCCGCCGGCCCGGCCGGGGCCGCGGGGGGCTTGTCCGTCGCCGGTGGTGACTGCGCCGGCACGGACGCCGACGCTTCCTGATCCACCTGGTGTGCTTCAGTCATGAACGCCCATCCTGTCCAGGTCCGACGATCGGCGAGCACCGTCGGGGGAATAACCCGCCATCAGCAGGCCGATCTCCTCCCTCGGGGTGTCCGGCGACACGACCGCCAGGATCTTCCCCCGGTACATCACCGCCACTCGGTCGGCCAACCCCAGCACCTCGTCCAGTTCGCTGGAGACCAGCAGCACCGCGGTGCCGATGTCTCGTTCATGCAGGATCTGGCGGTGGATGAACTCGATCGACCCCACGTCCACCCCGCGGGTGGGCTGCGAGGCGATGAACAACGCCAGCGGTCGAGCCAGCTCCCGGGCGACGATCACCTTCTGCTGGTTGCCGCCGGACAGGTTGCCCACCGGATCGTCCGGTGAGGAGGTACGGATGTCGTACCGCGTGATCCGCTCTCGGGCCGAGCGGTCGATTTCGTCGTAGCGCAGGGTCCACCGGTTGCCGTACGGCGCCACGTCGTACAGGTCCAACACCAGGTTCTCGGCCACCGAGAACTGCTTGACCAGCCCGTCGACGCTGCGGTTCTCCGGCACGTACCCGACCCGCTGCCGCAGGATCTCCCGGGTCGACCACCCGCACAATGGACTGACCGGACAGCTGGATGTCCGCCCGGCGCCACCGCCCGCAGCCCCATGACCGCCTCGACCAGCTCGGTCTGACCGTTGCCCTGCACGCCGGCGATCCCGAGCACCTCGCCGGCGCGGACCTCCAGGTCCACGCCGTCCACCGCCCGGTGGCCGCGCTCGTCCTCGCACCACCAGGCCGGACACCGTCAGCACCGGCGCGCCCGGCCGGGCCGGGGACTTCTCCAACTCCAGATTGACCCGACGGCCCACCATCAACGCGGCCAGCTCGTCCTCGCTGGTCTGCGGGATCGGCGGTGGCCACCACCCGGCCGCGCCGGATCACGGTGATCCGGTCCGCGATCGCCTTCACCTCCCGCAGCTTGTGGGTGATGAACACGATCGACTTGCCGGCCTGCTGCAGCGACCGCATCACCGCCAGCAGCTCGTCGGTCTCCTGGGGGGTGAGCACCGCGGTCGGCTCATCCAGGATCAGCAGGTCCACGTCCCGGGTCAGCGCCTTGATGATCTCCACCCGCTGCTGGACCCCGACCGGTAGGTCCTCCACCACCGCGTCCGGGTCCACGTCCAGCCCGTACCGCTGGGACACCTCCGCCACCATCTGCCGGGCCCGCCGGCGCCGCAGCACCCCGAGCGTGGTGTGCTCCGCCCCGAGCATCACGTTCTCGGTGACGGTGAACACCGGCACCAGCATGAAGTGTTGGTGGACCATGCCGATGCCGGCGGCGATCGCGTCCGCCGGCCGATGGATGGCGACCGGCTCGCCGTCGATGCAGATCTCGCCGGAGTCCGGGCTGACCAGCCCGTACAGCACGTTCATCAGGGTGGACTTTCCGGCGCCGTTCTCGCCCAGCAGCGCGTGGATCTCCCCCGGCTCCACGGTCAGGTCGATGGCGTCGTTGGCGAGCACCGAACCGAACCGTTTGGTAATGCCGCGAAGCTCGAGTCTCAGTGGGGCCTCCTCCCACGGACCGGGTACGTCGGGGCGCGCCGGGCACGTCGACCCGGCGCGCCCCGACGGTCACTCACTGCGGGGACGCGGGCGAGGTGACCGTGACCTCACCGTCGATGATCTGCTGCCGAAGATCTTCGATCTCCGCCTTCAGCTCGTCCGGCACCCGGTCCTCGAACTCGTGGTACGGCGCCAGCGAGACCCCGCCGTTCGCCAGGGTCCCCAGGTACTCACCGGTGGCGAGCCCGTCACCGGCGTCCGCCGCCTCCAGCACCGCGGCCTTGACCGCCCCCGGGATGTTCTTCACCACGGTGGTCAGGAAGACCGAGCAGTACTGCGGGACGCTCTCGCAGCCGTCCAGGTCCACCCAGATCACCGCGTACTCGCCGGACTCGGCCGCGGCCGCGGCGGTCCCCAGGCCGGTACCACCGGCCACCGGCATGATCACGTCGGCGCCCTGAGCCACGAAGCTGTCCGACAGCGACCGGCCCGCGGCCTGGTCCTCGAAGCTCTCCGCGAACGCGCCGGTCTGCGACTCCTTGTCCCAGCCGAGCACCTTCACATCGGTGCCGTGCACCTCGTTGTAGTGGGCCACCCCGTCGACGAACCCGTCCATGAAGATGGTCACCGGCCCGATCTGCAGCCCGCCGTAGGTGGCGACCATCCCGCTGGAGGAGTAGCCGGCGGCCAGGTAGCCGGCCAGGAACGCCGCCTGCGCGGTGTCGAACTGCATCGGGTAGACGTTGGCCAGGCCCACCGACGTGTCCACGATCCCGAACTGCTGGTCCGGGTGGGCCGACGCGACCTCGCTGGTGGCCTCACCCATCAGGCCCCCGACCGCCAGGATGAAGTCGCAGCCCTCGTCGACGAAGCCGGTCAGGTTCGGCACGTAGTCGGCCTCCGCGCCGGAGGACACGTTCCGGGGCTCGGCCAGCCGGTCGTCCTCCGCCGCGGCCTGCTGCAGCCCGGCCCACGCGGACTCGTTGAACGACCGGTCGTCGATGCCACCGGTGTCCGTCACCATGCAGGCCAGGTAGTCGCCGCTACCGCTGCCGGTACCGCCGTCTCCGTCCTTGTCCGGCGCCTCCCCACAGGCGGCCAGCACCAGGCTGCCCGTCGCGAGTGCCGACACCAACCACAGTTTCCTGCGCACGTCGCCTCCTCGTCGTCGACCCCCGGGTCCACGGTGGGTCGAACGGAGCGTACGCCTACCGGAAGGTAGCCGGGGAGGGGGCTCCGGATAGCGGAACCGGGTCGTTACCTCGCTGTTATCGGACCGGTGCCGATGACCGCTAGTCCGGTGACGAGATGCGGACTTCCTACCAGAAAACCGCCACTGCGGCGTTCACCAGGGTGAGCCCGATGATGGCCAGGAAGTGCCCGCGGTTCACCTGGGCCCGCTTGCGGGGCACCCACACCATCACCGCGATCGCGAGCGCGATCACCAGCTTGACCAGCAGCTTGACCGGGGACGGCTCCTCCCCCTCGCCGCGCAGCGGAGCCGACAGCGCGATCCCGGTGATCAGCTGAATCACCGCACCCCAGAGCATGCTGCTGTTGATCCGCAGTGTGTCGGCGAAGTACTGCACCGCCGCCCCACCCAGCAGCAGGGCGAATCCGACCAGGTGGCCGTAGAGCAGGATCAGCCTCAGAATCTCCACGTCGCTACCCTCCCACACTCGTGCCCCCACCCGCCGGTCAGGTCAGGGGCGAGCCGGTCGGGTAGTTACGCTCCACCCGACCTGCTCACCATGAAGCCAGATACCAGGCCTGAAAGGTAGGGCCCTCCCCGGGCAGAGTGATGACACCGTCGGCGTCCGGCACCAGATCGGGCGCGCCGCCGTACAGGTTGACCGCCTCCCCCGGCCCGGGCGCGGGCAGGCGCACCGGGGCACCGGCGGCCCGCCGGGCCAGCACCAGCACCGTGCCCGCCACCGCTTCCCGGGCGAACACCAGCGTGTCCGGGTCCACGTGCAGCCACCGCAGCCCACCGTGCCGTAGAGCCGGCTGTTCCCGCCGCAGTCGGATCAGCGCCTGGTAGTGCCCCAGGGTGCGCCGGTCCCAGGACTCCGGCCGGTGCCACGGCATCGGGGTCCGGGAGTCCTCCCCGTTGACTCCCCGCAGCCCCAGCTCGTCCCCGGCGAAGACCATCGGGGTGCCGGGCAGGGTGAACAGCAGTCCGGCGGCCACCTCCTGCCGGTCGGCGTCGCCCACCACGGTCCGTACCCGGGGGGTGTCGTGCGAGCCGAGCAGGGTCCAGCAGGAGGTCAGGGTCTGCCAGGACATCCGGGCGGCGAACTGGCGCATGGTGGCCACCATGGTCGGGCCGTCGTGCCGCGGCACCGGCGTGGGCACCCCCAGGAAGTCCGGCAGCTCCAGCTGGTCCGCGCGCAGCCAGCTCCACACCGGGCGGAGGAAACCGGCGTAGTACATGGTGCCGTGCCAGCCCCCGATGTCCAGATCGCCGGTGGCGTCGTGGTTGTGTTCGGCGATCAGCAACGCGTCCGGGCGCGCCGCGTTCACCGCCGCCCGCACCCACTCGGCCACCTGATGGGCGTGGTCGTCTCCGGCCAGCCGCCCGGTCATGTTCGCCACGTCCACCCGCCAGCCATCCAACCGGTACGGCGGGCGGAGCCAGCGCTGCACCACCGAGTCCGGTCCCTCGAAGAACCGGCGCCGCAGCATCGCGCTGGCCCAGTTGAACTTCGGCAGGCTCTTGACCCCCCACCAGGACTCGTAGTCGCCGTCGGTGTCGATGTAGAACATCTCCCGTTCCGGTGCGGCGACATCGGACACCGCCGCGGTGAACCAGGGGTGGGCGTCGCCGCAGTGGTTGGTGGTGACGTCCCCCAACAGGCGCCAGCCGCGGGCGTGCACCGCGTCGGACAGCCGGATCAGCGCCTCATCTCCCCCCAGCAGGGGGTCCACGTGGTCGAAGGCGGCCGCGTCGTACCGGTGGTTGGAGCGGGCCGGGAAGATCGGCGTCAGGTAGACGGTGTTCACCCCGAGCGCGGCCACGTGGTCCAGCCGCTCGACGATCCCGTCCAGGTCTCCGCCGTAGAACTGGTACGGGGTCTCCGGGCCGCGACCGATGACCGGGGTGTCCCAGTCGCACCGGATCGCCCAGTCCGGCAACGGGCGGCGGTCCGCCGCAGCCGAGCGCGCGAACCGATCCGGGAAGATCTGGTAGATCACCGCATCCTGCCGCCACGCCGGCGGGGGCGCGTAGGTGACCAGCCGGAAGTCGGTGGCGTCGGGGACGTCGTGCGCCACCACCCCCAGCTGGGTGAGCCAGCGCGGCCCGTCCTCCCCTTCCAGCAGGAACCGGTACGGGGTGACGTGGTGCCGGGCCACCAGCTCCGCCCGCCACCAGGTCACCCCGTCGGCGGTACGCCGATCCGCCACCGCTTCGAAGAACCGGGGCTCACCGTCGAGCACGGTGCGCACATGCACCCGCCGCACCCCGCGGGTGCGGACGAACACCGTCACGCTCTCCCCTAACTCCGGTGTGAGGGTCGACACGTGTCGGAGGGATCCGTCGTGGTGTGCGAACATGCTCATCCCTTCACGGCACCGGCGGTGAGCCCGTGCACGATGTAGCGCTGCAGGAACTGGAACACGAGCACAGTCGGGACCGCGGTCAACAGGGTGCCGGCCGCGAACATGCCGAAGTTGGCGTTACGCTGCCCGGCGATCATGCCGTACATCCCGACCGCCAGGGTCTTGGACTCGTCCCGGGTGAGGAACAGGTTGGCCATCAGGAACTCGTTGATGGTGGAGATGAACACCAGGAGCGCGGTCACCGCCAAGATCGGGGTGATCAACGGCAGCATGATCCGGAAGAAGATCTGCACGTGACTGGCGCCGTCCACGATCGCGGACTCATCGATCTCTTTCGGTACGGTGTCCAGGAACCCCTTGGTCAGCCAGGTGTTCACCCCCAGCGCCCCGCCTAGATACAGCAGCATCAGCCCGGCGGGAGTGTTGAACCCGACCGCCGGCCAGTACTCCGTGATGGTGGTGAACATCAGGAAGATGGTCACCACCGCCAGGAACTGCGGGAACATCTGGATCAACAGCAGCGCCAGCAGCCCCACCCGCCGCCCGCGGAACCGCATCCGGCTGAACGCGTACGCCGCCAACACCGAGATGAACAGGGCCGCGAACGACGCCAGCCCGGCGATCAGCACTGAGTTGAGGAACCACCGGGGAAACGAAGTGGTGGTCAGCAGGTTGGTGAAGTTGTTCAGGGAGGCGCCGTTCGGGATCAGCGTGCTCGAGGACAGGGTGCCCAGAGGATTGAGCGCGGCCGACACCACGAACAGGATCGGAAACAGCGCGAACGCCACCGACACCAGCCCGACCAGGTGTCGCCACCCGACCTGCCGCCACCAGTGGCCTCGGGGGCGGCGCGGAGCCGGGGACGGCGCCGGCTCGGGGGTCGTCGCCGTCACCGGTGGAGCTTCGGTCCGGGTCACCGGAACACCTCCTCATGCTGCCGGGTCCGCCGGAACGCCACCATGGAAATCACCGCCACGATCAGGAAGATGTAGACCGAGACCGCCGCGGCGTAGCCGTACTGGGCGCCGCTGCCGCCGAACGCCAACCGGTAGGTGTAGGTGATGAGCAGGTCGGTGGCGCCGGCCAACGGACTGTCGGGTGGGAACGGCCCGCCGCCGGTGACCAAGAAGATCGCATTGAAGTTGTTGAAGTTGTACGCGAACGAGGAGATCAGCAGCGGGGTCAGGGCCACCAGCAGCAGCGGCAGGGTGATCTCCCGGAAGGTGCGCCACGGTCCGGCCCCGTCGATCCGGGCCGCCTCGGTCAGCTCCTTCGGGATCGCCTGTAGCGCCCCGGTGGTGATCAGGAACATGTACGGGTAGCCCAGCCAGGTGTTGACCAGCAGCACCGCCGCCCGGGCCCCCCAGGGATCGTTCAGCCACTCCACACTCAGCCCGAACAGCTGGTTGATCAGCCCGAAGTCGGCGTTGAACATGTCCCGCCAGACCAGCAGCATCGCGAACGCCGGCATGGCGTACGGCAGGACCAACAGCACCCGGTAGAGGGTGCGGCCCCGCAGCCGGTCGGAGTGCAACGCCAGCGCGATCGCCGCTCCGAGCCCGAACGTCAACGCCACTGATCCGAACGCGAACGCGAAGTTCCACACCAATGTGGACAGGAACGGCCCCGACACCCGCGGGTCCGTCAACACCCGGGTGAAGTTGGCGAATCCCACGTTCACCCGCCAGCCGGGCACGAGCTGCTGGCCGGAGTCGGACACGAACGCGCCGACCGTCTCGTCGGCGTAGTACCGCTCCCCGGTGTCGTGGTCGGTCACGCAGTCACAGGCCGAGTCGTACGTGCGCTGCGCGCGCCCCTCGTACGCCCGGGACAGTCCGGCGGCGAGGATCGCCCCTCGCTCGGTCGGCACCGCGAATTCGGTGATCTCCGGACTGCGGGCGCTGGCCTGCCCCACCGTGAGGATCGTGTACCCCTCGGCGTGGTTGATCCGGCCGTCCAGCCCCACCTGCACCTGGTCAGCCGGCAGCGGACGCAGCCCCTCCTGGTCGCCGACGTAGGCCTGGCCGGTGTCGCTGTCCCGCACCAGGAACACCAGGTCGCCGGTGGCTGGATCGCCGGTGGTCGCCACCGACAGGGTGTACTCCGCCGAGTCGGGCACCTGTCGCACCGAGGCGGTCTGGATCGCCACGATCGCGTCCGGCTTGTCGCCGCGGTGTCCGTCACCGAAGTTGGTGAAGGCGGTGCTGACGGTGTACAGCACCGGGAACAGCTGGAAGGCGATCAGGAACAGGGTGCCGGGCAGCAGGTACTTGGCCGGGATGTGGCGCCGGCTCAGGTACAGGTAGAAGATCGCGACGGTGGTGGCCACCAGGATGGCCAGGCCCACCCAGGCCCGGGCTTCCCACAGCGGGAACGCCGCCCACAGTGCGATCGCCGCCACGAGGCCCAGCAGGACCGCCTTGACCACCAGCCCGGTGACGATCAGCCGGCCGCCGAGCGGCCGGAGCGGTACCCGGGCCGGGGAGGGTGTCCGGGTCGGTTCCCGGGTCACCGTCGACCCGGGAACCGACCGTTGCGACTTGGTCATCCGATCTGTTCCGCGATCGCGTCCGCGGCGGCGTCCACCGCCTCGTCCACGTCCGCTCCGCCCACGATCGCCGCTTCCGCCGTCCCGAACGGCTCCCAGATGGCGGCCATCTCCGGGATGGACGGCATCGGCACCCCGTTCTCGGCCGCCTTCAGGAACTTCGGCAGATCGGGGTCATTGGCCTGCACCTGCTCCAGGGCCGCGGTCAGGGCTGGGGCGCGGGGCTCCGCCTCGTACAGCGCCACCGCCAGCTCCACCGAGGTGAGGTAGTTGGCCACGAACTCCTGGGCGACCGCCTTGTTCTTGCCCTTGGAGGCCACGAAGAAGACCTGGGCCCCCACGAACGGCTGGGCGGTCTGCCCGTCGGCGAACGGCGGCACCGGGGTGATGTCGTACGCGATGCCGGCGGTCTTGATGTCGTTGATCGCCCATGGGCCGGACACCAGGAACGCGCACTGGCCGTCCGTGAACAGCGGGATCGCGTTCTCCCCGCCGATCGACCGCTTGAGCGCGCCGACTCCGGCCTCTCCCAGTTCCCGGATCTTCTCAAACGCGGCCTTGGAGGCGTCGGTGCCTACCCCCAGGTCGCTGGGGTCCCAGGTGCCGTCGTCGGTCCGGCCGAACAGGTAGCCGCCGGCCGAGGTGTACAGCGGATAGATGTGGTACGTGTCGCCCTGGTCCCCCACCTGCAGGCAGAGGATCTCGCCGGTCTTGCCTTCCTCCTGCAGCTGCTGCCCCATCTCCACCAGCTCTTCGATGGTCTCCGGAGCCTCCGGGGCCAGGTCGGTGTTGCGGATCAGCGCGATGTTCTCGATCGCGTACGGCACCCCGTAGGTCTGTCCGTCGAAGGTGACCGCGTCGATCGCGATCTGCGGGAAGGCGGCCAGCTGCGCCTCGGTCAGCTGCACCGGGTCAATGGCGCCGTTGCGGACCAGGTTGCCGATCCAGTCGTGCGCCCCCACCATCACGTCCGGCCCCGCTCCCTGCTGGGAGGCGGTGACGAACGTGGTCTGCTGGTCCTTAGCGATCTCTTCGATGACCAGGGTGATCCCCAGGTCCGTTTCGATCTGTTCCTTGAACTGGTTGAGCACCTGCGCCCGGTTCGGGTCGCTCCAAATCACCAGTTCGCCGGTGGCGGAGTCATCCGACTGGTCGGCGGGCTCGTCTTCCCCCCGCAGGCGGCGAGAACGAGCGTCAGCGCCAGTCCGGCGGCCACCGGAGCGGCGACCCTACGGCCGATACGTGTGCGCATGAGTTCTCCTGTCTGACGCCGGTCGCGGCGCCGGCCGCGACAGGTCCGGTTTGGCGCCGACGTTAGCAAGAACTTTCATGCTTTGGAAGAGTGCGACGACATCCCGCAAGGGACTTGCAAACAGGGTCGGCTATCGTCAGCGCATGCGTACGCGACTGGCTGACATCGCCGCCCAGGCCGGGGTGAGCGAGGCCACCGTCTCCCGGGTGCTCAACGATAAACCTGGCGTGGCCAGGGAGACCCGCCAGGCGGTGCTCACCGCTTTGGACGTCCTCGGGTACGAGCGGCCGGCGCGGTTACGCAAGCACAGCGCCGGCCTGGTCGGTCTGGTGGTCCCGGAGCTGGAAAACCCGATCTTCCCCATGTTCGCCCAGGTGATCGAGTCGGTGCTGGCCCAGCACGGCTACACCCCGGTGCTGTGCACCCAGACGCCCGGCGGGGTGACCGAGGACGAATACGTGGAGATGCTGCTGGAGCGGTCGGTCGCCGGGATCATCTTCGTCTCCGGCATGCACGCCGACACCACCACCGATCCGGCGCGCTACCGCCGACTGGTGTCCCAGCGACTACCGATCGTGCTCGTCAACGGTTACCAGCCGGAGGTGGATGCGCCGTTCCTCTCCACCGACGAGCAGGAGGCCGCCCAGCTCGCGGTGGCCCATCTGGTATCGCTCGGCCACCGCCGGATCGGCCTGATCTCCGGCCCGGAGCGGTTCCTGCCGGTGCAGCGGCGGCTCGCCGGGTGGCGGAAGGCCATGACCGAGCTGGTGAGCCTGCCGGAATCCCAGCTGGATGAGCTGGTGTCACTGTCGCTGTGGTTCAGCGTGGAGGGTGGCGCGGCCGCCGCCAACCGCCTGCTGGACCGCGGGGTCACCGGCCTGGTCTGCGGCAGCGACCTGATGGCGCTGGGGGCGATCCGGGCGGCCCGGCAACGGGGGCTGGTGGTGCCGCGGGACCTGTCCGTGGTCGGCTACGACGACTCGCCGTTGATCGCGTTCACCGATCCGCCCCTGACCACGGTCCGGCAACCGGTGCAGCAGATGGCCCAGGCCGCGGTGACCGCCCTGTTGGACGCGATCGGCGGTCGTTCCGGCGACCACTCGGAGTATCTGTTCTCACCGGAGCTGGTGGTACGAGGCTCCACCACCTCCGCCCCCCGCCAGGAGGCGTGAGGGCAGGCAGGACGCCCACCCACGTATCCCGTGGCGGCGCCGCTCGGAGCGGCGGTGAGGCGCCCGACCGGGGAGCCGAATACGTAGACCTCTTTCCATACGTCGCTGGAGTTGGTTCAATGGTCCAGTCCAGACCAGTGGTCTGGACCATTCCCCGAGACGGGAGGTCACCATGCGACGTTTCCGGTTCCCCCGCGTCGTGGTCGCAGTGCTGGCGATCCTCGGCGCCACCTTCCTCACCCCCACCGCCCCGGCCCAGGCCCAATCCGCGATCATCGTGGACAACGCCAGCAGCAACTTCACCGCCAGCAGCAACTGGGGCCGCTCCGCCTGGTCAAGCCAGCGTTACGGCGAGAACTACCACTTCGCCACCCCGTACACCGGCGGCAGTGACGCGGCCTGGTTCCGCGCCACCATCCCGAGCACCGGCAGCTACCGGGTGGAGGTCTGGTACCCGGCGGACTCCGGCTACAACAACGCCACCCCGTTCGTGATCGTCACCACGGGCGGGAACGTCACCGTCCACGTCAACCAGCGCACCAACGGTGGCCGCTGGGTCAGCCTCGGCAACTACCAGTTGGCCGCAGGCACCCGGAACGTGGTGGGAGTCAGCCGGTGGACCAACGGCACCGGGTACGTGATCGCCGACGCGATCCGGCTCACCCCGGTCTCCGGTGGCGGGGACCAGTGGGCATTGCCGGTGCCCCGGAACGCGGTGCCGCGTTCGGAGTACACCCGGCCGCACCACACCTATCCGGCGATCGACATTCGCGTACCGGTCGGCACCCCGACGTACGCGGTCCGGGCCGGGACCGTGACCCGCATCAACGACAGCAGCTGCGGGCTGGGCATCAGCCTGGCCGGCACGGATGGCGCCACCTACAACTACTGCCACCTCTCCGCCTGGTCCGTGGCCAGCGGCACCACCGTCTCACCAGGACAACGGATCGGTACCAGCGGTAACACCGGTAACACCACCGGTCCACACCTGCACTTGCAGATCCGGGCCGGTGGGGTGCTGCGCTGCCCGCAGAACCTGCTGCTGGCGATCTATGACGGCACCACCCCGCCGCCGGCGAGCAGCCTCCCCACCAGCGGCTGCTACTACTGATCCACTGCGGCCGGTGAGAAGTCACCGGGGCCAGGGTGGGACCGGGCCACGGCACTGGACCCGGTCCCACCCTTCCGTCGCGCGGGGGCAGGGCGGGGCGGCCCGCCCTGCCCCCGCGCATTGGTCAGTACTGCCAGGGCACGGTCACCGCGTCGGTGCCGGAGCACGGCGCCTGATACACGTGGTTCGGTCCGTTCTCCCAGGTCACTGCCCCGGCGGCGGTGATCCGGATGAACTTGAATTCGATCGTGGTGCAGGCCGGGACACTGGCGACGATGAACCAGTCCGGATAGTTCGGCGTCAGCATCGGGCCGATCGCCACCTCCGGGTCGGTCGACCAGTGGCCGAGCTCGGCCACGCTACCGGTCAGGTAGATCGCGTCCCCCCAGTTGGTGGGGGGCGCCCCGGTGACGGTGAAGGTGACCGGCACCTGCGGCCCGGACAGCACGCTGACCTCGTACCCGTTGCTGGTGCCGCCGGTGGTGGTGACCGTGACCGACCGCAACCCGGTCGGCGCACCGTTCGGGACCGTCACCACGATCCGGTTGGCCGACCAGCTGGTGACCGGGGCCACCACGCCCCCGATCCGGACCGTCCCGCTGCTGCCGAAGCCACGCCCCTCGATGGTGAGCTGGTTACCGGCCCGGGTCAGGGTGGGGGCGACGCTGCCCAGTTGGGGGTGGCTCGGCTCGCTGGCCCGATACGACCACACCGCCACCTCCCCCGCGTCCAGGGTGAACGGCGTCACCGGCCGGTCGGCCCCGCCGCCGCTGCCCACGCTGATGCCGCCGCCACCGAGCAGCCCGCCCAGCACGTCCGGATAGGTGCCGGCCGGCAGGGCGGTCCGCAGGCCCGTGATCTGGTACGGGATGGCGGACTTGTTGATCGCCACCAATACCACGTCGTTGAAGAACTGTCGTTCGTAGATGTACACGTCGTTGTTGATCCACCGCTGCTGGTGGGTCCCCCAGGCCAGCGCGGGCTGCTGCGCCCGCAGGTCGGCCAGCGTGGAGACCAGCTGGTAGGCGGTGGTGGTGCGGTCGAACCCGGGCATCATCGGCCGGTTGTACGGGTCGCCCCCACCGGCGGTGTCGTCGTGCAGGTACTGCTCGGTGCCGTAGTACAGGCAGGGTGTGCCCCGGACGGTGAGCAGGAACGCCAGCGCCTGGTGCAGCCGGTGATGGTCCGGCTGCAGGGTGAGGAACCGCGGCATGTCGTGGTTGTCGATGAAGGTGACCAGGTTCTCCGGGTAGCGGTAGTCGGCCCCGGTGACGCTGATCGCCTGGTCCAGGTGGTGCATGGAGGCGTTCTGGCCGAACGTCTCCCGGATCGCCATGTTCAGGTAGAAGTCGAGTACCGAGATGCCGCTGTCGTTGGCGAACCGCACGTTCGCCCCGTACAGCGGGTCGTTCTTGCTGCCGAGATACCACTCTCCGAACAGGAACACGTCGTGCTCGGCCAGGATGGTGTCGGCGACTGAGCGCTGCCAGCCGGCGGTCATGTGCTTGACCGCGTCCACCCGCACCCCGTCCACGCCCCGGTCGAGCCAGTAGTCGACCGCGTCCTTGTGGTAGGCGTCGATCACCGGGTGCTGGTGGTTGAAGTCGGCCAGGTCGAACAGGTTGTGGTACTGGGTCTCGTACGCGTCGTCCCAGTTGCTCACCCCGCCGTTGTGGTGGAAGTAGCCGTGCGGGTCGTGCAGGTAGTCCCCGACGAACACCCCGTCGCGGTAGAGCGCTCCCCGCTCGGCGAACCCGGGATCGGCCGGGTCGGCGGGGCTGGTGTGGTTGGGCGCCCAGTCCATGATCACCTGGATGCCGCGGGCGTGGGCGGCCGCGATCAGCGCGTCGAACTCCGCCAAGGTGCCGAAGTGCTCTTCGGTCCGGAAGAAGTCCCGGGTCCAGTAGCCGTGGTAGCCGGCGTTGGGCACCCCGCCATAGACCGCCGGCTGATTGATGTTGTCCACATGCGGGGACAGCCAGATCGCCCCCACCCCGAGCTCGGCCAGGTAGTCCAGCTGTTGGGTGAGGCCGGCGAAGTCGCCACCCCAGTAGAGCTTCCAGTTCTGCCGGGTCGGGTCGGACAGTCCGGGGCTGCTCGGTGGATGGTTGTTGCCGGGGTTGCCGTCGGCGAACCGGTCGGTCACCACCTGGTAGCACAGGTCGCTTTTCAGGCTCGGGGAGCCGGCGGCGGCCGGTCCGGACGTCGCCACGCTGCCGGCCAGGACCAGCGCCCCGGCGGTCATCGCCGCGGCCACGCGCCCAGTGGGATATCGGGATCGGGGCATGGTGCCCTCCTTGGAGCCAGTCGAACCACCCAGGTCCACCCATATAGGTAGACACCAGTCGATTGGAGCGAAGGATAGGCCGGGGTTGAATTTCCTGTCAATATCTTGCGGAAATCTTGCTGCAAGAATGACCGAACGATACCGTGATGCTCATGCCAGCACCGGACTCGTGGGCGCGCGACGCCGTCATCTACCAGATCTACCCCCGCAGCTTCGCGGACGCCGATGGGGACGGCGTCGGCGACCTGCCCGGCATCACCGCCCGTCTGGACCACCTGGTCGACCTGGGCGTGGACGCGATCTGGCTGAGCCCGTTCTACCGCTCCCCCATGGCCGACGGTGGGTACGACGTGGCCGACTACCGGGACGTCGACCCCACGTTCGGCACCTTGTCGGACTTCGACGCGCTGCTGGCCGCCGCCCACGCGCGCGGGCTGAAGGTGATCGTGGACATCGTCCCCAACCACACCTCCCACCAGCACCCCTGGTTCCAGGAGGCGCTGGCGGCCGGCCCCGGCAGCCCGGCCCGGCAGCGGTACCACTTCCGCGCCCACTCCGGTGACCAGCCCCCGAACAATCTGCAGAGCATCTTCGGTGGCCCGGCCTGGACCCGGGTGGACAGCGAGTGGTACCTGCACATGTTCGCCTCCGAGCAGCCGGACCTGAACTGGGAGCACCCGGAGGTACGGGCGGAGTTCCTCGACATTCTCCGGTTCTGGCTCGACCGGGGGGTGGACGGATTCCGGATCGACGTCGCCGACTCGCTGATCAAACCGCCCGGGCTACCGGACGTGGGGGCGGAGGACGATCCGACGGATCCGCACCGCTACCGGGACCGGGACGAGGTGCACCAGATCTACCGCGAGTGGCGCGCGGTGCTCGACCGCTACCAGCCGGAGCGGATCGCGGTCGCCGAAGCCTGGGTGCCCGGTCCGAAGCGGCTGGCCGACTACGTCCGCCCGGACGAACTGCACCAGGCGTTCAACTTCCGGTTCCTGGAGACCCCGTGGGACGCGACCGCCTACCGCGCGGTGATCGACACGTCCCTGACCTCGATGAGCGCGGTGGGGGCGCCCGCCACCTGGGTGCTGTCCAACCACGACGTCGTCCGGCACGCCAGCCGGTTCGGGCGCACGCACGGCAGCACCAGCGGCGTGGCCGGGGGCGCGGCCCGCGGCGAGCCGCCGGTGGACCGGGCGCTGGGGCTGCGCCGGGCCCGGGCCGCCACCCTGATGATGCTCGCCCTACCGGGGTCGGCCTACCTCTACCAGGGGGAGGAGCTGGGGCTGCCGGAGGTGTTCGACCTGCCGGACGAGCTCCGCCAGGACCCCACCTTCCGTCGCACCGGCGGTGCGCAGCTCGGGCGGGACGGCTGTCGGGTGCCGCTGCCCTGGTCCGGCACCGCCGCCCCGTTCGGGTTCAGCCCCGAGGGCGGCAAGCCGTGGCTGCCGCAGCCGGCGGAGTGGGCCACCCTGACCGTGGCGGCCCAACGGCAGGATCCACACTCGACGCTGTCGATGTACCGGGCGGCGCTGCGGATCCGCCGCCAGCTGCGGCTGGGGCGCGGCGAGCTCCAGTGGCTGGACGCACCGTCCCCGCAGGTGTTGCTCTTCCACCGGACCGGGCTGGCCGACGGCGCCGGGCTGGTGTGCGCCACCAACTGCGGCGCGGAGCCGGTGGCGCTCGGGCAGCGGTTCGGCGCACGGGTCCTGGCCAGCGGCCCGGTCTCCGACGACCAGGTGCTGCCGCCGGACACCACCGTCTGGTGGCGCACCGCCTGAGTCGTAGCCCTTCGCTGCGCGCGTCTTCGCAGCGCTACCTCGGCGGCACCACCGGGCGTCACTCCGCGATGGTGGTGCCGCCGGTGGCGAGGTCGACCACCCGCCCCCGGTCACTGGTGGCCAGCCAGGCGGTCGCCCAGAACAGCAGCTGGTGCACCACGTACAGATAGACCAGTAGCCCGGCGGCGGTGGCCACCACCGCGTACGCCGGGTTCTGCTGGGTGCGGGTGAAGTAGAACTGGCCGAGGGTGTTGAGCACCACCAGCGCGACCGCCACCACCAGCGCCGGGGCCAGCAGCCGGCGCCACGAGATCCGTAGCCGGGGCAGGACCGCCAACAGCCCGACCGCCAACACCAGGTTGACCCCGACCAGCGCCACCCAGCCGCCGATGCCGGCCACCGGCAGCTGCCCGAGCAGCCACCCGACCACGGCGCTCGCGGCCAGCGAGATCCCCAGCAGCAGCGCCAGGATCACCAACGCCACCAGGTCCGCCAGCCGACGCTTGACCAGATTGCCGGGCTCCTGCTCCCGGTGCCAGATCCGGCGCAGCGAGGAGCGCACTCCGTTCACCCAGGCCAGTCCCGTGAACACCAGCCCGATCAGCCCGAGGACGCCGGCCGCGCCACGGCCGGCCTGGATCTGCTCCGGGTCCAGCACCGGCAGGTTCTGCGCCAGGTAGTCGGTGACCCGCTGCCGCAGGTCGGGGAGGTACTCCACCAGGAAACCGAGGATCGCGAACCCGACCACCCCGAGGGCGAACAGCGCGAAGAAGCCGTAGTACGCGCAGGCCGCGGCCAACCGGCCGCCGAACGCCTCGGCGTACCGCTCCTTGGCCCGGAACGCGTGATCGACCAGCCGGGACCGGGCCCGGCTCCGGTCGATCGCCCGCGTCAGCCGCCCCGGCTGCTTCTCGGCCACCGCCTCATCGTCACCGATCCGGACCTCGGCTGTCCGGTGGTCGCGCAAACCCGCCGGCCGCCCCCGCTCGCCCCGGGCGGGCACCCGCTCCCGGCGGGGAGGGGTCAGGCGTGCGCGGGATACGGCAGGAACCCGACCCGCTCGTACACGTCCCGCAGGGTGGCGGAGGCGACCTCCCGTGCCTTCTCCGCCCCGGTCCGCAGCACCTTGTCCAGCTGCGCAGGATCGTCCAGATAGGTCTGCGTGCGCTCCCGGATCGGGCGGAGGAACTCCACCACCACCTCGGCCAGGTCCTTCTTCAGGTCCCCGTATCCCTTGCCCCGGTACGCCTCGGTCAGCTCCGCCAGGCTCCGCCCGGTCAACGCCGAGTAGATGGTCAGCAGGTTGGAGATGCCGGGCTTACGCTCCCGGTCGAACACGATCTCCCGCTCGGTGTCGGTGACCGCCGACCGGATCTTCTTGGCGCTGCGCGCCGGATCCTCCAGCAGCTCGATGATGCCGTTGGGGGAGGACGACGACTTCGACATCTTGCTGGTCGGATCCTGCAAGTCAGTGATCTTGGCGGTGTCGGTGACGATGTACGCCTCCGGCACCGTGAAGGTGCGGCCGAACGTGTGGTTGAACCGCTGCGCCAGGTTGCGGGTCAGCTCCAGGTGCTGCCGCTGGTCCTCCCCCACCGGCACCACATCCGCCTGGTAGAGCAGGATGTCGGCGGCCTGCAGGATCGGGTAGGTGAACAGGCCGACGCTGGCCCGGTCGGCCCCCTGCTTGGCGGCCTTGTCCTTGAACTGGGTCATCCGCGACGCTTCCCCGAACCCGGTCAGGCACTCCAGCACCCAGCTCAGCTGCGCGTGCTCGGGCACGTGCGACTGCACGAACAGGGTGCACCGCTGCGGGTCCAGCCCCAGCGCCAGCAGCTGCGCCACCGCCACCCGGGTGCGTTCCCGCAGCTTGGCCGGCTCGTGCCCGGCAGTGATCGCGTGCAGGTCGGCGATGAAGTAGAAGGCGTCGTGGGTCTCCTGGATCGCCACCCAGTTACGCAACGCACCGAGGTAGTTGCCGAGGTGGAACGAGTCGGCCGTGGCCTGAATACCGGACAGGGAACGCGGACGGGACATGTCTTCATTCTCCCACGGGCACGAAATCGGATTTTCACTCCGGGAGGCGGTGCGCCACTACCGCCGCCATCAGCGGTGCGGCCAGCTCCGGCCGGCACACCAGCAGGTCCGGCAGGTACGGGTCGGGCTGGTTGTAGCGCAGTGGGGACCCGTCCAGTCGGCTGGCGTGCAGGCCGACCGCCCGGGCCACCGCCACCGGGGCGGCGGAATCCCACTCGTACTGCCCACCGTCGTGGAGGTAGGCGTCGTACTCCCCGGTGATCACCGCGGCGACCTTCGCCCCCGCCGAGCCGAGGGTACCTAGCTCCGCCCCGATGGCCGCGGCCACCGCCTCGGCGTAGGCCGGTGGCCGGCTGTAGCTGACCACCAGTCGTGGCCGGCGGCGGGCGGGGATGGACGGCACCGGTGGTCGGTCGGTGGCGAGCACCCGCTGCTGGGCGGGTAGCGCCACCGCGCCCGCCGTGAGCCCACCCGCGCGGGTCCACAGCGCCACGTGCACCGCCCAGTCGGTACGCCCGGGTTCGCGATACCCCCGGGTCCCGTCCAGCGGGTCGACGATCCACACCCGCTCCGCGGTCAGCCGCCCGGGTTCGCGCTGGTCGCCTTCCTCGGACAGCACCCAGTCGTCCGGGCGCAGCCGGCGCAGTGCCCGCACCAGGAACCGGTGGCTGAGTTGGTCCCCGGCGTCGCCGAGCGCCAACGGATCGGCGTGACCGCGGGCGGTGCGCAGCCGCAGCAGCCGTGCCCCGGCCCGGACCGCCAGCCAGCGGGCCAGCGCGGCGTCCCCGGCTGGGTGTCCGCCCCGGTCGGCTACGGCCGGCCCCGCCATCAGCCGGCGTGGAACCGGTTCTGGGCCGGTTCCAGCCCGTCGGTGAGGATCGCTTCCACGAAGTCGGCGGTCCGATCCACCAGGTAGTCCAGGTCTTTGCGCTCCGCGGCGGAGAAGTCGGACAGCACCCAGTCGGCGGGATCTCGACGCCCGGGCGGGCGCCCGATCCCGAACCGCACCCGGTAGTAGTCCTTCGTGGACAGCGAGCTGGTCATCGACCGCAGGCCGTTGTGCCCGCCTTCGCCTCCGCCCCGCTTGGCCCGCAAGGTGCCGTAGGGCAGATCGAGGTCGTCGTGGATGGCGATGATCCGTTCCGCCGGCAGCTTGTAGAACCGGGCCAGCCCGGCCACCGCCTGCCCGGACAGGTTCATGTACGTGGTCGGCTTAGCCAACACCAACCGCGGGCCACCGCCGTAGCCGAGCCTCCCCTCGGCCACCTCGGCGCTGGCCCGCTTGTGGCGGCTGAACCGGGCTCCGATCCGGCCGGCGAGCACGTCGGCGACCATGAAGCCCACGTTGTGGCGGTTACCGGCGTACTGCCGGCCCGGATTGCCCAGTCCGACGATCAACCACTGGTCGTCCCGGGCCGGCGGTATCCGCCCGGTCATCGCGCCTACCAGGCGGTTGATCAAGAGGCCTCGCCAGACTCCTCGCCCTCCGCCGGGGCCTCTTCCACGCCCATCTCGGCGGCGGTCGGGGAAGCCGTCACGACCACCAGCACGGTGTCCGGCTCGCTGACCAGCTCCGTCCCCTCAGGCAGCGGCAAGTCAGCCGCGGTGATCTGGGCCCCGGCATCCAGCCCTGCCACCGACGCCTCCAGGCGGTCCGGTAGAGAGGTCGCTTCCGCGGTGACCGAGACGGTGTCCAGCTCCTGCACCACCAGGGTGCCCGGGACCGGGTCACCGACCACGATCACCGGGACCTCCACGGTCACCTTCTCGCCCCGGCGAACCACCAGCAGGTCGGCGTGCTCGTACTCGTCCCGGATGGGGTCACGCTGAATCGCCTTGGGCAGCGCGGTGGTCTTGGTCCCGTCCGGGAAGGTCAGCGTCAGCAGCTGCGTCATGCCACCACGGCGAATCGCCGCAGCGAACTCCAGCACGGGCAGGGCCAGGTGCTTTGGCGGTTCACCGTGCCCGTACAGCACCGCCGGCAGCTTGCCGGCGCGGCGAGTACGCCGGGCGCCGCCCTTACCGAACTCGGTACGGATCTCGGCGTTGATCTCGGTAACGGACACGGCTCCACTCCGGTATACGTCGGGGGTTTGCTACGTCACACAGCCGCGCCGGGCGCGGCAACCGTCCGATTCTACCTAGCGACGGGTCAGCGGCTGCCGCCACCCCGGCCAGGGGCGTCCGGTAGGCACCCGCAGGATGCCCCGGTCGCCGGCTCAGCTCAGGCCACCGAACAGGGTAGTGACCGAGCCGTCGTCGAACACCTCCCGGATCGCCCGGGCCAGCAGCGGCGCGATCGACAGTACGGTCAGCTTGTCCAGCTGCTTCTCCGGGGGCAGGGGCAGGGTGTTGGTGACCACCACTTCGCTGATGCGGCTGTTCTTCAGCCGCTCGGTGGCGGGGTCGGACAGCACCGGGTGGGTGGCGGCCACCACCACGTCCGCGGCCCCGGACTGATAAAGGATGTCGGCGGCGCGGCAGATCGTGCCGCCGGTGTCGATCATGTCGTCGACGATCAGGCAGACCCGGTCCTCCACGTCCCCTACCACCCGGTTGGCGACCACCTGGTTGGGGGTGCGCGGGTCACGAGTCTTGTGGATGAACGCCAGCGGCAGCCCACCCAGCCGGTCGGTCCACCGCTCGGCCACCCGCACCCGGCCGGAGTCCGGCGCCACCACCGTCATCGGCCGGTGGCTGTACTTCTTCTCGATGTACTCCGCCAGGGTGGGCATGGCGAACAGGTGGTCCACCGGTCCGTCGAAGAAGCCCTGGATCTGGGCGGTGTGCAGGTCGACGGTGAGGATCCGGTCCGCGCCCGCGGTCTTGAGCAGGTCGGCGATCAGCCGGGCCGAGATCGGCTCCCGGCCGCGGTGCTTCTTGTCCTGCCGGGCGTACGGGTAGAACGGCAACACCACGGTGATCCGCTTGGCGGAACCACGCTTCAGCGCGTCCACCATGATCAGGGTCTCCATGACCCACTGGTTGACCGGGTCGCTCATCGACTGCACCACGAACGCGTCCGAGCCCCGGACCGACTCCTCGTACCGGACGAAGATCTCGCCGCTGGCGAAGTCGTACACGTCGGTCGGAGTGGGAGCCACCCCCAGCGCCACCCCGATCTCGTCGGCGAGGGCCGGGTAGGCCCGTCCGGAGAAGAGCATCAGGCTCTTGCGGTTGGTGGTGGTGATGCTGGCCATTGGTGTTAGTGCTCCCAGAACTCGTCTGCCGCCGGTGCGGTTACCAGTATCCCCGTCCCGTTAACCGGCTCGCTACCGCCTCCCCGTTCCCCAAATCCGTCACGGGACGCATCGATTCAGTCGCAGCCAGGCAGGGGCGGAAGGGTACGGGTGTCGATCAGCACCTCCGGGTCGGGCTGGGTCTTGTCGGGCGAAGGGTAGCTGAGCAGCAGCCAGGGGCCGGACAGCGCGACCCCGCCGTACTCCTCGGTCAGCAGCGCGTAGCCGCCGGTGCGCTGGTCCAGCAGATAGACCCGCCCCTGCTGCCAGGCCAGTAGATCGGTGGTGACGGACAGGTAACCGACGGTGTGTTCCTCCTCGATCAGGATCCGCGCCGGCGCCTCCCAGTCGGCCCGCCACAGCCACAGCTGCTCGTTGGCGTTCCCCTCGACCCAGGCCAGGACGCCCGCGGCTCCGGCCAGTCCCTGCATTCGGGCCACCCGGTCGGTCAGCACCGCGGGCAGCCCCTCGGCCTGCTCACCGGTGGCCAGGTCGAGCGCCCGGAGCTCCGACTCCCCCGACTGATCGGTCCACTCTGGCCAGATGAGCAGGTCCCCGCCCCGCTTCGGGCCTCCCAGGTTGCCGGTGTGGACGACGTCGTTGGCGCCGTCGGCGATCCGGTAGCGGTACAGGGTGGTGGTCGATCCCCCCTCCGCGCGGTGTGCCCAGTACACCTGTCCATCATGGACGATCGGAGGGTGGAGCATGCCCCACTCTTCCGGGCCGAATTCGATCAGCGGCACCGGTGCGGCACCGGCCTGGCTGTCCCACACGTACAGCGCCCATGTCTCTCCGTGGTCCCACCGGGTCAGCCCGTACGCCACGTACCGGCCGTCGGTGTCCGCCCCGACCACACCCAGGTTGCGGTAGGCGAACCCGAGGTCGTGCACCAGCACCGGCTCCCCGTCGACCGGATGCCACCACAGCTCGTTGCGTACCTCCGGCACCCATATCCGGACCAGCAACGAGCCGTCCGGTGCCACCGCCGCCACGAAGCCGGGGTCCCCCTCCCACTCCACGACCCCCTCGGCGAGCGCCTCCCGCCAGGGCGCGGGCAGCTCGGTCGCGCACACCGGCGCCACCGCTGGTGGGGTTGGCGCCCCCAGCAGTGATGAAGGCGACGGTGCTGGCGATGGCTCATCGCCCGTACAGCCGACCGAAGCCAACAGGAGTACTCCCAAGACGACCATCAATCGATGGAGGCGCATACCGGCACCCTACCGAGCCCACCGGAGGGCGTGGACACCTCAACCCGGATCTATCCGGCCGCCTCCTCCGCCGCCTGGGCCTGTTCGGCGACGGCGGCCGAGGGAGTCCCGGCCCGCTTCCGGAGCACCCAGCCATCCACATTGCGCTGCGTGCCGCGAGCGATCCCGAGGGCACCGGGCGGCACATCCTCGGCCACCGCGCTACCCGCGGCCACGTACGCCCCGTCCCCGATGGTCACCGGCGCGATCAAGCTGGAGTTGGAGCCGACAAAGGCGGCCCTGCCCACCTCGGTGTGGTGCTTGGTCACCCCGTCGTAGTTGACGAAGATGGTGCCGGCGCCGATGTTCGCGCCCGCACCGATGGTGGCATCGCCCACATAGGTCAGATGCGGCACTTTCGCCGCCTCCCCCACGGTGGAGTTCTTCACCTCCACGAAGGTGCCGACCTTGGCCCCGCGGGCCAGCCGCGCCCCGGGCCGCAGGTACGCGTACGGCCCGACCTGTGCCTCCGGACCGATCACGGCCTGCTCGGCGTGGGCCCGCACCACCCGCGCCCCCGCGCCCACGGCGGTGTCGATCAACGTGACCTCCGGCCCGACGACGGCCCCCTGGGCGACCGTGGTCCGCCCCCGCAGGTAGGTATTCGGTTCGAGCACCACGTCGGGTTCCAGGGTGACGGTCACGTCGATCCAGGTGCTGGCCGGGTCGACCACCGTCACCCCGGCCCGCATCCAGTCGGTGACAATCCGTTGCCGCATCCGGGCGGTGACCGCGGCCAGCTCCACGCGGTCGTTGCAGCCGGACGCCTCCACCGGGTCCGCCATCCGATGCACCGCTACCAGACCGCCGTCGGCGGCGAGCAGCCCCGGCACGTCGGTCAGGTACTCCTCGCCCTGGGCGTTGTCCCGGCCGATCCGGGCCAACCCGGCGCGCAGCGCAGCCGCGTCGAACACGTACCCGCCGGCGTTGATCTCGCGGATAGCCAGCTGTGGGCCGGTGGCGTCGCGGTCTTCGACGATCTGGGCCAGGCGCCCGTCCCGGTCGCGGATGATCCGCCCCAGGCCGGTGGGGTTGTCCACCTCCGCCGACAGCAGGGTGGCCAGGGCGCCCGCGGACTCGTGCGCCGCCACCAGCTCCTGCAGCGTCTCCGGGCGCAGCAGGGGGAGGTCGCCGTTGAGCACCACCACCGTGCCCTCCAGCTCGGGCGCGGCCGCCAGCGCCGCCCGGACCGCGTGCCCCGTGCCCAGCTGCTGCTCCTGGCGCACCGGTACCGCCTTCGGCGCGATCTCCGCGAGGTGGGCGGTCACCTGCTCGGCACCGGTGCCGACCACCACCAGGGTGCGGTCCGCGGCCAGCGGCTCGGCGGCGGCCAATACATGTCCGAGCAGGCTGCGCCCTAACACCGGGTGCAGCACCTTGGGGATGGCCGAGCGCATCCGCTTGCCCTGGCCGGCGGCGAGGATGATCACGGTACGAGCTGGTGATGTGCTCACGGGCGCTGCTCCCCTTGCGGCACGCGCTCCCGGTTGTGGTCGTGACCGACCGCCCCCAGGAATCGGACAAATAATATATTTCCGACAGGAGGATAGCTCGGCTGCCAGGGCTCGAACCTGGAACACGGGTTCCAAAGACCCGGGTGTTGCCGATTACACCACAGCCGATCGGGACGACCGCGTCGTTGGCCAGCGTAGCGCGTTCCACCCCTGCCGCGGGGAGCGCCCCTGTGATCCGCCTGGGAGGTCCCCCTGCGACCCAGACCCGAGTCACCGGCCGGAGCTCACCCCCGGCGGGGCTGTTCGGACTGGTTTGCCGACGGTGGCGCCGGGTATCCGAGGAACGCGCCGTGAGGCGCACAACTTTATCACTGTCTTGTTCACCTACGGTCCCGTAAGTTACGGTGACGTAGGCGTAGGAAGTACGCCGTACGACCCACGGTATGAGGTACCACCATGGCAACATCCCTGCTCGACCGCGCTCAGCCCGAGCCATCGCGATACAACTCCGGACCAAAACCACTCACCGAAGGCCGCCAACCCGTCGGCGTCCTGATCGCCCTCTGGGTGTTCGTCACCATTCCGTTTCTCGCCCTACTGGTCGCCATCCCGGTGGCCTGGGGCGGCTGGCTGTCCCTCACCGACGCGCTGATCGCGGTCGGGTTCTACCTGCTCAGCGGCCTGGGTGTGACCGTCGGATACCACCGCTACTTCACCCACGGCTCGTTCAAAGCCAAGCGGCCAGTGCGGATTCTGCTCGCCATCGCGGGCTCCCTGGCCATCCAAGGCAACATCATCCAGTGGGTCGCGGACCATCGCCGGCACCACATGTTCTCCGACGTCGAAGGGGATCCCCACTCCCCCTGGCGGTACGGCGCCAGCGTGCGCGGCCTGGTCAAAGGGATGTTCCACGCTCACGTGGGCTGGATGTTCCACCGGGAGCTGACCAATCGGGAGCGGTTCGCCCCGGACCTCCTCGCCGATCGGGACCTCAACCGGATCGACAAGTTGTTCCCCCTGCTGGTGACCATCTCCCTGCTGACCCCGGCGCTGCTCGGGGGGCTCATCACCTGGTCCTGGCAGGGCGCGCTGACCGCGTTCTTCTGGGGCGGGCTCGTCCGCATCGGACTGCTGCACCACGTCACCTGGTCGATCAATTCGGTCTGTCACGTGTTCGGCGACCGACCGTTCGCGGTCCGCAACGGTGACAAGGCCGCCAACTTCTGGCCACTGGCGATCCTGTCGCTCGGCGAGAGCTGGCACAACCTGCACCACGCCGACCCCACCTGCGCCCGCCACGGTGCGCTGCGGGGCCAGATCGACCCGAGCGCCCGGGTGATCTGGTTGATGGAGAAGCTCGGCTGGGTCCACTCGGTCCGCTGGCCGAAACCGGAGCGGCTATCCGCCAAACTGGTCTCGCCCACCCCCTGACGCATCGTCAACAAGCGGCCAGGCCCCGGCATCGCCGGGGCTTCGGTCGTTTGACCTGAATGGCAGGATGGATCCGTGAGCAGTGGCGGGACCGAACCGGCTAAACGCCGGGTGCGGATGTCGGCGGCCCAGCGCCGGGAGCAGCTGATCTCCATCGGGCGGCAGCTGTTCGCTGAACGTGGCTTCGACGCCACCTCGATAGAGGAAGTAGCGGCCCGGGCCAAGGTCTCCAAACCGGTCGTCTACGAGCACTTCGGTGGTAAAGAGGGCCTCTACGCGGTGGTGGTGGACCGGGAGGTCCGCTCCCTGCTCGAGCGGATCGGGGGCGCGCTGACCGCCGGCCACCCGCGGGCACTGCTGGAGCAGGCGGCACTGGCTCTGCTGGACTACATCGAGCAGGAGGCCGACGGCTTCCGGGTGCTGGTCCGGGAGGCGCCGGTGATGTCCAGCTCCGGCAATTTCTCTTCCGTACTCAACGACGTGGCCCACCGGGTCGAGCACATCCTCGGCGCCGAATTCAAGCAACGTGGGTACGACCCGAAACTCGCCGAGCTGTACTCGCAGGCGCTGGTGGGGATGGTGGCGTTGGTCGGACGCTGGTGGCTGGACGTCCGGAAGCCCCGTAAAGCCACGGTCGCCGCCCATCTGGTGAACCTGGCCTGGAACGGGTTGTCGCACCTCGAGCCCAACCCGGTCCTGCAAGCCCGGCGGCGCACCAGTGAGTCGTGAGCCCACCGCAACAGCTCCGGGGTCGGCCTCGCGGGACGGCTGACCGCCGGGAAGCTGGCCTCACCGGCGGTCCAGGCCGTGCGTACGTTCGGCGAACTCTTCCCGTCCGACCCCGCCGTGCCGGAACTTCTCCTCCTCCTCCGCGTCCTCCTCGGTGCCGGTCTTGGTGTACAGGCCGATCAAGGTCAGCAGGAGACCGATCACCATCGAGGTGGTGCAGTTGGCCAGGCTGAAGTTCAGCAGGTTCGCTTCGGTATGCAGCACCGCCATCATGATCACCCCGGCCAGGAGGAAGATCGCCCCACCGACCAGCGCGAGGTAGTGGTCGGCGTTCCGGCCGTAGATCGCGGCACCGATCATCGCCAGCCCGGTCACGATCGACAGCAGGCTGAAGGCCGGGTTGGTCTGCAGCCAGAACGCATGGTGCTCGCCCCGATCGAAGAACGACGACCCCCAGCTGGTGATCAGACCGAGGACGCCGAACGTCAGGATGAACAGCCCGATCCCCACCAGCAGGACTCGGAGTACGGGTCGGGCGGCGTGGTTGACCGGTAGGTGCGCCATGCTCGCCCGGTACCCGGTCAACCGGACCGTCAATCCGGCCTCGGTCCCCGGTACTCCGGTTGGTAGGGCCGCGGGACGGCCCTACCAACCGGGACATTCCCCGCTCAGGCGGCGGTGCTGGCCTTCTCCCGCGCCCGTGTGGCCGTTGGCGCCGGCTCGGTGGCCGCCTCCGACTTCCGCGCCGCCCCTTCGGCGGTCAGGTCGACCCGGCCGTACAGCCCGGCGGCGAGCAGCACCATCCCGAGCAGGTAGACCACCGCGGTGTTGGGGACCGTGAAGTTCAACAGGTTCGCCTCGGTGTGCGACAGCCCCAGGAAGGCGGTGCCGACGGCCAGCAACCCGACCCCGACCCACAGGTTGACCGTCCGGTCAAAGTTGCGCCCCACCAGTGCGGCGAGCAGCACCAGCGCGCCCACCAAGAGCGAGAACACCGCGTGGGCGCGGTTGGTCGTCAGGCCCAGCGCACTCCAGTCCCCCTGACCGAACCACGGTTGCCCCTGGGTCGAGCCCAGGCTGACTGCACCGAACACCAGCAGCCAACCGGCGACCAGCACGGAGACCACCCGATAGACCGGCCGCAGAGGGTGGTTGACCGGTAGGTGCGACATAGCCCCTCCAATACGACATATGGGGACATTAACGAGACATTCTGCCGCACCTATCCTCTCCCCCGACCGAGGAGGGGGTGGCGCCCACCCCATGGGATTGTGACCAGTACACCGGCCACGCACCCTCCCGTGGGCGCCACCCTCAGCGTCAACGCTCAGCCAGCCGCCACGCGCGGATGATCTCCTGCTCGACCCGGTTACCGTCCGCGTCGGTGGCCTCCACCCGGATCGACGCGTACCCGGTGGTGCCGTTCGGCCCGCGGCTGTCCAGCCGGACCTCGAACCGACCGTCGCCCCGCTGCCAGACCGGCCGCGCCACCCAGCTGACCCCGTCGTCGTACGAGATCCACACCCGGGCCTCCGCGATCTCCGGCAAGTCCGGGCTCTGCTGGCTGACCTGGAGATACATGGTGGGCGGCCCCTGCCGGTCCCGCGGATGCGGGGCGGTGTTCCACTGATCCACCTCCAGGTCGTAGTCGATCGACAGCAGCGGCAGGGTCGCGCTGCCGGCCTCCGGCCGGGCGGAGGTGAACGTCCAGACCGTGCGGGTAGCGGTGGACGTCCGCCACCAGTCCGCCTCCCGGGTGACGTCCAGCGTGACCCGGTACTCGGCCGGCTCCGCGGCCATCGGGAAGGTGGCGCGAGGCGTGGTGGTCTCCCCCACCAGCTCCCCGTCCCGGTAGATCCGGGTGGTGATGGTGTCACCCGGATAGGGGGCCAGCCCAAAGATCTCCGGGAAGTGGTTGCCGGCGTCGTCCACCCACTCGAACACGTTCAGCTGCAGGCTGTCGCCCTGCCGCACGGTGGGGGCCACCTGCGGCAGCAACGCCGGCCGCGTCGCCTGCCGGAACCACGTGGTGGCCACGGTCTCGCCCGGCTGGTAGGTCCGGTACTCCGGCTCCTGCAACCGGGCCTCGAACGGCAGCTCGCCGTAGACCGTCTGCTGGTACGCGATGCCCTCGGCGATCACATACTCGGTCCGCTGCCGCGCCCCCGCCACGTACGGGTACAGATAGTGGAAGCTGGCGTGGTACGGCCGCGAGAAGTGCCGCGCCTCGCCCATCAGGTGGCCCGGCGTGTCGCTGTGGTAGGTCACGTCGATCCGCGCCAACTGCTCCGGAGTGACGTGGTAGGTCAGGTCCTCGCCGACCTGCCCCACCTCCAGCAACACCAGGTTGTACAGGTACGGCGACCAGGCGGTGCCGGACATCCGCAACCGCACCGGCCCGGTAGCCAACCGCTGCCGCAACTGCTCCCCCTCGTCCCGGGTGATCGACAGGGTGGGGATGGTGCCGGTGTCGACCGGCAGATTCCCCACATACCGCCCGGGGAGGTCGTTGGTGAGGATCACCGCCACCGCCCCGGCCGCGGCCGCCCGCGCCTCCAGCTCGACGATCGAGGTGTCGCTCCGGGTGACCAGAACCGCCGCACCGGTCACGTCCACACCCTGATAGTCAGCCTCTGTCCCGAAGCCGACATCCACCAACCGCACCAGGTGATGGCCGTCGATCGCGGGACCACGCAGCAGGTACGGATCCAGGGTGAGTCCACCGCCCACGCGACCGTCCACCGCCAGCCGCGCCTCCGGGGCCGCCATCCGCCAGTGGGTGTGCACCTCGAACCCACCCTTCGTGACCGGATCGGTGGCCTGGGCGAAATACTCCCGGCCGGGCGGCAGTCCCACATATGCCACGCCGAAAATCGGCCCCGGAGCAGCGGCGGTCCGCCAGTACCCCAGGCCGACATGGCCCTGTGGACGCGCGTCCGGCTGCGGGGTGTGCACCACGATCGGCGCGGCGTCCCGGGCGTCCAGCACCACCGTGGTGTCACTGGTGACGGTCACCTCCGGATCACCCACGAGTACGGACTGCTGGATGTCCTGGTAACGCGGATCATAGGTGTGGATCAGCCCCATCACCGAGTACGTGGCCGGCGGTACCCGCAGCCGGACCACTCCCTCGGTGAAGGACATCCCCGGACGCATGAGCCGGCTCATGTTCTCCACGTCCAGGACGTCGACCGAACTCAGCCCACGCGCCACCCGGCCGTCCCGAGCGATCCCGACGATGGTCAGGTCGTACCGTTCCGACTCCTTGAAGAACCCGAGCGGGGCCTGGGCCACCACCGCGCCGTCGACTTCCGCGGTCAGCCGGCCGTGGTACAGCCCGAACGGCAACTCCCGGGCGTCCAGCGTGACCGTGGTCGTGGCGGTGGCGCCCGGGGCGATGGTCAGGGTCGCCGGGGCGACCGTAAGCTGGTCAGCCTCGACTACCGCCCCTTCCCGGCTGCGCGCCTGCGCCGCCAGGTCCACTGTCACCTCCACATCGGAGTGGTTACGCAGCACCACCTCGGCGGTGACCGGGGTGAGATCGTCGTGCGGATACGGGAAGTAGCCCAGCGACAGCGGGGTGGTGTCGACGGTGACGGTCGCCGCCAGCGCCGCCGGTAGGTCGATCAGGCCTCCGCCCTGCTGGTAGACGTCGTAGTCCGGATGCGGGTTGGCGGTGCTGACCAAGCGGGCCTTGAGCTGCGCCGGGGTGAGGTCGGGTTGCTGCTGCAGCAGCAGCGCGGCCGCCCCGGCCACGTGCGGGGTGGCCATGGAGGTGCCCGACAGCGGCATATAGTGCTCCCCCACCGGCTCGGTCAACGAGGTGCCCTCGGCCCGGGCCGACACGATCCCCACCCCGGGCGCGGTCACGTCCGGTTTGATGGCGAAGTCCCCCCGCCGGGGGCCGCGGCTGGAGTCGTGCGCCAGCTGCCGCTGCTTGTCCACCGACCCGACGGTGAGTGCCGCGTCCGCGATGCCGGGGCTGTTGATCGTCTGCTCCCCGGGGCCGTTGTTCCCCGCCGCGATCGCGAACAGCACCCCGTACTCCTCAGTGAGCCGGTTGACCGCCTGACTCATCGGGTCGGTGCCGTCGCCCCCGAGACCCCCCAAGCTCATGTTCACCACATCGGCGCCCTGCGCGGCCGCCCACTCCATGCCGGCGATGATCCCGCTCGCGGTGCCGTTACCGTTCTCGTCGAGCACCTTGCCGTTCAGCAGGGTCGCCCCCGGCGCCACGCCGACGTATCTGCCGTCGGAAGCCGCGCCCGAACCAGCGATGATCCCCGCCACATGGGTGCCGTGACCGTGCTGGTCGTCCGGGTTGCCGGAGCCGGTGAAGTCCTGGGCCGCCCGCACCTTGCCGACCAGGTCGGGGTGGTCAGCGTCGATGCCGGTGTCCAGCACCGCCACGGTCACGCCGGTGCCGTCCCACCCGCTGTCCCACGCCGCCGGGGCACCGATCAGCGCGACGCTGTCCGCCAACGCCGCCTGGACCTGTTCGTCCAGCCAGACGCGTGGCAGTCCGGCGGGGGCGGCCAGCGGGGCCACCTCCGGAGTGGGCACCTCCACCAGCTGGGCGGCGACCGCCTGCCACCAGTCCCCGTCCGGGTGCACGGTGGCGGCTTGGCCACCGATGCTCGTCAACTCAGCGGTCACGGTGACGCCGACATCGGTGGTCGCGATGGCGGTCGCCGCAGTGGCGGTCGCCGCCGACAGGGTCGAGGGTGTGTCTACTGTGGTGATTATGGGTACGCCGTCGGTGTAGCCGTACTCGGCGAGCTTGCTCACATTGAACAATTCCCGGTCCAGTACGTCCGGTACCCAGCGGGCCGCGTCCGAGGGCAATACGTACACCGACTCGTCGTCGTAGAAGGTCTGGAAGGTCACCCCACCACCGTCGGCCCGGGCAGCCGGGTCCACGGTGATCGCCGGTGACCCGTCCGGCGACACCTCGACCAGCACCCGGTCACCGGTCACCAGGGTCACCGCGTAGCTGGCCACCGGTGGCCCCGCGACAGGCGACACAGTGGATGGCGGTTCGGTAGGGGGTTGGGCGGCAGCGGCGATGCCGGTGGTGGCGACCATGAGGGCCGCGAGCAGACCGGCTAGGGGGAGCCGCCGCAAGTGGGCTCGTCGCATCTTGACTCCCTGCACCACACGGGTCGCCGACCGAAGGCGACCGGGGCGGTGCACCGGCGCCGAGACGGGCGGCGCGGTGCCGGGCGGCACCGTTGCCGTGAGTATTCGCCGCCAGGGAAGCGGTTGTCATGGCAAGGATTCGCCAAACAAACGCATCGGCATAGCTCAACCGACGATCCGGGCGCCGGGGACCGGGCCGTGGGCGACCCGCACTTCCCGCGCCACCCGCTGCTGCCGCAGCCGCGCCGCCACCTCCGCCGCGTGCGTGGCATCCCGGGCGAGGAACACACACGTGGGGCCGGAACCGGAGACCAGCCCGGCGAGCGCACCGGCGTCGGCACCGGCCGTCAACACGCCGCGCAGTTCCGCCCGCAGCGCCAACGCGGCCGGAGCCAAGTCGTTACCGAGCGTGCCGGCCAGTACCCGCGGATCCCGCTGCCGGAGCGCGACCAACACCCGGTCCGGAGGGGCGAGCGCCGGCGGCGCGGTCCCGTCCGCCCGCATCCGGTCCAGTTGTCGATACACCTCGGGTGTGGACAGTCCCCCGTCGGAGATCGCCACCACCCAATGCCACTCCCCGCCACTGGTGAGCACCGGACTGATCCGCTCCCCGTAACCGGTGCCGAGCGCGATCCCCCCGTACAGCAGGAACGGCACGTCCGCGCCGAGCCGGCCGGCCAAGCGGGCCAGCTCCGCTCGGGGTAGGTGAAGCTTCCACAGCGCATCGCAGGCCACCAAGGTGGCGGCCGCGTCGGCGCTCCCTCCGGCGAGCCCGGCCGCCAGCGGAATCTGTTTCCGCAGATGGATCCGGGCCCGCGGCGGCACCCCGGCATACTCCGCCAAGGCGGTCGCCGCTCGGATCACCAGATTGGACGAATCCAGGGTGAGCTCCCCCACCCCTTCTCCTTCCAGGGTGAGGCTGAGGGTGTCCCCGGGGCGGACAGTGACCTCGTCGTAGATCGAGATGGCCTGGTAGACGGTCCGCAATTCGTGGTAGCCGTCCGGGCGGACCGGACCGACCCCCAGGTGCAGATTGATCTTCGCGGGTACGCGGACCCGTACCGCCCCGAGCTCCTCCGGTTCCGACCAGCCCTGCTGGCCTGACTCCGTCCGGCCCGGGTGCGGGTCCGGCCATGGTGTGCTCACGGGTGCGCCCCTTCCCTGGCGATAGCGGCGAACTGCTCTATGGTGAGCGACTCCGCTCGCGCCCCCGCATCCACCCCCGCGGCCGCCAGCACCGCTTCCGCGCGGGCGGGCCCACCGGCCCAGTCCGCCAACGCCGCCCGCAGGGTCTTCCGCCGTTGCCCGAACGCCGCGTCCACCACCGTGAACACCACCCGTCGGTCCAGGTCGGCCACTGGTGGCCGTCGGGTGAACGCCACCAGGGCGGAGTCCACATGCGGTACCGGCCAGAACACCGCCCGCGGGATCCGCCCCGCCGGGCGGGCGGTGGCGAACCACGCCAGCTTGACCGAGGGTGCGCCGTAGATGCGGGAACCGGGGACGGCGGTGAGGCGGTCAGCGACCTCCTTCTGCACCATCACCAGCCCATGCCGCAGCGACGGCAGGGCCCCCAACAGGTGCAGCAGTACCGGCACCGCCACGTTGTACGGCAAATTGGACACCAACGCGGTGGGGGCGGGCGGGGGCAGCGCGGTCAGCCGAAGCGCGTCGGCGTGGTGACCGGTGAACCGGTGCCGATAGTCCGGGGCTCGTTCCGCCACGGTGGCCGGCAGCGCCTCGGCGAGCACGGGATCGATCTCCACCGTGTGGACGTGGGCGACCGCCGGCAGCAATCCCAACGTGAGCGACCCCAGCCCGGGCCCCACCTCCAGTACCACGTCGTCAGGGGCCAGCTCGGCAGCGGCTACGATCCGGCGAATGGTGTTCGGGTCGTGGACGAAGTTCTGGCCCCGCTGTTTGGTGGGGCGCAGTCCTAACCGGTCGGCTAACGTCCGGATGTCCGCCGGCCCCAGCAGCGCCGGAGGGGTGGTCACGACGGCCGGTCCCAGCCGCCGAACGCCTGCTCACCCGCCTGCGAGATCGCCGCGCACAGCCGCTCCAGCGGCACCCCGGTGGTCTCGGCCAGGCAGCGGACCGTCAGCGGAATCAGGTACGGCCCGTTGGGACGCCCCCGGTACGGGTCGGGGTCAGGTACGGCGCGTCCGTCTCCACCAGCATCTGCTCCGGTGGGCACCGCCGGGCCGCCCGCCGGAGCGATTCCGCGTTCCGGAAGGTGACCGTGCCGGCGAAGCTGAGCAGGAACCCGCGCCGGACACACTCGGCCGCGAACTCCTCGTCGCCGGAGAAGCAGTGCATCACCACCCGGTCCGGTGCGCCTTCCTCGTCCAGGATCCGCAGGACCCGCTGGTGCGCCTCCCGGTTGTGGATCACCAAGGCGTGGCCGTACCGCTTGGCGATGGCGATGTGGGCCCGGAAGCTCTCCTCCTGCGCCGCCCATCCCTCTTCGCCGGTGCGGTACGTGTCCAGCCCGGTCTCCCCGATCCCGCGTACCCGCGGGTGGTCGGCCAGCGCCTCCACTTCCCGAAGCGCCGCGTCCAGGTCGGGCAGCCGCGGCGCCTCGTTGGGGTGCAGGCCGACGGTGGCCAGCACCTGTGGATGCCGCTCGGCCAGGTCCCGCCCCCACCGGGAGGAGGGCAGGTCCACCCCGACCTGCACCAGGCGGGTGACCCCGACCGCGGCCGCGGCCGCGATCTGGGCCGACGGGTCTGCCCCGTCGGCGCCGTCCCAGGCCTCGGCCACCAGGTCCAGGTGGGTGTGGCTGTCCAGCACCGGTCCGGGCAGCGGCTCCGGTGGTGGCGGTGGTCCCTGCCGCTCGCCGCGCCGCCGCGCCCGCTCCTGTCGGTCCGGGTGCTCCGGTTGCTTACTGCTCACCGTCACATGATCCCAGGAGGTGGCGGCGCTCCCCATCACCGGCCGGATCCGGCGGGGTTACCACACTTCAAAGACCGACGCGACGTTATCCACAGAGTGGAGTTGTCCACAGGTTCGGGCGCTGGGTGGTTGCTCTCCGCGCACTGGACACCGACCCTGTGCGCATGCTGAGGCCAGCCGAACCACCAGCCACACCGCGCCCGCCGTCCGCGGCTGCCGCATGCCAACCACCACCGTTGCCGCCGCCGTTCCTCACCCTGGCCAACCTGCCGGGGCTGGTCCGCCAGGCCCGACAGAGCGCCGACCTCAGCCAACGGGAGCTGGCCGCCCGGATCGGCGTCTCCCCCGCGACGGTCGGACGGATCGAATCCGGCGACCTCACCCCCAGCGTGGGAAGACTGTTGCAACTGCTGGCCGCCGCCAAGATCACGCTGGTCGCGGTCGACCACTCCGGCCGAGTCATCCCGCCGGAGCGGGTCGGGTTCGCGCCACCCGACAGCGCGGACCGGACCATCCCGGGCCACCTCGACCTCGCCCGGGCACCGCTGCCCGGGCGGTGGTACCTCAATCCGCCCGGCCGAGGAGACACGGTTGATCCGGTGCGGGCGCTCACTGATCCGGCGGCGCCACCGCTTCCCATGCCTGCTCCAGCTGCCCGGCGTAGTTGTGCCCGTGACCGCCCGGGACCTCGGTGGCGAACATCAGATCGCCCGTGACCTGAAAGAACGTCACCACCGGTCGCCACCGCAACGGTGGCGCCGAGGTCAACGCGGGGCGCTCCTCCACCCACGCCGGCTCCGACCAGATCAGGCTCGGCGACCACCACACCACCGGGTCCGACGGGTGCTGGAGGTAGAGCACCCGGGGGTGGTCGATCGGGTCCGGCCAGGGGTCGCCGGTCCGATCCAGCCCGGGCGCCTCCGGCCCGGCCCAGAACCGGATCCGCCGCCCCTGCTCCACCACCGGGGCCAGCAGTGGACTGCCCGGATCCCGCTCCCGCACCAACCGGGACCAGACGGGGTTGGAGTTCGGCGGGCCGACCAACAGCACCCCGTCCACGGCGGCCTCCGCGCCGGGCACATCCCGCAGCGCCGCCTCCACCCCGCGGGACCCCAGACTCTCCCCGTACAACAGCAGCCGCGGCCGCTCGTCGACCGGTAGCCGGTACCAGTGCCGCAGCACCGCCGTCAGCAGCGCCACCCCGGCCTCCTCCACGCGCTGCCGGTCGACCAGGAACGACAGCCAACTCGGCAGATACGAGTACTGCAGGGAGGCCACCGCCGTGTCCCCGGCCCACAACTCCTCCAAGCTGGTGACCGCGGCCGGATCGACCCAGCCGGTACCGGTGGGCACCACCAGGCACAGCACCGCGCGATCGAACCCGCCGGTACGGATCAGCTCCCGCACCACCAGCTCCGCCCGCTGGTCGAGATCGGGAACGGACTCCACCCCCACGTACACCCGCACCGGGCGGATCCCCTCAGCCGCCGCCGGCTCCGGCAAGGCCAGGAACTCCTGCCCCTGCCGGCCAATGGTGTGCCAGTCCACCGGTGACCCCGGTCCCCCACTGCGCAACGGATCCGCGGTCACCGCCAACTCCGGCCGGACCTGCCGGTTGAGCACCCGGAACGACTCATCCACAGTCGACAGGATCCGGTCCTCGACCACGTACTGGACCACCGTGCTGACCATCCCCAGCACCAGCACGCTGGCCAACACCACCGCCACCCACTGGGGCAGCCGGCGGGCCAGCCAGCCGGCGATCCAGCGGATCAGCACCCGCACCCCGCGCGCCACCAGCACCAGCCCGATCAGGAGCGCCACCGCGCTCCCCAACACGGTGAGCGGGTCGTACGGGGGCGGGTCAGCCAACCCTACGGAGGCGGCCAACTCCCGCTGCCACCCATGCGCCAGGCTGACCGACACCACCAGGGTGACGGTCGCGACCGCCAGCGCCACCAGGCTGCCCCAGTGGCGCAGCCATGCCGGCGCCCGGCGCCACAGCGGGGCGGTGGCCCACCACAGCAGCACCCCGAGCGCATACCCCGCGGTCGCCGCCAACCCTGTCACCACTCCCTGCACCAGCACCGGCGTGGGCACCAGCGACGGGGTGAACGAACTGGCGGCGGCGCCGGCCGCCACCGCTAGCGGCACCCGCGGTGGCAGCCGAGGCACCCATCGACGGACCGGCCGGCGGGTGGGTGGGGCAGCGGCCAGATCAGCCCCCTAGCCGCGCGAGCTCTTCATCCACAATAGAGGGATCAAGCTTGCGGAACACCGGCTTCGGCGGGGCTAGCGGACGACCCGCCGGCAGCGACCCCGGCTCCCACCGCGCCTCGGTCTGGTAGTCCCCGGTCAGGATCGGGTAGCCCGGCCCGCCGTCCAGGTCCTCCACTTCCCGGATCTCCGGCATCGGTGACCAGCGGCCGGTGCCGCCGAGCAGCTCATGGATCCGCTGCGCAGAGTGGGGGAGGAACGGGGTGAGCAGGGTGTTGCAGTCGTTCACCACCTGCAGCGCCACGTGCAGGATGGTGCCCATCCGCTCCCGGTCGGTCTCCTTCAACTTCCACGGTGCCTGCTCGGAGAGGTACTTGTTCGCCTCCCCGACCACCCGCATCGCCTCGGTGATGGCCTGCTTCTGCCGGTGCCGCTCGATCAGTCCCCCGATGAGCGGGAACGCTTCCCGGGTCAGGGTGAGCAGCCGCTGGTCGGCCTCGGTCAGGCCGGCCGACCCGATCGGGGGTACGGCGCCGAAGTTCTTCGCCGCCATCGAGATCGAGCGGTTGACCAGGTTGCCCCAGCCGGCCACCAGTTCGTCGTTGTTACGCCGCAGGAACTCCGCCCAGGTGAAGTCGGCGTCGGTGTTCTCCGGCCCGGCCACCGCGATGAAGTACCGCAGCGCGTCCGGGTCGTAGCGCTCCAGGAAGTCCCGCACGTAGATGACCACCCGGCGGGAGGAGGAGAACTTCTTCCCCTCCATGGTCAGGAACTCGCTGGAGACCACCTCGGTAGGCAGCTGCAGGGTGCCGTACTGCCCGGGGCTGCCACCCCGGGAACCGGCCCCGTTGTAGCCCAGCAGCTCCGCCGGCCAGATCTGGGCGTGGAACGTGATGTTGTCCTTGCCCATGAAGTAGTACTGCCGGGCCTCCGGATTGGACCACCAGCGCCGCCAGGCCTCCGGGTCGCCGCTGCGGCGGGCCCACTCGATCGAGGCGGACAGGTAGCCGATCACGGCGTCGAACCACACGTACAGCCGCTTGTTCGGGTTGTCGCGCCACCCCGGCAGCGGCACCGGCACCCCCCAGTCGATGTCCCGGGTCATCGCCCGCGGCCGCATGTCGTCCAGCAGGTTGAGCGCGAACTTGAGCACGTTGGGCCGCCAGTCGGTGCGGCTCCGCAGCCATTCCCCGAGCGCATCCGCTAGCGCCGGCAGGTCCAGGAAGAAGTGCTCGGTCTCCACGAACTCCGGCACTTCGCCGTTGATCCGGGACCGCGGATTGATCAGGTCGGTGGGGTCGAGCTGGTTGCCGCAGTTGTCACACTGGTCACCGCGCGCGCCGTCGTACCCGCAGAGCGGGCAGGTGCCCTCGATGTAGCGGTCCGGCAGGGTGCGACCGGTGGAGGGCGAGATCGCGCCCTTGGTCTTCTGCTCGATCATGTACCCGTTGCGGTGCAGGACCGTGAACATCTCCTGCGCCACCGCGTAGTGGTTGCGGGTGGTGGTGCGGGTGAACAGGTCGTACGTCAGGCCCAGTGCGGCCAGGTCCTCCACGATCACCCGGTTGTAGCGGTCGGCCAGCTCCCGCGGTGACACCCCCTCCTGCTCCGCCTGCACCAGGATCGGGGTGCCGTGCTCGTCGGTCCCTGACACCATCAGCACGTCATGCCCGGCCATGCGCATGTACCGGGAGAAGACGTCGGACGGAACCCCGAACCCGGACACATGCCCGATGTGCCGCGGGCCGTTAGCGTACGGCCAGGCGACCGAGGCGAGTACGTGTGCCATGGTGACCAGCGTAGTGACTGACCGCTCGACCGCGCGACACGCCCCGACTGAACCGCACAAATCGGATGTAACGGGCGTTTCATGGAAGTGTGACCGGCACGATCCCTGAACCAGCTACTCCGGAACCGTCCGCGGCGCCGTCCGCACCGTCCTCACCTCCGGCGCCATCACCCGCGCCACCGCCCTCGCCCGCGCCGGTACCGCCCTTACCCCCAGCGCTGCTACCGGCACCGCCCACCCCTCGCCGGCGACCAACCCGCCGGCCCGCCCTCGCCCTGCCGGTGGTGGTCGGGCTGAGCCTGCTGGCTGCGTTCTTCGCCTGGCAGAGCGCCGAACCGCTGTGGCTAGCGCTCGGGCACGGGGTACCCGGCACCGCCGAGGTGACCGTATGCGACGCCGCCGACCCCACCGAGGAGGCGCTGACCAGCCGGACCGAGGAGCCGACCGTTCCGTACCCGTGTGTCGTGTTCACCGCTCGGCACGGGGAATTCCGGGCGGTCGACATCACCCTGCGCGGTGCCGGGGAGGCCGCCCACACCCCCGGCAGCCGGATCCCCGCCCGGATGATCAGTCCAGATCGCGACCGGGCCTACGCCGCCGATCCGGTCGGGCTGCACCTGCGCTGGTCACTGGGGATGCTGCTCGTCCTGGCCTGTGGCGCGGGGACCGCGTGGGCCAGCGGCGCCACCCGGTTGTCGGAGCGGTCCGCTCGGTGGCGGGCGATCGGGTTGAGCTTCGCCGGCCCGCTCGTCATCACGGCCGGATTCCTGATCGCTGCGCTGTGACCGGACGGCTGCGGCTACTCCGACAGCGTCAGCTGATAAACGTCCCGCCGACGGACCCCGTACTGGTCCGCCACCGCCGCCACCGCGTCCCGGTGGGAGGCGCCCGCGGCCATCCGCGCGGCCACCTCCTGACGCAGCACCTCCGGCTCCGGAGCGTGGGCGTCCGCCGGTGCTCCCGCCACCACCAGGGTGATCTCGCCCCGGGGTGGGTCGGCCTGCGCCTCCTCCGCCAACTCCCCGAGCGTGCCCCGGCGCACCTGCTCGTACGGCTTGGTCAGCTCCCGGCACAACGCGGCCGGACGGTCGGCCCCCAGCACCGCCGCCAAGTCGGTGAGGGTGTCCACCACCCGGTGGCTGGCCTCGAAGAACACCAGGGTGCGTGGCTCGTCGGCCAATGCTGCCAGCGCCGCTTGGCGAGCGGCCGGCCGCCGCGGCAGGAACCCCTCGAAGCAGAACCGGTCGGTGGGCAGGCCCGAGACCGCCAACGCGGTGGTGACCGCGCTCGGCCCCGGCACCGCGGTCACCGGCACTCCCGCCGCCTGGGCGGCGGTGACCAGCCGATACCCCGGGTCGGAGACGCTCGGCATCCCCCCGTCGGTCACCAGGGCCACGCACGCCCCGCCTTGGGCCGCCGCCACCAGTCCGGGGGTACGCCGCTGCTCGTTGCCCTCGAAGTAGGAGACCACCCGCCCGGTGATCTCCACCCCCAGATCCCGCGCCAGTCGGTGCAGTCGTCGGGTGTCCTCAGCCGCTATCACATCCGCGGAGGCGAGCATGTCCCGTAGTCGCTCGGAGGCGTCCGCGGGGTTCCCCAGCGGCGCCCCCAGCAGCACCACGCGCCCGGTCATCGACGCCCACCTCCCCGTTGGTCCGCGGCCGCCCGACTGTCCGGGCCACAGATTCTCAGCCTACGATGCACCGGTGACCAGGGTGGCGACTGAGCCGGCTGCGGCCCCGCCGGCTCCGGCACCGCGGGTGCCGGAGATCATCCGGCGGCGACTCTCCCCGGTCGGGCAGCTGCCCACCGGATGGTCATGGGCGGCCACGCTGATAGTGACCGGGATCGCCGCGATCATCCGGCTGGTGCATCTGGACCGCCCCGGACAGATCATCTTCGACGAAACGTACTACGCCCCCAATGCGTACGCGCTGCTGCGGTACGGGGTGGAGTGGCAGGTCGTCGAGGGGGGCGCGAACCCGGTGGACGGCGCCCCGGTGTTCGGGGACGGTCCGGCGTACGTCGTCCACCCACCGCTCGGCAAGTGGCTGATCGCCGCGGGCGAGGCGGCGTTGGGCTACAACCCGATGGGGTGGCGGATCTCGGCCGCGGTGGCCGGGATCGTATCCGTGCTGCTGATCACCCGGATCGCGCAGCGACTGTTCGGCTCGGTGGTCCTCGGCGCGGCGGTCGGGCTGTTGGTGGCGCTGGACGGCATCCATGTGGTCACGTCCCGCAGCGCCCTGCTGGACATCTTCCTGGCGCTGTTCGTGGTGGCGGCGTTCGCCGCCCTGCTACGGGACCGGGACTGGCAGCGCCGGCGCTGGCTAGCGGCGCTGACCGCCGGCCGCGAACGCCCACCCACCGCGCTGCCGTGGTGGCGGTTCGCCGCCGCGGCGCTGCTGGGGTGCGCGGTGGCGGTCAAGTGGAGCGCCGGTTTCCACCTGCTGGCGTTCCTCGCCCTGACGCTGTGGTGGGACTGGGGGGTGCGCCGCTCCGTCGGGCACCCGCGCCCGATCCGCAGCCTGCTGCGGGACGAGTCCCCGGGGCTGCTCGCCTCGGGCGCGATCGTGCTGGTGGTCTACCTGGCCAGCTGGAGCGGCTGGTTCGCCAGCGACCAGGGGTACCACCGGTTCAGCCCGGTGGATGTCCGGGGCGCCTCCTGGCCGGTCCAGCTGATCGGCTCGGTGTGGAACCTGATCCACTATCACCTGCAGTCGCTGGAATTCCACGCCGGTTTGGACAGTGCCCACCCGTACGCCTCACCCGCCTGGCAGTGGCTGCTGCTGGGGCGCCCCACCGCGTTCCACTGGGCCGCGGAGGAGGGCTGCGGCGCCGAACACTGCGCCTCCACCGTGCTGCTGCTGGGCACTCCGGTGTTGTGGTGGTCGTTCCTGCCCGTACTCGCGGTGCTGGTGTGGCTGGGGATCGCGCGACGGGACTGGCGGGCCGGAGCGATCCTGGTGGCGGCCGGTGCGGGAATCGTCCCTTGGTTCTTCTTCCCCGAACGGGTGATGTTCTACTTCTACGCCCTCCCGTCCGAACCATTCCTGGTGCTGGCGGTGGGGTACGTCCTGGGGGCGCTGATCACCCCTGGTCCGTCCGGTCGTACCACCGTGTTCGGATTCGACCGGCGGTTCTTGGGCACGCTGATCGCCGGTGGATATGTGCTGCTCGTGGCGGTCTGCTTCGCCTACTTCTATCCGATCTACACCGGAGAGGTAATCCCCTATCACGCCTGGCAGGCTCGGATGTGGGTGAGCAGCTGGATCTGACCATTTCCGACCCGGAAGATCTCGATCTGTCGGCGAGCCACGGTTGACGCCGAGTGTGCCGGACAGGCAAGGTGGGGTGGTACCGCTGTCTACGCACCCCGGTGCCCGGAGGGGAGATTGCATTACGGACGCGCCACGTAGTCGCGTCCTTGACTGATCTCATGCCCGTTGTTGCGTAGCTGATCGCCGCAGTGGGTACAGGCACCCCGGGCGGGTGTTCCATCCGCAATGAAGATCCCAACCGAAGGAGAACTACCGCCATGCTTACCGTGACCGACAACGCCGTGGCGGCGATCCGATCGCTCACCTCCCAGCCGGACGTACCGGAGGGTGCCGGGCTGCGGATCGCCACTGACGCGTCGGCTGGTGCGCTGCAACTGAGTGTGGCGGCCAGTCCGCAGGAGGGTGACCAGATCGTCGACAGCGCCGGGGCGCGGCTGTTCCTGGACAGTGACGCCGCGATGCTGCTCAGCGACAAGGCGCTCGACGCTACCGTCGACGACCAGGGCACCGTCCAGTTTGCGCTGGCTGAGCAGGAGTAACGCCGGGCGGCGCGGGCGGCGGTTCGGCTTCGGCCGAGCCCGCCGCTCGCCGTGACCGGTGCCCGTCCGACCGTCACACGGATCCGGACTCGAGTGCGGCCAACGCCGCCTCCGCCTCTCCGATCCGTCGTCGGGCGGCCGACACCGCCCGACGGCCATCCATTGTGGCTGATTCGGCCGCGGCCAGTTCGGACATCGTCTGACTCCGGCGCTCGGTGAGGTCGGCGATCGTCGCCTCGATGTCCGCCAGCGTCCGCTTCACCTCGTCCCGTCGGCGTTCCCGCGCGGCCAGGTCCGTCTCGGCCGCGGCCAGGCTCGCCCGGGCTTCCACCAGCGCGGTCTCCAGCGCAGCCCGCTGCTCGGACGCCCGCGCGGCCGGCTTCCGTCGGCCCTTACGCTGATCACCATCCCCGGTCGCCTCCGCGGCCTCCCCACCGGTGATCGCTTGCAGCTGTGGGGGCGGCAGTTCACCGAGCCCCTCCGGGGCGGCGGCCCGCACCAGCCGCCCCGCCTGGATCCTGGCGGCGAGGTCAGGATCGGTCAGGGCCGCGATCAGCGTCGCCTCCACCTCCGCGAGCGGCAGCGGGCCGGTCGCATGGGACGGGTCGGCTGCCGCCGCCAGGGCGCGCGCCTCGGCCGCCATGGTCGACACCACCGTTCGCCGTTGTTCGGCCAGCCGCCGCAACTGGTCGCCGGCGAGTTCTCGTTGCGCCTCCCGCATCAGCTCGGCGACCTTCATCCACTGGGCGATCACCTCTGGGCGCCGCAGGGCCAGCAGGTTCACCAACCAGGCGGCGATGGTCGGCCGCCGCAGCTTGCCGAGCGCCGCCGCCCGGTCGCGGTCACCCGCCTGACGCGCGGCGGTGACGGCGGCGGTGCGTTCGGCCACGAACGTGCGCGGCGGCACCGTGTAGAGCCGGTCCACCTCCGGATCGCCGATCAACTCCACCCTTCCATCCTGCCCGCCGCACCCGCGGTCCGGAAGGTTCTCCGCCCTTCTGACCCGGTCAATCGCGCAGGTTCACCAGCAACGGACCGCTCCGTTCACCGGTCGACCGACTGACCGCTATCACGCAGTGCCCCGGTGGGATTCCGGTGATCAGGTCGGACGGGCTCCAGACCGGGCGCTCCACCATTCGGACCGATGTGCCTTGTCCCTGCCCGACTCCCTCGGCAACCTCACCCCGGGACTCGGTGGTGCTGGCGTATTCGCTCCGACTCCGAGTCGTCTCCGGAACCCACGTGGTGCCGAACCAGGCGGAGAAGAGAGCCGCGTCAGCCGGATCGATACCGCCGAACACCGCCTTGCACCCGACCGACCCGAACACCGTCGCCCGCACCGAGGGCGGGAAATCGCTGACGGTCTGGCTCAACAACACCAGCCCTGCGTGGTGAGAGCGCAGCTTCTGCACCCCTCGCGCCACATAGTCGTCGACGAACCGTCCCGCTTCATCGATCACCAGTGCCTTGAACACGGTCCGGTCACTGTCAAGGGCGGATGCCGCCTGCACGAACTGTGACACCACCAGTCGCGCCAGGATCCGAGAGGCGTCCGGAAACTCCGCCTCCGGCAACACGATCCGCACCCGTACCGCCCGACCGAGGTCGCGCATCCGGAACGCCGTCGGGTCGGGAGCGAACAAGCGCACCAGCCGCGGCCGGTTGAGCAGCCCCAGCCGCTCCACCATGGACGCGGCGGGATCAGTCCGCCCGGTCCGCTGAGTCATCCGGCGCTCCAGCATCTCCCGGGCTGGCCGGGCGTCCGGCCCCGCCAGCGCCGACCGAACCCGGTCGATGGCGTGCTGCTCTCCCCGGAGCAACGCCATCAGTTCGGGGATACTCGGCCACCGGCCGAAAGCCTGCCGGTACGGCGCCAGACAGTGGTAGAGCGCGTTGCGGGAGGCGTCCATGAAGTACGCCAGATCATCGCTGACCTCCGGCGGCAGCAGGGCGCTAGCCAGCCGATCGGCCGCGATGTCGGCCTCGTCTACCCCTCCGAACAGGTCGAACCCGGCCCCACCGGTCAGCGGGTCGATCGTGAGGTCAAACCACTCTGGATAGTTGAAATCATCACCCTTCGGATCCACCACCACCACACTCGCGCGCCCGGCCGCCGCCGCCAACGACAGGTGTTCCACGATCGGCAGCGCGAAGCTGCGGGTCTTCCCAGAGCCGGGTGGACCGATCACCAACAGGGAGGTCCGCAGCACGTCCAGGTCGATGCCGAAATCTCGAGTGGGGCCGATTTCTCCGTACCGGGTCGGCACCACCGTCCCCAACCGCACCTGACCGGCCTCCAGGTTGTGCTGCGCCATCCGTCCTGCGGGGAGTGACGGCTTCGACCTCGGCGACGGGGAGCCCGGCGATCCGGTCCACGGCGGGCGCGGTCCGGTCACCGCCAGGGCGATCCGGTCCAGTCGGCGCGCCCGCGAATTCCGGAATGGATGCGGCCCGAGCACCGCGGACGCCGCTTCGGATGCGTCTCGGTCGCCGTACTGACCGTCGAGCAGCAGGTCACGAAGGATCGGGCCGTACCCGAGCGCGGCGGCCGTCCGGTCGGCCTGGTGTTCGGCGGCGCGGAGCGCCCACCACAGCAGCATCGGCGAGGCCGCCAGCCCGGCGATGACCGCCACCACCCCGTACTGTCCCGTGACCACCAGATCCCATGTCACCGCACCCGTGATCGCGATGGCCACCGCTACCGCCACCGGCACCACGATCCATCGGTACGGCAGCAGCCACAGCCCGCGCCCCAGCCACCGCACCGGCAGCGAATACCAGTAGCTGAGCGAGCGCACCACCGCGTGTCCCCCGAGGTGGTGGCCGAGTTCATGGGCGAGCACCGCCCCCAGCTGCGCCGGAGGCAGCAGCCGCACCGCCTCCACGGTGACCACCACGATCCGGTTTCCCCACGCGAACGCGTCCACCCGGTCCGAGTCCCGCACCCACACCACGTACCGGTGGGTCGGGAGCCCCGCCGCGCTGATCACGCGGTGCCAGACCGTTTCCAGGCGCCGCTGCTCCGGCTGCGTCGGTGGGCGGCAGCCGGTCAGCTGGGCGATCCGGCTCTCCACCCCGGGGGCCAGCGCCAGCATCCCGGACAGGATCCAGCCCCCTAACAGCACCATCGCCCCGAGCCCGGCCCGACCGACCGCGAGCCACCCCACCACCGCACCGGCGGTGGCGACCAGGGCGCCGCTGAGCGCCAGCCAGGGAACCGTGGCCCCCAGCATCACCACCGCGGCGGCATCGACTCGTCGGGACCGTCGCGGCCATGGCGACGGCCCTCCTTCCGGCAGGAAGCTCCCCGGCGGGGGAAGCTTCGTGCTCTCCGAGGGAGACCGATGTCGTGTGTGCGTCACGGCACCACCCCCGCCGCATCCGTCCACACCCACCAAGGGTCTGGCGTGGCCAGACCCTTAGCGCCGAAAGGCTCCCGGCTAGAACGCCACGAGCCATTCCAGGAGGGCGAGCCCGTGCCACCGCATCCGCCACCCCCCGACCAGCAGGACGGAGACAACCAGGTACCGCCACAAGACCTGGCTGACTCGCCAGCCGTCTCGCAACATCGGTCGCGCGACGGCGTACCCCTTGCCGATCTCTGACAGATAGATCCGCATCCGCTTCAGCAAGGTCAGGAACGCGTCCTGCTCCGGCGGGACACCACGGTCACGGCGGCGGCTGCTACCATCAGACATCTCTTGAGCTCCATTTCTGGAGTCCCGGAGATCGTCTACGGCGAGCTCCGGGACTCCGATACGAGATCGACAGCCCCGGAGCGGGGCTCACCTATTCAATTGGAGTTTCAGAATACTTCACACGCGAACACCGCGCCAAGCGATTGATTCCAATTTTCAGGTTCCGCACCTGGCGCCGCACCGACACCCCGTTGCCCCGCCCCCGGCGCTCCGCTACCGTCAAACCCGTCGGGGGAGGTTCTGCGGGCCGATGATCCCGACCGGTCGCGGCACCGGTGTTGCTCCATGCCGGTGCCGCGGCCGTCACCACCCCAGGCACACCACATGCCGTACCCGGTGCCGCACCGACACCCCGTTGCCCCGCCCCCGGCGCTCCGCTACCGTCAAACCCGTCGGGGGAGGTTCTGCAGGCCGATGATCCCGACCGGCCGCGACACCGGTCTACTCCACGCCGGTGCCGCGGCCGCAACCATCACGCCACTCAGGACGACGCCGCGACGTTCAGCTCCGCACCCCGGAGCCCGAACGCAGTTGCCGCACCTCCGCCACCAGGCCGTCCGCCACCCGCTCGGCGATCATCCCGACCCGACCGAACGTCTCCAGGACGGTCTCCAGCGAGGCGAGCACCGCCGCTGCCGCCCGATCGTTGCCGCGCGCACTCAACCGCTCGGCGGTGGTCAGCAGCGCCCGGACCGGGATCGCCGACGTCGGCGGTAGCTGCCCGGTGGCGACCAGGTGATCCAGCAGCCGCTGCACCGACGCGAAGCTCGTCGCGGCGTCGAACCGCGCCACCATCGAGTCGTGGTCACTCACCCCGTACCGGCCGTAGGCCGGGGTCTCACCGACCGCGTCCGCGGGATAGTCCACATTGATCTTCGCGGAGTAGGCGCCACGCAGCTGCGGATACCACCCGGGGCTGACCCACAGATGGTCCAGGGTCTGGGCCTGCCCCTGGAAGCCGTAGCTGTAGGCGGCGGCCGGGGAACGGGCCAACAAGTCGTCGAAGAGATTGACCAGACCCGCCTCGTACAGCGGCCGCAGCTGGTCGCTCGGCCCCTCCCCGACCCCGTCGATCGGTGCTCCCGGTGAGTACGGGTCGTCGGGGCGCGGGAAGGTGTTGAGGTCCCCACCGACCAGCACCCGGGCGTCCGGATCGGCCGCCAGCAACGCTGCCGCGATCGCGGCGTTGTAGGCCGCCTGCTCCGTGCGCTGCAGTACCCGGTTCTCCGGCCCGGAGCTGAAATGGTTGTTCACCAGGTAGAGATCGGCCCAGCTGGACACTCCCGGCTCGCCTCGCCAGACGCGGAACAGCGCCACCTGCGCCGCCCGGGTGAACACGTTCGCCCCGTCGCAGCTGGTCGGGCCGGAGCTGGTGCAGCGCACCGCCACCTCCTCCGGCAGGGAGGCGTTCAGCGCCTTCGGGTTGGAGACGTCCGCATTGAACGGTAGCGGTTGGCCGGGGTAGACCACCGCCGGATCCGATCCGAGCACCGGGTCGGCGGGATCGGCCGGTAGCAGCTCCACCCGGTCGACCCGGTAGAGGTAGGCGGTGGTGATGCCCCGCAGGTCGGCCGCGTCCGGGTCGAACGCCGCCTGGTAGATCGGACCGCCCTGCTCCGCGATCACCAACGCGAGCTCCTGCAGGCTGTCCGGTGCCCCATCGGCGCGTTGGTTGTCAGCGCCCGGATTCTCCAGGTCGCAGTCGAGTCGCGCCGCGCCCAGCTCGGCCCCGGTCTCCGGGGTCCATGCCGGATTCACCCGGCACACGTCCTGCGCCTCGGTCTCCTGCACCAGCAGGATGTCCGGCGCGTGCAGGTCCAGCCGGATCTGCGCCGCCATCCGGGCCAGCCGGTCCTGGTACTCGGCGTCGTCCGCCGGCACATAGTCGTACGGCGGGGTGACGCTGTCACCGTCGGCGAAACAACCCGGGTTGCCGGGGAAATCGCAACCGGAGTCCGGGCTGTCCCGGAAGTCGTACAGGTTCTCCACGTTGTAGCCGGCGACCGTGAACTCCCGTGCCCGGTCCGGCGCCGGCACCGGCGCGTTGGCCGCCGGCTCCGGCCCGTTCGCCAGCGTCAGCTGGTCCACCACGTTGATGGTGTACTTGCCGAACGACAGGTACACCCCGCCCCGGTTGGCCTCGGTGATGGAGTCGAAGGTGCGGGCCGGGGCCAGCACCGCGGTCGGGTCGTCGTACGTGCCCTTCACCCCGAAGCTGCCGAGTACGAACCGGTAGCCGTTGCCGTCGTCGAACCCGGTGTCCGGCAGGTTGTCCAGCGGATGGACGTCCCGGAACACCCGCCGGGCATACGCCTCGTCCCGCTGTGCCACCGGATGGTCACCCCGGATCGCCCACACCTCGGCGTCGGTGCCGCTGAACACGTCCCGCCCACTGACCACCAGGCTGCCGGCCGGCACCGCCAGCTGCATCCCCAGGTGGCGCCGGAAGTAGCGGGTGGCGTCGGCCGCGTCCGCCGGTGGGTCGACCTCCGGCACCGCCACCGCCTCGGTGACGTCCAGTCCGGTAGCGGTGCGCTCCCACACGAAGGTGCTCGCCCCGGCGAGCTGGGTCATCCCGAAGTACTGGCCGACCGTCCCTCGGAGCACCAGCTCATCCCCCACCGCCACCGGGTAGTTGGCGCCGAACTCGTCCGCGGCGGGACCGTCGAAGTCCGTCCGCAGCGTGGTGAAACTGCTGTTGAACACGAAGATGCCGTCGGAGGAGCGGGCGTCCCCGTCCGCGTACTCCGGCCGGTTCTGCAGGAAGAAGCCGCGGTTGCCGTTGCCCTCCATGGTCACCTGGGTGACCACTCCCCGGACCGCCACCTCCGCCCCCAGCAGCGGGGAGGTGAAGTTGGTCGCGTCATCGGTCACCACCCCCTGCACCACCCCCAGGGGGACCAGTGGGATCACGTTCACGGTGGCGACGCAGCTGGCGGTGCGCCCCGTGTCGGTGACCGCGGTGACCTCCACCGACAACGGCGTGACCTCGCTGGCATCGGTGGGGGTCACCAACCGCAGCTCCGCCGGCACCCGCAGCGTGGCGGAGGCGGCCGGACCGGTGGCGAGATCGGTCAACACCAGCTCACCCGCCGCGGGCGCCGGCGTCACCCCACTGATCTGGATCTCGGTGATCTCCCCCTCCGGCACGGACGCGGTCACCAATCCCTCGGTGGCGTAGGTCTCCACCGTGCGCATTCCGGTCGGGCAGGTCACCGTGGGGTCGGCGGGCCCGGGCGACGCCCCGCAGGGGGCGGGCGGGGCGGCTGAATTCCGGGGGGTGGGGGCGCCGGTGTCGAAGTCGGCGGCGTTGTCGTCGGTGTCTCGGCAACCGGCGTCGTGTCGGAGGGCGGCCACCGGATTGGACAAGGTGGCGGTCGGCCCGGTGCCTTCGTAGCAGTTGGCGGTGCCGAACCCGACGAAGTCCACCACCTGTCCGAGCGGGCAGCTCCCGGTCAGTCGGGTGGTGTCGGCCACCAGCGCCACCTTGCCGCTGCTGGCGGACATGGGGATGCTCCCGACCGCGTCCGGTGTCGGCAGTGGGCGGCTGCCGCCCGCCCCCGCCGCTTGCGCGACCAGGTAGTACCGCCCGGGCGGCACCGTGCCGCTCAACGGAGTCACCTGCCAACTGGTGCCGGCGGCGGAGGCGTATCTGCACGCTCCACCCGGTCAGGTCGACCGGGGCGTCACTGCGGTTGAGCAGCTCGATGAAATCATGGGTATAGGTGGCGCCGGAGTTGCCGCCACCGCCGTACACCTGGCTGATCACGACCGGGGGATCCATGACCGGGCCGCGGGGCGCGGTGGTGGCCGGTGCGGCGGTCACGGGTGTGGCGGCGGCGATGCCGAGCAGCACCGCGGCCACTGTCGACATGCCCAGGAACTGTCGGATCCGACGGGTCGACACTGCACCCTCCCTTAGCGACACGGCGGTGGCCGGTCCACGAGTACGCGGGCAGCGTGTCACGAACGTCCACGGTTGGCAACCGACGATCCGGCCGGAGCCGAGTGGGTTCCCCCCACGGGGAAACCTCGGTGGGTGTGTGGTTCGGCCCCACTGCCTGCGGGAGGGCGTGCTGGCAACATGAGCCCATGAGTGATCCGGTCTGGCAGACGCTGCGGGTGACCGCGCGCAACCTCACCCATCATGTGCTGACCAGTGGGCCGATCGATGGCACTCCGGTGCTGCTGATCCACGGCAACTGCTCCTCCGCACAGTTCTGGACCCCGCTGCTGCGCCATCTTCCGCCGCACCTGCGGCTGGTCGCGCCGGATCTCCGCGGCTACGGTCACACCGAACCGGCTCCGGTGGATGCCCGGCGGGGGCTACGGGACTTCGCCGATGACGTGGCGGCGCTGCTGGCGGCACCGGAGCTGTTCGGGGACCCGGCCGCCCGGCCGGTGGTGGTCGGTCACTCGATGGGCGGTGGGGTGGCGATGCAGCTGCTGGTCGACCACCCCACGCGGGTGCGGGGACTGCTGTTGGAGGCGCCGTTGTCCCCGTACGGCTTCGGAGGCACCCGGGACGTGCACGGCACCCCCACCACCCCGGACTACGCCGGCACCGGCGGTGGGGCGGCCAATCCGGAGTTTGTGCAGCGGTTGGCCGACCGCGACCGCGGGGATGACTCCCCCGCCTGCCCCCGCAGCGTGATGCGGGCGATGTACGTGGCCGACCCGGCCTCGTTCGGTGAGGACGAAGAGCTGCTGCTGGACTCGGTGCTGACCACCCGGGTCGGGGAGGACAACTATCCCGGCGACTCCACTCCCTCGGCGCACTGGCCCGGCCACGCCCCCGGCACCCGGGGGGTGCTGAACGCGATGTCCCCCCGGTGGTTCAATGTGGCCGATGCGCTGGTGGCGGTGCCGGCACCGAAGCCACCGGTGCTGTGGATCCGCGGGGACACGGACGCGATCGTCTCCGACACGTCCCTGTCCGACCTGGCCAACCTGGGCCGGCTGGGGCTGGTGCCCGGCTGGCCGGGCGAGGCGGCGTGCCCACCTCAGCCGATGGTCGCCCAGACCCGGGCCGTGCTGGCGCGCTACGCCGCCGCCGGCGGCCAGTACCGGGAGGTCACCTACGCGGGGGTGGGCCACAGCCCGCATGTGGAGCGGCCGGCGGAGTTCGCTGCCGAGCTGGTCGCGCTGATCACCCAGGTGACGACCTGACCTCCTCGCGCCAGGGATCCCAACGCCGGCACCGGCCCTGGGATCCCTGGCGCAGCTGCTCTTCCCCCCGGAGAAGCTGGGGCCTCCGACGCCCGAGTCGCGCTACCCCCAGCGGACCACGCTGGCCGCCCAGGTGTAGCCGGTGCCGGCGGCCAGCAGCAGCACCACGTCCCCGTCCCGTAGCCGGTCGCCGCGGGCCAACCGGTCCAGGGACAGCAGCGGATCCACCCCACTCATGTGTCCGGTGTCGTCCAGGTAGATCGCCCGCTCCTCCGGCACCCCCAGCGCGGCGAGCACCCCCAGGTGCATGGAGCGCTTGGTGTGCAACAGGCAGACGTGGTCCACATCCGCCAGCGCCATCCCGGAACGCTTCAGCGCGTTCTCCGCCACGGCCACGAAGTTCGGCAGCGAGACCCGGTCCAGCTTCTCCTTCATGCTGGCGGGATCGGCCACATCCAGCAGATGCCGGCGCTGCCGGACCGTCTCGATGCTCGCCGGCTCCACACTGCCCCCAGCGGGGATCCGGACCTGGTGTGACAGGGATCCGTCGGTGATCATGTCGCTGGCCAGCAGTTCGGCCACTCCACCGGTGCGGGTGAGCAGGACCCCGGCCGCGCCGTCGCCGAAGTTGAAAGCGAACCGGGAGCGATGGTTGGTGTAGTCGAGCAGGTGCGACTCCCGGCAGGCGGCCACCGCCAGAACCGTCGACAGCCCCGGCTCCGCCAGCATCATGTTCCGGCACACCCGCAGCGCCACCGGTGTGCCGCAGGAGACGTAGTCCAACTCCAGCGCGAACGCCCGGTGACAGCCGAGCTGGTCGGTGATCTTCGGTGCGGCTTGCCAGAGCGGGTAGTCCTTCCAGGATGAACCGAAGTAGACCACCATGTCGACCTGCTCCGGGTCGGTGCCGGTCTGCGCGAGCAGGTCCGCTCCCACCCGGGCCGCCATGTCACTGACGTGTTCGTCCGCGGCGGCGATGTGCTTCCCCCGCAGGCCGAACTTCTCCACCACCACCTGCTCCGGTACGCCACTGGCCGCGGCGATCTCCGCCGCCGTCATCCACCGCTCCGGCAAGTAGGACGCGGTGCCAGCGATCCGGACACTACTCACTGCCCCTCCCCAGAAGCTCGGATCCGTAGCGCCGCCCGCAGCCGCCGGAGCAGGTCAGGGGCCGGCCGCTCGACGATCGACACCAGGCCGCCGGGCAGGAACAGCACCAGCAGCACGAACAACGTCCCCAGCAGTAACAGCGGCTCCATCAACGGCGCCCGAATCACCGCCGGCAGCTCCTGGACCGAACTGGACAGAGAACCCAGCCGGTGCACCAGGTAGGTGTAGACCATGCCACCGATCAGGGCGCCGTAGGGGCGGCCGGTGCCGCCCAGCACCGCCATCAGCAACAACCCCAGGGTGAAGGTCGCCTGGGTCACCTCCGCGTGCGCACCCCCCACCACGAGGGCGTAGACCGCGCCGGCGAGCGTCGCCAGGAACGAGGACAGGGTGAACGCCAGCAGCTTGAAGCTGTACGGGCGCAGCCCCAGCACCGCCACCCGCTGCTCGTTGTCGCGGATCGCCTGCCACACCCGACCCGGGCGGGAAGCGAGCGCCCAGCGCACCACTACCACCACCAGCAGCAGCAACCCGAGCGCGAGCCAGTACCGGTACGGCGCGTTGAACACCCCGACCAGCTTCGATGGCAGTTTCTCGTACGTCATGGCCCGACCCAGCTCACCGCCGGTGAAGTCGTACGGGTCCCGGATCACGAAGATCGCGCCGGCTTGGGCGAACGCCAGCGTGACCATGGCGAAGGCGATCCCCGACACCCGTAGGCACACCGCCCCCAGCGCCAGGGGCGCCACCAGGCCCACCCCGAGCACCACCAGCAGGGTCGCGCCCAGCCCCAGGTCGGTCTCGGCCAGCAGCACCGTGGTGGTGTACATGCCGAGCGCGACGTACAACCCGTGGCCGAAGGACAGCAGTCCGGTGTAGCCGAACAGCAGGTCATAGGTCATCGCCACGGCCGCCATCACGCACATCAGTGACAGCAGGTGCATCGGCCCGGGGCTGTTGATCGGGCCGTTGAACACGATCGGAATCTGGATCGGGAGATAGGGCAGCGCGATCGCCAACCCGATCAGTCCGATCCCGATCCCCCACCGGTACGCCCGCCGACCGGTACGCTCGCGGGGCGCGGATACCGGTGACTGCTCGCCGGTGGTGGCCACCGGTGCCACTGCCGAGGTCATGCGAGTCTCCTTCCGAGCAGGCCCTGCGGGCGGGTCAGCAGGATCCCGGCCAGGAGCAGCACCACCACCAGGTCTCCCATCCCGGTCAGGGCGTAGAAGTTGGCGTACTGCTGCACCAGCCCGACCAGGAGCGCGGCTAGCGCGGAACCGTGGAAGGAGCCCAGGCCGCCGATGATCACCACGATGAACGCGAAGATGAGCAGGCTCATCCCTTGCTCCGGGGAGACCACGTCCTGCACCAGCGCCACCAGGGAACCGGCCAGCGCGGCCAGCCCGGTCCCGATCGCGAACACCAGCGTGAACGCCCGCCGGACATCGATGCCCAAGGCGGTGACCATGGCTCGGTTCTCCACCCCGGCGCGCACGATCAGCCCGTACCGAGTCCGGGCGAGGAACAACGCCAGTGCCGCGTAGACCACGACCGCGGCCACGATCAGTACGAACCGGCTGTTCGGAATCGGTGCCCCAGCGATCGAGGTCACGTCGGTCATCCAGCGCGGCACCGGCATGGGGCGGGCATCGGAGCCGAACACTGCCCGCACCAAGGCGGTGAAGGCCAACAGTAACCCCACGGTCAGCAGCACCTGCGGTACATGGTCCCCGTGCATCCGCCGCAAGAGGGCGCTCTCGGTCAACGCCCCCGCTCCGGCCGCGAGGGCGACCCCGGCCACGATGCCGAGCACGAGGCTGCCGGTGGCGTCGGTGACCAGCCAGGCGGTGTACCCGCCCAGGGTGAGGAAGGCCGCGTGGGCGAAGTTCAACACGCCCATCAGTCCGAAGATGAGGGACAGGCCCGAGGCGACCAGAAAGTACAGCGCCGCCAACCCCAGTCCGGTGGCGGTCATCAGGACGAAGCTGCTCATACTCCACCTCCTGACCGACCAGCCACCCCGACCCCGAGCAGCTGCCGCGTAGTGTCCTGATCAGACAGCAGCTCCTCCGCGCTGCCGGTCCACACCACCCGCCCCTGGTCGAGCACGATCGCGTGTCGCGCCAGCCGGCGCACCATCGCGAGGTTCTGCTCCACCAGCAGTACGGTCACCAGGTCAGCGACCTGCGCCAGCACCTCGGTCAGCTCGGTGACCAGGTGCGGCGCCAATCCCTGGCTGGGTTCGTCGATCAGGAGCAGCTGGTTGTCGTTGAGTAACGCCCGGGCCAGCGCCAGCATCTGCTGCTCACCGCCGGACATGGTGCCCGCCCGCTGCCGCAGGCGCTCCTTGAGCCGGGGGAACAGGCTGAACACCCGGTCGTAGTGGTGGGGGCCGCCGGGGCGCTCCGCCAGGCGGAGGTTCTCCTGCACCGTCAGGCCGGCGAACACTTCCCGGTTTTCCGGCACGTACCCCACGCCCCGCCGGACAATCTGGTGGGTGAGTTCCTGGGATATCTCCTGTCCGGCCAGCCGGATCTGGCCGGTGGCGGGCGCCAGCGCCATCAGGGCACGCAGGGTGGTGGTCTTGCCGGCACCGTTGCGCCCCAGCAGGGCGGTCACGCCGCCCTGCGGCACCTCGAACGAGACGTCATGCAGGATGTGAGACTCGCCGAGGAACACGTTGAGCTTGTCGACGTGGAGGATCACAGCTGCTCCCCTAGGTATGCCGACTGCACCGTGGCGTCGGCCATCACCCGCTCCGGGGTGTCGCAGGCCAGCAGCGCGCCGTGATGCATGACCGCCATGCGGTCGGCCAGCCCGACCGCTACGTCCATCCGGTGCTCCACCAGCACAATGGCGGTGCCGAGGGTGTCCCGCACCCCGCGGATCGCCTCGACCAGCTCCGGTACGTCCTCCGCGCTCATGCCGGCGGTCGGCTCGTCCAGCAGCAGCACCTTCGGCCGCCCCACCACCGCCAACGCCACCTCGAGCTTGCGCTTGCCGCCGTGGGACAGGGAGGCCGCGGGCAGGTCGGCCGCCTCGGTGATGCCGGCCAGCTGCAGCGCCTCCCATGCGTCCTGGTAGGCGTCGTCGCTCCGGCGGACGGGGCGCCACAGCGCGAGGCTCCCGCCCCGCTGCGCCTGGGCGGCCAGCCGCACGTTCTCCAGCACCGTCAGGGACGGGAACACGCTGGTCAACTGGAAGCTGCGGGCGAGGCCGGCCCGGGCCCGCCGGAAGGGCGGGGCGGCGGTGACGTCCCGCCCGGCCAGCTCGACCGTGCCGGAGGTGGGGCGACGCAGTCCGGTCAGGACGTTGAACAGCGTGGTCTTGCCGGCGCCGTTGGGGCCGAGCACCGCCATGATCTCTTTGGGCCGCACGCCGAGCGTGACCTCGCGCAGGATCCGCACCCCGCCGATGGTCACGCTCAGCGCGCGGGTCGCCAACACGTCAGGCACCGCTAGCCACCGGTGGAGCGACCTGGTCCGGCGACAGGGTCGTGACCAGCTCCGGCAGGTACTCGCCGTCACGCACCGTCAGCCGGGCGTGGAACATCGGTTGCAGCAGGGCGTGGTCCTCCGGCCGTACCGTGGTCTCCCCCTTCGGGCTGGTGAACGTCCAACCCTCCAGCGCGGACACCATGGCGTCCACATCGGTACCACCCTCGGCCACCGCCTGCACCACCATCTGCGCCGCGACGAACCCGTCGACGTGGAAGATGTCCGGGGTGCCGACCGCGTCGATCAGCGCCTGGGCCGGTTCGTTGTCGCTGGCCTCGGCGAAGTAGTGCGACAGGAAGCTGATGTGCTCGGCGGCCTCACCGAACAGCGGGAAACCGACCCGGTCGGCCAGCCCGGTCACCACCTTGGTGATGTCGAACACGCCCTGCTGGGTGAGCGCCTGCCACATGCTGGCGGTGGTGTCGCCGGCCCAGGCCACGTAGACCATGTCCGGCTCGGCTTCCACGATCTGGCGGACGAACGGGGTGAAGTCGGTGGTGTCCAGCGGCACCAGGAGTGAGTTCACCTCCGCCCCGCCGGCCTCGCCGAGCACCGCCTCCACCGCCGCCACGTTGGACTTACCGAAGTCGTAGTCCTGGGCGAACACCAGCACCTCGCTGCCGGTGAGGTCGCCGACGAAGGAGGCGGCGGCTTGCACGTCCTGCCAGGTCTGGCGACCGGAGCGGAAGGTGTAGTCGTTGATGCCGGTGACCGCATCGGTGGCGGCGGGACCGGCGATGTACAGCACCTGGTTCTGTTCGGCCAGCGGCGCCAGCTGTACCGCCACCCCGGAGGAGGTGGTGCCGGTGATGATCTGGTAACCCTGGCCGATCAGGTCGGTGGCTACCGCGGTGGCGGTGGCGGGCTCGGTGGCGTCGTCGTGGTAGGTCACCTCCAGGGTGACGCCCCCTACCTGGTCGCTGCCGCCGGTGGCGTACTCCAGCCCGGCCCGGAAGCCCTCCGTGAACTGCTGGCCGTAGCTGGCCAACAGGCCGCTGGTGGAGGTGAGTACGCCGACGCGGACCACCTGCTCCTCACCGCCGCCACTGCTGCCGGGCTCACCGCATGCGGATAGGCCCAGCACTACGGCTGCGGCGGCGGCGCCCGCCCGTACCAGGACACGTCTGTTCATGGGGTTCTCCTCACAGTTTCGGGGGTGTGGCTCACGGGCTGGAAAAGCTCCCGCAGCTTTCCTTTGAGGACCTTGCCGGCAGCGTTGCGGGGAAGTTCCTCCACCTGCCGGATGTGCCCGGGGACCTTGTAACCGGCCAACCGCTGCCGACAGAAGGCTCGGATTTCGTCGTCGTCGACCGGTTCTCGACCGACCAGGAACGCCGCCCCGGTCTCGCCCCAGCGCTCGTCCGGCACCCCAACGACCGCCGCCTCCACCACCGCCGGATGGGTAAGCAGCACCCGCTCCACCTCGGCGGGGTAGACGTTCTCCCCGCCGGAGATGTACATGTCCTTGATCCGGTCGACGATGGTGTAGTACCCGTCGGCATCCCGGCGGGCCACGTCTCCGGAGCGGAGCCAGCCATCGGGGGTGAACGCGGCGGCGGTGGCCTCCGGCTGCCGCCAATAGCCGGGGGTGATGCCGGGGCCGCGGATCAGCAGCTCTCCCTCGTCGGTCTCGGTCCCGTCCGGGGCGACCAGCTTGACCTGCGAGAAGGGTTGGGGTTTGCCGACCGAACCCGCTTTGGAGAGCGCGTGCTCCTGATCGATCAGGAACAGCGTGGGGCCGGTCTCGGTCATCCCCATGCCCTGCCGTACCACGATCCCCCGCTCCGCCAACGCGGTCAGCAGCGGGACCGGGAACGGTGCCCCACCACTGGCCCAGCTGCGCACCCGGGACAGGTCGGTGGTGGCGAAGTCAGGGTGCGCCATCAGCCGCTGGTACATCGTGGGCACCCCGAAGAACATCGTCGCCCGGGTGGCCAACAGGTGTAGCGCCAGTCCCGGATCGAACTCGTGCTGGATGATGGCGGTGCCCCCGGCCAGCAGGGTCGGCAGTGGATAGAGGTTGATCCCGCCGGTATGGAAGGTCGGTAGCGGGTTGAGGGTGACGTCGGTGCTGGTCAGGTCGACCGCGGCGGTGATGTTCAGGTAGTTGACCACCGCCATGCCGTAGGTCTGGATCACGCCCTTGGGCGGGCCGGTGGTGCCGGAGGTGTAGAGCAGATACCACGGCTGGTCTCCGTCGACGAACCCCCAGTCCGGCAGCTCCTCCGCGGTGGACAATTCCTGTTCCAGGGCGTCGTCCAGGATCACCGGCCGCTCCCATAGGGCCTCCGCGGCGGACGCCCGGGTCGCGTCACACAGCAGCGCGGTGGGGGTGCAGTCGCGCATCACTTCGGCGAGCTCGGGCACGGATAGCCGCCAGTTCAGCGGCACCAGGAGCGCGCCGATCCGGCCACAGGCGATCAGTAACTCGATCACCTCGACCCGATTGCCGCACAACAACGCCACCCGGTCCCCCGGGCGTACCTCGAGCTGGTCACGCAGATACCAGGCCAGCCGCCCCGCGCGACGGGAGGCCTCGGCGTAGCTGAACTCCCGGCCGGAGCGTGTGTCCACCAAGGCGGTCCGATCCGGAGCCAGTCGCGCGCGCGCCGCCAGCAGGTCGGGCACCTTCACTGCGGGTACCTCCTCCCGCCAACCTGAGAGGTGATTCAGGTAGAAGTTAAGGGAGCGGTAAGGGCCCGTCAAGACCAAACTGAGACGTGATTCATCTGTTATATTTCCCGGGTGACCGAGGTCCACACGAACACCAACGGGCAGCCACTGTCCAAGCGGGGTGAGCGGACCCGGCGGCGCCTACTAGACGCGGCCGAGCAGGTGTTCGGCGAGTACGGCTACGAAGCCGCCTCCATCGTCAAGATCACGGAGGCGGCCGGGGTCAGCCAAGGCACCTTCTATCTCTACTTCACCAGCAAACAGCAGATCTTCGATGAGCTGGTCTCCGACCTCAACCGCCGGGTACGGCGGGCGATGTCGGAGGCGGCTGCGGGCGCCACTACCCGGGCCGAACGGGAACGGCTGGGGTTCGCCGGGTTCTTCCGGTTCACCGCCGAGCACCCCGCGCTCTACCGGATCATTCGGCAGGCCGAGTTCGTCTCCCCGCAAGCGCTCCACGACCACTACGCCAAGATCGCCGAGGGGTACGTGGCGGGGCTCCGCGCCGCCATGGACGCCGGTGAGATCGCCGAGGGAGACCCCGAGGTGCTGGCGTGGGCGTTGATGGGGGTAGGGGAACTGGTCGGCATGCGGTGGATCCTGTGGCAGTACCCGGAACGGGGAGAGGTACCCGAAGCGGTGTTCGAGCAGATCCTCCAATTCGTCACCCGCGGTCTCGGCGCCCGCGACTAACCCCCTCCATCGATCAATCGATCGGGGTCCGCAGGCATCGGCGAGCCTTCGCTAGCGGTCGACCACATACGCCTACCTGCTGATATGTGCTCCCCGCCCATTCCCCGCCCCCTCTTTCCCGCCCTACCGTCGCCACAAACCGGTAAGCTTCGATGAAGGAGGGGCGCGATGGTACGCACCCCGCTGGCGGCACTCACCGCCGTCCTATCCGGCCTGGTGCTCGCCCTGGCCGGCACCCTCGTACTCACCCACAGCTCCGCGCATGCGGCGACGCTGCAACCCGTGACCGGGTTCGGCTCCAACCCGGGCAACCTCGACATGTACAGCTACCGCCCGGACGGCCTCCCGCCCGGCGCCCCGCTCGTGGTGGCGCTGCACGGCTGCACCCAGGACGCGGCCACCTTCCACAGCCATTCCGGTTGGCGGCAGTACGCCGACCAGTGGGGGTTCGCCATCGTCTACCCACAACAGCGAGCGACCAACCAGGGCGCGTCCTGCTTCCGCTGGTACGAAGCCGCCCACACCCGCCGGGACGCCGGGGAGGCGCTCTCGATCCGGCAAATGGTCTCCTACGCCGTCACCCACTACGGCTCGGACCCGCACCGGGTGTTCATCACCGGCCTATCCGCCGGGGGCGCGATGGCCGCCGCCATGCTGGCCACCTATCCGGACGTATTCGCGGCCGGCTCGGTGGTCGCCGGCCTGCCGTACCGGTGTGCGCCGCCGGAGACCACGGTCATGTGCCAGTTCGTAGGGGTGCAGCGCACCCCGCAGCAGTGGGGTGACCTGGTCCGGAACGCCTACCCCGGCTACCAAGGGCCACGACCGAAGGTAGCGATCTGGCACGGCACCTCGGACTTCACGGTGACGTCGATCAACGCGACCGAGTTGATGAAACAGTGGACGAACGTACTCGGCATCTCCCAGACCCCGTCCGAGACCCGCTCCCTGCCCGCCGACACCACGCTGGACATCTACGGCGCGGACCAGGTACGCCGGTACCTGATCTCCGGGATGGGGCACGGCCAGCCGGTCGATCCCGGTAGCGCCACCGACCAATGCGGCACCGCCGGGGCGTACTTCCTGGACCGGCTGTGCGCCGCCTACCACGACGCGGTCTGGTTCGGATTGGCCGACGACGGTGGCCCACCGCCCACCGCCACTCCGACCCCGTCACCTACCGCCACTCCGACCCCGTCACCTACCGCCACTCCGACCCCGTCGCCCACCGCCACCCCGCCCCCGGTGTGCGTCACCTACCACAACTACGCCCATACCCTGGCGGGTCGGGCCTATCAGGTCGGTGGCTACACCTACGCCGTCGGGTCAGACGACCCGCTCGGACTATGGAGCGTCGGAGTGGTCACCACCCTGCGGCAGGTCGGCCCGGATCACTGGGTGAATGGCTGCTGAGGCGGTGTAACCGCAGCGCAAGCTGAAGCTCGACGGCCCGGTCTGGCTGGTGCCAGCCGGGCCCGAGCAGCCGCCCCACCCGCTCCAGGCGCTGGGACACCGTGTTGACGTGTACGTGCAACCGGGCCGCGGCGCGAACCAGGCTGCCCCCAGCGGCGAAGTACTCCTCCAACGTAGTCAGCAAGGCGGTGCCGCGCCGCTGGTCGTACTCGAGCACCGGCCCGAGCGTGGTGGTCACGAACCGGCGCACCGCCGCCCCGCTGACGGGCTCGCCGGTATCCCGACCCAACAGCAGGCCGATGAACCCCAGCTCCGCGGCGCTGCCGGCGCTCCCGACCCGACCGAGCGCGAGCAGAGCGGTCAGGCACCGCTCTGCCTCCGCGTAGGTCGCCGCCGCCCGCGCCGCCCCCGCGGCCGGCCCCGCCGCCCCCGCGGTGACCGGCCGATCCAGTACCTGACTCAGTTGCGTGACCACCTCCTGCGCCGCCTCGGCGGGGTCGTCGCCCGGCAGCAGCAGCACCAGTCGCTCCCCGCGGCCGGCGGCCAGGCCACCGAGGCGGGAGGCGTGGGAGGCGGCCCAGAACCCGGCACGGGCCCGCGCCACCGACAGCTCACCGGCCGCCCCACACCTATCCGTCGAGCCCGGGCCGAAGTCGGCGACCACCACCACGTACCGGGAATCAAGGTCGACCCCCAGCCGCCGGGCCCGATCCCGCAGTCCGGCCAGGTCCTGCCCCGGCCGGCGCACCAAGTCGTCCAGCAGCTCTCCCCGAACCCGGTTCTCGGCTTCGGTGACGCTGCGGCGAAACAGCAGCAGCAGCGCGGTGACGACCGCCGCCCGGCCCAGGATCCGCTGATCGGACTCGCTGATCTCACCCGCCGGCTGGTCCGGATCGACCGGCGGTGCCCAGATCAACGCCCCCAGGTCCTCCCCGCCGGCCGCCACCGCCGCCACCCAGCGCCGCGCCGGACCGACCCCGATCGGATGCACTCCCCGCTCCGAGGCGCGGGCGGTAGCCACCGCCGCGGCGAGTTCCTCCGGCGTCCACGTCACCGCGGGGGACGGTCCCACCGAGGCCAACGGTCGGCCGTCGGGTTCCAGCACCACCAGCCCACCCCCGAGCACCTCGGTCACCACCGCGGCGACGTCCTCCACCCCGCCGCCGCGCAGCACCACCGCGGTCATCCGGTCGTGCGCGGCCGCGGCCCGCTCCACGTCCGCGCTGTGGGCCCGGATCGTCTCGTTGGCCGCGGACAGCTCCGCCAACGCCGCTCGGGTCTCGGCCAGCCGCCGGGCACTGTCCAACGCCACCGCCGCATGGGCTCCGAGCGACACCAACAGCGCCACCTCCTGGCGATGGAACGGCCGCGGGGAACGGTTGGCGGCGAACAACACCCCCAACACCCGCTCCCCGAGCTGCAGCGGCACCCCGAGGATGGCCACCAACCCCTCCTCCCGTACCCGGCGTCGATCTCGTCCTGGTGGTCGAACCGGGGATCGGAGAGGTAGTCGGCGGTGGCGTACGGGCGGGCGGTCTGCGCCACCAACCCACCCAGGCCTGCCCCCATGGGCAGCCGGAGCGCCTGGAACCGGGCCGAGATCGACCCGTCGGTGACCCGCATGTAGGTGTCGCCGCGTTCCGGGTCGTGCAGCGTCAGGTAGGCCACGTCGGCGCCGAGGAGGGTCCGGGCCCGGCGTGCGATCGCCCGCAGCACCTCGTCCACATCCCGCAACCTGGCCAGGTCGCTGGCGGTGTCGAACAGGCCGGACAGCTCCGCCTCCCGCCGACGGCGGTGCTCCAGCAGCGCCCGCACCCGCAGCGCGACCAGCCGGTCCCGCTCCACGGCGGCCAGCTCGGCGGCGGACCCACCCGCCTGGCGCGCGGCCACCGCCACCCGCTCGAACTCCTCGACCGGGGCCTCCGCGGCCAGCAGCTCCAGGAACCGCGCCGCGGGGGTCGGCGCGGCAGGATCGCCTGCCATGCCGACCATTCTGCCGAGTCGGGGTCAGTGCGCGGTCCAGCCACCGTCCATCACGATCGCGCTACCGGTGATGAATCCGGCCGCCGGGGTGCACAGGAAGGCCACCACCTCGGCCACCTCCGCCGGTTCCAGCAATCGTTTGACCGCCGAGCGGGCGAGCAGGATCCGTTCCACCACTTCAGACTCAGGAACCCCGTGCTGGGCGGCCTGGGCACGGATCTGTCCCTCGACCAGCGGGGTACGCACGTACCCGGGGTTGACACAGTTGCAGGTCACCCCGTACGGCGCCGCCTCCAGCGCCACCACCTTGCTCAGTCCCTCCAGGGCGTGCTTGGCCGCCACGTACCCCGATTTGTACGGTGAGGCGCGCAGCCCGTGCACCGAGGAGATGTTCACGATCCGCCCCCATCGACGGGTGTACATGCCGGGCAGGATCCGGCGGATCAACCGAAACGGCGCGGTCACCATGACCTGCTGCAGCGCCTCGAAGCGCTCCGGCGGGAACTCCGCCACCGCCGCCACGTGCTGCATCCCGGCGTTGTTGACCAGTACGTCGACCTGGTCCGGCAGAGCGTCGACCTGTTCGGGATCGGCGAGGTCACACACCACCGCCTCCGCCTCGATCCCCGCCACCGCGGCGTGGGCGGCCGCCGCGTCCCGGTCCACCACCACCACCCGTGCCCCGGCGGCGGCCAACCGGCGCACACACGCCAACCCGATTCCACTGCCGCCCCCGGTGACCAACGCGGTCCGGCCGGTCAGGTCAAGGGCGACCACCGGCTCTGACAGAGATGTCGCCGTCATGGCGCCTCACGGTACGAGCGCGACGCGGAGCAACCAATGGCCGCCGGCCACACAGCCTGGTGTGTCCTGATGGGCTGACCCGCTACCGGCCTGGGCGACCGGCGTAACTGATTCGGGGAGACTGGTGGGGTGCGAGATGAACCATCCACCGCCCGTGCCCAGCAGGTCTGGGACACCATGGCGCCCCGGTACGACCAGGGCGCGGACTCGGTGGAGCGACTCTTCCTGCGCGGGGAACGGCCCTGGCTGGCCGAGCGTGCCACCGGGCGGGTGCTGGAGGTCGCCATCGGCACCGGACGCAACCTGGCGCACTACCCACCCGGGGTCACCGTGGTCGGCGTCGACCTGAGCGCCGGCATGCTCGCGGTCGCCGCCCGGCGGGCCGCCGACCTGAGGCACGAGGTAGCGCTGCTGCAGGCCGACGCGGGCGCGCTTCCGCTCGCCTCCGACAGCTTCGACACCGTGGTCTGCACGCTGGGCCTGTGCGCCATCCCCGACCTGCCGACCACGGTGGCGGAGCTCGCCCGGGTGCTACGCCCCGGTGGGCGCTTGCTGCTGCTGGACCACGTCGTCAGCTCGTGGTGGCCGATCCGGGCGGGACAGTGGCTGCTGGAGCGGATCACCATCCGCACCAGCGGCGAACACCTGACCCGGCGCCCGGTGCTGCTGTTGCCCGCCGCGGGGCTGCAGATCGTGGAACGCCGGCGCCGGCTGCTCGGCATGGTGGAGGCGGTGGTCGCGGTCAAATCCGACCCTGGCGACGAACCAGAGTCCGGGCCCTCCCCGCAGCGGTAAGGTCGGGACATGGCAGTGGTCAAGATCAACGCGATCGAGGTGCCAGAGGGGGCGGGGCCGGAACTGGAGCGGCGGTTCGCCGCCCGCCGGGGTGAGGTCGAGAAGACCCCCGGGTTCCTGGGGTTCGAGCTTCTCCGCCCGGTGGCCGGGGAGACTCGCTATTTCGTCTACACGAAGTGGGAGAGCGAGGAGGCGTATCGGGCCTGGGCGGAAGGTCCGGCCCGTCAGGCCCACGGCGGCCAAGGCCGGCCGGTGGCTACCGGCGCCACCCTGCTGGAGTTCGAGGTGGTGCAGGAGGCCGGTCCGGCCTGACCGGGCCTCGTCGGGCGCCCGCGCCGGCGAGGCCACGCCGGTGCCTTGCGTCAGCGCAGCTCCACCGGCACCGGCTAGGCGCTACCGGCGATGAACTCCTCCCAGCTCAGATTCCAGGCGGTCCACCCATTGCCGTGGCTGAGCGCCACCCTCGGTGCCGGTCACGGTCACCGGATCCCGATCTTGGCGATGCTGAACAGCCAGGCGGCGTTCTTCGTGGACAGGTTCACGCAGCCCGTGGGAGACGTTACGGACCCCCTGGTCAGCTACTGACCAGGGCGCGGCGTGGATGTACTCGCCGCCCCAGGTCAACCGCATCGCGTATTCGATGTCGACCCGGTACCCCTCCTCCGGCCCGAGTTCGTCGTAGGTGTCGAAGACCGTCTCCCGCTCCTTCGACATCACCACCATGGTGCCGGAGGAGGACGGGGTGCTGGGCTTACCGAGGCTCACCGGCATCTGTCGGATCAACTGGCCGTCCACGTACACCGACATCTGCTTGGTGGCGTTGTCCACCTCCATGCGGGTTTCCCCACCGATGGTGACGGTGGCCCGCCGGTCGGTGTCGCCATACCGGCCGTCGCCGGTGGGGTGTCCGCCGAGGGCGATGCGCACGTCGATGGTGGTGCCCGGCTGCCAGTAGTCCCGGGCCCGGTAGAACGCCTGGCGGCCGTCGGGTACCCAGCTCCATACTCCCGGTTGCGGCGGGTCGGTGCGCACGAACATCCGCCGCTGCACGTCCGCGCGCGCCGCCTCCGGCACCGGCTGTACGAACTCCACCACCACCGGCATTCGCCACGCCATAGACCTCCCCGTCGAACAGGTACAGCCCGGTGTGGGTGAGGTTCGTCGGCGCCGACATGGTGGTGAACGTGGTCTCGACCGTCGTCTGCTGCCCTTGCGGACCGGTGGCGGTGACGCTGGCGATGTAGGTGGTCTCCGGGGTCAGCGGCTGGTCCGGCACCCAGGAGCTGCCGTCCTCGCGCATCGCGCCGGTGACGGTGTCGCCGTCCTCTCCGACCAGGGTCACCGCGGTGACCTCACCGTCGGACACGTCGATCTCGATCTCGGTGGAGAGGGGGACGTCGGTGCTCCCGGGGCGGGGGTGACGGTCAGTTCGACCGGCGGCGGCGCGGGTGTGGTGGGGGCGGGGTCGGGGTCCAGCAAACCGCGCCCCTTCCCGGTACAGGCGGTCAGGCTGGCGACCAGCACTAACGCGACCACGGCGCGACTCCGGATCCCCACTGGCTCCCCCAGGCGTGTGCGAATGATGTACCGCTCGACGGATGTGAGTTATTTTCGCATGCTGACCCGGTTCCTACCGGCAACGCCGGCAGAACCGCCCCTTGCCGCGACCCGGCCCGCAACTACCGCATCCGGCAGCCTCAGGAGAGCCAGCAGGTGCAGGCAGGAAGGCTGAGGCGATCTCCACCGGCGCCGGTCAAGGGCAGTGACGCACCCCGGCGTACTCACCATCAGGGGGTCACGACCACCGGTGGGGGAGACCTCCTTTCCTACCTACCCGCCACCGCGTGTTTTGCCCACTTCGACTTACTAGTCGATATCACCCTCATCGGCGCGTTCGCCCGCGCGGTGATCCTCTGAGCGGCGAGGTGAAGGAAGCGGGAGATCTCGGGGGCACCACGCGTGGCGCGTGTGGTGGCCGTGACCTTCCGCGAGGGAATCGCCCGTGATCAGCGGTGGCGCGGAAGGTGGCTCGGCGGCCGGCGTGACCAACGCTGGTGCGGAGGCGGGGACTGCGGCGGAGGCGGGGGATGTCCTGCCCACATCGCTGTCGGTTTACGGTGAAGGAAGGACAGATGAAGGGACTGACGGCTCGACCCCCGGCGGCGGCGCCGGTTATGAGTCTGTCCGCCGGCGGTCGCCATCCGGCGGCGGATAAACCGCACGATTTTCCACCAGCGCCGTGATGGCACCCGCCACCCCCAGCCCGAAGATCAGGCCCTTGAGCCAGTCATTTTCGAACGCCGCCCCACCGAAATAGCCGATCATGGTGGAGTAGATCGCCCAGGAGCCGGCCGCGGGCGCGTCAAAGAACGCGAATTTGCGGCGGGAGTAGCCCACCGCCCCCATGGTCAGCGTCAGCGCGGTCCGGCCACCCGGAAGGTAGCGCGCCACCACCAGCAGCAGCCCACCCCGCAGCGCGAGGGCGCGCCGAGCCCAGGTCGAAGGCGGCGTGGCGTCTGGTGCCCGGGTGCGCACGCGCAGCAACGCACCACCGCCACTGGTCCGATCTGATAGGAGATATGGTCGCCCATGAACGCGCCGACCGCCGCGGCCAGGATCACCGGTACCAACGCCGGCTCACCCTGAGCCGCGAACACCCCGGCGGTGATCACCAGGTTTCGGACGGCACAATCGGGAAGAAAGCGTCGACCGCGAGCCACGACCACGATCGCCAGGTATGCCCATGGCGACGTGATCGCCGCCTCGAGTACTTCCATCACGGAAAAACCGTACGGGGTCGGCGATGCCTCCATACGCAATCCCACAAGGCTTACCGTGACGAAATTCGCCCGGGTGCGCCTCCGAAACCCTCGCCGCCGCCAGCCGGGAGGCCCGGGCGGCCCCCTCCGACGCACCGGCGGTGACGGTGGCCTGTTGCATCCCTCTCCCCGGCGCGCACCTCTCGGCGATCTCGCCCATCTGGGTGGGGGCTGGGTGATGCGGATGTGGTTGCCGAATGGGTCCCGCAACGCACAGTCGATGCCGTAGGGCTGTTCGGTGGGCTCCTGGCTGAACTCCACTCCCTTTGCCGCGCAGCTCTTCGTACGTCTTGTGGCAGTCGTCGGTGGTCAGGATGAACGCCAGCCCCAGCGCGCCTTTGGTGAGCGCGTCGCGGACCTGGACGGCGGCCTCCTCACTCATCGACCGGCGGCCCCGGCACCTCCAGGAGGATCTCCCGGTGGATCCCCGGGCACGCCTACCGTGAGCCACCGCATGAAGCCGAGGTCGACGTCCGCGCGGACCTCGAACCCGAGTTTGCCGACGTAAAAGTCGAGCGCCTCGTCCTGATCCAGCACGAAGATCCCGGAATGTGTGATCGTCTGGAACATGCCGGTTACGTTACGGCGATCAGGGGGCTTCGGGCTTATCCAAAACTGCTCGGGTCGAGTCCAGGTCTGGACGAAACAGCTGGGAACCGACACCGGCAGCGGTGCGGACCGGCGACGATAGGCCGTAGGAGGACTCCCCGACGATGGCCTGGAAGGTGCGGCTGAAGGTGCCGAGGCTGTGGAACCCGACCGCCAGCGAGATGTCGGTGACCGTACGGTCGGTGTGCCGCAGTAAGCGCCATTGCTCGCTCGATGCGGCGCCGTTGCAGGTAACGATGGGGGTTTCGCCGAAGACCGCGCGGAACGACCGGATGAAGTGCGCCTCTGACAACAGCGCGATGCGGGCCAGGGCCGGGATATCCAGCGGCTTGGCGAAGTCGCGGTCGATCGCGTCCCGGGCCCGTAGTAGCCAGCGGTTCGTCTGCTCGCTAGGGCTGCCCCAACCCGCTGGCCCGCTCCGCCGTACCGTCCACTCCGCCATGCCGTTATGCTGCCATGCTCCCGTGGCCCATCCCGGGCAGCTGACGGCGAGTCCTGCCGACGCACCGATCGATGACCGCCACCTGACCAGGCTGGCCACCGGGTGATGCGCGCCCGATCGCGCGCTATCGAGCCCTTTCAGCGTCATCATCCGAGTTGACGCAGCCGGCGGTACCCCCTATCGTCTGGCACCACACCTGCGTAAGCGTTTACGCATTGCGAAAGCGCTTACGCAACCGGATGGACAGCACCAGCCCGGGTGAAGGAGCAACGATGGTGACGGTCTACGACGTCGCGAAACGCGCCGGGGTCTCCATCGCCACGGTGTCGCGCGCCCTCAACGACCGCTCCCGGGTCTCCCCCGAGACCCGCCGGCGGGTGCGGGAAGTCGCGGCGGAGCTCGGCTACCAGCCCAACGACCTCGCCCGCAGCCTGGTAGGGAAGGCCACCCAGACCATCGCGCTGCTGCTCCCCGACATCACCAACCCGTTCTTCCCCGAGCTGGTCAAAGGAGTGCAGACCGTCGCCGACGAGCGCGGCCACCTGCTGCTGCTATGTCATAACGCCGACGACGAAGACAAAGCCCTGCGCGACCTGGCCATGCTGCGCCGGAAACAGGTCGACGGGGTGATCTTGGTGGCGGGGGCGCTCCCCGGGGAGCGCTTCGCCGAGGCCGCCGCCGGCCTGCCGGTGGTGGTGATGGACCGCGCGGTGGCGGTGCCGCAATCCACCCTGGTCGCGGTCGACCACCGGGCCGGGGCCCGTCAGGCGACCGAGTACCTTCTCCGCCTGGGCCACCGGGCCATCGCCCACGTGACCGGTCCGGAGCATGTGCCGGTCAGCGCGCAGCGGCGCGCCGGCTGGGAGGACGCGCTGCGCGCCGCCGGCATCGAGCCGGACGAACGGTTGGTCGTCCCCGGCGATTTCCAGGAGGACGGCGGGTTCGCCGCGGGCCGGGTGCTGGCGCGGCAGCGAGGGCGGTTCACCGCCGTCTTCACCGCCAACGACCTCACCGCCATCGGGCTGCTCGCCAGCTTCCAGGAGCAGGGCATCCGGGTCCCGCAGGACGTGAGCGTGATCGGGTTCGACGGCATTCACCTCGCCGCCTACACCTCCCCGACCCTCACCACCGTGGCCCAGCCGATCTTCGCGCTCGGGCAGCGCGCCGCCGAGCTGCTACTGGACCGACTGGCCGGGCAGGAACCCCCGGCGGACGTGGTCACGCTCGACACCGCACTGGTGATCCGGGACAGCACCGGCCCACCCCCCGGTGACCCACCCGCGGCCACCCACCCCACTTCCCGTACTCGCGTAGAGGAGTCCCGTGCCTGACATCGTGGTGTTCGGCAGCCTCAACGCTGACCTGGTGCTCCCGGTGCCCACCCTGCCCCAGCCTGGCCAGACGGTGCTGGGTGGCCAGGTGCAGCGGCACCACGGCGGCAAGGGCGCCAACCAGGCGGTCGCTGCCGCCTGGTACGCCCAGGCCTGGGCCGCCCCGGTCCGGGTCCGGATGGTGGGCCGGGTGGGTGACGACGACGACGGACGGCGGATGCGCGCCGACCTCCAGGCGGCCGGGGTCGACATCGCTGGGGTACGGGTGGATCCGACCGTGCCCTCGGGGATGGCCCTCATCCTGGTCGACCAGACCGGGGAAAACATGATCGCGGTGGCGCAGGGCGCCAACGCCGCGGTGGACGCCACCGATGCCGACCGTGCGGTGGCCGGGCTCTCCGCCAGCGATGTGGTGCTCTGCCAACTCGAGGTGCCGATGACGGCGGTGACCACATTGGCCCGGGCGACTCGCGCCGCTGGCGCCCGACTGGTGTGCAACGCCGCCCCGGCCCAGGCGCTCGACGCGGACATGCTGGCCGCGATCGATGTGCTGGTGGTCAACGAGACCGAGGCCCAGGCGGTCTTCGGCACCGCGGTCCGCACCCCGGAGCAGGCGGCGGCCGCCGCGTCCCACATCGAGGGAACGGTGATCGTGACCCTCGGAGCAGAAGGGGCGGTATATGCCGAACCCGCAGGTGACGCCGGCCACTGCCCGGCACCAGTAGTAAAAGTCGTCGATACGGTGGGGGCCGGTGACGCCTTCGTAGGGGCGCTCGCGGTCGCGCTGGCCACCGAGGCTGACCTGGCCGAGGCGGTGGCGGCGGGAGTGGCCGCCGGCGCTGAAGCGGTCACCCGTGCCGGCGCGCGCCCCACCCCACCACCCACTCGCCGACCGAAGACCCAGGACTGTGGAGGCGCGGGCTGATGCTGCGTGATCATCGAATCCTCAATCCGGCGTTGTTGCGCGCGCTGGCCAGCGCCGGCCACACCGACCTCGTCGTGGTCGCCGACGCCGGTCTTCCGATCCCGGCCGGGGTCCCGCTCATCGACCTGAGCCTGACGCCGGGCGTACCGTCGTTCGCCGCCGTGCTGGAGACGGTGCTGGCGAGCCTGACGGTGGACGAAGTGGTGATAGCGGCCCAGTCCGCTGACTCACCCGCCGACGCGACTCTGAAGCGGCTGTGCGCCGATCTCCCTACCCGCACCGTCGACCACGAAGAACTCAAGGCGCTCAGCCGTCGTGCCCACGTGATTGTCCGTACCGGTGAATGCACCCCGTACGCCAACGCCGTGCTGGTTGCGGGAGTGACGTTCTAACGAGGAGGTTCCCCTCATGTCCCGTCCGATCAACCGCCGTGATTTCCTGCGGCTATCCGCCCTCGGTGTCGGCACCGCCGCGTTCGGTCCCGCTCTGGCCGCCTGCGGCAACGGGTCAGCCAGTGATGACGAGAACACGATCGTGTACGCGGTGCAGGCGTTCGCGCACGACGCCATCCGCCCGATCATCGACGAATTCACCGCGGAGACCGGCATCACGGTCCGGCTGGAGGGCGGGCCGGCGTCCGGGCAGGACCTGCTCACCCAACTGGTGCCGGCGTTCAACTCCGGCAGCACCCCCTACGACGTGGTGGACGTCGACGACCCCGCCGGCGCCGCGCTGATCGCCGGTGGCTGGCTGGAGCCGCTGGACGACGCGCTGCCCGCGGACCTGGCCGCTGACCTGACGCCCGGCATGACCGAGGCGATGAACACCTGGAACGTCAAGGACGGCAAGACCCTGCGGGTCTACCACAACTGGGACGTCGGGTACTACTGGGTGCGCGAGGACGTGCTGGCCGCGCACGACCTGGTCGTGCCGACCTCCTGGGACGAGCTGGTGTCGATCGGCACCACCATCAAGCGGGAGACCGGCATGTACGCGATGGCCGACGCGGCCAGTAAGCCGGGGCTGACCTTCGTCTACCTCGCCTACCTGACCGCGCAGGCCGGCGGCGACCTGTACCGCTTCGACGACGGCACCCGGCAGGCGTTCGAGTTCGCCAAGGAGCTGATCGACCGGGAGCTGGCCCCACGGGACATGCTCACCTGGACCTACGACCAGCTCAACGCGGCCTACCTGCAGGACCAGCTGCTGTCCATGCGCCAGTGGCCGTTCTTCGACGGGGTGGCCGCCGGTAACTCCGACTGGTACGCCCCGGAGAAGGTGCGGATCGCGCCGCCGCCGGCCGGATCGGGCGGAGCGAAGACCTGGGCCGGCGGTTGGGGTTACGCGATCCCGACGGCCAGCAAGAAGAAGGAGCAGGCCAAGAAGTTCATCAACTTCATGACCTCCACGGAGGTGGCGGTCCGGCTCGCGCAGGCGACCTCGTTCTTCGTCACCGCCCGCACCAGCGTGATGGAGGCGATGGCGGACTCCCCGCTCATCGCCGCCCTGCAGGAGTACGCCGATGGGAACCACATCGCTCCCCGCCCGTACCACCCGCAGGCGGCGCGGGCGGAGACCGTGATCGACGACGTCGGCCAGGCGTACCTGTCCGGTCAGCTGGACCTCGACGCCGCCCTGGCCGAGGGAGCTGAGCGGATCGCTGACCTTTCCTGACCCTCTGGAAGGACCCCTCTGTCATGGATTCCGTCGGAACCGCGCCGACGCGAAACCGCGTCGGCGCGGCCCTCCGCACCGTCGAGTGGCGGTGGTGGATAGCCCGCCTCCTCGGCTGGCTGTCCCTGCCCCGCAAGGTGTGGTTACTCGCCGCGGTGCTGATCGCGCCGGCGCTCCTGCTGCGCCTCTTCACCTCGATCTATCCGTTCCTGGCCACGGCGTGGACCAGTTTCACCAACGACAGCGCCTACCAGGCCACCGCCGAATTCATCGGGTTGGAGAACTACACCGCCCTGCTGACTGACCGGGTGGCGCGACAGGCGCTGCTGTTCACGATCGCGTTCGCGGGCGTGTCCACCCTGCTGGAACTGGTACTCGGGTTCGCGCTGGCGCTGCTGCTCAACGCCACCTTCAAGCTCCGCGGCCTGGCCCGCGCGGTCGCGCTGATCCCGTGGGCGATCCCGGCGGTGGTGTCGGCGTTGGGGTTCCGGTTCATCTTCTCCGACGGATTCGGGATCGTGCCGCACCTCCTCGGGTTCGTGGGGATCGACATCGACTGGTTGACCAGTCCGCTGCCGGCCCAAGCCGCGGTGATCATCGCGAACGTGTGGCGGAACGTGCCGTTCATCGCCTTCGTGATCCTCGCCGGGCTGCAGGGAGTGCCGGCGGAGCTGTACCAGGCGGCGAAGGTGGACGGGGCCGGCTGGTTCCGCACGATGTGGAGCGTGGTGCTGCCACTGGTGACCCCGCTGCTGATCACCATGGGCGTGTTCATGACGATCTTCCAGCTGGGCACGTTCGACACCGTCTTCGGGATGACCGGTGGTGGCCCAGGCACCGCCACCCAGGTCGCGCCCTACCTGGCGTACCAGGAAGCCTTCATCGGGCTGGAGTACGGGCGGGCCTCGGCCCTGGCCATGCTGCTGTTCCTGATCGTCCTCGCGGTCGGGGTGCTGGCCCTGCGCTGGTTCCGGCGCACGGAGGTGGAGCTGTGATCCGCAGACTGCTGGCTCGTGGCGGCCCCTACGCCGGGTTCGCGGTGTTCGCGCTGGTGTTCGGGCTACCGGTCTACTGGATCCTGCTGTCCGTGTTCCTACCTCCGGGACAGCTGTTGTCCGATCCGCCGACCTATTTCACCACCGATCCGACCCTGGACAACATCCAGCGCACCGCCGAACAGATCCCACTGTGGACATATTTCCGCAATTCCGCCATCTTCGCGGTGGGTTCCTCCGCGCTGACCGTCGCGCTGGCGTTCTTCGCGGCGTACGCGTTCGCGCGACTACGGTTCCGCGGCAGCAACCTGGTCCTGCTGGTGCTGCTGCTCACCATGGCACTGCCGCAGATCGCCACCACCATTCCGTTGTTCAAGCTCTACAACCAGCTCGGGTTGGTGGACACCAAGTACGGACTGATACTCCTCCAAGCCAGCCTCATGATCCCTTTGACCGTCTGGCTGATGGTCTCGTTCCTGAAGCAGATCCCGGTGGAGCTGGAAGAGGCCGCGCACTTGGACGGCACCACCTTTCCCCAGATGCTCTACCTGGTGATCTGGCCACTGTTGAAACCCGCGCTGGTCACCCTGTTCATCGTCAACGTCATCACCGCCTGGAACGAGCTGTTCTACCCGTTGGTCTTCAGCAGTTCGACGCAGACCCGGACCCTGACCATCGGGCTGACTCAGCTCACGCAGGTCACGGCGGGCACCGCCTCCCGCCCGTGGGACCTGCTCAGCACCCTTTCCATGTTCATGATCGTGCCGGTCATCCTGCTGGTCGTCTTCGGCCAGCGGCGCATCATCGCCGGATTGACAGCGGGAGCAGGTAAGTGAAGCGACAAGTCTGGTACACCTACGGCAACCACTTCCACTGGGTGGACATGCAGTGGCTGTGGGGGTACGAGGTGCTCGGCTCCTCCGTCCGCGACATGCTGCGGTTCAACGCGGAAACCGGAGCCCGGGGGAACCTCAACTTCGACGGGATCGGCTATGAGCGGATGGCCGCCGAGGACTCCGCGGCGCTGGCCGAGCTGCGCAAGGCGGTGCACGCCGGCGAGGTGGAGATCGTCGGCGCCACCTACGCCCAGCCGTACCTGCTGTTCCACCACGGTGAGTCGGCGATCCGGCAGCTCACCTACGGGGTGCGGGCGGTGCACCGGCTGCTCGGGGTGCGGCCGCGCACCTTCTGGGAGGAGGAGTTCGCCTTCTTCCCGCAGCTGCCGCAGATGCTGGTGCACGCCGGTTACGAGTACGCGTCCCTGTTCTTCCAGTGGACCTGGCACACTCCGCACGTCCCCAGTGAGGAACTGCCGGCGATCTGGTGGGAGGGGCTCGACGGCACCCGGATCCTGACCTTGCCCCGCGGCCCGCTCAACCTGCACCAGTGGCCGGAAGACTTCGCCGCCCTCCAGTCCCACCCGCTCCTGCGCACCTCCCCCGCCCCGGTGATCCAGCAGTGGTTGGAGCTGCTGCCCTCTCCGGACTGGATGTGCCGCTCCGAACTCCTGGTCGATGGGGTGCGGGAACTGCGCGCCACCCCCGGCATCGAGTTGACGTTCGGCACCGTGTCGGAGGTGCTGGACGCGATCCGGGAGCATGCCGAAGTCCGGCGCTACACCATGGACGACGTCTTCCACGGCATGAGCCTGGGCAAGAACGGCGACCGGGGCCACCGACGCAGCCGGGAGGCGGAGCAGACCCTGCTGTCCGCGGAGACGGTGTCGGTGATGGCCGGCCGGTTCGGCCGCCCCTACCCGCACTGGGACGTCTATCCGGTGTGGGAACTGGAGGAGGGGTGGCGGGAGCTGCTCGCCTTCCAACACCACGACAACGATGAATGCGAAGGGCTGTGCGGCCACATCGGCTACGCCGGACTTCAGCGCGGCCAGACCCTCGCCGACCACGTCCTCGACCGGACCGTCACCCTCATCGCCGATCGCAGCTCCGGCCCCGCCGGCCGGACCGTGGTGGTCAACCCGCTCGGGTGGGCGCGGCCCGCGGTGGTCGACGGCCGCCTCGTCGAGGTGCCCGCCGCCGGCTACACCGTGCTCACCGGGGACGAACCTGCGGTCACCCCGGTGACGGTGGAGGAGACCGACCAGCAGATCACCCTGACCCGGGGTGAGTTCCGGGTGAGTGTGGACCGCGCCCGGGGTGTGGTCAGCGCCATCAACGGCCTGGGGTGCGGCCCCCACGGGCTCGGCCGCCTGCGCCGGGAACGCGACGGACAGGAGGAGTGGTTCGCCCCGGTGTCCACCCAGGTGGACGGTGACCGGGTGGTGGTCGTGCACCGCTCCCCCGCCGGGGACGAGGTGCGGCTGACCGTCTCGCTCGCTCCGGAGCGGGACGCGGTCGACCTGACCTTCACCTCCGAGGCGCTGGTCCGGCCGGACGGACGCCACCACGCCTCCCTGATGACGCTGATCGAGCCGGACCTGGCCGTGCACACCCTGCTGCACGACACCCCCTACGCGGTCACCCCGGTGGTCGGTCGGGGCCGCTACCAGCGCAAGTACCCCACCGGGGACTGGATGACCTCCCCCCAGGTGTTCGAAACCGTGGTCGATCCGTTCACCGGGCTGCAGCTGGTGGACCTGCTGGACGAAACCGGGGCGGGCCTGCTGTGGCTGCACGACGGCAGCCAGGGCTTCCTGCGGGCCGAACGCGGGATGTGGAACGTCCTGTCCATGTACGACCCGTGGGACGAGGACCACTTCGTGCCCGAGCTGCACGCCCGCATGCGGGTGTTCGTCCACCACGGCCTCGACCACGCTACCCGCTGGCGGCTGGCGCAGGAGTTCACCCGGCCCGTGCTGGTCCGCCGGCCGGACCGGGACGGTGGGGATCTGCCGGCCAGCTTCTCCCAGGCCCAGCTGACCGGCCACTCCGGCGCGGTGCTCACCGCGCTGTTCCGGGAGACCGGCTACGCCGCCGCCGGGATGACCGAACACGTCAGCACCCGGGTGGACCGGCCGGTGCTGGCACGGCTGGTCGAGTTCACCGGGGAGGCCGGGACCGCCGAGCTGGTGATCGACGGCACGGTCGCCCAGGCGTGGCGGACCAGCGCGCTCGGCGAGATCCAGGCCCCGCTACCGGTCACCTCCGGGCCGAACGGCACCTCCCGGGTGGCGGTCGAACTCCGCGCGTACGAGATCGCCACGCTCGCGCTGGATCTGGTCGAGGCCCGCAAGCAGGCCCGTGACCTCGACGCCCACCGCAATGTCTGGGCCACCGTTCACCGCATCGAGGAGGAGAGTTGAGCTACTTCCCACGGGTCGCGCGAGGGGTCCACTCCTACCCGGTCGACGACTCGGTACCGGAATCCGAACGGTTCGGCCTGGGAGTGGTCGGCCTCAGCGAAGGACGTACCGCCCTCCTGGCCGCGTACCGCACCCGGCACGTCCGCCCGGTGATCGGCTGCGACCTCGACCCCGAGCTGCTCGCCGCGGTCGGGGCGGACGCGCCCGGGGTCGCCATGACCACCTCGTACGCCGAGCTGCTCGCCCGGGACGACGTGCACATCGTCGGGATCTACACCCCCGACCACCTGCACGGTGAGCAGATCATCGCCGCGTTCGAAGCCGGTAAGGACGTCGTCTGCACCAAGCCGATCGTCAACAGCCTCGACACCGCCCGGCAGGTGCTGGAGGCCGCCCGGCGGACCGGCCGCAAGCTGTTGGTCGGCCAGTCCTCCCGGTTCTTCGAATCGTTCCGTCGGCAGCGGGCCGCCTACGAGCGCGGCGAGGTCGGGACGGTCGAGGTGGTCGAGGCCCACTACACCCACCGGATGGACTGGTACTACAACCGCGCACCGTGGATTGTGGACAGCACCGACTGGGTCTATCTCGGGATGAGCCACCCCCTGGACCTACTGCGCTGGTACCTCGGCCCCATCGCCTCGGTGTCGGCGGTCGGTATGACCTCGGCGCTGGCCCGGGCACACGGCCTGCAGACGTTCGACGTCTACTCGGTGAACGCGCTCACCGCGGACGGCCGGATCGGCCGGGCCTACGGCCACTACGGCATGCACGAACTGCCCCGGGCCCGTAACTCGATCGAGTGCGTGCTCTACGGCTCGGAGGGCACGTCCATGGCGCAATACCACGACATGCGCTATCTGCACACCGCCCCGGACGGCACCGAGGTGGTGGAGGACATGCTGTACGAGTACCGCCACTACTACTTCAACAACGAAGTACACGGCATGCACTACGGCGAGTTCGCCAACTACCTCCAGTACTTCGCGGAGGCGCTGCGGTCCGGGGCGGACTACTCCCCCGACCTGGTCGAGGGGATCGAGACGCTCTGCCTGATGGAGGCGGTCCGCCGCTCCGCCCAGGACGGCGGTCGACCGGTGGAGCTCGCTCCCCTGCTCAGCCAGGTGGGGCTGGGGTAACCCGCCCCCGCCGGCGATTCACCCGCGGCGGGCTCGCGACGAGCCGGGCGACGGGCCGGCGGAGGCCGATCGGCGTGACAAGCGCCACGCCTCCGCCTCGGCCGGGAACTCCCCGTCGCCGCTGCGCCGACTAGGCGGGTAGATTGCCGGAGTGGGTGGGTGAGATCAAAACATGATGACGCAGAGGGTTAACCGGAGTGGGCTGGGGCGTCGGTTCGCCAGGTGGCTCACCGCCGGATCGCTCGCGGTCGGGCTCGCCGTGCTGGCCCCGGCCGCCCCCGCAGCCGCGCACAACCAGCTCATCGAGTCCGATCCACCGGCGGGTGCGACCCTGACCACCGCGCCGGAGACGGTGGAACTGGTCTTCGTGGAGCCGCTTCGGGAGGAGTACACCACCGTGGTGGTGACCGGGGCGGACGGGACGACGGTCACCGCCACCGAGCTGGCGGTCGACCACACCCGGGCCACCGTGACCTTCCTCGAGCCGCTGCCGGACGGGGAGTACACGGTGGGGTTCCGGGTCGTCTCCCTCGACGGGCATCCGGTTCAGGGCTCGGTCGAGTTCACAGTGGCCGCCGGGGACGGGGACACGGACACCCCACCCAGCTCCGCGCCGTCGGCCGGTGAGGACACCGCTGCGGCCGACGCGACTGACTCGACCGGGGCCGCTGCCGGCTCCGACACCGGCGCGGACGGTGGCGGGAACCCCGCCCTGCTCGTCGTGGGCGCCGGGGCCCTGCTCGTGGCCGGTGGGGTCGGGGTCGGGTACGCCCTGATCCGCCGACGCCGAGCGGGATGAGCGCGATGAGCGAGGTGAGGCAACAACCGCGGACCGTTCAGTGGCGGTACGCCGTGGCCGGGCTGGTGGCCGCGGCGATCGCCCTGGTCGCGCTGCTGTGGTACGGCAAGGGCGCCCGCCCCACCCTGGTGCCTGGCTTGCCGCACGGTGGGCCGGTCACCACCTGGGCGCTGCCGACCGCCACCTTGGTCAGTCGGCTCGCCGCGGTCGCCACCATCGGCTTGCTGCTCGCGGCGGTGGTGCTGTCGCCGCGCCATGAGTCGGGCAGCCTGTCCGGCATCGGTTACCGACGGCTTCGCGCCTCCGGCTGGGCGGCCCTCCTGTGGTGTATCGCCAGCCTGGTGGCGCTGGTCTTCCACCTCTCCGATCTGCTCGGTGCCCCGGTCCACCGGGTGGTCTCGGTCAACGCGCTGATCAGCTTCGTCACCGACGTCATCCACGGCAAGGCGCTCGCCTTCTCCGGTGGGTTGGCCGCGCTGGTCTTCGTGATCAGCCGGGTGGCGCTGCGCCCCACCGGCGGGGTGATCGCCCTGGGGTTGGCGCTGCTGGCGATGATGCCGCCGGCGTTCACCAGCCACACCACCGACGAAGGAGACCACCAGGTGGCGGTCTCCACCATGTTGCTGCACATCGTGCCGACCACCTTGTGGGCGGGCGGGCTGCTCGCGCTGGTCCTGGTGGGGACCCGCAACACCGGCCAGTTGGCTACGGCGGTCCGGCGGTTCTCCCCCCTGGCCACCGTCTGCCTCCTCCTGGTCGCGGGCTCCGGTCTGCTCTCCGCGGTCGTCCGGCTACCTCGGCTCAGTCAGCTGGTCACCAGCGAGTACGGCCAACTGATGCTGGTGAAGACCGCCATCCTCGTCGCGATCGCCGCGGTGGGGTGGTGGCAGCGCCGGGCCGCCATGCCGGCCCTGCGGCGCGGGGACCGGCGCCGGTTCGCCACCGTCACCGCGGTGGAGCTGGTCCTGTTCGGGCTGGTGCTCGGGGCGGCGGTGGCGCTGTCCCGCACCGCCGCCCCGCGGGGGACGACCGAGCGGGATCTCGCCATGGGCATGCTCGGCTACCCGATGCCCCCGCCCCTGACGTTTGAGCGGCTGTTCACCGAGTGGCTGCCCGACCCGATCTTCATCCTCGCCGGGCTGTCCGCCGCGGTCGCGTACGCGGCCGGGGTGTGGCGGCTGCGCCGGCGCGGCGACCAGTGGCCGATGAGCCGGACGCTGCTCTTCCTGGCCGGCTGCGGGCTGCTGATCGTGGCCACGTGCAGCGGCCTGGCACGGTACGGCCCGGTCCTGTTCTCGGTCCACATGGCGCAGCACCTGCTGCTCACCATGGCCGTACCCATCTTGTTGGTACTGGGTGGGCCGATCACCTTGGCGTTGCGGGCCTTGTCACCGGCGCAGGACCCGGCCTGGCCTGGACCCCGGGAGTGGCTGCTCGCGGCGCTCCACTCCCCGGTGAGCCGGTTCGTCACCCATCCCATCTTCGCGCTGGCGTTCTACATGGTCAGCATGTACGCGATGTACCTGACCGGCCTGTTCGAGCTGGCGCTGCGCTCCCACGCCGGGCACCTGCTGATGATGGGGCACTTCCTGCTCGCCGGGTACCTCTTCTTCTGGGTGGTGATCGGGGTCGACCCGTCCCCGCGGGGACGCCCCGCGCCTCCGCTGCGGGCGGTGGTGATGCTCGCGTCGATGGCCATGCACGCGTTCCTCGGCATCGTCATCATGTCGTCCCGCAGCCTGTTCGCCGCGGAATGGTTCAACACCCTGCCCCGGCCGTGGGGACCAACCCCGCTCGACGACCAGTACGTGGCCGGCGGCATCGCCTGGTCGTTCGGTGAGGTCCCGGGCCTGATCGTGATCGCGGCGCTGATCGTGCAGTGGATCCGGTCCGATGAACGGGAGCAGCGGCGGCTCGACCGCGCCGAGGACCGGGCGGAGGCCGAGGGTCGGGAGAGTGAAGCGCTGCGCGCCTACAACGAGATGCTCGCCAAGCTCGCCCAGCGAGACGCCAACGCTGCCCGCTAGCCGGTGGTGTTCGCCACGATGGGATCACCGTCGCCGGGGAGTGATGGGTTGAGCGGCAATGAGTGGGTGGGAGTACCTACTGGAATGCCTGGCGGCTCCGGACACGCTCGGACCCTCGCCGCTGTGACGGGAGGCGTTGCCGCAGATAAACCGAGCTTCGGTGGAGCTGAGGGGATTTGAACCCCTGACCCCCTCGATGCGAACGAGGTGCGCTACCGGACTGCGCTACAGCCCCGTGAGGCGTGGTCGCCCCGGGTGGCCCACACCACCGGTGAGGTGGCGTATGGCCGGCGACAACTCTAGCAGGTGGCGCGGGGCGGGCGCGAGCGAGGCCCCGTCAGTGGTCGTCACCGGCCGCCCGCCGGTACGAAACGGTGGGGTCGGCTGACCAGCCGTCGGCGGCCCGCCGCAGCGACTCCCGCTGCTCCGCCATCCGCCGGGCGGCCGCGCGCCGGGCCGCTGCGCGGCGTTCCTGCTCGCGGCGTACCTGTGCCTGCTGGGCGGCCAGCCAGGCCCGTTCCCGCGCCTCCACGCGCCGCCGACGCTGATCCAGCACCGCCAGGTGACGCAAATATCCTAAATACACCAGCAGCAGGGTGGCGGTGACGGCGAATCCGATCCAGAACCCGGGGCCGACCGCCACCACCCCCACCAGCTTCACCAGGTTCAGCAGCAGCAGCGCCGTCAGCACCCGGCGGCGCCGGTAGATCGCCGGAGAGGTACGGGGGCGGCGTCGGGCCGGTGGCGCAGAGCGGGGAGCGATGGTGACCACCCGGGTCCGGGGAGAGCGGCGCCCGCGGCTGCGCTCCCGGCCGGCTCGCTCCCGGGCCCCGCGTTCCCGCCGACCACCCCGCCCCGGCTCCCGACCGCCGCGACCGGAATCGGGAGACTGGGGGCTCGGGTGCGCCTCCCCCCGACTGGGGACCGGCTCTGGAACAGCGGCCTCCCCGAGCGGCTCCGAAGTGAGGGGCTGCGGCTCCCCGCTGGCCGGCGCCTCCGCCGCGTCGGCGGTGTCCGGAGTGACGAGTGACCGCTGGGCGCCGCCGGACCGCAGCGACTGCAACGGCGGGTTGATCGGCCGGCGACCGGGCACGGTGCGCTTACGGCGGGTGCGGGACAGCACCCGCGCGGTCGATCGGGCTCGCTCCGCTTCGAGCCGTTCCGCCGCGTCGTACCGGCGCACCAGGGCGGGAGCGAGCGCTAACAGCCCCGCGGCGGCGAGGACGGCGAGTAGCACCGACGTCGGCACCTCGCACACCCTCCTGCCTGTCGCTGGTTTCGGACCGCCGGCGATATTCCGCCGTATGTGTGAGGTTACGGCGGCCCCGCTGGTCGACTGACGCGGCGCGCCGACTCAACGATGTCGGAAGCCCGACGGACCACTCGGGCGTTGACACCGACCAGCAACCGTGGACCCCGAGCCGACCAGCGGCACGGGGCCCCGGTCACGCGTGCGCGGCCTGGTAGCGGTGCCAGCGGGCGAGCAACCCACCATCGGGGGCCACGTCCTCCACGGTCAGCGCGTACCCAATGTGGTCCCGCCAGGCGCCGTCGATGAACATGTAGCGCTGGTGGTAGGCCTCTTCGCGGAATCCGAGCTTCTCCACCACCCGGCGGCTGGCCCGGTTCTCCGGGCGGATGTTCACCTCCACCCGGTGCAGCCCGCCTGGCCCGAAGGCGTGATCCACCAGCAACGCCAGGGCGGTGGGCATGATGCCCCGGCCGGCCACCGCGGAGTCGATCCAGTAACCAGCGGCGCCCGAGCCGAACGCCCGCCGGGTGATGTTGGACAGGCTGAGGTGACCGACGTACCGCTCTTCACCCCCCTCATGCAGGGTGATCGCGAACGGCATCGCGGTGCCGTCCCGGATCGAGCGGCGCAGATCCTGATAGAACAGCCGGTACGCCGTCGGCGAGTTCAGTTCGGTCCAGGAGCCGTACCCGCTCGGCTCCCACGGCGCCAGCCAGGCCTGGTTGGCGCACCGCACCGCCGACCACTGCTCGGCGTCGCGCCGGCGGTATGGGCGCAGCACCACCGGCCCGTCCCGCAGCACCGCCGGCCATCCTGGATGGACCGGGTCTATCAGCCACATATCATCACCGCCGTCGATCGAGCAGCATGACATCCACATTCGACCCGGCAGCGGCGCCGCCCACCCGCTCGCCGAGTACCAGCAACCCGTTGCTGTAGGCCAACCCGGCCAGCGTGTGACGGCCGCCGGGCAGCGGCTGCACGGTGTATCCACCGCCGCGGCGCTCGACCACCTGCGCCGGACGGAACTCCCGCAGCCCGAGCGGAGACTGGACCGCCTCCAGCAGGTGCCCGCGCACGCTGGGTCGAAACACCGGCTCGGCCCCGGCCAAGCGCTGGATCACCGGCCGGACCAGCAGCTCGAACCCGATCATCGCCGCTCCCGGATCGCCGGGCAGGCAGATGATCGGCACCTCCTCCACTCCGACGGTACCGAACCCGAGTACCTCACACGGGTACACCGCCAGGTCGGTGAAGGCGACGGACCCGGCGCGGACCCCGTCCCGGCGCGCCAGCACCCGCCGCACCATGTCTCCCGGACCGGTGCCGGTGCCGCCGGTGGTGACGATCAGGTCCGCCCGGCTGGTCTGGTCCTCCAACAGACCACGTAGCCCCTCGGGGTCGTCGTCGCAGATCCCCACGCGATACGCGTACCCGCCCGCTTCGGTGGCGGCGGCCGACAGCGCGTGCGACGTCACGTCGACCACCTGTCCGGGCTGGCTGACCCGGCCCGCGTCCACCAACTCGTCCCCGGTGGCGATCACCACCACTCGGGGACTGGGCCGCACGATCACGTGTGCCACCCCGGTGGCGGCGAACACCGCCAGCAACGCCGGGGTCACCACGGACCCGGCCCGGGCCAGCACCGTGCCGGCGGGGATCTCCTCACCTGCCCGTCGTACCCCATAGCCCCGCTTCGGCACCCGGTGAATCTCCACCGCGGCCATCCCCTGGTCGGTCCAGTCGGCGGGAACCACCAGGTCGGCGCCGATCGGTAACGGGGCCCCCGCGGCCACCGAGAAGCAGGTACCCGGGGTCAACCGCACCGGCCGCCAACTGGCCGCGGTCAGGTCACCGATCACCGACAGCCGGACCGTCTGGGTAGCGCCGAGCAGGTCCTCGGAGCTGACGGCGTACCCGTCCACGGCGGCGTAGTCGAACGACGGGGTCTGGTGCGGCGCCGACACGTCCTCGGCCAGCACGTGCCCGTACGCCTGGGTGAGGTCGAGGTCCAGCGGCGGCAGCGGCCGGATCCGGCGCAACACGCTGGCCAGATAGTCGGCCAGCGGCATCCGCCCCGCCGCCGGTCCAGCCTCGACCGTCGAGGTCATCCAGTGCGCCCTCCAGCCGTGACCGGTGTCCACCCCGCTACCTGGTCAGCCAGCCACTGTCGGAACACCGGCCCGAGCTCCTCGTGCTGGCAGGCCAGTTGGACCACCGCCTGCAGGTAGCCGAGTGGGGCACCGGTGTCGTAGCGCACCCCGCGGTAGACGATCCCGTGCACCGGGGTGCCTTCGGCCAGCATCAGCGCCATCGCGTCGGTGAGCTGGATCTCCCCGCCGCGGCCGGGTGGGGTACGACGGATCGCATCGAAGATCCCCGGCGGCAGTACGTACCGGCCGATGATGGCCAGGTTGCTCGGCGCTTCCTCCGGGGACGGCTTCTCCACCAGTCCGGTCACCTCGACCGTGGACTCCGGGTCCCCGAGCGCGGGATCGGCGGGCTGGACCGCCGCGATCCCCCACCGGTCGACCTCGTCCGCCGGCACCTCCAGGAACGCCAGCACGATCCCGCCGGTGCGTTCCTGCAGGTCAAGCATGCGGGGCAGCAGTGGATCGCGGGGGTCGATGAACTCGTCCCCCAGCAGGACCGCGAACGGTTCGTTGTCCACGTGGGTCTCGGCGCAGCCGACCGCGTCCCCCAGACCCCGCATCTCGTGCTGACGTACCGTGAAGATCCGGGCCAGCTCCGACGGCCGGCGCACCGCCGCCAGCCGGGCCTGGTCACCCTTGGCCGCCAACACCTCCTCCAGGTCAGGCCGGCGGTCGAAGTAGTCCACCATCGCGGTCTTGCCCCGCCCGGTGACCAGCAGTACATCCGCCAGGCCGGCGGCGGCGGCCTCCTCCACGATGTACTCCAGTACCGGCCGGTCGACCACCGGCAGCAGTTCCTTGGGGACGGTCTTGGTCAGGGGCAGGAACCGAGTGGCGAACCCAGCCGCCGGGATCACCGCGCTGGTCGCCCGGACCCCGCTACGTCCCGAACCGGTCACCGGACGGGCGTCTGTGCGGGAAGCAGGACGGACGTCATGGTCTGGGGACATGTCATGGAGACTAGCCGTCGAAACCGGCTCTGGGCGGCTGCGCCCCGCCGATGGTCAACCTTCTGACCCGGGACCTTGACGTAATTCCCCACCGGCTGGGCTGACCGGCCCGGGTTGGTGCGCACCGGCCCGAGGTAGGGCGTCCTCCGGGGTGCGTGCGTCCCCCCGGATCGGCAGCTCCTGGGTGTCCGCTTCGGTGAGCGGGCCGGGCTGGTCGGGGCGGTCAGACGGTTCCGGTTCCACCGGGGCGGCCACCCGATAGGTGTCCCGGCCGTCCGCTTTGGCCCGATAAAGGGCGTCGTCCGCCGCCTCCAGCAGCGCCTCCGGGTGCCGACCGTGGGTGGGGTAGACCGCGATCCCGATCGACACCGTGACGGTGATCCCGATGCGGCCGGCGCCATCGCCGCGGGTCCCGATCACCACCGGGGTACTCCGGACCGCCGCCCCCAGCCGCTGCGCCAGCACGGTCGCCCCCCGGGTGTCGGTCTCCGGCAGCAGCAGTACGAACTCTTCCCCGCCGTGCCGGAACGGTACGTCCACTTCCCGGATCATCGACCGGACTCGGGCGGCGAACTCGACCAACACCGCGTCCCCGGCCGCGTGGCCGTGGCGGTCGTTGACCGACTTGAACCGGTCCAGGTCCAGCAAGAGCACCGCCAGCGGGTGGTGGAATCGGTTGGCCCGCTCCACCTCTCGGCGCAGGGCGGTGCGCAGGTGCCGGTAGTTCCACAGTCCGGTCAGCGGGTCGGTCAACGACAGCCGTTGGGTCTCCTGATGCATGCGGACGTTGTCCACCGCCGCGCCGACCCGCCCGGCGAGGATCTGCAGCGCCGCGAGGTCGTGGTCATCGAAGTCGTCCCCACCGAACCGGTCGTACACCGCCAGCACTCCTCGCACCGAGGGCGGGGCCGGCCAGGGGGCGGGCGGGACCGTACCGCCGGCCGGGGCGGTGATGGGGACCAGCAGGTACGTGCGGCAGTCCGGCTCCTCCGGGTGCGGTACCGGTCCGGCCGGGCCGATCCGACCGCGCTGCGCCGCCCCGGCCACCGCCACCCCACCCAGTAGCCCCTCCCCCAACGGCACCCGGATCGGAATGAGCTGATCGGCGGGGCTGCGGTCGCCCGGGGCGGTGGCCTGCCCGACCAGGGTGCGGGTACTGCGGTCGATCAGCATCACCGCGCCCGCCCGGGCACCGGTGGTCGCCTGCGCGGTGTGCAGCACCACCCGGAGCAGCCGGTCCAGGTCGTGGGTGCTGGACAGGATGTTCCCCAACACCGTCAGCTGTTGTCGCAGCTGCTCCCGACCGGCGCGCAGCGCTCGCACGTGTCCCTGGGTGCGCTGGGCCATCCGGTTGAACGCGGCCGCCAGCTGGCCCGCCTCATCCCGCGTACGGATCGGAACCCGGGTGGTCAGCTCACCGGCGGCGAGCCGGTCCGCGGCCCGGCTCAGCTCGCGCAATGGCCGGGTGGCGCCCCGTCCCAGCCAGCCGGCCATCGCCACCGCGGCCACGATGGCCGCCGTCACCAGGATGACGGCGGCGGGCGGGGGGCCGGACGGGGCGGGGCGAGGCACGGACAGCAGCAACGGCAGCGGCGCCCCTCGCTCCGGCGCCAGCCGCAGCACATAGCGCGAGTCGGTCCGGCCGATCTCTCCGGGGGCCACGTCGGCGGCGGCCGCGACCACCTCGGATGGGACCGGCGCGCTGCTGTGCAGTGGATCGGTGGGGCCGGCGCCGAGCAGGGTGACCTCCACGCCGGCGAGGTGGGCCAGTTCATGGACGGTCTGTGCGTCCACCGGGGTGGCGACCCAGACGGCGCCCCCGGCGGCGAGCGGGGCCTGGGCGGCGAGCGCCCCATATCGGACCGAGGTGAGGTCGTCAGCGGCGCAGTCGGCCCACCGCCGGGGTGGGCTGCCGTCGGTGACCTGCGCCCACCGCTGCGGTGACCGGATCTGGACCACGCTGGCCAGCTCGTGGGTGACCAGCTGGGTGGCGAGCTGCGCCCGCTGATTGGTCGGCTGTGCCGCCAGCAACGCGGCGCTGGCGCGGAGTTGATCGCACCGGGCGGTCAGGGCGGTACGGACCACAGTGGCGGCGACGGTGAGCTCTCGGACGGCGCGCTCTTCGCTCTGGCCGCGAGCAGTGTGGACCACCAGTCCGGCACCGAGCAGCGCGGGGCCCAGCACAGCGGCGACAAACGCCACGGTCAGCCGGGTACGCAGCGTCACTGGGTGCCCCCTGTCACTGGTTGGCTGCGCGGAAACCACCCTGAATGCGATGCTTACACACAGCCACAACGTTCTCGGCCCTGATGAGGCGTCCCAGATGTCAGATTCCGGTCAGCAAATTTCCGCAAAAGCGGATAAATCGGAGATACGTGCTGATTTACTCGCGGCACGCCGGCAGCGGTCCGGGCCGGCCCGCATGGCCGCGGCCGCCCGCCTGCAGGCGGTCCTCACCGGACTACTGACCGACTTACCGGCCAGTACCGACGGTCCGGTCGTGGCCGGGTACGTGCCGGTCGGGAGCGAACCAGGCGGACCGGACCTGCCCGCGGTGATGGCGCGGCACCTACCCCCCACGGGCCGGTTGATCCTGCCGGTGCTCCAGCCCGATCTCAGTCTGGATTGGGCGGTCTACCTGGGACAATTGGTGCCTGGGCCGAAAGGGACCGCCGAAGCGACCGGCCCCCGCCTGGGACCGCACGCCCTCGCCGACGCGACCCTGGTCGTGGTCCCGGCGCTGGCGGTGGACCGGCGGGGAGTTCGGCTCGGCAAAGGAGGCGGCTCATACGACCGAGCCCTGGCCACGGTCCCCCCGGGCGTACCGGTGATCGCGCTGCTGTACGACGACGAGCTGCGTGACCGGTTACCGGCCGAGCCGCACGACCGCCCGGTGACCGCAGTGATCACCCCGTCAGCCGGGCTGGTCCGCCTGCCGATCGCCCTCTCGACGCCCCTCCCCCAACGCTGAACTATCATTAAGCGTTGAATACAAGTCGACTAACAGGGAGCAGGGCGTCGTGGCGGAGGTCCTTCCGGTTCGGATAGTCAAGGATGTCGCCACCCTCAAGGCGGTGGCGGATCCGATCCGGCTCACCGTGCTGGAGCGGGCGATGGCCGAGCCTGCCCGCCTGTGGACCGCCAAGGAGTTCGCCGCCGAGGTGGGGATCCCCCCTACCAAGATCTACTACCACCTCAACCTGCTGGAACAGCACGGACTGCTCCAGGTCCGGGAGACCCGGCTGGTCAACGGCATCCTCGAGAAGCGGTACGGCACCGGCCAGCTGGATCTGACCTTCCATCGTCGCGCGGGCGGCACCGGGACGGAGGACGGTTCCGGGGTGGGAGAGCTGGCGACGAAGCTCCTCCAGCAGACCCGGGACGAGATCGCCACCGGGCTCGCCACCGGCCACGTCTCCGCCACCCCGGACGCGCCGGAGACCGAGCGGATGCTGCTCAGTCGGGCAGTGGCCGAGCTGCCGGCATCCCGACTGGCGGAGTTCCGTCAGGAACTGCTCGCCCTGGTCCGCCGCTTTGAGCAGGCCAGTGAGCCGGGAGCGCCCCGGTTCGCGTTGCTGGTCGCGCTGCACCCCAGCGTGGCCGGACACACGCCGCCAGAGCCCACCGCCTGACCGACGCGCGTAACGCCGGCTCTGCTGGCTAACCGTTTCTCCCGATACCACACACCCGACTGTCCAGATCTACCGGACAATCCCGACAGCATTTCTGAGCGGCCGTCCACATCAGTGGGGTTTGCCCCGTTCTGCCCTCGCCTGATCAGCGAGGACGTCCATCCACTTCGCCATCGGACATTGGCTGAACCTCTGAGTTGACTGCGCTTCATCGTTTGAATAATCTCAAACTAGCCGAGAGAAACCGAACGTTAGACCAGAAGTCAACATAGGTCTCCCGGCAAACAGTCCGATCTATTTCAAGGAGGTAACCCTCATGGCCGACACCACCTTCGACATCGACGACCTGGACCTGGACGTCCTGTCGGTCACCTCGATGCGAGACGCGGTCGCCCTGCCGGAAACCGGCGCGTCGTCCGGTAGCTCCAGCAGCAGCTCCAGCTCCTGCTGCGGCAGCTGCTCCTGCTGCGCCAGCTGCGGCGGCTCGGCGGAACTGCAGTAAGACCCGGCCGGATGCACCGGCAGCGTCAGGGACTGCCGGTGCCCGGGCGATCGGCCGAGCCGACCGCTCGGCACGTACCGAAAAATCTGTCCACTCCGGGGGGCGCGCGGCGCGCGCCCCCCGGCCGTCCCCGCTGGGAGCAACCAATGGACATCATTGCCCGCTTGGATCACGTCACCAAGACGTACGGCTCGGTGGTCGCTCTGGACAGCGTGTCGGTCACCATCCCCCCCGGTGTGACCGCGGTCCTGGGCCCCAACGGGGCCGGTAAATCCACCATGATCGAAATCTTGGCCGGCTTGCGTCGGCCCTCCGCTGGCCGCGTGGAGGTCCTCGGCGGCGACCCCACCCATGTCTCCGTCCGCCGCCGACTCGGCCTGACCCCCCAGGCCACTGCGCTGCCGTGGCGACTGACCGTGGCCGAGACGCTGGATCTCCTGGCCGCCCACTATCCCCGAGCGGTTCCTCGAGAATCGCTTGTAGACACACTGGACCTCGGTGGGTTCCTCCACAAGCGCAACGGCACCCTGTCCGGCGGGCAGCGCCGTCGAGTGGCGCTCGCCGCCGCGCTGATCGGCTCTCCGGAACTGGTCTTCTTGGACGAGCCGTCGACCGGACTGGACGCCACCAGCCGGGACCGCATGTGGTCGGCGATCACGGAAGCCGCACTCCGCGGCACCGGGGTCGTGTTGACCACCCACGACATGGCGGAAGCCGAACACCTGGCCCATCGGGTGGTCGTGATCGCCGGCGGGCAGGTGGCCCGGACCGGCTCAGTGACCGAGGTCTGCGCGGAAGTCGGCCTCCACCTGGTGGACTTCGCGGTGACCGGGCCGGTGCCGACCCTGCCCGGCCTCATCGACACCGACCGGTGGGAGACCAAGGGCAACCGGGTCCACATCTACACCCCCGACCCCGATCGGGTGGTCCGGACGCTGGTCCACCAGGACGTGCCCTTCCAGGACATCCGGATCGATCGGGTCGGCCTGGAAGAGGCCATCCGCACGATCTCCATCCGCACCCTTGACCACACGCGCATCCCGGAAGAGGTGGCCTGACATGCGCCTGCTCCTGTTGCACGCGGGCAGCCACGCCCGCGAGACGATCCGGCTCCCGTCCTACTGGCTCCCCGCGCTCTTCTTCCCGCTGCTGTTCTTCGCCCTGTTCGGGCTGGCACGCGCCCGGGACTTCGCCGCGGCGGGTGTCGGCAGCGAGTACATCATCACTCCGTTCCTGTTGTTCAGTACGTTGAACGTGACCCTGACCGCGCTGGCGGTCAGCATCGCCAGTGATCGTGAGAATCCCTGGGAACGCCGCCTGCGGCTGCTCCCCATCTCCGGCCTGACCCGATTCGGCGGACGGCTGCTGTTCGTCCTCGCCTTCAACCTGGTCACCTGGATCCCATTGCTGGTGACGGCGGCAATCGCCACCGACCTTCAACTACCGCTGCGGATGTGGCCGGTGTGGCTGGCGGCGGTGCTGGTCGGGGCGGTGCCGTTCGCCTTCCTCGGAATGGCCTTCGGCTATCTGTTGCCCGGACGGGCCGCCATGATGGCCGCCAATCTCGGATTCCTGGTCCTGTCCTTCCTCGGTGGGCTGTTCGTGCCGCTGGAATTCATGCCCGACGCGGTGGCGGCGATCGCACCGTACGTGCCCACCCACGAGTGGATGCATCTGGTCCTGGCCCTGATCGGCCGCGCTGACCACCTGACCACTCCCGCGTGGGCCATCGGTCTGCTGGCCGGCTGGGCGGTGGTGTTCGCAGGCATCGCCCACTGGGCGTTCCGTCGGGATGAAGGGGTGCGGTACGGATGACCACGCTGACTACTCAGGCCACACCCACCACCGGTGTCGACCCGACCACGGAAGTGGACCTGGCCCCCTACGCCCTGGTCCGCAGCGCGGCCCTGCCTTACCCGGCATCCGCGCCGGAGACCGCGCCGTTCCGGAACGCGGTGACCCGACTGATCACGCTACGCACCACGCTGGCGCGGCTGGCCGGCCCGGTCAGCGACGCCCTCTACGCCAGCGCGAGCCAGCACGACCCGGAGTTCCACCGCCGGGTGGTGCTCCCCCTCCGGCGCGACATCCATAACGGACGGTTGCCACGCCCCGCCCAGCTGGCGGCGCTCGGTGACCTGCCGGAGCGGATTCCCGGCCTGCGGGAGTGGCTCGACGCCGCCGCCGAGGTGGCCCAGGTCCAGGAGGAGCTGACCAACCAGGCACCGGTGGCGCTCATCGCCGAGCGGGCCACCCTCGCCGAAACCTGCACCGCCGAGCCGCTGCGGCGCGCCGTCACCATGGTCGGCCGCGACCTGTTACGTGGGGTGGATCGGGCGGCCGCCGGCGGCGGCCACCCGGACCAGCGGACCCGCAAGGCCGAGCCGAACGTGCTGCGGTACGCGTTGCGTGCCACCGCCAAGACCAGCCCACTGTCCTGGTTCACCCACGTCGGCTGGGGGGTGTGGGACGACCGCGACCATCCCGAATCGAGCGACCACGCCGACCACGCACGCGGCTACGTCCGGATCAACCGCACCCTGATCGGCAGCCTGGTGCACACGCTCTTGTCCCGGCCGGAGATCCGGTATCGGGTTCCGCACCGGATCGCCCCCGCCCTGCGCACGACTGACGACCGGGTGGTCTTCTCCCGGGACATCCTCAGCCGCGCCGGCGGTCAGATCTTCGGCTCCCGGGAGGAGCGGGCCGAACTCGCGCTGAGCGGCCCCTTGACACTGGTGCTGACGACCGTCGCGGAGGCGGGGGCGGCGGGGGTGGTCCCGGCCCAACTGGCCACGACCCTGGCCGCCCACCTGCCCGGCCCTGCGGAACGGACCCTCCCCGTCGCGCACCGGTTCGTGTCCCAACTGCTCGACCAGGCCGTGTTGGTGCCGATCCAGCCCGCCCATCCCCAGGATCCGCGCCTGCCCCGGACCGTCGCCGACTGGCTGGAGCGGATCGATGGCGACGTGGGGCCCGCGCTCGCGACCCGGCTGCGGGACATCGACGCCCGGACCGGGGCGTTCGCGAACCTGCCGGCGGCGGAGCGACCGGCCGCATTGGAGGAGCTGCGCCAACGGTGGCGTGACCTGTTCACCGCCGCCGGGTTGGAGTGGGACGACTCCATGCCGATCACCGAGGACGTCGCGGTGGCCCGCCCGGCCACGCTCGGTCCCCGACACGGCCGGCGGGCTGCGGCGGCACTGTCGGAGCTGACGGTGCTGGCCGAACTGTTCGATCAGTACCTGCCGGTACGGCAACTGGTACGGGACCAGTTCGTGGCCCGGTACGGCGTCGGCGGGGTCTGCCCCCGGGCGGCCGACTTCTCGCTGGAGATGGCGGAGATCTGGCAGGGGGTGGGGACGGTCGCGCTGGACGGGACCATCCGCGCCCAGACCCCCGAGCAGGCCGCGCTGCTGACTCCGCAACTGCGGGAGCTGGCGGAGGTGCGGGCGGCGGTCACCGCGGCGGTGCGGGAGGCGGCCGACCCAGGCAGCCCGGAGGTGGTCATCCCACCGGAGGCGATCCAGCTCGCGGCCCGGGGCCTCCCCGAATGGGTGCGTCGCCGCCCCAGCTCGTACAGCTTCTTCGTGCAGCCGGCGGTGGCCGGCGAGCGCACCCAGCTGGTGCTCAACCATGTGTACGCCGGATGGGGACGGTTCCTCAGCCGCTTCCTCGACCTGATCGCCCCCACCGCCCGGGCGGGGGTGGCCGCGCAGGTCCGCCGGGTGCTGGGCCCCACGGCCCGGATCGCCCAGTTCCGACCGGTGAACGGTTTCAACGCCAACCTACATCCGCTGCTGTTCGACGACGAAGTCAGCGAGGATCCCGCCTGGGGCAGCATCGCCGCGGACGCGCTGTCGCTCTACCACGATCCCGAGACCGATCAGGTCCGGCTGCGGGTGGCCGGCGACGACCGGCCGCTGGACGTGCTCTACCTCGGTTTCCTGGTGCCGTTCATCCTCCCGGACCGGCTCGCCCACCTGCACCTGGACCTGGGCAGCGGTCTGGTCGACTTCTCCCATCTGGCCCCGATGGACCAGAGTCAGGCGGCGGCGGTACGGCCCCGGCTGCGCTGGCGGGACCTGGTGCTGGCCCGCCGCTCCTGGCTCCTGCCCGTGGACACGGTCACCGCCTGGCGCACCCAGCTCGACCAGGGGGGAGACGTGCCGGCGGTCGCCGCGGCGGAATGGGCCGCCCGGCTGGACTTGCCCACCTCGGTGTTCGTCATCCCCTCCCGGCAGGTGATGCCCGACAGCACTGAGGACTACCTGCGCTACCTCACCCAACCCAAGCCGCAGTACGTCGACCTCACCAACGCGCTCCACTTGCGGACCTTGTCCAAGTTGCTGGGCCGCCAGGACGGCGACGTACGGATCGAAGAGGCCCTGCCGGTGCCGGGTAGCGGGAACCCCGCGGGCCGGGTGGTGGAGCTGGTGGCCGAGACCTACCGGAAGGCGGTGCGGTCATGACCGAGGCCCTCGACGTGATCTGCTACTACCACGCTCCCATCAAGGCCCCGTTGCTGCGGGAAGCGGTGCTACCGGCGCTGACGCACGTCACCGACGGTCCGGTGACCGGCCACCTGGAGCGCCACTGGCGGCACGGCCCTCACGTCCGGATCCGCCTGTTCGGCCCCGCCGCAGCACTGTCCACTGCGGCCGGGGAGGTGGCGGACCGGCTACGGGACTACCTGGCCGCCCACCCGTCCCGGGCCGGACTGACCGAAGCACAGCTACTGGCCCAGGCGGAAGCCGCCGGCAAGGCCGAACTGGTACCGCCACCGTACACCCCGATCTACCCCGACAACACGATCCGGGTGGAGCCGGTCGACGTGTCGGATCTGGTGGAGCTGCTCGGCTCGACCGAGGCGGTGACGTGCCGGCACACGCTCCTGGCCGCGGGAGTCCCGACGGTGTCCACCAGCGTGGCGTGGTTGGCGCAGCGCGGGGACAGCGCCGCTGCCCGGGTGGAGCTGACCGTGACCGCGCTGACGGCCCACGCCACCACCTATCCGCTCGGATTCGGCCCCGGCCAACAGTCCTACGTCTCTCACCTGGAGGACTTCCTGCTCTACTCCGATCAGGACGGTCGACTCCGGCGAGGGTTCGAGACGCACTGGGCCCGACACGGGGAGGCGGTCACCGCACTGGTGTCGCGGATCGTCAAGGGCAACAACCCGTCTCCCGTGGCCGCGGCGTGGCGGAACTGGAGCGCCGACGTCTGGTCCACCACCGACCAGGTCTACCAGCGGGGCGGGCTACCCACCGCCCCCGGCGAGTCGTACACCCGCCGCGCGCGGCAGGTCGGTGACCCGGCCACCGCCCGGCGGTGGGATCCGGAACTACGGACCGAGTACAGCGAATTCCACCGGATGTTCAACCAGATCGACTACTCCCGAATCGGTCGACAGCGGGAATTCACTGTCTACCGGTTCACCACCAACGTGCTGTATCTGCTGCTCAGCCTGTGTGACGTCCAGCCGATCGAGCGGTACCTCGCCGCGTATCTGGTCGGGCGGGCGGCGGAACGCGTCACCGGCTTGACCTGGCAGCAACGGATCGAGCGATACCTGGCCGCGCAGGCGGCGGAGACCGAAAGGGTGAGCTTGACATGACCACCGCAGTCCACACTGCACCATCGACCACCACCGTGACGGCCGCCGCGCCGCTGGTGAAACTACGCCCGGTCGTGCACGCCAGCCCGACCTCTCGCGGCATCCATGTCCGCGGCTGGACGTCCAGCTTCACCATCGACGGCGGAGCCGGGCTGTGGCGGCTGTGGCAGGCGATCGAACCCTCACTGGTGGCCGGTGTGCCGCGCGAGAAGCTGGGCCCGCCCCGGGCCCGGCCGGAGGTGGCCCAGGCGATCGAACTGATCCTGACCCAGCTGCGGGAGCACGACCTGCTCGTGGAGGTGCCCGCGGGCTGGGAGCAGACCGGCCCGGACACTCCGCCGGCGGCGGTGGCCGCCTGGTTGGAGTCGGTCGCCGCAGATCCGGCCGGCGCCTGGCGGCGGCTTCGGCAGGCCCAGGTGCGGATCATCGGATCCGGCCCCGTCGCCGACGCCGCCACCCGGGCCCTGACCGACGCGGGGGTGACGGTGCGCACCGAACCGGGCCGGCAGCCGGTGGTGCTGCACGTGGACGCGGTCACCGCGGTGGCGGCTGCGGCCACCGGCGAGGTGGGGTACGTCCTCCCGCTCACCCCGGTGGCACAGGTGCGGCAGGTAGCCACCCAGGTCGCCGCCCGGCTCGGCGTATCCGCCGATGACCCGCCGCCCCCGTACGCCCTGGCCGGCCTGGTCGGCGGCGCCGCCGCCCATCGGCTGATCTGCGCGGTGGCCGGACTGCCGGACCCGGCTCAGGACGCGGCGGCCCTGGGCGCCGACACCGCTGCCACGCTGACGCCGGAGCACCCCGCGGTACTGGTGGCGCGCCTGGATCCGCTGCGCGCCAGCTACCACCCGTGGCTGCCGGCCGCCCCCGCCGCGACCGCCGCTCCCACGGGTGACCTTGATGCGGCGCTGGCCCGGCTGGACGCGCTCTGCGACCCCGAACTGGGCCTGGTCACCCCGGCCCGCCCCGGGGAGCTGCCGCAGGTGCCGGCGGCGTTGGCGGTTGCGGGTGACGCCCTCGGCATCGGGGTGACCGGTGACACCGCCCGCCTGGACGCCGCGCTGCAGGCGGCGGCCGACGCCCTACACACCACGGTCGGCACCGACGTGGTGGTGGGAGTGGACTCGCCGCACGCCACCGGAGTGGCGCTACGTCGGTGGGTCCACACCCACCTGGCCGACCTCCCGAATGCCGCCGTGGCAGAGGCGGAGTGGGCTGATTCGCCCGCGGCCCGCCGCTGGTGGAAAGCGCTCACGCTCCGGTTCGGCGTCCCCGCCACCCTGCGGGTGCGGCGACTGGCACCGAACCTGGTGCACGCCCGGGTCGACGCCGGTGGCGAAACCCTGGCCTGGGCGGTGGAGGCCACCCCGGCCGACGCCGTGGCGTTCGCTGCCCTCGCCGCCACCGGGCTCATCCAGGCCCGCCGCGCGGGGCTGGACCCGACCGGCCCGGTCACGCTGACCGGGGCCGCGCCCGCCTGGCGGCCCGAACACCTCGACAGTGCGCAGTGGACCGACCTGCGCTGGTACTGGCCCGCCGGGGTCGCTGACCTCGAGCCCCGGGTGCAGGCCGCGATACGCCAGCTGGGCGCCCCTACGCCGACGCCACTGACCTCCGACACCGCTCCTGCGCTGCTACCGGCCCTGGCCGCGGTCGGCTTCGTCGCCCTCACCCCCGCCGTCTGAAAGGAATTCCGATGAGTACGCACGTGATCAACTCCCCGGTCACCGAGTCGGTCGACGTCGGCACCGTGACCGCGGTGGCCGCCGACCTGGCGGATGCGCTCCACCGGGCCGGGCTGTCGGTGCCGGTGGTCGTGCCGGAGACGCCGATCCCCACCGAGCGCCTCCCCGGCCCGCGGGTGGTCCTGCTGGCGGAGTGGACTCAGGCCACCGCGGCGGAACTCAGCCGGGCCGCCTGGCGTGGACCGGACCCGCAGCTGCCGGTCCGGCTGGACGGCGGCCTGGTGTTGATCGGTCCGGTCCTACGGGCGGGTGCCACCGCCTGCCTGACCTGCGCCGAACAGGAACGGCTGCGGGTGCTCGGGCACCGGGTGCCCAGCCGGTCACCGCAGCTCCGGCTCGGTGGGGTGCTGCCTCCACCGGTGCGGGACACCGTCGCCGGCGTACTCGCGGATCTGTTGACCGACCCGGACCGGTACGACGGGGTGGTGGTGGCGGTCCGCACCGACCAGGTGACGGTCAGCACGCATCGCCTGCGTCCCCGCCGGGGAGGATGCCTGGTGTGCGCGCCGCTGCCGCTGGACGTTCCGGCCGCGGCCCGGGTGGACATCGCCCCGACCCCGACCAGCGACCCGTACTCGCTGCGGGGCCCCAACCCGCTCACCACCCGGGAACGGTTGCGGGAGGCGTTGTTCGACTGGCGGCACGGGCCGGTGGGGCACGTGCGGCGCACCGAGCGGTTCCCGCTGCCGCTGGTCACCGCCGAACTCATCGGTGACCGGCGGATCCGGGAGTCCGGGTACGGGCGGGCGCTGACCTACCCGGAGGCGGAGCGGGTGGCGTTGTTCGAAGCGGTGGAGCGGTACACCGGAGCCAGCCCGCACCGGGTGCGTACCGCGATCGAGGCCTCGTTTGAGGAGCTGGGTCCGGAACGGGCGGTCGACCCGGTGACGTTGGGGTTGCACGCCCCCGAGTACGACCACCATCCGGCGTCGATGGTCGTGCCGTACTCGCCCAGCGTCCGCACCCAGTGGGTGTACGCCTGGTCGCTGCGGGACGAGCGGGCACGGGCGGTGCCGGCGCACGTGGCCTACTGGGATCTGCCCGCGGGCCAGGGCGGTCCCCGGTTCCTGTACGAGTCGTCCAACGGCTGCGGGCTGGGCAACAGCCTGGTCGAAGCGATCCTGTACGGACTGTTCGAAGTGGTCGAACGCGACGCGTTCCTGATGGCCTGGTACGCCCAGACCCCCCTGCGCCGCATCTCGCTGGCCGACCAGGACCCGCTGGTGCCGCACCTGGCCGACCGGCTGGAAGAGATCGACTACGAGCTGATGTTCTTCGACGCCACCAACGACCTGGGGGTCCCGGTGGCGCTCAGCCTGGCGCTCTACCGCGGTCAGAACCCGCACGCCCCGCAGGCGTTCTTCGCCGCCGGCGCCCACCCCGCCCCGCGGTCGGCGGTGCGCGGCGCCGCGGTGGAAGTCGCGATCAACGTGCTGAGCATGCCCGAGTACGCCCACCACGAACAGGGGCACCTGGACCGGGAACGCCTCCTGCCTATGCTGGAGCGTCCGGAGCTGGTCCACACGCTCAAGGACCACGTGGCCCTCAACACCTTGCCGGAGGTGCGGGACCGGTACGCGTTCCTGTTCGCCGGCGACCCGGAGCCGGTGCACTGGCGCCAGCTGTGGCCTGACCGTCCGCAGCCCGTGCACGACCTCGGCCACGCCCTCCGGGAACTGGTGGCGCACTTCGCGGGGTTGGGGCTGGACGTGCTGGCGGTCGACCAGACCGACCCGATCATCCGGGACCAGGTGGGGTTGCACGCCACCAAGGTGATCGTGCCGGGCACCCTGCCGATGACCTTCGGCCACGTACACCACCGCACCCGCGGCCTGCCCCGGCTGCTGACCGTGCCGTACCAGCTGGGTCGGGTGCCCGCGCCGCTGCGGTACGAGGACCTGCCCATCGACCCGCACCCGTTCCCGTGAGGCTGTCATGACCACTGCGACCGCGACCGCCCTGGCCGAGGTGTACGCCCACGGCCCGGGCAAGGACCCCCGGCCCGGCCCCCCGCCGGCCCGGCCACCCCGCCGGCTGGGGAAGGGGGTGCCCCTGGCCCCCCTGGCCGCCGAAGGCCGGTACGCCCAGACCGTGATCCGGCTCCTCCAGTTGGCGCTCGCTCCCCGCCGGTGGGAACCGTGGAACATCTACAACGACCACCGTCTCTACCCGTCCCCTCGGGCCGCCTACCTGGTGGACGTGGCGGTACGGGGCGAGGACGAATGGTGGGAGCTGGACCCGGTCCGCCAATGCCTCCATGCCCCGGAGGACGGGGCACCCCGCCGCTCCCTGTCGGGGGCGGCGCCGCTCCGGCTGCGGCTGACCCTCCACCCGGAGCGGATGCCGGCCGGCTATGGACCCCTGGCTACCGCCTTGGCCTGGTTGGAGGCCGGGCATGTGGCGGGCGCGTTGGCCGACACCGCTACCGCCCTCGGGCTGGAGGTCCGGATCGCGGCCGGCCCCGGGGAGCTCCCCGCGCCCCCGGCCGGGTCCGCGTTGGAGCTCGACCTGCTCACCGGAGATCAGCCGGGGCAGGGGTGGGAGCGGGTCACCGCTCCCCGTAGCTCCGGGATCGGACCGCGCGGCCTGTCCTGCGACCCCCGTCCGCTCCCCGGCGCGTACCTGCCCCGGTTGGCGGCGGCGGCCACGGCGCCCCCACCCGGCTCCCCGGCCGCCTGGGGCGGGCTCCACCACGCGGTCGCGGTCCGAGGGGTGACCGACCACCCGGACGGGTGGTACGCGCCGCGGGGGGACCAATTCGTACTCCGCGCCCCCGCCGACGCCCTCGCCCAGGTGCAGACCGCCTTCAGCTATCCCCGCCAGGACATCGAGGTGGCCGGGATGAACCTGGCCTGGGTGATCACGGCCCCGACATCGGCCGCGATCCGGGCCACCGGTGCCGCCGGTTACCACCGGCTACTGCTGTCCGCTGGGGCGGTGGCCCAACACGTCGGGGCGGAGGCCGCCACCGTGGGGATGTTCTGTCGCCCGGCCCGGAGTGTCCACGAAGCTCCGCTCGAAGCGGCCGCCGCCGTCCCCGCTGACCACGACTTCCTCTATCTGCTGTTGCTCGGGCGATCGCGCGTCCGCGACTTCGCCTACCACCTGATCCCTCCGGAGGTGCTGTCATGACCACTGTCCTGTCCACTCCCGCGACCGTCGCGACCTCGGCCGCCGCCACCGAACGCGTGTGGTTCAGCCTGCACTGTTTCCTGCGATGGCATCACTCGGATGTGGACACGTTCCTCACCGACACGATCGCGCCCTGGCTGAACCGGTTACGCGACTCCGGTGACATCGCCGACTGGTTCTTCATCCGCTACCTGGAAGGCGGACCCCACCTGCGGATCCGGGTCCGTGATCCCCGACCGGGCGTCGCGGACCGGATCCATACGGAACTGACCACGCTGGTCGCCGACGCGCCATACCAGCTGGCCCCCGATCCGCCGCAGCTCAACCCCGACCAGCCCTGGCCGCCGCCGGACTGGTACGACCACGGTGACGTGCGGGAGGTGCCGTATCGGCCGGAAGTGGCGCGATACGGCGGCCCCGCCGCGATCGGGATCGCGGAGGACGTGTTCGGCCACTCCACCCAGGTGGCGATCCGACTGATCGCGACCACCGGCTCGGTCCGGGCCCGGTTGGCGGCCGCGGTCGAGCTGGCGATGGCCACCGCGCTGGGGCTCGGGCTGGACCGGCTGGCCGCGTCCCGGTGGCTGCGGGCGCACGCGGTGAGCTGGCGGTGGCAGTCGGAGGTGGCGATGCTGCCCCCGACGGTGGCGCAGACCCACGCGGTCCGGCTGGTCGAGCGGCAGGCGGGCACCCTGCTGCAGACCTGGCAGCGCCTGCAGGAACAGGCCAGCCAGCCGGCCGCCGCGGCGGATCCGGCCCGGCAGTGGGGGGACACGGTCCGCGCGGCCCGGCGGCGGTTGACCGGAGTGGAGGATCCGGCCACCACGCCGGAGAACGGCCTCTGGTTGGCGGTCTGGGCCTCCCAGCTGCACATGCTGTTCAACCGGCTGGGGATCACCCCGGACGAGGAGCGCTCCGTGTGCTGGCTGGTGGCCATGGCCCTGCTGGCGCCGGACGGGCTGCCCTCGTTCTTCGCGGACGGGCCGGACGCGTGGGATCGACGGTTCATGGAGGCCAGCAAGTACCTGCCCGGCCAGTTCGAGGCCCAGCGGCCATCCACCGACACCGACCCCCCGCAGCCGGCCAACTGGTGGGCCATGGGGACGCCGGTGCGGCTGCCGGAGCACGACCTGACCGTGTCGCTGGCGGACGCGCTCCGCCGCCGCGGCTCGGCGCGGGGGCGGGTGGTCGGCCCGCTGACCGCCGGTGAGCTGGGGACGGTGCTATGGCGCGCCTACGGCACCACCGGCATCGTGCCGGTGACCCTGCCCGACGGTCGCCGGTACGAACTGGCCCGCCGCCCCTACCCCAGCGGAGGGCAGCAGTATCCGGCGCAGCTGCGGCTGGTGGTGTGGGACATCCCCGGTCTGGAACCGGGGGTCTACCACGCCGACCCGGTGGAGAAGGTGCTGTGGCGGCTTGGGGCCGCCCCCTCCGTGGACGACCTGGAGGCGACCTCGTCCTGGTTCGGCGAGGCCGCGGTAGCCCAGGGTGGGATCGACCTCACCGAACTCCCCGCGCTGCTCGGCCTGTACGTGGACGTGTCCCAGGTGCGGCAGCGGTACGGGCTGCGCACTCCCCGGTTGGTGCTGGTGGAAGCCGGCCACCTCGCCCAGAACCTGGCGTTGGTGGCGGCCGGCACCGGGCTGGCGCTAGGCATGATCGGCGGTTTCTACGACGATCTGGCCAACGAGGTGTTCGGACTGGACGGGGTGGACCAGATGCTCGTCTATCTGCTACCGCTCGGACGGTACCCCCGGCCGGGCGGGAACGCCTCACCAAAGGAAAGCCCCGGTCGTCAGGGATAGACCGGGGATCTCTCTGCCAGTATGCCACAACCGGCATCGATCGCACCGGGTTGATTTTTTCCGGTCGACGGCGCTCCTGCGGGCGCGGGTCAGGCGGCCACGCCGACCTGCGCCCGCAGGTACATGTCCAGGCGGTCATCGAGATTCCATTTCAGAGGAGGACAGGGCGGCCGACCTTGCCGCCACAGTTTCGGACAGGCGCCGCCGCACAGCGGCCGCAGCCGGCAGGTACGGCAATCGGTGGGAAGCGTGTCGGCCCAGTCGTCGTACTCTCCGGCCGGCCGTAACTGCTCCGCGGGTAGATCGGTCACTGTGGCCAGATGCCGGTCGGCCTGCCCCGGCACCAGCGGTTGCTCGGTGCAGGAGTAGATCCGGCCGTCCGGGGCCACCACCTCACTGTGCCGGTCAGCGGCGACACACACGGTCGGGCGGGGCGCCGCCGGGAGCAGCGCGCAGGTCAACCCCGCCGCCTGGTAGGCCCGGTACCAGGCCAGCTCCACCTCCGCCAGTTCCCGTGCCGCCACCGCCTGTGCGGGAACGTCGTCGCCCCACGGATGTACCGGGGCCGGGTAGAAGGTGATCCGCGGATGCGCCAGCCCCGCCTCGCGCATCGCCGCCGCGAACCGCTCCGCCTCCGTCAGGTTGTGGGTACCCACATTGGTCCGTACGGACACCTGCAGCCCGGTCAGGTCAGGATCGGACACCGCCTGTTGCAGGGCGGCGATGATCCGGTGGTACGTCCCGCGACCATGCTTCGCCGGCCGTCCCCGCTCGTGCGTGGCCGCAGGACCGTCCAGTGTCACCTCGATCTGCTCCACCCGGCACCGTAGATGCAGTTCCCGAAGTTTCCGCTGATCCAACAGCACCCCGTTGGTGACCAGCAGGGCGGAATAGTGGACCTGGTGCCGCGCGGTCTCCGCCAGGAACCGTAGTGAGAGGTCCCGTAACACCGCGTATCCCAGCAGCGGCTCCCCACCGAACCAGCGCACCCGGATCCGGTCGTACCGCCCGCTCGCCGCGGCGTGCCTCACCCGCGCCACCAGGGCTGCCCGATGCCGACCGGTGGCCAGTGTCGCCGGGCCCCGGCGATGCTCCTGGCCACAGTAGTCGCAGCTCAGATTGCAGTACCCGGTCGGCATCACCACGAACTGCCGGGTCCGTTCGCTCTCCGGGTCAGGTAGGGAGCGGAGCACCTCGGTCTCGTCTGCGTCCGCGGCGACCAGCAATCCCTGGTGTCGTAACCTGGCCCGGGTCTCCGGCGCCAGCTCCGTCGGACGCTGTGCGCCGGCCAACACCTCCGCCGTCAGCGGATCCACCAGGAACAGCCGCGCGGTGGCGGTGTGGTAGACGCCGGCCAGCCGCCGGCCGGACCGGTCCTGGTACTGGGCGGCGGTGACCACCAGATACCGCGACGGGACCTCGTCCGCCTGGGTCGGGGTGGGGCGCGTCATGGTTCCTCCGGGGTCTGGACAGGTCAGCAGCCGATGTTCATGGCGGTCAGACCACCGCCGGCCAGGGGGAGCTCCACCAGTACCGCGCCGGTAGTCGCCCCGGCCGCCGGGGAAACGGCGAACTGGACACGGTCCGGGGCGTCAGCCTCAGGGGTCGAGAAGCCCGGTGTCGCCGGGGAACGGACCGGATCGTGGCGCGAGACAACCAGCGTGGTCATGGGGGCTCCTATTCGTCCTCAGACGGGAAACACCGCACCGTCGGCCACTCGACACACCGAGGTCGCCGAGGGTGAAATCAGCAGCAGCAGACCGATCTCTTCGTCCGGGCTACCGACCCGGAACACCAGACCCACCTGGGACTGGAAATTCTCCAGACCGAGCCCCGCGAAGTACTGGTCGAGTTCGAACACCGCCCGGTAACGGCCTCGCTCCGGCGCCGGAGGGAACCCGACCCGGCCGGTGGCACCGCTACGGCCCGTGGCGTACTCCTGCCACTGACCGTCCACTTCTCGCTGGACCGTGACATGCACCCCTTCGGCGGGGCGGCCGAACACACAGTCCACGACATCCGCGGTGATACTCATCGTCACGTCCTCGCCTCTTCGGTGATCTCGTCAGTAGTCGCCTTATCCCCAGTCGGTGTGGTCGGGGTTGCCCGGCGTGGGGGACGGGATGGGCTCGGGGGTCGGATCGGGCGTAGGAGTCGGATCAGGCGTACCGTCACCGGTGGCGGTCGCGACGTGGCCTGGGACCGTGTGCGCCGGCTGGTGCGCCCACAGGGTGGCGGCGCCACCGGTCAGGGCACCGATGCCGATCAGGACGACCGCGACGAGAGTGGTACGACGCATGGCCTCGCCTTCCTTCCACCAGTCTGACGACTCTCCGGTGACCGGTCCGATCGCCGGTCCGGTTGCTTGAAGACGAGACTCCTGGGCATCGCAATCGTCTGGTTATCGTCGCCTTAAAGACGGCGTCGCACGGGCACTTAGTCACCCGTGCCCCCCACCGTGGCGGGTTGAGGGCGGGCAGCGAGCTGGGCACGCAGCTGCCGAGCGCGCTCCAGCCAGGAGGGGGCACCAACCTCCTGGAACAACCCCACTGCCTGCGCCAAGGCGGTGTCCGCCGCCGAGGTGTCCCCGCTGGCCGCCGCCCAGTGTGCGGTGGCCAGCAGGATCCGCCCCTGCCCCAACCGGTTACCGGCGCGCCGCGCCTCGACCAGCGCCGCCGCCAGTTCCGTCCCCGCCCGGTCCAGGTCTCCCCGCGCGAGGGCGACCGAGCCCAGCCCCAGGAGGGCGTACGCCTTGCCCCCGGGATCGTCCGTCCCCTGCACGATCTCCAGGACGGCGGTGAACTCTCGTTCCGCGTCGACCAACCGTTCCTGTTCCAGGAACAGCTCCCCCAAGGCGTGCCGGATCTGCGCCTCCACCCGCCGCGAGCTGGCCCGGGCGCAGATCGCGGCCGCCTCATGCAGCAACGACTCCGCCTCCGCCAGCCGCCCCAGGTCATGCTGGACCTGGGCGTAGGTGCGCAGGACGTACGCCTCACCGACCAGATCACCGGCCGCTTGCAGGGCGGCCACCGCCACCTCACACCGTTGCCGCGCCTGCGCGGGCTGACCCTGCAACCGCGCGATCAGCGCCAGGTCCCCGGCGGCCAGCCCGTAGCCGTGTTGGTCACCAGCGGCGTCGAACCACGCCAACGCCGCTTCCAGATCCTCCCGGGCCTCGTCCAGCCGCTTCTCCATCAACGCCAGTCCACCCCGGGAGTACCGCAACACCGCCTCTCCCCGGGTATCCCCCGCCTGCCGGACCGCCTCCAGCGCGAGCTCGTGCGTGTGGCGCCAGGCCTGCCGGTGGGAACGGGCCTCGAACAGGGTGGTGGAGGTGACGGCGAGGTCCCAGCACAGTTCCGTGAGGCCGAGCCGGGCAGCCAACCCCACCGCCGCCACCAGGTTGTCCCGCTCCGAGTGCAGCCACTCGATCGGATCGTCCAGCAGGTCGTCCAGCAGGTCGTCCGGCAGCGGCCAATGTGGCGCCTGGGAATGCAGGACGGTGAAGTCGCCCCCGTACTCGCGGCGGTGCGCGTGGCTGACCAGGAACAGCCAACAGGACAGCAACCGCTGCTGGGCGGCCAGCCGCTCCGACTGAGGGATCTCCACCGCCAGCAGTTCCAGCGCGAAGATCCGGGTCAGGTCGTGCAACCGGTACCGGGTCTGTTGACCACTCCCCAACTGGACTTCGACGAGTCGGGCGTCCACCAGCTCGTCCAGTGGGTCTGCCTGCGCATCCGGAGAACAGTCCAGCAGCGGCCACACCACCCAACCACCGAAGTCGGTGCTGCCCAGCAGACTCAGCAACAGCAGCAGTCGCGCCGCGGTCGGGGAGAGCATCTGGTACGACATGGTGAGACTGGCCCGGACCCCGGCGCCGTCCAGGGTGAGCTCGTCCAACCGTTGCCGTTCCCCCCGCAACCGCCGGACCATCTGGGAGAGGTACCAATGCGGACGGACCGCCAGTTTGGCGGCGGCGATCCGCAACGCGAGCGGCAGATGACCGCAGCAGACAGCCAGCTCCGCGGCGGCCTCCGGTTCTCGCGCTACCCGTTCCGGCCCGATCACCTCCGCCAGCAACTGGACACTGGTATCGGGGTCGAGTGTGGATACTTCAAACCGACGTGCGCCCGACAGGCCGGTCAGCGGGGTCCGGCTGGTGACCAGCACGGCGCACCCCGGGTCACCGGGAATCAACGGCAGTACCTGATCGGCGCTTTTGGCGTCGTCCAGCACCACCAGCAGTCGCCGTCCGGCGGTCCGGTCCCGGTACATCGCCGCCAGGGCTTCCGTCTCGGAAGGAAGCGCCGATGGGGGGACGCCGAGGGCCCGCAGAAACTGATCGAGCACCTGCTCCGGGCGTACTGGCCGGGCGTCGCCGCCGCGCAGATGGGCGTACAGCTGTCCACCGGGGAACTGCGCCCGTACCTGGTGGGCGACGTGCAACGTCAGCGCCGTCTTACCGGAACCGCCGGGGCCGCAGACCACCAGCACCTCCACCCGGTTGGGGTCGGATATACGCAGCCGCTGCCCGATCGCCTCCACCAGGTCGGCACGCCCCACGAAGTCCGGCACCGGGGCCGGCAGTTGTGACGGCACCACCGGGGCGGGCGGGGCGGGTTCCGCCCGGGCGGCCGCGGGGGCGGGGTCGGGCAGCTCCAGGCTCGGATCCTGGTCGAGGATCGCCCGCTCCAGCGCCTGCAGCTCCTCTCCGGGGTCGATCCCGTGCTCCTCCACCAGGATGCGGTAGGCGGTGCGGTACACCGCCAACGCCTCCGCGTGGCGCCCCCCGCGGTACAGCGCGAGCATCAGGTGGGCATACAGCTTCTCCCGCAGCGGGTACTCGGCCACCAGGGCCCGCAGTTCCCCGACCAGCTCATGGTGCCGCCCCAGCTCCAGCTCCAGCGCCAGGCACTCCTCCAGCGCGGCCAGCCGCTCTTCCCGCAGCCGGAGCACCGCGGCCTGCACCAGCCGGCTGTCGAGGCCGGCCAGCGCCTCTCCGCGCCACAGGGAGAGCGCGTCCCGGAGGTGGCCGACCGCCGCGCGCGGGTCACTGTTCGCCACGCGCCGGCCTTGCTGGACCAACTGTCGGAACCGGGCTACGTCGACCGTGGCGGGCGGCACCTGGATCAGATAGCCGGGTGGCCGGGTCACGATCAACTGCGGAGAGCCGTGCCGGTCGAATGTGCGCCGCAGCTCCGAGACGCAGATCTGGACCTGGGTGCGCGCGGTGGCGGGCGGATTGTCCTCCCAGATCGCGTCGATGAGCCGCGACAGCGGGACCACCTGCCCCGCTTCCAGGAGCAGCATGGCCAGGATGGTCTGTGGGCGGGCTCCATTGATCGGCACCCCGACCCCGGACAACCGGACGTCCAGCGGTCCCAGCAATCGAAACTCGATCTCCGACACTGGCTGCTCCCGAACGTGGCTCCGGGCCCGCTCGGGCCACCCGGCCATGCCTACTGACGTTAAACGTCCCTGAAGCACCCAGACACCTTCGTTCGTCCTTAATCGGCGACAGGCGGCTGATTGCGTACTACCTTCCTGGATTGATCTCCCCTGGCTTCCTGGGGGATCTCACCCTCGACATCCGTTAGCACTCACCATCGGCGAGTGCTAGATTCTGGGTGCTCGGTGGTCACCACCGCGCTGACGATTCGACGGAGGAAACCGTGCCGACCTACCAGTACGCCTGCACCGCGTGCGACCATCAGTTCGAGGCGGTGCAGTCTTTCAGCGATGACCCGCTCACCGAGTGCCCGCAGTGCCAGGGCCGGTTGCGCAAGCGGTACGGCTCGGTGGGGGTGGTCTTCAAGGGGTCCGGGTTCTACCGCACCGACTCCCGCGCCAGCAACAGCTCCGCCAACGGCAGCGGAAAGAGCAGCGAGTCGAGCAGCGGTAGCACCTCCAGCAAGGAGAAGGCGGCCAGCTCGTCCTGACCGGCGCGTAACACCACCGCCGGTCGCTGGTTATCCACAGATCCGCACCCACACGATCGCTATCCACAGGCAATCCGGTCAACGGTTGCCGGGCTGGGCAGCCCGCCCTAGGGTCCGGCGGCATGCATCGATCCGTGCTCTCCCGCCGCTCCGGCCCCGGCTGGCTGAGGCGGGACCGGCGCTGGGAGCCAGCCCGGCGGTGGTGGACGCCGGGCCGCTTCTCGCTCGTGCGGCTGCTGCTGGCGGCCATCCTGCTGGCCACCGCCGCCGGGGTGCTCTCCCTCGGGGCGCCCTCGCCCCGGCCACCCGACCCCGCCGGGGAGGCTCTCCCAGACTCCTCCCCTGGGCGGCCCGGGGCCGTCCGCACTAGCGCCGGCCCGCCACCGCCGGGGCGTACCGGCGCCAAACTCCCGGCCGATGCCGCCGATTCCCGGCTGCCGGTGCCGCCCGGGCTGGTGGGGGTCCTGGTCTACCTACGCGACCCGACCGTCACCGCTGCGCTCCGCCCCGGTGACCGGGTGGACCTGGTGGTGATCGACTCGACCGGTGAGTCGTCCCTGGCCGCGGACGCGGCCCTGGTGCTGGCCGTGGACCAGCCGGTGGGTGGCCTGCTGGTGGCGGTGCCTCCCCCCGAAGGTCGGGCCATACTCACCGCTCCGGTCGGCACCCGTTATCTCGTGCTGCTGCGGCCGGATCTCAGCCCCAGTGCGGCGGACGATCCTCCAACAGCCGGTGGTCATCCCGCCGCACCTCGTACTGCGTCCTCGACCGGGTCGGGCATCCGCTCGTCGTCCAGGTTCACCGGCCGGTCGTCGTCGCGCCAAGCGCCCGTCATCCCCCACCTCACTCCTCGGGAGCCCATCGCCGCCGGCAGCGTACTGCCCCGCGGCGCGGCTGTCATCAACCCCCGCCCGGATCGCCCCTCCGAAACCCCGCCCCAGCCCCCGAACCGGGTAGTAGCGTCAGGCGGTGAGCTACTCCGGACCACCCGCCAACTCTCCGCCTCCACCTGAGTGGCGCCCACCGGTGGTGCGGCGCCCGCCCCCGCCGCGGCGGCTCCCACCACAGGATCACGCCGCGCTGGACGAGGCCGAACAGGCCGCTCGTCGCGTCACCTGGGCGGTCGCCGGCGCCGGCGGAATAGTGGCGCTCCTGGTGCTGTGTGTCCTGCTGTTCCGGTTCAGCGGCTGAGCCGGCCGGGCCACCCCGCGCCGCGGCCCGCCGCCTGCGCCGAGACGGGGCTCACCGACCGCCGTGGGTCAGCGTCGCCCCACTGTGCCCCGACTGGTACGCCAGCCACGCCGCCACGGCGGCCAACACCACCACGACGGCCGTGAGCCCGTAGCTCAACTGCCGGTTGGCGGCCGACCGCCTCCGCTTCCCGACCCACAGCAGCAGCAACGTGGCCAGCCCCAACCCCAGCGAGGCCCACAGCAACCGGTCACCGAACTCCGCGTGCTCCTGTACCGGAAGCGCCTGGGAGGAGCCGTACAGCCGGCGCTCATAAGCCTGACCGGAGATCCGGGCCAGCCACACCGATGCCGGAGCACCGACCGCCAGCAAGAGGGCCGCCCACCCCACGTGCCGCCGGACCTTGGGTACCAGCGCGTACACCGACGCCACCACCACCAGCAGCGGCACCAACACCACCGGGGCGTGCACTGCCAGCGGATGCAACGGCAGGCCTTGGAACTCCTCGAACATGTCACCTCCGCGTCCAGCCCCCGCGCGGAAGTCAGCGTACGCCGGCCGACTACCAGCCGCTCATCCGCGACCGCTGCCGCCCGTACGCCGTCGGCCGTCCCCCGGTCGACCAGGGTGACTAGTCCACTAGGTCGATCTCTGGCCGGCCTGGACCGGTGATCTTAGGCACGGCCCCCGGTACGTTCTTGAACGGTTCCACTCTCCGTGGTCTGATGAAGGTATGTCGGCCACGGAGCTGTTGCGGGCGGCCGGGTTGCGGGTGACCCGCCCACGGCTGGCCGTGCTCGACGTGCTCCGCGCCGGCGGTCACCTGGATGTCGAGGAGATCACCGCCCGGGTCCGCCAGCGGCTCGACTCCGTCTCGGTGCAGGCGGTGTACGACATCCTGGCCGCGCTGTCCCGAGCCGGCCTAGCCCGCCGGATCGAACCGGCCGGCTCCCCGGCCCGGTACGAAGCCCGGGTCGGCGACAACCACCACCACCTGGTGTGCCGAGGCTGCGGCACGATCGCCGACGTCGACTGCGCCGCTGGCCAGGCCCCCTGTCTGGATCCGGTGAGCACCCAGGGGTTCGTGGTGGACGAGGCGGAGGTGACCTACTGGGGCTGGTGCCCCACCTGCCGTTCCTCGGAAGGTTGATCGCCGCGCCTGGTCCGGCTGCGGAGATCGTCCCGACGGCCCGGGCGGTGAGCGGGCCCCTCGCCACCGGCTAGCGGGCGCGGCGCCACCCAGCGCATACCGTGCTATGACATCCTGTCCACGTGCTGGGAACACCGCCTGCCACTAACGACCACGTCATCCGCCGCCGTACCGTGCTCCCGTCCCGTCCCGCTCGGGTCGACCGACGCCGGCCAGGGCGTCCCACCGTCCGGTGGGCGGTGCCGCTGCTCCTGGCGGCCTTGCTGGTCGCCGGCTGCACGACCCCGTCGGTACAGGCCGCTCCGGAGCTCCACCAGCTACGCGTGGAGGTGTTGGCGGTCCACCCCCACGACCCGGACGCCTTCACCCAGGGGCTAGAGCTGCACGACGGCCTGCTGTACGAGAGCACGGGGCGGTACGGGCAGTCGGATCTGCGGGTGGTGGATCCGACGACCGGGCACGTCCAGCACCAGGTTCGGTTGCCGGTCACCTTCTTTGGGGAAGGGCTCACCCTGGTCGACGACCGGATTTGGCAGCTGACGTGGCGGGAAGGGGTGGCGATCGAATGGGACCGGGAGCGGCTGGTCGAACGGTCCCGGGTCAACTACTCCGGTGAGGGCTGGGGGATCTGCTACGACCAGCCTCGGGACCGGTTGGTGATGAGCGACGGCTCCGCCACCCTGACCTTCCGGGATCCGGACACCTTCGCCGCCACCGGGTCGGTGACGGTCACCCGGAGCGGCACCGCCCAGCACATGCTGAATGAGCTGGAGTGCGTGGGCGATCACGTGTACGCCAACGTGTGGCAGACCGACGAGATCGTCCGGATCGACCTGGCCACCGGACGGGTCGACGCGGTGGTGGACGCTTCCGGGCTGCTGCCGGCCCACCAGCGGCGGACGGCGGACGTACTCAACGGAATCGCCGCGGTACCCGGCACCGACACCTTCCTGATCACCGGGAAGCTGTGGCCCTCCCTGTTCGAGGTGCGGTTCGTCCCCGACGAGTAGTCCACGGGCGGAGTCACCACCTCGGCGGTGAATGGCGACGAAGGCCGAGATTTATTGCCGCCGCCGCAGGGTACCTCCCGGGTCGATGGACCTGAACACAGCAAGGAGTGCCCTGATGACCAACGGACAACGAGGCGGCGCCAGCACTCAACCCTGGCTGCACCAGTCAGGCAGCGTGGTGCAGGAGTTCGGCAGTGTCCGACAGTTCCCGCTGGGTCTGTCGTACGAAGCGCGGATGTACTCCTGCCAGCGGTTGAACCAGACCTTGGCCGACACTCAGGTGCTGTACCACCTCTACAAGAAGCACCACTGGCTGGTGCGAGGGGCGACCTTCTTCCAACTTCACGAGCTGTTGGACAAGCACGCCAAACAACAGCGGAAGCTGATCGACACGATCGCCGAGCGCGTGCAGACCCTAGGCGGGGTGGCCGTCGGTGACCCCCGCCAGATCGCGGAGATCACGGTGATCCCTCGGCCGCCTGATGGGGTCGAGGAGGTGCCGGCGATGCTGTCCCGGTTGTTGGAGGCGCACGAGACCATCCTGGTCGCCGCCCGGGACGCCGCCAACCGCGCCGCCGAACTCGGCGACGAGGGCACCAACGACCTGTTCATCTCCGAGGTGGTCCGGATCAACGAGCTACAGGTCTGGTTCCTCGGGGAGCACCTCGTCGACACCCCGCTGGTGCGGGCCTGACCCGCTCTCAGTCGCGTTCCTGCAGCAGCGCGCGCAGCGCGGCCACTTCCTGCCGCAGGGATGCGAGTTCTGCCAACAGTACGGGGTCGGTGCCGGCACGGGCGCCGGCCCCGTGCGTTTCGACCGCCCCGGCGGTGGATCGCCCTACGGTCGGGCTCATCCCGTCGGCAGGGTCACCGGTCTGCTCTCGGTCCCGGGCGCTCGGTTGGGACGGCATCGCCGCGGCCGCCCGTGCTTCCTCCTGCTGTCGGACGTTCTCCATGGCGCTGACCATGACCGCGAGGAACAGGTTCAGCACCACGAAACGAAGAGATCAGGATGAACAGCAGGAAGAAGAGCCAGGCGGCGGGCTGCGCCGCCATCACCGCATCGGCTACATCCGGCCAGCTCTCGCCGGTCATCACCTGGAACAGCGTCCACAGCGACGCTCCGAGGTCGCCGAAGTACTCCGGGGCCACCTCGCCGAACATCTTGGTGGCCATGACCGCCGCCACGTAGATCACCAGGACCAGCAGGCCGACGATCGAGGCCACCCCGGGGATCGCCGCCAGCAGCGCGTTCACCACGTTGCGCATGCTGGGGATCTGGGAGACGAGTCGCAGCGCCCGCAGCACCCGGAGCGTCCGCAACACCGCGAACATGCCGGTCGCCGGCACCAACGCGATCCCGACCACCGCCAGATCGAAGCAGTTCCACGGGTCACGGAAGAACCGCCACCGGTAGACGTACAGTTTGGCCAGCAGTTCGAGCACGAAGATGCTCAGGGCGATCCGATCCAGTGTGGTCAAGAGCGGACCGTACGCCGCCACCAGCCGGGTGGAGGTCTCGGCTCCCAGCGTGATCGCGTTGAACACGATCACCGCGGTGATGGTGCGCTGGAATCCACGCCGCTCCAGCAGCTGTCGCATTCGCTCCCGGAACCCCACCCGTGCTCCCTTCCTGCCGGCCAGTACCGGACATTATCCGGGTACGGTGACCCCGCGCTCACCGCCCGGTCACCTCAGCCGCTCGTCGACCCTCCTCAGTGGCTGTCCTCAGTGCTCACAGGCGAGGCCGCCAACTCCCGGCCGGCCACCGCGGCCCACGGTTCCTTGGCGGGGATCGTCTTCCCCTCCGGGCAGGCGGCCCGGAAGTCACACCAGCCGCACTGCGGCCCCGGCTGGGTGGGAAACACCTCGTCCCGGTCGGCGCCGGCGGCCACCGCCGCCTCTGCTGCCCGAAGGTCCTCCGCGGTCGCCTCCACCCGCTGGATCTGCCGCTGTACCGATTCCGGGCTCAGCTCCGCCGCGGCCACCGTCCCGGTGGGCAGATGGTGCAACTCCACTCGGCGACAGGGACGGCGGAACATTCGCTCCGCGGCGAAGGCATACAGCGTCAACGCCACCGAACCGCGAGCATCGTCCTCTCCCGGTGCGCTGCGCCCGGTCTTGTAGTCGACCACCACCAGCTCCCCGTCGCGCAGATCGATCCGGTCCGCTCGCCCGCTCACGGCGATCACGGAGGTACGGGCGGCCACCGTCCGCTCCACTCCCAGCGGCTCTGGCGGCATGGTCTCCACGTACGACTCCAGCCAACTCCTCGCGGCCCGCCACATTCCCCGTTCCTGCTCCTGGTCGCGGTACCCCTCCCGGACCCAGCCCGCTTTCAACAACGCCGCTACCGCCTGCCGGTTCCGTTGCGACGGCGGCAACTCGTACCAGTTCCGCAAGGCAGTGTGGACACTGGCGCCCAATGAGTTGTGTGCCCACGGTGGCCCCTTCGGCGGGGTGGGGCGGTCCAGGTAGGTGAACCGATAGCGTCGGGGGCAGTCTTCGAAGCTCGTGAGCTTGCTAGGGGTGACGGGCACCAGTCGCCGGGGCATGCCGGGCAGCGCTGGTTGGTCAGGTCGGGTGGGAACGGAGCCACGGGTCATGCGTCGATCCTGCCAGGCGGGTGCGATACCGCTGATCACCCGGGCTGGACCACCACCGGCGGTGGCCCGGTCAGTGGAAATCGTTCGATTCCTTCCGGATCAACGGCCGCGGCGCGGGCCGGCCGCACCCGGATCAGCTCCTCCTCGGTGGGCAGCACCACCTGCTCGCGGCTCAGCCAGATCGGGGCGGCGATCAACTCGATCTTTTCGGGCAGGGTGGTTACCGCTTCGTGCTCCTCGTCCGTTCCCGCCGCCAGCGCCGGCAGATCCATCAGCACCACCCCGTCCGCGGCGGCGGCGACCAGCCACCGCCCGTCCGGGGACACCGTTCCCAGCCCCGGGTCCGCCCACGTGATCGACGGACACCGGGTCTGCGCGGTGGCGAGGTCCGGACCGGCTTCGGCGTCCAGCTTCCACCAGGCCAGGCAGTAGTCACCGGCGCCGGTCGGCGCCTGCTCCGGCGTGACCAGGCCCAGTAGCTGGTCGGAGTCGCCGACCGGTCCATAGATCCAGCGGATCCGGGGCTCCCAGGTAGGGAGGTAGTCTCCCCGCTCCGGATACCAGACGTCCCAGGTGACGGTCTTCGAGGCAGCGGTCCGCACCACGACCGTGCTCTCGGCCAGCCCGGCCAGTTCGATGTCCGGCTCCGGCAGCAGGGTCATCACCCGCTCGGTGAGCGCCCCGTCCACGAGCACGGCGCTGGCGAGGGAAGTGCCGCGCTGCCAGGCCACCCGGTCCTGGTGGACGACGATCGCATCCATCCCCACCAGCAAGGTCACCGGTGGTTGGTCGGGCTCCACCCACCACAGCCGCAGCCGTCCCGGTGAACCGGCGACCACCGCCAGGCCGGCGTCGACCCGATGGGCCGACTGCACCGCGCCAAGCTCCGGCAGCTCGGTCACGTGACCGTCTGGGGCGGCCAAAACCGTTTCTCCGGAGGCGGTGACGGTCAGCAGTTCCACCTCGAGGAGACCGGGGAGGTCCGGGTCGACCAGCTGGGGCGCCGGGGAGGCCTCCGACGGGGACGGGCGGGCTACCCGGTCCGGATCTCCGATCACCTCGGTCACCGGGCGCAGTCCGGATCCGCCGGAGCCGTCCCCCCAGGCCTCCGGAAACCCACCGGCGATCGCCATGGTCGCGACCACGACCGCGACCACTCCGGCGAGGTTGCGGCGGCGGCGGATTCGGCGCCCGCGCGTGAGGGCCACGGTGGCCAGATCGGCCCGAGGCGCCGGGGCCTGGCCGGCTCGCTCGGCCAGGCAGCGCCGTAACTCGGCCTCCCACTGCGTCTCCTGCACGTCCGATGGACGCGGATGATCGTGCTCCCGGTTGTCACCGGGCAGGGGGGAATAGCGCGGCGGCCAGGGCATGTCAGCCGCCCTTCCTGCCGGCGGCAGGGAACGGGGTGGCGGAGGGCGTGACGGGCCGCGGTGAGGCCGGCGCGGGAGCGTTCGAGGGCGCGGCAGGGGGTTTCCGGGTCGCCGGGGACGGCGACGCGGGAGCGGTTCGCCCCGAGGGGGAGGGGCGTGGAGCCGGCACCCGCGCGGCGGGTGCGGCCGCACCGCCGGTGGCCGCGGCCCGCTCCGCTTCCAGCCGAGTGCGCAGCGTGGCCAACGCCCGGGCGGCTTGGCTCTTCACCGTCCCCGGGGAGATCTCCATCAATTCCGCGATCTGCGCCTCAGAGAGGTCTTCGTAGTACCGCAACACCAGCACCGCTCGTTGTCGGGGCGGCAGCGCCCGGAGATGCCGCCACATCGCATCCCGTTCCAGCGCTTCCTGATGCTGGTCCACCCCGGGCCGCTCCGGCAGCTGCTCGGTGGGGCGTTCTCCCCACCATCGCCGCCGCCACCAGCTGGTGGCGGTGTTGATCAGCACACGCCGGGTGTAGGGCTCGACCGCACCGATCTCGCCCAGCCGCTTCCACGCGAGGTAGGTCTTGGTCAGTGCGGTCTGCAGCAGGTCCTCGGCGAGGCCCCAGTCCCCGGTGAGCAGATATGCGGTGCGGAGCAGCGCGGCGGAGCGGGCGGTCACGAACTCGCGGAACTCTTCCTCGATGCTCGTGTCGCCCACCCTGTCCTCCGCCGGTCGACCACCCGGGTCCCGAAAGACTGTCACAGGCCGCCGGAAATCGCCACACCCTTCCGCACCCGTGAAGTGGACAGGCGGGCATCACCGCCCCACCCGTTCGTCCTCGTTCTCCTCTTCGTCCTCGTCCTCTTCCGGCTCCTGCTCGATCCCGCCCAACCGGGCCTCCACCGCGCCGGGCTCGTACATTTCTTCCACAAACCGCAGGTAGAGCTCGTTCGGGTTGGGTAGGTACGGAATGGTCCGCAGCGCCTGTTCCTGCCCGGCAGACTCGACCACGAACGTGCCGTAATTGAGGATCCGCCCCAGCGGAGACTGCACGTACTTCATGTCGGTTACCCGACTCAACGGCATCATCGCTACGTTTCGCGTGATCACGCCGCTGACGCGCATCACCCGCTTGTTGGTGAGGATGAACCGGTCGTAGTGCCAATCGAAGATCTGCCAGGCCACGTAGCCCATCACCGCCAGCCAGACCAGGACCAGGCTGCCTCCCACCAGCGTGCTGGGCTCGGTGCGGGACAGCAGCCCGGAGGACCATCCCAGTGCGAACGTGGCGAGCAGCCCGATCGCCGCCGGCACCGTCAGCCGGATGATGTGCTGGCGCCACTCACCGCGATACCGCTCGCTGGGAAACAGGTACTGGGCCACGAACGGGCTGGCTTGTGGCTCCGGCGGTACTACCTTATGAACGAACTTTTCATCCTGGTTGTCGGGTGGTTCCTTGGGCGGTGGCAGCTGAGGCTCTTCCGGAGTCGTATCCTCGCCTCGGCCGTCCGGCACGACCGCCCGGCCAATCACCCGAGTGTCGTCATCAGATTGTGATCCGCGCCGTCGCCGGCGAGGCGGATTACCACCGCGCCACTCGTGGGGAGGTTCTCCTTCGCGCCAGTCGCCGGCCCCCGTGTCGCCGGACATCTACCGATCACTCCGCGGGTCTAGGTGATCAGCTCCGAGATGAAGTCGCCAAAGCCCTGCGCCATGTTGATCAGGCCGTTGCCCAATGCCCGCACTACATCCGCTGCATCACCTGGGTTATATGCGATAAATAGGACCAGAAAGGCTAGACCGCCCCAGAGGAGAATCTTCTTGAGCATGTGGGTCGGCCTCCTCCCCACTGCGCGTGCGCTAGGTAGTCGTCAAGAATATCACGTTCTGGGGCAATCAGGGACATGATGTCGGGCTATGTCCCAGCTGCCCTTCACAGCCTAGCCGTTGCGGGACGAGCCCGGGTGGGAAACTGGGCCGACACGCCGCCCGATCCCGTCGGTCAATCCGGAGGTGGTCCGGCATGGGCCCGGATCCAGGCGTGCATCGCGATTCCCGACGCGACCCCGGCATTGATGGACCGCGTGGACCCGTACTGGGCGATGGAGTAGACCCGGTCACAACCCGCCCGCGCCTCCTCCGACAGCCCCGGACCTTCCTGACCGAACAGCAGTACGCATCGCCGCGGCAGCGGCTCCCGCTCCAGCGGCAGGCTGCCGGGCAGGTTGTCGATCCCGATCACCGGCAGTCCTTCCTCCCGCGCCCACGCCAGCAAGTCAGCTATCCGGGGATGGTGCCGAATCTCCTGGTAGCGGTCGGTGACCATCGCCCCTCGCCGGTTCCAGCGCCGACGGCCGACGATGTGCACCGCCCGGGCCAGAAACGCGTTCGCGTTGCGCACCACCGTGCCGATGTTCAGGTCGTGCTGCCAGTTCTCGATCGCCACGTGGAAGTCGTGTCGGCGCCGGTCCAAATCGGCCACGATCGCCTCGACGCGCCAGTAGCGGTACCGGTCCACCACGTTGCGGCGGTCACCGTGTGCGAGCAGCTCAGGGTCGTACCGCGGGTCGGTCGGCCAGGGCCCCTGCCAGGGTCCGACCCCTACCTCGTCCGACGACACCGGTGCGGACTCCTCGGATCCCGATGGGACGGTCACGACAACACGGCGGCCAATTCGTCGAGCAGCCCCTGGGCGGGTGCGGCGATGGGGTCCCCATTCGCGTCCGCCGCCGCGCATACCCGCACCGCTACTTGCCGCACCCAGTGCCGATAGACGGCGGCGTCGCCGGGATCGGCGTACTCACGCAGGATGGCTGCGGCGCGGCGACACTCCGCCAGCACCTGCTGCTGATCCAGGGCCGGCTCCGCGGCCTGCGGGTCCTCCGGCTCGGCGTAGATCGCGGCGACTACCGCCCGCACCAGGTCGCTGTCGAACCCGCGCCCCGCCGCGATCGCGTCCAGGCCGGCCAGGCCGACCGGCACGGTCCGACGGCGATCCGACGGGAGGGCGTTGATCGTGGCGATCATGACCTCGGCGGGCAGGCGCATCAGCGTCCGCCATTGGTCAGGCGGGAAACTACGGGCGATCCGCTGGGCAGCCCGGGACCGGGCCGGCTGGGGTGTGGAGCTGGCGCGGGGCATAGCGGTACGACCTCCTACTGCCCAGGATATGCCCACCCCGCACGAGGGTCGTTGACCGGTCGTCCGGATAACGCTGCCCCATCGGCGCTACCGGATCGCCCAAGAGCTGAGTAAGACGCAGTGAGCGGCGGGGCCCTTCCGACACCCGCCGCCCACGCGTGATGCAGCGATTATGGCCTAGACCATTTGTGGAAACCAGCCCCCTCGGACGAGAGTCTGATCACATCCACGCGGTACGGTCTGGGCGATGAACGGATCTGAGGTGCGCCGACTGAGCAGGCGTGGACAGGGGTGGCGGCTGGTCGCCACCCTGCTAGCCACCGCCTTGCTGCTGGCCGGCACAGTCTGGGGCGAGGACGATCACTTCCCGTTCGGACCTTTCAAGATGTACGCCGGTGCGGCGGATCCCGATACCCCCACCGAGGACACCCGGGTGGAGGCGGTCGACACGACCGGCGCCGTGCTGCTGCTGACCCCGGCGAACACCGGGATCCGCCGGGCAGAGTTCGAGGGGCAGCTCGACCGGATTCGCCAGCATCCCGAGCTGCTGGCGGCGGTGAACGAGGCGTACCAGCGGCGTAATCCCCAAGCGCCGCCCCTCACCGAGATCCGGGTGGTGATCCGCTGGCACGAGGTGCGGGACTTCCAGGTCACCGGCGAGTGGGAGGACGAGGTGGTGGCGACATGGCGGCCCTGACCCGCTGGTTGACCGCTCCGGTGCCCCTGGGCCGAGTGGCGGCCTTCCGCACCCTGGTCTACCTGTTCGTCATCGCCGACCTGCTCTACTTCACCCCCTGGGTGCGGGCGCACGCCCACCTGCCGGGGGAGCTTTACCAACCGCTCTTCATCGGCCGGCTGCTACCGCTCCCCACCCCGACCCCCACGCTGGTGTACGGGGTGTTCGCGGCCCTGCTGGTCAGCGCCGCGGTGGCGGCCACGGGGCGCCTGCCGCGGCTGGCCGGCGGCGCGGTCGCCCTGCTTTATCTACAGTGGATGATCATTGCGATGAGCTACGGCAAGGTGGACCACGACCGGTTCGCCCTGCTCGTGGCGCTGGCGGTGCTGCCGACCATTGGGCGGGCCCGCCACGGGGAGCGCACTCAGTCGGAGGCGGCGGGGTGGGCGCTCCGGGTCACCCAGATCGCGGTGATCGCCACGTACTTCCTGGCCGCGGTGGCGAAACTGCGGTACGGCGGGTTGGACTGGTTCACCGGCGCCACCTTGACCTGGGCGTTGATCCGACGGGGCACCCCGCTGGCCGAGCCGCTGCTGGACCTGCCCGGGGTGCTGGTCGCCGCCCAAATCGGAATCATGGTCTTCGAACTGGCCAGCCCGCTGGTGTTCGTCCTACGAGGACGCTGGCGGTACGCGATGGTGGGCTTCTTCTACCTGTTCCACCTGGTTACGTTCGCCACCATCACCATCTCGTTCATGCCCCACCTGGTGGCTATGACCAGCTTCCTGCCGCTGGAGCGGGTCCGGCCGCTGGTATGGGCGCAGCGGCGACTCCGGTCTCGTCCCGCGCCGGTCGGGGCCTCGGCCTCTGATCCCGCCGCAGGTTCAGGAACCGGATCGCTGGGCGCTGGGTAGGACACAGGCGGCGGTACCACCCGGCATCCGGTGCCGGTTGCGCGCCACCCACCGGTACACCGGCCACGCCACCGCCCGGACCAGGGCCCGCCGCAGCAGCCAGCCCACCGCTCGCCAGCCCCGGGTGCTGCTGGCCAGCAAGGCCGCGATCGCGTCCGGCCCGGCCAGGGGCGGACGCCCCGGAGTCACCCACTGCACGGCCGCGTCACACTCGGCCTCGGTCAGCCCGAGCGCGGCCAGGTCCGCCCGCTGCCAGGGCACGATCCGCGCAGTGGTGGCGATCCGACGTTCGGCGAATTGCGCGCACCGGGTGCAGAATCCGCAGTCTCCGTCGTAGACGAAGGTGGCTGGCGCGGGGGTATCTTCCGCCTTCATGGCCCCATTGTCCCCCGGACCGGACGACCAGGGCGGAGAAGGTGACCTAACCCACCCGGGACCAGGAGGCACCCCGGTCGAGGGATCGCCGTTGCCCCGCCGGAATACCTACGGCCACCGCCTCGTTGACTCCAGTACAGCCGTACGTCGATGGATGGAGTTCCCATGGCCACGAAGGCACTGACCGCGACCGACTTTGACGAGGTCGCCAGCCGGGACGGCATCACGCTGGTGGACTTCTGGGCAAGCTGGTGCGGTCCGTGTCGGGCATTCGCCCCGATTTACGAGCGAGCCTCGGAGAAGCACCCGGATATCACCTTCGGCAAGGTCGACACCGAGGCCGAACCGGAACTGGCTGCCCGGTTCAACATCCGCTCTATCCCGACCGTGATGGCGATCCGGGACGGGGTGATCGTGTTCGCGCAGCCAGGCGCACTCCCCGAGGCGGCCCTGGAGTCACTGATTGAGCAGGTGCGGGCCTTGGACATGGACGAGGTCCGGGCCAAGCTGAACCAGCGCGACGGTAGCTGAGGCGGCGATCCCCCGAGCAGGGTAATCACCCACCGCCGTTGTCGTACAGATGTACGATGACGGCGTGCGATGGTCTCATCTGGCGACCGGTAACGACACGGCGTCACCCACCCTGCCGCTGGCCTTGCCCGACGCGGTGGTACGCAAGTTCGACACCCCTGAGTTCGCCGGCATGACCTTCTACGAGGTCCGCGCCCGGAGCATTCTCAACCGGGTACCCGGCTCCACCCGGGCGCCGTTTACATGGACCATCAATCCCTACCGGGGGTGCAGCCACGCCTGCGTCTACTGTTTTGCCCGCCACAGCCACACCTATCTGGACCTGGATGCGGGGGCGGACTTCGACCGGCGGGTGATCGTCAAGATCAACGCTGGTGAACTGTTACGGCGGGAGCTCGCCCGACCGGACTGGTCAGGCGCACCGATCGCGATGGGCAGCAACGTGGACTGCTATCAGCGCGCGGAGGGGCGCTACCGGCTGATGCCCGAGATCCTCGCCGCCCTGCGCGACGCCGCCAACCCGTTCTCGATCCTGACCAAGGGCACCCTGATCCTGCGGGATCTGAAGTTGCTGCGGCAAGCAGCGGCGGTGACTGAGGTCCAGCTGGCGGTCTCGATCGGTTTTATGGACCGACAACTATGGCGGTCGGTGGAGCCGGGCACCCCCTCTCCGCAGGCCCGACTGGGGGTGGTCCGCCGACTGTCCGATGCGGGCTTCCGGGTGGGGGTCCTGATGGCGCCGATCCTGCCCGGGCTCACCGACGATCCGCGGTCGATCGAGGCCACGGTGGCGGCGATCGCGGATGCGGGCGCGGCCAGCCTCACCCCGGTGCCGCTGCACCTCCGCACCGGCGCCCGGCAGTGGTACGGACAATGGCTGAGCCGGGTCCGACCGGATCTCCTTCCCCGCTATCGCGAGCTGTACGCTCGCGGGGCGTACACCCCTCGGGAGTACCAGCGGGTGGTGATCGCCCGGGTCCGGCGGGCGGCTCGCCGGCACGGCCTGCCCAGCGGTGGTGAGGAGGACAATGGCGGCGTCTCCCGCCCGCTCGAACCGACCGGCACGGATCGGACCGGCCGCGCCCACCCCGTCCCTTCCCCCGCCCCCGCGCAACCACCACTGTGGTGAGCACGGCGGCGACCATGAACGCGGGGGTGGCCCCGGGCCGGTACGATTCGCCGGACGAGGAGGTTCCCATGTCCACCCAACCCCCGTACCCGCCCGGCGGGGCACCCCCGCCGCCCGGCCCTCCACCGGCCGTCCCTGGCTACCCCGGGTATGGATATCCATACCCACCGCAACGGCGCACCAACACCATGGCGATCCTGGCCCTGGTGCTGGCGCTGGTGTTCGCGCCGGTCGGCATCATCCTCGGCCACATCGCCCGCAAACAGATCCGCGAGACCGGCGAGGACGGCGACGGCCTGGCGCTGGCCGGCCTGATCATCGGCTACGTCCTGACCGGAATAACGGTGGTGGGCTGCCTTGGCTACGTCATCTTCGTAGTCGCCATCTTCGGCAGCATTGCGGCCACCAGCGCCGGCATGGTCGGGGTCTGACCACGATCCGCCGCTGGCAAGGGGTCGGCCGGGCTCAGGAGTAGAACGCCTGCCGGACACTGCTGCCGCCGTCGATGACCAGCAGCTGGCCGGTGATGTACGAGGCGGCCGGCGAACACAAGAAAGCAACCGCCGCTGCCACCTCGTCCGGGCGCCCCGGCCGCCCCATGGGGGTTTCCAACCCTTGCTTGATCTCCGACACGGTGGACGCAGCAGTGTAGATGAACGCAGGCGCCACCGCATTGACGGTCACCCCGTCCGCGGCCATCTCCATCGCCAGTGCCCGGGTCAGGCCGAGCACCCCGGCCTTGGCGGCCGCATAGGCGCCCTCGGCCGGCAGAGCGTTGACCGGCCCGGCCGTCGCCGACAGGTTGACGATCCGCCCCCACCCTCGCTCCGCCATCTGGGGAGCGAACACCCGGCAGCACAGGAACGCCGTGGTCAGATTCCGATCCACTTCGGTCTGCCACTCCGCCATCGACAGCTGCGAGATCGGGCGGAGCACCTCCGGACTGGCCTTGCTGGTCAGCCCGGCGTTGTTGACCAGGATCTCCACCTCATCCAGCTGATCCACGATGGCGTCGTACAGCGCCCCCACTTCGGACTCATCCGTCAGGTCCGCCACGAACCCGGTGGCACCCAGCTCCGCCGCCCGTTCGTGAATCCGCCGCGTGGTGGACACGATGGCCACCCGGGCGCCGAGCGCGACCAGCCGGCGGGCGGTCGCATACCCGATCCCCTCCGGACTACCCGCGCCCGTCACCAGCGCCACCCGACCGTCCAGCCGGTCGGTCACCGGGGGAAGATCGTCGTCATATTGCCCCATATCGTCGATCCTGCCTGTCCCGTCGCTCCTGGGCAACGACCACGCTCGGGTGGGACAGATGGGCTACCCTGTGCGGGCGCAGCATCCCTCTTTGGAGTTTGAGCCCATGTCTTCTCCGTTGCCGCCTCCTGGGCAGGACCCGAACCGTCCGGAGCCGACCCCAACCCACCTGTCCAGCGGTTTCCAGACTCCGCCCCAGTCCGGGCCGATGTATGGCTCACCGGCGTATCCACCCCCGACGGCCTCGACCAACGGACTGGCGATCGCGTCCCTGGTGTGTGCGCTGGTGGGGATCGGCACACTCGTGACCGCACCGATCGGTGCGATCCTCGGTCACATCGCCCGACGCCGCATCCGCGAAAGTGGTGAACAGGGCGACGGGATGGCCCTCGCCGGGATCATCATCGGCTGGTCGATCACCGGCCTGACGCTCGGCTGCTGTGTCCTGAGTATCACCCTCGGAATACTCGGGGAGGCCGCCTCCGCCGCGGTTACCGTCCCCAGTCCGTGACCCTTGCGTGGTAACCGTTTCTCCCCACCATCCCGGCTTTCCCCTCACTGATCACGAGGAGTCCCGGTGACCAACCCCCCTGTATCCGGCGGCTGGCAAGATCCGAACCAACCGCCCGCCAGCGGCCAACCGTCCGGCTACCCGCCCCCGCAGTGGCAACCGCCCCCGCAGTGGCAACCGCCTCCGCCGCCGCCGTACGGCGGCGCCCCGGGTGGCTATGGACAGCCCGCGGCCCCGCCGCCCCAGAACACCATGTCGATCGTCTCCATGGTCATATCGATCGTCGGAGGGGTGGCGGCGCTCTGCGGCTGCTGCTCCACGCTGCTCGGGGCGCTGGCCATCCCCATCGGTGGCGTGGGTGCGGTGCTCGGGCACGTGGCCATGCACCAGATCAAGGAACGCGGCGAGCGCGGTCACGGGATGGCGTTGGCCGGAGTCATCGTCGGCTGGATCGCCGCCGCACTAGGGCTGTTCTGGCTGATTTTCTTCGTTCTGGTATTGATGGGGACGGTCACTTGGGACCTCTTCATGGAGGATCCGACGTTTGACTGACCTCCTCGGCGGGGTGTCCTGGACACCCCGCCGACCGCCCAACAGCACCACCGTGACCCCCACCAACACCACCACCAGCCCGGGCCAGGCCAAGGGCGACGGCAGCTGCCCGAGCCACACCCAGCTGATCAGCGAGGCGGTCGGCACCTCCAGCAAGATCAACACACTGACGGTGGTGGCGGACACCCGCCGCAGGGCGTAGCTGAACATCGAGTGGCCCAGTAGCTGGGGCCCCACCACCAGCGCCACGATCGCCAACCACGCGGTGGTGGGGTATCCGCTCAACGGCACTCTGCCCACCAGGCAGATCACCCCGAGCGTCACCGTGCACACGCTGTAGCAGACGGTGGTGTACGTGGTGGTACTCACCGTGGACCGGACCCGTTCCCCCGCCGCGGTGTACGCGGCGGCGGCCATCGCCCCCACCAGCGCCAGCAGGTCACCCAGCACCGCTCGCGCAGAGACGGTGACGTCTGCCCCGGTAATCAGGACCGCCCCTACCACCGCCAACCCGATCCCGCCCCAGACCGCCGGTGGCAACCGGCGCCCCTGCGCTCGGGCAATCAGGCCTTGCCACACCGGCTGGGTGGCCACCAGCGCGGTAGCAGTGGCCACCGAGGTGAGGGTGACGCTCGGCACCCAGGTGGCGAAATGCCCCGCCAGCGCCACTCCGGCCAGCACGCTGAACCATCCCTCCCGGCCCGTCATCAGGGCACGCAGCTCGTCCCGCCGCCGCAGCCCGGCCACCGGCGACACCACCGCCGCGGCCAGGGCGTTACGCCAGAACGCGATCGCCAAGGCCGGTGCGGCGGCGAACGCGATCAACGGGCCGGAGGTGGAGACTCCCAGGACCGCCACGGCCAGCACCGCGACGAGCAACGGATCCCTGCTGGGCACGGCTGACCATGGTCGCACGCTGCCGGGGAGCGCACGCGTGACAGGATGGGGAACGTGACCCATCCGCTGATCGAGGAGGCCGCGAAACGCGCGGCGGTGGCCTGGGTGACCGTTGGCTCCGCCCCGGCCCGCCTGGTGTGGTGCATGTCGGCGGAGGGATCGCTGTGGATCGTCACCGGGGATGGCGAACAGGAGTTACCCGGGATCAAGACCGCTACCGAGGTGCGGGTCACCCTCCGCGGTGACCACGGCGGGCGGATCGTCACCTGGCCGGCCACGGTCAGCCGGGTCGAGCCCGGCAGCGAGGAGTGGGCCCGCGTGGTACCGCAGCTGGCCAGCAAACGGCTCAACGCGGCGGTGGCCGGGGCAGCGCTCGCCGACCAGTGGGCGCGGACGGGTCGAGTGAGCCGGCTCACCCCGGCCGGGGAGCCGATCGAAGCCGGACCGACCCTCCCTCACGCTCCGGCGGCCGCGCCCGTGCGATCCCACTCGGCTCGCCGCTGACGGCCACCGTCCGCGTTCGGACCCACCATCGCGGTGACCTGCACCGCGCGCCGGCGGCGGCGCGCACGGACGCACGTACCATGGGCCATATGCCAGCCGACGTACCCACCGCTGAGGCGATCCAGGCCGCACTCGCCACCGTCAACGATCCGGAAATCCGCCGTCCCATCACCGAACTGGGGATGGTACGCTCCGCAGAGGCGGGCCCGGACGGACGGGTCCGAGTGGAGCTGCTGCTGACGGTGGCGGGCTGCCCGATGCGGGACCGGATACGGGAAGACGTCACCGCCGCGGTCAGTCAGGTGCCGGGCGTCACCGGGGTGGAGCTCGAATTCGGGGTGATGACTCCGCAGCAGCGGCAGGAGCTGCAGCAGCGGCTGCGTGGCCCCGCCACCGCCGAGCCGGTCATCCCGTTCGCCCAACCTGGTTCCCGGACCCGGGTGTTTGCGATCGCCTCCGGTAAGGGTGGGGTCGGCAAGTCGAGCGTGACCGTCAACCTGGCCGCCGCGCTGGCCTCCCGGGGACTGTCGGTCGGGGTGATCGACGCGGACATCTACGGCCACAGCGTGCCGCGGATGCTCGGTGTGCAGAGCCGCCCCACCCAGGTGGAAGACATGATCATGCCGGTGCAGGCGCACGGGGTGAAGGTCATCTCCATCGGGATGTTCACCGCCAACAACGCCGCCGTGGTCTGGCGCGGGCCGATGCTGCACCGGGCGCTGCAGCAGTTCCTCGCCGACGTGTGGTGGGGCGAGTTGGACGTGCTGCTGCTGGACCTGCCGCCAGGCACCGGCGACGTCGCCATCTCCGTGGCGCAGCTGCTGCCGACCGCGGAGATCGTGGTGGTGACCACCCCGCAGGTGGCCGCGGCCGAGGTGGCGGAGCGGGCCGGCGGGATCGCGGTGCAGACCCACCAGCGCCTGGTGGGGGTGGTGGAGAACATGTCCTGGCTGGAGCTGCCGTCCGGGGAACGGATGGAGGTGTTCGGCTCCGGCGGGGGCGCGACCGTATCCGAGTCGCTGACCCGGCTGATCGGAAGCCCGGTGCCGCTGCTCGGGCAGGTGCCGCTGGACACCGCCCTCCGGGAGACCGGGGACGAAGGGATCCCGCTCGTACTCGCCCAGCCGGACAGCCCGGCCGCCAAGGCGCTCATCACGATCGCGGACCAGCTGGCGGTCCGACGGGAGTCGCTGATCGGCAAGCCGCTGGGGCTACGCCCGGCCGGCCGGTGAGGAGCGAACGCCTCCGGGCCCGCCGGTGCGCGGCGGGAGCCGCCCCTCGAGCTCACCGGGGGCACGAACAACCTGTCCGTGAGGCACCGGAGCGACAGGGATAGGCCCCTGGGCTGGATCAGATCACGTCGTCGTAGTTGACCCGGGGACGGATCGGCGCCGCTTGGCCAGGAGCGGACTCCGGGTCATTCCCCCCCGATGGCTCATCCGCAGCCGCCAGCGCCTCCGTCGCACGCCCCCGGTGGGAGGCGGCCCGCCCCGCTGCCGAGGCGGCGCCGCCGGCAACGGACTGGGCGCGCTGGCCGACCTCCCGGATCTCCTCCTGCACGGCGCGGGTCTGCTGTACCACTTCGTCGGTCACCTGCCGGATCGGCGCCAGCAGCCGTTCCTGCTCCTGTTCGCTCAACAGGTGGCGCCGGACGAACGTCTTCGGATGCAGATCTTCCAGCCGCAGATCGGTGCCGAGTTCCCGATTGAGGTCGTTGGTGGCGTTCTGCGCCATCTGGCGTAGCTGCCGGAGGATCCGGAGCCCGTCGCTGACCACCTTGGGCAGCTTGTCGCCGAAGATGAACAGCGCGAGCAGCAGCAGGATGACGACGTTGTACCAGTTGAGGTTGAACACACCGCCTCCTGTCGGCCGCCGACCCCGGTGACCTCCAGATTAGCTGCAAGGGCGGTCAATCCCGGTCGGCGGCCAGGGTGACCGTGACCGATCGCTCCTCTCCCCCGCGCCGATAGGTGAGCTTCACCTTCGCGCCCGGGGGATGTTTCCGGACCAGCGCGGTCAGGTCGTACGGCTGCTCCAGAAGCTGGCCGTTCAGCCGGAGCAGGACATCCCCGGGCTCGATCCCGCTCTTGGCGGCGGGGCTTCCCTCGACCACCGCTACTACCCGGACTCCGGGACTGGATGATCGGTCGGTCCGGTCCACCTGCACCCCGACCACCGTTCGCCGAGCCTTGCCCTGGTCGATGATTTCCTGCGCGATCCGCTTGGCCTGGCTGATCGGGATGGCGAACGCCAGCCCGATGTTGGCGGCCTGCTCGGCCTGGGGTGCCACCGATTTGATGACCGAGTTGACGCCGATCACCCGGCCGGCCGCGTCCACCAGTGGACCGCCGGAGTTGCCCTGATTGACCGCTGCGTCGGTCTGGATCGCCGCGTAGTACCGCACCTGTCCCCCGGGATCCCCGGCCTGGATGGGGCGATCCACCGCGCTGACGATCCCGGAGGTGACGGTGTTGGCCAGCGACAGCGGGGAGCCGAACGCCAGCACCGGGTCTCCCACCGCGACCTGGTCGGAGTCGCCGAGTGAGACCGGGCGGAGGCCGGGCCGATCCACCCGCAGTACCGCCAGGTCCGACTCCGGTTCCCGACCCACCAATTCGGCGGTGGCGGTCTCCCCATCATGGAACGTGACCACCGGCGGGCTGCTGCTGGCGCCCACCACATGGTCGTTGGTGAGGACGTGCCCCTCGTGGGTGATCAGGAACCCGGAACCGACGTTGGTGCCCTGCCGGCCGGTGGCGCGCACCGTCACCACGCTCGGCAGTAACCGGGCCGCCACCCCGGCCAAACTGTCCGGTGGGCGTTGCGCCTGTGCCGCCGGCTCGTTGACCGGGTCGGCGCCCAGCACCGTACCGACCGGATTGGCGGCCGCGAACCGGTAGCCGAGCGTGCCCCCGAGTCCGCCCGCGACCAGTCCAGTCACCAGCGCGGTCAGCAGCACCACCGGCAGCAGCCGGGGCCGACCTGGGGCCGGCTCCGGTGCGCTGACCGGCTCCAGCGGCGGGATGGCGGGGTGCGACGGCGGCACCGGTAGCACCACCTCGGTAGGGGTGGTCGGATTCCGCCACGGGTCATGGGGCGCATCCGACCACCAGATGGGGTGGTTGGCCGCCCCGGCCCCGGCCGGCCCGACCACCCGGGAGTGGGGCTCGGGCGACCCGGCCGGGGCGGACCTCCCCTTCCCGTACTCCTCAGCACGCCCGTGGTCGCTCACCACTTCAGCATGACACGGGCAAGCGAGAATTTTTCGGGATAATTCAGATCACGTCGGGAGCGCCGCTAGCCATCGCAGCAGCGTCCGTACCCCCCATCCGGTAGCGCCCCGGGTGAGTTCGCCCTCGTCCCGGTCGATCCAGGAGGGGGCGGACATGTCCAGGTGCACCCACCGACCCCGGGCGGCACCGGTGAACTCCCGCAGATACAGCGCGGCGGTGACCGATCCGGCCCCGATCTCCGGGGAGTTGTTCAGGTCCGCGATGTCGCTGTGGACTGCTTCGGTGTAGTCCTCGACCAGCGGCATCCGCCAGACCCGCTCTCCGGCCTCGGTAGCCGCTCCGATCAGGGCCTCCGCCAACGCGTCGTCCTCGGTGTACAAGGCAGCGGTCCGCGCCCCCAGCGCCACCGCATTCGCGCCGGTGAGGGTGGCCAAGTCCACCAAGGTGTCGGGGGCCAGCTCGGCGGCGGCGTAGGCCAGGGCATCGGCGAGCACCAGCCGACCTTCGGCATCGGTGTTGCGGACCTCACTCGTGCGGCCGTCCCAGTGCCGCACCACGTCTCCGGGCCGCTGGGCGGATCCGCTCGGCATGTTCTCCGCCAGCGCGACCAGCGCCGTCACCCGGACCGGCAGGCGCAGTTCCGCCGCGCCCAGCGCGGCCGCGCACACCGCCGCCGCCCCTGCCATGTCCTTACGCATCAGCTTCATGCCCGAGACCGGCTTGATCGACACCCCACCGGTGTCGAACGTGATGCCCTTGCCGACCAGCACCACGTGCCGATCCGCTGCTGGCGGCTCCCAGGAGATCTGCAGCAGCCGAGGTGGTTGGGCCGAGCCGCCACCCACCGCCATGATCCCGCCGAAGCCGTCCCGCTGCAGCGCGGTCTCGTCCCAGACCCGCAGCCGGACCCCCGGCAGCGCGCCTGCGGCCTGCGCAATCCGGTCAACGAACCAGGCGGGGTTCTTCCGGTTCGACGGCTGGTTGGTCAGCTCCCGCGCCAACGCGGTCGCCTCCGTCACCGCCGTGGCCACCGCCAGCACCGATTCGTACCGACTCGGGTCGTCCACCGCCAGCGTGACCTCAGCCAACCGGGGGGCCTGCTCCGGCGCGTCGGCACCAAGCCGGAACCGGTACGAGGCCAGCCGCAGCCCCTCGGCCACGCCGCGGATCGCCGCGGGGTCCGCGTCGAGGGGAAGCGCCACGGTCAGCTCTGGCTGCCGGACCGCCGCCCGCGCCAACGCGGCGCCGGCGGCCCGCCAGTCGGCCTCGGTCCCGGCCCCGATCCCCACCAGGAGTACGTGGTGGGGGCGGCTGCCGGGCCGGGGCAGTGCCTGCACTGCCCCGGCCCGGCCGGTGTGCGCGGTCTGCGCAAGCAGACCGGTGCACTCCGTTGCCAGCCCGTTCGGGACCGGTACGGCCGTGGTCGTCAACTCAACCCCGGAGTTGTTCTCCCCCGGGGACACGGGTAACGCGACAACCGCGGGTAGCTCCGAGGTCGCCGCGACACGTACCGACAGCACGTGGAATCAGCCGACCGCGGACTTGAGGGCCTCGCCTAGCGCGCTCGCCTCGTCCGGAGTCATCTCCACGACCAGTCGGCCGCCTCCCTCCAACGGGACCCGCATGACGATGCCCCGGCCCTCCTTGGTGACCTCCAGCGGACCGTCACCCGTCCGCGGCTTCATCGCCGCCATTTCGTCTCCCTCCGGGTCGCGGGGCGGGTCCTCCCACGCCCCTACCTGCCAGGTGGCCGCGCTGTGCGCAGCACAGACACATGATTTTCCCTGATGCGATCCGCCAAGCTCAAACCGGCCCAGGAAAACTATGACACCGGGCTGGGACGATCCTCGAACCCATGTCACAATGACCGGCTATGCAGGCCCGGTCCGCCCTGTTCGACCTGTACGGGGACTATCTACGTGCCCGGGGTGGGCAGGCGCCAGTCGCCGCGTTGGTAAAGCTGCTGGCCCCGTTGGGTATCGCCGCTCCCGCGGTGCGGACCGCGGTGTCTCGGATGGTGCGCCAGGGGTGGTTGACTCCGGTACGACTGCCCGCCGGTCCCGGATACGCGCTCACCCCGAAGGCGGTGCGGCGGTTGGACGAGGCTGCCGCCCGGATCTACCGAACCGGCCAACCCGCCTGGGACGGACAATTTGACCTGATCATGGTGGTGGATCCGCCGACCACCCGCTCGGCCCGCTCCCGGTTAGCCGCCAACCTGGCCTTTCTCGGCTACGGCATGCTCAATGATCGGGTCTGGATCTCCCCACACCCCAGTGCGGAGGTGGCCGGGCCGCTGGCCGAGGCCGGTGTCCGGTACGACCGATTCCGCGCCACTCTCACCGAGGATGGGGAAACCGCGGCCTCCCTGCTCGAGCGGGCGTGGGACCTCAAGGGGCTGGCCGGGGCGTACGAGCAGTTCATGGCGGAATTGACCCCGGTGGTGGCGGGGGTGGCGGCCGAGGGGGACGACGAGGCGGCCTACCGGGCCCGGTTCCAACTGGTACACGCGTGGCGGACGTTCCTGTTCCGCGACCCGCACCTGCCCCCCACCCTGCTCCCGACAGACTGGCCAGGGCACGCCGCCGCCCGCTTCTTCGACCAGCACGCCTCGCGGCTACGCCCGGCTGCGGACCGATTCGTTGACCTGTGCCTGTCCTGACCCGTAGTTGTTACCGCCTGGAGTTGCCATGACTGAACCCCTGCTAGTCACCCGTGACGGCGCGGTGGCCACCGTGACCCTCAACCGTCCCGACTCCCTCAATTCGCTCAACGTCGCGCTCAAGGAGGGGCTGGCCGCGCGCCTGACCGAGCTCGGCGCTGATCCACAGGTACGCGCGGTGGTGTTGACCGGGGCCGGGCGGGCCTTCAGCGCCGGGCAGGATCTACGGGAACACGCGGACGCCCTGGCCACCAGCGACACTCCGCTGGACACCGTGCGGCGCCACTACAACCCGCTGGTGCTCGCCCTGGCGGAGCTGCCCAAGCCGGTGGTGGCCGCGGTCAACGGAACCGCGGCCGGAGCCGGGGCGGGGCTGGCGCTGCTGGCCGACTTCCGGATCGGTGGACCGTCGACGAAATTCCTGATGGCCTTCGCCAACGTGGGACTGGCCGCCGACACCGGGATCTCGTGGTCGCTGCCCCGACTGGTCGGGCACGCCCGAGCCACCGAGCTGCTGATGCTGGCCGAGCCGGTCTCGGCGGCGCAGGCCTACCAGCTCGGCCTGTTGACCCGGCTGACCGACGATGATGCCCGGGTGCTGCCGGAGGCGATGGCGCTCGCTACCCGGCTGGCGGCCGGCCCGACCGTGGCGTACGGCCAGATCAAGCGGGAACTGGCCGGCGACGGCTTGGCGGCGGCGCTGGAGCGGGAGGCGCAGGCGCAGGAGACCTGCGGCGACACCGCCGACCACCGGGATGCCACCGCCGCCTTCCTCAGCAAGCAGCGGCCCACCTTCCAGGGCCGGTAGGGCGAGCGCCCTACCGGCGGCGGTCAGTCCTCCTCTTCCGGGTCCATCTCGTGCGGCTGGTCGCCCAGGTACGCCTGCAGCGCCAGTTCGTTCTCCGTCGGAGCCACGAACGTCGGTAGCTGGGAAGGTCCCAGCTCCTGTAGGTAGCTCCAGAACTGGGCGACCGCCTCCGCCGGGCTGGCCGCCTCGATCGGCAGGTCTACGCTCACCAACCAGGTCTGCTGCAGGGCCATACGGCTATCTCATCACGCCCCGGATATCCGGGGTACGACCGGCCGGCCCTGCTCCGCCGGCGGTCACGTGGCCACCGGCGGAGCAGGGCCGATGGTCACGTGGCAGCCGGCCAAGTGGTCGTCCACCATCCCGGTGGCCTGCATCAGCGCGTACGCGGTGGTGGGGCCGACGAACCGGAATCCGTGGCGCTTGAGCGTGGCGGCCATCGCCCGCGACTCCGGGATGGCCGTCGGCACCTCCGCCGAGGTGGCGGGTCAGGTGGACCGAGGTGGCGGGGCGAACGACCACAGCAGCGTGGCCAGGCCGTCGGGCAGCGCCAACGCCGCCCGGGCATTGTGGATGGCCGCTTCGATCTTGGCGCGGTTACGGACTATGCCGGGGTTGGCCAACAGCCGCGCCACGTCCGCCTCCCCGTAGCGGGCCACCGCACTGATCCGGAAACCGTCGAACGCGGCCCGGAACGCGGACCGCTTCCGCAGGATGGTCAACCAGGACAACCCGGATTGGAACGCCTCTAAGGTCAGCCGCTCGAACAATCCGTCGTCGTCAGTGACCGGGCGCCCCCACTCCTGGTCGTGGTAGGCGAGATAGTCCGGGGCGCTGATCGCCCACGGGCAGCGGGGACGACCGTCCGCTCCGGTGATCACCTCGCTCACGGCAGTCTCCCGCTCTCCACCAGCCGCGCGAACCGGTGCAATGCCCGGGTCAGCCCCGCCTTCGAGCCGGACCACATCACCGTCCCGGCCAGCTTTCCGGCCCAGCCGCTCGGTAGGCGGAACCACTCGTGCCAGACCACCTGACTCTGCTGTTTCGCCAGCGGGGTGCAGCGCATCACGCCCGGTCCCCGCAGCACCGGCCCGGTGTGGATGACCTGGATCTCGTACGGGGGGTCCAGCCGGATGACCCGCATCCGATCTCGGAGCACCGCCGGCCCCACCGCGGTCACCGCCTCGAGCTCGCTGCCTTCACCCCCGTCGCCGCTGAGCACCCGCACGGTGGTGAACGGAATCCATTCGCTCTGGCGTTCCCATGCCCGGAGGGCGGCGAACACCGTCGGGGCGGGGGCGTTCACGACCACCGACGCGGTGACCTCGACCGTGCTGGGCTGCTCCGGGGTGCTGCTCACGCTGCTCCGCCCGCCCGTGCTGGGCCGTCCGGCCGCGGTGTGTCCTCCGGGGCAGGGGATGCTTCCCGGGCGTCATCCTCACCGGCGCCGGTACGGTCGGCGGCTTCACCCGGATCCGGGTCCTCCCGGGCGCGGTCCGTGTCTTCCCGGGCGCGCGCTGCTTCGGTGGGTTGCGCCACCGCCTGCCGCACCGGGGCGAGGGCCGCCTCCCGGGCGCGGCGCAGCGACTCCGCCTCGGCGATCCGCCCCGCTCGCAGCGCCCGGACCTCCGCCTCCAGGACGCCGATCAGTTCGTCCTTGTAACCGATGTCATAGGCCGCCCGGCGCAGCGCCGCGTCCACCTCGGTCATCCGATAGCCGCGGACCGTGACCTCGAACCGCACCTCACTCAGGTCGGCCTCGGTCAGCGGCCGGTGGCCGGGCAGCGGCACTGACCGCCCATCCGGTTCCACCGGCCGCAATCCCGGGTCCTTACCGCTGATCAACAGCGTGACGCCGAACAGGATCGCACCCACGGTCAGGGCGACCGCCAGAATCAGCCAGAACTGGGCCACGCCCTGATCGTGACAGATCCCCCATCCGGGAGTGAGCCTCCCACCCCCACCTGCCCCGCCTGATCAGCCGCCGGCTAGGTCAGCGAACGCTGCCAATCCTGCTCGTACCGGATGAGCCGGTATCCCAGCCGCTCGTTGATGGCGATCATGTGGTGGTTGTCGGCCGCGTTGCTGGTGTCGATGATCCGCAGCTGCGGCTCCTCCTCCGCCAGCCAGCGCAGCATCTCCGCCTTCAACAGCAGACCGAGCCGGCGTCCCCGGTGGGCCCGAGCCACGCTGGTGTCGTGCTGGTCGCCGTACCACGGGCGTTCCCGGTCCACCACCACCACGGTGTGCCCGGCCGGCTCCTCCCCGTCCCGGGTGACCGCCAGCAAGTGGTACAGCCGGTGATCACGCAGCTGGGTCCGCTCGTACGCCCGGATCCGGTCCACGGTGTAGAGCTCGTCCTCGATCTCGAGTTCCCCGGTGGGCGCGTCATTGATCGCGTTGGTGATGGTGGCCACCGCCGGCAGTAACTCCTCCGGCGAAGGCGCCGGCATCCGGATCAGCCGATAGTCCTGGGCGCGCTGCCACGCCTCTTCCCGGGCGGCTTCGCACTTCTCTCGATCCATGGTGGTCAGGTCGAGCCGACGGTAGGCCTCCCGGAAGACCGGGGTCAGCCCCATGGCCGCGAGAAACTCCGCCCCTGCTCCCCCTCGGGTGCGGTCGACAGCAACACCCGGCGCCCAGCCGCGCGTACGGTCTCCACCCCCGCCTCGAACAGAGCCCGCCCCCAGCCCCGCCGTCGATGGGCCGGGTCGATACCCACCCAGACATGCCCCAGATGGGTGTTGTCCCAACGCGGCATGTGCACCTGGAGCACCCCAATCGCCGGAGCCCCTGGTTCCGGTCGTGCCACCGCCATCCGCGGCGGATCGGCATCCCAGCCGTACCGCAGCTGGGTGAGGAGCCGGCTGGTGGTCGTCACCGGCCGCTCCGGCAGGTCCGCGGCCCGGACGGCCTCCCGTACCGCGACCGCCTCGGCGAGATCAATCTGGTCTGGGTGCTCCGGATCAAGCCAACTGATCTCCATACCGTCAGCGAACCACTGTTTCCGCTCCCTGCGCGAGCGAATATTTCGGTGGGTCACACGTGCGGACGCTCGGCCCGGGCCAGCAGCAGGGCGCGTTCCTGATCGTTGTGGGTCAACTCGGCGGCTCGCCGGAACTCCGCCCCCGCCTCCTGCCAGCGGCCCAGTCGGGCGAGCAGGTCCCCCCGTACCGCCGGCAGTAGGTGATAGCCGTGCAGCCGGGGCTCTTCCCGCAAGGCGTCCACGATAGCCAGCCCTGCGGCGGGGCCCGCGGCCATGGCGACCGCCACGGCCCGATTCAGCTCCACCACCGGCGAGGAGGTCTGGGCAGCCAACTGTCCGTACAGGTCGGCGATCCGGGCCCAGTCAGTCTCCTTAGGACTCCGCGCCCGGGCGTGGCAGGCGGCGATCGCCGCCTGGAGGTGGTAGGGGCCGGGAGCGGTGGTCAACTGGTCGGCGCGCGCGAGCGCCGTCAAACCCCGCCGGATCAACAGCTGATCCCATCGGGCGCGGTCCTGTTCCAGCAGCCGCACCGGCGTACCGTCCGGCCCGGTCCGCGCCCGATTGCGGGAGGCTTGCAACTCCAGCAACGCCAGCAGCCCTTGTACCTCCGGCTCCCGCGGCAGTCGGGCGGCCAGCACCCGGGCCAGCCGCTGCGCGTCCTGGCACAGCTCCGCCCGCAGCCAGCGCTCTCCACTGGTGGCGGTGTAACCCTCGTTGAAAATGAGGTAGACCACCTCCAGCACCGAAGGTAGGCGGTCCGGTAGTTCCGCGGCGGTGGGCACCTCAAACCGCACCCCTCGTTCGCGCAGCAACCGCTTGGCGCGCACGATCCGCTGGGCCATGGTCTGCCGGGATACCAGGAACGCGCGGGCGATCTCGTCCGTGCTCAACCCACCCACCACCTTGAGGGTGAGCGCTACCCGGGCGTCGGTGGGTAGGGACGGGTGGCAGGCGGTGAAGACCAGTCCGAGCAGGTCGTCTCGGATCGGGTCGTCGGCCAGCGCGGCCAGATCCGGCTCCGGTGCCGGCATCGCCGCCAGGTCGTCGCTGAGCGACGTCTGGCCGCGGGCCTGCTGGTCTTTTCGGCGAAAATGGTCCACCGCCCGGCGTTTGGCCACCGTCATCAGCCAGGCCCCGGGGTTGTCGGGTATCCCCTCGGCTGGCCACTGTTCGAGCGCGGCGAGCAGCGCATCCTGGGCGAAGTCCTCCGCCAGCCCGAGGTCATGGGTCATCCGGGCCAGCGCACCGATCAGCCGCGGGGACTCAATCCGCCACACCGCTTCGACGGTACGGCGCGTATCACCACCCACCGGGTCAGCGTAACGCCAATCGGTGGAAACAGCCGTCCCCGGACACCGGTGCTCACCGGCGCCCGGGGACGAGTCCCGACCGGGTCAGTTCTGTGACTGCTGGGTCATCTGCTTCCGCAGCCGTTCCTCCTGCTCCAGCACCTCCGGCGGAGCGATTCCTTCGAAGTCCTCGGGCTCGACCATGGGCCGCACCTCCACCTGCATCGGAATGTCCGGCCCGGGAGTCGGGATCCGCTTGGCCCACGCCAGCGCCTCCTCCTTCGAGCCGACCTGCAGGATCCAGTAGCCGGCCACCAATTCCTTGGACTCGGTGAACGGGCCGTCGATCACCGTGGTCTCACCGCGGTGGAAGTGCAGCCGGGCGCCGTCGGCGCTGGGGCGTAGCCCGTCCCCGTCGAGTAGCACCCCCGCGTTGACCAGTTCCTCGTTGAACTTGGCCATCTCGGTGAAGTACTCCGGCGCGGGCGCCGCCCCGGACGCCTCCTGCTGCGGGGTGGTGAGCATGAACACCATGACGCGCATGACAGCCTCCTTGACTGAGTGAGGTGGGTCCGGCGGACCATCCGCCGAGTGTCTGTTCCCGTCTCGCTCATGCGTCGCCTGACCAACCCCGGATTCGACCTCCCCGCACGGCTTTTTTGTGTGATGTGAATCACATATCCATCGCATCGGCGCTCACCAGCGCCCCACCGCCGCACGCCGTGTACGTATCGATGTCTAACGATAGAATCGCCTCCGGCGGCCTGTGAGTGTCTCATCAGGGGCGTCACAGACGGGAATGGTGAATATCTTGCCGGAGGCAACCGTTGCATGTCCTGATCTGCTCGCCACATGCGATCGTACGGTCCGGGATCGCCAGCACACTCAAAGCCAGATACCGCGACAGCGACGTCTCCGTAACGATGGCCTGCACCCAGGAAGAGTTCGAAACCGCGGTCCCCCGGCACTCCCCTACGGTCGTCGTCTGGCATCTGAACGACGACCAAAGTGTGCTTCCGGTAGCCGCCCGCTCTTCACCCCTGGAGGTCGTTGCGGTCGCGGAAGATCAAAAGCTCGATGGCGCCACGATCCTCTCGGTATTCCGACAGGGTGCCTGCGCGATTGTGTCCTTGACCGACGATCTCCGCGGCCTGCCGGAAGCCTGCTACCGCGCCTCGATTCGGCGATCGTACTTGTCAGGCTCCCTCCTCGATCCGTTACTGTCCCACCTCAGTCGACCTTCCTTCAACCGAACGGCTCGAGAATTCGGGCTGACCCCGCGCGAATATGAGGTACTCACGCACCTTGCCCATGGCCTAACCCACCGGGAGATCGCTGCCACGCTCCGCACCACCGAACGGACGGTGCGCCACCACCTGGAGCAGATCTACCGGAAACTGCGAGTCCAGAACAGACTCCAGGCGGTGATCCATGCCTATCGGCAGGGCCTGGCGTTCTGACCGGTACCCCCATGGCGACATCGCCACCTTCATAGGTGGTCGATACGCCGATGTCGCAGCACCGCGCACGAAAGATGCTGGGGAGCGTCGTAATCCCCGAAGGAGGATCGATGTCTTCTCTTCGCAAGCTCATGACGGCGGCCTCCGTAACAGCGGTGGCCACCACCCTGGCCCTCTCCCCAGCGGCCTCCGCTAGTGCCGACGTTGGAGCATCCCCCTCCGGGGCCGCACCGCCAACGGTCACGGAGAACACCACCTGGCGGGTACGTCAGGTCGACTCGATCGGCGCCGCGGTCGAATTCTCGTTCGATGCACGCGACCTCCGCTTCGAGGTCGCCGGGGTCCACCCTCTGGGCAGCACTCCGGACGGCGACACCGTCACGGATGCCTCGTTCACGGTCGAGCCGGCGGCCCCGAGCGACGCCACCGGCATTCAGCAGGTCGGCGACTACACCTGTGTGGTGCAGGGGAACCCAGACGAATACTTCTTCCCCCTGGAGCCGTTCCACGTCAGCGGCCAGGGGAACTCCTGGTTCCTGAGCTACACCTACCACCCGTACCTGAAGTGGGACGCCCGGATGGTGTCCGGCCGCTGGACGGACCAGCTTGAGGTCTGCGCCACCGGGGGCGGACACACCTGGAACGGCTGGCGACAGAACTTCCAAGGCACGGCGGTCCTGCTCGGCACGCCGACCAACTACCGCATCGGCAACAGTTGGGGACAGGGCGTCGCCCCAGCGACCGGCCTGGTCGAGGCCAGCCTCAACTTCCAGCTCTCGGTCGGGGTCCTGGGCATCGGCGGATCCGTGAAGGTACAGCCCACGGGCGACACCTACACCGGGAACGTCGGCCCGGAGAACCGGCTCGGGGACCCGCCCAACACGTCCTGGAACATCAACCGGGTGAACGCGTTCTACGCCGCACCCTCCAACTTCATCTGGGATGGTTCACCGGACTTCCAGGGCAACGTGGCCCAGGTGCTGTATGAATGGTATTGGGACGAGCCTCCGGCCGCGAGCATCTGGGGCATGGCCAACGTCTGGGCCCACTGTGGTCGGTCGCTCGGGCTCTGTGACGACTTCAACTGACAGCCGATCGGGAGTATCAGGTGACCACACGCCACCGATCCGCACAGGTCGGGGTCATGGTGAGCCTGATGGGGCTGCTGGTGGCCGGCTGCACCACCGGCAGCCCCCCACCATCCGGGCCGACGCCACACGCTCCGGAACCGACCGCGAACGCCGACGTCACGTTCGACCTCCGTCTACCGGACCACCCCGATACGGCTCTGTACATCCTGGCCGGCCCGGCCCCCCTGTCGTACGACGTCTACCGAGTGATTCCGGAGACCGGCCAGGTGGAGCGCCTCACCTGGAACCCGCCGGGATTCGGGATCTCCCACGTCTCAGCCACCGACGATCAGGTCGTACTCGCGGATGCCCGCACCGGCCAGGACGAGCTGGTCACGTGGGAAGCAGACCGCCGGACCGCCCTGCCCATGGCGGCCGGTAGCCGCGGCTTCGCTCCCGGGCTCCACCCGGACGGCCGGCTGCTCCACCTCCAGCTGGTCGCCCACGCCGAGCCGCCCCACGCCGACCGGACGTTCGAGGTGGTGGTACGGGCGCATCCCACCGCCCCGGCTCGGGTGGTGTACCAGAGCACGACCCATCTGTCCGCCACCTGGGGACCGGATGGACGGATAGCGGTGGCGGTCCTGCCGGGGCGGGAACAGCCGGACGGACCGTCCCGGCTGCTGTTGGTGGACCCGGAGACCACCGACACCACTCCGCTCCGCGGTTACCCGGACTGGTCATCGATCTACCTGGTGGGCCACCCCGACAGCCCGTACCTGACGGTGGTCAACCCCCGACAGGCTGCGACCGGCTTCCTGCACACCGGCACCGGTGAGTGGGCACCGATGCCACCCGGCTGGGTCGGGCTGTGCCCGGACCCGTCCGGGCACAGCGTGCTGGTAGCCCGTGATCAGACGCTGGGGCTGGTCTCCCCCACCGACCCGGACCAGGTCCACGTGGTCGGCCAGATCCACGCGGGGAGCGTCGGCCTGTGCTCCTGGATCAGACAAACGGCCTGACACCGGATGATCCCACCCCGCGGCCGTGCCATGCTGGAGATATGTGCCGCAACATCCGGGTCCTTCACAACTTCGACCCACCCGCCACCGACCAGGAAATCCAGGCGGCGGCGCTGCAGTACGTCCGGAAGGTCAGTGGCACCACCCGCCCCTCGGCCGCCAACCAACAGGCGTTCGACGCGGCGGTAGCGGCGGTCGCGGACGCCACCCGCACTCTGCTCGACTCCCTGGTCACCAAGGCCCCACCCCGGAACCGGGAGGTGGAGGCGGCCAAGGCCCGGGCGCGCGCGGCGAACCGGTACGGCGGTTCCCCGGCCCGGTACCGCCCCGACCAGACCTCACTCGGCTAGCAGGTCGGCCAACACCGCGGTGTGCGCCACCATCGGATCCTGCGTGGAGGTCAGCAAGGTGACCGGCCCCGCGCGGCTCCACTCCCGGAGCTGGGCCAGGGCTTCGGCCGGCGGACCGTCGGCCAGCTCCGCCCGATAGCGGACGGTGAACTCCTCGAACCGGTCCGGATCGTGCCTGAACCACCGCCGCAGTTCCGGACTGGGCGCGACCTCACGCAACCATTCGTCGTAGTCGACCTGGTCCTTCCGAAGCCCTCGGGGCCAGACCCGGTCGACCAGCACCCGCCGTCCGTCAGCGGATTCCGGTTCGTCGTAGACCCGCTTGATCCGTACCATCCCCTCCAGGATGCCGAAGTCAGCCCAGGTCAAGGCCGGTTCCGCGGATTTCGCCTTCGGCCGGGTGAACCCCGACCGGGTCAGGGGGCACCGCGCGCCCGAGCAGGCAGGCCGGCACGGTTGCCGCCGATTGGTAGGTTGACCCCTGATCAACCGGCGGGAAGGAGACTTCATGGGAAACGGTGCCTCCCATCTTGATGTCAATCCGGGCGCAGTAGCCAACGCCGGGCATCAGGTCAGCGCTACCGCCGGCAACTGGCAAGAATGGGCGGAGCAGGCCCGGACCGCGCTGCAGGACTCGGCCAGTTGGGTCCGCAACAGCAAGGTGTCCTCCGCGGCTCAGGACTACGGGAGCCGCTGGAACCCGAAGATCCAGCGGCTGGCCTCGCAAGTGGACACGCTTGGTAACAACATGACCACCGCCGCAAAGGTGGTGGACCATGCCGACGCGGAGGCCGCCAGCACGGTGGTCGCCGCCCATCAGCAGGTGGATGGCCAGAGTGGGGTGCTGGCCCGCCCGATCCACGCTGGGGCTCCCCAGCCCGTCTGATCGCTGACGTACACCTGGGCGTATGCCCTTACCTCCCACTTACTGGGCGCGATAGGTTGACTACGAAGATCCTGCGGCAATGGAGGTGCGGATGGCGGCGACCGAGGGGCTGACCGCTCCCGATACCGCCACAGTCGCGGCGTACGACATCGCCCGCTTGGCCGGGGTGGGGCGGGCCGCGGTGAGCAACTGGCGGCGCCGCTATCCGGACTTCCCGCAACCGGTCGGGGGGACCGCCGCCAGCCCGCTCTATGCCTTGTCCGATGTCGAGGCCTGGCTGATCCGGCACCGAAAGCGATTCCAATTGCTCCCCGCCGACCGGGTCTGGCACCTGGTCCGAGGCACAGTGGATGACCTCCAGCTGGGGGAGCTGCTGGCGAACCTGGGCACATTCCTGGTATTCCTCCGCCGGGCTGGCGACCACTGGCAGCGCCTGCGCCAGCAGGACGATCGGAAGCTGCAGGAGATGCTGCCGGAGGCGATTCTGGCCGCCGTGCCGGAGCTGCCCGCCCCGCTGGAGTCGCTGCCATCGGAGTGGCTCAGCATCCTCCGCGCTGCCGCTGACGCCACCCAGGAGCAGGACGACCGGGAAATCTTTGAGTTCCTGCACCAGCGGTACGTGGAGATCTATTCGCGGCGACGGCCGGTCACCCCGGCACCGGTGGCGACTCTGATGGCGACGTTGGTTGCGCCGGAGGGCGGGACGGTGCTCGACCCCGCCTGCAGCATCGGCACGGTCCTGCTCGCGACCCACCAGCAGGGAGCGGCCCGACTACTCGGCCAGGAGCTCGACCCCATCGCCGGCCAGCTGGCCACGGTGCGGCTACTGCTGCACGGCGCCGATGTGGAGATCCGGGTAGGGGACTCGCTGACCGCGGACGCCTTTGCCCAGCACACCGTTGAGGCGGTGGTCTGCGATCCGCCGTTCCATGACCGGGCCTGGAGGTACGACGAGCTGACCAGCGATCCCCGGTGGGAGTACGGTCTACCGTCCCGGGGCGAACCGGAACTTGCGTGGGCCCAGCACTGCGTGAGCCATCTGGCCCCAGGGGGCCGGGCCGCGGTGCTGATGCCGGCCGCGGCCGCGTCCCGCCGCTCCGGCCGCCGGATCCGTAGCAACCTGTTACGGGCGGGGGTGCTGCGGGCAGTCGTCACGCTGCCGCCCGCCGGCCCCGGCAACGCGGTCTCTCCGGACCTGTGGTTACTCACGCGGCCGACCGGCGACCAGCCGCTGCCCAGCCAGGTACTGATGATCGATGCCAGTCGAGATCCGGCGGTGGCGGAGGCGGCCTGGCGGGCGTTCACCAGTCGGCCAGCCGGCACTCTGCCGCCGGAGGCCCGCCTGGTCCCGGTGATCGACCTGCTGGACGACGAGGTGGACATCAGCCCGCTACGGTACGTCACCCGGCCGCTCCCCGGGGACGGCCGTGGGTTCCAGGCCACCCGTGAGGCGTTGACCACCCGCCTGGACTCGCTGCTGTCCGCCCTGCCTGACCTCACCACCGACGGTCCCCGTGATCAGCGTCCCGTCGCTGATGGCCGGGGCGGCCAGCGACCGGAGATGACCATCGGGGAACTGCTCCGAGCCGGGGTCGTCACCCTGCACCAGGCCCCACTGCGGATGGTCACCGACGCCGGTGACACCCCGGTGCTGACCGCCGCCGATGTGCGGCATATCCGGCCACCGTCCGGGCGGACGACCGCGGAGCCGGGGATGGTGCGGGTGACTGCCGGGGACATAGTGCTCCCGACCACCGCCCGCGACTCGGTGCCGTTGGTGCTCACCGACTCGACCGGGGCGGTGCTGGGGCCACAGCTCTATCTACTACGGACTGACCCGGAGCGGCTGGATCCATACTTCCTCGCCGGTTTTCTACGGATCCGGCACGCTCACCCCACTCACCGAGTAGGGGCCACCAGCAGTCGCTCTGATCTCAGCCGGGTCAGCCTGCCTCGACTGCCTTTGGCCGAGCAGCGCCGCTACGGGGAGGCGTTCCGGCAGTTGGCGGCGTTCGAAGCGCAAGCGCGGCAGGCGGCGTCGCTGGTGGACACGCTGATCCAGCAGGCGTTGGCGGGGCTGGCCACCGGCCAACTTCAGCCCCGCCTCTAGCCGACCGTGGTCGATTGATCACCGCCGGGTGAAGTGGCGCGATCTTGTTAAGGTGACCGCCCGATAGTCGGGTATCACCAACCTGGGTTGAGGGCGAGGGGGACCTGAACGTGCACGATGTCGGTGGAGGCGGTGGTGCGGTATCGGACTCGGGACTGGCGCCGTTCGACAAACATCCGGCGTCCCCGTCCGAACTGGAGGAGCTGGCTAACCGGTTCACCCGGCTTGCCGAGCGCGGTATCGATCAGGAGGCGGTAACCAGCCAGCGGGCGCGCCTGGCAGAGGCCAACTGGGACGGGCTGGCCGCGCCCGAACTACGCGCCGCCCCCAAAGCGATCCGGGATCAGGCGCAGGAGACGACGAGCGCGCTGTCGTGGATGAGCCGCCCGTTGGCGTACTGGCGGGAGCAGATTCAGCAGTTCAACAGCCAGGTGGCGGAGCTTCAGGAAGGTCTGGCCAATGCCCGGGCGAGCAACTGGGGGCTGACCGGCGAGTTCACCAACACAGAGTTGTACGTCGCCCGGATGCGCTTCGAACGTGAACAGCGGAATCGCTGGTGGAAGGCGTACCGCACCTACATCGAGGAGGGTTCCGCCACCACCGCCAGCATGATGCGCAACGGCCCGACCGAGGAGCACCTGCGCCTACTGCGCGACGCCGGGCTATTGGATGACGTGCCGCTCAGCGTAGCGGTGTTCATGCCCACCTGGCACGATCAGGCGATGGCGCGCCTCGCCGACGAGCTGAGCACGCTGGTCGACAAGATCAACGACCCGAACTACCGGCCAACCGAGGAGGAGTTGACCCGGCTGGCCGAAATGCTGGAGCAGTACGCCGACGACGAGGCGTTCGCCTACTACTTCCTGACGGAGATCGGCCCGGAGGGGCTGCTCAAGCTGACCGGCAACGTGGCCCTCATGCAGTCGGGCTTCAAGGACTATGTCGACGGCGATCTGGCCAAGCTGGTCGGCACCATCCAGGCGGGACTGGGAGTCGCGCTGGCCACCGCCACTGCCCGCCGCGGGACCCCTCCGGCCTATCCCGGCGAGTACTACCAGCCGGGCCAGTACGAGCTGCCCTCCACCTGGAAAATCGAGCTGCTGCAGGCGGGCCAGCAGCAGCACTACCTGGTCATGCCGCATCCCGGGGCCGCGGACATCACCCTCGACGTGTACGGCTACCAGCTGCTCGGGGTGCTGTTGCAGTCGCCGAAGGCGAACTTCGACAGCGACTTCCTCGCGCTGGTCGGCGGGGACATGCTCCACTTCGAACTCAACGAGGGCTGGTCAGCGCACGGGGAAGGGATTCCGCGCTGGTACGACGTCCAGAACAAGGCGGTCTGGGGCACCCTCCCGCTGAAGCTGAACTGGATCGAAGGCGGCCAGGGCAACAACGGGTTCGACCCGATGATCGGACTGCTGAGCGCGTTGGAACGCAACCCGGACGCGGCCCGGACGTTCTTCACCAACCAGATCCTGTACGACGGGACGGAGGGGGGCCGGCTGCCCCGGGTGGATTACCTGCTCACCGACCGGATGTGGATCCCCGACACCCACGAGCGGGTGGAGGGTCTCCCCGGGCTGAGACTGCTCGGGGATGTGCTGGTCAAGGCCACCACCGAGGACCCGGACCCACGAGCACACCGGATCGCGCAGTCCATCATCTACGAGTTGACCACCGACGAGCAGGCGTACGGCTACCGGAACGACCCGACCGGGCAGGGGCGGCACTTGGGCGAAAAGGCCGGCACGTTCCGGGAGATCGACGTGATCCCACCGGAGCTCCGTGGGGCGATGGCGCAGATCACCACGTACTACATCGACGACATGTTCTTCAACCTGAAGGACTTCGCTCCGCCGGAGGACATGCCGGCCGACTGGGATGTCAAAGTCAGTCCCCGGCAGGCCCAGATGTTCCTCGCCGACCTCGCCAAGAACCCGGAGGCTCGGGACCAGGTCGCCACGGCCGCCACGATCTACGCCTCCATCGCCTACGACTACTACCTCTCCCCGGAGGGAGCGCCCACGGTGGCGGAGCGGCTGGAGGAGGCTGACCGGTGGGTCAGCGATGCCGCGGGACGGTTGTTCGGGGCGCTGGACTTCGGCCACGCCAGCTCGACGATGAGTGAGCAGAGTAACGAGGACAGCGACTACAACAAGGCGTTGCGGAACAAGTACTTCCTGGCCGGCTTGGTGGTGGACAATATTCCGAAGGTGCCGGGCCCGGTCGGCTCGATCGTCGGTGAGATGATGAGCCGGGCCGAGGAAGCCGCTCAGGCCAACCGCACCGGAGACGTGAACTACCAGATCGGGGAGATCCGCGAAGCAGGCCGGGAGAACCTGAAGACGATGGCCAACGCCGCGCTCTACCGCAACCTCACCCCGGCACAGATTGCGGAGCTGCCCTCCGCGCTGACCGTGGACGGTAAGCCGGTCCCGCTCGAGGAGTGGTCCTCTGAACAGTGGGACGCCTGGGAGCGGCACGTCAGTCGGCGGGGGTCGGAGCTTGACGCCGTCGCCGACGCCGCGAAGCGGTACAACGAAGGCTACGACCAGGCCCGTCAGGATCTGGAGGGCTACTGGTGACCAGCCCGGGTGGTCGCCGCTACCGCTGGCTCAGCCTGGCGGTGGCGCTCCTGGTCACCGCTGGGTGTGGGGCCGAGGACGGTTCGGGGCCGGGGCACGGCTCGGCCCCGGTTCCCTCGCCGGTGCCGTACGCGCAGGCGGTGGAGCTCGTCCCGATCGACGGCAGTGCGGAACGTCCACTGCACTGGGAGCTCGACCTACCCGCGGATCCGGAGCTCGCCGCCGCGGTCACCGCCGTGCAGCACTACGAGGCCACCTGGCAGTGGCTGCTCGCTCAACCGACCGCGGTGTCGGCTGAACAGTTGTCGCTGCTGGACTGGTTCAGTCTGCCGGAGGAGGCGGACCGCCAGCGGGACCTGCTCACCGCCTCGCTCCCGTCGTCCACGCAGTTGACTGGCCCCCGCTGGATCAGACTGCTGGCGGTCGAGTCGGAGCGGGCGGGAGAGGCCTTGGTGGTGATGTGTGTCGACACCGGCTGGTACACCGAAGCCGGTGTGGCGGGAGAGCCGCGGTCACCGGACCGGGCCGATGTGTACGCCTACCAGGTGGTGCGGCGCCCCGCCCCGGACGGGGTGGAGCGCTGGCGAGTGCAGCGGTCGGCGATCAACCCGATGCACGAACAGGACTGGTTCCCGGACGACGTCTCGACCTGGCACCACACCTGTGCCCAGTGGGCCACCCACGCCCCGGACGACGCCTAGTGCTCCGGCGCTGCTCACGTCAGCGCCGGACCAGCCGGACCAAGGCGTCCCGCGCTACCCGCAGCCCTTCGGCGGTGTCGACCGGGCGGTCGACCCGCTCGGCGCGCTCCACCTGGAGTCGCCCGGTCCGGCGCCACTCGGCCAGGTCGGCCAGGATGTCCTCCGCGGTGAACAGAACGGAGGGGTCCGGCGGTCCGCCGTACCCCTCGGTGAGGTTGGTGCGGTCGTGGCCGATCACCAGCAGGATGCCGCCGGGGGCCACCCCGGCCGCCGCCGCCCGCATCACCGCCGGTCGCTGCGCCTCCGGAAGGTGGAGGTACGCCAGCAGCACCAGGTCGTACCGCGCTGGTGCCGGTTGATAGGCGCGCACGTCCGCTACCACCCACTCGATGGCGAGTTGCTGACCGGTCGACTGCGCGGCCTCCTCCGCCAGCCGGCGGCCGGTCGCCAGCCCGACCCGGGAAAAGTCCACCGCGGTCACCCGCCACCCGTGGCGCGCCAACCAGATCGCATTCCGCCCCTCCCCCGCCCCGAGGTCGAGCGCGGTCCCCGCCGGCAGCGTCGCCACCTCCTGTACCAGCCAGCGGTTTGGCGCGGTCCCCCACTGCAGCTCGGGGCTGGCAGCGTAGCGGGCATCCCAGTCCTCGGCTTCCATCTGTCCTATTCTGCCCGCCACCGGTGACCCGACCGAAGCAGTTGGACCAGTTCTGTGATGAAATGTCACATTCACCGCCTAAGGTCAGGTTGTGGACTGGAAGATCGAACTCATCCCGGTCCCGGTGACGGACGTCGACCGGGCCAAAGCCTTCTACCAGCGGATCGGTTTCCACGCTGACCACGACCACCAGGTGCGAGAGGGGCTTCGGTTCGTCCAATTGACGCCGCCCGGTTCCGCCTGCTCCATCGCGATCGGGGAAGGCATCACCGACAAGCCACCCGGCTCTCAGGAGATCCAGGTGGTGGTGGCGGACGCGGAGGCGGCCCGGCAGCACCTCCTCACCGCCGGGGTCGAAGCCAGTGACGTGGACCAGCAGTCGTGGGGCACCTTCGTCTACTTCCGGGATCCGGACGGCAACAGCTGGTCGGTCCAAGAGCTCCCCTCCCGCCCCCAGGGGTGACCGGTCCGCCGAGCGGCCGGTTTTGGCGCGTCCTCGACCCGACGCGGGGCGTACGTGGCAGGCGATAGGGTCAGGGTGTTCCACACGGGTGACGGGTTCGGCGCAAGGGAGTGCACCAGGTCATGGACTCGCTCGATGCGCTGCTGCCGATCGCAGTCCGGGCCACCGCGATCGCCAGCCGCCTCATGCGGCAACAGGGGCCTGGCGCCCTCACCCCTAAGGGGGATCGGGACTTCGCCTCCGAGGTGGATCTCGACGTGGAGCGGGCGCTTCGCTCATTCCTGACCGCGGAGACGCCCGACATCGGGTTCCTCGGGGAAGAAGAGGGCAGCACCCGGTCGGAAGCGGAGCGACAGTGGATCCTCGACCCCATTGACGGCACGGTGAACTTCACCCGCGCGCTACCCCTCTGCGGGGTGTCGCTGGCGCTGGTGGAGGCGGGTAAGCCGGTGATCGGGGTGATCGAGCTACCGTTTCTCGGCAACCTGTACACCGCGGTGCAGGGCCGATGCGCCTACCTGGACCGTCACCCGATCCGGGCCAGCAGCACCACCCGGCTCCGGGACGCGGTCATCTCCATCGGCGACTACGGCGTGGGGGAAGCGGCCGCCCGTAACCCGACCCGGTTGGCCCTGACCTCCGCGCTGGCCAAGGTCGCCCTCCGGCTGCGGCTGCTCGGCTCGGCCGCGGTGGACCTGGCCTGGCTCGCCGCGGGGATCACCGACGCCACCATCTTCCTGTCGAACAAGCCCTGGGACACCGCGGCCGGGGTGATCATCGCCCGGGAGGCGGGGGCGGTCGTGGCCGACCTGGACGGCACCGACCACACCATCGACTCGTCCGCCACGGTTGCCGCGGCGCCGGGCATCATCGACGACTTCCTCGAGGTCGTCCAGGCTGCGGTCGCCTCGGTCGAGGGGGTGCCCGGCCGCGGCTCCTAACGGTTCCGAGTAGCGGTTCCGAGCTGGGCTGACCGGCGGTCAGGGGCAACGGAACGGGTGTGTGACCAACGCGGGTGGGTCGAGGTTGTGTAGCACCTCGGCGAAGGTCTCCGTGCCTCGCTCCGGCTCGCCTCTTATCCACCTACATAGGACTTCATTTCTCGCTCACCGTCTGGGCCGGGGATCCGACCGGCTGGCAGCGCAGCGCCTGCACAGCGCCAGCCCTCGATCAGCGCCGTTCCTGGCTCTGCCCGCCACCGAAGCGAGGTCCGCCCGCGCCCTCCCGTTGGCCACGTCCCCCTGGCCACGACCATATTCCCGGAGAGGCGGTTCACCCGCTAAGCGGGCGCGGCGCGGACGCTACGCGTAGTCGGCGTAGACCCGGCGGGCCGCGCCATCGACGGTGATGGTGCCGCCGTGCGGAAGGATCCACTGCGGTCGGGTGTGCCCGAACGGGATACCGACGCAGATGACCGCCTCCGGGTTGTAGCGACTCACCATGTCGATGACCACCTCCCGCTGCTCGGCGCGGAGCCGGGCCCGCTCGTGGGCGGGTGGACGCCGGGCGTGATCGGAGACCGGCGGCCGGGCGACCAGGACCGCGCCTACTTCCTGGAGAAAGCCGCGTTCGCCGAGTATGCGGACGATCCAGCCGACGTGGCGCGCCGGCAACAGTTCTTCCGAGGTCTCCAGCAGGAGTACGCCACCGCGCAGGACCTGCGGTGGGAACGGGAACCGGTCCGCGGCCAGGATCCATTGGATCACCTCGAGGCAGCCACCCCAGGTGCGACCGGTCACCGACCGGGCCGGCCCGTGCCACGTCCACGGCTCGGTGGGCTCCCGCTCCCCGAAGGACTCCAGTGCCCGCGGATCCGCCCAGTCGATGCCGAAGTCCTCCGACTCACCGGGATCGGTGATCTCCAGCTGTTCACCGGTCAGCAGTGCGGCGCGTAGGGACCGGGCATGAATGTCGTCCACCGCCGGTCCCGGGCCGAGGTGGACCTGTGACGAGCCACCGTAGAAACTGGCGACGCCGTTGCTCCAGAGCCAGTGGTGCAGGTTGGTGTTGTCGCTGGTTCCCAAGAACGGCTTGGGGTTGGCCCGGACCAGGTCGGCGTCCAGATGCGGGATCACCGTGATCTGGTCCTCGCCACCGAGGGTGGTGAGAATGGCCCGGATCTGGGGGTCGGCGAAGGCGGCGTGGATGTCGGCGGCGCGCGCCTCCGGGGAGGCCCCTACCTGGCGGGTGGTCGGGTACTCCACCGGGATGAGGCCGGTCACCTCGGTGAGCCGCCGCATCGCCTGCTCATGCACCTCGGGGTAGACGCCCGGCGCCGCAAGCGACGGCGACAACACCGCGATCCGGTCTCCCGGTTGCGCCTTCGGCGGGTGGACAAGCTCAAACGCCATGCCGCAGATCCCAGCACGCTACCGGTGACGCTGCATCTCCTTTATGCGGTCGTGACCACACCGCCGCCATATCCCAAAGGTATATCTGACATCTCCCTATATCAAAGATATCTTTGACATCATGCGGATCACCGACCCCCGCGCACTACGGGCGATGGCCCATTCGCTGCGGCTGGACCTGATCGAGCTACTGGCTACCGCAGGGCCGGCCACCGCGGCCGAGTGCGCGCGCCACCTTGACTCCACTCAGGCCAGCTGCTCCTACCATCTGCGCCAACTGGCGAAGTACGGGCTGGTGGAGCGGGCCGATCCGCGCGATGACGGTCGTGAACGACCGTGGCGACTCGTCGACATCGAGCAGAGCTGGACCAGCGAAAACCCCGCCGCGAAGCAGCTGGAGCAGGTGTTCGTCCAGCGGGAAGCGGACCGGATCCTCTGCTGGCAGGCCTCCCGTGACCAGCAACCGGAGCCGTGGCGGGAGGCCGGATTCCTCGGCGGGGCGACGCTGCCGCTGACCGCCGCCGAGCTGGCCTCCATCCGCACCCAACTGGCCGCCGTGATCGAGCCGTACCTCGCCCGGATCACTGATCGCTCCGCCCGACCGGCGCACTACCGGTTCGTCCGCATCCTGCTGGCCGGCACCCCCGCCGACACCGACCCCGAGGAGACCTGACATGACCGTCCCACCCACCACCTCACCCCCGACCGCGGTAGAAACCGAAACAGTCGTCCCCACCGCCGTCGGTGACCTCGGTGCGATCATCCGCATCCCCGCCGGCGCCACCGGCCCCCTGCCGGGCATCGTCCTCGTCGACGGCTCCGGCGACGGAGATCGGTTCGACTGGGGTGGCTGGCCGGAATGGCTCGCCGACGCCGGCTCGGTCGTGCTGCGCCACGACAAGCCCGGCTGTGGCGGATCACCGGGACACTGGACCGATCAAACCATTGAGGACCGTGCCCGCGAGTCGCTCGCCGCGGTGCGGGTGCTGCGCGCCCACCCGGCCACCGCCGGCCAGCCGGTCGGTCTGTACGGCATCAGCCAGGGCGGCTGGGTCTCGCTGTTGGCCGCCGCCCTCGAACCGGAGTCGGTCGACTTCGTCATCTGCCACTCCGGCCCCGGTACCACCCCGGCACAGCAGGAGCGTGAGCGACTGGAAGCCTGGGTGCGCGCCGAAGGCCACGATGAGGAGACGGTGGCGGAAGCCATGGCCTGGGTGGACACCCGGGTCGAGCTGATCCGTCGCGGCGACCCGGTCGAGGCGATTCTGGCCGAGCAGGCCCGCTACGTGACCAAACCCTGGTACCAGACCGTGGCGTTCTCCTACGACACGCCGGCCAACCTACGGTTCGTACGTCACATCCTCGACTTCGACCCCACCACCGTCCTGCCGCGGGTGCGCTGCCCCGTGCTGGCCCTGTTCGGCGGCGCCGACAATGTCATCCCCGTCCACACCAGCCTGCGGACATTCGCCGAGCACCTTCCCCCACATCCCCAGCACGGGTTCGCGGTCTTCCCGGGTGCGAACCACGGCCTCTTCACCGCCGACCCCGATCCGGAGGTGCCTCGTCGTGATCAACTCGCCCCTGCCTACCTCCCCACCGTCACCGCTTTCCTGGCCGACCGGCGGCAACCGGCGGCGTCGGATCGGTCCCACTGACGGCACCTCGCGATGGGTGCCACCCCTGACCGCGGGAGAAGAGCTCAACGCCGGGTGAGCAGTGTTTCCGTGCCGATGCGGGAAAGCTTCGCCGGATTGCGGACGTAGTAGAGGCCGGTGATGTACGCATCCTCGATCTGAAACGCCAGCACACCGTCGAGCTCACCGTCCAGGTGCACCAGGAGTGCCGGGTTGCCGTTGACCACCGTGAAGTCCGCGGTGATGGCAGCGTCGACCCTGCGGAGGCCGCCGAAGAACAAGCGAGCCACCTTGTCCGCGCCCGTGACCTGCCGCAACGGGGCCTGCTTGACCCCACCCCCGTCACCCACCAGCACGACATCCGGGGCGAGCACGTCGAGCAGGCCCTGCAGATCACTGGTTGCCACCGCCCGCTGGAAAGCGTCCACCACCGCCCGCGCCTGGCGGGCGGAGACTGCCCGGCGCGGACGGCGGTCCTCGATGTGCTGACGGGCCCGGTGGGCGATCTGACGGACGGCGGCGGAGCTTTTCTCGATCGCCGCGGCGATCTCGTCATAGCTGAGGTCAAAGACGTCTCGAAGCACGAAGACCGCCCGCTCGGTCGGCGACAGCGTCTCGAGGACGAGCAGCAGCGCCAGCGACACGCTCTCGGCCAACTCCACATCCTCGGCCACGTCCGGCGCGGTGAGCAGCGGCTCCGGTAGCCAGGGGCCGACGTACGCCTCCTTGCGGCGCGCCATGGTCCGCAGCCGGTTGAGCGACTGTCGGGCCGTGATCCGCACCAGGTAGGCCCGCGGATCACGTACCTGCGCCAGATCGACCTTGACCCACCGCAGCCAGGTCTCCTGGAGGACGTCCTCGGCGTCGGCGGCCGACCCGAGCAACTCGTAGGCGACCGTGAAGAGCAGGTTGCGGTGAGCGACGAAGGCGTCGGTCGCCGCGGTGGTGGCGTGGTCACTCATTCCGCCCCCTTCGTCGCCGGATTCCCGTGGCCGAGGCCCTCACCCCCACGCCCGCACTGTCCCCCGGTCGGTCGTTCAGGCCGGCACGGTCAGTGAGTCGCCAGTTTCTCGCCCGATCGGGCCTGGAGCAACCGCTGGCGCGTGCGATCCTTGAACCGCCAGACGAACGCGCCGGGCTTACGGGCCTCCTTCACCAGCACCCCGACGGCGAGCCGGCACGCGCGCTCTTTGACCACTGCGATGAGCCGGCCGCTGACGAAGAACCGGTTCGCGGTGTCGTCCCTGGTGGCGAACTGGTCGATGGCGGCCCGACGCCCCAGGGCGAGGCACTGGCCGAAGAATCCTATGTCGATAGTGGCGGGCTGCTCGCCCGCGATCCGGGCCAGCACCGTGTCCGCCGCGTGCGCGCCCAGCGGATGCGCGGCCTGGCAGCTCATCCGCAACGGCAGGCCGGACGGTGCCGCCGCATCCCCAGCCGCGACGATGCGTGGATCATCCACACTGGTCAAGGTTTCGTCGGTGAGCAACCGTCCCAGGGGGTCGGTGGTCAGCCCGCTGCGCACCGCCAGGTCCGGGACACCGAATCCCGTGGCCCACGCGGTCACCGTGCTCGGCAGCGTGCGTCCCCCACGGAGCCGCACCTTGTCACCGGTCACCGCCGTCACCTTGGCGTCGGGACCGTCGAGCACGGTCACCCCGAGAGCGGCCAGCCGCTTGGCCACCACCCGCCGGCCACGTGGATGCAGGTACGGGCCGAGCACCTCGCCGCAGACCAGGGTCACGGTCCACCCCGCCTCCGCCAGTTCGGCGGCGACTTCGATCCCGGTCGCGCCGCCTCCCACCACGGTCACCGGGGCGGTCGCGGGAGCGGTGTCGAGCGCGCGCCGCAACCGCCGCGCCCCCTCCAGAGTGGCGACCGGATGAGCGAACTCGGCCACCCCCGGCACGCTCGCGGCGGCGCTGCCGCTCCCCACCGCGTAGATCAGATAGTCATAGGTGACGGTGTCGCCGCTCGCCAACACCACACGGCACGGAGTCGGGTCGATCCGGGTCACGGTGTCGATCCGTAGCTGGACCCCGTCGGCCAGGACCTCGCGGTAGTCGACGACCGCAGGGTGGGAGCCGCCCACGAGTTGGTGCAGCCGGATCCGCTCGACGAATTGTGGGCGTGGATTGATCAACGTCACGGCCAGATCGCCCCGCTGGGTCAGGCGGTTGGCCGCCATAACCCCGGCGTACCCGCCGCCGACCACGATCACTTGAGTGGTTCCCGCCATGGTGTCCTCCCTCGACGCTTGGGGTCGATCACCAGACACCGGTCGAGCCACCACTGTGACAGTATGTGAGCTAGCTCACCTGAAGTGTGGGAAGGAGGCCTACGCCCGGCCCCGCCATCGGGCAGTCATTGCTGCTATCGGCCGAGAGCGCGTTCCAGGATGGCCCGGATGTGCGCCGTATCAGCGGGAGCGTTGTCAAGGAGGATGGCGGTGCACAGACCGTCTGAGGCGGCGACGAGCGCAGCGATGGCCTGGGGATCGTCGGTCAGGGTGGCTGCGAGCTCGGCCACGTTCTCTCGCCACCGGCGCGCGACCGGGCGCAGGGCGGGGCGACGGGCCGCGAGGGTGGCCAGTTCGCGTTCGGCCAGGGCGCGTTCCCGCCCGGGGCCGGCGGACTCGGCGATGAGCTCAGCGAGGCCTGCCAGCTTGTCACCAGGCCGATCGATGATGTCACGGATACGCGCGGTGTAGACGTCGGCGACGCTGGTCAGCGCGGCGACGAGGAGATCGTCGAGGGTCGCGAAGTAGTAGAGCGTCAGGCTGGTGGTGATACCTGCCTGTTTGGCGACGGCGCGATGGGTCACGCCAGCGGCGCCGTCCCGGGTGACCACAGCGAGAGTGGCTTCGATGATCTCGGCACGCCGCTTCTCGCCCCGTGCCCGACGCCCATCGATATGCCCGCCACCCTCGCGGCCCATGCCTCCTCCTCGACATCGCCCAGGGTAGCTGCACCCTCGTTCACCTCTTCGTCTGGGCGCTCTGATCCTGCCCGAGCGGAGGCACATGGCGCAGTGCCACCAGACACAGCGTCGCGGCGGCGGCGATGGCGACCGCCGAGACGAGGGCGGCGGTGTTCAACCCATGGGTGAAGGCACGCTGGGCCGCCTCGGCAGCTCCGGTCGGTAGATCTTCTGCGATGGCGACGGTCGCGTTGAGACTGTCGGTAAGAGCGTCCACGGCATCGGGCGCCAGCCCATCGGGCACCAGCACCTGGCTGCGGTAGATCGCCGTGGTGAGGCTGCCGAGCAGAGCCACCCCGACCGCGATGCCCAGCTCCTGGACGGTCTCGGACATCGAGGCGGCGGAACCGGACTTGGCCACGGGAGCGGCCCCTACCACCATGTCGGTGCCCAGGGCAGCGATCGCGCCGAGGCCGAGATAGACGAAGGCGAAGCCCACGGCCACCAGCATCCGGTCACCGGTCTCCGCCGTGGCCAGCAGCACGTACCCGGTCAATGACCCGCCGAGGGCGGCGCCCATGACCTGACCGGGACGGATGCGCCGGGCGATGAGGGGTGCGCCTACCGCGGCGGCGAACATCGCGAGCGCCGGCGGCCCCATCCACAGCCCGGCTACGAGGGGTTGCAACCCTTCGACCAGCTGAAAGTACTGAGTGACCAGATACATCGCGCCACCGACCCCGACCAGCCCGATGAGCAGCACGGTCAGCGCTACCACGAAGGCCCGACTGCGGAACAGGGTCACGTCCAACAAGGGATCGACCAGGCGGCGTTGCCGATGCAGAAACATCACGCCCGCCAGTCCACCTACCGCGGTGAACCCCAACGCCTGTGGTTCAGGACCGTAGGCGGCGGTGTGTTTGACGGCATAGATGATCGGCAGGATCGCCAGCAGCGACAAGATCACGCTGATCAGATCCGGCCGGCCCGCCGCCGGGTCGGCGTACTCGGGCAGCAGGGGCCTCGCTCCGACCACGACCACGGCCGCGATGGGTACCGCGAGCAGGAACGCCGCACCCCACCAGAACGCGTCCACCAGCCCTCCGCCGATCACGGGGCCAGCGGCCATTCCCAGGGCGAACATCGTCGCCCATACGCCGATGGCTACGGCCCGCTCCCGGACGTCGGGAAACATGTTCGAGATCAGCGACAGCGTCGAGGGCATGAGCGTAGCGCCGGCGATGCCCAGCAGCGCCCGGGCGAGGATCAGCAGCTCCGCGCTCGGCGCGAAGGCCGCCCCTACGGACAGGGCCGCGAACGCCAGCGTGCCGATGATGAGCAGACGACGCCGCCCGATCCGGTCCCCCAGCGTGCCCATGGTGATGAGGAACCCGGCGATGAAGAACCCGTAGACGTCCATGATCCACAAGACCTGGGTCCTCGATGGCGCCAGATCATCCATCAAGTTCGGCACCACCAGGTACAGCACCGTCACATCCAGCCCGAGCAGCACGGTTGGCAACGCCAACAGCCCTAGCCCCAGCCACTGCCGCACTCCTGCCCGCGGGCTGCCCTCCTGCCCCATGCCGCCTCCTCGGAGAAACTAGTTGAACTCTAGTTCAAGTAGAACTATCGTTCAACTATCTGCGCCGAGAAAAGCGCCATGGGTTCGCCGAACCTGGTTCGCCCTAGCTACGGATCCGTACTGTCCGTCCACTCCGCACCGCTGGCCTGGACGGCGTCGTCCCCGGCCAGCGGTCCCCAGCACTCCTGATCATCTGTGGCGCTACTGCCACAGCACCCGCCGCGCCTCCCGGGTGTCCAACAATTCCAGGCCCCGGACCGCCCACACGCGTAACATCTCGTCGTCGCGGTACAACTGGGTCGTCAGCAGGTCGAACGCGCGGTCCGACCGGGCCTCCCCGATGAGTTCCAGTAGCCAACAGCGCAGGCCATGATCACGCTCAACGTGGAACTCTTCGATCAACTCATCTACATGTTGACCTGCGATCCGGCGCATCATCTGGAAGCCGTCTTCCCTCAACTGTGGATCGCGTTTCCGCATCAGCCGCATGGCCTGCCGAACGCTCTACCCATGTGGGTAGTTAACTATCACTCAGCGACACCCAGGCGGCGTGCGGGGGCTGCCGACACCCGCACGCTGGCCGCCACTTACCCGCACCGGGGTCGATTCGTCGATGCGCTGGACCGCCAGATGCTCGTCATGAGCTGGGGCACGCTCGCTCGAGCGCGGATGGCGTTACTGGTTGCGCCAGCCTGGTGACCAAGGCGGTGAGCGGGGCGCCCCCGGTAGGATTCGAACCTACGACACCCGCTTTAGGAGAGCGGTGCTCTATCCCCTGAGCTACGGGGGCCGCGACCACCTAGGCTACCCGCCCGGCCAGGCCAGGTGGTGACGCCCCAGCGCTTTCCGCCCATGATCACGCGGCAGCATCGCGCCGGGTCAGAGCTGGCCGGCGTACATCCCGTGCCGCGCCAGCGGCTCCAGCAGCACCCGCTCCTCGTACGCCAGGTGGGACAGCAACGTATCGGTGAGCAGGTCGACCGCCTCCGACAGCCGGCTGACGTCCCCCGGCTCGGCGGCCAGCGCGATCAGCGCCTTGTCCACCCCCTCCACCGCTTCATGGATCACCTGGTGTTCGGCCAGCAACCGGTCCAGCACCGGCGCCAACCCCGGCTCACGGCGGCGCAGGTGGGGGAAGATGCCCTGATCCTCGATGGTGTGGTGCTGGGTGACCACCCGACAGTACGACTCGCAGTAGGCGCCCAAAGTCCAGGCGTTCTGCCGCAGCGCCAGCTGGTTGAGCGCCGTCCGGGCCTGCCCGATGTCCATCGCCCCGGCCCGGACCTGCGCCACCATCTCGCGGAGTTGCCGCAGCTCGGCCCGCAGCGCGTCGTGCACCTCCACCAGATGCTGGCTGACCAGCCGGCCCCGCTGGCTGTAGCGGTATCCCGGCGGTGGGGGCGGCGCCTCCGGCCGCTCGGACTCGTCCCACGGTTTGATGCTCGACAGCCGGGTCCCGTCGTCCGGGGTCGGCCGTACCCCCAGCTCGTCCCACGGAACCCCCTCGGGCTCACCCTTCGCCGTGGGGTCGGCTTCCCCGACCGCACCCGCGTCGCGGGCGGCATCGCCGGGTCCGCTGGCCCGGGCGGGCGCATCGGCTCCTCCGGTCGCGCCACCCGCGGCGGGGGCGGACCGTCGGCCGGCTTCCACCCGCTGCCGTACCGCCGGGGCGGTCCGGCGCCCGAACCGTTCGATCTCGGCCGGATCGTCGCTGGCCAGGATGAAGGTGTCGATGCCGTACCGCAGCGCCAGCTCCGTCAGCGTGTCCGGGTCGGCGTCCTGCGGACCGAGGTTGAGCAGCCGCCGGATCTCGGCCGGGTCCCGCCCGGCGGCGGCCGCCGCCTCGTCGATGACCGCGTTTCCTTCCGCCAACGCCTCCGGGCCGTCCAGGTAGAACAGGCTGGGCAACCAACCGTCGGCGTACCGGCCGATCAGTCGCAGCATCCGGGGTTTGTACCCGCCCACCCAGATCGGGATCGGCTGGGCCGGCGCCGGTCCCCGTTTGGCTCCCACCACCTGGTAGTGCTCGCCCCGGACCCGGACCCCGCCCCGGGTGTCGGTGTCCCACACCGCCCGGATGATCTCGATGGCTTCCCGCAGCGCCGCCACCGCCTCCCCACCGGTGCGGCGGGGGCCGCCCATCGCCACGATCGCCTCCCAGAACGCCCCGGCCCCCAGCCCGAGCGCGGCCCGGCCCCCACTGAGCAGATCCAGGCTGGCGGCGGCGCGGGCCAGCACCGCCGGGGGCCGCAGCGGCAGGTTGGTGACGTTGGCGGCCAGGTGGACCCGCTCGGTGACGGCCGCGACGTACGACAGCAGGGTCCAGGTGTCGAGAAACGCCGGCTGGTACGGATGGTCCTGGAACGTGACCAGGTCCAACCCGGCCTGCTCAGTGACTCGGGCCAACTCGACCGCGTGCTGCGGCGGCTGTGCGGTGGGGGTGATGAACGTGCCGAACCTGATGTCGTGGCGATAGTCCTGCATCTGCCCTGGTCCTGGGAGTGGGTGTGGGTGCCGGATTCACCGTACCTCGTGACCTGCGCATTGACTGATCACTAACTGGATGGTGGCGTGGGGCTGATCCCCCAACTAAGTAACCGACCGGTCGGTCTTTTATATGGTACGCTGCCCGCCGTGACCGTCACCGACCGTCGGCTGCAGCGTGGGGAGCGCACCCGGGCCGCGGCCCTGGACGCCGCCATGGTCCTGGCCACCGAGGTGGGGCTGGATGGGTTGTCTCTCAGCCAGTTGGCCCAGCGACTCGGGATCAGTAAGTCGGCGCTGTTCGCGCACTGGCCTGACAAGCAGGCGTTGCAGTTGGCGACTGTGGAGCGGGCTCGCGACCAGTGGGTGAGCGAGATCGTGACGCCGGCGCTGGCGCACCCACCGGGCGTACGGCGACTGTGGGCGCTGCACACGCGCCGGCTCGCCTACTACCGCCGGGCCGAACTACCGGGCGGCTGCTTCTTCGCCAAGGTCGGCTTCGAGTACGGGTTGCGCCCCGGCCCGGTGCGGGACCGGATCGTGGAGATCCTGGACGAGTGGCACCAGCTGCTGGTGCGCACCGTGACCGAGGCGGTGGCCTCCGGGGAGCTGGCGTCGGTCCCGGCCGCACAGTTCGCGTTCGAAATCGACGCGTTGGCGGTGGCGGCGGTCTACCAAGCCCGACTTCGGAATCCGGATCAGATGTACGACCTGGCCCGCCAGGCGGCGCTCGACCGGATCCGCCCACTGTGCAATGACCCATCCCTGCTACCTGAGGAGTGACATGACCGCGGCTGCGCCACCTCGCGTGGAGTACGGACACGTGGAGCCCGTGACCGTGTTCTTCGACGACCTAGACGCGCTCGGGTTCGTACACAATGCGCGCTATCCGATCCTGTTGGAGCGGGCGCTGACCACGTACTGGGCAGAGCGGGGTTACTCCTATGACGATGGCCGCCCCAGCCAGCCGGATCTGATACACGCGGTGCGTTCCTTGAACATCTCCTACCTGGCCCCGATCCGCGGTACGGGGCGGATCGAGGTGCATTTCTGGTTCAACTACTTCGGCGGCAGCAGCGCCCAGTACGGGTTCCGGTTCCTGTCCCCGGACAGGGAGCGGGTGTACGCGGAGGGCACACGCACGATCGTCCGGCTGGATCCGGTGACCCTGCGCCCGACCCGGTGGAGCGACGCCATCCGCCAGGTGGCCACCACCTTGCAGCGGCCGACGACCGACGCTCCGACAGAGGATGTGCGGCAACCCACAGACTCCCTGATGTGAGGAATATTGACCTCTCAACTAAACTCCAGGGGTGACGCACATTCCTGATCGGAGGAGAAGACTGTGACGAAGATCGGCATCATCGTCGGCAGCACCCGCCCGGGCCGCCGGGCTCTCGAGGTGGCGCAGTGGGTCCACACCCACGCCAGCAAGCGCGACGACGCCGAGTTTGAGCTGGTAGACCTCCAGGACTATCAGCTGCCGCTGCTCGACGAAGCCGTCCCCGCCTCCATGGGGCAGTACGCCAACGAGCACACCAAGCGGTGGGCTGCCAAGGTGGCCGAGCTCGATGGGTACGTGTTCGTCACCCCCGAGTACAACCACTCCACCACCGGCGCCCTCAAGAACGCGCTCGACTTCGTCTACAACGAGTGGAACAACAAGGCGGCCGGGTTTGTGAGCTACGGCTCGGCCGGCGGGGTGCGCGCCGTGGAGCACCTGCGGCTGATCATGGGTGAGCTGCAGGTCGCGGACGTGCGGGCGCAGGTAGCGCTGTCCCTGTTCACCGACTTCGAAAACTTCCAGCACTTCACCCCGGCCTCGCACCACGAGGAGACCCTCACCACCATGCTGGATCAGCTGGTGGCGTGGAGCCGGGCGCTCAAGGCGGTCCGGCAGTCGGCCTGATCCGCCGCACCTGCGCCGCAGACGGTTCGAGACCGTCCCACCGGTAAGGCGAGTGGGGCGTCGCATCCAGTTCTGGGGAGCGGGCGGGGCTGCGCCTCATCCGCTCCCCAGAACGCCACGCGGACCGCAGCAGCGCGTACACCCCGTACCGCCCCTGGCGCACCAACCGATGCTTCACCCCGGCCGCCCCCGCCGGCACCGGGTAACCCTCCGGCGGCAACCACCGCCAGTACGCCTGGGTCACCTGCGCGAAAAACTCCCGCCGCCGCTGCGGCGGCACCCGAAACTCACTGCCCACGATCACCAGCAGGTGGTCGATCATGAACCGGAACAGCTGACCCCGGAACCGGCGGTACGTCTCCCCGGTCTTCGCCACCGCCTGCCACATCCGCTCGTACTGCGGGAACACCTCGAAGTGGCGGTCGCTGACCGTCTTGGTGATCGCTCCCTCGGGCCGCTGCCGGTACAGGTAGCAGACCCGCTCCAGGGTGTCGATCCGCTCCGCGGCGAACAGCAGCGGATGGCTGAACGACGTGTCCTCGTACCAGCCGTCGGCGAACCGCAACCCGAGCTCGTCCAGGAACTCCCGCCGCACCACCTTGGTGCACGCCGACTGGGCCAGCTCCATCAACCGGGGACGCCGCAGCAGCGGCCCCGGATCCCCGGCCAGTGCTCCCGGCGGTGTTCCCGGCCGTACCCGCCCGTCCGGAAACACCTCCGCGTGGTCCACCACCAGCACGTCCACCGCCGCGGTCTCGGTCAGCCGCGTCAACACCGCCGCCACCGCCCCCGGCGCCAGCCAGTCGTCCCCGTCGACAAACCACAGGTACCGGCCCTGGGCGTGGTCGATCCCGACGTTCCGCGCCTGGCTCAGGCCGACATTACGCTCCAGCGGCACCACCCGGACCCGGGGATCCTGCCGAGCCACCTGGGCGGCGATCCGACCACAGCGATCCGGGGAGTGGTCGTCCACCACCACCACCTCCAGATCGGCGGTCGACGAACCGGTCAGCACCGAGTTGAGGCAACGGGGTAGGTACTGCTCCACCCCATGAACCGGCACGATCACCGATAGCAAGGGCGCGGCGTGGGTCATCCCCCTCAGGCTAGTGGTGATCCACAGCTTCGGGAGCCGGAACGGGCAGGAGGCGCCTCCGCTCCTGGCGGCTCAGTGCCCCGCATCGATGGTCGGTGGCCGCTCCTCCCCGGGATAGCGGAACACCGCCAGGCGCCCACCGGTACCACTCTCCCGGCGTAGCCCCCACTCCGCCCCCCAGCGGCGGGCGATCTCCTGTTCATCGGCCCGGTCCAGGTCATCCAAGATCACTGTGGCGCCGGCCGCCAACCGATCCGCCAGCAGCGGCAACGCCGGATAACGCGCCCGCTCCCCGGTGCCGCCCGGCGGCCCGTCCACCACCAGCAGCTCCACCTCCGTCAAGTCACCGAACTGCTCCGGGTCGTACCACTGGTAGGTGGCGTCGCCCACCGTCACCGGCACCAGCGGGGCGTGGCGGAGTTCCACCGTCTCGGTCAACCCATGCCGGCGCAGCTGGGTCCGGGTCCGCTGCGCGTAGTCCGGATCATGGTCGACCGACACCAACCGGCCGCCGTGGCGCTGCAGCGCATACCCGATCCAGATGGAGGAGGTGCCGCTGCCCAACTCCAGCGCCAGCCGTGGCCGCCGGCGCTCCAGCACGTACCACAGTTCCAACAGTTCGGTCGGGTTGAGGGCCCATCCCCCCGCCGGCGGCATCGGCGCTACTGGATCGACCCGGCGGTACAGCTGCAGCAACGCCTCCGTCTGCGCCCCTTGCTCCCGCTGGCCCCGAAACACCTCGTTGCGCGCCTGCCGTACCAGGTCACTGACCCGCTGTTCCTGTTCGGACAGCTCCTGCACGATCGCCCGGGTGCGTTGCTGCCATTGAATCCGCAACCGGCTCTGCCCGCGCCGCAATCGATCGATCTGCGCCCCTAGCTCCTGCTCCCGGGCCGCCAGTTGCCCCCACAGTGGCATCAGCATCAGCCCCACTCCCCCGAGCAGCACCGCCAGCAAGGCCAACGCGATCCGATACCCGCCCGCGAGCGCGGCCACCGCCGCACCGGCGGCCACCAGCCCGACCGCCCCCATTCCCGCCACCTGCCATCGGGGCGTGCGCGCCCTCACCGGGTCGGCCTCCGGTGTGACCGCAGCCGGCGGGTGACCCTTGCCCCGGCCAACCCCGCCACCACCCAGGCGGCGCGCGCCAACGACCGCACCCCGGCCACCTCGACCACGTTGGGCAGCCACCGGCCGGTAACAGCGCCGGCGAACACCCGCCCGTCGCGCAACTCCGCCGGCGCCCGCGTCGCCACATCCACCACCCCGATCGTGTGCGCCGGCAGCTCACCCGCCCCCCACACCTCGGCCACCGACTCCGCCAACGGCGCCTCGGTGCCCGCAACCCACCACGCGCGATGGACCGCGGCGGTACGCCACAGCCGCACCCCGGAAACCTGCAACAGCCCGAGTCGGTGGCGGTCGGCGTACTCGACCAGTCGCCGCACTCCCGGCCGGGCCAACCCGTACCCGGGCGGCAGCTCCAACCGAAACGGCGACGGATACACCGTCTTAGGTGGCCTGTCCGCCAGGTTCACCCGGGGATCGCCCCGGTACGTGGCGGCGATCAACCGCAGCTCCAACGCGGGATCAGCCAGCGGTGCCTGGCGTTCCGAATCGCTGGGCCAGGGCCCGACCAGCACCACCCGCAGATCCGGCTCCTCCCCGGCCAACAGGGTGTCCACCACGGTGCGGACCCACTCCAGCGGTTGGCCGGCCACCTCCACCACCGCGGTCACCAGCGGCACCGCCCAACCGGAACCACCGGCCTGTCGCAGCCACCGCGGCTGCGGCATCCGATCAGCCAGAAACGGCTGGTTGTAACGCTGCAGCCGGGCCTGGTGCCGCATCATGTGGGTCGGACCCAGGTGCCAGCTGCGTGCCTGTGGTTCCGGCACGAACACCGCCCCGGCCTGGGCCAGCCGGTATCCGAACTCGGTGTCCTCCCCTAGTCGCAGCGTGGTGTCCAATCCCCCGGTGGCCTGGTAGAGCTCCCGCCGCAGCGCGGCGGTGGCGCCCACGTGGGCGAGGAAACCGGTCTCGTCCGCGTCCCGCAACTGGCGGGTCCGGGCGATCCTCCGCTCCACATAGTCGTGCCCGGTGCTCGGCAGGCCGGCGAACAACGCCGCGGTGCCGGCGGTCCGGGCCGCCGCCAGCACCTGCTCCGGGGTCGGCCACCGGGGATGACCTGGCGCCACGTCGACGAACCGCTTCCAACCCAGGGTCACCGCGTACGGCAACCGGTGATGCCAACGGGCTTGGGCCTCCACATGCTCCGGATAGACCACCATGTCCGCGTCCAGCCAGTGCAGGATCTGCCCGGTGGCCTGTTCAGCGCCGTAGTGCAGCGCATTGGCGCGCCCCCAACCGGACGGTGGGCGGACGATCCGGCACCGGGCCGGCCGCACCGGCGGCAACCGCAGCGGTGGATCGGAGTTGTCGTCCACCACCACCACTTCCAGCAGCTCGGCGGGGTAGGTCTGGCCCGCCAACGCGGCCAGGGTCAGGTCCAGGCTGTCCTGGCACTGATACGCCGGAATCACCACGCTGACGGTCAGCTCCGGCCGCCACCGGCCCAGCTGCGGTACCGCGATGGTGGACCAGTCATTGCGGACCACCCGCGGAATCATTGGGTGCCGAACTCGTCGTACCAGGGCAGCCCCGGCCAGGTGCGGACCGGGTCCCGCAGGAAATACTCCATGCCGGGATCCCAGGTGTGCCCGTTGCCGTGCCGCACGTAGATGAACCCGAACGGATGGGTGCGGTAGATGGTGCCGCTCGCGTCGATCACCCGGTCCAGCAACGCCCGGTCCACTGACCGGGGCACCGGCGGCCACCCGTCCACCTCCGCGAGCGCATCCTGGTCGATCGCGATCGTGCCGCCAGCGACCGTGTCGGTGAACGTCTCCGCCCCCATCCGTCGGCGTACCGTCAGATCCTTCGGCTCCAGGTAGACGAACTCGGCCCCCTTACCCACCACGGTGGCTCCGCTGAACTGGCGGGCCAGCACCAGGTCCCAGATGTGCTCCGGGCCGTACCGGTCATCATCGTCCACCTTGGTCACCACGGTGCCGCTGGCGGCCGCGGTCGCCGCCGATAGCGCCTCCCCCAGCGTCTGCTCCGCCGGCACGGTCAAAGTCGTCACGGGCCGGTCCAGCGACGCGGGCAGCTCCGGCTCCGGTCCGCCATGGACCGCTACCACGATCTCCAACTGGGGGTAGGTCTGGCCGGCCAGGGTGGTCAGCACCCCCGGCACCAGCTCCGGCCGCTTGGTCACCAACAGCGCGGACACCGACGGCGGTGTCGGCCCGTCCCCATGCTCCCGCAGCGCCACCCGCCGCTGCCGGACGCTGCGGAGCTCCCAATTCATCGGATCCGCCTCGGTCGGCGGCAACGGCTCCACCAGCAGCGACATCAACGACGGCGCCAACCAGGACTGCCATGGGGCGGCTGCCACCGGATCGACGTGCAGCACCAGCCCGGTCGTGGCCAGCTGGGCGACCAACCGGGCCCACGCCCCGGGTGGGTCGTGCGGGGCGGGGCGGCAGGTGACTCCCCCGATCCGGGTCAGGGCCGCCGCCAGCGATGACTCCAACGGCTGCCCGACCCAGCCGGCCGCCACCACCCGACCGTCCGTCAACCGAATCCGCCAGCGCCCCGGACCGGTCTGGCCGGGCTCGAGCGTCAGCTCCCCGACCAGCACCTGGGGGGTATACCGCTGCCGCCCCTGCGGGTTGCCACCGGCCGGCGCCACCCGGATCCGGCCGTCCACCTGCCGGGTGGCTGGCGGCTGGGTGGGAGGGTGGTCGTCCGGCCACGTCGGCAGCCGGCGGGGGAACCGGGACCGCCAGGCGTGCCGAAGCCGACGCAGCCGAGTGCGCAACCGGACCCGGCGGCGCGCCGCCTCGACCAGCGTCCGGACAGCGGAACGGGCTCCGGTCCCGGTCCCGGTCACGTCGCTCCTCCTCGTCAGCGGTGGGCTATCGGCGGCACCCTAGTGCCGGCACCGACCACCAGCTGACCTCGAGATTACGCGCCCCGCGGGTGGCGAGGCCGAAAATCGACGGGCCAGCTCAGTCCCGCAACCGCTGGTCCCGGACCTCCGCCCACCGCAGTGAATCCCGGATACCGTCGGCGATGCTGTACTGCGGCTGCCAATCCAGCAACCGCCGCGCCCGGTCGCTGCGGGTGTACGCCCCGGCCACGTCCCCTGGGCGCGGACCGGTCTCCCGCTTCCGCAGCACCCGCCCGGTCACCTGCTCGAACGCCGCCACCATCTCCCACACCGTGGTCCCGGTGCCGGTGCCTAGGTTGATCACCTGGTAGCCGGGGCCGTCCTTGGGCACCACCTCATCGAACCGGCGCAGCCCCGCCACGTGGGCGGCGGCCAGGTCCCAGACGTGGATGAAGTCCCGGATGCCGCTGCCGTCCCGGGTCGGCCAGTCAGTTCCGGTGATCAGAAACTCGGTGTCGGTGGTGGCCGCCTCAATCAACTTGCCCAACAGGTGAGTCGGGTGCTTCACCTGCAAGCCGGTGCGCAACTGCGGGTCGGCCCCGATCGGATTGAAGTACCGCAGCGACAGCGCCCGCAGCTCGGTCGTGGCGGCCACATCGGCCAGCATCTGCTCCACCGCGACCTTGGTCCGGGCGTACGGGCTGGCCGGTGCCAGCGCGGAATCCTCGTCGACGGCGAAATCCTCGCCCACCCCGTACATGGCCGCGGTGGAGCTGAACAACAGTCGGGGCCGGCCGTTACGCAGCAGGTGGCCCACGAACTGGATGGTCTTACCCACGTTGTCGTGCCAGTACCGCAGCGGATCGGTGACCGACTCCGGCACCACGATCAACGCCGCGCAGTGGACAGTCGCCTCGATCTCCGGGTGCTCGGCGAAGATCCGGTCCACCAGGTCACCGTCGGCGATGTCGCCCTGATAGAAGTGGCGCCCCTGGGTGAACTCGCGCCGCCCGGTGACGAGATTGTCCAGGATGACCGGCTCGATGCCGTTGTCGAGGCACGCAGAGGCCACGGTGCTGCCGATGAACCCTGCTCCACCCGAAATGAGGACCTTCACGCTGCCCGCCTTCCGTTCCCGCTGCTACACCCACGGCCTGGCGCCCTCTTCACATCACGGGGGCGCCGGTTAAGGTGTGGACCACCGTGACAGTTTGCTGGATGAGAGGTGCCTGGTGAGTCGCGCCACCCACGTCACCATGGAGCAGGTCCGTGCCACCTACAAGGTACGTGACTCCTGGTGGACCGTGCTCCTCGTGGACCCGGTCGCAGGGCCACTGGTGCGCCTCGCCGCTAGTTACCGGTGGATCACTCCGAACCGGCTCACTGTCACCGCCTTCCTTCTGGGGCTGGCCGCCGCCGCAGCCTATGCGACCGGCTCGCCGGCCTGGCTGCTGGCCGGGGCGCTCAGCTACCACCTGGGCTTCCTGCTCGACTGCATGGACGGCAAGATCGCCCGGCTGAACCACTCCGGTTCGATCTTCGGTAGCTGGCTGGACTTTGTCCTGGACCGCGTGCGGGTGTTGGCGTGTGTGGTGGCGCTGACCACCGGCGCGTTCCTCGCCACCGGGGACGCGGTATTCCTCTTCGTCGCCATTGGGATTGTTTTTCTGGCGCTGTTCGGATACGTCAACGGTGCCGAGATCGACAAAGCGTGGGCAAAACTGACCGGGGTTCCCCGTCCCGCCCCCGCCGACGCCACCATCGGTGACACCGCCGGCGAGGACGCGCTGCTGCGCGCGGCCACCGGCCGGGCTGCGGGACCACTGGGCCGGATCCGTCACGCCCTCCACCGACGCCGGATCCGCCTCAATCTGGTCAGCGGGATCGAGTTCGAGATGGCGGTGCTGGTGATCGCGCCGGTAGCGATGGCGTTGACCGGGCCGTACGCGCTGGTGTGGATCGCCGTGGTCGCCGCCAGCCTGCTGCTGCTGTTTGAGGCCGCCCTGATCTACCGATTCTGGGTGGCCACCCAGACCGCCGCCCACGCCCCCGCCCCACGTACGGGTGAGGACGGCGAAGCGGTCCGTACCCCGGCGGCGAAACAGGTTTAACCGCCCCGCGCGGTTGTCCCACTCACCCGAATGGGTATCAGATCACGTGGGACAACAGGGGAGGCACCCATGATTACTCGCGAGCAACTACCGAATCTGATCGGCGCTGACGTCCGAGACCGGACCGATCAGAAGGTCGGAACGGTGGGGCACGCGTACGTGGACGACGCCGGCACGCTGACCTGGATGAGCGTGAAAACCGGCTGGTTTGGCCGAAAAGAGAATCTTGTGCCGATGGAGACCGCGGAGATCGTCGGCGACCAGGTCCAGATCCCGTACGAAAAGAACGTGGTCAAAGACGCGCCGGCGGTGGACATCGGTGAGGAAGAACCCCTCTCCGACGCCCAGGTCGCGGAGCTCTACCGGCACTACGGGCTGCCGATGGAAGACATGCACCGACCGGGCATGACGCCGCCGGAGGAAGAGGGCGCGCAGGCCTCCCTCAGCAGCGCGGCCGCGCAGCCTGAGATGCCGCAGTCCGACCGGCCAGTGGTCCAGGACGAGCACACCCCGACGGAGAAGATCCAGAAGGGCAAGGAACGGATCACCGAAGAGGAGACCCTCACCGACGGCGAGCTGCGGCGAGAAGAGATCGACATCAAGGCGGAGGACGAGCGGGGCCGCTGGCACCGCCGCCGGTAACCGTCAGTGAGCGGCAGGAAGAACCGGACTACGCGATAGCTGGGTGACTCGATCGGGGTCGACCCAGTGGGTCAACGGGGCGGCTCCGCGGCGACCTTGAAACCCCTTCGCTGCGGAGCCGCCCCGCCCTGTCAGCGGAAGTTGGTGAACTGGAGGGCGATCCCGAAGTCCTCCTGCTTCAGCATGGCGATCACCGCCTGCAGGTCGTCCTTCTTCTTGCTACTGACCCGCAGCTGGTCGCCCTGGATCTGGGCCTGGACTCCCTTCGGCCCGTCTTCCCGGATCTTCTTGCTGATCGCCTTCGCCTTCTCCTGACTGATCCCCTGCACGAGCTTGCAGTCGATCTTGTAAACCTTGCCGGAGGCGCGCGGCTCGCCCGCGTCCAATGCCTTGAGCGAGACTCCCCGCTTGACGAGTTTGTCCTTGAACACGTCGAGCGCGGCCTTCACCCGATCCTCGGTCTCCGCCTCCAACGTCACCGCCTCGTCACCGGCCCACGCGATCTGGGCGCCGGTGCCCCGGAAGTCGAACCGGGTGGACAGCTCCCGGGCCGCCTGCTGCAGCGCGTTGTCCACCTCCTGCCGGTCGACCTTGCTGACGATGTCGAACGACGGAATGGCTGCCATGGTCATCTACTCCTACCGGGTCAGGTACCGACGCTGACCTTACCGCCCCACCTCTGGCGATCTCGGTAGCTCACGGCCTGGACCGGACAGGAGGCACCCGACGCTATTCCATACCCGGTTGCCACGGGGGTGGGAGTTCCCGCTATCCTTGCTACCGATCCCCACGCCACGCGATGGGGACCAGGCGGGTTGCCCGAGCGGCCAAAGGGAGCGGTCTGTAAAACCGTCGCGAAAGCTACGTTGGTTCGAATCCAACACCCGCCACCACCTCCAGAAACAGCCCCTGACCAGCGGAAACGCCGGTCAGGGGCCTTCGTCGTCTCCTGCTGGTGTTGACCGTTGTTTGCCGTGATCTTCCCCATAATCGGGCACGCAACGGGCACGCGAGGGCTTGCAACAGGTTCCTTCGCGCTGGGCCTCTAGGGAGATCTCCTCGGTCGGGCAGGCCCGTCCCTGCCCGAGGTTCCCGGCCGGGCCAAGGCTCGCCGTAGGCGACCGCGAAGCGGCTTGGCCTTGGCGCGGTCGGGGTTCTCGGGCAGCCGTCCCGGTGCCCGACCGAGGAGATCCCGCAGCGGCCTTGTCAGCTGATCTCCGAGGGAGGGCCGGGGGTCTGGGGGCAGCGCCCCCAGAATCAACAAGCCCGCGGTTGGTGCGGCGCGCCGCGGCGCGCGATGCCGGCCGGTGGGCCGCCAGCAGCGCAGCCGCGAGCGCGCCCGGTGCGCCGCGCTTGCGCGGCGCCTTGATCCTGTAGAGAACAATTCGGCAGTCGTTGTGTTGCCTTGGCGCCCGCTGGGCCTGCCTCCCGTGTGTTGACCGGTATCGTTGTCGTGTGGCATCTGCCCTCAAAGTTAACTTCGTTGGCAACGTCGATTTCGGCGACTTGATCGCACTCGCTGCTCTCGGCCTTAGCCTATGGACGTTGCTACGTCCATGGTGGAGCGGGCGGAAGGCCGACCTTGAGGTACGCAGCGAGCAGTACCGCCGGATCCAGGGGGATCGCGCCGATTCCGCCGCTCGGTTTGTTGTGAAGAACCATGGACCGGCTGAGGCCCGAGATGTTGCCGTGAGCTTCCTCCACGATGGGCAGCCCGTGAACCTCACCTTGGTCGGTTGGCCAACTGGCAGTCATTAGAGACGAGGCAAACTAAAGGGGCGTAATGGCTATTCCCGACTTTCAGACGCTCATGCGGCCGGTGCTGGAAGTGCACGCCGACGGCCTGCCTCACTCGACATCTGAGGTCCGCGAGCAGGTTGCCAAGCTTGTCGGGGTCACTGCAGACGACCTGATGGTGCCGCTTCCCAGCGGCAACGGATTCTTGTTTGCAAACCGCGTGGCCTGGGCCGTGACTCATCTGGCACAGGCGGCACTGCTCGCACGGACAGCGCGCGGGATTACCCAGATCACTGACCGGGGCCGTCAGGTGCTGCACGAGCATCCTGGGCGGATCGACGTCACCGTCCTAAGCGAGTTTCCCGAGTACGTCGAGTTCCGCAACCGAACGCGCCAGCGCCGCGGCCACACACCCTCTGAACAGGCGCCCAGCGAGCTCAACGCGGTTTCACTGACCCCGCGCGAAGCCATCGTCGAGATGATCGAAGCCGCGCACTCCGCGGTCGCCGCCGAGCTCCTCGAGCGCATCCTCGCCCAGCCGCCCGACTTCCTCGAACACCTCGTGCTGAGGCTGCTCGTCAAGATGGGCTACGGCGACCTGGAACGAGCCACCCAGCACCTCGGTGGCACCGGAGACGCAGGGCTGGACGGGCTCGTTCGCCTCGACCCGCTCGGCTTAGACGTGGTCTACGTACAGGCCAAGCGCTACACCGACAAGACCGTAGGGCGACCGGAGATCCAAGCGTTTGTGGGCGCCCTCCACGGCGCGCAAGCCAGCCGCGGCATCTTTATCACCACCAGCCGATTCAGCTCCGAAGCCATCGACTACGCAGAACGTGTCAACGCACGGATCATCCTCATCGACGGGGCCGACCTCGCGAACCTCATGATCAAACACGACTGCGGCGTGGTCACCGAGGAGACCTACACCCTCAAGCGGGTCGACGAGAACTTCTTCGCCGAGCCGTGAGCGATCACCGCACTCGGTGGCCTGCGCGCGTGCCAAGGACAAGCACATAACCAGAGGGATTGCCCGCCATTACTGCCCTTTCACGACAGTCGGGAAATCGCGTACACGTTGCCGCATGGGTTCTCCAGGTATGCCGGCTATTGCTACGCACGCATAAGCGTTACAGCTAGTTCGGCCATGCCGTCGGTGCCCTCGATGATGGCGTCAGCTCCTGCTGCGGCAAGGAGCCGGCGCTTACCCGGCTTGTTGGCGAATCCGATTGTGCGAACGCTGGCGGCTCGGCCGCCATTGACATCGGAGACTGAATCGCCGACGAGGACGCACATGGCCGGTTCGGCGTTGACGGCCCGGACAGCCTGCTTGATCGGTTCTGGGTCTGGTTTCATGCGCGCTGGGTCGGCGTGGGCTCGTCCGATGATTGTCGGTATGTAGCGGGTGAGGCGGTGGGCATCGAGGTACCGTCTGATGGCGTTGGCTGAGTTGTTGCTGACGATGGCAAGTGGTCGGCCAGCTTCGTGGGCGGCGACGATGACCTCGCGGGCGTAGGGCGTGGGTGCGGCTCCGTCGACTGCGATCAGCTCGGCTGCGCACAGTTCGTCCTCGACCTGCCTGGTCAGCTTCGGGCATCCGATGGTGGCGGTGAACCGGAGGACGGCGAGGGGGTCACGCTCGGCCTGGATATGGGTCGGGATGTCAACGCTGTAGGCTGCGAGTATGCGGCGCAACTTCGCGGCAACGGTGTGGTCCGGGATGGTAGCGAAGACCGCGCAGATTGGGCCGTCGAAGTCGAGCAGGATCGGGCCGGTGTCGGCGAGGACCTGTGCGACGGTGTAGGGCGGGTTCATGGCGTGTAGTCGTAGGCGATGGTCGACCACATTGAGTCGAACCAGGTGCGGGCCTGGTGCACGTACTGCGCTGCGTCGGATGTCTCATCGTCGCTGAGCGCGCGGTGGAACAGGATCGCGTCTTTGCCCATCGGGTCGTAGATCGCCACTGGCTTCCCGTCGATGGTGACGGTGTGTTCAACGACGGGGTAGAAGCCGAAGAACACTTCCTCGCCGTTGAGGATGTAGAGCTTGAACAGCGGCGCGGCCCGGTGGACCCGGACTTCTGCTCTCGCCTCTTTGACCAGGCCGAGGTCGCCAAGTTCCCGGACAGCTTCAATAATCGCGTCCGTGTGGCGGCGGGTGATGCGAGCGGCGCGCTGCCGTACCGCGGGGTCGTCGGCCTGAGTTTCAGCCAGTGCGGGTAGGGCCATCGGCTGGCTGGTGTCGGGCAGCAGGATGCGCACGGCGACGGATTCCGGGGTGAGGCGTCCGGCGCGGATCTTGTCGAGTGGTTCGGTCAGGACACCGTGGAGCGTCTCGCCGGAGAAGCCGGCGAAGTCGATCGTGACGTGAGCGCGTTCGAACGCGGCCTCAACGTGGGGCCGAAGTCCGACGGGCCGTTCGGTCTGGGCGCGCACGAATGCGCCGCTGCCTTGTCGGGTGACGATCAGGCGCTCATCGCGCAGGATGCGCAGCGCTGCCTTGACGGTCTCACGGGCGACGTTGTAGCGGCGGGCGATGTCGTGCTGGGACGGCAGCTTCTCGCCGGGTTCGAACTTCCGGGTACGGATCGCAGCGCGCAACACATTCGCGATCTGCTGCGACGGGGGCCGGGGGTCGTCCGGGTCCAGCCCGGCCAGGTCTTCCAGCTCGGTGGCCATGCCACCAGGGTAGTTCCTGGCTAGCCAGGCTGGAAAACTTTGCCCCGACCCTTGACCTGGCTAGCCAAGTCGTCCTACCTTGGTGACAACCACCACTTGGCTAGTCAAGACGGTCAGGTAGCCCTGTTGGAGCGGCCAGCGGGGCAGAGTGAAGGAGAGGGCAGATGGTTCCGAGCACGATGAGGGTTCCGGTTCCGTTCGAGTTCGTGTTTCCGCATGGCGCGCTGGGGTTGCGGGTGGAGCCGGTGATGGACTTCGACAAGCGTGGTCAGGGGGATGACCAGGCGCGGGACCGGGCCACGGGTGAGCGGTTGTGGCAGGTGGTGGTGATGGACCTGGACCCCGAGGCCGGCCGCTTCGGTGGGTCGACGGAGGTGCGGGTGAAGATCGCCGCCCCGCATCAGCCGGTGCTGCCGCCGTCGGCGGTGCCGGGTTACCCGCCGGCGATGGAGTTCACCGACGTGGTGCTGACGCCGTATGTGGACACGCAGCGGTGCAAGGGCCACTCGCAGGGTGCGCACCGTTGCCGGGCGCGTCTGGCGTGGTCGATCCGCGCAGGTGGGGTGACGGCTCCGCAAGACGCTCGCTGAGACGAAGGAGGCGGCCTGATCCGAGACCGAGTCGCGGGGCGGGCCCCTCCGCCAAGACGTCGCCCGCCCCGCCTTCTACCCATTCCAACCCTGCTGAAGGAGGTGGGCTGATGCCCACGGTATCGAAGGCTGCCCGGGTTCGGGATGCGCTGTGGGCGCTGGTTCCGGCCCGGTCGGCTGTGGTGGTCGCGACCTGGTGCCCGTCGTGTGCGCGCTGGCTCGGGCCGCGCTGGTTTGACCCTGACGCGAACGTCTGCCGGTCCTGCCTTGGTCGGGGGTGGCGGTGATGGCTGCTTCTGGCCGGTTGGTGGCGGTGCTGGCTGGTCGTGGTGTGCGGGCGGTTCGGGATGTCTACCGGCTGCCGGTGCCGGATGCGGTGCGGGTGGCGGCGTTGGTGGAGATCTCCGCTGCGGCTGCGGCGTTGGCGCGCACGATCGTCAAGCTTCGGCATCTGGACCTGGAGCAGGTCGCCCCGCACGTCACGGATCGCGCGGATCTGCGGGCGGTGTTGGGTCGGGGCCGCTGGTTGCCGACGATGACCCGCCATGTTCCCGCGCCGTCTGTCCCTGTCTCTGTCCCGGTCGTGCGGCTCGGCGGCCGGCCGCGCGGTCTCGGTCGCGCGTTGCGGCTGGGGGTGGTCGGTGATGCCGCTGATCAATGTGATCCGGGGCGAGACGCTGCCTGCCTCGGCTGTCAATGTGCGGACTCCGGTGGTGCGGATTCCCTTGTGGGCGGCTGTGTCGTGGTGGCTGCTAAAGCCGCTGGCCGGCTGGCCGTGCTGTATGTGCGGTTCTGGCCGGTCACCCTGCCCGCCACCGTCCTTGTGTGGCTGTATCTGGTGTTTGGCTGGGCCGGGCCTGTCGTCCTGGTCCTTGCTGTCGCCGGGATCGGCGTGGGCTGGTGGTTTGGGCATCGGTATTCCTGCCTGCGGTTGGTGTGGTGGCCTCTGCTGGCTCGCTACCGCCGTTGGCGGTACGGCCGGGTGTGGCATGCGGCGATGGTGACTGCGGATTTGGCGGTCCGCTTCGACTCCCACACGGTCCTTCCTGTCATCAAGCGGGTCCGCTGTGGGGGCGGGGTCGACGTGGTGACGGTGCGGATGGTGACCGGGCAGATCCCCGACGATTACGCCAAGGTGTCGGAACGTCTTGCCCACACGTTCGGGGTCCGGCAGGTGAAGGCCGCACCGGGGCCGCGCCCGGATCTGGTGGTGTTGACGTTGATGCGCGGCGACCCCCTCACCGAGCTGGTCCCGCCTCTGCCTGTGCCGGCCGTGCCCGACTTCGCCGCGTTGCCGGTCGGTCGGCAGGAGACCGGCGAGGTCTACCGGCTGCGCCTGTTCGGCACCCAGGTCCTGGTCGTCGGGGCGACGGGTGCCGGGAAGGGCTCGGTGATCTGGTCGATCGTGCGGGCACTGGCCGGTGGTGTCGGCTCCGGACTGGTGGAGATCTGGGGGATTGATCCCAAAGGCGGGATGGAACTCGGTATCGGCTCGCCGTTGTTCGCGCGGTTCGCCTGCCACGACTACGGAGTCATGGCTGATCTTCTCCAGGAAGCGGCCGCCACCGCCCAGCGTCGGGCCGCGAGCCTGCGGGGTCGGGTACGCCAGCACACCCCGACACCGGATGAGCCGTTGATCGTCGTCGTCATCGATGAGCTGGCCAACCTCACCGCCTACCTGACCGATCGGCAGCTCAAGGACCGGATCAAGGCCGCCCTCGGCGTGCTGTTGACGCAGGGTCGCGCGGTCGGGGTGCATGTGGTGGCGGCGATTCAGGACCCCCGCAAGGAGGTGCTGCCGTTCCGTGACCTGTTCCCCACGCGTATCGGGCTGCGGCTGACCGAGGAAGCCCAGGTGGACATGGTGCTGGGTGAGGGCATGCGGGATCGGGGCGCGCTGTGTGACCGCGTCCCGCAACACCTGCCGGGTGTCGGCTACGTGGTCCTCGACGGCGACCCCACCCCGATGCGGGTGCGCTTCTCCTACCTGACCGATGACGACATTCGGTCCCTCGCCCACACGTATGGGCGGCTGCGCGTCATCGACGGCGAACTCCTGGAGGGCGCGGCATGACCACCCCTGTCCCTGCTCGGTCTGGTGAACCCCGGCTGGCTGCTGTCGCTTCCTGGGCCGTGCTGGCCGCATCGTTCGGCCTGTCGGCCGCGACCTGGATCGCCCTCGCCTCACTTGCCGGGTTCACCGACACCATCACCGTCCTCGGCGTCACCGTGGGCCTGGCCTGGCTGATGCCGATCGCCGTCGACGGCTACGTCGTTGTCGCGCTCGTGCTGTGGATGTCACCCGTTCCTCACCGAGTCGCCCAGTTCGCCAAGGTCAACACCTACGCCGCCGCCGGCATCGGCGTGATCGCCCAGTCGGCCTACCACGCCTTCACCGTCTGGTCCACCCAACCAGCAGACCACCGGGAAATCTGGCGGGCGGTGCTCGCCGCCGTGGTCGGCGCACTCCCACCGGCCGTCGCTGGCCTGGCCGTCCACATGCGCGCGCTGATCCGCCGCGAAAGCCAACCCACCACACAACAGCCCGCCCAACCTGCCCCACTGGCCAAGCAGCCCGCACCAGCCATCGCTCCACTCGAGCAGCCGTCTGCCCAGGCTGAGCAGCCGTCTGCACCCGCGTCTGCTGTCGAACAGCCTGAGCCAACAGTGGAGCAGGTTTCCGCACCGTCTCGGCCGGCTGTGTTGGTGCCGGTGCCGGCGTCGGTGTTCACCCGCGTCAACGGCTCGGGGGTGGCCCGATGACCACCCCCACCCTGCCCGCCCCGACCGCTGGCTCTGGTGTGGAGCCGCGGCCGGGGTCGCGGGCCGCCCGGCTGCGGCTACCCAAAGCGCTTGATGCGCTCAAGGCGATGGCGGCCGAGTACGGGGTGTGCATCCGCCCGGTCACCCTGCGCCGCACCGACCTGGAAACCGGGCTAACGGAGGTCATCGACCTGCCCGTGCGGGGCCACCAGGGAGGACAAATGCCCGCCGTGCGCCAAACGTGCGCCGCGGCTGCGGCAGGTACAGATCCGGGAGGGCTGGCACCGCGACGGACGAGCCCTACCCCGGCCCCGACCCGGCAACCGAGGAACAGAAAGCCCTGATCCGGCTGCGGGCGCATCTGGAGTTCGGGCGGGCGCAGGCCGAGCCTGGCCTCGCAGTGGGACCAGGTCGCCGAGATCGACGAGGCGATCTGCGAGGTCGAGGAGGCGATCGCGGCTGAGGGCCTGCGGGGCCGGATCGCCCCACCCCACCACCGCGAGGACCAGGGCGAGGAGCAGCCGGCCAGGCGCGGCGGGTCCGGTCGACCCGGCGGCGGCAGGACGCCCCGACCTGCCCCGGCAGAAGGTCGACCCGCGCACCGTCGGCCGCGTCTACACCGGCCGGACGGCCGCACCTACCGGCCCTCCATGTGGCTCACCCTCACCCTCGACTCCTACGGGCCAGTGCACGGCGTGCGGACGGCGCGAACGGGCGACCCATCCCGTGCGCGTGCGGCAGCGATGCACGGCCCCGGATGATCCGATGCTCGGCACCCCCGTCGACCCCGACAGCTACGACTACCGGCGGGCCGCCTGGGACGCGATCCACTTCCCCCGGCTGCTGGACCGGTTCTGGCAGAACCTGCGCCGCGCCGTCGGCTGGAACGTCCAGTACGCCGGCGCTGTCGAGCCGCAACGCCGGCTGGCCCCGCACGCGCACTTCGCCATCCGGGGCACCATCCCCCGCGGCATGCTCGACAGGTCGCGGCGGCCACCTACCACCAGGTGTGGTGGCCGCACTTCGACCAGCCCGTCTACACCCGTCGACCAGCCGCCCGGTCTGGGACGACGAGGCGCAGGCGTGGGTCGACCCCGACACCGGCGTGCCGCTGCCCACCTGGGACGAGGCCCTCGACGCGCTCGACGCCGACCCGGACGCCCAGCCGGCGCACGTGGTCCGCTTCGGCCCGCAGGTCGACGCGAAGGGCATCATCGCCGGCACCAAGGACGCCGACCGCACCATCCGGCTACATCACCAAGTACCTCACCAAAAGCCGGCCGACTGCCACCCGGCGACCACCGACGCGCAGCGGGAGCACCTCGACCGGCTCTGGCAGCAGCTGCGCGTCACACCCTGCTCGCCGACGCTGCGCGAACTGGCTGCTCTACGGCATCCAGCCCGAAGGGCGCCACGCCACGGCTGCGGCCCGGGCCGGTGCAAAGGCAAGGTCCACCAGCGGGCCACCCTCGGCTTCGGCGGCCGCCGCGTGCTCGTCTCCCGCCACTGGTCCGGCAAGACCCTCGCCGACCACCGGGCCGACGCCAAGGCGTGGGTGCGTGCCCTGCTCGGCATCACCACCACGGACCAGGACCAGGAACAGGAACAGTCCGCGCCGGTCGCGTGGGAGATGGCCCGCCCGACTGATCCCGACGTGCCACCGCTGGAGCACCGGCTCCTGCGCGCCATCTCCGCACGCATCCAACAACGCCAAGAGCTACAGGCTGCACGTGAGCGGGCGGCTGGCGCGGGACCACCACCAAATGCCTCGGCAACCACACCTGGCTACCCGATCTGGAAGGAGGCTCCGAGTGGAACGACTGCTGACAGTTAAGGAAGTCGCGGCCCGCCTCGGCACGACCGAGCGTTTCCCGCGCCGGCTCATCGCTGAACGGCGTATCCGCTACGTCAAGCTCGGCGGCCGTCATGTCCGGATTCCCGAAACCGCGTTGGATGAGTTCATCGCTGCCGGCACGGTCGAGCCGTTCCAGATGACCTGGCGGAATGGTCGGGCGGTGGCCTGATGGCATCAGGCAAGAAGCGGCGGTTCGGCAGAGTTCGGCAACTGCCGTCGGGGCGCTGGCAGGCGCGGTATCGGGGACCGGACGGTCGGGATCACCCTGCACCGACGACCTTCGCGAGCAGGCGTCTTGCTGAGCGGTTCCTGTCTCTTGTTCAGGCTGACATCACGCAGGGCCGGTGGATCGCGCCAGAGGCAAGCAAGATCACGGTAGGGGAGTGGGCCGAGCAGTGGTTCGCGGCCTCGACCGCGACTCTCAAGCCCAAGACTCGGCACACCTACCGTTCGTTGCTGACTCGGTTGATCCTGCCGCGTTTCGGCAACGTCGCGCTTTCGGCTGTGGTGCCGATGACCGTGGCGCAGTGGGTTGCTGACCTGGCGGCCAAGGTCGGGCCGTCGCAGGTGCGGCAGGCGTACCGGCTGCTTTCGCAAGTCATGGTCTCGGCGGTAGATAACGGTCTGATCCCGGCGAGTCCGTGTCGCGGGGTGAAGCTGCCTCGGCTTCCCGAACCCGATCCGAAGATCCTGACGGCGGAGCAGGTGGATCGGCTGATCTCGTACCTCGCTCCGCCGGATGACCTCCTGGTGCTGTTGCTCGCGTACGGCGGTCTGCGCATCGGTGAGGCGTTGGGGCTGCGTCGCCGGCACATCGACTTGACGGATGGCCGGGTCACGGTCGCTGAGGCCGTCGCTCAACTTCCCGGAGGTCCGGTGATCGACACGCCGAAGAGTCACCAGCGCCGGGAGCTCGTGTTGCCGGCGTTCGTGGTCGACCGCCTACGTAGCCACTTGGACGAGCTGCCTGATAACCCGGATGTCTTCCTCTTTCCTGGGCGGCAGCGGCGGACGGCTGACCGCCCGCAGAGCTACAACGGGTGGAAGCGCCGGTTTGATCGGGCGGTGAAGCTGGCCGGGCTCAGTGATGTGATCCCGCACGATCTTCGGGCGACGCATGGCAGTTGGGTTGCTGATTCGCATGGCGTCCTGGTCGCTGCCCGTCGACTGGGTCACTCCAACGCCAGCGTCACCACTCGCCACTACGCGCGTGCGGTTGATGGTCGGGATGCCGAGGTGGCGGCTTTCCTCGATCGGGCACGGCGGAAGGTCACGGCCAGCGAACGGGCACGGATCGGGCACGCGGCAGAAGTGGATCACAACGGCGGGCTGTCCGCTCCTCGTCTACCTGCGTAAATGTAGATCGTTGATCTCTAAGACGTGCATAACTGTAAAACCGTCGCGAAAGCTACGTTGGTTCGAATCCAACACCCGCCACCACCTGCGACTTCACGGCCGTGACCAGCGGAAGTACACTGAGGTCACGGCCGTTCATGTTCCCAGCGGATCCAGTCGGGCCCGGCCAGCTACAGGCGTTCACGGGAACATGGCGGGAACGCACCTCATCGACTTCCGCCCGCGCTCCTCTCCTGGCATTCCCGCGTCGCTGCCAACGGCAGGTGGCCGTAGGCCGTCACGGGAGCAACGTGGGGTTTGCGGGGCGGTGTTCACGGCCGCACCTCCGCGCGGCTACCCCCGAACTCCCCGATGCCGGCTAGCTCGCTGCGCCCACCCGACTCCCGTCACGATCGTTCGCTCTGCTGGCTGCCACCCATGGGCCCGGGCGGCTCGGCCGCCGCCGGGGTATAGGCCTTGACAAGTTCTGGGAACTTGGCGTCGAAGGCCGGCCGCTCCGACCGGATCCGCGGCATCCGGTCAAAGTTCCGCAGCGGCGGCGGGGAGCTCGTGGCCCACTCCAGCGAGTTGCCGAAACCCCAGGGATCGTCCACCTCGACGACTCGCCCAACCTTGTACGACTTCCACAGGTTGTAGAGGAACGGCAGCGTCGACACGCCCAGGATGAACGCCCCGATGGTCGACACTACGTTCAGCGCGGTGAACCCGTCGGTGGGCAGGTAGTCGGCGTACCGCCGCGGCATACCTTCGTTGCCTAGCCAGTGGTGCACCAGGAACGTGGTGTGGAAGCCCACCATCGTCAACCAGAAGTGCACCCGAGCCAGGCGTTCGTCCAGCATCCGACCGGTGACTTTCGGATACCAGAAGTAGATGCCGGAGTAGACCGCGAACACGATCGTGCCGAACAGCACGTAGTGGAAGTGCGCCACCACGAAGTAGGTGTCGGTGACGTGGAAGTCGATCGGCGGGCTGGCCAGCAGCACCCCGGAGAGGCCGCCCAGGAGGAACGTCACCAGGAACCCGATCGCGAACAGCATCGGGGACTCGAAGGTCAACTGGCCGCGCCACATGGTGCCGATCCAGTTGAAGAACTTGATCCCGGTCGGGATCGCGATCAGGAACGACAGGAACGAGAAGAACGGCAGCAGCACCTGACCGGTGCCGAACATGTGGTGCGCCCACACGCTCATCGACAGCGCCGCGATCGCGAAGGTCGCGAACACGAGCCCCTTGTAGCCGAAGATCGGCTTGCGGCTGAACACCGGGATCACCTCGGTGATGATCCCGAAGAACGGCAGGGCGATGATGTACACCTCGGGGTGGCCGAAGAACCAGAACAGGTGCTGGTAGATCAGCGGCCCATCGTGACTTGTGGCGAACACGTGCGCGCCGATCACCCGGTCGGCCAGCAGCCCCAGCAGGGTGGCGGTCAACACGGGGAAGACCATCAGCACCAGCAGCGCGGTGACCAGGATGTTCCAAGTGAAGATCGGCATCCGGAACATGGTCATGCCCGGCGCCCGCAGGCACACGATCGTGGCGACCATGTTGACCGAGGTCAGGATGGTGCCCAGGCCGGAGATCACCAGCCCGGTCACCCACAGGTTGCCCCCGATTCCTGGGGAGTGGATGGCGTTGCTCAGTGGGACATAGGAGAACCAGCCGAAGTCCGCTGCCCCGGTGGGAGTGGCGAATGCACCCAGTACACCCAGACCACCAAACAGAAACAGCCAATAGCTGAACGCGTTCAGCCGCGGGAACGCCACATCCGGGGCCCCGATCTGCAACGGCACCACGAAGTTGGCGAACGCGAACACGATCGGGGTGGCGAACAGCAGCAGCATGATCCCGCCGTGCATCGTGAACAGCTGGTTGTACTGCTCGGGGGACAGGAAGTCCAGCCCGGGCCGTCCCAGCTCGGCCCGCATCAGCAGCGCCATGAACCCGCCGGCGAGGAAGAAGCCGAGCGCCGTGACGCCGTACATCACCCCGATCTGCTTGGCATCGGTGGTCCGCATGATCCGTGCTATCGCTGACCCTTTGACCGGTAGGTGAACCGGCCAGCGATGGGTTTGGATCGGCTTTGGCCTAGGCGGATCCGTTACAGGCACGCTCACGGGGAGCTCTCCTCATCCGTCGGCTGGTCCAGTGACGTTGGGCCGCATGCACGTTCTCGCCGGCGGACAACCCGCCGGCGCTGCTACCCGGCATTCCCTGAAAGTATGTCCGGAGTTGCCCTCAATTACACGTGTTACGCGCATTCTCCCCCTGATCGGGGATCTCAGCGGGGAGGGCTGGGCTGCGGATGCCGCTCCCGGCGCCGCTGCCTCAGCCACCACGCGATGGCGAACAGAGTGGCCAGGCCGACCAACGAGGTGAGAACCACCGTCATGATGGTGGAGGACGCCCCGAAACTCTGGGAAGCCACGACCGTGGCGGCGGCGATGTTGCGCTGCCCGGTGCCCAGGCCAAGCACCTCGCGTCGCTTCGGATCCCGCCCCGCGAAGAGATAACCGGTGGTGAAGGCGCCGAGGATGATCAGCAACGCCGCCAGCACCGCCTGCCACCCCATCATGGCGAGGGCATCAAGGTTGGCGATCATCGTGGCCAGCACCACCACGACCAACACCACGCTGGACACATTCGCCATGATCGGCTGCAATCTGGCCGCCAATGTCCGCCACTGTTCCCGGGTCCATAGCCCCACCGCTAGCGGTAGCAGCATGGTCAGTACCAACGGAGTGGCGATCGCCAGCGCCGACACCTCCGCCCCCGGCAGGAGCACCGGCACCGCCAACGGCAGATAAATGATGGTGACCGGCAACAACAACAGCAGCAACGTGGCGGTCAACCGGAGGCTGGTGTCCGCAGCCTCGCTCAGTTTGATCAGGAACGGGGCGCCGGCCGCCATCGCCACCAGGATCAGTCCGTACCGTACTCCCCCATCAAGTGGGATGATCCAGGTCACCAGAAAGGCCAGCGCCGGCACCAGGACGAAGTTGACGAGCAGTGCGCGCGCGACGTCCCGCGGGTGACGCAGCGGCTCGATGATCTCGCGTAGGCGGTTGGCCATCCCCACCGACAGCATCGAGGAGATAGCGAACACCGCGATCGCGACGTTCGCCACCGCAGCGAAGAAATCCTGCATCGGTCACTCCACGACCATCGCTGCGTGCAATCGCTCCTCGCTGGTGATGTCGGCATCGTGATCGACGGCGCCTTCCGGGATGACGATCTCGACCCATGCCACCTCGCCGGTGAACTGGTGCACCGAGTAGTCGGGGGTGACCGCCGAACCATCGTCGCGGCCGATCTCCAGCGGCTCATCGCTGGCGAACGGCAGCGGCTGGGTGCGCCCTACTCGTCCCTGCCCGACCTGGACATCGTCGACGAACAGGGTGGCGATACCACCTTTGGCGACCCCACCCCCGTCATAGGCGAACTCCATCCGCACCAGGTGGGTGCCTTCCGGGAGGGGGTGGGTGGCGTAGACGTGAAAGCGATCGATTCCGTAGAAGTTGTAGCAGTAGGCGAGGTGGCTGTCCTTGGTGTAAAGCGCCCACCCTCCGGGCAGCCCACCCTGGGCCACGATCACCCCTTCGCAGCCGCCTGGTGGCACCACGATCTCGGCGATGATCCGGTGGGACTTGTTCTTGATGTTGATGACCGAGAAGGCGTTGAGTCGGCCGACACCGGGGTAGAGCCGCTGCCGGTTCCCGCGGGCCACCACCGGCCGACCGGCCCGGTCCGGGTCGGCCCGGTGGGCCGCCCGGTCGTCCAGCGGCAGTACGTTGTGCTTGGCGGCTTCGATCAGGAACAGCCGCTGGAGCTCGGCCAGCTTGTCCGGACGTTCCGCGGCTAGGTCATGGGCCTGCGTCCAGTCGGTGGTGGTGTCGTACAGCTCCCACACGTCCTCATCGAAGCTCCGCTGTGGCCAATTCGGTACGGGCGGCTGGTGGACCGCCACCGCAGTCCATCCCTTGTGGTAGATGCCGCGGTTACCGTGGATTTCGAAGTACTGGGTCTCATGCCGCTCCGGCGCCTCGGCGTCGTGGAAGCTGTACATCATGCTGACGCCCTCGATCGGCTGTTGGTCCACCCCGTTCACCTGAATCGGTTCGGGGAGGTCGGCGACCTCCAGCAGGGTAGGAGCGACGTCGATGACGTGGTGGAACTGGTGGCGTAGTCCACCGCGGGCCCCGATACCGGCGGGCCAGTGCACGATCAACCCGTTGCGGGTGCCGCCCCAGTGTGAGGCCACCCGCTTGGTCCACTGGTAGGGCGTGTCCATCGCGTGCGCCCACCCCAGGGAATACTGCGGGTACGACTCCGGGGTGCCGAACGTGTCGAGGTGCTCCCGCAGGAACTCCGGGGTCTCCACATCGGTCATGCCGGTCATGGTCAGCGCTTCGTTCCAGGTGCCGTTGATCGTGCCCTCACCGGAGGCCCCGTTGTCGCCGGTGATCACGAAGATCAGCGTGTCGTCGAGCACCCCTAGTTCCTCAATCGCGTCGATCACCTGGCCGACACAGTGGTCGGTGTGTTCCAAGAACGCGGCATACAGCTCCATCTGCCGTGTCAGCACCGGCTTCAGGTCATCGGGGATCTCGTGCCAGGCAGGGATACCGTCCGGCCGGGGGGTCAACTGGCTGTCCTGCGGGACGATGCCGAGCTGTTTCTGCCGGGCGAAAATCTGTTCCCGCAGCACATCCCACCCTTGGTCGAACTCCCCCCGATACCGGTCCCGCCAGCCTTCCGGGACGTGGATCGGGGCATGGGTAGCGCCCGGGGCGAAGTACAGCAGGAAGGGCCGGTCTGGGGCTAGCGCACGCTGCTGCCCCAACCAGCGCCGTGCTTTGGCGGCGATGTCCTCAGTGAGGTGATAGCCCTGCTCCGGGGTGCGGTCCGGGTGCACCGGGGTGGTGCCCTCGATCAGGCTCGGATAGAACTGGTTGGTCTCCCCTCCGATGAAGCCGTAGAAGTATTCGAACCCGTTGCCGATCGGCCAGCGGTCGAACGGGCCCATGGGGCTGGTCTCCCAGGTGGGGACCTCGTGGCATTTGCCAAACTGGGCGGTGGAGTAGCCGTTGAGCCGCAGGATCTCCGCGATCGTGGCGGCGGTGTTGGGTCGCTGCGAGGTGTAGCCCGGCGCGGAGGTAGCCATGTCCGCCACCGTTCCCATCCCCACCGAATGGTGGTTACGGCCGGTCAACAGCGCCAGCCGGGTCGGCGAACAGATTGCGGTGGTGTGGAATCGGGTGTATCGCAGGCCGCCGGCGGCGAGCCGTTCGAAGGTCGGGGTGCGGCATGGCCCCCCGAACGCACTGTTGGCCCCGAATCCGGCGTCATCGAGCAGCACCACCAGTACGTTGGGCGCGCCTGCGGGGGGCCGCAGCGGCTGGAGTGGTTCATAGGCCGCGTCCTCGTGCCGTGCATCGAACATCGTCGGCCCTACCCGCGGCCGATCCGGAACCGGCAGCACTTCCCGCTCGGAACGCCTAGCCATGTCCACACCTCCATGCCCACCTGACACCACTGCCGTGACATGCCAGGTGAGCCGGTGGTACCCCGGCGGAATAACCGAAAACCGTTTCTCCCTACTGTGATCAGCGCTCAGGCCGGATTACGCACCGGAATCCGAGGTGACAGGTGGAGGTGTCCACTGGCTCTCCTTGTCGCGCCGCGGGCCGGTACCGGTGGCAATAGTTAGGGGCGCACAGATGCGACCCGCCTTTGATCACTCGTACCGGGGCGGTCTCCGCCTCGTCACCGGTGTCCTCAGCTCCGGTGGAGGTCGGCCCGCAGCAGGCGCGCTCTTTGCCCGTAGGGCGGGGGGTCCACGGGGTGGTGGTCCACTCCCACACATTGCCGATCATGTCGAACAGTCCGAATCCGTTGGCGGGGAACGCCCCCACCGGGGAGGTCCGGACATAGCCGTCGTGCCGCAGGTTCTGCCAGGGAAACTCGCCCTGCCAGGTGTTGGCCATCAGCTGCCCACCCGGGGCGAAATCGTCTCCCCAGGCGTAGACCGCACCGTCCAAGCCGCCTCGGGCCGCATACTCCCACTCCGCCTCGGTGGGCAGATCTTTGCCCGCCCACCGGGCGTACGCCAGCGCGTCCTCAAACGCCACATGGGTGACCGGATGGCGCCGCCGCCCCGCGATGCTGCTGCCCGGCCCTTCAGGACGCCGCCACGACGCCCCCGGAATCAGCCGCCACCAGCGGCGGTAGTCGTCCAACGGTACGGGGCCAGCGGTGCCGACAAACACCAACGATGCGGGGACCAGGTCTTCCACCGGCACCCCGGGGTACGCCTGGGGATCCAGCGGACGTTCCGCCACCGTCACATAGCCGGTGGCGGATACGAACCGGCTAAACTCCGCCACCGTCACCGGGTGCGCGTCAATCCAGAATCCCGCCACGGTTGCTTCGCGCACCGGCCGTTCCTCCGGGTAGAAGTCCTCCGAACCCATGCGGAAGCTGCCACCCGGGATCCACACCATTCCCTCTGGTGAGGCTGTCTCCTCCGCTGCGTGCTGAACCTCAACCATGGCGTACTCGGCTCAGTCCGGGGATTGACCTTCGCCGGTGGTGGGCACCCCCCGCGTGTCGTGCGGCGTACGGGCGCGGGGGTCGCCGGCGGTACGCGCCTGCACCGCCTCGTCCACCCAGTCGGGGCGGCGTTTCGTCCGGCCCCCTGCCAACTCGGCGCGGAGGTCGTCGGCGAGCAGCTCAGCCGTGAAGATCGGGGTGCCGGGCTGATGCTTCCGCCCCCCGTGTGCCAGATCGCCTGCGTCCACCGCCTCGAACCCAAGCTGGTCAATCAGTACCGAAACCACCCGTTTGGCCTGCTCATCGTCGCCGGAGATGGGGATGCCGTAGCGGGGACCGTACTCCCGGCCATAGTCCCGCAGGTGACTCCACCGGATGGTGTTGAACGCCTTCACCAGCCGCACGTCTCCCAGGTGCTCCCGCAGCAGCTCACTGGAGGTGGTGCGGTCCTGGTCGAGGGCGGGGAAGTGCCCGTCCCGCTGGGGGTAGTAGTTGTTGGTGTCGATCACGATGGCCCCGGGCGCGACCGTGGTGGGCACCTCCTGGTAGCGGCCGAACGGTACGGACACCACTACGACTTCCCCGAATCGAGCCGCGTCTTCCGCGGTGGTGGCGTGCCCCCGGTCGCCGAGTTCTTGATCAAGTTCCCGTAAGCTTTCCGGACCTCGGGAATTCGCCACCGCCACTTCGTGCCCGGCATCGACAAACCGTCGGGCGAGGGTGCCGCCGATATGACCGGCACCGATGATTCCGATCCGCATGGTCACCGCCTCCCGCCGGGCCAGTTCGTCGCTCAAATCGGCGTACCCGGTCAGCGGATGGCGGAAACGTGGTCAGAACCGCCACCGGGCCGGGGTGAACTCCGTCCCGGTCGGAAAAGCGAATCCGAGCTGTGGCTCCAGCCGATAGACGGTGTACGGGGGTGGGCCGGCGGTGGGCGCGCCTTCGGCCCACAGCTGTCCCTGGCGTACCTGTGGCTCCCAGCCGTACTTCTCCCGGTAGGCCGCGGCCACCGCCCGTACCCGCTCCTCGTCCCGCACCGGTGCGGCACGCCCCTCTAGCACCAGGTCCAGCTCCGGGGTCGCGGCGGTGACCACGCACGCCGGGTTGCCGGCGAGGTTGCGCGCCTTCCGAGTGCGGTCGCCGGCCGCGAAGTGGAAGGTGTCCGCCACCCACACCCCCAGCAGCGGAACCGCGTGCGGACGCCCGTCCGGGCGGACCGTGGACAGCCAGTACGTGTTGACCTCGGCCCATCGGGCGCGCGCCTGTTCCCAGGTCGGCGGGGTCATGCTTGCCCTCCTTGCGGGATGGCCGGCGGTCGCCGGATCGGCATGAGGGTCGGGACCGGATCGGCGTGCAGAAACTCCCCCACCAGCCGGGTGCACAGCTGCGGCTTCTCCAGTAGCAGGTTGTGGGAGGTGCCGGGCACGACCGCCAGCTCCGCGTCCGGAAGCTGTTGATAGAGCGTGTACGAGTGCGCATGGTCGACAAGGTCGTCGTCGCTGACCAGGACCAAGGCCCGGCAGCGGACCCGCCGCAGGTCGGCGTTGGTGAGCGCGGGTTGGGTGCGGGCTGAGTCGGCGAGCTTGCCGAGGATCACCTGAATGTGCTCCGGTTCGTGCGGGCTCACCTGCGCGTAGAGCTGGGCGAGCACCGGCGGCACCCCCCTGTCGGCGGAGGGCGGCATCAGCCAGCCGCGGTGGTGGAACACCCCGCTGATCAGCACCAGCCGCTCCACCAGGTCGGGGCGATGGATGGCCACCAGCAGCGCGACCGTCGCCCCCAGGCTGTAGCCGACCAGCTTCGCCGGCCCGCTCGTCTTCTCCATCAGCTCCACCAGGTCGGCGGCTAGCTCCGGCGGCCCCCAGGGGCCGGGCACGTCCGGGCTACGGCCGTGGCCGCGTAGGTCCGGCTGGAGCAGTCGGAACCGGTCGGCGAGGGTGGCGAGGTTGTCGTGGAACATCCGTCCATCGCTCGAGTCCTCCGTGCAGCAGTACTACCGGCGCGCCGCTGCCGCGGTCCTCGTACCAGATCCGGGCGCTGCTCAGGTCGAGATAGGTACCCATGAGCTCTCCTTGCTTTTAGCAAGCAGACTTTACCAAAACAAGTGAAAGTTAGACTGGAGGCATGCGGCGGAGCTACGGCCAGTACTGCGGGCTAGCGCGGGCCCTGGAGATCGTGGGCGAGCGTTGGGCGTTGCTGATCGTGCGGGATCTGCTGGTCGGGCCGCGCCGGTTCAGCCAGCTGCAACAGGGACTCCCCCGCATCCCCAGCAACGTGCTCACCAGCCGACTCAAAGAGCTCGAGGCCCACGGGGTGGTACGGCGCCAACCGCTACCCCGCCCCGCCGGTGGAGTGGCCTACGAACTGACCGAGCGAGGCCGGCAACTCGAACCGGTGGTGCTCAGCCTCGGTCGGTGGGGTGCGCAGCTACTCGGCCAGCCCCGTCCGGATGAAATCCTCACCAGCGACGCGCTGGTGATGGCGTTACGTACCGCCTACCAACCGACCCAGCCCCATCCGCCGACCACGTACGAGGTCCGCGTCGGCGACCTGGTCGCACACGCGGTCACCGGGCCGGACGGGTTGGTCGCAGCCGCCGGCCCGGCTGCGGATCCGGATCTGGTGATCGACACCGACCTGACGCTCCGCGCCCTCCTCACCGGCGAGCTCGCCCCCGCCGACGCACTCGCGGACGGTTCCGTCCGGTTGAGCGGCGATCCGGCACTCTTGACCCGATTCATCGAAACATTCCAAATCGGGAACCGCTGAACCCCCTGCTTGGGCCGGCGTTGTCCTCTACGGTATGACTGTCCACTGAGACAGAGGACCGTTGGTCCACTGACACGGGGGGATACTCAATGCGTCTTAAACCACGCAAATTTGCGGCTGCGGTCGTGCTGGGAACCATATTGCCGCTCGGGGCAGTGACCGGGGCACAGGCAGAGACACCACCCGAATCCGTGGTGGCGCAGCAAGAGGACAGCGGCAACGGCAGCAGCGGCAACTGGGGCCTGCTGGGGCTGCTGGGACTGGTCGGACTGGCTGGGCTACTCCCACGCCGGGAGCGGGAACGACAGGAAGGCCTGTCCCGGCGCGAGGGCGGTATCTGACCCGACGCCAAACACCGCAGCCGGCCGGTCGGGAGTCCCGACCGGCCGGCTGCCGGCGCCGTGATCACCGTCGGCCGTACCCGGCCATCTGCTCCAGCCGCTGCACCCGCTGCGCCATCGGCGGGTGGGTCGAGAACAGGGCCGCCATCCCCTCCGACCGGAACGGGTTGGCGATCATCAGGTGAGCGCTGGCCGCCAGCTCCCCTTCCGCCGGCAGCGGCGCCCGCTGGGTGCCGGCATGGATCTTGCGCAGGGCGCTCGCCAGCGCAAGCGGATCATCGGTCAGCTTCGCACCCGACTCGTCCGCCTGATACTCCCGGCTGCGGCTGATCGCCAGTTGGATGATGGACGCCGCCAGCGGGCCCAACAGCAGCATCAACAACGCGGCGAAGACGTTCTGATTGTTGCGCCCGCCGAACAGGAACACAAAGTGCGCCAGCATGGTGATGATCCCGGCGAGCGCCGCCGCCACACTAGAAATCAGAATGTCCCGGTTGTAGACGTGGGAAAGCTCGTGTCCGATTACTCCACGCAGCTCGCGGTAATCCAGGATCCGTACGAGCCCCTCGGTCACACACACCGCCGCGTTGGCCGGATTCCGCCCCGTGGCGAACGCGTTCGGCTGCACCGCTGGACTGACATACAACCGTGGCATGGGCTGGCCCGCCTTGGCCGCCAGCTCCCGGACCATCTGGTAGAGCTCGGGGAATTGGGCCTCACTGACCGGCTTGGCCCGCATCGCCGCCAACGCAATCCGGTCAGACCAGAAGTAGGTGCCAAAGTTCATGGCCAGCGCCACCACCGCCGCGATCACCAGCCCGGTGGTGCCGGCCAACCAGTTGCCGATCACCAGGATCAGCGCGGTCATCAGACCAAGCAAGGCCGCTGTCTTGAGGCCGTTCTTCATCGACGCCCCACCTCTCCTTGCAGGAAGACCCTTCGCTCGTACCAACGCTGTCGCCTCAGTTCGATCTTCCCGAGCCGGCGAGGAAGCCGCTGGAAAACGCCGGCTCCGCGGAGGAGTCCTCCCGCGCGGTGACGGACCGCCCGTGCAGGGTGGGGTGCTCAGGACGCCGCTGGGGCCACACCCCCCTGGGCGGCGCCCCGCGGGCACGGTAATCCAGGATGGACTATCTCGTGGCAGGGCCACCCGGGCCGGCGGTCCGCTGCGCCGCCCGGGCCGCGGCCACCTCTTCCTTCGCGGGCTGACCGTTCGGGTCGTGCGCCGGAGGGGGCGGCACCGTGGGCAGCCACTGCGCCAGCCGGCCCCGCTCGTGCACCAGGTCGCGAATGTCGTATTCGGCGTAGGCGAACTCGGGGGACCAGAACAGCGCGTCGAACGGGCAGACCTCCACGCAAATGCCGCAGTACATGCACAACGAGAAGTCGATCGCGAACCGGTCCAGCACGTTACGCTGCCGCGGCCGAGAGGCGCCGGGCACCTCCACCGTCTCCTTGTGGGAATCGATATAGATGCACCAGACCGGGCACTCCCGGGCACAGAGCATGCAAACGGTGCAGTTCTCCTCCAGCAGCGCGATCACGCCTCGGGAGCGCGGCGGCAGCTGCGGCTCGCCGCCCGTGACCTCCTGCTCCCCCACCGGTTCTCCCATGCCTCTATCCTGCCCCGCCGCCCGACGGCCCCGCCGGGCCACTCCAGATCAACGGTCCAATCCCCGCTCGATCGCATACCGCGCCAACTGCACCCGGTTGTGGAGTTGCAGCTTGTTGAGGGTGTTCTGGACATGGTTCTGCACGGTGCGGTGGGACAGTGACAGCCGCGCCGCGATCTGCTTGTACGACAACCCCTTGGCCACCAGTCGCAACACCTCGGTCTCCCGCTCGGTCAACCGGGGCGTCTCCGGCCCGGGCGCGCTCGGGGCGGTTGCCAGCCGGCGATACTCCCCCAGCACCAGGCCGGCCAGCCCCGGGGTGAAGACCGCATCCCCCGCCGCGGTGCGCGCCACCGCGGCCAAGAACTCTTCCCGGGCCGCAGACTTGACCAGATAACCGGTGGCGCCGGCTTTCACCGCGTCCAACACGTCCTGCCGCTCCCCACTGGCGGACAGCACCAGCACCCGGGCCGCGGGCGCGGTCTCGGCCAGCCCCCGGATCACCTCCACCCCGGAGAGATCGGGTAGCTGCAGGTCAAGCACCACCACGTCCGGGCGGGTTGCGTTAGCGACCCGCACCGCTTGGGCACCCTCGCCGACCGTGGCCACCACCTCGTACCCGGCCTCGGTCAGGTCGCGCGCCACGCCGTCTCGCCACATCGGGTGGTCGTCGACCACCATCACCCGGATCGCTGTCACGCCCCTCACGGTAGCCGGGGCGGTTACGCACGCTCCGGCGAGAACGCCTTCACCGGTAGCCGTAGTTCCACCTCGGTCCCTTCCCCGGGCATCGACAGTACGGTGGCGGTGCCGCCCAGGTCCCGCATCCGCCCTTGGATCGAGCCGACCACCCCCAGGCGCCCCTCGGCCGCCGCCTGCTCCAGCCGTCCATCCGGGATCCCGGGCCCATCGTCGCGGACCGTGACCGTCACTGTGTCCGGCTCCTCCTCCACCAGCACCCATGCCCGTGCCCCGGGTGCGTGTTGGCGCACGTTGTCCAGCGCGGCCGCGACCGCGGCGGCGAGCTCACCCGCCACCGGGGCCGGCAGCCGCACCGGCGCGGCCGGTGCGGACACGGTCACGTCGGCGGAGGCGTGTCGGTTGAGCAGAGGGCGTAGGTCCACGGTGCCGTCCGGTCCCGCCGGCCCGTCCGGGTCGAGGTCGGTGACCAGTGCCCGCAGGGTGGCTTCCTGCTCTCCGGCTAGTCGCCCGAGCTCGGCCGCCTCCCCGCCCAGTTCGGCCCCGCGCCGCTGGACCAGCGCCAGCACCTGCAGCACCGAATCGTGGATATTCCGGGCCAGCCGCTCCCGTTCCCGGATCGCCGCCTCCCGACGGGCGGCCTGCTGCACCCGTCGCTGTGCCTGATCCGCCACCCGGGCCACGTGGCCGAGCAGCACCCCGGCCACCAGCATCAGCACGGTGCCGTTGACTGTGGCCGGTGACAGCGCGCCCCGCACCACCAGATCCACCGCCCCCACCAGCAGGGCCGCCACCGCCCCGGCGCGGCGACCGCCCCGCAGCGCCCAGGCGATCACCGGCGCCGCCACCCAGATCATGGTCAGGGTGGGAGCACCGTCGTGCATCTGCGCGACCCCCACCACCGGCAGGCTCGTCCCCAGGCAGGCCGCCGCCACCGCCAGGTCGAGGGCCAGCAGTGGCCACCGCCGGCGGTGCGGTGCGGCGTAGGCCCAGGTGGCGTACCCGGTCCAGGCCGCCATCACCGCCAGCACCACCCAACCGACGGATGGGCGCGCGTAGTCGTGGAACCCGCCCACCATCAACACGGCCGCATATCCCAGGGCAGCGATCCGGAACACCGCGACCGCCCGCCACAGCGGAACCTCCAGACCCACGGCCCAGATGGTGCCACCTGCCCTCATCGGCCGCCCGCCCGGAAGTCCGCCAGGGTCCGTTCCGGCCGATAGCCTTGCGCCATCGCCCGAGAGAGGTCGAGGACGAACGGTCGGGTGAGTTGGTCGACCGCGTACCTGGTCAGCCGAGGGGTGATCGGCAGCGGCCGGGCAGCCGCCTCCACCAGTCGCGCCGCCATCCGGACCGGGGCGGCCGGCAGATGCACCACCCGAGTGATGGGGAACACCTGCTGTAGCGCGGCATCCCGTCGGTACGGGGTCGCATCCGCGATGTTGTAGGCCCCCGGGGGCCAGTCGAGCGCGGCCACGCACGCGTCGGCGAGATTGTCCACATGGGTGAGGCTGAGCGACACGTCCGCGCCGGGCAGCCACGCCACCCCGCCGCGCACCAGCTGCGCCAGCCGGGGCAGCAGGTGCGGATCGCCGGGGCCATAGACCGCTCGGGGACGCAGCACCACCGCCCCGGCGGCCAACGCCAGCCGCTCCCCCGCCGCCTTGGTCCGCCCGTACGGGTTGTGGTGCCCCCCGATCGGGTGCTCCTCGGTCACCCAATCGGTGTCTCGCCGCGGGTCGTACACGCTGGCGCTGCTCACCCACACCACCGGCCGCCCCTGGGCAGCGGCCAACAGCCGGCGGGTACCGTCCACATTCACCGCTCGGAACCACGCCTCCTGGCGAGGGGTGGGGTCACCGACCGCCGCCGCGAGATGAATCACGGCGTCCACACCAGACAAATCCGGCCGCGCCATCGTGGCGTCCCAATACCGGTGCTCCCCCACCGGCCCGGGCCGGCGCCCCAGGCACACCACCTCGGCGCCGGTCGCGGCGGCGGCCTGAGCGACCGCCGCGCCGCAGAAGCCGGAGGCCCCGGTGACCGTGATCCTCATGTCGCCGCCCGGATCTCCAGCTCGGCCCAGCCCGGCAACGCCGACCGCCGCGCCGCGCGCGCCCGGACCACCACCGGCCGGTACGGGGCGAGCGTACGCAGCACGTCATCCAGTTGCGCCCGCGCCAGCCCCGCCCCCGGACAGGCGTGGGGACCGGCTCCGAACACCAACTGGGCCACCTGTGGTGGCTGCGGATCCACCGGATCCGGATCGTGGCGGTGAGCGTCGGCGGCGTGCCGGGCCACCAGCACCAACCTGTCTCCGGCCCGCACCCGCTTCCCGGTGATCGTGCCGTCGGCCGCCGCGGCCCGAGGCAGCAACGGGCTCGGCGCCACCACCCGCAGCAGCTCGTTGACGAGCGGGGCGCGCTGGGCGGGGTCGGCCGCTGCCGACCAGAGCTGGTCGTCGGCGCACCAGGCCACCGCTCGCGGCAGGCCCGCCACGGTGGTGTTGACCGCCGCGACCGCAAGCATCCCCTCGGGGTCACTGACCGACTCCCCCAGCAGGCGCCGCAACGCGGCCGCTGCCTGGGCCGCCTGCCCCGGACGACGCCGACCCGGCAGGTGTTCCCGCACCCCCGCCGCCCCGACCTGAGCAGCCGCCTCCGCCAGCGCCCGGGCATCCACGTGCTCCGGCAACCGCAGCAAGGCTTTGACGGTGACGCCGGCCAATTCCGTGGCCAGGTCGACCAGCTCGACCGTGTCACCGTGGCGCAGCGGGGCGGTCCGGCGGTCGAGCACCGCCCGCCACACCGGGCGTAGCCGCGCCACCCCGGCCGCGCTGAGGTCCTCGGCCAGCCGTCGGCGGGCCGCGCGATGCTCCTGCCCCTGTTGATCAAACCATGCCCCGCCGCCCCCCGCCTGTCGGATGGCTCCCCCGGTGGTGCCGGCGGCGGTGCGGTCCAGTGGCAACCGGGTCAGCACCTGCCGGTACGGCTCGGGGGCGTGCACGAGCACGGTGCGGCCGAGCCGGATCATCGGCACGATCCGAGTCGCCGACACCAATCCGAACAGGATCGGGTGACTAGCCAGATACACGCGACGGTCTCGTCGACGGGCACGACTCATCGGGTTTCCTGCCTCGCCTCGGTGTCCGCGATCAGGGTGGCGGCCAGTCGGGCGGCCGCGGCCCGATCTGGTTTGCGCGAGCGGCCAGCCAGCGGAATGGTGGTAAACCGGACCACGTCCGGGGTGGCCGCCCCCATCCGCGCCAATGGCCGCTCCAGCGCCGCCCGTACCCAGGTCGGATCCGCCCCCGGCGCCAGCTGGATCAACGCGACCAACCGCTCGTCGCCCTCGGAGTCCGGCACCCCGACCAGCACCGCCAGGTCCACCCCGGGGACGTGCAACAACGGTTCGTACAACCCGGGATAGATGTTCTCGGCCCGCCGCAGGATCATGTCCTTGCACCGGCCGGCGAGCACGAGCCGCCCCTGCGCGTCGAACCGGCCAAGGTCACCGGTGGCTACCCACGGCTGCGGCGCCTCCCCCAGGTAGCGGTGGCAGGCGGAGGGGCCGGTCAGCCACACCTGGCCGGTCTCATCCACTCGTCCCCGCACCCCCGGCAGCAGCGCCCCCACCAGGTCGCCGGCCTCGCGGAACGCTTGCTTCTCCCGTGCCTCCACCGCGGCGGCCGGAAACAGTTCAGTCAACGCGTAGACCCCCCACGCCTGCTCCGCACCGGCCTGCCGCACCCGCCCCAACAGCGAGGCGCTGGCCGGAGCCGACCCGGTCCACACTCGTCCGGTGAACCGCCCCCCGGCGGCCAACACGTCCCGCAGCACCGGCGGAGTCAGGTAGGTGGCTTGCGGCTGAAAGCGGCGGAGTTGCCGAACCAGTTGCCGAGTGCTCCGGGCGGGTAACACCACCGGGGCACCGGCGGCCAGCGCCGGCAACAGCACAAAGAACGTCCCGCCCAACACCGGCTGCCCCGGGATCGGCTCGACCAGGTCCCGTACCGCTCGCAGACCCGCGTTCAGGCTGGCGCGGGTGTGGACTACCGCCCGTGGGCGGCTGGTGGTGCCCGAGGTGAAGATCACCACCGCGTCACCCGCGTGGTCACGGTGATCCGGCACCGGCCGATGGACTGGTGACAGGGGCGGGGCACAACCCGGCAGCCGGGGGCCGACCGTCACCACCGGCCCGAGGCTCTCCAGATCAGGCAGAGCCAGGTGAGCCCGGCGGGCCAGCGGTGCCGCCCATCCGGCCACCGCCTGCGCGGCGGCGTCGGCCAGGATCAACCGGGGCGCCACCCGGGCCAACCGAGACCGCAGCACCTCCGGCCCCGCGGTGGGGTCCAGCACCACCACCTGCAGGCCCAGCCGATACGCCGCCAGCATCACTGCTACCGCTCGGGCGCCGGGGCGCACCGCCACCCCGATCGGATCACCCGGCCCTAGCCCGTAGTCGTGGTACAGCGCGGCCGCGTACCCGTCCGCCAGATCGGCTAACTCGCCCCGGGTGACCTGGCCACGCCCCAGGAACGCCGGTCGGTCCGCGTCCCGCCGCAGCCCGGACGTAAGCGCCGCCAGCATCAGCGCCTCCCCACCGCGGGGCGAGGGTCGGCCGGGCGGCTGCCGCTGCCACGGTCCAGATACCACCGGGCGGCGCCGATCAGCCCATAGGCCCGCAGGCGCCGGGTGGAGTTCTCCACCACCATGTCCCGCCGATACACGATCGCCGAGGTGTACCGACGGACCCGGTTCAGGAAAATCCGGTCGGTGGGGGACGGGCGCCGGGGCATCCCGCCGCACCCGAGGTACGCCTCGGCGGTGATGGCCATGTTGTTACCGGCGTGCATCCGGTACGGGGTGCGGAACTGCGGCCCCCGGTTGGCCGGACGCCACCGACCAAACCAGGCGGCGAGCCACACCACCACCCGGAACCCGGCCCGCCCCAGCAGCCCGTGTTCGTCGCGGCGGGCCCGGATCTGTCCACACACCATGGCCGCGCCTGCGGCCAGGGCGGACCGGGCCGCCGCCACCCAACCGGGATGCGGCAGGCAGTCGGCGTCGGTCCGGGCCAGGAAGGTGGCGCCATGGTCGATGGCGTACCGGAAACCGGTGTCTACGGCGCAGCCCACGCCACGCTCCGGCTCGGACAGCACGTGCACCGGGAACGGTGCCGTGGCCGCAAAGCTCCGGGCCACCTCAGCCGTACCGTCGGTGGAGCCGTTGTCTACCACCAGCAGGGTGAAGTCACGGTCGGTCTGGGCAGCCAGCGCCGCCAGCGTCGCACCGATGCTCGCTTCTTCCTGATAAGCGGGGACTATCACCCACAGCGTGGTCATGACTTCTCCCACACCATCGTCGTCACGCTCACCCCGCCACCGAGGCCCACGAACAGCACCCGGTCTCCTCTGTCCAGCATGGAGTAACTTCGGGCAAGCTGGACCCCGAGCGTGGCGCTAGCGATGTTCCCCAACTCAGTGACGGTGATCTCCAGTGCACTGCGCGGCACCCCGGTCACCTCTACAAACCGCTCCAGATAGGGCATGGTCACCTGATGCACCAGCACCTTGGCGTAGTCGGTGAGTTTCAGCCCGGTGCGGTGCGCCACCCGGTGCAGGATGTCCGGGCCGATCTTCTCGAACACGGCACGCAGGCTCCGCCCGTCCCCCTGAAAGTACGTGTACTCGTCACCGCGCGGGTGGCGGGAGCCCCCGCCTGGAATCCCCCCGACTCGCCAGTGCTCGGAATGGGTCTCGGTGTCCAGATCGATGATCCCGCCGGACGCCACCGGCTCCAGCACCACCGCGGCTCCCGCGTCGCCGAAGGTGTAACCGGCGAACGCCGACAGCAACTCCGATGGGTCGTTCAGCTGCCAGCGGATCGCTCGCGTGGGCGTCTCTCCGGTCACCACCAGCGCCCGGCTGGCGCGACCAGCGAGGATCATCGACCGAGCAAGGTCAATTCCATTGAGGAAACTGTTGCAGGCGTTGGTGACATCCAGGGTGTGCGCCCGCGTCCCCAACTCGGCCTGCACGATGTGCGCGGTGGCGGGCTCCGCCAGGTCCCGGGTCGCCGACGCGAACAGCAGCAGGTCGATGTCGTGCGGATCCACCCCGGCTGAGTTGAGCGCGACACGGGCGGCCCGCACCGCCAAGGTGGAGGCGTACTCGTCGGAGGCCGCCATCCGGCGGGTGCAGATCCCGGTGAGCCGACTCACGATGCCGCACGGCAGGGTCAGTCCGCTCGCGTGTTCAATCCGCTCCTGCACCTCCTGCGACGTGACGATCTGATCGGGCAGGCACGCCCCTACCCCGGTAATCCCCACCAGACCGGCATGGCCGGACACATGAGAACACGAGCGGATCTCAGTCATGTGGATCAGCGTCGCACCGGGAACCACCGGCCACCTGAGTCGGCGTACTCAACTGTGACTAGGCAAGTCACCTAGGAGCTGCGGATATGTCACCTAGGTACCGCCCCAGGAGGGCATGACCCGCTGACCCCCGCACCACCGAAGTGTCCTGTTCTCCGATCCAGGAAACGGCCTTTCCGCCGGAAATCCCGACATACATTTCGGCCGGGATCCCGAACCTCGTCCGAAGGAGTACGCATGACCGCTGCGCTCAGTGTCCGCCACCGGGATCGGTGGACCACTGACGACCTCGATGCGCTCCCCGAGGACGGCGTCCGCCGCGAACTCATCGACGGAGCGCTGTTCGTGTCCCCCTCACCGAGCTATCTACATCAGAAGATCGCCTCCAGGGTCGAGGGTGAGCTGGAAGCAGCGTGCCCGCCGGAATGGGGCGTGGTGCAGGGCGTCCAACTGCGGATCAACCGTTACCGGGCAGTGGTCCCTGATGTGATGGTGGTGAGCGCCAAGGCGGCGGCTGGTTGGCCGACGTCATTCGCGCCGCATGAGGTGCTGCTGGTCGTCGAGGTGGTCTCCCCCGGCTCCACCACCATGGACCGCATCACCAAACCCCGCCTGTACGCCCACGCCGGCATCCCCCACTACTGGCGAATCGAAACCCACCCCACCATCGCCATCCACACCCACCAACTCACCCACCACCACACCTACCACCCCACCGGCCGCCACACCGACCGCCTCCGCGCCAGCGAACCCTGGCCCATCGACCTTCCGGTCGCGGAGTTCTCCCGGATCGCCCGCGCTACTGGTTGAGGTCCGGTGGTCCCCACTCCCCGGGAGCCGGTACGCCCGGGGGACGCATCGGCGGCCGCCGGCCCGCGCCCGCGTCACCGCCCGGTTCCTTGGTCCCCGGCCATTCCTTGGCCACGCGGGAAGCCAGTACGAAGTCCTTCCGCAGCGGATGCCCCTCAAACTCCGGCGGCAGCAGCAGCGGGGCCAGGTTGGGGTGGCCGGGAAAGTCGATCCCGAACATTTCGTGGGTTTCCCGCTCGTGCCAGGCCGCCCCCGGGTAGATCTCCACCACCGAGGCCACCGCCGGCGCCTCCCGCGGCAGCCAGGTGCGCACCAGCAGCCCGTGTCGGTGGCGGGTCGACCACAGGTGCGCGACCACCGCGAACCCACGCTCCTGCTCGTCGACCGCGGACAGCCAGTCGAAGAAGTCGCACGCCAGCTCCGCATCGTCCCGGGCAGCCCGCAGCGCCTCCACCCACCGATCCGCCGGTACGTCGACGGTGGCGCGCGCGTGACCAGGACCGCCTCCAGAGACGGTCATGTCCGCGCCCTCCTGCAGGCCCAGCACGGCCAACAGGCGATTACCGACCTCCTCGGGCGTCATGGCCCCGATCATATGCCCGGGTCAGGCGACGAACCCCCGCCGGCGGCCAGGACCGGATCCGACTCGCCGGTTACGGCGTGAGGGGGCGCACCACCGGCGCGGTCAGCCCGGCGAGCGAACTGTCCGCCCGGGACGAGTCGGCGCGAGCTCCCGGGTCAGCCGCTCCGGATGAATCATCCGGAGCGCCGGCCAGCTTCTCCTGCAAGCGCAGCAGCCCATGGAGCAGCGCCTCGGGCCGAGGCGGGCAACCGGGCACATATACGTCCACCGGGATCAGTTGGTCGACCCCCTTGGTGACCGAGTACGAATCCCAGTAGGGGCCGCCGCTGTTGGCGCATGCCCCGAACGAAATCACGTACTTGGGGTCGGGCATCTGGTCGTACGCCCGCTTGATCGCCGGGGCCAACTTGTCGGTGACCGTGCCGGACACCACCATCAGGTCCGCCTGTTGCGGCCCCGGGGCGAACGGGGCCACGCCCAGCTGGGTGAGGTCGTGCCGCCCCACACTGCTGGCGATGAACTCGACCGCGCAGCAGGCCAGCCCGAAGTTGAACACCCACAGGGAATAGCGCCGCCCCCAATTGAGCGTGAACCGGATCGGTTCCCCCAGCACAGCCGGCAACGGACCCATGCGACTCACCCTACTCCGCCCACCCGGACCGCTCGCCTCCTCCGCACCGGTCAGGGCTGCGGCGGGTACCACGCGGCCGCGGCCATGTCGACCCGGTCTCCGCGCATGGGGGTGCCCTCCGCCAGCAGCCGCTCCCGGGCCTGCTGCTCGTGCCCGGGTACCAACCGGCCGTTGGCCGCCACCACCCGATGCCACGGCACGCTGCCGCCGTACTGGGCCATGATGGTGCCCACCCGCCGAGGCGAGCAGCGGCCGGACACCTCCGCGAGCGCATCGGCGATCGCCCCGTAGCTCATCACCCGGCCCGGTGGGATCTGTTCCACCAGCGAGAGCACCGCTTCGACGTACTCGTCCGGTTCCATCACGGCGGCAGCCTACGCCGAAGCGGCGGCCCTGGTCACCATGTGGGAAGCGGTGCTGGATTTGCCCGGAGCAGCAGGCAGAATGGTCCGGTGCGCGCAGATGGTGGGGGTGACAGGCGCGCCGCGGTCGCCGGCGCTCGGCGCGTGGTGGTCAAGGTCGGCTCATCGTCGCTGACCACCGCCGCCGGTGGTCTGGACGGGGACCGGTTGGACGCGCTGGTAGACACGTTGGCCGCGCAGGTTGCGGCGGGCCGGGAGGTCGTGCTGGTCTCCTCCGGGGCGATCGCCGCCGGGCTCGCCCCGCTCGGGATGCCTCGCCGCCCCACCGACCTGGCCAGCCAGCAGGCCGCCGCCAGCGTCGGGCAGGGGCTGTTGATCGGCCGGTACGCGGCTGCGTTCGCCCGACACGGTCGAATGATCGGCCAGGTACTGCTGACCGTGGACGACGTGACCCGGCGTGCCCGCTATCGCAACGCGTACCGGACCCTGCGCAAGCTGCTCGACCTGCACGCGGTGCCGATCGTGAACGAGAACGACACCGTGGCTACCGACGAGATCCGGTTCGGCGACAACGACCGGCTGGCGGCGCTGGTAGCGGCGCTGGTCCACGCCGAGGCGCTGATTTTGTTGACCGATGTGGACGGGCTGTGGACCGGCGATCCCCGCCGGCCCGACAGCCGTCGGATAGCGCAGGTCCGCGACGAACAAGACTTGGTCGGCGTACGGCTGGGGCGGGCCGGCCGGGCCGGGGTGGGCACCGGCGGCATGGTCACCAAAGTGGAGGCGGCCCGAATCGCCACCGGGGCGGGGATTCCGGTGGTGTTGACGCACGCCACCCAGGCCGGCCCGGCGCTGACGGGAGAACCGGTCGGCACCCTGTTCCATCCCGCTCCGCGCCGCCCCACCGCCCGGCTGCATTGGCTGGCCCACGCCACCACCCCCCGCGGGCGGCTGTACCTGGACGACGGGGCGGTGACCGCGGTGGTGCAGCGCCGCAAGTCACTGCTGCCAGCCGGCATCACCGGCGTGGACGGGGGTTTCACCGCTGGTGACCCGGTCGATCTGGTGGACCCGCGCGGGCGGCCGGTGGCCCGGGGGCTGGTGAACTACGACGCGGGCGAACTCCCTCCGCTGCTGGGGCGCAGCACCACCGAGTTGGCCGCGGCGTTGGGGCCGGAGTACGAGCGGGAGGTCGTCCACCGCGACGACCTGGTACTGCTGTCGTGAGGAAGATGAGGAGAAGCTCATGAGCGTGCACAAGCAGGCGGAGCGGGCCCGGGCGGCCGCCGCCGAGCTGGCGGTGGCGACCCGGACAGTCAAGGACGCGGCGCTGCACGCCATGGCCGACGCGCTCCTGGCCGGCGCGGACACGGTGCTGGCCGCCAACCAACAGGACGTGACCGCGGGCCGCGAGGCGGGGATGAGTCCGGCGCTGCTGGACCGGCTCACCCTCACCGACGCCCGGATCAGCGGCATCGCCGACGCGCTGCGGCAGATGGCGGCGCTGCCCGACCCGGTCGGGGAGGTGGTCCGGGGCGCCACCCTGCCCAACGGGCTGCGCCTACGGCAGGTCCGGGTGCCGTTCGGGGTGGTGGGGATCATCTACGAGAGCCGCCCGAACGTGACCGTGGACGCGGCCGGCATCTGCCTGAAGTCCGGTAACGCGGCGCTGCTGCGGGGATCCTCCTCCGCTGCTCACTCCAACGCCGCGCTGGTGACGTTGATGCGCGACGCGCTCACCCGGGTCGGTCTGCCCGCGGATGCGGTGCAGCTGGTGGACGCCAGCAGCCGCGAGTCGGTCAAGGAGCTGATGCGGGCCCGCGGCCTGGTGGACGTCCTGATCCCGCGCGGCGGGGCGTCGCTGATCCAGTCGGTGGTCACCGAATCCACGGTGCCGGTGATCGAGACCGGGGTGGGCAACTGTCACGTGTACGTGGACGCCGCCGCCGATCTGGACATCGCGCTGCCGATCGTGATGAACGCCAAGACCCACCGGCCGAGCGTGTGCAATGCGGCGGAGACGCTGCTGGTGCACCAGGCGGTGGCGGACACGTTCCTGCCGCGGGTGCTGCCGGCGCTCCGCGAGGCCGGGGTCACCCTGCGCGGCGACGAGCGGGTGCGGGCGCACGACCCGGAGGTACTACCGGTCACCGAGGAGGACTTCGCCACCGAATACCTGTCGCTGGATCTGGCGGTGGCGGTGGTGGACTCGCTCGAGGACGCGATCGCGCACATCGACCGGTACGGCAGTGGCCACTCGGAGGCGATCATCACCGATTCGGCGAGTGCGGCCGAGACCTTCACCACCCGGGTGGACGCGGCGGCGGTGCTGGTCAACGCCTCCACCCGGTTCGTGGACGGGGGCGAGTTCGGGTTCGGGGCGGAGATCGGTATCTCCACGCAGAAGCTGCACGCCCGGGGGCCGATGGGGCTGCCGGAGCTGACCTCCACCAAGTACGTGGTGACCGGCTCCGGCCAGGTGCGCAGCTGACCCGGCCGGTCCGACTACTCCTCCGGTACCGGTGGGCCCGGCTGCAGCAGGGGCGCGAACAGGTCTCCCTGCTCGTCCACTCGGCGCAGCACCTGTTCGGGGCTGAACCGGCCCAGCTGTCCGGCGGCGACCTCCTCCCAGCTGACCGGAGTGGACACTGACGGGATCGGCTCCGCGCGCAGCGAGTACGGAGCCACCGTGGTCTTGCTGGCGATGTTCTGACTCCAGTCGATGAACACCTTGCCGGGGCGCAGCCGGCGGGTCATCCGCGCGGTGATCCGCTTCGGGTCTTCTCGAGCCAACTCGGTGGCGATCCGCCGCAGATAGCCGGTCACCACCTCGGCGGGCTGGCGGGCGGAGATCGCGCAGTAGAGCTGCATCCCCTTGCGGCCGGAGGTCTTGGCGTAGGCGGTCAACCCGTCTGCGGCTAGCCGGTCCCGTAGCCGCAGCGCCACCTGTGCGCACTCGGCCAGGCCGGCCGGCGGGCCCGGATCCAGGTCCACCACCAACAGGTCGGGGCCGTCCGCGCCGATCCGCCACTGGTGGGTGTGCAGTTCCAGCGCGGCCAGGTTCGCCAACCACACCAGGGTCGCCAGGTCGTCGGCGACCACATAGTCCAGTGTCTCCCGGCCGCGGGTGGAGCTGGGGACCGTCAGGGTCTCGGTATGTACCCAGTGCGGGGTGCCGGGGGGTCGGTTCTTCTCAAAGAAGGACGGTTCATCTACGCCGTCGGGGAACCGGATCCGGGTCAGTGCCCGATCCCGCAGATGTGGCAACAGCACCGGCGCCACCCGGGCGTAGTAGTCGATCACCTCCCCCTTGGTGAACCCGGTGATCGGATACAGCACTTTATCCAGGTTGGACAGTTTGAGGAGGCGGTTGTCCACCCGTACGCGGGTATCACCCGGCTCCAGCTGGCTGACCACCGACGGCGGCCCGGGTGGGAGCGTCGGTGCCCGGTCCGCCTCGTCCGGGGTCTTGTCCGGCCGCTGCCGCAGGAATCGGGGGAACCGTAGCCGGCCATCGGGTGTGCGCTGGGCGTACCGGACCTCCACCACGACCTGCGGGCGCACCCACACCGCTCCCCGCGCGTCCGGCGGGGGTACCGGTCCGGCGAACGGTGATTCGTCGATCACCAGTGGCTGCAGCGCGGCCAGGAGTGACTCCTCCGCGGCCCCGCTGATCCCGCCCCCGACCCGACCTTGAAAGACCAGTCGACCGTCGTCAGCTGGTGCCCCCACCAGCAACGCCCCCAACCGGCGGGCTCCGGAGCGCCAGCCGCCGACCACGAAATCGCCGGTCTCCTCCTGCTTGACCTTGACCCAGTCCGGGGAGCGCGTGCCGGGGCGGTAGGGCGACGACCGCCGCTTGGCCACCACTCCCTCCAGGGTGTGTTCGATCGCGGCCGCCATGGTGGCCGGCCCGTCCGAGAAGGAGGGCGGCACCAGCCAGTGGGGGCCGGCCAGTCCCAGCTCCTCCAGCTGCTCCCGCCGCTGCTGGTAGGGCTGGTGGGTCAGGTCCGTACCGCCCCGCACCAGCAGGTCGAAGATCATGTAGGTGACGGGCACGGTGTCCGCCAGGTGGGCGGCGCGCTCTGGGTCTCGAACGTGCATTCGCTCGGCCAGCGCCGAAAATGAGGGGTGGCCGGCGTCGTCCAGGACCACCACTTCCCCGTCGAGCAGCGTCTCGCCGTCCTCCCCGACCGCGTCGGTGACCGCCGCCGCGAGGCCGCCCAGCTCCGGGTAAGCAACGGTGATCTCGGTGCCGGAGCGGGCGTACAGGTGGATCTGCCCGGACCTGACCACCGCCAACGCCCGGACCCCATCCCACTTCAGTTCGTAGGTCCAGTCGTCTCCGGTTGGCAGTTCCCCGGATACTGCCAGCATTGGAGAGATCACCACCCGTTCACTGTGCCATGCTGGCGGGAGGGGGGTGAGCACATGCGGGCGATTTGGAAAGGTACGGTCTCGTTCGGTCTGGTCTCGATCGCGGTCAAGTTGCACTCGGCCACCGATGAAAAGACCATCCGGTTCCACCAGGTCCACCGGGACGACGGCGGCCGAATCCGGTATCAGCGCGTCTGTTCAGTCTGTGGGCAACAGGTCGAATACGAAGACATCGCCAAGGGGTACGACCTGGGCGCCGGCGAAATGGTGGTACTGACCGACGAAGATTTCGAAGACTTGCCGCTATCCACCTCCCACTCCATTGACGTGCTCGAGTTTGTGCCGGCGGAACAGATCGACCCGATCATGTTCAACAAGGCCTACTACCTCGAGCCAGAAGAAAATGCCACTAAACCGTACATATTGCTACGGGACGCGCTGGCCGACAGCGACCGCGTAGCGGTGGTAAAGATCGCTTTGCGGCAGCGAGAGCAGCTGGCCACCCTCCGCGTGCACGAAGGGGTGCTGGTGCTCAACACCATGCTGTGGCCGGATGAGGTCCGTCCGCCCGACTTCGATTTCCTGGACGAAGAGGTCCGGCCCCGGCGCTCCGAGTTGGCCATGGCGGCCTCGTTGATTGATTCCATGGCCGGCGACTTCGACCCCTCCGCGTTCACCGACAACTACCGCGAGGCCCTCCAGGAAGTGATCGACGCCAAGGTGGAGGGGCGGGAGTTGGAGGCGCCACGGGCGGAGGAGGAGGCCCCGGCGGCGATCGACCTGATGGCGGCGCTCCGCGCCTCGGTGGAACGGGCGCAAGCGGCGCGGCAGCCGCGCCGCAGCACCCGCAAACGCCGCTCTGCCTGAAACCCCACCCCCGGCGGCGAGGCGGGCACAGCCGGCACAGACGGCGGCCGGCCGGCCCAGGGATCTGGAGCCGGCCGGACGAGCCTGGGCGAACGGTTAGCCGAACAGCGGACCGGTCAGCGTCAACCCCACGTCATCGCCGAACTTCACAAACAGTCCGAACAGCGCCAGTGAGGCGCCCGCCAGGCTGATGTCCTTGTAGAAGTGGAGCGACTCCATTTGTCGGGTCTGCTGGTCCGACTCCTTCCAGAACGGGTGCATGAAGAACGCGGCCCCGATCAGGAACAAGAACAACAGCAGCGCGCCCAGGTCCGCCCACAGGCCGAGCAACACCAGCAACGCTCCCACCACCATTATCACGCCCGTGGCCAACACCGAGGCCCGAGGCGACGGCACCCCTCGACTCTGGGCATAGGCGGTCATCGCATCGGCTTGCCGGAAGTGCCTCATCGCGCTGATGAGGAACAGCAGCACAAACAGAATCCGGCCGATCAGAATCAGGAAGTCCATGGCGCTCTCCCTTGCAGGTTGAGGTGTGCGCGGTGATCGGCACCTCGACCCGGGTCTCAGTCACGCCATACCCGCCTCAACCCAGTTGACACCGCGAGGTAAGGGAAAGCGCCCTGCTGACCCCCTCTTGCCACCGCAGCCAGGGGCGCGCCTGTAGGAGGTTCCCGTGCTCGCCCTCACGGAGCGGTATGCACAGCTGACACGCGTCCGGGCCTGATACGACATCGGCCCCGGCTCAGCTGAGCCGGGGCCGATGAAATTGGTGGCGGGGGTGGGATTTGAACCCACGACCTTCGGGTTATGAGCCCGACGAGCTACCGAACTGCTCCACCCCGCGTCGTCGTCACGACAAGGATAGCGTAGCCGTCATCGGGGGGCCAACCGACCCCGGCAATTGCCCGGAGCCGGATGCCGCCGCGTACGCTGGCACCACGATGAGCACCCAGATCCGCACGTTCCAGGTACAGCGCGGACGGTTGCGCACCCGCCGACGGATGGCGCTGAGCAAGCTCGGCCCCCGCTACGGGGTGGAGGTCACTGGCGGCCCCCTGGACCCGGTGGCGGTGTTCGGTCGGCAGGCACCGTTGGTGCTGGAGATCGGCTCCGGAATGGGTACCGCCACCGCCGCGATGGCCGAAGCCGACCCGGATCGGAACTATCTCGCCGCGGAGGTCCACACCCCGGGGGTGGCCAACCTGCTGCTGCTGATCGAAGAGCGGCGGCTGACCAACCTGCGGGTCGCCCACGGCGACGCGCTGGAACTGCTACGGCAGCGGATTCCGCCGGACAGCCTGGATGCGGTACTGGCGTTCTTCCCGGACCCGTGGCCGAAGCTGCGCCACCACAAACGGCGGCTGTTCCAGCCGCAGCACGTGGCGTTGATGCGCTCCCGGCTCCGGATCGGCGGCACCCTGCACACGGTCACCGACTGGGCCGACTATGCCCGCGTGATGCGCCGGACGCTGGAGGAGGATCCAGGGCTGACCAACGCCTACCCGGATTGGGCGCCGCGGCAGCCGCACCGGCCGATGACCAAGTACGAGCAGCGGGCGCTCGCCGAGGGGCGGCCGATCTTCGAGCTGGTGTTCCACCGCACCGCCTGACGCGTGGCGTGCGGGGGACGTGCGCATATTGGGACCAACCACCCCGGCTGGGATAGTGGCTTCCTGACCAGGCCGCCCGAACGAGGTCTGGCTGGGGTCGGTATGCGGTGGGGTTCGAGGTGTTTTCTCGTCTGGAATCGTGAACACCGGGCTCCCCCCGGGTGATTTAGTTTCGGGGTGGGCAATGCCGGGAATCTCCTTCGTGCAGCGAAGCACGGAGAGGAACGGCAATGACTACTCACCGTACTGCTCCTACTCAGACCACACGGCGACCGCTGGTTTCACTCTTCGCCCTACTGGTGGGCCTCGCATTCCTGGCGGTCGGAGCGTTGGGATTCATCCCCGGCATCACCACGAACTACGACCAGATGCAGTTCGCCGGGCACGAGTCAGGGGCCGAGCTGTTCGGGATCTTCCAGGTGTCGATCTTGCACAACATCGTCCACCTGGCGTTCGGGGTGATCGGGCTGGCGCTGGCACCGGCGGCCCGAGCGGCCATGCTCTACCTCATCATCGGTGGGCTGGTCTACCTCGCTCTCTGGATCTACGGGTTGGCGGTCGATCACCAGAGCGACGCCAACTTCGTCCCGGTCAACAATGCCGACAACTGGCTGCACCTGGGCTTGGGCGTCGGCATGATCGTGCTCGGCCTGATCGGATGGGGCGCCTGGCGAAACCGCCGCGAGCGTATGTCGAATGCATAACAGGAAGTCGGCGCCGCATCGACTACCCACGGCGGGTCCGACCTGATGGCCGGACCCGCCGTGCCGTACCAAGATCTCAATCCTCACTGGCCGCGCCTGGGATCTCCCGTGTCCTTTGCTGAGCGGCGGCCGCGGAGGTGCGAGTAGCTGCCCCGGACAGCTGAAGGGCGGAATTTACCAACCCTACGAGGCTGAATCCTTGCGGCGTGTTCCCCAGATGCCGGCCGGTTGCCGGGTCGTACTGCTCGCTGAGCATCCCGACGTCGTTACGTAGCGCGACCAGTCGTTCAAACAGCTCTTCTGCCTGCCTGGCGCGACCGATTCCATGCAGCGCGTCTACCAGCCAGAACGAGCAAGCGAGGAATACGCCTTCACCACCGGGTAGGCCATCGACATCCTCACCCTGCTGTGGCAGATAGCGCCGCACCAGCCCACCGAGGCTCAGCTCCCGCTCGATCGCCTCGACAGTGCCGATCACGCGCGGGTCAGTGAACGGTAGAAATCCGATCCGGGGAGTCAGCAGAAGGGCCGCATCCAACCCAGGTGAACCATATGACTGAGTAAAGGTTTTGCGGTGAGGGTCGAAGCCTTTCACACAGACTTCGGTGTGGATTTCATCCCGGACCGCCCGCCAGCGCTCCACCGGCCCTTCCAGGCCGAACCGTTCCACGGTCTGCACAGCTCGGTCGAATCCCGCCCAAGCCATCATCTTTGAATACACAAACGGTCGCCGAGGCCCACGCACCTCCCATAGGCTGTTGTCATCCGTCCGCCAGTTCCCCTCCAGGTAATCCAGCAGGGCGCGTTGAAGGTCCCACCCGGACTCGGTCGGAGCGATACCAGCTAGCCGGCCCTGGTGTAGTCCATCGAGCACTTCGCCCCACACATCGAGCTGCAACTGGGTGGACGCCGCATTACCGATCCGCACCGGCGCTGACTCCTCATAGCCGGGAAGCCAGTCGAGAACGTACTCCGGAATCCGACGGGTACCGTCCAACGCATACATGATCTGCAAATCGGCCGGCGCGCCCGCAACTGCCCGCAGCAGCCACTCACGCCATGCCTTGGCCTCGGCGATGTACCCCGTACCCAGCAGTGCTTGCAGTGTGAACGTGGAGTCTCGCAACCAGCAGTATCGGTAGTCCCAGTTGCGTGGCCCACCCGGCTGTTCCGGCAACGAGGTCGTAGCTGCGGCGAGGATCCCGCCGGTCGGGGCGTAGGTGAGCGCCTTGAGCAGCATCAGCGATCGGCGTACCGGGCCTGCCCAACGTCCGCCATAGCTACACCGCCTGATCCAGTCCGTCCAGTACTGCTCGGCATCTGCGAGCGCGTGTTCAGGAGAGATCGGATCGGGGCGGGGGAGATGGGAAGGGCCGTACGTCAGCACGAACTCAGCTCGTTGTCCCTTCCGCACCTTGAACTCAGCGGTGGTGCTGCGGGCATGGTGGGCCAACGGCACCGTGGTACGTAACCACACGGCGTCCGGTCCAGCGACTGCGTTCAGATCTGGCCCCAGGCTCCGTAACCAGGGCACCACATGTCCGTAGTCGAAGCGAAACGCCAACCGCATCCGCATCGGCACCGCGCCGGACAGTCCTTCCACCACGCGCACCACGTAGGCACCAGTTTTTCGTGGAGGCATGAAGTCGACCAGCCGTACCGAACCATCTGGGCTGTCCCATTCGGTTTCCAGGATCAGGGTGTCGCCACGGTAGCGACGTCGGGTCGCGGCCCCACCCGCTGCGGGAGCAATCCGCCAGTGCCCGGCCCGCTCGTCGCCCAGCAACGCGGCGAAGCACGCGGGCGAGTCGAACCGTGGTAGGCGCAGCCAGTCGATTGATCCGTCTTTCCCGACCAGAGCCGCGGTGTGCAGGTCACCGATAAGGGCGTAATCCTCGATACGCCCGGGCATGCTCAGCTCACTCCCCCAACGCCAGCACGACCTTGATGTCGTCGGGTTGCTTTTGCAGCGCCGCCTTGGAGAACTGCGCCAGGGGGACCCGCCGAGTGAGTAGTCGCTCCGCCCAGTTCACATCGACCTCGGTTAGCGCCTGGGCAGCCGCGCGGTAGTGGCGGAGGTTGGCGCTGACCGAGCCCATCACCACGGTGTTGTTCAACACAATTCCCCGGTTGATCCGTCCCACGTCGATGTCCAACGAGTGACCGCCCGGCGATACTCCAGTGAGACAGACGATGCCGTATGCCCCGATATGGGGGATGACATCATGCACCACCGCTGCTGCCCCAGTAGCCTCGATCACCACATCTGGTTGCAGTTTCTTCACGACCGCCGGCACGGAATCGTCGTGGTAGATCGCCCCCAACTCCCGGACCGCATCAGGTTTGGGGCCCGTCGACACCCGGTCGAGCACGTGCACCTCCAGCCCACGCTGCACTCCCAGTAGCGCAGCGAGCAGCCCAATCGGTCCTGCTCCGGTCACCAGCGCCTGGCGCGGCTCGAACCACGAACGTCCACCCACCCGATCGATCTGCTCCCATGCCTTGGCTACCACCGATGTCGGCTCCAACAGCACGCCGACCTGCTGCAGCCGGGAGTCGAGCGGGACCGCGTACTCCACCTCCACCGTCCACAGCTCGGCCCCGTACCCGTCGACCTCCTTGATTCCCCGCTCGGTGTAGCGGCCGTTGCGACAGGTGTCGAACTCCCCTCGGGCGCACGCTCCGCAGGGCGTCGGGTCGGGGCGGCGCACCACACCAGCGACCAGATCACCTGTGGCGAATCCGCTTCCTTCGGGGGCGTGCCGTACCCGCCCCAGCGATTCGTGACCGAGCACGAGCCGGTCTTTTCCAGGAGGGGGCCAGCCGTACCGTCCCGCGATGATCTCCCGGTCGGTGCCGCACATCCCTAAGGCCACCCCTTCGACCAGCAACTCTCCCTCTGCCGGTACCGGATCGGGAAGCTCCACCACTTCCACTGAATCAGCCTGTTGTGGGCGAACCGTCAGTGCACGCATTAGACAGCCCTCCCCATACTTCACCGGTACGAACGCGGCAAGTGCGGTCGATTCCTAGTGCTCATAGGACAGTGTGGTCCGGTTCCTGTGCGCGATACGTGCCGCGACGACCGTTGAACAGATCCCGCTCCGGGAAAGAGCCGAGCCGACGACCCTGGACCGCGGCGGCGAGCGGGGCAGCCAGGTGGACCGCCCGGCGTCCGGTACGGGCCTGATCGATCTGAGTCCGGCAGGAGAAGCCGTCAGCGAGTACCAGGGTGTCCGGGGCGGCATCACGGACCTCCGGCAGGAGTACCCGTTCCGCACAAGCGAGCGACACCTCCCGATGGGCACGGGTCATCCCGAAGTCACCGGCCAGCCCGCAGCAACCAGAGTCGAGCACCTCCACTGCCATCCCGACCCGCTCCATCAGCCGCCGGTCAGCCTCGAATCCGAGCACCGCATGCTGGTGGCAGTGGGTCTGCACGATGGCGTGCACCTGACCACCATCGGCGCTGCGGAGTTCCGGAGCGAATTCCGGGGCACGTTCGCCGAGCAACTCCGCCAGGGTGCGGGTGTGCTTACGCAGCAGTTCAAATTCGTCGGAGCCGATCAGTTCCACTGCGTCGGCCCGTAACACACTGGTACAGCTGGGCTCCAGACCCACCACCGGCACACCAGCCTGTACCGCCGCCTTGACGGTCGCCATACTCCTTCGCAGCACCCGCTTGGCGACCTCGAGTTGCCCGGTGGAGATCCAGGTCAGCCCACAGCACACCGGCCGGTGGGGAATCGTGACGTGGAAACCGGCCGCTTCCAGGACCACGACCGCCGCGACCGCGATCTCCGGCGCGAAGGTATTGGTGAAGGTGTCCGGCCACAGGAGCACCTCTCCCCGATGTCCGGAGCCACGCGGGCCGCGCCGGCGATACCAGCCCGTAAAGCGTGCCGGTGCGAATTTCGGCAGCTCCCGCTCCGGATCGATGCCGGCCAGCCACGCCGCCACCCGCCGCATCCCGGGGAGTTGGATGGCCACGTTGGCTATGGCGGGCGCTGGACTGAGCAGTTGCGACCACAGCGGCAACCAGCCCAGTGAATAGTGGGACCTGGGCCGGATCCGGCCGGCGTAATGGTGGGAAAGGAATTCGGCCTTGTAGGTGGCCATGTCCACGTTGACCGGGCAGTCCGTCTTGCAGCCCTTACAGGCCAGGCAGAGGTCGAGTGCCTCCGCGACCTCCGGGCTGCTCCAGCCACCCGTGATGACCTCACCCCGGAGCATCTCGTTGAGCAGGTGCGCCCGGCCGCGGGTAGAGTGGCGCTCTTCCCGGGTGACCATGTAGCTGGGGCACATGACGCCGCCTCCGGCGCGACGGCACTCGCCCACTCCGACGCACCGTTCGGTGGCGGTGGCCAAACTTCCGGAATCGTGCGAATAGGTGAAGTGAGTAGCCGGTTGCGCCGGCGCATATCCGGGCCCCACCCGCAGGTCCGTATCCAGCGGGTACGGATGAACGACCTTACCCGGGTTCATCCGGTTGCCCGGATCGAAGACCGCCTTGAAGCGGCTGAACGCCTCCAGCAGCTCAGCGCCGAACATCCGCCCCAGCAACTCACCTCGGGCCTGGCCATCGCCGTGCTCTCCGGAAAGAGAACCCCCGTGCGACACCACCAGATCCGCGGCAGCGGTGAGAAACTCGCGATACCGCTGGATACCCCGGTGAGTGCGAAGATCGAACTCCATCCGGCTATGCACACAGCCGTGTCCGAAGTGGCCGTACACGGAAGCGTGCTCCAGGTCGTAGCGCCGCTGCAACTGCCGGAGGTCGCGCAGATAGTCGGCCAACACCTCCGGCGCGACCGCGGAATCCTCCCAACCCGGTTGGGTCTCCCGCAGCCCGGGCACCCGAGCGGTGGCGCCCAACCCCGCCTCCCGCACCTGCCAGATCTCGGCCCGGTGCCGGTCGTTGTCTACCAGCCGCGCACTGGTGGCCTCCCTACCGACGTCATCGATCAACGCCTGGGCCCGTTGGCGGGCCTCCGCCTCGGTGTCACCGGGCAGCTCCACCACCAGCAGAGCCGCCTGCTCCGGCAGGTGCCGCACCACCTCCGGATGCAGATGCTTGCGCCGCTCAAAGTCGATGAGGCGATGGTCAATACCCTCCAGCACATAGGGCTGATGCCGGTTGACCGCGGGTACGGCTGCCGCTGCGGCGATAATGTCCGGGTAGGTGAGCAGCACCATCACCTGCGCGGCCGGCTCCGGCAACAGTTCCAGCTCGGCCCGCAGGATCGTGACGCAGGTGCCCTCGGTGCCGACCAGCGCCCGTGCCAGGTGGAAATCATGCTCGGGCAGCAGGGAGTCGAGGTTGTAGCCGGAGATCCGACGCGGAATCTGCGGGAACCGACGGCGCACACTCTCGCCGTACTGGTCCCGCAACTCCCGCAGCGACGCATATATCCGCGCCCGGGCATCATCAGCGGCGATGATCCGCTCGTACTCCGTATCCGGGGTGGCACCGACCCACATCCGGGTGCCGTCGTAGGTCAGGATCTCCAGTCGCGACACGTTGGCGGCGGTGGTGCCGGACCATTGGGCGGTGCTGCCACAGGAGTTGTTGCCGATCATGCCGCCGAGGGTGCAGCGGTTGTGGGTGGCCGGCCGCGGCCCGAAGACCAGCCCATGCTGGCGGGTGCGCGCGTTAAGGGTGTCCAGGACGATCCCCGGCTGTACGATCGCCCGTCGCCGGTCGGGGTCGATGGACTCGATCCGGTTGGCGTACTTGGACCAGTCCAGCACCACCGCGACGTTGCAGCACTGGCCGGCCAAGCTGGTGCCGCCTCCGCGGGAGAGCACCGGGGCGTCGTGGGCTCGGCACACCGCGATTGCCGTGGCAGCATCCTCCGGGTCAGCGGGCATCACCACCCCGATCGGCACCTGGCGGTAGGCTGACGCGTCCATCGCGTACATCGCCTTACTGCCGGCGTCGAAGCGCACCTCGCCCCGGACTACTGAGGCGAGGTCACGGGCCAGTGCGTCGGCGTCCACCGTGGCGGACGCCCGTTTCGGCAGGCCGAGCGTCACCTGCCCCATCAGTCGGCCCTCAGCTGCCGGATCCGGTCCTTGAACAGCGTGGTCGCGATCGACGCCTTGTGTGGCTGGCCGTGCAGGAAGGCCTCTGCGAACTTCTTGGCCTGCTCGTATTCGACCTTGCCCGGCATGGGTGGCTCGTTCGGGTCGACCGCCACATCGACCAGCGCCGGTCCGTCATATGCGAACGCCTCCCGCAACGCTCCGGGTAGATCACTCGGCCGGTCGATGTGGATGCCATAAGCGCCGCAGCCTCGGGCCCAGGCCGCGTAGTCGGGTGCCGGACCACCGTACCGGACGCCGTGCTCCGGATAGCCCAGGACCATCTGCTCCCAGAGGATCTGCCCCAAGCTGTTGTTGTTGTTCACTACCACCTTGATGGGGAGCCGGTGCCAGGCGGCGGTGTGCAGCTCCGCCATCAGCATCGCGAATGAGCCGTCACCGAGATACGCAATGACCTGCCGATCCGGGTAAGCGTGCTGCATAGCGATCGCGTACGGCACCGCTGGGGCCATGGTGGCGAGATTGCCGGACAGATAGAACTCCCGACCGCCACGAATCGTCCAATGCCGAGCTGCCCAGGTGGCCACCGTGCCGGAATCACAGGTCAGGATCGCATCGTCGGTGGCGAGTTCATCGAGCAGTCCGGCCAGGTACTGCGGGGCGATCGGTTCCCGGTCCGGCTTGCGCAGTGTCGCCATCCGCGCCCGCCAGTGCCGCATCTTCTCCTGGTATTTCGCCAGATGATTGCGATCGGCGCGGAATTCCAGCAGCGGCAACAGCGCCGTCAGGGTGGCACCGACGTCACCGATCAGGGGTACGTCGGTGGGCATCCGTACCCCTGCCCGGGTCGGATCGATCTCCACCTGCACCACCGTGACCTTGCTGGGATCTGGCAGATGCTTGGTGTAAGGGAAGTTGGTCCCCAGCATCACGAGTGTGTCGATATCCTCGACCAGCTCCTCGCTCGGTCTCGTCCCCAGCAGCCCGAGCCCGCCGGTGGTGTACGGCGAGTCGTCCGGAACGACCATCTTGCCGCTCAGCGTCTTGATGATCGGGGCCCCGAGCACCTCCGCGAGCTGCTCCACCAGGTGACCCGCATTACGCGCGCCGATCCCGACCAGGATGGCGGTCCGGCCACCCCGGTTGAGCACCTCCGCGGCCCGGATCAGGTGCTCGTCCCGGGGCCGCCCGGCCTCAGGCAGGTAGATCGGGGCGGTGGCCGGCGAGGTCGCCGGTACCACGTGTCGCCACGGGTCGGCGTCCGCGTCGGCGACCTGGATGTCGTTGGGCACGGTCAGGTGGGCCACCCCTCGGCGGGCGTACGCGGTGCGGATCGCATCGTCGACCAGACTCGGCAGCTGCACCGGATTCATGATCACCTGGTTGTATTCGGCTACGTCCTGGAAGAGCCAATCAAGATGGACTTCTTGCTGATAACCGGTGCCCATCACGCCGGTTTCCTGCATTCCCGTGATGGCCAACACCGGGGCATGGTCCAGCTTGGCGTCATATAGCCCGTTGGCCAGATGGATCCCGCCCGGTCCGGAGGTGGCCAGACACACGCCCACGCGTCCGGTGGCCTTGGCGTACCCGCTGGCCATGAACGCCGCCGCTTCCTCATGATGGACCAGGATGAACTTGATCCGGTCGGAATGGCGGCGCAAGCCCTCCATGATGCCGTTGATGCCGTCTCCGGGGAGGCCAAAGATCGTGTCCACTCCCCAATCGACAAGCCGTTCGATGAGCGCTTCCGCCGCGATCCGAGTCATGCCCTGCCGCGTACCCGAGGTGGTGACCCCGAAACGTCACGCCGTTCGGAACGCCTGACTGTCTGCTGCTTTGAGCGTCATGCCGTGGCCGGGCGCCTCTACCGCGACCGGCAGCATCCCGTCGACCGGTGTCACTACCCCGTCGAACAACCGCTGCTCCAGCCGTACGTGATCGGTGAACCACTCCAGATGGCGAAGGTTCGGCACCGCTGGCGCCACCCGCAGGTGCAACTGGGGGGCGGTATGGCTGCTCACCTGCAGCCCGAAGGAGTCCGCCACCGCCGCCGCCCGTAGGAACCCGGTGAAGCCACCGCAGCGGGTCAGGTCTATCTGTAGGCAGTCCACCGCTCCGGCGGCACACATTTGGCGAAAGTACCCCGGGTCAGTGCCGTACTCGCCGGCGGCGATGTCGGCGGTGACCGCGGCCCGCACCTCCGCCAGACCCGCAAGATTGTCGGAAGAGACCGGTTCTTCGAACCAGCGCACATCCAGGTCAGTTGCGGCGTGCGCCACCCGTACCGCCTGCTTGGCCTGGTAGCCGCCGTTGGCGTCGACGAACAGTTCGGCCTCTGGCCCGATCACCTCCCGGGCCAGCCGCATCCGGTGCAGATCACGCGCTTCCGCCCGCCCCCAGGACTCGCCGATCTTGATCTTCACCCGGGGGATCCCCTGCTGGTGGACCCATCCGCTCAGCTCGGTCCGGAGCTGATCATCGTCGTAGCTGGTGAAGCCGCCGCTGCCATAGACCGGCACCGGCTCGTGCCCGACTCCGAACAGCCGACTCAGCGGTGTCCCCAGCAGCTTCGCTTTGGCGTCCCACAACGCCACATCCATTGCGGAGATCGCGGTGGTGACCACCCCGGGCACGATTGCGTTCCGCGCTGCCCGCCGCATCGCCTCGAAACAGCCCGGTACATCATGCACGTCGCGGCTGGTGACCGCCGGGGCGAGCAGGTCGCGGATCACCGTGGCGGCCGCCCGGGTCCCGTAGGTCCAGCCCAGCCCACGTACCGCCCCGGTCGTCACCGTGACCGCCACCACGGTGGTGGCGTCCCAGGTGAACGTGCCGTCTGCCTCCGGCGCCGATGTGGGTACGGAATAGGTGGCCACGTCCACCCGCTGGACCTGGTCCGTCTGGCCGACCACGAGCCGACTCCTACCCGGCTCGGTGGTGTCGAAACAGCGACCGCTGTGCGGGCGCTGTCCCCAGGGATGGCCCGGCCAGCGGCGACCGGTAGGGCAGCATCTCAGTTCGCCGTGCCCGGGGCGGGATTCGAACCCGCACGCCTTGCGGCAGCCGCTTTTAAGGCAGCCGTGTCTACCCGTTCCACCACCCGGGCGGTTGTTGCCACCGTAACGCGTCTTCGCCCGCTAAGGTCATGGCGATGGGTACCACCCCTACCGTCCGACCGGCTGATCCCCATACCACCGACCGGCGCGATCAGGGGCACGATTCGTCGTTCTACCCGCGCCGGCCTCGGTCGTACCTCTGGGACGCCCTGGTCGCGCTGCTATTCTTACTCGCCGCGGCGGCGCTCGGGCATGGCCTGTTTCCAGATCCCGCGCTACGGGAGCTGGCGCATAACCCAGAAGATCAAATATTGATCGAATGGTTCCTGGCGGTCGACGTTCAGGTATTGTTCGGCGACCAGGGGCTGGTAACCGATCGGCTCAACGCCCCTGACGGCGTGAACATGCTGGCCAACGCCACGTCGCTGACGTTGGGGTTGCTGCTGGCCCCGGTCACGGTCACGCTCGGGGCACCGGTGTCGTTCGCACTCCTCACGATCGGCAATCTTGCCGCTACCGCTATCGCGTGGTACCTGCTGTTCGCTCGCACGGTGGGCGTGCATCGGCTGGTGGCGGCGGTCGGGGGCGGGTTCTGTGGATTCGCCCCGGCGATGATCTCTCACTCCAACAGCCACTGGCACATGAGCGCGCAGTGGCTGGTGCCGGCGATTGTCTGGGCAGTGATCCGCCTGGCCCGAGCCGCCGAGCGGTCAGACCGGCGACGGATCCTCACCTCTGGACTGTGGCTCGCCGGGCTGGTGGTGGGACAGTTCTTCTTAGGCGCTGAGGTGCTCTACCTGACCGCCCTCACCCTCGCGTTAGTCACCGCCGGATACGCCTTACTGCGTCGACAATGGATCAAACGCGTGTTGCCGGGATTCGCTGCCGGCCTCGCGCTCGCTACCGGCGTGGCCAGCATGGCACTGGCTTATCCATTGTGGGTGCAGTTCGCGGGCCCAGGCAGTGTGACGGATGGCCCGTTCAACGCCTACTACTACTCCGCGGACCTGCTGAGCTGGGTGGTGTTCTCACCATTGACCGTGGCCGGCAGTGACCATGCCGCCCGACTGGCCACCAGCGCCGCTGAGTACAACACCTTCCTGGGCGCACCGCTGCTGCTGGTGGCCGCGGGATGTGGGTGGTGGCTGCGGCGGCAGCCGGTGGTGTTGGCGGCGGCCGGGGCGGCCCTCGTGATGGCGGTGCTCTCACTCGGCCCGGAGCTCGTGGTGAATGGGTACCGGACCGGGATCCCGCTGCCCTACCGCCTGCTGGTGGGGCAGCCGGTGGTCGACGCCGCCCTGCCGCAGCGGTACGCGGTGCCGGTGGTGCCTTTGGTGGCGTTGATCCTGGTGCGGGCGCTTGAGCAGGCCCGGCGGCTGCCGCTGGCCACGCGGCGGCTGGTACCGGTGGCGGTCGGGTTGGCGTTGCTGCCGCTGACCCCGGTCCCGCTGGCGACCCAGGAACGCCCGCCGATCCCGGAGTTCATCCGCGCCGGTCACTGGCGCGAGTGTGTCGAGCCGGGTGGGGTGTTGGTGCCGGTACCACTGCCCACTCCGCCGCAGCCGCAACCGATGCGGTGGGCGACCGCCGCGGGGGCCGAGTTTGCGCTACCGGAGGGCTTCTTCATCGGCCCGTACGGCGAAAATGGGCGGGCCGCCATGGGCATCTCCCCTCGCCCTACCTCCGCCCTGCTGGCCGAGGTGGCCGCCACCGGCACCGTTCTGGAGATCACTGATGCGCACCGGGCGCAGGCCGCGGTCGACCTGGCCTACTGGGGCGCCCAGTGTGTGGCGCTCGATCCGCTCCAACCGCACCACGCTCAGCTGCATACGGTACTCGCCGCGTTGCTGGGGCCAGGAGAGCGGATTGCGGACGTGTGGGCGTGGCGGATCCGTTCAGCCTGACGGCGGTGATTTTTATCGCAGTCCGGCGAGCTGCTTGGCCCGGAGCAGCACCTCGTCGAGCATCTCCGGGGTGAGCCGGCCGGTGAACGTGTTCTGTTGGCTGACGTGGTAGCAACCCAGTAGCCGAGGGGCACCGCCGGTGAACCAGAGCGTGCCGTGGGCAAACTTCGGTTTGGGTATGGGCGGGGCTATCCCGTACACCTTGGCGAGCACCGGCCACCAGGAGTTCCAGGCGAATTCGCCTAGCGCCACCACCACCCGCAGGGTCGGGCGCAGCAGCATCACCTCCCGGTGAAGCCAAGGGGCGCAGGTGTCCCGCTCCGTCGGGGTGGGTTTGTTGCCCGGCGGCGCGCACCGCACGGACGCGAACACCCGGGTGTGGTACAGCTCCAGCCCGTCGTCGCGGTCGGTGCTGGTCGGCTGGTTGGCAAGACCGGCCCGATACAGCGCGGCGAAGAGCACGTCCCCGGACCGGTCTCCGGTGAAGATCCGACCGGTCCGGTTGCCGCCGTGCGCTGCCGGGGCCAGCCCGAGCAGGCCGATCGACGCGTCATGCGGGCCGAAGCCAGGTACGGGTCGGCCCCAGTACTCCTGGTCGGCGTAGGCCGCGCGTTTGGTGGCGGCGACATGCTCCCGCCACTCCACCAGTCGGGGGCAGGCGCGGCAGTTGCATACCCGCCGCTCGAGCTCTTTCAGATCAGTGGCTTGGGCGGCCGAACTGGTCACGCCACGCGGGGTTCGGGCACCGGGTTCGCTGGCCAAGGGTCACTCACTTCGCTGTCGAGGGGTGGCATACCTTGTGATGGCAGCTCTAGGGGTACGAGGCAGACGACCAGGCCGTCTGCTTTCCCGCGCAGGCTACGCCCCTCGGCAACCCACAGTGCCTGCTGGGTACCCGGGTAGTGACGGCACACTCGGTCTTCGGCGGCCTGGAGGAACTCCTGATGGCTCCACGTCCCGTCGTATCCGGCGACGACCCAGTACGCCTGTTCGGAATCACAGTCAACCACGATCAGGTCGTACCCGGTGGCGCCGTCGGCCAGGCACTCCCCCACCGCCGGCACCTCCGGACGCAGCAGCCCCAGCATCAGGTAGACCACCGCGGCGGAGGCGGCCACCACTCCGCCCGCCCCAGCCGCGATCGCTAACCCGAGCCAGAGCCAGCGGCGCCTCGCCGCAGGAGCCGGCTCCGGCTCGGGCTCCGGTGGTTCGGGCTCCTCCGGCTCGCTCTCCGCTGACTCGCTCTCCGCCGATCCGCCTTCCGCCGGCTCGCCCTCCGCCGCTGCGCTCTCCTCACGCTCCGCCGGCGCGGTCTCCTCCGACTCCACCGTCGTCGGCGACTCCACCGGTGTGGGCTCGGCCGCTCCCCCGGGAGAGGCGTTCTCAGCGCGGGAACCGTCTTCGGCCTCGCCCCGCGCGGTGCCGGCCGCTTCGGAGGGCGACGGCGGCCGCGGCGCAGGCGTCGGGGCGCTGTCGAGCAGCGGCGAACTCCAAGGGGAGACCGGTGGCTCCGCCGGGGGTACGGAACCGACTTGCTCGCTCACGATGTCCTTCCGCACATGGGGGTGTTCGCGCCACACCCTACGGTCCGGAGCCGGCTCTCGCTACCGATCAGCGTTCAGGCCAGTGACCAGGCGATCCCGTCCAGGATGTCGTGCTCGCTGGCGATCACCTCGGTGGCGCCGGCCCGCTCCATCACCAGCCGCAGGATGAGGGCCCCGGCGCCGATCACGTCCGCCCGCCCCGGGTGCATCACCGGAAGCGCCTGCCGGCGGGCGCGGGGCATCTCCAGCAACTGCTGGGTCACTTCCGCCACCCGCTGGTAGCTGATCCGGGCGTGGTGGATCCGCTCCGGTTGGTAGGCCGGAAGATCCAGGGCGAGCCCGGCCACGGTGGTGACGGAGCCCGCCAGGCCCACCAAGGTGGCGGCGCTGGTCCCGTCCACCGCCGCCAGGGCCCGGTCCACCGCGGCGGTGATGTCGGCCTCGCAGGCGGCCACCTGCTCAGGGGTGGGCGGATCGTGGTGCAGGTGCCGCTCGGTCATCCGGACGCAGCCGATGTCCACCGACGCCGCCTGTACCTGGACCTGCGTCGGCTCCTCCCGCTGATGCCCGACCACGAACTCGGTGGAGCCACCACCGATGTCCACCACCAGGTACGGGGGGCGGGTGTCGGCGGGCAGCCCCCGCACCGCCCCGGTATACGACAGTCGCGCCTCCTCCAGCCCGGTCACCACCTCCGGCGCCACCCCCAGGGTGTCGACCACCATGGCGGTGAACTCGTCGGCGTTGGCCGCGTCCCGGCTGGCGGAGGTCGCCACCATCCGGATCCGCTCGGCGCCGAGCTGGCGGATCTGTGCCGCGTAGTCGGCCAGCGCCCGCTGGGTCCGTTCGATCGCTGCTGCGGACAGCCGGCCAGTCCGGTCCACGTCCTCGCCCAGCCGGACGATCTCCATCCGCCGCACCAGATCGGTCAACTGCTCCCCGTCGGAGCTAAGCAGGTCCGCCACCAGCAGCCGGATGGAGTTGGTCCCGCAGTCGATCGCCGCCACCCTGGTCACCCTGTCACCCTACGGCGCCGGCCCGTCCGAGGTGCCCCCTACCCGGCTTCGTCCGCCTGGCCGTACAGGGTGGCCAAGTCCACCAGTCGCACCGGGCGCGGACGCCCGCACCCGGCTGGTCGCACTCACGGAGTCGGCCGCCGCCTCCTAACCTCACTCCGGCCAGCCACAACGGACTACGCGCCATGGGCGCCGTCCCACCGCCGGCCGCGTCACAGGTGCAGCAGCATCCGGGTGTTGCCGAGAATGTTCGGCTTCACCCGGTCCAGCTCCAGGAACTCCGCCACGCCTTCGTCGTACGAGCGCAGCAGCTGCTCGTACACCTCTGGCGGGACCGGTGCCCCGTCGATCTCGACAAACCCGAACCGGGAGAAGAACTCTTTTTCGAAGGTGAGTACGAACACCCGGCGCAGCCCCAGCCAGCGGGCCTGCGCCAACAGCTCCGTGACGATCCGGGCCCCGATCCGCTGCCCGCGGTAATCCGGATCCACCGCGAGGGTGCGGATCTCCCCCAGGTCTTCCCACATCACGTGCAGCGCCCCACAGCCGACCACGGGGCCGTTCTCCCCCACCGTGGCCACCCGGAACTCTTGGATGTCCTCGTACAGGGTGACGGTCGGTTTATCCAGTAACCGACCATCCTCCCGGTAGAGATCCACCAGCCGGCGGATCCCCGGTACATCGCTGGTGCGGGCCGGGCGTACCACGATCACCTGTCCAGGCTAGCGACTAGCCGGCAGTACGTCTCCGTCCCCGTCCGCCCATGGCCGCGCGTCGGCGGCGAAGGCGGTGATGAACTCCGCCATCGCCTGGTCGGCCCCCGCCCGGTCACCGGTGGCCAGTAGATCCAGCAGCAGGCCCCGGACCACCGCCAACCCGAGCCGGGCCCGGGCCGCCGCCCGTTCCGGGGGTGCACCCGCCCACTCCGCCAGCGCGGTCAGCGGCTCCAACCAGGCGGTCACCAGGTCGGCCTCACCCCCGCCGCCGGCCAGGCTCCGGCCGTACAGCTCGAAGAACAGCCGCTCGAGTGGCCACAGTGCCGGGTCACTGAGGCGACGCCAGAACTGCCACGTCACCGTGGCCGGGTCCACTCCGGAGCGGCTGGCCTCCTCCCACAATCCGGCCAGTGCCTGGCGTTGCCGCTGCTCCACCTCATGGACCACCGCCTGTAGCAGGCCCTCTCGAGACCCAAAGTGGTACAGCAGCATCCGGTGGCTGGTGCCGATCCCGGCCGCCAGCTGCCGAAGGCTGAGGTCACCTACGCCGTGGGTGGCCACGTACTCCACTGCGGCGGCCAGCAGCCGCTGCCGGGCGCTACCGTCGCGAGTCATGTACCAGATGGTATCTGTACCATCTGGTACATGAGACGGTTGCAGCGAGTCCAGGTCGAGGCCCGGTCCAGCGCTCCTCCCGCCGCGGTCTATGCGCTGCTTCGCGCCGGCGCCACCTGGCCAGAGTGGTCCCCGATCGGATCGTTCACCCTGGAGCGCCCCGGCAAGTCCGAGCCCGAAGGGGTAGGAGCGATCCGGGTGTTCCGGACCGGCCGGATCACCAGTCGAGAAGAGATCGTCGAGCTCGTGCCGGATCGCCGACTCAGCTATGTGCTCCTGTCCGGGCTCGCCATCCGCAACTACCGGGCAGATGTGGACCTCATCCCGACCGATGACGGCACCCTGATTCGATGGCGGTCCTCATTCACCGCGGTGGTGCCCGGCACCGGTGGGATCTACCGCCGCACCCTCACCCGATTCATTCAGGAATGCGCCACTGGGCTGGCCGCTCGGGCCGCGGAAACTACCCCGTCCCGCTGACGCTGGGCGGGCCGAGCCGGGTCGAGGGCCGGTCAGCCGCTGGTCGCGTCACCACCGGTCGGGTCTGGTGCGGGGGACTCCGGGGCGCCCTCCGGGGTGACCTCGACACACCGGCCCTCGGCCCACCACTCCCCGATCAGTTCCCGCACCTCGTCGCCGAACGGGTTGACCCCGGGCCCGACCGCCAGCGCATGCGCCAGCAGCGCATGCAGGCACTTCACGCGACCAGGCATCCCGCCCGCCGACACCCCGGCGATCTCGGGCACCTCATCGAGCGCCTCCCGGCGCGCCAGATAGTCCTGGTGGGCGGCCTGGTACTGCGCCGCCAGCTCCGGGTCCTCGGCCAGCCGGGCGTTCATCTGGCGCATCAGCCCAGACGACTCCAACCGACTGCACGCGGCCACCGCACGCGGGCAGGTCAGGTAGTAGAGCGTGGGGAACGGGGTGCCGTCCGCCAGCCGCGGCGCGGTCTCCACCACCGCCGGCAACCCGCACGGGCAGCGATAGGCCACCCCCCGGGTGCCTCGCGGTGGGCGGCCGAGCTGTACGGCCACCACTGCCCGGTCCGCATCCGTGGCTGGCTCGCTCACCTCTCCCCCTCCTCCGCGGAATCCTGCTCGTCCTCGGCCGCCGGCTCCGGGGCCAGCTCCGGCGCTTCGTCCGGCTCCGGCTCAGCCGCGGCCGACTGGATACTTGTCCACAATGTCTCCCACCAGGTTCCGGGCGGGGACGGAACCTGATCCGGGTCGAACCCGGTCTCCGGTGGGACGTACTCGTCTTCCCAGACTACTGCCAGCAGCAGCTCCCCCGGCTCGCCGTAGTACAGCCGCATCCGGGCCTGCATCCGCAGATAGTTCTCATCCCGCCAGCGGGCCGCCTGCTCCGCCAGTTGCTCCACGTGCGCCTCTTGCTCCGCCAGCGCTGCCCGCCGCTGCGCGATCTCTGCCCGCTGGTTCAGGTAGGTCCGCAGCGGGAACACATAGCTGAGCGCGAGCGCGACCAGCACCACCGCCAGCACCACCGCCCGGATGGTGAGGCGGCGCTGCGGTCGCGCAGTGGTGCGGACGACCGTCGCCGGGCCCCCGGCCGGCCGACGACCGGCCGGCCGGGTCACCGATGACGGCGCAGGTGAGACCGGCCGCCTGGCCCCGACCCCACCTGGACGGGCCGGGCCCCGCGGGCGGCTACCGTGCCCTGACCGCTCCCGCATCGTTCCCCCTCCCCCGTCCAGTCAGGCCGGTACGGACCGGCGTCGGTCAGTTCACCTGGTAACGCGGGAACGCGGCCGCCCCGGCGTAGCGGGCCGCGTCGTCCAGCTCCTCTTCGATCCGCAGCAGCTGGTTGTACTTGGCGACCCGCTCTGAGCGGGCGGGCGCACCCGTCTTGATCTGGCCACAGCCGGTGGCCACCGCCAGGTCGGCGATCGTGGTGTCCTCGGTCTCGCCGGACCGGTGGCTCATCATGCACCGGAACCCGGCCCGGTGCGCCAGCTCCACCGCGTCCAGGGTCTCGGTCAACGAACCGATCTGGTTGACCTTCACCAGCACCGCGTTGGCCGCCTTTTCGGCGATACCACGGGCGATCCGCTCCGGGTTGGTCACGAACAGATCGTCGCCGACGATCTGCAGCTTGTCCCCGAGCTGCGCGGTGAGGTTGATCCAGCCTTCCCAGTCGTCCTCGGCCAGCGGGTCCTCGATGGACACGATCGGGTAGTCCTCGGCCAGCTTGGCGTAGTAGGCGGTCATCTCCTCCGCGCTCCGGGCCGAGCCCTCGAACTCGTACCGCCCGTCCCGGTACAGCTCGGTGGCGGCCACATCCAACGCCAGCACCACGTCCCGCCCCAGGGTGTAACCGGCCTGCTGCACCGCCTCGCTGATCAGGTCGAGCGCGGCCGCGTTGGCCGGCAGGTCCGGAGCGAATCCACCCTCGTCCCCCAGGCCGGTGGACAGCCCCCGCTTCTTCAGCACCGCCTTGAGAGCGTGGTAGACCTCCGTCCCCATCCGCAGCGCCTCCCGGAAGGTGGGCGCACCGATCGGGGCGATCATGAACTCCTGGATGTCGACGTTGGAGTCAGCGTGGGCGCCGCCATTGAGGATGTTCATCATCGGCACCGGCAGCAGGTGCGCGTTCGGCCCGCCGAGGTACTGGAACAGGCTCAGCCCGGACGCGCTCGCCGCCGCCTTCGCCACCGCCAGCGACACCCCGAGGATGGCGTTGGCTCCTAGTTCGGACTTGTCCGGAGTGCCGTCCAAGTCCAACATGCGCTGGTCGATCAGACGCTGCTCGGTCGCGTCGTACCCCACCAGCTCCTCAGCGATCCGGTCGCCCACGTTGGCGACCGCCCGCTCCACCCCTTTGCCCCCGTACCGGGACTGGTCACCGTCCCGCAACTCCAGCGCCTCGAACGCACCGGTGGAAGCGCCGGACGGGACCGCGGCGTGGGCGATCGTCCCGTCGTCCAGCCCCACCGTCACCTCGACGGTCGGGTTGCCGCGCGAGTCGAGGATCTCCCTGGCGACGATTCCTTCAATGGTGGCCACAGTCGGCTCTCTCCGTTCCTGCCGCTGATGGTGGGCCGCCCCGTCGCGGCCGTCTCAGTCCGCGGCTGAGCTTATCGCGCACCCGGGGCCGGGTTCCGGCAGACGCTCACGGAACCCGTGGACCACCCTGGTGATCTCTCCCACCCCTCAGCGTGCCCGAGCCGTCGGCGCCACGGTCACCTCCGGCGTGACCAGCGGCGTCGCATTCGGAGCCGGCGAGGTGGTGACGGTCGCCGTCGGCTCCGGAGTGGGGTCACCGGAGGGGGCGGGTGCCGGCTCCTCGACCGGGCTCGGTGAGGGGACGACCGCGCCGGGAGACGGCGCCGGATGTGGGGACGGCGCGGGCAGCACCGACAGCCACCACGGGAGCTGGTCCGGGCAGCGCGGATAGGAGACCATCGGCTCCCCGTCCGGCCCGCGCCACCGCGACTCCTCCTCCGGCCACTCCTCCCAGGAGTAGTCGTCACACCGGCCGATGTCGATCGGGCGGCCATGCTGATCCACCAACGTCACCTCGGTCAGGAGCTGGCCGTGCTCGTCGATCACATAGACGTCCGAGATCTCCTGATAGGGGTTGTCGTAGACCACCTCGCGGTAGAACGTCGGGGGGCCGTACCGCTGCTGGAAGTCCAGATCCAGAAACCCGTTCACCCCGAACAGCACCACGAGCGTGGACCCGAGCATCACCACCCGCCGAGGCCACCGGGACCACCGCGGCGTGCGGTGCGCCAACCACACCGACCCGACGATGAACCCGGCCAGGATCGCCAGGCCGGCCAGGGTGCTGCCGCCGAGCCGGGGCAGCAGTCCCAGCTGGCCGGAGTGGTCCAGGAGATGTACCACCAGCATGGCGGCGAGGTATCCGCGCAGCAGCCACCAGGCGGGTACGAGCAACCGGGCGTACTCGGTGATCCGCTCATACCCCAGCCACGGCCCGAGCCGCTGGTCCAGCCTGGACAGCCGCGCCCGCAGCCGCTGCCAGCGGGTGCGTAGCCGCTGGGTGTAGGAGGGGCGGACCTCCGCCGACTCCGGGTCACCAGAGGCGGCCGCCCGCAGCTCCGCCGCGTACTGCTCCGGCGGGCCCAGTCGCTGCCGCAGCGGCACCGAACTCTCGGCCGCCACCTCCGCCAGGTGGGTAGCCAGATCGTCCAGCAGCTCCTGCCGCTGCGCCGGCGGTAGATCGCGGGTGGCCGCCTGCACCGCCTGGAGATATTCCGCGATCTCCTCGGCCCGCGCCGCCTCGGTCGGCCCGGTCTGGTCGGTCATCCCGACACCTCCCCATCGGTGATGAGGTCCTCCACCGACCTGGCGAAGCCCCGCCAGGTCTTGATCGCCCGGGCGAGCTGGTCCCGCCCGGCGGGAGTGAGCGAGTAGTACTTGCGGTGTGGGCCCTCTTCCGAGGGCACCACGTAGGTGCTCAGGTAGCCGGCCTGGAACAGTCGCCGGAGGGTGCCGTACACCGAGGCGTCACCGACCTCGGTCAAACCAGCGGCGCGCAGCCGGCGCAGGACGTCGTACCCGTAGCCGTCGGCGTCCCGGAGCACCGCCAGCACGGCGAGCTCCAGCACCCCTTTGAGCAGCTGGGTCTGATCCACGCTGTGCACACTACTCCGTTAAGCGGAGTAGTGCAACCGGCCGCCCGCCGACGTCACCGGGCTCCGGGACGGAGAGCCTGATGCTGTTGCGCCCACCTGGTCAGGGGCAGGGGTTGGCAGGGGTTACTTGCCCTCGAGTCGCTCGGCGTGCGCCAACGCCGCCCGACGCAGCGCCGCCTCCGGATCCACCCCGGCGGCCTGCGCCGCCGCCGCCAACGCCAACAGCGCCTGCCCCAGCGCGGCCGGATCCGCGGCGTCCACCCCCGGCGGCGCCGGCGGCGAGTGCGGATCAATCCCCGCCCGCTCCGCCCGCTCGAAGATCTTGGCGGCCAAGGACAGCGCCGGCTGGCTGGTGACGATCCCCGCCATCGGCGAGCGACGCGGCCGCTCCTCCCGCTTGATCCGCTCCCAGTTCTCGAGGATGTCCTCCATCCCCGACACCTCGACGCCGGCGAACACGTGCGGATTACGCCGGATCATCTTCGCCACGAACTCGCCCGCCAGGTCATCGATCGACCACCGCTGACCCTCCGGCGCCTCCTCCGCCAACCGGGCGTGCAACAGCACCTGGAGCAACACATCGCCCAGCTCCTCCCGCAGCGTGGCCGGATCGCCGGACTCGATCGCGTCGTGCGCCTCGTACGCCTCCTCCAGCAGGTAGCGGGCCAACGACGCGTGCGTCTGCGCCCGCTTCCACGGATCGCCGCCCGGAGACACCAGCCGGTCGATCACCGCCACCGCGTCCAGCAGCCGAGCGCCCACCGGATCCCACGACCCGTACACCAGCTCCAGCTCGGCCAGCCCCGGTTCCTGCGCCAGCCGCAGCCCCAGGGCCCGGGCCAACGCGGGATCCCCGTCCGGCCCGGCCAACCAGACCACGGTCCCGTGCGCGGCGGCGGTGGTCAGCAGCGCGTGCACCCCCGCGGAGATGAGCGCCTCGCTCGAGACCGGGGGCTGCGGACGATCATCCACCTGCTCACCGCCGCTCTCCTCCGCCAGCAGGCGAACCTGGGCGCCGGCCGCGCGCACCGCGCGAGTGGTGGGTGTCTCCTCCGCCGCCACGACCGGATGCGCCCGCAGCAGGTCCCACGCCTCCGCGGTCAACAGCCCGGCCGGCAACCGCGGCGAGGTGACCAGCAGCACGATTCGGGCAGGCATCGGCAACCCCTCCCGGGATCAGCGCCAGACGACAGCGGTCACGACTGCTCGCCATGCGGGCCGCGTAGCGGGATCTCCAGCCACGACTGCCCGCTCCCCACCGGCACCGGCACCTTGTAGACGAAGTCGAACCGGGGGTTTACCCGCACCTTGGCCAGCGCCAACGCCTCCACGATCAGGTCCCGGATCGCCACCTGGTGCCCCATCACTTCCTGGGTCAGCACCTGCTTGGCGTCATCGAACGAGCTGCGGGTCAACCCCTCGGCCACCAGGTGGTCATAGACCTCCCGCTGGTCGGCCTCGCTCGGCTCCACCGGCTCGGCGATCGCCTGGATGACCGACATCACCGCGTAGAACTCGGCCACCACCCGGACGTACTCGTTGTCCACCTCCAGGCCCAGCTCACCCGCCTGGTACTCCAAAGCCGGCTCCGGCTCCTCGAGCTCGTTGGCCGCGAGCCACACCCGGACCGCCTCGGTCAAAATCCGCATCTCCATGGTCCGGGAGCGGTTGACCGCCAGCTGCTGCTCCAGCTGCTCGTACCGCTGCTCGCGCCGCTCCGCCAACTCCTCCGCGGTCAGCTTTTCCTCCGCTGCCGCCAGGCCCTGCTCGATCTCTTCGCTGATCTCGGCCCGGACGTCCTCGATCACCGCGTCGACCTCAGCCTCGGTGATGGCGACGGCATCGCCGATGTAGGCGATCACCGACGGGTCATCCCAGTCACCGCTGGTGGTGGACTTGGATTCCGTACATCCCACCAGCCCGACCATGGCGACGACCATCGCCACCACGGCCGCCAATCCCCGACCAGCCCGCATCCCGGCTCCTCCGCTCTGTCTGGGGGTGCCACCCAGGCCGTCCGTGCCCGGTGGCGGAATCACCGGTCAACGGCGGAATCGCTCAGCGGCACGGCCAACCAGGTCTGGCCCCCGGGGAACTCTACCGGCACCTGGTACACCGCGTCGTAGCGCGGATTCACCCGCACCTTGACCCCGTCGAGGATCTCGCGGAACAAGTTGCGGATGGCGACCGCCTCCCCGAGCACGTCGGCGGTGAGCACCTGCTGCGCTTCGGCGAACGGCACACTGGTCTGCCCGGCCGCCACCAGCCGGTCGTAGACCTCCCGCTGGTCAGCCTCGCTCGGCTCCACCGGCGTGACGGTGTCCTGCAGCGGGGTCATGACCGCGAAGTACTCCGCCACCACCGTCACGTACGCGTGGTCAGCCGGCAGACCGACCTGCTCCGCCACCGCCTCCGGGGCGGGCTCCGCCACCTCCACCTGCTGTTGCTGCGCATACCGGCGGGCCGCCTCAGTGAGGACCCGCAGCTGCACCACCTGGTCGCGGCGGGTGGCCAACTCCCGCTGCAGCCGCTCGTCCTCCCGCTGCCGGAGCGCGGCCAACTCCGCTTCCCGCTCCGCGTCGGTCAACTCCTCCGCGGCGGCCAGCCGCTGTTCTTCCTGGGCGAACCAGTTCTCCGAGAACTCCTCCAGAGAAGCCCGCAGCTCGTCCATCACCGCGTCGACCTGCGCCTCGGTGATCACCACGTCATCGACGTACGCCGCCACCGTGGGCTTCGCCTGGCAGCCTGCCAGACCGCTGACCACCAGCATGCCCGCCACCGCCAGGGTGGCCAGCCGACCTGCTCTCATGCCCAGTCCTCCCGACCGAGGGGGTCCATCCATGGAAAACTGTCTCACGCTCGCCTGGCGTGACCAGCCGCGGGGCGGCCGGTCGTGGCGGCGGTCGGCCGGTCCGACGCCCCGGCGCCGGGCGGATCCCCCAGCACCCCCCGCAGCAGCTCGGCGCACCAGTCCAGCAAGGGGACGTCCCGCAACAACTCGCCGGTGCCCGGACGGGTGGGGCGCGGCACCGAGATGGTGGCGAGCGCCGTCTTGTACACCGCGTTCGGGTAGTAGCGCTTGAGCCGCAGCTGCTTGGAGTCGGGCAACTGCAGCGGGGCGAACCGGATGTGCCGCCCCTGCAAAGACACCTCGGTCAGACCGTACGCCCGGGCCAGCAGCCGGAACCGTGCCACCTCCGCCAGGTTGGCGACCGGTTCGGGCAGCTGGCCGTACCGGTCTTCGAGCTCTGCCACCACCTCACCCAACGCCTCTTCCGAGGTGGCGGTGGCGAGCTTGCGGTACGCCTCCAGCCGCAGCCGCTCCACCGACAGGTAGTCGTGCGGCAGGTGAGCGTTCACCGGCAGGTCGATCTTGACCTCGACCGGCTCCTCCTCGACCGGGGCACCGCCCTTGTAGCGCTGCACCGCTTCGCTGACCATCCGCACGTACAGGTCGAAACCGACCCCCTCGATATGGCCGGACTGCTCCCGACCCAGCAGGTTGCCGGCGCCCCGGATCTCGAGGTCCTTCATGGCCACATACATGCCGGCGCCCAGCTCCGAGTGCTGGGCGATGGTGGCCAGCCGCTCGTGCGCCTGCTCCGTCAACGGCTGGTCGGCCGGGTAGAGGAAGTAGGCGTAGGCGCGCTCCCGCCCGCGCCCCACCCGGCCCCGGAGCTGGTGCAGCTGGGCCAACCCCAACCGGTCGGCGCGCTCCACGATCAGGGTGTTGGCGTTAGGAATGTCCAACCCGGACTCGATGATGGTGGTGCAGACGAGGACGTCGTACTCCTTCTGCCAGAAGCCGACCATCACCTTCTCCAGGGCGGCCTCACCCATCTGCCCGTGCGCCACCGCCACCCGGGCCTCCGGCACCAGCTGCCGCAGCTTCCGCGCCGCCCGCTCGATCGTCTCCACCCGGTTGTGCAGGTAGAACACCTGACCGTCGCGTAGCAGCTCCCGGTGGATGGCGGCGGCCACCTGCTTGTCCTGGTACGCCCCGACGTACGTGAGCACCGGGTGGCGCTCCTCCGGCGGGGTGGCGATGGTGGACATCTCCCGGATCCCGGTGATCGCCATCTCCAGGGTGCGCGGGATCGGTGTGGCCGACAGGGTCAGCACGTCCACCTCGGTGCGCAGCCGCTTCAGGTACTCCTTGTGCTCCACCCCGAACCGCTGCTCCTCGTCGACCACCATCAGCCCGAGGCGGGCGAACCGGGTCGTCGGCTGCAGCAGCCGGTGAGTACCGATCACGATGTCGACGGTGCCGTCCGCCAGCTTCGCCAGCGTGTCGGTCGCCTCGGCGTCGGTGATGAACCGGGACAGCTGCCGGATCTGCACCGGGAACTGGGCCATCCGTTCCGTGAAGGTCTTGAAGTGCTGCTGGGCCAGCAGAGTGGTGGGCACCAGGACCGCCACCTGCTTACCGTCCTGCACCGCTTTGAACGCGGCCCGCACCGCGATCTCGGTCTTGCCGTAGCCGACATCGCCACAGATCAGCCGGTCCATGGGGATCGGCCGCTCCATGTCGGCCTTGACCTCCTCGATGGCCGCCAGCTGGTCCGGGGTCTCGGTCCAGGGGAAGGCGTCCTCCAGCTCCCGCTGCCACGGCGTGTCCGGGCCCGAACGCGTGCCCGCGGGTGGCCTGTCGGGCCGCGTACAGCTGGATCAGCTGGGCGGCGATCTCCTTCACCGCCTTGCGGGCCCGCGCCTTGGTCTTCTGCCAGTCCGAGCCGCCCAACTTGTGCAGGGCCGGCTGCTCACCGCCGACGTAGCGGGACAGCTGGTCCAACGAGTCGGTGGGGACGAACAGGCGGTCCCCGGGCTGTCCTCGCTTGCTGGGCGCGTACTCGATCACCACGTACTCGCGCTCGGCCCCGTTGACGGTGCGGCGTACCAGCTCCACGTACCGTCCGATGCCGTGCTGCTCGTGCACCACCAGGTCGCCGGCGCGCAGCTCCAGCGGATCGATGGTGCCGCGACGTCGGGTGGGGAGCTTCCGCAGTTCCCGGGTGGTGGTGCCGCGCCCGCCGCTGAGGTCGTTCCCGGTGAGCACCACCAGGGGGAGCTCCCGGTGAGCCGGAACCCGGCCGCCAGCCCGCCGAGGGCCACGGTCACCACCCCGGCGGCCGGCGGGGCGGCCAGCCCGCCCCGGGTGAGGTCCACCCCGAACCCGGCGTCGCGCAGCACGTCCACCGCCCGTTGGGCCGGTCCGAGGGCAGGGAACAGCATCACCACCGGTACGCCGTCGGCCAGCCACTCCTTGACGTCCTGCGTCACCCGGGCGGTGTCGTTGTGGTAGAGCGGCACCGCGGCGGCCGGCAGGGCGACCGCCTCCCCCGACTGGTCGTCCTCCTCCGCCTCCGCGTCCGCGGCGGGGTCGAGGGTGGTGTCCGGGTCGAGGCCGAACGGCGCCAAGGTCCACCAGTCGAACCCGTGCCCGAGCGCGGCCGCGCGCACCTGCGCCAGGGTGCGGAACGCCACCTGACCCAGGTCGATCGGGACGCTGCCGCCGACCGCGGCCGCCGCCCAGCTGGCTTCCCGGAACTCCTCACTGGTGCGCACCAGGTCCCGGGCCCGGGCCCGGATCCGCTCCGGGTCGCACATCAGCACCAGCGTGCCGGCCGGGAGGCAGTCCACCAGCAGCTCCAGCTCGCCCGCCCCGAGCACCGGGGCCAGCGACTCCATCCCCTCCACCGGGATGCCTTCGGCGAGCTTGCCGCAGATCTCGGCCAGCGCCGGCTCCCGCTCCGCCAACTCCGCCGCCCGCTGCCGGATCTGAGGGGTGAGCAACAGTTCCCGGCACGGCGGTGCGATCAGCTCCTCCACCGGCTCCAGGGTGCGCTGGTCGGACACGGCGAAGCTGCGCAGCTCCTCGATGTCGTCGCCCCACAGCTCCAGCCGGACCGGGTGGTCGGCGGTGGGCGGGAACACGTCCAGGATTCCGCCCCGCACCGCGAACTCGCCGCGCTTGGTGACCAGGTCCACCCGGGTGTAGGCCAGGTCAGCCAGCTGGCGGGCCAACTCGATGAGATCCACGGTGTCGCCGGGGCGCAGCCGCACCGGCTCCAGGTCCCCGAGTCCCTTCAGCTGCGGCTGCAACACCGAACGAACCGGCGCCACCACCACCCGGAGCGGGTCGTCCCCGGGGTGCGCGAGCCGGCGCAGCACCGCCAGCCGGCGCCCCACCGTGTCGCTGCGTGGAGACAGCCGCTCGTGCGGCAGGGTCTCCCAGGACGGGTAGGTCGCCACCTGGTCGCCCGGCAGCAGGTCACTCAGGGCATCGGCCAGCTCGTCGGCTTCCCGGCTGGTCGCGGTCACCGCCAGCACCGGTCGCCCCGCTCCGCCGGCGTCCGGATCGTTGGCCAGTGCCGCTACCAGCAGCGGACGTAGCGCCGGCGGCCCCGTCAGGTCGACCTGACCAGTGGTGGGTTCGGTAGCGAGGTCGCGAACCCGGGCCAGGGTCGGATCCGCGAGCGCGGCCGTGAGCAGGCCGGCGAGCGTCATGGACGGGCCTTTCTCCACGTGTGGCTGACATTTGGCGACGCTGCGGCAGGGCAGAACCGCCCAGGAGACGGGCAGCGACGAACCCCCGCCAGCTCGCGCGAGCGGCGGCGTCTTACAGCGTAACCGTTGCCGACGGCCGGGTGACGGCGTAGAGCACCGAGCGCACCCCGTCCCGAACCAGTTCCCGGACGTACCGCATGCCCAGTCGGCGCATCACCCCGAGCGAACGCAGGTTGTGCGGCTCGGTCATCGCCACCACCGTGTCCCCGCCCAGTTCGTTGAAGGCGAACGCCACCCCGGCCTGCCCGATCTCGGTGCCGTATCCCTGGCCCCACCGGTCCGACCGGACCGTCCAGCTGATCTCCAGCCAGCTCCGGCCGTCCAGCTCTGTCCGGGACAGGCCTCCGCGTCCGATCAGTTCGCCGGTCTCGCGGTGATAGGCCATCCACTTGTCGACCCCGTTGGTCTCCCACCCCCGGGCACCGCGGACCGCCCAGCGCCGGGCCGCCTCGGTGGTCAGGCGGGTGCCGTGCCAGGCCGCCACCTTCGCGTCCTGGTGGAGTCGGAACAGGTCCAGGGCGTGCTCCTCCCCGACCGGTTCCAGCCGCAGCCGCTCAGTGAGGCGGGTGCGGGCGGCTTTGGCGACCACGTTCCGCACCCGGCGATCCCCGTCGGTACGACCGACCATCATCTGGTCGAGGTTGTCCAGCCCGATCCAGGCGTACGCGTCGTGCTTGCCCGGCTCCAACTGAGGCGCGGACAGGTCACCGTCGACCTCCACCAGGTAGTCCAGCTCCCGGCGCACCACCCCGTCGTGTTCCCACTGCCAGTCGGCGATCAGCGCTTCGATCCGCCGTAGCGACCAGCCGGTCTCTTCCTTCAGCTCCCGGGCCAACGCCTGCTCTGGGGACTCCCCCGGTTCGACGTGCCCACCGACGAAGTCCCAGACCCCAGGGAACAGCCGCCGGTTGGCGGTGCGGCGGTGGGCGTAGATCCGGTTTCGGTCGTCCCGGATCAGCGCGCCCACGCAGGTTAGCTGCGACATGCCGGGAAGACTACCTTCCGCGGCGCGGCCGGTGAGACGGCTTCGAATAGATGAGAAACCCCTGTTCAGGGGTGCCTCCTGGCCGGCCGATCCGCTCTGGGGACCTCCGCTGCCGTGGGCGCCTCCCGTCCTCACCGCCGGAGGGTCGCCCAGGAGGGCGACCTGGCAGCTAATTCCGATTTTGTCTCATTTGAGAATTTATCGTCCGGTGGGAACAGCTCCCTGTCGGTCAAAACTTTCTGTCCCACTCTCGGAGGCGTTCAATGCACAACCCCGGCTATCTCCGACTAGCAGCGGCCGGAGTCGGAGGATTCCTGGTGGCGCTGCTGGCAGCACCCGCGCACGCGCAGACCACGACCCCGATCGCAGACTCCGATGTTCCCGCCAACGCCGAGGGGTTCGCCATCGATGGATGCAAGGAACCGCTCCGGGGGCTACTGGACACTGACGGCTGGCCCTTCGACGCCGACGACTTCCGGGAGGCGTACCTGCTTCCTGAGACCGGATGGCCTCTCCCCGACGGGCCGGCCGGGGCCGTCATCACCAGGACCCCGTCCCCGCTGCTCCAGTCCTATCTGCACCACCCCTGCCCGCCCACCACACCGCCGACCACCCCACCGACCACTCCGACCACCACACCTCCCACCACTCCGACCACCACACCACCGACCACCCCGACCACCACCCCGCCGACCACTCCGACTGACACCCCCACAGCGACTCCAACCGGGACACCGGCCGCGCAGCTCCCCACGACCGGTGCGCCGATCCCGCTGCTCTCCGGGCTCGGAACGGGTGCCCTGCTCACCGGGCTAGGGCTGTTGCTGGGACGCCGATTCCGGACAACGACCTAGGGCCGCGCCCTGACGAGGGGTGCGGTCGGGGCACCGGCCGCACCCTCACCCATCGGGTCGCCCAACCATCGGTCCACTCACCGGTCAGTGATCTCCAGCCTGCCGTCGACCGGTACCATCAAGCCGCCCTGGACAGCGCCGTCCCCCCACTCCTACTGGAGGGAGCGCTCGTGACCGATCAGTCTGCATCGACCACCCGACACGCAGACACGGCTCCCGCAGCAGCGCTGCGGGCAGACATCCGCCGCCTGGGCACCCTGCTGGGCCAGACCCTCGCGCGGCAGGAAGGCCAGGACCTGCTCGACCTGGTCGAAGAGGTACGGGCGCTGGTGCGCACCGACCCGGACCGGGCCGCGGCGCGCTTGGCGGGGCTGGACGTGATCACCGGCACCAAACTGGCGCGGGCGTTCTCCACGTACTTCCACCTGGCCAACATCACCGAGCAGGTGCATCGGGCCCGGGAGCTACGGCGCCGGCGGGTGGCTGACGGCGGCTGGCTGGAGCAGGCAGCGGCGCGGATCGCCGCCCGGCAGATCCCGGTGACGGAGCTGGCCGCCGCGGTGCCACGGCTGGCGCTGCGGCCGGTGTTCACCGCCCACCCCACCGAGGCGGCCCGGCGTTCGATCCTGACCAAGCAGCGGGCGCTGGCCGACGAACTGGACGCGGAGGCCGCGGAGGCCGCCCTGTACGGGGTGGCCGACTCCCCCCGCGACGACCGACTGGCGGAGCTGCTGGACCTGCTGTGGCAGACCGACGAGCTGCGGGCGACCCGGCCGGAACCCACCGACGAGGCCCGTAACGCGGTCTACTACCTGCGGGACCTGGCCACCACCACGGCCGGGCAGGTGTTGGACCGGCTGGCCGCCACCCTGGGCCGCCTCGGAGTGGAGCTGCCTCCCACCGCCCGCCCGCTGACCTTTGGTTCGTGGATCGGCGGTGACCGGGACGGCAACCCGTACGTCACCCCGGAGGTGACCCGGGAGGTGCTGCTGATCCAGCACGAGCACGGCATCCAAGCCGCGGAGGCGGCGTTGGACACGCTGATCGCCGAGCTCAGCGTCTCCCGCCGGCTGCGGCCGGTCTCCGCCGAGCTGGTCGCCAGCCTGGAGCAGGACCTGGCGCGCCTGCCGGAGCTGGAGGAGCGGTATCGCCGCGTGAACGCGGAGGAGCCGTACCGGTTGAAGGCCCGGGCGATGAAGGTGAAGCTGGCCAACACCCGGGCCCGGCTGGCCGCCGGTACCCCCCATCAGCCGGGTCGGGACTACCTCGGCCCGGACGAACTGGTGGCCGAACTGGAGCTGCTGCGGGATTCGTTGGCCGCGCACGGGGGCGAGCTGGCCGCCGCGGGCCGGCTGACCACAGTGATCCGCACCATGTCCGCGTTCGGGCTCCAACTGGCCACACTCGACATTCGCGAACACGCCGATCCGCACCACGCCGCGCTAGCCGAGCTGTACGCCCGGCTCGACGAGGTGCCCAACTACCGGGAGCTGTCGCGAGCGCAGCGGACCGCCCTGTTGGCCAAGGAGCTCGCCGGCCGCCGACCACTCTCCACCATTGACACACCGTTGAGTGAGGCGACTCGCCGCACCCTCGACGTGTTCCGGGCCGTCCGGACGGCCCAGGAACAGTTCGGCCCGCAGGTGGTCGAGTCGTACATCATCTCCGCCACCCGGGGCGTGGACGATGTGCTCGCCGCGGTGGTGCTGGCCCGCGAAGTCGGGCTGGTGGACCCAGCGCACGGCCGGGCCCGGATCGGGTTCGTGCCGCTGCTGGAATCGATCCCCGAGCTGGACTCCGCCGCCACGCTCCTGGATGAACTGCTGCGGGTGCCGGCCTATCGGGAGATCGTGCGCGCCCGTGGCGACGTGCAGGAAGTGATGCTCGGCTACTCCGACTCCAACAAGGAGGCCGGCATCACCACCTCCCAGTGGTCGATCCACCGTGCCCAGCGGGCGCTACGGGACGTGGCCGGCCAGCACGGGGTGGCGCTGCGGCTGTTCCACGGCCGGGGCGGGACGGTCGGCCGGGGTGGCGGCCCCACTCACGAGGCGATCCTGGCCCAGCCGTACGGCACCCTCGACGGCGCGATCAAGCTCACCGAGCAGGGCGAGGTGATCTCCGACAAGTACACCCTGCCGACCCTGGCCGCCGAGAACCTGGAGTTGACCCTGGCCGCGGTGCTGGAGGCCACGGTGCTGCACACCGCGCCCCGGCAGCCGGCGGCGCAGCTGGCCGACTGGGACGCCGCCATGACGGTGATCTCGGACGCGGCGTTCGCCGCCTACCGGGAGCTGGTGGACGACCCGATGCTGGCCGAATACTTCTGGGCGGTCACCCCCACCGAGCTGCTGGGGGCGCTGAACATCGGCTCCCGGCCGGCCAAGCGCCCCGACTCCGGCGCCGGCCTCGCCGGGCTGCGGGCCATCCCGTGGGTGTTCGGCTGGACCCAGACCCGGCAGATCGTCCCCGGATGGTACGGGGTCGGCACCGGGCTGGCCGCTGCCCGGGCCGCGGGCCTCGCCCCGGTGCTGGCGCAGATGCACCAGCAGTGGGACTTCTTCCGTACCTTCATCTCCAATGTGGAGATGATGCTGTACAAGACCGACCTGGACATCGCCGGCCGCTACGTGGCCAGCTTGGTGCCGCCGCGACTGCATCCGGTGTTCGACCGGATCCGGCAGGAGTACGACCGCAGTGTCCAGGAGCTGCTGACGATCACCGGTGAGCAGGCGCTGCTGGACAACCAACCGGTGCTGCAACGCACCCTCGCGGTGCGGAACACCTACCTGGAGCCGCTGCACCATTTGCAGGCGGCGCTGCTGCGGCAGTACCGGGAGGGCCAGGCGGACGATCCGACGTTGCAGCGGGCGCTGCTGACCACCATCAACGGCATCGCCGCCGGAATGCGCAACACCGGGTAGTCGACTGCGATACGGTCAGTCACACAGCCGTGCGTACGGCGACGCCGACGGGGGTGACCGCATGACCAGTGACAGCGACGCGCCCGCGCTCTACGTGGCCGCCTGCGACGTGTTCGACGAGAAGGTGCGGGCGGTCCAGCCCCACCAATGGCACCTACCCACCCCGTGCACGGAGTGGGACGTCCGGAAACTGGTCAACCACGTCACGGTCGAGGACATGTGGCTCCCGCACGTATTGGGTGGGGCCACCATCGAGGAGGTCGGTGACCAGTTCGACGGAGACCAGCTCGGGGACGATCCGATCGCCACCTGGCGCGGCACCGCCCCGGTAGCGCAAGCGGTGGCCTCCCAGCCGGACATCGCCGACCGCACCGTGCACCTGTCCACCGGGGAGGACACGGCCGCCTCGTACCTGATGCAGATGTTCACCGATCATCTGATCCACGCCTGGGACCTGGCCGCCGCGATCGGGGCGGACCGCCGACTGCCGCCGGACCTGGTGGCCGCCTGTGCGGCCTGGTTCGCCGACACCCGGGAGATGTACCTCAGCGCCGGACTGATCGCCGACTCCCCCGGAGTGCCCCGCGGCGCCGACGGGCAGACGCGGCTGCTGGCCGCGTTCGGCCGCCGCGCCGACTGGTCAGCCGACTCGCGCGAGGGATAGTCAGCCGGTTTCGCCGGTCAGCCGGAACACCTGCAGCCGGTTGATCGCCAACCCGGTGGCGGCGACCACCACCAGCGCCGACATCACCAGCGCCACCGGCATCGACAGGTTCACCGAAAGCAGATCGGTGTCACTGATCCCGGTCGCCACCGCGAGCACATAGTGCTGCACCGACAACACCCCGGCGCCGGGCAGCAGATTCGCCAGCAGCCCCTCCCAGATCAGCACGTACAGCAGACCGATCAGCACCGGACGGCGGCTGACCAGCGACAGCGCCACAAACAGCGCGCTGTAGACCAACCCTCCCAGCACGGCGCCGACCGCCAGCCCGCCCGCCAGCGCGGCCTCGCCAGTGAACCAGGCGGCCACCCCCAGCGTCACCGCCATCACCAGCACCGTCACCCCGGCCGCGGCCACCAACTTGGACAGCACGATCTCCCGCCGCGGCAGCGGTTTGGTGAGCAGGTGCACCACCGTACCGTCGTCGATCTCCGAGCCGAGCACGCTGGCGCCCACGATCAGCGACAGCAGCGGCAGCACCAGCGATACCCCGAGCCCCACCAGGATCGGGATGGCCCATTCGGTGGTGGCCACATCGAACACGCGCATCAACCCCGCCAGCCCCACCACCAGCACCGGCAGCGGGAGCAGCAGCAGGAACCGGCTCCGACCGAACAGAGCCCGTACGGTGGTCCGGACGATGGTCAGATTGATCATGATGCCACCAGGTAGGAGAAGACACTTTCCAACGACTCGTCACTGGGCAGCACCCGGGTGACCCGGATACCTTCGGCCACCGCGACCGCCGGCAGGGTCCGAGTGAACGTGCCGTAGTCACTGGTGCGCACGGTCAGCCCGCCGGCCGGATCCAACTCCACTCCCTGCACCGCCTCGTGCGCCAGCAGCGCCACCGCCAGCCGGCGGTCGTCGCTGGAGTGGACGGTGAACACGTGCGGCCGGTGGGTCATCAGCCGCCGGATCGCCCGGAAATCCCCGGAAGCGGCCAGCCGACCGGCCACCATCACCTGTACGGTGCCGGACAGCTGCGCCACCTCCTCCAGGATGTGGGAGCTGAACAGCACCGTGCGCCCCTGCTCCCCCAGCCGATGCAGCACCTCCATCATGTGCAGCCGCTGCCGCGGATCCATGCCGTTGAACGGCTCGTCCAGCAGCAGCACCGCCGGCTCGTGCACCAGCGCCGCCGCCACCCGGATCCGCTGCCGCATCCCCTTGGAGTACGTGCCGATCCGGCGCCCCTCGGCGGCGGTCATGTCCACCAGCTCCACCGCCCGCCGGGCCGCCGCGGTCGGGTCAGGCAGCTTGTGCAGCTTCGCGCTGGTCAGCACGAACTCCCACCCGGTCAGATACTCCGGCACCGCCTCCCGTTCACTGACCAGCCCCAAGATGCGGTACAGCTCCGGCCGGCGCCAGGCCGAGGCGCCGGCCACCGTGACCGTGCCCCGGGACGGGGACAGCAGCCCGGCCATCAGGTGCAGCAGCGTGGTCTTGCCCGCCCCGTTCGGCCCCAGCAGACCGGTCACGCCGGGGCCCAGGGTCATGGTCACGTCGTTGACCGCGACCACGTTGCCGTACCAGCGGGAGACGTGGGACAGCTCCACGGTGGCGGCCGGGGCACCGCCACGGGCCGGAGCGTCGGCGGTAGCGCTGGCTTTCAAAGTCTCTGCGGTCATCGTGACAACCTCCGGTACCGGGCGATGAGCAAGCTGATGCCGGCTGCCAGCAGGGCGACCGCGGCCACCGCGTACCACGCCCAGATCAGGTCCGCGCCCTCGAACAACCACTGCCGCAACCCACCAATCAAGGTGGACGGTGCGGCGATGCCCGCCAGCACACTGACGGTCCCACCGTCTTCGGCGAGCACCCGGATCAACTCCACCACCGGCAAAGTGACCAGGAAGACCGCCACCACCACCCCGGCCGCCACCGCGCGGCGGCTGACCAGGGAGGAGACCAGCAGCGCCAACACCCCCAGCACGGCGGCGGCGATACCGGCGTACGCCAGCCCCGCGAGCAGGTCCCCGGTCTCGTCCCAGACCCCACTCAGCTTGTCGGAATTGAACGCCGCCACGACGTACATCAGCAGCAGCGGCACCGCCAGCAGCAGCCACAGCGCACTCACCAGCGCCGCCAGCTTGGCCAGGGCGTAGTCGCCCGGACGCAGGGGGCGCGCGAAATACAGCGGCAGCACCCGGTTCCGCAGATCCCGGGACACCAGCTCTGGGGCGGCTACCGCGGCGAACAGCACCACGAACGGGAACACGCTCTCGGTGAAGTCGAGGTAGCTCACCACCGCTTCGCCGGTCCAGGCCCGGACCGCGGCCACCACCACCGCCACCGCCAGGATCAGCCCGCCGGTCAACCACGGGAAGATCTTCGCCTTGAAGCCACGCCCGAGCCCGTACGCGGTACGCAGGCTGAGGGCGTAGAGGGTGCCGACCACGTACCGGCGCCCCAGCCGCGGCCCCTGGTAGCGCTGATATCCCAGGTCGTGAATCACCCCGGTGGGTTCGGTCTGCGCGGTCATGCCGGCACCTCCGTCGCGAACAGTTCGGCCACCTGGTGCCGGCGCCGGTCCAGCCGCCGCAGCGGCAACCCCCGCTCCGCCACGGCCGCCAGCACCCGGTCGTAGGTCTCGTCGCCGGCCAACGGCACCAGCACGGTGGTGCCCTCCTGGCGGGCGGCCAGATCCGCCAGCGCGGCGGTGAGCACGTCGGCCCCCTCCTCGACCTCCACCACCAGGGTGTCGGTGGCCGCGGTCATCTCCGACATTCGCTCCGCCCGCAGCAGTCGACCACCATCGATCGCTACCAGGGAGTCGCAGATCCGTTCCACTTCCCCCAGCAGATGGGAACAGACCACAATGGAGATGCCGAACTCTTGTCCGATCCGGGCGATCAAGTCCAGCATCGCGTCCCGGCCGGCCGGGTCCAGCCCGTTCGTCGGCTCGTCCAACAACAGCAGATCCGGGTCGTGCACCAGCGCTTGGGCCAGCTTCACCCGCTGCTTCATACCGGTGGAGTAGCCACCGACCTGGCGGTACCGCTCTTCATACAGCCCGACGTGCCGCAGCGCCTCACTGGCGCGCTCTCGGGCGGCGGTACGAGGCAGGCCGCTGATCCGAGCGAAGTGGGTGACCAGCTCGGCGGCGATCAGATCCGGTGGCAGACAGTCGTGCTCGGGCATGTACCCGACTCGGGCACGCACCTGCTGCGGCTGGGTGACCGGGTCCAGCCCCAGCACCCGGACCGACCCACTGGTGGGCGGCACCAGCCCCAGCAGCACCTTCAAGAAGGTGGACTTGCCGGCCCCGTTCGCCCCCACCAAGCCGATGATGCCCGGCTCCACACTGAGTGTCAGGGCATCCAAGGCGGTGACCTGGCCGTAACGCTTGGTCAGGGATTGAGTGGCGATCAGGCTCACGCAAATGACCCTACGCCCCGACGACCGCGAATACCGTGCAGGCAGCCCTGGTGCTTCCCTGATTCTCCCCCTACGGGGGCTCCGCACACCGTGTCCCCGCGGTCGCGTAAGTTGGGCGCGGTTGTGGTCACAGTGGAGGAGTACGCCGATGGTCATGGGTCCGACGCACGCCACCTCGGGAGCGGTCGCTTGGCTGGTGGCCGGCGGGGTGACGACCGCCGCGTTCGGCTACTCCCAGTCCCCGGCCGAGCTCGCGGTCTACACCACGGTCTGCGCGGGAGCGGCGCTCCTGCCGGACCTGGACGTGTCCGGGCGGGTGTTCCGTAACCGGGGCGGCGCCACCGCCGCCCGGGTGTTCGGAGTGGTGTCACTGTTCGTCGCCGAGTGTGTGGAGAAACTGTCGCTCGGGATCTATCTCCTGACCCGCTCCCGCAAGGACCCCCGCCGCCGTAACGGGCACCGCACCTTCACCCACACCCTGGTGTTCGCGGTCTTACTCGGTGCATTACTGAGCTTCCTGGTCAGCAAGTTCGGCAAGCCGGTGATGCTGGCGACCCTGTTCGTCACCATCGGACTGGCGATCCGAGGGGTGATGGCCGAGTGGGTCAAGAAACGCGGCTGGCTCGTCACCACCGTGCTCTCGCTGGTGGTCACGGTGTTCGCGTTCGCGGTCCTGCCGGCCGACGGCTACCCGCTGCTCGGGGTCGCGGTCGGGATGGGGTGCCTGGTGCACATCCTCGGCGACATGATCACCCGCCACGGCTGCCCGCTGCTGTGGCCGATTCGGATCAAGGGCCGGAACTGGTACATGATCAGCCTGCCGGACCGGTACGCGATCCGGGCCGGCGGCAAGTTCGAGCGGACGGTGCTGCTGCCTGGGCTGACCGTGGTGGCCTGCCTGGCGGCGCTGTGGCAGCTCCCCGCGCTGCGGGAGATCCTCTTCTCCGTCACCGACACGCCGCCCCCGCCGGTGGAGGCGGGTGACTGACCGGCCCGCCCGCGGGGTCACCCCCGACCGGTCAGGGCAGTGGGGTACCGGCGTACGGGTCTGCCGACAGCTCCGCGTCCAGATCCCGCAGCAGCCGCTCCGGCGCCTGCCCGGCCAACGGCAGCGGGGCGAACCTGGCCCGCTCGGTAGCCACCCGCACCAGGCAGGCGAACTCCGGCTGGCCGGTGTCCGGATTCCGGCGATCCAGCAGTCCGTGCACCGTCACCCCCGCCAACACCGGCTCCGCCTCGTACACGTCCCGCAGCACCAGTAGCACCACCTGCGCCAACACCCGGGTGTAGAGCGCGGCCGCCTCGTCGGTCGGGCGGGGTACCGGCACCAACTTGTCCACCGCCGGCCGGTACTCGAACCCGGCCACGGTGGGGACGATCGACCGGTCCGGCAGCACCATGCGGATCGTCACCTGCTCGCGAGCCGGATCGTGGGTGACTTCGTACCGACGTGGGAAGCCGTCCGGTAGCGGCACCTGCCGCAGCACGGTCCGCAGGAAGCTCTCCACCACCGCCGACTCCCGGGCCGTCAGACCGGCCTTCACCCGGGCGATGCGGTCGTGGTACGCCTCGACCTCCCGCCGCCGGGCGGCCTGAGCCGCCTCGTGCGCGGCCCGGGCCGCCGCCAGTTGCTCCTGGCGCCGCTGCTCCGCCTCCTGCCATCGCCGCCGCGCCGCCTCGAACTCCGTCTGGGCCGCTTCCTGGCGGCGCTGGCGGCGCGCCTGGCCACCGATCCGCCCGACCAGACTGCCGGTTCCCCGGTCCGGGTCGAACTCCTCCCACACCGGCTCCGGCAGAGGGGTCGCCAATGGTCCCGGATCGAACGGCTCCGGCTGTGGTAGCGGCCCCACCAGCGCATCCAGATCGATCCGGGCTGACCGCCGCAGGCCGCTGATCAAGATGGACTCCAGTTGCTCCACCTGCTGCCGCACTTCGGCGCTGCGCCGCTGCGCCTCCTGGCGACGGCGGTGGGCGTGCGCGTCCCGGATCGCCTGCAGCTGCCGCTGCTGCTGTTGCCGGGCCTGGGCCTGGGTAGCGGCCCGGCGCTGCTGCTCCACCAGCTGGGTACGCTGCAGCTGCTGGCTGGCCTTGGCCGCGCCGGTCTTGGCCGCCGGCCTACCGGTGGCCTTCGCCGCACCTCCGCGCTGTCCCCCAGTGACCCGGCGAGGCGGCTGCGACCTGCCCGCCCCACCAGCCCCACGGGGCGGCACTCCACGAGCCATAACTCTCCCCCAGTGCCACTATCGAAGTGGACAATGTGCCCCAGAGTAACCGGCCGCTACCAGTGGCGTCGAATCCCGTCAACCCTCCACAGCGACTGGCCGCCACTCGCCTAGGCATCGGAACTCGTCTAAGGTGGCCCATGTGACCGACCTACGCACGCAGGCGCAGGAGCTGGCGCCTGACCTGATCGCGCTGCGGCGGGAGCTGCACCAGGTGCCAGAGATCGGTCTGGAGCTGCCCCGCACCCAGGAGCTGGTGCTGACCGCGCTGGCCGGACTACCGCTGGAGGTCACCACCGGGAAGCGGCTGTCGTCGGTAACCGCGGTGCTGCGGGGTGGCCGACCGGGGCCAGCGGTGCTGCTGCGGGGCGACATGGACGCCCTGCCGGTCACCGAGCGCACCGATGAGCCGTTCCGCTCTCGCCACGAAGGCGTGATGCACGCCTGCGGGCACGACCTGCACACCGCGGGGCTGGTGGGGGCTGCGCGGCTGCTGGCGGCTCGGCGGGAAGAGCTCGCCGGAGACGTGATCTTCATGTTCCAGCCGGGCGAGGAAGGACACGACGGCGCCCGCTACATGATCGAAGAAGGCGTGCTGGAGGCCGCCGGCAAACCGGTGATCGGGGCGTACGGGGTGCACGTCACCTCCAGCTTCCTGCCGCGGGGGGTGTTCTCGGCCCGCCCCGGGCCGCTGATGGCCGCCTCGGCGGGGCTGCACGTCACGGTGGAGGGCGCCGGTGGGCACGGCTCCACCCCGCACCGCACGCTGGACCCGGTGCCGGCCGCGTGCGAAATGGTGCTGGCGCTGCAGACCATGGTGACCCGCCGATTCGACGTGTTCGATCCGGTGGTGGTGACCGTGGGCGCCTTCCACGCCGGCACCCGCCGCAACATCATCCCGGACCAGGCGACTTTCGAGGCGACGGTGCGCACGTTCAGCCCGGAGGCGTTGGCGAAGGTGCGGCAGCTGTCGGTGCAGGTGTGTCAGGACATCGCCCGGGCGCACGGGTTGCAGGCCACGGTGGAGTTCCAGGACGAATACCCCCTCACCGTCAACGACGCCACCGAGTACGAATTCCTCGCCAACACGGTCCGGGAAGTGTTCGGCCCGGAACGGTTCACCGAGATGGCGCAGCCGATGACCGGCTCGGAAGACTTCTCCCGGGTGCTGGACCGGGTGCCGGGGGCGTTCGTGTTCCTCGGTGCGACCATGAGCGAGGATCCGGAGACCGCGCCCACCAACCATTCGCCGCTGGCCCGGTTCGACGACTCGGTGTTGGCCGACTCGGCCGCGTTGCTGGCGGAGCTGGCGATGCGGCGCCTGGCTGCCGCCTCCGCGACCAGCCGGGCATAGCGGGAGGGGAATCAGTTCCGCCCCGATCCACCCCGGCCCGATCGTGGCCACGACCGGCGGCCCCAGCTTCCGGCGGGTCCGTGCCGGTGCCCCGGGGCCGGACCTCGCGCGCGAGCCTCGCGCACTGGCCCGACCCCGCGGCGGAGGAAGCTACATCCGGAAGCCGAATCCAGTGGTCCGCGACGCTAGCGGTTGCCGCGCCGACCCGACCGACGAGGCGGCAACGGCACCGGCCGGCCTCTACCGCTACCGAACCGGAATTCCGGCGTGATCGGTGGCTGCTTGCCGCGCTGCTGCGCCCGGCGGGCGGCTCGGTTCATCGGCGGACCGGACTGGTCCGAGGAATCGGATGACGGCGTGGGCTGATCGGCCATGAGCTACCTCCTGAGCCAGACGACGGGACATGACAGGCGATAGCGCGGCAGAGATCCGCGCAGGGGAACTCAGGAGTACATGGCACGGACGTTACCAGCCGCCGGGGTGATCAGCGAGCGGTTTTTCTGCGTGAGTTAGCGCTCCGGCTGGCAGGTGGGGCACCAGTAGCAGTTCCGACCGGCGAGCGTGCCCCGCTGGACCATGTCGCCGCAGACCAGGCAGGGTTGGCCGGCCCGACGGTACACGTACACCTCACCGCCGTGCCGGTCCACCCGCGGCGGGCGCCCCATCGCCTCTGGGGTGTGGATACTGTGGACGGTGTCGATCCGGCCGGTAGCCACTCCCTCCTTCATCAGGTTGCACAGATCGGTCCACATTGCTCGCCACTGCTCTTCGGTCAGCTCGTGCCCCGGCGAGGTGGGCGCGATGCCGGCCCGGAACAGCACCTCGGTCACGTACACCAGTCCGGTGCCGGCCACGACCGACTGATCCAGCAGCAGGGCGCCCAGCGGGAGGCGGCTGGTGCTGATCCGCCGGTACGCCGCGGCCGGGTCAGCGTCGTCACGGAGCGGGTCGGCGCCGAGCCGCTCCCGTAGCGCCGCTACCTCTCCCGGGGTGAACAGCTCGCAGGCGGCCGGCCCCCGTAGGTCCATCCAGTGGGTCGCCCCGGTCAGCCGGAGTCGGACCTGGCCGACCGGTGGCGGGGCCGGCAGTTCACCGTCGGTGACCTTGCCGTACAGCCCCAGGTGTACGTGCAGGCTGAGCTCTCCCTCGTAGTGGTGCAGCAGGTGCTTGCCGTAGGCCTCGGTGTCGACCAGCACCCGACCGGACAACTGGGCCGCACCGGCGGCGAACCGCCCCTGCGGGCTGCTGGCAGTTACCGATGCGCCGGCGAACAGCTCCCGGTGCCGGAGCGCCAGCCGATGAATCGTGTGACCTTCAGGCACGTCGCCAGCGTACGTGATAGTTATCCACAGCTACCACGTGACCGGTTGCACTCTCCTGCTCACTCACACCTACCAGACCCGGGCAGCATCAACGCGTTGTACGCCGTCGTTGCCGCAGCGGCTACGGCGCAGCCCTCACGCACGCGGATACGGTCGCCAGCCACCCACACCACACGTGGACTCACCGATGACGAGGTATCGAAGTCCGCCATCCAAGTTCGGTTGACGCCAGCCGCTGGCGCTCACCGCGGAGCGACACCGGCCGGTCAGCACACCCTGCACCTGTCGCTACTCCGCTGAGGGCAGAACCGCGACCGCTGCGGATCGGCAGTCTATGGTGCAGGCTGTCAAGGTGCGGAAATTTCGCTTCGGTCTAGTGTGGCGAGGCGGCGAGCCTGTGACCACCACCGCCCGACGGGCACAGGACACCGGATACGCCACCCTGCTCGTCCCTGACCACACCGGCCAGGTGGCGCCGTTCCCCACGCTGGCCGCGGCGGCCGCAGTCACCGACCAGCTCCGGGTCGGCACCCAGGTCGTGAACATCGCGTTCCGCCCGCTCGGGTTGCTCGCCCAAGACGCCGCCACGATCGACCTGGTCAGCGACGGGCGGCTGGAGCTGGGACTGGGCGCCGGCTATGCCGAGGCTGAATTCCGCAGCCTGGGACTGCCCTTCCCCAGCAACGCTGCCCGGATCCGCCTGGTTGAACGGGCACTGACGGTGCTGCCCCGACTGTTCGCCGGCGAGATCGTCACCGAGCCAAGCGGACCAGGACAACTGACCGACTTCCGGTTGGGGCCGACACCCCCACAGGGGGCCGGACTGCCGCTGATGGTAGGCGGCAACGGCGACCGGATCCTGACGGTGGCGGCCCGCGGCGCAGACATCGTGCAGTTCACCGGCTTCACCACACCACCGTCGACGCACCTGTCCCACTTCAGCACCGCCGGACTGGCCGACCGGGTTGACCACGTACGGCGGCAGGCCGGCGACCGGTTCGCCGACCTGGAATTGAGCCTGTTGGTGCAGGTCGCGCAGGTGACCGATCACCCTGCGAGAGCTGCGGAGGAAGCGGTTGGCGACCTGCTGCCGGTCACGCAGGCTCTCGATTCCCCGTTCCTGTTATTCGGCAGTGTGGACGCGATCTGCGACCGGCTAGTCGAGCTGCGGGAACGGTTCGGAATCTCGTACTTCACCGTCTTCAACTGGCGTAACGACGGATTCGACCACGTGGTGGCCCGTCTGGCCGGCACCTGACCCGCCTCAGGCGAACTCCACCCGCCACGTGTCGACTCGGGTGTGGTCGCCGAAGCTGACCTCGTACTCCACGACATCCCCCTCCTGACAGTCACGGGCGGGGGCGCGGAAAAGCTTGTTGCCCCAGGAGGGGGTGCGGTCCCACAGCGGGCAGCTGTCGAACCGAACCTCCTGATCAAAGATCGCTTCAAAGTAGACCAGCAACCCGTCGCACCGGCCCGGGGTGGTGACCCGGCGGCGGACCGGGATGCGGCGCGGCAGATCCTCGATCCCGGAAATCTCCGCCAAGTCGACGGTGAGCACCGGTTCCGGCTGGCACAGCAGACGCTCGGCGTCCGCTCCCTCCAACCACCGGTGGTGGTAGCCGTCCTCGGTGTAGGGCGCGGCCAGTGGATGGTCACGCAGGAACGAGTAATCCAGGCCGGGCACCAGGTTCTCCCACACGAACGGGACCCGCCCCGCGTCGGTCAGCTGCACCGGCTCCAGATAGAGCGCGAACCGTCCGGGCACGATCCGGCCGCCCGGCTTCAACAGCCGGTCCCGCAGGTCGATGATGTTGGCGACCATGTTCTCGTCGAACAGCTCGTCCCCGATCTGCTCGTGCAGGATCACGTCCACCGGCTCGTCCAGTCGCAGATCGCGGCTGTTCACCTGCAAGAACTCGATCCGGTCGTGCAGCTTGTTGTGTTCCGCGATAGCCCGCGCCAGGTCGATGACCGGCGAGTGGTCGATGGCGTACACCCGCTTCGGCTGTTGCTGGGCCGCGAACAGGCTCAGCACCCCGGTGCCGGTGCCGAGATCCACCACCACGTCCCCGGGCCGGATCAAGCGGGCGATCCCCTTTCGGTACGTCTCCACCCGCACCGCGTCAGCCAGTATCTTCTCGTGTTCGTACAGGTCGGTGAACTCACCGACACTGTTGATGTCTGCCAGCAGGTTACGGACCGTGTCGCTGTTCTTGAGCGCACGGAGCACAGCCCGTAAGGGACGGTCGATCATCACCGGCATGGCGCCCTCCGAAAGTGATGCAGATCACCGCATCGTAGAAGTGGTGGCCGCTGCCGAAATGGCGGACCTGTCCTCAGTCACTGGTAGCGCGCCCCTGCCCGGCGAGTTATCCCACTATGTCTGAATGTATCGCCCGACGACCGAATCGGTGGTTGACCGCTGTTTCTGCCCCTGGGCTGCCCACCCAGGCGACCACGCTGCCGGCTCTCCTACCACCCCTGACAGAAAAGGCCCTGATCCGGCGATCAGGGCCAACCTGGGAGCCGCCGGTCGGACTCGAACCGACGACCTGCGCTTTCGAGAGTCTCCAATCGACCGATCATGACCTTCTCACTGGGCTGTGCCGACCGGACAGCCGCCGATGCTGACCACTCGTCCCGGATGCCAGCCACCCACTGGAGCGCGACCAGCACCGCCTGGAGTAGACGCCGTCGTGCGCTTACAGCAGGCGGCTCGGTTACAGCTCGGGCACAGGCCGGCCTACTGGAGTGCAGCAAAACAAAGTCATGCCAGAATGTAACGACCGCTTGTAAACATGCTGGTTAGCAAGTGTGCTCCCCGCACGCGCGGGGGTGATCCCCGTGCCGCATGCTCTTTGGCGCACGCGCGGGACTGTCAGGTGCTCCCCGCACGCGCGGGGGTGATCCGCGACGGCTATAGATGGCCGATCGAGCCGTGCTCCCCGCACGCGCGGGGGTGATCCCAGGCGTAACGGTGGCGCTGACGTCGGCAATTCGTGCTCCCCGCACGCGCGGGGGTGATCCCGCCGTGGAGCTGCCGACGGCCGACGGCAGCGAGTGCTCCCCGCACGCGCGGGGGTGATCCCGGGCGACTGCGGCGGGCAGACGGTGCTCCCCGCACGCGCGGGGGTGATCCGGCTCGGTCCATAGTGCTCCCCGCACGCGCGGGGGTGATCCCCGTCAGCAACGAGCTGATGCACGGCCCGGTGCCGGTGCTCCCCGCACGCGCGGGGGTGATCCTGCCGCCGTACCCGGTCGCTCGGCTGTCGGTCCAGGATCCAGTGCTCCCCGCACGCGCGGGGGTGATCCCCGGCGCCGACCAGCGCCGCGTCGGCATCGGGTGCTCCCCGCACGCGCGGGGGTGATCCCGGCCGGCGCTCTGGTGGCCTCCGCTCGTGCTCCCCGCACGCGCGGGGGTGATCCGCGCGGGCGGCTCGACCGTCGGCTGGCGTGCTCCCCGCACGCGCGGGGGTGATCCCCGCTGGCGCCGCTGTCAGCGTCCGTCGTCAGGTGCTCCCCGCACGCGCGGGGGTGATCCCGCCGAACCTGGCCGACCGGCGGGCAGCATCCGGGCTCCCCGCACGCGCGGGGGTGATCCGCCGGCGCGCGAGCCCTGGCGCCGGTAACAGTGCTCCCCGCACGCGCGGGGGTGATCCGCAACGGGTCAGGGTGGGCCGACGCCGGGTGACGTGCTCCCCGCACGCGGGAGGTGCATGAGACAGGAGGGAGTGCTCCCTACAGCTGCGGGGTGACCCCAAGCAGGGGATCAGGCTCCACAACTTGCGCCACCGACGGTCATGACGCTCGTGGTGGGGTCACCCCTGGAGAGGTGCAGAGTATCTGGCCGCCCTGGCTGGATCTCCCTCAGTGCGGTGCCTCGCTGCTTACAGTTCTCGACTCGCTGGCCGATGCTGCCGTGAGGGCCAGGACTCGGTGGTGACGTCGACCTGGTCCCAGGGCAGGGACGCAGAGCTCCCCTGGCTCCACCCACAGCTCCACGAGAAAGGGCCTTGATCGGTTGATCAAGGCCCCGACCTGGGAGCCGCCTGTCGGACTCGAACCGACGACCTGTGCTTTACGAGTTAGCACCGCTCTGACCAACTGAGCTAAGGCGGCGGACCGCTCCAGTGTACGTGAGCAACCGCCGTACCCTCGACCCGCCCGCCCGGCCGGCCGCCCCCTCACGAAATGTGACGGACGGGACGGGAGTGCATTACCGTGACGGCGTGGATCCCCTCCGCCGCCCCACCTCCCTCGCGCCGTGTGAGCTCGGCTTCACCCCCAGGCCACCGGTGGCTTGGCTGTCCCCCAGCCAGCTGCTCCGCACCGGGGTACGCACCGGGCTGGCGTTGAGCTTCGGCGCCTGGCTGGACAAGCGGGAGCTCCAGGGGGCCTTACCGGCCCGCATCCACCGGCAGCCAGGCCAGGACGGGGAGCTGTGGCTGGACTACGTGGCGGACACCGGGGACGGGTTCGACGCCACCTATTCGGTGGCCTACCTGCTCGGGCAACCGGAGCTGACCGTGGACGGCCAGCGGCTGCCGCGGGGGCAGGTGCTGGTGATGGGCGGGGACCAGGTGTACCCGACCGCGAGCATGGAGGCGTACGAGGACCGGTTGAAAGGCCCGTACACCGCCGCCCTGCCGCTACCGCCGCTGGACGGCCCGCAGCCGACGCTGTACGCCCTGCCCGGCAACCACGACTGGTACGACGGGCTGACCGCGTTCCTGCGGTTGTTCGTCGGTGAACGCACCGACCACATCGGCGGCTGGCGCACGGAGCAGTCCCGCTCGTACTTCGCCATCCAGTTACCGCACCGATGGTGGTTGTTCGCCATCGATGAGGCGTTCGGCGCCTACCTGGACGACCCCCAGCTGGTCTACTTCGAACAGGTGGCGCGCGAACTCACCCCCGACGACCGCGTGATCCTGGTGGCTCCGCGCCCCAGCTGGCTGGACCCCGACCCCAAGGGGTACGACACCATCGACTTCTTCCTGCGCACCATCATCACTCCCACCGGGGCCCGGGTGCCGCTGATGCTCGCCGGGGATCTCCACCACTACGCCCGTTACGCCGCGGCCGACCGCCAGCTGGTCACCTGTGGCGGCGGTGGGGCGTACCTATCGGCCACCCACACCCTGCCGGAGCGGATCACGGTGCCGCCGCAGGGCAGCATCGTACGCAAGGCCAGCCCTCGGCAGGAGTACGAACTGGCGGCGCGGTTCCCGGACGCGGCCCGTTCCCGGCGGCGCGCCTGGGGGGTGTTCGGTCGGCTGCCGTGGCGTAACCCCGGGTTCGTCGGCCTGCTAGGAGTGATCCACACCCTGTTGATGTTGTCGGTGGCGGGCGCCGCCGCCCGGCTGGACACCGCGGCCGAGCGCCTGGTGTCGATCCCGCTCCTGACGGCGGTGACGCTGGTGCTGGCGGGCGCGGTGGGGTTGGCGTCGTTCCCTACCGGGCGCGCCTCCGGAGCGGCCCGGCTGGTGTGGGGCACCCTGCACGGGGCCGCCCATCTGGGTCTTGGCCTGGCCGGTGGGCTGGCGTGGTTGGCGTTACCGATGGCGGACTGGCCGTGGCCGCTGCCGCTGTTGGCGGCCACGGTGCTGTACCTACCGGTGGCGGGACTGGTCGCTAGCCAGGTGGTGGCCGGGTATCTGCTGGCCGCCTCCCGGTCCGGCGTGAACATCAACGAATTGTTCGCCGCCCAAGGGATCACCGACGACAAGAGCTTCCTGCGGATGCGGTTCGGCCCCGATGGTTCCCTGACCCTGTATCCGGTGGCGGTGGAACGGATTTGCCGACAGTGGCGAGCCGATCCGGACGCATCCCGCCCGGATGCGGCGTGGTTGGTTCCGGTAGAGCCGGGGCAGCTTCGGTACCGGTTGGTGGAAGCACCAATCCGCCTGGAGTGACGCACTGGGTGTGCGACAGCGTCGAGGTCTACCCGGTCGGATTAGGCCCACTGTGCACAGTACCTCACCCGTCCGGCTCATCCTGCTAACCGATAGTGACAGTTGATAGGGGTGGTCGTTGGGCACCGGCGTACGGCCGGCCCGCCCCCCGTGGGCCGGCTTCCGACCACTGGAGGACGCATGATCCGTACCGTGCCGCGCGGTTTTCGCCGGCTCGCCATGGTCGCCGCAGCGACGTTGGTGGGAGGGTTGCTGTCGCCGACCCTCGCCGTCCCGGCGGCCGCCGCTGACTGCGCCGACCCAATGCCTTATCGGGCGTACGCGAACACCGACCTGCTGCGCTTGTCCGCCCTGGACTTGCCGGGGCTGAACCTGGGTCCCGCAGTGGACGTTCGGCTCTCCTCGACCGGCGCCAGCATGAACGCGGAAACGGAGGTGGCTGCTGCGGCGGCCGCTCGGGATGTGGCCGCCAACCTGCTGGGGCTGGATCTGATCGGGCTGCTCCCGATCGACGGGGTCGGCCACACCGTCTACCAGCAGGCCCCGCCGACCAACGAGGGGCCGGCCACCGCGACCGGCCCCCGGCTGGATCTCGGAGTGGCCCGGGTGGAGATCTCCCAGAGCAGCGCCCACGCCCGCTGGCATGAGTCGATGCGGTGTGCCCAAAGCATCGGGACGGCGGGGGTGGCCGGCACGTCGCTGGCCAATGCCGCGATCCTGCCCGGATTGGGTAAGCGTTCGCTGATCTGGTTGCCAGGCAACCTTTCCAGCCAGAGTGAAGCCGGCCTCACCGAACAGGACGGCCGGGTGGCGGCGTACGCCACCTCCGCGATCTCGCTGGCGGAGGTGCGCCTGTTCGCCGGTACCCGCTCCGAAATCACGGTGAAGGTCATCAGCCAGCCGTCGCTACGGGTCAGCACCACCGGTGCCCCGAACAGTCACCGGGTCCAATACGACACCCCGGTGTTGGAGATCTCGGGTCCGGGGATCGGCCGGGAGCGGCTGGACGCGCCCGGCACCCACATCGATCTCGCCCTCGGTCCCACCGGGCTGCTGGGGCGGCTGGGTCTGCCTCTGATCAGTGGGGGCGCGCCAGCGGAGCTGCTCGACGACCCCGCTGTCGAGGGGCTGGACACCTCTGGGGAGGTGACGGATCCGGCCCTGCCGGCCCCCGAGGGGCTGCCCGCTCCGGAACAGCTGGGCGGACTACCGCTACTGCAGGACGTGCTGGCCAACGTCGGCGAACTGCTCGACCTCAGCCAGTTGTCGGTGCTGCGGTTGTCCATCGGTGAGCTACGGCAACAGGTCGAAGGGGACACCGTGAGCGCTAGCGCCGCCTCCCTGCGTCTGCAGGTGCTGCGGTGGGGGAACGACGACCCCGCTGAACCCGCACGGGCCGCGCTCGACCTGGGGATCGGCCTCCTGCAGGCGGCCGCGAATGCGCCGGCGGTGGCTGATCCGCCGATGCCCAGCCCCGACCCTGACGACGATGGGGACGGTGGGGACGGCGGTGAACTGCCGATCACCGGTACCGTCACCGGTCTGGTCGCTACCGGGGGCGTCCTGCTCACCGTCCTCGGCGGGGCGATCTTCCTCCTGTCTCGCACTCCGCTCCGGCGCGGCCGGGATCGGAGCACCTCCGGCTGATCCACCGCCACGGTGTGTTGACCGCGGGGGCGGACCCCGTCCGTAGCTGGCCCCACCGGGTCTGCGGACCAGTCCGCCTCCGCGGTCGCCGCATCAGCGGGCAAGGAGCACCGGCGCGCTCACCGGACATACCGCAACGAGCGCCTCCGACAGGGATGAACCAGTAACGAATCCTCCAATGTCAGGCCCGCTGGTCCGGCCTAATTCCGGTGGAAGTGGGCAGATCAGCGGCATGACCACTCCGACCGAACCACCGCAATCTCCACCGCCGCCACCTCCGGAATCCTCCGGCGGCGATGCCGGCAAACGGCGCTTCCCCGTCTGGGCCATCGCGGTCATCATCGGGGTGATCGTGCTGTGCTGCCTGATCGCCGGCATCGTGGGCGCGCTCAGCCTCGGCGGTAACGACGGCGACCACAACGACCGCGATCACGACGACAACGGCCCGTACGACCCGGGCAATGACCCCGACGGGCCCTATGGGTTCGCGCTCCCCCCAGAATCCGCGGCCGATCAGCGCCTCACGTCGGACCAGTCGGCCCCCGAGGCCGAATTCGGGTCGGCGGCTGATCTCCCGGACGTGCTACCGGTTTAACCTCAGCCGCGCCACAGCGCGAGCATCATCGCCTCGACCGCGATGCGGGGCTTGACGTTGGCGTCGATCGCCCGCCGACAGGCCAGCACCGCCTCCAACCGACGCAGGGTGCTCTCCGGGGGCCATTTCGCCGCCGCGGCCTGGATCATCTCCACGGCGTCGGTGTGCACTGGGGCGACCGGGGCGCCCAGGCGGGTGAGCAGCACGTCCCGGTAGAAGCCGGCGAGGTCCATCAACGCCCGGTCCAGCGCATCTCGCTGCGCCCGGGTAGCGCGGGACTTCTGCCTACGCTCCAGTTCTTTCAACTGGCCGGCGGCCCCGCGGAACGCGCTGGCCGCTCCCCGTCCGCTGCCCCCGGCCCCGAGCGCGGTCTCCAGGGCGGCCCGCTCGGCCGCATCCAGCTCGCTGACGGTGGCCGCCGCCTCCGCCTCGGCCGCTTCGATCAGGGCGGAGGCGGCGTCGAAGCAGGCCCCGATCGAGGTGAGTCGGCGCGGTATCCCCAGCACTGCTTCCCGCCGCTGCCGCGCGTCCGGGTCGGCGGCCAGCCGGCGGGCCCGCCCCACGTGACCTTGCGCGGCCGCCGCCGCCCAGGTGGCGACCTCGGCCGGGATCCCGTCCCGGGTGTGGAGCAGCCCGGCCACCGCCGGGATGGGCGGCTGCCGTAGCGCCACCACCCGACACCGGGAGCGGATGGTGACCGAGACGTCGTCGGGGTGCAGCGAAGGAGCGCACAGCAGGAACACGGTCCGCGGGGGTGGCTCCTCGATCGCCTTCAGCAAGGCGTTGCCGGCCGCCTCGGTCAGCCGGTCGGCGTCCTCCACCAGCAGCACCTGCCAACGGTTGCCGGCCGGTGCGCTGGCGGCCTGCAATACCAGCTCCCGCATCTGGCTGACGGGAATCGACAGCCCCTCCGGCACCACCTGTTGCACGTCGGCGTGGGTGCCGGCCAAGGTGGTGCGGCAGCCGGCGCAGTGGCCGCAGCCGGCCCCGGAGTGGCACTGCAGCGCGGCGGCGAACGCCCGGGCCGCGACCGAACGGCCCGACCCGGGAGGGCCGGTGAACAGCCAGGCGTGGGTCATCCCCGCGGTCCGGGCGGGATCAGTCGTGCCCGCCACCAGCTCCGCCGCGGCGGCGGCCGCCCGACGCAGCGTGGCCACCGCCTCCTCCTGCCCCACCAGGTCGGCGAACACGTCCGGGGTGTCCGGCGGCGCTGTCACCGATGCCGGGGAGGTCACCGACGGACCTCCACCGCCTGGTCTCGAAACGACGTCACCGGCTGGGTGGTCGGCTGCGGCTCCGGCGCCCGTACCGGCGGCAACATCGGGTCCACCCGCTCCAGGATCTCCGCGGCGAGCTCGTCCACCGGCCGGGTGGCGTCCAGCACCAGATACCGGTTGGGGTCGGCGGCCGCCTGGTCGAGGAAGGCCTCGCGTACCCGCTCATGGAACGCCAAGGACTCCGACTCCAGACGGTCCTTCCCCTCGCCTCGGCCGTCCACTCGGGCCAATCCCAGCTCCGGTGGGATGTCCAGCAGCACCACCAGGTCAGGCTTGAGACGCCCGGTGGCCCAGTCCGACAACCAGGTGATGTCCTCGCGCGGCAGGCTACGCCCGGCGCCCTGGTAGGCCACGGACGAATCCACGTACCGGTCGCTGATCACCACGGCGCCCCGGGCGAGCGCCGGCCGGATCACGGTGGCGACGTGGTGCGCCCGGTCCGCCGCGTACAGCAGCGCCTCGGCGCGGGGGGTCGGCGCGGCCGGTCCATTGACCCCGCCCAGCAGCATGCCGCGGATCCGGGCGCCGAACTCGGTGGCGCCCGGTTCCCGGCTGACCACCACCTGGTGGCCCCGCCCCCGCAGGGCCCGAGCCAGGCGGTCGACCTGGGTCGACTTCCCCGCGCCCTCCCCGCCTTCGAACACCACGAACAGGCCGGCCCACGCCACCGGCTCCGGCACCGACAGCGGCCGTCCCCGCAGCGACCCCCACAGGTCGGCCAGCACCGGCACCCCGGGCTTGTCGTCCATCTGCCGGAACGCCACCCGCCCGGCGAGGATGCCGAACACCCCGGCGGCCAACAGCAGCAGCCGCGGGTACGACACCGGCACCGAGACCACTCCGAGGTCGATCACCCGGGAGCCGCCCGCCCCCGCCAGCGGACCGGTCACCGCGATCGCCAGCATCAGCACCGCCCGGACACTGGTGTGCACGAACGCGAACACCCGCCCCCGGACGTCATCGGTGACCTCGCCTCCCAGCAGGGTCATCCCGGACAGTAGCGCCATCCCGGCGCCGGCCCCCACCAGCAGCGCTCCCACCACCGCGATGCTCAAGTGCACCGCCACCGCCAGCACGATCACCCCGATCGCGGCCAGCATGATGTTGATGCCGAACCAGCGGCGGCGGGACAGCTGCCCGATCGCCCACGGTCCGAGCGCGATTCCACTCCCGAGACCGATGAAGATCAGCCCGAACAGCAGGTAGAAGGTGGCGTTACCGCCGCCCAGCGAGGCGGCGTAGAACTGGGCGGTGCCGACCACGATCCCGCCGGCGGCGAACGCTCCCAGGATGCCCAGGACCAGCCCGCGCACCAGGCGGGTCTGACCGATGTACTTCCAGCCTTCGTAGAACTGCCGCAGCAGCGTGGGCTGCTCGGTCACCGCGGCGGCCGTCCCCGCCCGGCCACTGATCTCCCGGATGCCGAAGAACACCACCAGCGCGGTGGCTAGCCGGGAGAGGGCGTTGAGCGACAGCGCCACCAGGGTGGCGAGGGTGCCGGCTTCCCACTCCATCCGGGCGTCGATCGGGGATGCCAGCGGCTCCATCCCGGCCAGCAGCAGCGCCGCGAGCACCGGGGCGACTCCGTACGTAGCGATCAGTGACAGTTGGTTGGCCGCCTCCAGCCTGGCCCGCGGCACCAGGTTGGGCACGGCCGCGTCCTTGGCGGGGTTCCACACCAACGTGATCGCCTCGATGAGGAAGATGGCGATCGCCATCCAGCCCAGCACGATCAGCTGCGGCAATCCCCCCAGGAACGCCACCGGGATGGATGCGAACAGCAGGAACCGCAGCAGGTCGCTGACCAGCAGGGTGTAGCGGCGGTCAAACCGGTCGGCGATCACCCCGGCGACCGTGCCCAGCACCAGCGCCGGCAGCAGCCGGATGCCGATGACACCCCCGAACGCCACCCCTTTGGCCCACGACGGCTCCACCAGGGTGGTGGCGAAGACGGCGGTGGCGAGAATCCCCACCCAGTCGGCGACCGCGGCGACCGACAGCACTCCCCACAGCCGGCGGAACGGCCGGATCCGCAGTACGGAGCGGGCGGCACCGACACCGGATAGGTCCACGGGCGCCTCTGCCCCCCCGCTGATCTGCGGTGAGGTGCTGCCCTGCCTCCCCGTGACACTCATGTGATGGCCGCTCCTCCGCGTAACGCCCTCCTCAGGCGAACCCTGCGCCTCACTGTATCCGGCGCGGTCAGGTCGGCCATCCCCGAGTTTACCCGCAGGTCTACCCCTAAGGTTCGATCACCTGTACGGTCCGTGTGAGGAGTCATTACTGCTCGAAGACAGAATCTTTTCGTCCGGACCGTGGGGTTGCTGGGGCGGGCGCGCACTGGCGGACGCCTGACCACCGGGGGCGGTCGCCTGCGGCTCCTCGGATCCTGCGTCGGGGCTCTCCACCGAGTCGGCGGGGAGGCCGGCCACCCGCCGATGCAGGTAGTCCCGGATCAGGCTCTTCGCCTCCGCGACCACCCGCCGGTCCCCCTCCGCTTCCCGCCGGAACGCCAACTTGATCAGAGAGTCGGCCACTTCCACGGCGATCATCAAAGCGAACCGCAGCTGCTCCGGGTCTGGGGCCGGGACCTTACCGGCCAACAGGTCGGCCAGGTGCGCGGCGATCACCGCGTTGTTGTGCTGCTCGTCGTCGAGCAGGTGCGCATCCACATCACCAAAGTGGAGGGTACGGAAGCCGGGGATCGTCCGGTGCATGTGGATGTACTCATCGATAGCGGTATCCACCGCCGCCCACCAGTCCGAGACCTCGCCGGAGTCCAGTCGTTCGGTGAGGCGCTCCAGGTAGGTGACGAGGTTGCGCTGGCTGAGCGCCTGCACCACCGCCCGTTTGTCCGGGAAGAACTGATACACCGATCCGATTGCGACCCCGGCTCGCTCCGCGAGCAGGGTCGTGGTCAACCCCTCGTACCCCACCTCGTCCACTAGCGCGGCACAAGCGTCCAGCATGCGCTGCACTCGGGCGAGGCTGCGCCCTTGCACCGGCACTCGGCGCAGTGGGCTACCGGCGATGTACCTGGCCGGCGTACGGACAGGGACAGTTGAGGTCACGTCGTTCCCCTTCGAGCGGCGTGCACGGTTTGGCACGGCATGAAACCCTACTCGGGTTAACGACGCAACGTGACAGACGAATCGGTTATATCTCTTGATCTTGATAGGAGTGTGCCTGCCCGAGAATCAGTCCTCAGACTTCCCGCCCGTGGCCTTCTTGGCGGCGGCTTTCTTCGCCGTGGTCTTCTTCGCAGCGGTCTTCTTGGCGGTCTTGGCCGCGGCCTTCGTCGCCCGCTTGCGGGGAGCGGGATCCTGAGACCGCTTCTCCATCAGCAGCTGCGACGCCTGCCCCAAGTCCACATTCTCCACGGTCATCCCCCGACGTAGTGACACGTTGGTCTCCCCGTCGGTGATGTACGGCCCAAACCGACCATCCTTGATCACCACTGGCCGGCCGGTCATCGGGTCCTCGCCGAGCTCCTTCAACGGCGCCGTGCTCCGCCGCCCGCGGGTCTTGGGCGCCGCCAGCAGCGCCAACGCCTGCTCCACGGTCAACGTGAACAGCTGCTCCTCGCTCTCCAAGGAGCGGGTGTCGTCTCCCCGCTTGAGGTATGGGCCGTACCGACCAGACGCGGCGTAGATCTCCACCCCGTTCGGGTCGGTCCCCACCAGCCGAGGCAGGCTGAGCAGCTTGAGCGCGTCCTCCAGCGTCAATGTCTCGGGTGACTGGGAGCGCAGCAGCGAGACGTTCTTGTCGCCGTGCGAAACGTATGGACCGTAGCGGCCGGACTTGAGCACGATCGGCTCACCGGTCTCCGGGTGGTCACCCAGCTTCCGCTCCCCACCCCCGCTGAGGAACAGCTCCGCCACCTTCTGCGGGGTGAGCTCGTCCGGGGCCAACCCGTCCGGGATCGGCACCCGGTCTCCCTCGCCGCTCTCCTCCTCTTGACCAGGGCGGAACCGCTGCAAGTACGGGCCGTACCGGCCGACCCGGACCACCACCTGCCGGCCCTGGTCGTCGGTGAACAGCGGAATCGAGTTGACCTCCCGGGCGTCGATCTCACCCAGCTTCTCGGTGACCAGCTTCTTCAACCCGCCCGGCGGGGTGACCGCGTCGGATCGGCCGTCACCGGTCCCGAAGTAGAACGCCCGCAGGAATTCGACCCGCCTCGCTTGGCCCGCCGCGATGCCGTCCAGCTGGTCCTCCAGCGCGGCGGTGAAGTCGTAGTCGACCAGCCGCGGGTAGTGCTGCTCCAGTAGCCCCACCACCGCGAACGCGGTGAACGAGGGGATCAGCGCCTGCCCCCGCTTGAAGACGTAGCCCCGGTCCTGGATGGTCTGCATGATCGAGGCGTACGTGGACGGCCGGCCGATCCCCAGCTCCTCCAGCGCCTTGACCAGGCTCGCCTCGGTGTACCGCGCGGGCGGCTGGGTGTGGTGCTCCCCCGCGGTCAGTTGCTCAGCCACCAGCGGCTGGTCTTTGACCAGGGTCGGCAGCCGCCGCTCCGCGTCCTCGGCCTCAGCCTCGGAGTCGTCGCTGGACTCCACATACGCCTTCAGGAACCCCGGATCGGTGATGGTCTTACCGGTAGCGGCGAAGTCGCACTCCTCCCCGCTGCTGGAGACCGCCCGGATCCGCACCGACACCGAGGAGCCGACCGCATCGGTCATCTGGGAGGCGATGGTCCGACGCCAAATCAGCTCGTAGAGCTTGAGCTCCTCTACCGACAGTTCGTCGGCCACCTCACCCGGGGTGCGGAAGGTGTCCCCGGCCGGCCGGATCGCCTCGTGCGCCTCCTGGGCGTTCTTCACCTTCCGGGTGTAGTGCCGTGGCTGCGGTGGAACGAACCGTTCCCCGTACAGGTCGGCGATCTGCGCCCGGGCGGCCGCGATCGCGGTCTCGGACAGGTTGACCGAGTCGGTCCGCATGTAGGTGATGTAGCCGTTCTCGTACAGCCGCTGCGCCACCCGCATCGTGACCGCCGAGGACATCCGCAGCTTGCGCGCGGCCTCCTGCTGCAGTGTGGAGGTGATGAACGGTGGGTACGGCTTCCGGCGGTACGGCTTGGTCTCCACCCGGGTGACCGTGAACGGCCGCCCCTCCAGCCGGGCCGCCAACCCTCGGGCGCCGTCACCGTCCAGGTGGACCGCGTCCACGCCCCGCTTGAGCTCGCCGGTGGTCGGTTCGAAGTCCTTACCGGTGGCGATCCGGTCACCATCCAACGCCACCAGGGTGGCGGTGAACGAGCGCGGCCCCTCCGAGGTGGCTTCCTCCGGGGTCACCGCCAACGTGGCCGTGACGTCCCAGTATTCGGCGGAGCGGAAAGCCATCCGGGCGCGTTCCCGCTCCACCACGATCCGGGTGGCCACGGACTGCACCCGACCGGCCGACAGCCCGCGCTGCACTTTCTTCCACAGCACCTGGGACACGTCGTAGCCGTACAGCCGGTCCAGGATCCGCCGGGTCTCCTGGGCGTCCACCAGATCGCGGTTGATCTCCCGCGGGTTGGCTACCGCCGCTTCGATCGCCGGTCGGGTGATCTCGTGGAACACCATCCGCCGCACCGGCACCTTCGGCTTCAGCGCCTCCACCAGGTGCCAGGCGATCGCTTCCCCTTCCCGGTCCTCATCCGTGGCCAGGTAGAGCTCGTCGGCCTCCTTCAGCAGAGACCGCAGCTTGGTGACGTGCTTGGCCCGGTCCGGGTTGACGATGTAGATCGGCTCGAAGTCGGCGTCGACGTTCACCCCGAGGTAGGCCCAGGGCTCCTTCTTGTACTTGTCCGGCAGCTGCTTGGCACCGGCCGGCAGGTCTCGGATATGCCCCAAGCTCGCCTCGACGACCCATCCCGGGCCCAGGTAGCCAGAGATCGTCCGGGCCTTGGCCGGGGACTCGACGACGACCAGGCGGGTCTGCTGGTTGGCGGTGCTCGGCACGGTACTCCTGCGATCGTTGGTGGAAACGGACATCAACCGTCACGACACACGCGGTGACGTACCACGGCGACACCGTACACCGATGCGGTGGATGACACCGGCAACATACCTCGCTGACCTCCGCGTGTGCCTGTCCTCTTACAGACGATCAAGAGCATATGTGCCGAACCGCGGTCGCGGTTCGGCACATATGCTCTTTCTTCACCGGTCAGGACCGGTTACCTGGTCAGGAGGTACGCGCGGGCTCCTTGGCCGCCTGGTCGTTGGCGTCCTGACCAGCGGAGACCGCGATCGGCTTCCGCTTGCTGAACACCACCGCGCCGACGACCACCAGCGCGGCCACGATCGCGACCACCACCCGCAGCACCGGCTGCTCGGTCTCGCCGTAGCCCCACATCACCACCGCCGGGGCCACCAGCAGCGCCACCAGGTTCATGACCTTCAGCAGCGGGTTGATGGCCGGGCCCGCGGTGTCCTTGAACGGGTCACCCACGGTGTCCCCGATCACGGTCGCGGCGTGGGCCGGGGAGCCCTTGCCGCCGTGGTGGCCGTCCTCGACCAGCTTCTTAGCGTTGTCCCACGCCCCACCGGAGTTGGCCAGGAACACCGCCATCAGCACACCGGTGACGATCGCGCCGGCCAGGTAGGCGGCGAGGGCACCGACGCCCAGCCCGAACCCGACCGCCACGGGCGCCAGCACCGCCAGCAGCGCCGGGGTCATCAGCTCCCGCTGCGCGTCCTTGGTGCAGATGTCGACCACCTTGCCGTACTCCGGACGCTGGGTGCCGGACATGATCCCAGGCAGCTCCCGGAACTGGCGGCGCACCTCCATCACCACCGCCCCGGCCGAGCGGGACACGGCGTTGATGGTCAGCCCGGAGAACAGGAACACCACCGAGGCACCGACCAGCATGCCGACCAGGTTGCGCGGGTCGGCGACGTTGAGCAGCCCGTCGAACGACAGCGTCACCCCGGCGTCGGTCAGCGCGGTCATCACCAGCTCCCGGTAGGAGCCGAACAGTGCGGTCGCGGCCAGCACCGCGGTGGAGATCGCGATGCCCTTGGTGATCGCCTTGGTGGTGTTGCCGACCGCGTCCAGGTCGTTCAGGATCCGCGCACCCTGCTCGTCGATGTCCCCGGACATCTCCGCCACACCCTGCGCGTTGTCGGAGATCGGCCCGAAGGTGTCCATGGCCACGATCACGCCCACGGTGGTCAGCAGCCCGGTACCCGCCAGCGCCACGGCGAACAGCGACACCGTCAGGGAGCCGCCGCCCAGCAGGAACGCCCCGAACACCGCGGCCCCCAGCACCAGCGCGGAGTAGACCGCCGACTCAAACCCGACGCTCACCCCCGCCAGCACCACCGTGGCCGGCCCAGTCAGCGAGGTCTTCCCGATGTCCCGCACCGGCCGCCGCTCCGTGGCGGTGAAGTACCCGGTCAGGGCCTGAATGGCGGCGGCCAGCACGATCCCGATCACCACCGCGGCCAGCGCCAGCACCTGCGGGCTCACCGGCTCGCTCTCATCGCCACCGACCCCCAGCGCGAGCCGCCACTCCGCCCCGTGCAGCTCCTCCCAGCTGCTCGGCAGGAAGATGAACGAGGCGATCGCCACCAGCACCGCGGACAGCCCGGCCGAGATGAAGAACGCCCGGTTGATGGCGGTCATCCCGGAGCGGTCGGAACGGCGCAGCCGGGTCAGGAACACCCCGGCGATCGCGATCAGCGCCCCGATCGCGGAGACGATCAGCGGGAACACCAGGCCGTCGGCCCCGAACGCGAACCGGCCCAGGATCAGCGAGGCGACCAGCACCACCGCGTACGACTCGAACAGGTCCGCGGCCATCCCGGCACAGTCACCCACGTTGTCGCCCACGTTGTCGGCGATGGTGGCGGCGTTACGCGGGTCGTCCTCGGGGATGTTCTGCTCCACCTTGCCGACCAGGTCGGCCCCGACGTCCGCGGCCTTGGTGAAGATACCGCCGCCGACCCGCATGAACATGGCGAGCAGCGCGGCTCCGAAACCGAAGCCTTCCAGCACCGTGGCGGCGTCCCGCTGGTAGATCAGCACCACCAGGCAGGCGCCGAGCAGGCCCAGACCGACGGTGAGGAAGCCGACCACGCCACCGGTCCGGAAGGCGATCTTCATCGCCTGTTCCCGGCCTCCCTTGCCCTGCCGGGCAGCCGCCGCTACCCGCAGGTTGGCCCGGGTGGCCAGCGCCATCCCGCTAGCGCCGATGAAGGCACTGAACGCCGCTCCGACGACGAAGAAGATCGACCGCCCGATCTTGATCGCGAGCTCGTTGTCCCCCGCGTCGTGCACCGGCAGCACGAACAGCAGGAAGAACGCCAGCACCACGAAGATCGACACGGTCTTGAGCTGGCGGAAGACGTAGGCGGAGGCGCCCTCCTGCACCGCGCCGGAGATCTCCTGCATCTTCGCGGTGCCCTTGTCGGTCTTCAGCACCGCCTGCACGAGAGCACCGGCGAACCCGAGCGCCACCAGGGCGATCGCGCCGGCGACGACCACGTACGAGATGTTCTCGCCGCTCAGTGAAAGCCCGTCGGCTGCCAGGGTCGCCAGGTCGCTGGCGTCGCCTGGCGGCGAGACGCTGGCGAGTGGGGTAACGGACATCATTGTCCTCCTGTACGGAAAACGCTGTCGGCCCGGCCAGGGCCTGGGCCATGCCCCTGACCGGCACCAACCGAGCAGGGCACTCGGAATGACCCGGGGTACTCTACTGGCTGACGTGTGAGCCGTCACACGTGCCCCGCCCAGCTGTGCGTTTTCTGCCCAAGATCGCAGTTCACACCCGGTTCAACCCACCAGCGTTACTGATCTCCACCGAGATCATCACTTCGAGTGAAATTCTGCTCGCCGGTGACCGCCGCCAGTTGGCTACGGTCGGTACACACGCCGGTGCCGGGGCCCACACGGACCCCGGCACCGAGGACAGCGCTCCCTAGGCCCGCCGCGAGTCGCACCGAGCCCGGTGAGTGCGTCACCTGACGATCAGGCGTCCCAAGTACTCCAACCGACCGACTCCAAGGCGTACACGGTCACCGGACCGCTGATGTACGTGTCGTAGTTGTAGGTCCCGCACTCGTACTTCAACTGGCCATAGGTGCCGCGGATCTCGGTCTTGAAGGCGCCGTAAGCGGCGAACATCAGCGTGTGCGGCGGCACCGTCACCGTCATGCTGGAGGTCTCGTTCACGGTGATGCTGTCCTCGATCTGCACGGTGGTCTGCTTACGCACCGCCGACTTGATGATCCAGAAGTCCACCCCACCTTCGAAGGTCGTGGTGGTAGTCGTGGTGCTACGGAACGTGTGCGTGACCGAGATCGACTCCGTCCAGGTCACCGGCACGCTGCTCTGATTGTCGAAATGCTTGGTGGGGCCGTACTGCTCATGCACCTGGCCGACGACGCTGTTGACGACGAACGAGTTGTCGTAGCACCAACCGCCCGGCGGAATAATCCACGGTGGGTCCATCTGAGCGGCGGCGGGAGCGGGCGTCAGGGTGATGGCGACCGCCGCTGTCACCAGCGCGGCCACGACCAGCCGGCTCGCTTGCCCATCCGGGCAAGCAGGGACCTGCGATTCACTTCTGCCTCCTGTGGGTACGGGACGACGCCCCATGCCCCCGTGCGGGCGCCCGGCCGGGCCGGCCGGGCCCACAGGATCGATCAACTAGATTCCGGCCGGAACCCGTGAAATCCCAGAACGCTCAGGCTTGCCAAGCGACAACCGGCGTGGTAACAGTCAGCCCCAGCTCCACCACCCGTGGTAGTCAACGGCCGTATGAACGACGCCGAACCGGCCACACCATGGTCACCTCGGTGCCCTCCGGGCCGGAACGAATCTGTAAATCCTGGACCAACCCGGCGAGCAGGGTGTCCGCCATCCGATCGGTGTCCTCGTCGTCGTCACCGCCCTCACCCGCCGCCTTCGGGCAGGGCGCGGCGCCGCACGCGTCGATCACCCGCACGGTGTACGGGCCGTCGTCGGTCATCTCCACCCGGATGAGCTCCTGGATGCCGTGGCGCTGGTGCCGCGCGACCGCACGGCCGCACGCCTCCCCGACCGCCTGCCGCACCTCGTCCAGCAGCTCGTCGGCGACTCCCGCCCGGCGCGCCATCGCCACCCCGACCAGCCGGGCGGTGCGCACATAGCGGGGCGCCGAGGTGAACGCTAGCCGTACCGTGGGCATGCGCCTCACCCAGCAGCCGGCCCGGTGGTTGCCGCCTCCACCGACTCGTGCAGGGCGAACACCCGGTCCAGCCCGGTGATCCGGAAAATCTTCAGTAGCTTTTCGCTGTCGCACACCAGAGACAGGTCGCCCTCGGCCATCCGAAGTCGCTTCAGCGCCCCAACCAGCACTCCCAGCCCGGTGGAGTCCATGAAGTCAACCGGGCGCAGGTCCACCACCACCCGGGTGGCGCCCCCGTCGATGATCTCAAGGAGGCGTTCCCGCAGCTCCGGCGCGGTGTAGACATCAACCTCACCCCGTACTTCCACCACGGTGTGACCGGCCACCTCGCGGGTCGCCAGCGACAGCTCCATGGGATCACCTCCTGTCGTGATCCCATCTCACCATGTCCGTCCGAGGCTGGTGTCACCAGCCCGAGATCCACCCGGCGACGCCCACTTGCCACCGCGAGCAGCCCTCACGCACGATAAGTACGCTTTTCAGTATTTATCCTTGATATTCGTTATCAAGATGACTGGCGCCGTAATACCATGCCTGCCCTATGTCATCACCATGGTGCCTGTTCCGGCCGATGAACGTGATGGACGGCCAGCGGGAGCTGGCGTGACACCCGGGGATGACCCAGTCCTGCCTGTTCGCCCCACCCGGCTCCGCTGACGACGAAGAGTCGGCCGAGGCGAGTGAACCCTCACCGACGTGAATCGCCCGGGCCAGGGCCCGGCACTCCTCTCCCAGCCCCACCCCGAGTTCCTGACGGGCCAGCTTTTCCCCAGCCTGGTAAACCGCCAACGCCTCCGCGGACCGCCCACAACGATGGAGGGCGGTCATGAGTTGAGCCCGAAACCGCTCCTGCAAGGGATATTTAGCCACCAGCGCCCGGAGCTCGGCCACCAACTCGGGGTGCCGCCCCAACGCCAGCTCCACCGTTATCCGGTCCGCCAGCGCTCCCACGCGTAGCTCCGCCAGCCGACGGGCCTCGAAGACCAGCTCCTCCACCTCGTCCAAGCCGTGGAACGCTGGTCCCCGATACAGTGCCAGTCCCTGCCGGTATCGCGCCGCTGCCTCCCCGAGGTTCCCGGCCTGCCACGCCGCACGCGCCTGGGCCAACAGCCGTTCAAACTGGCGCAGATCCACCTGCTCGTCTGGGACGAACAGCGAATATCCGGGCGGACGGAACTGGAGCGTCGCCTCCGGCCCCAGCGACCGGCGCAGCCGATGCACCTGCACCTGAAGGCTCTTGCCCGGAGTCACCGGCCGGATCGTCGGCCACATCGCTTCCGCCAGCCGGTCACTGGAGACCACTCTGCCCTGGTGCGCCAACAGCAAGCCAAGCAACACTCGCCGGGGTCGGGAGGTCAACTGCTGGATTTTGCGGACGTCTCGATCACTATGGACTATCTCCATAGTCCCGAAAACCCGGATGCTGACGCTCATCAGCGCATCCTTCCCAGGCCTGTTGAACAGGGCAGTTGCCATCCAGATTGGATGGATTACCTGGGCACTGTAACCGCCGTGAAACCAGGACGAAAGTCATGGCAGCACTATTACCGGTGAGTGATCAGCGAAAGCTCACGGGAGTACGGAATGCTGCCGGTGATCAGCGTGCAACTGGTGAGCGATTCCTCGGTGGTGCGGCATTTAGCTCCGGAAACCCAACTGGACTTTGGTAGCTGCCGCTGCGACGGATGCCGGTACGACTTGGTCCTGCCCGGCACACCGGCGGCGGTAGTCGGCTGCATCAGCGCCGGTACCGACCACTGGCGCCTGGTCAACTACGGCCGGGAAGACCTGGTGGTCACCGACCTGGAGCGGCCGCACGACATGATCACCATTAGGGCGGGGCGCCTCGCGGTCATCCCCTTCGAACTTTCCCGGGTATCCACCGCCGAGCACCCGCTGCTGACGGTGTTCGGGCCGGAGCCCACGTCGCCCCCGCCACCCCCGACCGGTTGTCCGGCGCTGGCCGAACACCGATCGCAGCACCTGCTCGACCCCACCACCACCTACTTCGCGGTGCTGGTCGCGCTGTGTGAGCCGCGACTGCGCCCGGCCAGCAGCGCCCGGTCCACAACCCCGCCGCCGCTGCCGACCTCCGCGGAGATCGCCCACCGGCTACGTCAGCGTGGGCTGTCGCTCTCGGCCCGGGCTGTCGACTCCCATATCGACTACCTGCTGGACAAACTCCGGCTTCGACCACCAACCGGAGCGGGCGCGGCCCGACGGAATTGGCGGAAAGAGACGTTGGCCACAGCAGCGATCCAACGCGGGCTGGTGACACCGGAACATCTACCGGCATCGACCCCCATCCGGCCGCTTGTCGGAATGACCACCGAGGGCGGGGTAGGCCGGCGACCCGCGGAGGTGGCACAGTACCAGCGTGACCCGCACCGATCCGGCCGCCGGCACGCTGCTTGACCTGCTGCGTGCCCGCTACGGCGACGGCCGGATCACCCACGTGGAGCACCTCCCGGCCCGAACCGGCACCCCCGCCGACTGGCCGGACTGGGTGCCGGACCCGCTGCGGGCGGCGTTGGCCGCCCGAGGGGTGACCCGACCGTGGGCGCACCAGGCGCGCGCCGCCGAGCTGGCTTGGCAGGGCCGACACGTGGTAGTGGCCACCGGCACCGGCTCCGGCAAATCGTTGGCGTACCTGGTGCCGGCGCTGTCCCGGCTGCTGACCGATCCCAGAGCCACCGTACTCTATCTGGCCCCCACCAAGGCGCTCGCCGCTGATCAGCTGCGGTCGGTGACCGAGCTCGCGCTGCCGGGGGTCCGGGCCGGCTGCTACGACGGGGACACCCCGCGCGAGGAGCGGGAGTGGTTGCGGGCGCACGGACGCTTCATCTTGACCAACCCCGACATGCTCCACCACGGCATCCTGCCTGGGCACCGCGCCTGGCGGCAGTTCTTGCGCCGGCTGGCGTATGTGGTGGTCGACGAGTGCCACGCCTACCGGGGGGTGTTCGGCTCCCATGTGGCGCAGGTGCTGCGCCGGCTGCGGCGGCTGGCGACCGAACCGGTGTTCCTGCTCGCCTCCGCCACCGCTGGCGACCCGGCCTCGGCCGCCTCGCGACTCACCGGAGTGGAGGTGGAGGCGGTCACCGAGGACGCCTCGCCTCGTGGCGCGATCACCTTCGTGCTGTGGGAGCCACCGCTGCTGGCGGCCACCCCCGACGCCGGTCCGGCGGTGCCGTCCGCCCGAACGCCAGCGGAGGACACCCCCGCTGGCGCGGGGGACGTCATCGCGGCGGAGCAGCCGATACGGCGGTCCGCGCTCGCGGAGACCGCGGATCTGCTCGCTGACGCGGTCACCCAGGACATTCGTACGCTGGCGTTCGTCCGCTCCCGGCGGGGAGCGGAGGTGGTGGCGGCCTCGGCCGCCCGGGCGCTGGACGAGGTGGTGCCGGGGCTGGGTAACCGGGTGGCGGCCTACCGCAGCGGCTACCTGCCGGAGGAGCGGCGGGCCTTGGAGCAGGCGCTACGCACCGGGGACTTGCTCGGGCTGGCCACCACCAACGCCCTGGAGCTCGGGGTGGACCTGGTGGGCCTGGACGCGGTGGTGCTGTGCGGGTACCCGGGGCGGCTGGCGTCCCTGTGGCAGCAGGCGGGCCGGGCGGGTCGGGCCGGGCAGGACGCGGTGTGCGTGCTGGTGGCCCGGGACGACCCGCTGGATACCTATCTGGTGCATCACCCGGAGGCGCTGTTCGGTGCCCCGGTGGAGGCCACCGTGCTGGATCCCACCAACCCGTACGTGCTGGGGCCGCACCTGGCCGCGGCCGCGGCGGAAGCCCCGCTGACCGAGGCGGACCTGGCCCAGTTCGGCGGGCCGGCCGCCGTGGAGGCGATCGAGGCGCTGACCGCGGCCCGGCTGCTGCGCCGCCGCCCCACCGGCTGGTACTGGGTGGGCCGGGACCGGCCGGAGATCGACCTGCGGGGTACCGGCGGGGCGCCGGTGGCGGTGGTGGAGAACGGCAGCGGTCGACTGTTGGGCACGGTGGATGCGGGCTCCGCGCACCCACTGCTGCACCCCGGGGCGGTCTACCTGCACCAGGGGGTGTCGTACGTGGTCGACGCGCTGGATTTGGCGGACGGGGTGGCGTTGGTGCACCCGGAGAGCCCGGACTGGTCCACCCATGCCCGGGACATCACCGACCTGACCGTGGCGGCGGTCCGCGACTACACCGACGCTGGCCCGGTCGGGCTGTTCCTGGGTGAGGTGGAGGTCACCAACCAGGTGGTGTCTTATCAGCGGCGGCGGCTGGGCACCGGTGAGATCGTCGGGACGTTCCCGCTCGATCTGCCGCCCCGGCAGCTGTCCACCATGGCGGTGTGGTTCACCGTCTCGCCGCAGGCGTTGGCGCGGGCCGGGGTGCCGGAGGAGGAGGTGCCCGGCGCACTGCATGCCGCCGAGCATGCCGCGATCGGCTTGCTGCCGCTGGTGGCCACGTGCGACCGGTGGGACATCGGTGGCCTGTCCACCGCTCGGCACGCGGACACCAGTGCGCCGACGGTGTTTGTCTACGATGGCCACCCGGGCGGGGCCGGATTCGCGGAACGCGCCTACCAGGCGGCGGTGGCGTGGCTCACGGCCACCCGGGACGTGATCGCCGAATGTGCCTGCGAGGCCGGCTGCCCGGCCTGCATCCAGTCTCCCAAGTGCGGCAACGGTAATCAGCCGCTGTCCAAACCGCACGCGATCGCCACGCTTGAGGTGGTACTCGCCGCCCTCTCCGGGTGAGGCGGGGCAACTGCGCGGCTTCGTGGGGGTGGCGGACGCTCAGGCGGACCAGCGTTGACCGGTGATCCGTTCGTACGCCTCGAGGTAGCGCGCGCGGGTGGCTTCGACGATCTCTGGTGGCACCTCAGGCGCCGGTGAGGTGCGGTCCCAACCGGTGCTGCGGGCCCAGTCCCGCAGGAACTGTTTGTCGAATGCGTGCTGTGGTCGGCCGGGCTGCCAGTCGTCGGCAGGCCAGAACCGGGACGAGTCTGGGGTGAGCACCTCGTCGGCGAGCACGAGGGTGCCGTCGGGCGCCCAGCCGAACTCCAGTTTGGTGTCTGCCACGATGATGCCTCGCTCGGCCGCGAGGGCGGCCCCGCGCTGGTAGATGGCCAAGGTGAGTCGGGCCAGTTCCGCGGCGGCGTCCGTCCCGACCGTGGCCGCCACCTGCTCGGCGGTGATGGATTCGTCGTGCTCCCCCACCGCGGCCTTGGTGGTCGGGGTGAAGATCGGCTCCGGTAGTCGGGAACCCTCCACCAGCCCGGGCGGCAGCGGCACCCCGCTGATCGCCTGCTGGCTCTGGTATTCCCGCAGGCCGGAGCCGGCCAGGTAACCGCGGGCGATGCACTCCACCGGCACCATTCGCAACCGTCGGCACCGGATGGCCCGGCCCGCCCACTCCGCCGGCACGTCGTCGGCGGAGATCACATGGTGGGGTACGAGGTCGGCGAGCTGTTCGAACCACCACAGTGACAGCTGGGTGAGGATCCGGCCCTTGTCCGGGATCGGGGTGGGTAGCACCACGTCGTAGACCGACACCCGGTCGGAGGCGACCAGGATCAGGTCGTCGCCGTCCAGGTAGATGTCCCGAACCTTGCCTGTGTGCACCAGTTCCACGCTTGTCCCCCTACCGGTCGCCGCCCTGATGCTATGCGGCCACCCGTGGCCCCAGCGCGCTGACTGGGGCCACGGGTGACGCTCATCCCGAGGTGGTGGGGGAGCGGATCGGCCCTGCGCGGGCGGTGGCGGTGGCGGGGCCCGCCACGGCCGCTGGCCCGGTCACTGGCACCGCCACGGTGACCGCCAGGTCGAGCCCGTCGAGGCGGCAGCCGGTGAGTTGGGCACCGTTGGCGGTGGCCAACTCACCGGCGCGGGCGCAGGCGACCGTTTCCCCGTTGATCGCGTACGCCGCTCCCGCCAGCGCCGCGAAGTCGGCAGCGACCTGGGCCTGGTGGCGGGCGACGATCGCGGTCCCGACCGCTGCCCCTACCATCCCGGCCGTCAGCAGCACCAACCCGACCGCGAGCACCAGCACCGACGCGGAGCCCCGGTCGGAGCTGGACCGTCCTCGCCGTCTGGGTGGGGAGTGCTGGCGGCACACCCCACCTCGCCCCCGAGCTCGGGCCCCGCCCTGGGAGTGGTGGCCGGTCACGGCGCCGGCTCCGGCGGGCCGGGTTCGACCGCCGCCACCGCCGACGCACGCACGGTCAGGGCCGGGAATCGGCTCCCCAGCAGCGGGATGGGTGCGGTGACAGTGGCGGTAGCCAGGTCCCCACTCACCTGCACCGTGACCTCCGCCCCCTCGGGGGCGGACCGCTGGCCGGCCACCGCGCCGGGTTCTCCCCGGGCTGCCGCCAGGGCCGCGTCCCGCGCCGCGTCGACACATTGGAGCCGGGTGGTGACCGCCCCTACCGCCGTCACACCGGTGATCAGCAACAGCATCAGCGCTGGTAGCCCTACCGCCAGTTCCGCGGTCGCCGATCCTCGATCGCCGGTCCGACGTCGACCGGCGGTCGTTGGCGCCGCGACCGCCGTCTCCGGTTGGGTCACTGCAGCGCCCGCTCCAGCACTGCCTGCAGCGCCGCCTGGACCGGGTCGCTGGTCACCACGGCCAGCAGGATTCCCGCGAAGGCCACCGCGGCGAGGGTGCCGACGGCGTACTCGGCGGTGTTCATGCCCGCGTCTTCCCGCAGGCGGCCCCGGATGCGATGAATGAACGACACGTTTCCTCCTCCACGTGGTCGATCGGTACTTACAGGACGTCGCCGAGGACGGCGACGATCACCGGCACGAGGCCGGCGAGCATGAAGGCGGGCAGGAAGCAGAGGCCCAGCGGCAGCACGATCAGCACCCCGGCCCGCCGGGCGGCCGCGTCCGCAGCGATCAGCCGGTCGGCGCGCAGGTCATCGGCGAGCCGGGTGAGCAGCCCGGCGAGCGCGCCACCATGTTCGGCGCTGGCGACCGCCGCCCGCACCAACCGGCGCGCTCCTGGCACCGGCAGCAGCTCCGCCCAAGCCTCTTCGGGGGTCGCCCCGAGCGCCAACAGCCGCGCCACCCGGTCCATCCGCGCGCCGAGCGGTCCGGGCAGGGCCTCCGCGACCGCTGCTACTGCCTGCGGCACCGGGGCTCCCCCTTTCAGGGCGACCGCCAGTAGATCCGCGGCTAGCGGGAGGTCGGCCGCCCCGGGCGCCGCCACCGGCGTCCGGCCTCGGCCCCAGCGATGAATCGCCCGATCGCAGACGACCGCTGCGCCTAACCCGAGCACCAGTCCGACTCCGCCGCCGAGCCCCAGCGCCACCGCCACGCCGACCAGGCCCGCCACCAGCCGCCGATGGCCAGCGCGGATCGCTGATGTGCGCTCACCACCGCTGCGCATGGTGGTCGCTCCGGTCGATGACGCTCCCGCCCCACTCTCCGGTGGCGCCATTCGCCGGCGCCGCTGGCCCGACCAGCCCATCAGTCGGGATACTGTCGTCACCAGCAGGACCGCCGCGGCGCTGGCCGCTGCGAGCCCTAGTGAGATGACCACATCGGACACACTGCCTCCGGTCAGATCGGTAGCTGGTGATCGAGTCGGGTGATCCGCGCCGACCACGCCAGGCCAGCCAGTTGCAGTCCGATCGCGGTCACCGCGCACACCGCCCCGAGGGGCGTATGCAGCAGCACCGCCAGCGGGTCCGCTCCGATCGCGTACCCCAGGCCGACTCCGCCCAGCGGCAATCCGGCCAGCAGCCAGGTGGTGGCCCGCGCCCCGGCGATCTGCCCGGCGGCCGCGGCCCGGGCCCGATCGGCGCTGCGACCATCCACTTCGATCCGCTCCAATACGTCCGCAAGCGGAGCGCCGGTCCGCTCGGCCAGTCGCACTGCGGCTGCTAGCCGTGCGGACAGCGCGGCGGTGGGGCCGCTTCCGGTTGCGGGAGGGCTCGAGCTGGCGGGAGGGCTTGATGCAGCCGATGGTGGGTGGGGCCGGCTGGTCCCCGCCTCCGCGGCCGCCAACGCGGCCATCGGGGGCAGGCCCGCGCGCAGGTTGCTGGCCGCCACCGCCAACCGCTCCAGCAGGTCGGCCCGGGCAGCGGCGTGCGCCTGTCGGAGCCGGTGCTGGTGCAGCCCCCGCGCTGCCAACCCGGTGTATCCGGCGATCAGCAACCCGGCCACCGGGCCGGCCAGGCCGGTGGCCGCAGCGGCCAGCGCCACCACCACTGCGGCCATTTCTCGAGGACCGGGACGGGTGATCGCCGGATGCCGGCGCAGTCTCCGCCACCAAGACGGGGGTGAAGGCGAGGTATGGAGTGACCGGCGGAGCGTGGCCAATACCCGACGCGATCGGGCCCGACCCGGGCGCGTAGGCCAGCCGACCACCCCGGCGGCGAGCACCAGACACACGGCCGCCACTACGGTCACCAGCGCCTGCCCGCTGCTTGCGGGAGTCACCGCTCACCCCCGCCAACCAGCAACGGCGGCACCGCCACCCCTCGGTCCCGCAGCATCCTGCCCAGCACCGGCCCCGCCGGCCCCACTCCGCCTCCTCGCCGCCAGGCCGGTACCGCGGTGACCAATCGCTCCGGTCCCTCGGGCAGCAGCAGGCAGATCGCGTCCACCACTCGGCGCCCCGGCTCTCGTCGCACATGCACCACTACCTGCAGAGCGGCGATTACCTGCGCATGCAGGACCGCGCGCGGAAGGCCACCCAGCAGTCCCAATGCCTCGAGCCGAGCCGGCACGTCCGCCGGGGTGTTGGCATGCAGCGTCCCGGCTCCGCCCTCATGGCCGGTGTTCAGCGCCGCCAGCAGATCCACGATCTCGGCGCCACGGCACTCCCCCACCACCAGCCGGTCCGGCCGCATGCGCAGGGCATGTCTGACCAACTCCCGCAGGCCGACTTCGCCGGCACCCTCCACATTGGCGGTGCGGGTCTGTAGTGACACCACGTGAGGGTGGGCCGGACGAAGCTCCGCGGCATCTTCCACCACCACGATCCGCTCATCGGGCGGCACCAACGACAACAGCGTCGCCAACAGGGTGCTCTTGCCACCGCCCGTACCGCCCGTGACCAGATAGGCCAGCCGGGCGGCGACGATCGCCGCCAGTACCTCCGCCACCGGCTCTGAAACCGTGCCGGCTGCCACCAAGTCGGCCAGCTGAAACGGCCGGGGCCGGAACGTGCGCAGGCATAGGTAAGGACCGTCGACCGCCACCGGCGGCAGGACCGCGTGCAACCGGCTGCCATCCTGCAGCATCACGTCCACACACGGGCTGCTGTCGTCCAGTCGCCGACCCCCGGCCGCGGCCAACCGTTGCGCCAACCGTCGCACCTGCTCAGGTGAGCCGACCGACACCTCGGCGCGTCGCAGCCCCTGCCCCCGGTCCACCCACACGGTGTCTCGGTTAACCAGAATGTCGGTCACCTCGGGGTCGGCTAGCAGCGGCGCCAGCGGCCCGGTGCCCACCAGGTCGGCATGCACCTGCCCGGATAGCTGCAGCAGCGCGGTGCTACCGAGCGCCGCCGCCACCGGTTGTTCGCTCACCGCCGCCACCACCGCTGCCCCAGAGGCCGGCACGCGGCGATCCACGAACCGCTGGCGGAGCTGCCCGGTCAGCTCCGCCACTGTGGTGGACGGCAGGATCGGGGAACCACCAGCGGCGCCCACCGCCGCGGCCGCGCCGGTCATGCGGCCACCGCCGGTTCCGGTCGGCACAGCTCGCTCACCAGCCGCCGGCACAGCACCGCCAAGGGCCCTCGCCCACTAGCGGTAGGGGGCAGGCCACCCTCCAGCGCCGCCGGCAGGCCCGCCTCCGGCCGCAGGGTGCCGGCTAACGGCAGCCCTAACGCATCGGCAATGTCCTCTCCAGACAGTTGACCCGGTGCCGGACCGCGGACAACGATCCGCAGCTGGGCGCAGTGTGCGGTGGCCCGAGTGACCACCTTTGCGGCGGCGGCGACCGCCCGTACCTCGGCCGGCACCACCAGCAGGCCTTGGTCAGCCGCCTGCAGCGCGGCCGTGGCGGCCTCATCCAGGTGTCGGGGCAAGTCCACGACGACCAAGTCCCGCGCCGCTCGGCCGGCGGCCAGCACCGCGGTCATCGCTTCCGCCGGCATCGCCGGGAGATCCCGCCGATCAAACGACACCACCGCCAGTTCTCCCCGCCCCGGCAGGGCGGCGAGGAACCGAGCCGGGTCCACCTGGCCGCTCGCGGAGGTAAGTTCCGGCCAGCGCAACCCTTGGTCGTCCTCCCACCCAAGGAGCAGGTCCAGTCCACCGCTGAGCGGATCGCCGTCGACCAACAGCGCCCGCCGGCCCAGGTTGGCCGCGGTTACCGTCAGGCCGGTGGCCAGCACACTCGCACCCGCACCTCCCCGGCCACCCAGCACCGCCACGACCGGAGCGGGAGGGCGACGGGATCGGCAGCTGGCGAACCGCTCCACCAACCAGGCCTCCCCGACCGGCAGGAGTGCCACGTGGCCGGCGCCGACCGCCTCTGCCCGCTCCCATGGGTCCGGCGGACCGCCTGGACCGGCTACCAGCACGACGTCGGTCCGGCGGGGCAGTTGGGCCCGACGACACGCGAACGCTTGATCCACCCCGATCACGACCAACGGCGCGGTCGAGTACCGGGCCCGCGCCGCTATCGGATCGGCGGCCACGTCAGGCTCCACCCCGCCGGCGGCCGCCAGTCGGAGCAGGTCGTCGAGGAGTCGCTCGTCAGCGGTCACCACCAGCGGGCGGGGGACGGTGGTGCTCCGGATCGTCATATCGGCCTCCCACGGGTCGGTGTGCCACCACCGTGGGGTAATCGGCCCACCTACTCCAGCGCCGCCACCCGTGACCTGTGGACAACCAGCGGTTGTGGACAACCACCGCACCACCCACGGATCTGCTATAGCGGCGGTGGCTCCGCACCGGCCCGGGGTCGATCGGGTCGGCATCAGTCGGGGGACCGGCCGCGGCCACGCACAGCCCGGAGCGGATGGCGGGAACAGCGGAAACAGTGCCTTAGAAGAGGGCGACCCCCACCCGGGGGGTAGGTGGGGGTCACCTCAGGGCCGGCTCCGGGGGGAAGAGCCGAACCCACTCAACGGCTGCACAGGCAACCGCTGAGGGTCACACGGGTGACGGAGCGTCATCCCGGAACAACCTCGCGGCGCGAATCCGATGGCTCGTCGCTGAGGGGTCGTTGTCGGGCGACCTTAGCATTCTCGGTCGAGCGGCCCGCACGCACCCGACCGTTCGTCGCGTCGCAGGCGACTGTCGGCCCGGCGGATTAGACTGCCGCCGTGCGCCGAAGTGCCGCTTTCTTCGATCTGGACCGTACGGTCATCGCCAAATCGAGCGTGCTTGCGTTCGGCCGACCCTTCTACCGCGACGGGTTGATCCGCCGTCGGGACGTGGTCAAGGCGGCGTATTCGCAGCTCATGTTTCGACTAGGCGGCGCAGATGAGGCGGCGATGGCGCGGATGCGTGACTACCTCACCCGACTGTGCGCCGGTTGGTCGGTCGAGCAAGTCAGCCAGATCGTGGCCGAGACCCTCGACGAGTTGATCAACCCGTACATCTATGCCGAGGCGGGCGAGTTGATCGCGCAGCACCGGGCGGCGGGGCGAGACGTGGTCCTGGTCTCCGCCTCCGGGGAAGAGATCGTCCGCCCCATCGCGTCGCTGCTCGGCATCGAGCACGTGATCGCGACCCGGATGGCGGTGGCGGACGGCCGCTACACCGGTGAGATCGAGTTCTACGCCGCCGGGGAGGCGAAGGTCGAGGCGGTCCAGCAACTGGCCGCCGAGCGGGGGTACGACTTGGCCCGCTCGTACGCCTACTCCGACTCCATCAGCGATCTGCCGCTGCTGTCGGCGGTGGGGCATCCCACCGCGGTCAACCCGGATCGGGCGCTGCGCCGCGCTGCGTTGGAGCGGGGTTGGGAGATCCGGGAGTTCCGGCACCCGGTGCCGCTCCGGATCCGCCTCCGGGGCAGCCGGGCGGTGCCGGTCGCGGCCGCGCTGGGCGTGGGGGTGGGGATCGCCGTGGGGCTGGCGTGGTACGGGCGACGGCGGCGGACCCGGGCCCTGGCGGCGCGCTGACCGGCGACAGCTAGCTCACCAGGGGCGATCGGTCACCACCGATCGCGGCGCGGCCGGAAGGCGTATCGGAGGAGATCAGTCGCATCCGACCCTGGACCTCCGCTCTGCTACCGAAGCGGGAAGTTGCCTCTGCCGTCACAGGTTCGGCGGCAACCCTGGCAGCCGGCCCAGATTCGGCGTACACAGGAGATAGGACTCCGGGTGACCGGACTCCGGGCCGGACCGCCGGGTACCCACGCGGCGAGCAGCCACGCGAACGGCGGGTCGCGTCGGGACCGCAAGGACCGGCGATGACTGGATGGAAGTGCACGCTTGGTAGCCCGGTCGGCCCGGTCGTGGCGGCACCTCCACTGGAGGTGTCGTCACGCCGATGTGCGCCGTTCCCACACCCGCATCGCATCCATTGTGGAGTGATACATCGTGGAGCGATCGCCGGGTGGCGCAGCCTGGTTAGGCTGACCCGGTGACCCATTCTGCGTATCCTTATCCGCCCCAGTCGCCGGGCGCTCCCCAGTTCCCGCCCTCCTCTCCGGCTGCGCCTCCGGCAGCACCCCCATCCGCTCGGGTGGTTCGGATCGGAGATTTCGCGGTCCTGGTCGGCACGCTGGTCGTGTTTGCCTTTTCATTCGCCCCGTTCGTCCAGTACGACGACCAGACCCGCGAGCTGTACCGACAGATAGACGTGTCGATGGCGTTCAGCGCCTGGTCGCTGGAGACGTTCATGATGCCGCTGACCCTGTTCGTCATCGGGGCAGCGGTGTTGACCGCGATCAGCACCGTACTCCGGTTCGTGCTCGCTCGGGATCCGCAGGTGGCCGGGTTCCGACTGCGTCAGCTCGAGGTGGGCATGGCGCTGTTCACCACCCTGGTGCTACTGGGGATGGTCTCTTCCAGCAAGCACCCGGTGGTGGGCACCCGCCGGTTGGCTGAAGCGCACTCGATGCTGAGCCCGACGGACGTTTCCCTCAAGACCGGATGGGGCTCCATTCTGATGCTGCTGGGAGCGTTGCTGCTCCTGACCGGCGCCTTGCTCAACCACTTCAACGTCGGCCCCGCGATCCCGCTCACCGGGCAGCCTGGGGGAGCTCCGGCCGCGGCCTGGCAGGTGGGTTCGCCCCCCGGCGGGGCGCCGTACTACCCGGGGCAGCCGCCAGCCGGTCCCCCCTATCCGGGACAGCCGCCCGTCCCCGGGCAGCACCCCGGGCCCGGACAACCTCCGGCCCCGGGGCAGTATCCCGGCTGGCAGCCCGCGCCGGGCGGGCACAACCAGCCGGGCCACCCTGGACCGTCCCAGCCTTGGCACCCCGGGCAGCCGGGGGCGTGACGGTCACCGCCACTGACTGAGTAGGTCCGCTAACCGCTCGGCACCCTGCTCCGCAGCGAGCGCACAGTGCCGCAGCCAGGACCGCACCCCGTCCGGGGTGCCGGTGGCGAACGCTCCGGAACTGCCTATGTACTCCGGCTCCCGTGCCAGGTGGACCTCCTCCACCAGCACCAGCCCGCGCGGATCGAACCCACTGGCCATCAGTTCCAACCGGGCCGCTGCCCGGGCCAGCACACCGTTCGGCCCAGGAAACGCCCGCAAGGTCAACAGTTCACCGTGCACCACCGCCGCCCGCAGCAGCCCGGAGCCGCCACCGGCGCCCCCCGGGGTGATCACCAGCTCCACCAGCGCATCCAATCGGGCGGAGAGCTCCGGCTCGGCTTTCGGACGCCCCAATGACTCGTCGGGCACCGCCCCGCGGGCAGCCAGCACGTGCAGCCGGGCCAATACCTGGCGAGGAGCACCCCGCCATCGGTCGATCAATCCCGGCAACGCCTCCGCGCACCGCAGCGCCCCTTGCAGCACCGGGTCGGTAATCGTGCCGGTCCGTACCTCGGCCAGGTCATACCGACTGCCCTCCAACGCGGCACTGGCCACCGCCGCCCGCAGGCTGACCTCGGCGGCGACGGGGCCGCCGTGGCGACGCAGGACTCGGTCTCGGTAGGCGGCGTCCACCGCGGCTCGGGCCCGATCGAGGGCGGGAGCGACTTCTGGCAGCGCCTGCAACCTAGTCAGCGGATCTTCCACCGTCGTACGGTAACGGAAACATTGTCCCGACCAGCCGAGGGAGCCACCAGATGACCACGGAGAAGCACGCGCTGGAGAATCTCCTGCAGGAGAGCCGCCGATTTCCGCCCCCGGCCGAGTTCGCTGCGGCGGCCAACGTCACCGCCGAGGCGTACCAGCAGGCCGAGGCGGACCGGCTCGGATTCTGGGAACGCGCCGCCGATCGGCTGGACTGGGCCGCCCGGTGGGAGCAGGTGCTGGACTGGTCCAACCCGCCGTTCGCCAAGTGGTTCGTGGGCGGGAAGCTGAACGTGGCCTACAACTGCCTGGATCGGCACGTGGCGGCGGGCCGCGGCGACCGGGTCGCCTACCACTGGGAAGGGGAGCCCGGGGACACCCGCACCATCACCTACGCCGAACTACACCGGCAGGTGTGCCAGGCCGCCAACGCCCTGACCGCGTTGGGGGTACGGGCCGGTGACCGGGTGGCGATCTACCTACCGATGATTCCGGAACTGCCGGTGGCCATGCTGGCCTGCGCCCGGATCGGCGCCACCCACTCGGTGGTGTTCGGCGGGTTCTCGGTAGCGGCGCTCGCGGGCCGGATCAACGACGCCGGCGCCAAAGTAGTGATCACTGCGGATGGTGGCTACCGTCGCGGCAAACCGTTGGCGCTCAAGGCCGTGGTGGACGAGGCGGTCACCCAGACCCCCAGTGTGGAGAAGGTGCTGGTGGTCCGCCGGACCGGCCAGGAGGTGAACTGGCACACCGACCGGGACCTCTGGTGGCACGAGACGGTCGAGGTCGCGTCCGACCAGCATGAAGCGGAGCCGTTCGACGCCGAGCATCCCCTGTTCATCCTCTACACCAGCGGCACCACCGGACGGCCGAAGGGCATTCTGCACACCACCGGTGGGTACCTCACCCAGGTGGCCTGGACCCACCACGCGGTGTTCGACCTCAAGCCGGAGACCGACGTCTACTGGTGCACCGCCGACATCGGATGGGTCACCGGCCACTCGTACATCGTGTACGGACCGTTGGCCAACGGCGCCACCTCGGTGATGTACGAGGGCGCCCCCGACACCCCGCACCGGGGCCGATTCTGGGAGCTGGTCCAGAAGTACCGGATCACCATCCTGTACACCGCTCCCACCGCCATTCGGACCTTCGCCAAGTGGGGTGAGGACATCCCCGCCAAGTTCGACCTGTCCTCATTGCGCCTGATCGGCTCGGTGGGTGAGCCGATCAACCCGGAAGCGTGGATGTGGTACCGGAAGCACATCGGCGGTGACCGCTGCCCCGTGGTGGACACCTGGTGGCAGACCGAGACCGGCGCCATCCTGATCTCTCCGCTCCCAGGGGTGAGCGCGACGAAGCCCGGTTCGGCGATGCAGGCGCTACCCGGGGTGGTGGCGGACGTGGTGGACGACCAGGGCGAGTCGGTGCCGCCGGGCGGCGGTGGCTACCTGGTGCTGCGGGAACCGTGGCCGGCCATGCTGCGGACGGTCTGGGGTGACGACCAGCGGTACATCGACACCTACTGGTCCCGGTTCAAGGGGCTGTACTTCGCCGGCGACGGCGCCAAGCGTGACGCCGACGGTGACATCTGGCTGCTGGGCCGGGTGGACGATGTGATGCTGGTATCCGGCCACAACATCTCCACCACCGAAGTGGAGTCGGCGCTGGTGAGCCACCCCGCGGTCGCGGAAGCAGCCGTGGTGGGCGCCAGTGACCCGGTCACCGGGCAAGGGATCGTGGCGTTCGTGATCCTGCGGGGAGAGCAGGAGGGCTCGCCCGCGCTCATGACCGAACTACGCGATCACGTGGCCCGCACCCTGGGGCCGATCGCCAAGCCCCGGCAGATCCTGGTGGTGCCGGAGCTGCCGAAGACCCGCTCCGGCAAGATCATGCGACGGCTGCTGCGGGATGTGGCGGAGAACCGTTCACTGGGTGACGTCACCACGCTGCAGGACTCGTCGGTGATGGACCTGATCGCCGCCGGGCTGCGGGCCAACCCGCCGAGCGACGACTGACCCGACACGGCGACGGGGATCCTGCCTGACCGCCGCATCGTCGACAAACGGCCGCGCCGCTTCCTCCGTGTGGGGAAGCGGCGCGGCCCGGGTCAGGAGGATGCGCGCCGGAGCCGGCCGATCGGCCCGCTGCGGCCGGGCCGGCGTCCGGGTTAGTCGGACGCCAGCTCGTACCAGGTCAGGTCATGACTGCACGGTGGGCCGCTGGTCACCCCGAACCGGCGCGCGTCCAGATCAAGCACCACCGTGCACACGGTCTGCGAATGCTCCAACTCCGGCAAGCGCGGATCGTGGTGCCGGCAGATGGAGTGCGGGAAACTCGCATGGTCGCTCAGCACCCGGATCACGTCCGGGACCGCGACTTTGCCGGTGGCCAGTGCGCCGGACAGCAGTCGACGGGCCCGGGCGGAGCGGAACAGCGACGAGCCGCCTAGGTCCGGTTGCCCGTCCCGCACCGAGAGGCGGGTCTCCAGGTGGTTGGCGTGGGTGATCGCGCCGTCCACTGGGTTCAGCCAGCCCACCTCTCCCGGCACCAGCTCCAGGTCGATCAGCTCGCCCCCGATCGCGGGATCTCCATACACCGGGTCGCCGGCCTGACCGAGCAGCAGGTTGATGGAGGCGTTCCGGGGGGTACGGCAGGCCGCCCGGATCGCCCACCCCAGCGAGTCCGCCTCCAACGTGGCCCGGGCCAGGACGTGGTACGGCACCCCGGCCGGGTCGGTGCGCCCATCTCGGTCACAGATCAGCATGGTGAGGCACTGGCCGAGCCCGGCGGAGTTCAGCCCGGTCTTGGCCAGCATGCCGGCCTCGGTCATGGTCAGTACCCGGTGCCCGTGCTCGTCGATGGTCTCCAGCAGCAGCACCGCCTGGCGTTGATCCGGATGCCAGTCCCAGTTCTGGGCCAGCAATAGATGCCCGGTGGCGGTGTGGGTCCCCAGCACCCCGATCGCGGTGCATTCCTGCTCGCCGGGCTGCCCGTACAGCAGCTCGGTGCGGGCGTTCAGCGCGTACAGCTCTGACCGGGACACTCCCGCCCCGCCCGCGACCGCGTCCAGCATCGCCGCGATCCGGGGGTGGTGGGCGACGGTGGCGTCCCGGAACGCCTCCCCGGCGGCGGCCAGGCCAACCTCGTCGAGCCCGGCCTGGTCGGCGAACCGCCGCCGGTATGCGGCCAGGTTCGCCTGGATTTGCTCCCTGGCGGCCGCCCCGTACGCCTCCCCACACTCGGCGGGAGTGCCCCGCACCGACACCAGCGGAAGATCCATGCGCCTCACCCTAGCCAGCCCCCGCCGGTATCCCAATCGTGATCTTCAGATTGGCGCGCGGGTTGGCGGCACCCGGTACGGTGGCGTGGTGGTCGTGGACGACAGCTGTGTCCTGATCGACGGACCCTGGACCCACCGGTTCGTCAACGCCAACGGCAGCCGGTTCCATGTGGTGGAGGCGGGAACCGGGCCGATGGTGATGTTCCTGCACGGATTCCCGGAGTTCTGGTGGGCCTGGCACAAGGTGCTGCCGCTCGTGGCGGAAGCCGGCTACCGGGCGGTCGCGGTGGACCTGCGTGGGTACGGGGCGTCGGACAAGCCTCCTCGGGGGTATGACGGGTACACCATGGCCGCCGACGCTACCGGCCTGATCCGGGCGCTCGGGGAGCGTTCGGCGGTGCTGGTGGGCGCGGGCTACGGCGGAATGATGGCCTGGACCGCGGCGGCGTTCCACCCCAAGCTGGTGCGCCGGTTGGTGGTGACCGGTGCCGCCCATCCGCTGCGGATGCGGGCGGCGGTGGTGGCGGATCCGCGGGGACAGTTCGCGGCCGCCTCTCCCGTGCTGCGCTTCCAGTTACCCCGATACGAGCACCTGTTGACCCGCAACAACGCCCGGATGGTGGGTGAGTTCCTCCGGCGGTGGGGTGGCCCGCGATGGGTGTCCTCCCCGGATTTCGCCGACTACGAGGCGAAGTGCCGGCAGGCGATGCAGATCCCGCAGGCGGCGTTCTGCGCGCTGGAGGCGTACCGGTGGGCGTTCCGGTCCGTGCTGCGGTTGCACGGTTACCGGTTCGTGAAGCTGTTGCAGCAACCGATGGTCACTCCCACCCTGCAACTGCACGGGGAGCTGGACACCGCGGTGCTGCCCCGTACCGCCTTGGGTTCCGGCCGGTACGTGATCGCCGAGTACGAGTGGCGGCTGCTGTCCGGGGTCGGGCACTTCCCGCATGTGGAGTGCCCGGAGTTGATCGCGGCGGAGATACTGCGCTGGGCCAAACCGTGACCGGGTGACCGCCGCCGGCGGTCAGATCCGCACTTCCCGCAGGTCGGTCACCTCGGCGGCGGGCACCCAGCCCTGATAGACCCCATATTCAAACTCTTCCATTCCTAGCGAGCGGGCCACCGGCGCTCGGCCACCGGTGTACTCCACCCGCAGCCAGCCTTCGTATTCGGCCAGCACGATGAACGGCTCCCCCCGCCAGGTACAGGTGGTCCGAATGTACGCGAGGTCGTCGACCTCCTCGATCGGTACCACCTGGACGTACCGGCCTTCCCGCACTTGCGCGAACCCGTCGGCGGGGGTGGGGCGGTACAACCGGACCGTGGCCGAGTCCGGACTGGCTTCGTACTCCACGCCCTGCCAGCGCGCTACGTACCCGTCCCGCATCATTGTTCCTCGACCTTCCGCCAGTGGGGGCCGTCGGCGTCCAGTACCGCCACCAGCTCGGAGGTGCCGTCTGCCCGCAGCCGCCATAGCTGGGCACCGTGCGGCAACCGGACACTGTCCACCTTGAACTCTGCGATCACGTCCTCACTGTCGGACGGGGCGAACCCGTTGCCTCGGAACGGCGCCCGCTCAATCACCCAGCCCTGCATCGCCTGCATGGCCGCCTCGGTCCGTCCGCCGTACGGGATCCGGTACAACCCGGGGCGATAAGCCGCCCAGCGGATCACGTAGATTTCGTCGGCCCCCGGATCGAATGGCGAGCCCTCGTACCGCAAGCCGAGCGCGGCCACCAGCTGAGCCGGGGTCCGCAGGTGGGTGACCTCCCGCTCCCGGTGCACGAATCCGGATACCCGGTCGTAGTTCCGCTCCAGGTACCAGGACAACTGGCTGGGCGCGACCACCTTCTGCATCGGCACCGGCTGCTCGGCGACTGATTGAGTGGCGCGGTGGGGGCTGGCGCCTTCCCCGGCGGCGCCGGCGTTTTCGTCCAACCCGAACTCGGCCGCGGAGCTGGCCAGCCCCGCCAGGTGCTGCCCCGGCAGGGTGGTGGTGATCGGGGTGCCTGGGTTGACCACCAACGTCCAGCTTTCGTCCGGCCAGGCGCGGATCAGTTGGATGAACCGGATCTCGATGGTCGGCACCTCGCCGCCGGCCTGCTCCGCTAGCCGTTCGAACGAGGTGTACACCGCCACCCGCGTCTCACCGTGCTCCTCGCTGGTGCGCCACCCGAACCCCTCCTGCCCGGGCCGCAGCCGCAGGTCGGCCCCGTCGGCCACCGGCAGTAACACCTTGGACAGCAACAAGGTGGACAGGAAGTGGTCGTGCCGGCCGGCGCGGGTGGCCGCGAGTAGCTCTTCTTCCAGCTCATTAGCGGGCTTGAAGCCCGAGTCGTCCGGCGTCCGTTCCCGCGGTTCGCTGGTCCGACTCTGGGTAGGCACCATGGTCGCCGGAGTGGCCGGAATCGACGCACTGATCCGTTCCGACGGCGGCCCGGGTTGAGCGGGCACGGTGGGAATGGGTATCGCGGTGGTCGGCTCGGTGAAGACGGAGGTCGGCTCGGCCGCCTCCACCGGCTGACTCGGCCGCTGCTCCTCGGAGTGGGCCAGGTTCCGGGGCGGCACCGACACCCGGGCCCGACCGAGCGGCTCAGTCGGCGGCTGGGTGCCCCTACTGGCCCGCCCGGGCAGCCGCGCGTCGCCTCGAGCCAGCTGCGAGACGAACCACGCGGGCAGGTATCCCTCGATCGGCAGGCCGGGATTGACCGCTAGCCACCAGTCCAGGTGTGGCCAGGCCGCCGCCAGCTCACGGTACGCCATGGTGCGAGAACCCGGTGCATGCTCGGCCAGACAGGCGCGCATCGCCTCCGGCGAAGTGAACGCCAGGACGTGGGTCCGACCGCCAGCGGTCCAGGTTCCCCAACCGGAGCCAGGCTCCGGTGACACCGGCAACAGAAGATCTAGTGTGGACAGAATACGGAAGTATTGTTCCTGATCATCCACGCGCAGAGCGTCGCGCATCGCGACTTCGGCCTCGGTGGCCGGCGCCCAGTCGGTCACCGCCACCTCCTCCCACGTCTCGCCTGTGGTGGGCTTCGCCAACGCCCTACCAGCTCCTGTGATCATATGGTCCTGCGGGGGCGGCTCGGTGCCCCCACGGTCGCACACGCCGGGGCAAGTCAGCAATCCCGATAGAACGTGCCGAGCCAGATGGTACGGGGAATCGACCCGGATCTCGGGGAGGCTGGCCGGTGACTGGCCGGCACACTCGCCAGAAACATGGCACGATCACGCGAATGAGACTGTTGCTCAGATTGCTGATCAGCGCGCTGGCGTTCTGGATCGCGACGCTGATCTTCTCGGAGCAGGCGATCAGCTCCGTATTCGGCCGGGAAGCCCGGATCGCGCTGACCGACGAAACCCTTAGCGCTCCCTGGTTCGTCACGCTGTTTTCGATCGCGATCATTTTCGGAGTCGTCAACGCGGTCCTGCAGCCGATCATCAAGACCATCGGCTGCGCCGCGTACGCGCTCACCCTGGGTCTGATCGCCCTGGTCGTCAACGGCGCCTTGTTGATGCTGACCGAGTGGATCGGCGGCCTGTTCGGCCTGGGTTTCGAGGTGGCTAACTTCTGGCCCTCCGCGGTGCTGGGCGCGTTGGTGATCGGCCTGGTCAGCTGGCTGCTGAACCTGTTCCTGGTCCGGAACTGACCTGATGGCCGGGGCCGGGCCATGTTCGTGGCCGGTCCCGGCCCGTCAGCTCCCCGCCTGAGGGGTCCTGGGCGGCGCGGCCCCGGGTCGACCTGGTTCGGCCGCCTTGGACTCGGTCGCCGATGCCGTGGCGGCAGCGCCGGTCAGCACCGGCACCAGCTGTCGGGCGGTGGCGTGCAACTGCTCCCGCACCTGCTTGGCCGAGTGCATGAAGTCGCGGATCGGAAGGGCGCACCCCACCACCGCCAGCTCATCCAGCTCGCCTTCGGCGATCACCGGCACCGCCCCGCAGGCCACCCCCGCTCGGTATTGCCCAGTCTCGATCTGCATCCCCCGCTTCCGACCGGCGGCCAGATCCGCCTCCAGCGCCGCGGGATCGGTCAGGGTCAGTTCCGTGAACGGGCGCATCCCCGACTCTTTCAGGTATCGCTCCCGCCGGTGCTGCTCCAGCAGGCTCAGCAGCGCCTTACCGACCGCGGTAGCGTGCGCCCCGTCGTCGAACCCGGGCACCAGCTCCTCCAACCAAGGGGAGTGCGGGCCCTCCACGACCGCGGTGATCGAGACCCGTCCGCCCACGAACCGGGCCAGAAAGTGGCTGTAACCGGACTCCAACACCGCCCGCCGCATGGCGTGCACTACCTCGTCCGGGCCTCGCAACGCGCGGGCCAGGTCACGGAACCGGTCGGACACCGCCGGCCCCATGGAGTAGTTGCCCAAGTCGTCGCGAATCAGATAACCCTCGTAGACCAGGGTCCGGATCAGGTGGTACGCGGTGGTGGGATTCAGCTCCAGCCGGCGAGCCATCTGTTTGACGGTCAGGCCGGGTTCCGATCCGATGATTTCCAATAATTGGACCGCACGGCGGACGCTCTGGACCAGGTCACGGGGCGCGGGTGCGCGCCCCCGACCCCGCGGGCCGGTGAGCCACTGTTCGATCACAGTAGTACCTCCCAGGTGACCTCCACCATAGGTAATCGCGGGCTTGCGCGATAGCCCAAATCAGGACGTCTACGGTCAGCGCATGGCGTCCGCGCACCTGGGATTCCGCACCACGCTGGGCGCGGTCACCACCACCACCGCGTGTGTGATCCCGGTGTTCCTGGTAGGCGGCCTCGCCGTCCAGATGGGGGCAGAGCTGGACTTCTCCCCCGCCGGCTTGGGGCTGGCCGTGGCGGTGTACTTCGGCGTCAGCGCCCTGTCCTCAGTACCGGCGGGGGCGCTGGTGGAGCGGTACGGTGCGGCGCCGGCCGCGCGGGCCGGGATCCTCCTGGCCGCCGCCTGCCTGCTGGCGATCGCGGTAGCGGCCCACTCCTTCCCCACCCTGCTGATGATCCTGGCAGCCAGCGCGGCCGCCAACGCGCTGGGACAGCTGGCCTCGAACGCGGCCCTGACACAGGTTCCCCGGCATCGACAGGGCCTGTCGTTCGGGATCAAACAGGCGGCCATCCCGGCGGCGACCCTGTTGGCCGGTGCTTCTGTGCCGACCGTGGCATTGACGTTGGGCTGGCGCTGGGCGTTCGCGATCGCCGCCGGGGTCGCGGCGACGGCGCTCGCGCTGGTTCCGGCCCCACCCCCGCCGTCCGCCAGCCCCGCCCGCCCCGGCCACGGTCCCCGCGCCACCAGCGCGTTGCTGCTGATCGGGGTGGCGGTCGCGCTCGGCGCCGCCTCCGCCGGTGGGCTGGGCACCTTCCTGGTCGACTCCGCGGTCACTCGTGGTCTGCCCCCCGGCCTGGCCGGCCTGACCCTCACCTTCGGTAGCCTGATCTGCCTCACCGCCCGGGTGTCCGGCGGCTGGCTGGCCGACCGGCGGGGTGTCCACGGTGATGTGACCACGGTGGTGGGGCTGCTAGCGGTCGGCGCGGTGGGGCTGGCGCTGCTGGCGGTGCCCGGGCCCGTGGCCCTGGTCACCGGGGTGGTACTCGGGTTCGGATTCGGCTGGGCCTTCCCCGGACTGGTGAATCTGGCGGTGGTGCAGGTGCATCCCCATGCCCCGGCGTCGGCCACCTCGATCACCCAGACCGGGGTGTACGCGGGGGCGTCGCTGGGGCCGCTGCTGTTTGGCCTCACCGCCGACTACGCCGGCTACCCGACCGCGTGGCTGGCGGCCGCGCTGGCGATGCTGCTGGCCGCCGGTCTGATGCTGGCCGCCCGTCGGCTGCTCCGCCGGTTCATTACCCGACAGTCTCCGGCCGGCTGACCAGGCGCTATTCCGGACGCCCGGTACCCGCCGCTTGGTGATCAAGGATGCGACGCAGCAGCGTCGTGAGCGTCGTGCGCTCGCTCTCGGTCAGGGGCGCGAGGAGATCGGTCTGGACGGTGTCGAGGACACCGGCGATGTGCTGGAGCCGCTGGCGACCGGCGTCGGTGAGGGTGATGAGGTTCTGTCGCCGGTCGGCGGGGTCCTGGCGGCGTTCGACGTACCGCCCGTGGACGAGATCGTTGATGGTGGCGACGACATCGCTGCGGTCGATGTGGCACCGCCGTCCGAGCTCGGCCTGGCTGATCGGCCCGAACTCCTCCAGCGCGGCGAGCACCGCGTAGTGGTAACGGGTCGCCCCCACCTCGACCAGCGCCGCCGAGACGAGCCGGTGCGCGAGGGTGGCCGTCTGGGTGATCAGCCAGCTCGGAGTGCGACGCAGGCGCGCGGGCTGCTGGCCACTGGCCCCCTCGATCTCCTTCACGCCACCGAGCCTACCAGAACCGTTGGTGCGACCAACGACCTGATATCGTTGACCACACCAATGTTGGTTCAACCAATTATCTGAGGTGGCGATGACGCACGAAACAACAACCGGACCGCGGCCCGGAGCCGCACGGTGGTGGGCCCTGGTGTGGCTCTCAGTAGCCAATTTGATGATGGTCGTCGACGGCACGGTGATGAACATCGCCGTCCCCTCCGCCCAGCACGACCTCGGTCTATCCGACGTGGAACGCCAATGGGTGCTGACCGGCTACGTGCTGGCGTTCGGGTCCCTGCTGCTGCTCGGCGGACGCGTCTCGGACGTGATCGGGCGCCGCCGGACCCTGTTGATCGGGCTGATCGGATTCACCCTCGCCTCGATCGCGGGCGGGCTGGCCGTCTCCCCGGAGATGCTCATCGCCGCCCGTGCCACCCAGGGGGTCTTCGGGGCACTGGTCACCCCGTCGGCGCTGGCGTTGTTGTCGCTGACGTTCCCCGAAGGCACCGACCGGGTCAAGGCGTTCGGAGTGTTCGGCACCATCATGGGCTCCGGCTCAGGCATCGGGGTGCTGCTCGGCGGGGTGCTCACCGACTCCTGGGGATGGCGGTGGGCGCTGCTGATCAACGCCCCGATCGCCCTGGCCGCGGGGATCGGACTGTGGCGCTCCCTCCGGGCGGATGCGCGCGGCCACGGGCGTATCGACCTGCTCAGCGGCGGGCTCAGCGTGGTCGGGCTCACCACCCTCACCCTGGGCCTGACGACGGCGGCGTCAGCAGGCTGGGGCTCCTGGCGCACACTCGGGCTCCTGGCCGGAGGAACCGCGGTCCTGCTCGGATTTGTGGTCCGTCAACGCACCACCACGCCGCCGTTGATGCCGCTGTCGCTGTTCACCGCGCGACTCCGCTCCGCGGCGTTCACCGCGATGCTCGCCTGGGGAGTGGCGATCCTGCCCGCCTTCCTGTTCCTCAGCGTCTTCCTCCAGCAGATCGCCGCGCTGAGCCCGCTGCGTGCCGGCCTGGCCTTCCTGCCCTACACCGCCGCGATCCTGATCACGGTACGGCTGGTCAGGCCCGCGCTGCGCCTGGTCACCCCCCGGATGTTCCTCGCACTAGGACTCGGGTTCCTCGCTGCGGGCCTACTCGGGCTGTCCCAGCTCACCCCCCACGCGTCCTACTGGTCCCACGTCCTACCCGTCTTCGTGTTGCTCGGGGTGGGGACCGGATGCGTACAGCCGGCCGCGAACAACGCCGCCACCCACCGCGCGGGCCCCGTCTCAGGGGTCGCCAGCGCCGTCGCCAGCACCTCCCAACAGGTCGGCTCCTCCCTGGGCCTGGCGCTCCTGGGCACGATCGCTGCCACCACCACCGCCGCGTCCCTGACCGGCACCACCGCGCCCGACCTGCCTGCCGCGACCCTCGCGGGCTACCACCACGCCGCCCTCACCGGCGCCGCGATCCTCGCCCTCGCCGCCGTCGGCGTTTTCCTCCTCGCGGGTACCCCGGCGCCACGGACCCCCCGCCGGCGCGCCGACCGCCGCCCCCATCGGGAGCCGGTCAGCTCGTCCGGTTGACCACCACGTCGCACAGCGAGGCCAGCGCCCGCCGCGCCGGGCTGTCCGGCACCGGCGCGAGCTGGGCCCGAGCCTGCTCCGCGTACCACCGGACGAGCTCCCGGGCCCGCTTCAACGCCGGTGACTCCCGCAGCAGGGCCAGCGCCTCGGACAGCTCGTCCTCATCGGTGATCGCTCCGCCAGACAGCAGCTGGCGGAGCCGGACCGAGTCCGCGTCCCCATCCTGATCCGACTGGGCGTACAACACCGGCAGCGTCGCCACCCCCCGCCGCAAGTCGGTACCGGGGGTCTTGCCGGAGTCCTCCGAGTCCGAGGCGATGTCCAACAGGTCGTCGGAGAGCTGGAACGCGATCCCGATCATCTCCCCGTACCGGCTGAGCGCCTCCACCACCGCGGGGTCGGCGCCGCTGAACATCCCCCCGAACCGGGCCGAGGTGGAGATGAGCGAAGCGGTCTTGTCCGCCAACACCTCCAGGTAGTGGGAGATCGGGTCGGCTCCCCGGTTCCCCACCGTCTCCGCGATCTGCCCGTGCACCAGCCGCGCGAAGGTGCGCGCCTGGATCCGGACCGCCTCGATCCCCAGCTCCGCAGCCAGATCAGCCGCGCGCGCGAACAGGTAGTCGCCGACCAGGATCGCCACCGAATTGGACCACCGGGCGTTCGCGCTCGGGGCCCCCCGGCGCACCTCCGCCTCGTCCATCACGTCGTCGTGATAGAGCGTGGCCAGGTGGGTCAGCTCCACCACGGTCGCTGCCCGGATCAACTGCGGGGAGCCGGGTTCCGCCAGGTGGCCAGCCAACAAGGTCAGCAACGGGCGGAACCGCTTCCCTCCCGCGAGGATCAGATGCTGCGCTGCCTCCGTGATCAACGGGTCGGCGCTGGTCACTCCCTCCCGGAGCAGGTGCTCGACCTGCTCGAGCTTCCCCAGGACGGAGGCTTCCAGCTCCCGGTCAGCGATCTGGAACACGTTCCCACCATGCCACATGGACGTGCCCCGCTCCTTGTGGAGGGCTGGAACGGACATCCGTCAGCCCACCCCACCTAGGACGGCCGGCCAGGTGAGCGGTGGGGACGACCGTGGCCTCACGGGATGAACACGGCCGCGTTGTGGGCCAGGTCCAGCACCGGGCCGGGCACGATGCCCAGCGCCACGGTGGCCAGCGCCCCCACCCCCAGCGCGGTGGCGGTCAGCACCCCCGGCCGGACCACGGTAGCGGTGGCCTCCCCCGGCTCGGACAGCCACATCATCACCACCACCCGCAGGTACGGGAAGGCGATGATCAGGCTGCTGAGCACCCCGGCGATCACCAGCCAGGCCTCGCCCGCTGACAGGGCCGCGCTGAACACCGCGAACTTGGCGGTGAACCCGCTGGTGAGCGGAATCCCGGCCAGCGCCAACATCAGCAGCGTGAACAGCCCGGCCAGCAGCGGCGACCGCTTCCCCAACCCCGCCCACCGGGACAGGTGGGTGCTCTCGCCGTCCTGGTCGCGGATCAGGGTGATCGCCCCGAACGCGGCCAGCACCGTGAAGCCGTACGCCGCCAGGTAGAACATGGCGGTCGAGGCACCGCTCTGATCGATCGCCAGCATGCCGACCAGCACAAAGCCGGCGTTGGCGATCGAGGAGTACGCCAGCAGCCGCTTGATGTCGGTCTGGGTAACCGCCAGCACTGCCCCGACCAGCATGGTCAGCACCGCGATCGTGCCCAGCACCGGCAACCAGTCCCAGGCGAGCTGCTGGAACGCCACGTACAGCACCCGCAGCAGCGCCCCGAACGCAGCGATCTTGGTGCAGGCCGCCATGAACCCGGTCACCGGGGTCGGCGCGCCCTGGTAGACATCCGGGGCCCAGACGTGGAACGGCGCCGCCGCCACCTTGAACAGCAGCCCGATCGCGATCAACGCCAGCGAGGCGTAGAGCAGACCCTGGTGCATGGTCGACTCGTCCACCGCTCGGTTGATCTCGTTGAAGCTGACCGAGCCGGCGAACCCGTATGCCAGCACCACTCCGAACAGGAAGAACGCCGACGAGTACGCCCCCAGCAGGAAGTACTTGACCGCCGCCTCCTGCGACAGCAGCCGGCGCCGCCGCGCCAGCGCACACATCAGGTACAGCGGCAGCGACAACACTTCCAGCGCCACGAACATGGTCAGCAGGTCGTTGGCGGTCAGGAACAGCGCCATCCCGGTCAGGGAGAACAGCGCCAGCGGGAACACCTCCGTGGCGCTCGGCGCGGAGGCCTGCCGGAGGTCGGCCTGGGAACCGACCGGAATCGCGGCCTGGTCGACGAACGCCCCGCCCGGCTCCGGCCGCCGATCCGCGATCAGCAACAGCCCCACGAACCCGAACACCAGCAGCGCACCCTGCAGGAACAGGGCGGGCCCGTCGACGGCCACCGCACCCCCGGCGGTGACCACCTCGGTGCCGGCCAGTGAGATCACCATCCCGAACGCGGCCAGCACCGCCACCAGGGACAGCCCCAGCTGGATCGGGTAGCGCAGCCGGCGGGGGAGCACCGCCTCCACCAGCACCCCCAGGCAGGCGGCGCCGAACAGGATCACCATCGGCGAGATCGCCCGATAGTCGATCGACGGCAAGGTGAAGTCGGTCACGGCAGTGCTACCTCTCTCACTGCGTTACGGACGGTCGGATCGGCCACCGACCGGAATGTCGGGCGGCTGGCCAGCCACACTCCGCTCACGGCTGCGCCTCCGTGCTGGTGGAGTCGGTTACCTCCAGATGGGACAGGGTGGCCTCCACCGCCGGATTGATCACGTCGGTGAGCGGCTTCGGGTAGAACCCGAACAGAACGATCAGCGCGATCATCGGTGCGACTACCACCTTCTCGCGCAGGCTCAGGTCCCGCTTCATCCCCTCCACCGACGTCAGCGTCGGGTTGAGGGTGCCGTGGGTGGTGCGCTGGATCATCCACAGCACGTACGCGGCGGCCAGGATGATCCCCAGGGTGGACAGCACCGCCACCGGCTTGTTGGCGCTGAACGCCCCGGCCAGCACCAGGAACTCGGAGATGAACGGTGCCAGCCCCGGCAGCGACAGCGACGCCATACCGGCGAACAGCAGCACGCCGGCCAGCAGCGGCACCATCTTGCCGGCCCCGCCGAAGTCGCTGATCAGAGCAGACCCGCGCCGGGCCACCAGCATCCCGACCACCAGGAACAGCAGCCCGGTGGCCAGGCCGTGGTTGACCATGTAGAGCACCGCCCCGGTGCCGGCCTGGGTGGTGAACACGAAGATCCCCACCCCGATGAAGCCGAAGTGGGCGATCGAGGTGTAGGCCACCAGCCGCTTCAGGTCGTTCTGCCCGACCGCGAGCAGGGCGGCGTACAGGATGCCGATCACCGCCAGGGCCAGCGCCACCGGCGCGAACCAGCGGGACGCCTCCGGGAACAGCGGCAGGCTGTAGCGCAGGATGCCGAAGGTGGCGACCTTGTCCAGCACCCCCACCAGCAGCACCGCCACCCCGGCCGGGGCCGCCCCACCGGCGTCCGGCAGCCAGGTGTGGAACGGGAAGAACGGCGCCTTGATCGCGAAGGCGAGGAAGAACCCGAGGAACAGCCACCGCTGGGTCTCGATCGCGATCTCGGCCTGGGTCAACGCCTGCCAGTCCAGGGTGTTGCCGCCGACGACCCACAGGCCGATCACCGCCGCCAGCATGAACAGCCCACCGACCAGGGCGTACAGGAAGAACTTGACCGCCGCGTACTGGCGCCGGGCTCCCCCGTAGGAGCCGATCAGGAAGTACATCGGCACCAGCATGATCTCGAAGAACACGTAGAACAGGAAGACGTCCGCGGCCGCGAACACCCCGATCATCGTGAACTCGAGTGCCAGGATCAGGGAGAAGAACGCCGGCACCGAGCGCTTCGCGTCCGGCCGCTCGGCGTCGTGCCAGGACGCCAGGATCACCACCGGCACCAGCAGGGCGATCAGGCCCAGCATCACCAGTGCGATCCCGTCGGCGGCGAAGGTGAAGTTGACGCCCCAGTGCGGGATCCACGGGTAGGAGTCACGCAGCTGGAACCGCTCCCCGCCCGGGTCGAACGCCACCCAGGTGGCGACCGCGAGCGCCAGCACCGCCAGCGACCACCCGAGCGCCACCCGCTTGGCGAGCTCCGGGCGGCTACGTGGCAGCAGCGCCACCACCACCGCGCCGACCAGCGGCGCGACGGTCAGAACCGTCAGATACGGAAACTCGCTCACTGGACACCTTCCGTTCCGGTCCGACCCGCCACGTGACTCACGTGAACCACCGACCCTGGACCGCGATGAACGCACCGACTGTCAGGACCACCCCGAACAGCACCACCATCGCGTACGAGCGGACGAAGCCGGTCTGCCAACGACGGAACCGGGCCGAGCTGCCCCCGACCGCGGCGGCCAACCCGTTGACCAGTCCGTCGACGCCCTTGTTGTCCACGAACACCAGCGCCCGAGTCAGCCAGCGGCCCGGCTTCTCGAACAGGGCTTCGTTGACGGCGTCACCGTACAGGTTGGCCCGGGCGGCGGTCACCAGCGGCCCGGCCGGAGCCGGCTCCAGCGCCGTGCCGTTACGGAACAGCAGCCAGCCGGTCGCCCCACCGATCAGCACCACCACCATGGTCAACCCGGTCACCTGCAGGTGGCTGAGCGTCCCCGCCGAGGCCTCCGCCTCCGGGAACACGCTCGGGGTCAGCCAGTCCACCACGCTGGTGGCCATCAGCCCACCGGCGGCCACGGTACCGACCGCCAGCAGGATCAGCGGCACCGTCATCACCTTCGGCGACTCGTGCGGCTGCTGCCCCTCGGTCCACCGCTTCGGGCCGTGGAAGGTGAGCACGAACAACCGGGTCATGTAGAACGCGGTCAGACCCGCCCCGAGCAGCGCCGCCCCACCGAACAGCCAGCCGGTCCATCCCGGACGGTCGAACGCGGCGGCGATGATCGGGTCCTTACTGAAGAACCCGGACAGCGGCGGCACCCCGATGATCGCCAGCCAGGCCAACCCGAAGGTCGCCCAGGTGATCGGCATGTACCGCCACAGCCCACCGAACCGCCGAATGTCGGTCTGGTCGTTCATGGCGTGCATCACCGACCCGGCGCCGAGGAACAGCCCGGCCTTGAAGAAGCCGTGCGCCAGCAGGTGGATGATGCCGAGGGCGTACGCCGCCCCACCCAGCCCGACCGCCAGGAACATGTAGCCGATCTGGCTGACGGTGGACCAGGCCAGCACCCGCTTGATGTCGTCCTTGGCGCAGCCGACGATCGCGCCGAACAGCAGGGTGAGCGCCCCGACGCTGACCACCACGGTCTGCAGGGTGGTGTTCGCCGAGAAGATCACGTTGGAGCGGGCGATCAGGTACACCCCGGCGGTGACCATGGTGGCGGCGTGGATCAGCGCCGACACCGGGGTCGGGCCCTCCATCGCGTCCGGCAACCAGGCCTGCAGCGGGAACTGACCGGACTTACCGCACGCCCCCAGCAGGAGCAGCAGCCCCATCACCAGCAGGGTGGTGGAGGACAGGCCCGCCACCCCCGCGAAGACGTCCGTGAACTGGACGCTGCCCAGTTGGGCGATCATCAGGAAGATCGCGATGATGAACCCGGCGTCACCGACCCGGTTCATCAGGAACGCCTTCTTACCCGCGGTCGTGGCCGCCGGCCGGGTGTACCAGAACGAGATCAGCAGGTACGAGGCGACTCCCACGCCCTCCCAGCCGAGGTAGACCAGGACGTAGTTGTTGCCCAGCACCAGCATCAGCATGGCGGCCACGAACAGGTTGAAGTAGCCGAAGAACCGCCGCCGGGCCGTGGCCGCCGACTCGTGCTGCTGATCGGCGGGCGCGTGCTCCATGTAGCCGATCGCGTAGATGTGGATCAGGAATCCCACCCCGGTGATCAGCAGCACGAACACCGCCGACAGCGGGTCGAACAACAACCCGAAGTCGATCCGCAGGTCCCCGACCGCGATGAACTCCCACAACCGCTGCTCGACTGCCCGCGGCTCCAGCCCCCGGAGCTGGAAGAACATCGTCAGCCCGAGCAGGAACGCGATCCCGACGCTGGCGCAGCCCAGCAGGTGCCCCCAGCGGTCGGCGCGGCGCCCGGCCAGCAGCAGCACCGCCGCGCTTGCCGCCGGGATCGCCACCAGCAACCAGAGATGTCCCAGCAGCCCGGTGGGCTCCGATAGCTCGATCATCGACCAGCCCTCAGTACTTCAGCAGGTTGGTGTCGTCGACACTCGCCGAGCGTCGAGTCCGGAAGATCAGCATGATGATGGCGAGCCCCACCACCACTTCGGCCGCCGCGACCACCATCACGAAGAAGGCCATCACCTGGCCGTTCAGGTCGCCGTGCAGCCGAGAGAAGGTGACCAGCCCGAGGTTGGCCGCGTTCAGCATCAGCTCGATGCACATGAACAGCACGATCGCGTTGCGACGGACCAACACCCCGACCGCACCGATCGTGAACAGCAGCGCCGACAGCGCCAGGTAGTGCTCCGGCCCGGGCATCAGCACCACCCCCCGTGGTCGGCTCCCCGCCCAGCCCACGGGCGGCGCTCGGAACGGACCCGCTCCTTCGTCATCGCTCGGTCTCCTTGTTGGCGGCTTCCCGCGCGGTCAGTTCCCGCACCGGCAAGATCGGCGAGATGCTGTTCGGCGCGGCCGACCCGTCCGGCAGCTTCGCTGGCGTGGTGTTGGAAGCGGAGGTGGCGAACACCCCCGGCCCAGGCTGCGGCGCCGGGTAGTTGCCGGGTGCGAACCGCGCCCGCATCCGCTCCCGCTGGCTCAGCCGCTCCTTCGGTCCCCGCTGGATGTGGGTGAGCATGAGCGCCCCGACAGCCGCCACGATCAGCAGCCCGCCGGTCACCTCGAACACCAGCACCCACCGGGTGAACAGCAAGTTGGCCAGCCCCTCGATGTTGCCACCGTGGGCCTGGTTGGCCACGGTCAGTTCCTGGTACGGCTGGCCGGCCACCCACTGGTACGCGCCGGTGGCCAGCAGCACGGCCAGCCCCAGCCCGAGCAGCACCGCCACGATCCGCTGTCCCCGGAGCAGTTCGATGATCGAGTCGGTCGCGTCCCGACCGATCAGCATCAGCACGAACAGGAACAGCATCATCACCGCGCCGGTGTAGACCACGACCTGCACCAGGCCGAGGAAGGGCGCCTGCTGGATCACGTAGAACACGCCCAGCGTGAGCATGACCAGCACCAGCCACAGGGCGGAGTGGACCGCGTTGCGGGCCAGCACCATCCCCAGGGCCCCGATCACCGCCAGGGGCGCGAGTAGCCAGAACGCCCACGCCTCTCCGACGGATCCGTTAGCGGCGAGCAACATGGCACTGGTCATGACGTGGCCTCCGCTGGCGGCGTGGAGTCACTGGTTTCCCGCGGCCGGGGCGCCTGCACGCCCTCGGCCCCCGCGCTGGTCCCGGGCTCGGTCAGCGCCCTGACGTAGTAGTCCTGCTCGGTCTGACCCAGCCGCATCGGGTGTGGCGGTGCTTCCATCCCTGGCAGCAACGGCGCCAGCAGCTGCTCCTTGGTGTAGATCAGCTCCCGGCGGTTGTCGTTGGCCAGCTCGTACTCGTTGCTCATGGTCAGCGAACGGGTCGGACAGGCTTCGATGCACAGCCCGCAGAAGATGCAGCGGGCGTAGTTGATCTGGTACGTCCGGGCGTACCGCTCCCCCGGCGAGTAGCGCACCTCGTCGGTGTTGTCCGCCCCTTCGACGTAGATCGCGTCCGCCGGGCAGGCCCACGCGCACAGCTCACAGCCGATGCACTTCTCCAACCCGTCCGGGTGCCGGTTGAGGATGTGCCGGCCGTGGTAACGCGGCGCGACCGGATCCGGCTTGAACGGGTACTTGGTGGTCACCTGCTTGCGGAACATGTGCGAGAAGGTGACCCCGAACCCCTTGACGGCGTCGATGATCTCACCCACGTCCCTCATCTCCTTCCCTGCCGGCGCCGTCGGACCGGGTCTCGGTCGACGACTCCGGGCCGGCGGAGGTGGCACCGACCACCTCGCCGTCAATTGGTTCCGCAGCGCTGGCTTCCCGCTTGCCGGCCACCTCCCGGCGGGCCCGCGGGCTCGGCGGCACCTGCAGGTCCAGCGGCGGCACCGGGAAGCTCCCCGGCGGGCGGGCCGCCACCTGCTCGGCCACGCTCATCCGCGGCGGCTGCTTACGCTGCGGCCAGAGCAGCACCACCAGCGCCAACACCACCGCCAGGCCGCCCCCGAAGGCCACCCGCTGACCGGTGCTCAGGTCCGACACCTGGATCACCCGGACTCCGGCCAGCAGCACCAGCCAGACCAGGCCCAGCGGGATCAGCACCTTCCAACCCAGCTTCATGAAGTGGTCGTAGCGCATCCGGGGCAGGGTGCCGCGCAGCCAGACGAACACGAACAAGATCGCCACGACCTTGCCCATGAACCACAGCAGCGGCCACCAGCCGGTGTTCGCACCCTCCCAGAACGCGGTGATCGGCCACGGCGCCCGCCAGCCGCCCAGGAACAGGGTGGTGATCACCGACGAGGCCACCACCATGTGGACGTACTCGGCCAGCATGAACAGCGCGAACCGCAGCGTGGAGTACTCGGTCATGAACCCGGCGACCAGCTCGGACTCCGACTCCGGCAGGTCGAACGGGGCCCGGTTGGTCTCGCCCACGATCGAGATGGCGAACAGCACGAACGTCGGTAGCAGCAGCAGCACGTACCAGCCGGGCACGCTGACGGTGAACCCGCCCAGGGTGAGCTGCGGGTTGTTCGCCTGCGCCGCCACGATCTCCGAGGTGCTCATGGTGCCGGCCATGATGAACACGGTCACGAAGGACAGCCCCAGCGCCACCTCGTACGAGATCAGCTGCGCGGAGGCCCGCAGACCACCCAGCAGCGGGTACGGCGAGCCGGAACCCCAGCCGCCGAGCACCACCCCGTACACCGAGATGGCCGAGACCGCCAGCAGCACCAGCACCGCCACCGGCACGTCCGTGACCTGCAGCGGGGTCTGGTGGCCGAACATCGACACCATCGGCCCGAACGGGATCACCGACAGGGCGGTCAGGGCGCACACCACCGAGATCGCCGGAGCGATCAGGAACACGAACCGGTTCGCCCCGCGCGGGATGATGTCCTCTTTGAACGCCATCTTCAGGCCGTCGGCCAGCGTCTGCAGCAGCCCCAGCGGCCCGGCCTGGTTAGGGCCGGGACGGGTCTGCATGAACGCCACCACCCGCCGCTCGAACCACACCCCGAGCAGCGTCATCACCACGCCGAAGACGAACGCGCCGAGGATCTTGATGAGCACGATCCACCACACGTCCTGGCCAAAGTCGGCCAGGGTGGGCGTCTGCGCGAGGATCACTGATCGCCTCCTCGGGTCACGTCAACCAGCGCACCCGCGGTGACCCCGAGCGTGCGCCGTACGGTGGAACCGGGTGAGTTGGTGGGCACCCACACCACTCCGTCAACCAGGTCGGTCACCTGAGCCGGCAGGGTAATCGCCCCGGTGGCGGTGCTGACGGTGACCGGGTCTCCGTCCACCACCCCCAACTGGGTGGCCAGCTGCTTACCCACCCGCACCAGGCTGGGCCGGGCGGTCCCGGCCAGCGCCGGGTTGCCGTCCTGCAGCGAACCCTGGTCGATCAGGTGGTGCCAGGTAGCGAGCACCGCCTGGCCTTCGCCGGGGCGAGCCGGCTCCGCCGGCGCCACCTGCGGCGGGGTCGGCCGCGTCGCCCGGGTCGCCGGCAGCGACGCCAGCTCCCGGCGGGTGGCGGTCACGTCCCCGCACCCGAGCGTCACTCCCAACTGGGCGGCCAGCGCGTCCAGGATCCGGGCGTCCGACATCGCGTCGGTGGCCAGCACCCGCTCGAACGGCCGCAGCCGGCCTTCCCAGGTCAGGAAGGAACCCGCCTTCTCCACCACCGGCGCCACCGGCAGCACCACGTCCGCCCGCCGGGTCACCGCCGAGTGCCGGATCTCCAGCGACACCAGGAACGGCACCTCGGCCAGCGCCTGCTCCGCGATCCGCGGGTCCGCCAGGTCAGCCGGGTCGACCCCGGCCACCACCAGGGCGCCCAGCTTGCCGGCGGCGGCCGCCGCCAGGATCGCGTCGGTGTCCCGACCGGGGCGGCTGTCCAGCGCCCCGACCGGCAGGTCCCACACCTCCGCCAGCTCCGCCCGGGCCGCCGGGTCGCTCACCGGGCGGCCACCGGGCAGCAGGTGCGGCAGGCAGCCGGCCTCCAGCGCCCCCCGCTCTCCTGCCCGGCGCGGCACCCAGGCCAGCCGCGCACCGGTCCGCTCGGCCAACGCCGCCGCCGCGGACAGACCACCCGGCACGGTGGCCAGCCGCTCCCCGACCATCAGCACCGCCCCTGGCTGCGACAGCACCTCAGCCAGCTCCGCGGAGTCGGCCAGCAGCGCCGCCTCCTGGCCGGGGACGCACGGCACCAGGGTGGCGCCCAGCTTCTCGTACCCCCGGGTGAGGTACGGCGCCAGCGCGTGCACCGCCAAGCCCCGGTTGCGGTAGCCCTTGCGCAGCCGCAGGAACAGGATCGGGCACTCCTCCTCCGGCTCCAGGCCGGCCAGCACCACCGCGGGTGCCCGCTCGATCTCCTGGTAGGTCGGGCCGTGGAGGCCGACCACCGAGGAGGCCAGGAACGCCGCCTCCTCCGCCGAGCTCGGACGGGCCCGGAAGTCGATGTCGTTGGTGCGCAGGGCGATCCGGGCGAACTTGCTGTACGCGTAGGCGTCCTCGACGGTCAGACGACCGCCGGTGAGCACCCCCACCCCCGAGCCGGCGTCCCGGGCGGCGCGCAGCCCCTCGGCCGCCATGGCCAGCGCCTCACTCCAGGCCGCCTCCCGCAGCTCGCCGGTCTGCCGGTCCCGCACCAGCGGGCGAAGGATCCGGTCGGACTGGGTGGCGTACTGGAACGCGAACCGACCCTTGTCGCAGTCCCATTCCTCGTTGACCGCCGGGTCCTCGCCGGCCAGCCGCCGCATCACCTTGCCCCGACGGTGGTCCACCCGCTGGGCGCAGCCGGCCGCGCAGTGCTCGCACACGCTGGGGCTGGAGACCAGGTCGAACGGCCGGGCCCGGAACCGGTACTGAGTGCTGGTCAGCGCCCCCACCGGGCAGATCTGAATGGTGTTGCCGGAGAAGTACGAGTGGAACGGCTGGTCCTCGTCCTCCTCGCTGCTGCCGCCGAACATCTCCGCCCGGAAGATGTTCACCTGCTCCCCGGCGCTGCGGTCCATCAGATCGATGAACGGATCGCCGGCGATCACCTCGGAGAACCGGGTGCAGCGGGTGCACTGCACACACCGCTCCCGGTCCAGCAGCACCTGGGTGGACAGCGGGATCGGCTTGGGGTAGGTGCGCTTGACGTCGTGGAACCGGGTGTCGGTCCGACCGGTGGACATCGCCTGGTTCTGCAGCGGGCACTCCCCGCCCTTGTCGCACACCGGGCAGTCCAGGGGGTGGTTGATCAGGAGGAACTCCATGATGCCCTCCTGCGCCTTGCGCGCCACCTCCGAGGTGAGCTGGGTGCGCACCACCATCCCCTCCGCGATCGGGGTGGTGCAGGAGGTCACCGGCTTACGCTGTCCCTCCACTTCGACCAGGCACTGCCGGCAGGCGCCGGCGGGAGGTAGCAGCGGGTGGTCGCAGAACCGCGGGACCGCGATCCCCAGCTGCTCAGCCACCCGGATCAGCAGGGTGCCCTTGGGGGCGGTCACCTGTACGCCGTCGATGGTGAGCGTCACCTCGTCAGTCCGCTCGGCCACCTCGGCCCGGGTGTCGGTCTGCCTAGCCGTGTCCTTGGCCATGTCCTTGGACCTGTCGGTCATCGCCATCGTCCTTCGTCCGCGACTGGGCTGCTCGCCCGCTCGTGGGTCCCGCTCACCGGGGCACCGCCAGCAACTGCCGGGGAGCGGGCGCTGGTGGCAGCAGCGGTGGCTTCCGCCCCTCGATGTAGTCCAGATAGTCCTGCCGGAAGTACTTCAGCGACGACGTGACCGGACTGGTCGCACCGTCGCCGAGCGCGCAGAAGGAGCGCCCGAGCAGGTTGTCGCACGCGTCCTGGAGGGTGTCCAGGTCCTCGTGGGTGCCCTGGCCCGACAGGATCCGCCGCAGCACCTGCTTCATCCAGTAGTTGCCCTCCCGGCACGGAGTGCACTTGCCGCACGACTCGTGGTGGTAGAACTCGATCCACCGGTAAGTCGCGTAGACCGGGCAGTCCTGGTCGGAGAACACCTGCACGGCGGTGGTACCCAGCATGGTGCCGACCGACATCATCCCCTCGAAGTCCATGGGGACGTCCAGGTGCTCGTCGGTCAACAGCGGGGTGGAGGAACCGCCCGGGGTCCAGAACCGCAGCCGGTGGCCGTCCTGCATTCCCCCGGCCAGCTCCAGCAGCTCCCGCAGGGTGATGCCGAGCCCGCACTCGTACTGCCCCGGCTGCTTGACCCGGCCGGAGACGGAGTAGATCTTCGGCCCGGGCGACTTCTCCGTGCCCATGCTGCGGAACCACTTCGCCCCGCCCAGCACGATGTACGGCACGGTGGCGATGGTCTCCACGTTGTTGACCACGGTCGGGGACGCGTACAGGCCGTGGGTGGCCGGGAACGGCGGCCGCAGCCGCGGCTGGCCCCGGTAGCCCTCCAGCGAGTCCAGCAGCGCGGTCTCCTCACCGCAGATGTAGGCGCCGGCACCGCTGTGGACCACCACTTCCAGGTCGAACCCGGACCCGAGGATGTTCTTCCCGAGGTAGCCGCGGGCGCGGGCGTCGATCACCGCCTGCCGCAGCCGGCGAGCGGCGTGCACCGCCTCTCCCCGGATGTAGATGAACGCCCGGTTGGCCCGGATCGCGTAGCTGGCGATGATGACGCCCTCGATCAGCGAGTGGGGGTCGGCCATCATCAGCGGCAGGTCCTTGCAGGTGCCGGGCTCACCCTCGTCGGCGTTGACCACCAGGTAGTGCGGTTTGCCGTCGCCCTGCGGGATGAACCCCCACTTCATGCCGGTGGGGAAGCCCGCACCGCCGCGCCCGCGCAGCCCGGAGTCCTTCACCAGCTGGATCAGGTCGTCCGGGTGGGCGGCCAAGGCCTTGCGGAGGGCCTGGTAGCCGTCCAGCCGCTCGTACACGTCCAGTCGCCAGGCCTCCGGGGACAGCCAGCGCTTGGTGAGCACCGGCGTCAGCTTGGACAGAGCTTCCTTGGAGGGAGCTGTCATGACCTGCCGCTCCTTCGGTCCGCGGCGGGCGGATCGCCCGCCGGCTTCCGGTCGGCCGCCGGCTTCGGTGCGGTCGCTGGCGCCTGCCCGGATGCCCGGGTCTCCGATGCCGGTGCCGACGAGGTGATCGGGGTGTCCGGGTCGAACCCGGCCACAACGATGCCGTGGCGTTCGGCCAACCGGGCCCCCGCCAGGGTGGGGTCACCCGGGCCGCCCTCGGCCACGGCGCCGGGCCGCTCGTCCGCGAACCCGGCCAGTTGCAGCGAGATCTCCTTGAACGTGCACAGCCGCGCGCCCCGGGTCGGTTGTGGACGTTCCCCGTTCCGCAGCGCCTCCACCAGCGCCAGCGCGTCCTCGGCCTGCATCCGGTCGAAGTACTCGTAGTTGACGGTCATCACCGGGCCGTAGTCGCAGGCCGCCAGGCACTCGGCGTGCTCCAGGGTGAAGAGGCCGTCGGAGGTGGTCTCCTCGTGTCCGACCCCCAGCCGCTCCTGCAGCGCCTCGTAGGTCCGGTCGCCGCCCTGCACCCCACACATGGTGTTGGTGCACACACTGATCAGGAAGTCTCCGGTCGGCCGGCGCTTGTACATGGTGTAGAAGCTGGCGACCGCGGCCACCTGCGCCTTGCTCAGCCCGAGCTGCTCGGCGCAGAACGCGATCCCGGCCGGCGAGACGTACCCCTGCTCGGACTGCACCAGGTGCAGCAGCGGCAGGAGCGCGGACCGCTCCCGCCCCTCGGGGTAGCGGGCAATGATCTCCTTGGCCCGCGCCCGGGTCTCCTCACTGAAGACGTAGTCGCCGGCCCCGGAACCGCCGGGCTGGTTGACGCCCGTCTGCTGTTCCTTTTCGCTCACCGGTCGCAGCCTCCCATCACCGGGTCGAGCGACGCCCCACCAGCGATGACGTCGGCGACCATGCCGCCCTCCGCCATCGCCGGGATCGCCTGCAGGTTGACGAAGCTGGGCTCCCGGAAGTGCACCCGGTACGGCCGGGTGCCGCCGTCGGAGACGGCGTGCACTCCCAGCTCCCCACGCGGGCTTTCGATCTGCACGTACGCCTGTCCGGCCGGCACCCGGAAGCCCTCGGTGACCAGCTTGAAGTGATGGATCAGCGCCTCCATCGACTGGCCCATGATCTTCGCGACGTGGGAGAGCGAGTTACCCAGCCCGTCGTTGCCCACCGCCAGCTGCGCCGGCCAGGCGATCTTCTTGTCCTCGACCATGACCGGGCCCGGCTTCAGCCGGTCCAGGCACTGCTCGATGATCTTCAGGGACTCCCGCATCTCGGCCATCCGCACCTCGTAGCGGGCGAACACGTCGCCCTCTTCCCGGGTGGGGACGTCGAACTCGTACGTCTCGTAGCCGCAGTACGGCATGGTCTTGCGCAAGTCCCACGGCAGTCCGGCGCTGCGCAGCACCGGGCCGGTAACCCCGAGGGCCAGGCAGCCGGTGACGTCCAGCTCGGCCACACCGACGGTACGGGCGCGCCAGATCGGGTTGCCCGACAGCATCGCCTCGTACTCGTCCAGCCGCTTGGGCAGCTCCTTCAGCAGCTCCCGGGTGGCCTTGACCGCCTCCTCCGGGAAGTCCTGCGCCACCCCGCCGGGGCGGATGTAGGCCATGTTCATCCGCAGCCCGGTGACCATTTCGAAGATGTCCAGGACCTTCTCGCGCTCCCGGAACCCGTAGGTCATGATGGACAGTGCGCCCAGCTCCATCCCGGTGGTGGCCACCCACACCAGGTGGGAGGAGATCCGGTTGAGCTCCATCATCAGCACCCGGATCACCTGCGCCCGCTCCGGAATCTGGTCGCTGATCCCGAGCAGCTTCTCCACCGCCAGGCAGTACGCGGTCTCGTTGAAGATCGGGGACAGGTAGTCCATCCGGGTCACGAACGTGGTGCCCTGGGTCCAGGTGCGGTACTCGAGGTTCTTCTCGATCCCGGTGTGCAGGTACCCGATCACCAGCCGGGCGTTGGTCACGGTCTCGCCGGACAGCTCCAGCACCAGCCGGAGCACCCCGTGGGTCGACGGGTGCTGCGGCCCCATGTTGATGACGATCTTGTCGTCGTGGAGCGGATCCAGGTCGCTGAGCACCTGGTCCCAGTCTCCACCGGTGACCGTGAAGACCTTGCCTTCCGGAGTCTCGTGGACCGGGGCGTAGCCGGCGCCGCTCATTGGTACGACCTCCGCTTGTCGGGGGGTGGGATCTCCGCGCCGTGGTACTCGACCGGGATGCCACCCAGCGGGTAGTCCTTCCGCTGCGGGTGCCCCTCCCAGTCGTCCGGCATCAGGATCCGGGTCAGGCCCGGGTGGCCGTCAAAGATCACGCCGAACATGTCGTACGTCTCCCGCTCCTGCCAGTCGGCGGTCGGATAGACGCTGGTGACCGTCGGCAGACGCGGTGACTCCTCGCGGTACCGCGCACTCCAGCCGGAGCACCCGCCGGTACGTCATCGAGGTCAGGTGGTAGACCACGTGGAATCGACGGCCGGTCGGGTCGTCCGGGTAGTCCACGCCGGACACGCTGCTGCACAGCTCGAACCGCAGCGCCGGGTCGTCCCGCAGGACCTGGCACACCTCGGCGATCTTCTCCGGCTTGATGTGCAGGGTCAGCTCCCCGCGGTCCACGACCACCTTCTCGATCGCGTCGGGGAACTGCGGGTACGCCTCCTGCAGGGCGTCGTACACCTCGTCGAACCAGCCGCCGAACGGTGGCGTGGCGGCCTCCGGCCAGGCGGGGCGCGGACCAGGCCACCGAACCCACTGGTGTCACCGGAGCCGGTGACCCCGAACATGCCACGCCGTACCCCCCCGCTCCGCTGGCGTCCGCTCACCAGACTGGGCGGGGACCGATCCCGTCGCGCCGCTCTGGGGTGGCCGGGCTCTGCTCGGACGTGCTCACCGCGCACCCCCCGCGTCTCCTGCCGCCGTCGCATCCAGTCCTCGATTCGCAGCTGCTCCTGCCGGCCCTCGGCGACCGCCTTCTGCCACTGCGCGTACCGCTGCTTGTCCACTCGCCAGCTGGACGGGGTGGACCCCGGCCGCACCGCTGGGCCACGGCCCGCCGCGGCCTCGGCCTCCAGCTGCTGGCGACGACGCTCACCCAGCGGCTCGTGCATCACCTTCTCACGCAGCCGCAGAATCGCATCGATCAGCATCTCCGGACGGGGCGGGCAGCCCGGCAGGTACATATCGACCGGCACGATGTGGTCCACACCCTGCACGATCGCGTAGTTGTTGAACATGCCACCGGAGGTGGCGCACACCCCCATTGATAGCACCCATTTCGGGTCGGCCATCTGGTCGTAGATCTGCCGCAGTACCGGCGCCATCTTCTGGGAGACCCGACCCGCCACGATCATCAAGTCGGCCTGTCGTGGGCTGGCCCGGAACACCTCCATGCCCCAACGACCCAGGTCGTACCGGGGGGCGCCGGTGGCCATCATCTCGATGGCGCAGCAGGCGAGCCCGAATGTCGCCGGCCACATGCTGGTCTTGCGGGTCCAGTTGACCAGCTTCTCGACCGTGGTCAGCAGAATGCCGCTGGGCAGCTTCTCTTCGATACCCATGTCAGCCTCAGTCCCACTCCAGACCGCCGCGGCGCCACTCGTACAGGTAGGCGATGCCGACGGCCACGATGAACAGCAGCACCGCGAGGAACCCACCGAGCGCGAGCTGATCGAACGCAATCGCCCACGGCACCAGGAAGATGACCTCGATGTCGAAGATGATGAACATCATCGCGGTCAGGTAGTACTTCACCGGGATGCGACTACCACCGGTGGGCTGCGGGGTGGGTTCGATCCCACACTCGTACGGGTCCAACTTGGCCCGCTCGGCCGGCGGGGGCCTGCCAGGCGGGCTCCCAACAGCGAGATCACCGCGAACGCGGTAGCCAGGCCGAACAGTCCGATGATCGGGACGTACGCCGAGAGCGTCATGCCTGACTCAGCTCCATCCTTCCCGGTAGCGACGGGCGTGACCGGTTCCCGGCCACACCCCCTGTCCCGGGGGTCGGGCAGACCTCCGCGGCAGGGGTGGTGGTGGCGGCTTCGCCACCTTATGTGTCTAGTGAAAGTCTTCACAAGGGTGGTCTGAGCCCGAGTCTAGGCCTGCCGCTGATCTCCCTGCCACCGGGGGGACCATCGGCTGATGCCAGTGGGACGGGGCTACACAGCTGGGGCGATTCGGACCAATGCATTGATCAGCCGGTCCATGGCATCACCTCCGCGGGGGTCCGTGAGATTGGCCATCAGCTTCAGCACGAACCGCATCAAGGTGGGGTGAGGCAGTCCATGCTGGGTGGCCAGGCGCATGATGGACGGCCGGCCGATCAGCTTCACGAAGATGCCCCCCAACCGGTAGTAGCCGCCGTACCGCTGCTTGAGCAGCTGCGGATACCACCGCAACGCCCGCTCGGTGGCCTCCAGCGTGGGCCGGGCCAGCGCCTGGGCCGCCACCTCCGCGGCCAGCTCGCCGGACTCCATGGCGTACGCGATGCCCTCACCGTTGAACGGGTTGACCATCCCGCCGGTGTCCCCGACCAGCATCACGCCCTGGAGGTAGTGCGGCACCCGGTTGAACCCCATCGGCAGCGCCGCGCCCTTGATCCCTCCGTCCGCGTTCTCCTCCTCGGCCAGCCCCCACTCCTTGGGGGTGGCGGCCAGCCAGTCCAGCAGCATCTGCCGGTAGTTGGTGCGGCCAAACGCGGAGGAGGAGTTGAGAACGCCCAGCCCCACGTTCACCCGGCCGTCCCCCAACCCGAAGATCCAGCCATATCCGGGCAACAGCTGGCTCGGGTTCTGGCTGCTACGCAGCTCCAGCCAGGACTCCAGGTAGTTGTCGTCGTGCCGGGGAGAGCGGTAGTAGCGCCGGACCGCCACCCCCATCGGCCGGTCGTCCCGCTTCGCCAGGCCGAGCGCCAACGGCAGCCGGCCGGACACCCCGTCGGCCGCGATCGTGATCGGCGCGTGGAACCGGCGCGGCTCACCGTCCACCGTGGCGGTGACCCCGATCACCCGGCCCGTCCGGTCGTCCCGGATCGGGCCGGTCACCTGGTGGCCGGTCCGCAGATCCGCTCCGGCCGCCACCGCTCGCTGCGCCAGCAGCTCGTCGAAGTCGTACCGGGTCCGGGTCAGCCCGTAGTTGGGGTAGCTGGAGAGTTCCGGCCACGGCAACTCCAGCCGCACCCCGCCGCCGATCACCCGGAGCCCGTAGTTGCGCAGCCAACCAGGGGCGTCAATATCCACCCCCATCTTGATCAACTGGGCCACCGCCCGAGGGGTGAGCCCGTCACCGCAGACCTTGTCGCGCGGCAGCCCGGTCTTCTCCAACAACAGCACCTGCAGCCCGTGCCGGGCCAGGTGGTACGCGGCGGCGCTGCCACCCGGGCCGGCACCGACCACGATCACATCCGCGTCCCGCTCCGCCACCCGCGACACCTCCACCCTGCGGTGATCGTGAAAGTCTTCACAATCGTCGGGGCCGAGTTTAGCCCGCCCATGATCACCCTCCCGGGCGCGTACCTGGCCGGGCCTCCTCACCGCACCGCATGGTGCAGCGCCACGATCCCGCCGGTGAGATTGCGCCACCGCACCCGCTGCCACCCGGCCTGCGCCAACCAGTCGGCCATGCCCGCCTGATCCGGCCACTGGCGGATCGACTCCGCCAGATAGACGTACGCCTCGGGGTTGCTCGACACCACTCGGGCCATCGTCGGCAGCGCCCGCATCAGATAGGACAGGTAGATCCCCCGGAACGCCCGATTGGTGGGGTGGCTGAACTCACACACCACAATCCGCCCGCCCGGCCGAGTGACTCGGTGCATCTCCCGCAGCGCGGCCACCGGGTCCACCACGTTACGCAAGGCGAACGAAATGGTCACCGCGTCGAACGCCTCATCGGCGAACGGCAACGCGAGCGCGTCCCCGGCCAGCAACGGCAGCCGGGGGCGGGCCTGCCGACCGGCGGCGAGCATGCCCAGTGAGAGATCGACCCCGACCGCGTACGCGCCACTGGCCGCCAACACCTCGGTGGAGGCCCCGGTGCCGGCCCCCACGTCCAGCACCTTCTCCCCCGGCCGCAGCGCCAACGCGGAGGTGGCGGCGCGCCGCCACACCCGGTCCCGCCGCAGCGAGATGACGGTGTTGGTGCGGTCGTACTTGGCGGCCACGTGGTCGAACATCGCCGCCACCTCGGCGGGCTGCTTGTCCAACCCGGCCCGGCGGGATGGTCCGTCGCTCATGTGCCCCACTCTGCCACGGTCACCGACCGTTACCGCGCCCACGGTGCCAAGGAATGACCGCACCGACGGTCAGTCCGGCAGCCGGACCGCCCGGTAGCAGCGGGTCTGGTACGGCAGTGGGAAGGTGTCCCGCCCGGCCAGGTCCGGATGGGTGGCGCACAGCCTCCGGATCCGCTCCTCGATGGCCCGCCGCTGCTCCGCTGACGCGGTCAGGTAGTAGGACCGGGTCTTGATCAGTTCGACCAGGGTCTCGGGGGTGTGCGCGACGGTGTGCGTCAGCTGCCGCCCCTCCACCGGCCCGAACAGCGGCCCGAACGACGCGATGACCGGCAGCTTCACCCGCCCACCCGGAGCGAGGCCTTCGGCGATCGCCGACAGCTGGGCCACCCAGTCCACCGACTGGTCACGCACGTTCCACAGCACCGCGAACCGGCCCTCGGGCCGCAGCACCCGCGCGATCTCGACGTGCGCGCGTTTCGGGTCGAACCAGTGGTACGCCTGCGCGGCCACCACCCCGTCCACACTCGCGTCCGGCAGCGGGATCGCCTCCGCCGACCCGGCCAGCGGGGTGAGCTCCGGACTGGCGGCCACGAGCCGCTCCCGCATCCCCTCGTCCGGCTCGACCGGGATCACCTCATGCCCGAGCGCCACCAGCGCCCGGCTCAGGATGCCGGTACCGGCCCCCAGGTCCACCACCCGGGCCGGCTGGTCACCGGCGACCCACCGCACCGCCTCCTCCGGATAGGTGGGGCGATACCGGTCGTACTGGTCGGCAGCCGCCCCGAACGACCGCGCCCGCACGGTGTGGCTGGCATGATCCATGGCCGCACCCTATCGAGCGGGTCCGGAGCAGCCGGTGCGTGCTCCGGGTCGCCCCGACTCAGCGGGCGCCGGCGATCGGCAGGGACCGCCGCGGACCGGGCGGCGCCGCGATCGACGAGAAGTGGGAGGTCACCCGGTCGTCGGTCGGGTCGTCCGCCGGGGTGTGGTGCACCTTCAGCCGCCGGTAGAGGGTGTCCCGCTGGGCCGGGATCCGGTCCGCCGACCGGATCAGCCAAATCAGCTCGGTGAGGCGCGCCCGGTGCCGCGCCCCCGCCGAGGAGATCACGTTCTCCTCCAGCATGATCGACCCCAGGTCGTCCACCCCCATGTGGAGCGACAGCTGCCCCACCGCCTTGCCGGTGGTCAACCAGGACGCCTGCAGGTGGTCGATGTTGTCGAAGAACAGCCGCGCCACCGCGATCAGCCGGAGATACTCCAGGTCGGTCGCCTGGGTGCGCCCCTTGAGGTGGTTGTTCTCCGGCTGATAGGTCCACGGGATGAACGCCCGGAAGCCGCCGGTGCGGTCCTGCAGGTCACGGATCATCCGCAGGTGCTCGATCCGCTCGGCGTTGGTCTCCCCGGTGCCCATCATCATGGTGGCGGTCGATTCCACCCCGAGCCGGTGAGCCACCTCCATCACTTCCAGCCACTGCTGGCCGGACTCCTTCAGCGGGGCGATCGCCTTCCGCGGCCGATCCGGGAGCATCTCCGCGCCGGCGCCGGCGATCGAGTCCAGTCCGGCCGCCTTGATCCGGGTGATCGCCTCCTCGATCGACACCCCGGACACCTTGGCCATGTGCAGGATCTCGCTCGGGCCGAGCGAGTGGATCACCAACTGCGGGTACGCCTGCTTCACCGCCGCGAACATCCGCTCGTAGTACTCGACCCCGTACTCCGGGTGGTGTCCACCCTGCAGCATCACCTGGGTGGCGCCCAGGTCCACCGCCTCCCCGCACCGCCGCAGGATCTCGTCCAGGTCGTGGCTCCAGCCTTCCGGATGCTTGGGCGCCCGGTAGAAGGCGCAGAACCGGCAGGCGGTCACGCACACGTTGGTGTAGTTGATGTTCCGGTCGATCAGGTAGGTGACGATGTTGTCGGGGTAACGCCGACGACGAATGGTGTCGGCCGCCTCCCCCAGGGGGTGCAACGGGGCGTCGGTGTACAGCAGCAGCGCCTCTTCCGGGCTGATCCGCCCGCCGTCCACGGCCCGCTGCAGGATGTCGTCAATCTCCCGGCTCACGCCCCCGAGCGTACCGGCCCGGTTCAGCCCCGCCCTAGGAGCGCCGTGACCTGTGGCTATCCCCAAGCCTGTTCCAGCGCCACCCGGGCCTCGTGCTCCAACAGCCACCGTTTGGCGGCCAACCCCCCACCGAACCCGACCAGCTTGCCGCCGGCCCCCACCACCCGGTGGCAGGGCACGAGCAGCGGTAGCGGGTTGTGGTTACAGGCGGTGCCGACCGCGCGGGCCGCGCCAGGGTCCCCGATCGCCGCCGCGATCTGCCCGTAGGTGCGCTGCTCGCCGTACGGGATCTGGGACAGCGCGTTCCACACCGTCCGCTCGAATCGGCTGCCCACCTGGTCGGGGAGCGCCACCGGCAGGTCGAAGTCGGTCCGCTGGCCGGCGAAGTACTCCCTGAGTTGGGTGACCGCGCGCGCCAGGGCGCCGGTCGGGGTCACGGGGTCGCTCTCGGCCTCCCCGTCCAACCGCACCCGGACCACCGCCCGGTCGGTGGCGCCGACCGCGATCGTTCCGATCGGGGTCGCCACCTGCGCCCACCGGACGGTGCGGTCCTCAGCAGCGGAGCCCACGGCTACACGCTAACCCCCCACCGCGCCGAGCGCGGCATCGCCAGCGGGTTCGGTCCGCACGAGAGGGGCTGCTGACCGGCACCACGGACGGTCCGCGCCATGTCCATCGCCCGGCTAGTAGCCACGTACTCCGCCCCGACAGACGACGCGCCCCCCGTAGGGTGGCGGCATGGGCGACATGCAGTACCGGCGGCTGGGCGACTCCGGACTGGTGGTCTCGGTGGTCGGGTTGGGGTGCAACAACTTCGGCGGGCGGATCGACGCCGACGCCACCCGAGCGGTCGTGGAGGCCGCGCTGGACGCCGGCATCACCTTCTTCGACACCGCCGACTCGTACGGCAACGGCACCTCCGAGTCGCTGCTCGGCACGATCCTGAAGGGTCGGCGTGACCAGGTGGTGATCGCCACCAAGTTCGGCAGCGACCTGGGCGGTGCGATCGGCCCGGACTGGGGCGCCCGGGGTGGGCGGCGCTACCTCATGCGGGCGGTGGAGGCGTCCCTGCGTCGGCTGAACACCGACTGGATCGACCTCTACCAGCTGCACTGGCCGGACCCCGCCACCCCGATCGAGGAGACCCTGGCGGCCCTGGACGACCTGGTCCGCTCCGGGAAAGTGCGCTATGTCGGCCACTCCAACCTGGCCGCCTGGCAGGCCGCCGACGCCGACTGGATCGCCCGCACCCGCGGCCTGACCCGCTTCATCTCCGCCCAGAACCAGTACAACCTGCTGCATCGCGAGGTGGAGGCCGAGCTGCTGCCGGCCTGCCAACGGTTCGGGCTCGGGTTCCTGCCCTACTTCCCGCTGGCCAGCGGCCTGCTGACCGGCAAATACCAACGTGGCCAGAGCGCTCCCGCCGGCAGCCGGCTCTCCCACGAGCGGTTTGCTCGCCGCCTGGCGGAAGCCCCCTGGGACACGATCGAGGCGCTGGACGCCTTCGCGCGGGAACGCTCCTTGACCATGGTGGACGTGGCGATCGGGTGGCTGGCCGCCCAACCGACCGTAGCCAGTGTGATCGCCGGAGCCACCCGGCCGGAGCAGGTACGGGCCAACGTCGCGGCCGGGCAGTGGCAGCCCACGCCGGAGGATCTGGCCACGCTGGACGAACTTACCCAGCCGCCCCGCTGACGGGAGGGCCGTCGACCCGGACCGGGGTCAGACGTCGTAGTCCACCACCAGCCGATCGGTGACCGGACTGGACTGGCAGGTCAGCACGTACCCGGCGGCCACCTCATCCGGCTCCAGCGCCCAGTTGGTGGCCATCTGCACCTTGCCTTCCACCACCCGGGCCCGACAGGTGGAGCAGACCCCGCCCCGGCAGGAGTAGGGGAGCTCGCCGCGGACCCGCAGGGCCGCGTCCAGCACCCGCTCCTGGCGCCCCATGGTGAACGTCGACTCCCGACCGTCCAGCCGGATCGTCACCTCCACCTCCCCGGCGGTGGCGTCCGCGCGGGGGGCGGCGGCGGACAGGCTGCTCCCGGCGCCCGGCTCCGGCTCCGCGCTCGGCACGTGGAACAGTTCGGTGCGTACGGCCTCCTCCGGCACCCCCCGCTCGATCAGCACCTCCCGGGCGTCCAGCACCATCCCGTACGGGCCGCACAGGAACCACTCGTCGACCGGGTGGGGGGCGAACGTGTCCAGCAGCCGGGGGAGCCGCTGGGCATCGATCCGCCCGGACAGCAGCTCCGCCTCGCCCGGCTCCCGGGACAGCACGTGCACCACCTGCAGCCGGTCCGGCCACCGGTCCTTCAGGTCAGCCAGCTCCTCCACGAACATCACCGACCGGGTCGACCGGTTGCCGTAGAACAGGGTGAACGTGCTGTGCGGCTCGATGGCCAGCCCGGTGGCGATCAGCGACAACACCGGGGTGATGCCGGAGCCGGCCACGATCCCGCCGTACCGGCGGGTGCGCGCCGGATCGAAGTCGGTGGTGAAGTGCCCCAGTGGGGGCATCACCTCCACCTCGTCCCCGACCGCCAACTTGTTGGCGGCGTACTGCGAGAACGCCCCGCTCGGCAGCACCTTCACCCCGATCCGCAACCGGCCGGTCTCCCCCAGCTCGGCCGGGGTGGAGCAGATCGAGTACGAACGGCGTACATCTTCCCCGGTGTCCGGATCTATCCGCCGTACGGTGAGGTGCTGACCGGCCCGGAAGCGGAACGTGTCCCGCAGCGGCTCCGGTACCTGGAACGTGATCGCCAACGCGTCGTCGGTGAGCTGGTCTACCGCACTCACCGGCAGCGCGTGGAAGGTGGGGCGGCGCCGGACCGGCCGGGTGACGATGACCGAGCGGCCGGGCGTCGGGGAATCAGGCACGGCTTCCTCTCAGATCGCCTTCAGGTATTCGAACGGTTCCGCACAGCGGGTGCAGCGCCACAGCGCCTTGCAGGCGGTGGCACCGAACCGGCTCAGCTCCTCGGTGTCGGTGGCGCCGCAGCGCGGGCAGGCCACCGCCGGTGGCCGCCGACGCGGCAGCCCGAGGGGTACCGGACCGCTGGCCGGGCCCGGCGGGACGATCCCCGCCTCCGCTAGTTTGGCGCGCCCCGCGTCGCTGATCCAGTCGGTGCTCCAGGCGGGGGCGAGCACGGTCTCCACCTCCGCGTCCGGGTAGCCGGCGGCGGCCAGGGCCGCCAGGATGTCGCGCCGGATCACCTCCATCGCCGGGCAGCCGGAGTACGTGGGGGTGATGGTCACCGTTACCCGACCCGTGCCCGATTCGACCCGGACATCCCGCAGAATGCCCAGCTCTTCGATGGTGACCACCCGTAGTTCCGGGTCCACCACCGCCGCCGCGGCGGCCCGGGCCGCCGCCACCGCGTCGGCCGGTGACCCCGACGGTGTGGCCGGCTGCGGGTTCACCATTGGGCCCCGGGGTGGGCGCGGTGCAGCACCTGCATCTCCGCCAGCAGGTACGACAGGTGCTCGGTGTGGAGCCCCTGCCGGCCGCCGCGCGGGGCCCACGGCGGATCCTCGGGACGGGTCAGGGTGGCCTCGGCCAGCACCGGCTCCACAATGTTCAACCACGGCTGTCGCAGCGCGTTGTCGTCGAACAGCTCGTAGGTGTAGGGCCAGATCTCGTCCACCGCTTGCTGCATCCGGCGGTGTGACTCCTCGGTGCCGTCCCCCAGCCGCAGCGTCCACAGGGTGGCGTGCTCCAGGTGGTACGTGGACTCCTTGACCGTCTTGGCGGCGATCCCGGCCAGCCGTGCGTCCTCACCGGCGGCCAACTGCTCGTAGCGCAGCCGCTGGTAGGCGGACAGGAACAGCAGCTTGGCCATGGTCACCGCGAAGTCGCCGTTGGGTAGCTCCACCAGCAGCACGTTGCGGAACTCGCGGTCATCGCGCAGGTAGGCCAGGTCGTCCTCGTCCCGCCCGGCGCCTTCCAGCTCTCCCGCGTAGGTCAGCAGCAACCGCGCCGCCCCGAGCTGGTCCAGCGCGATGTTGGCCAGCGCCACTTCCTCTTCCATCTCGGGGGCGCGGGTGCACCATTCACAGAGCCGCTGGGCGGCGATCAGGGCGTCGTCGCCCAGCCCGAGCACCTGCTCGAACGTGGTGGTGGCCGTACCGGTCACAGGTGCTTCGCCCCCTCCGGGACGTGGTAGAAGGTCGGATGCCGATAGATCTTGTCAGCGGCGGGGTCGAAGTAGGCGTCCTTCTCATCCGGACTGCTGGCGGTGATCTGCGCGGCCGGCACCACCCAGATCGACACCCCTTCCTGGCGGCGGGTGTAGACGTCCCGCGCGTTCTGCAGCGCGGTGGCGGCGTCCGGGGCGTGCACACTCCCCACATGGGTGTGGGACAGTCCCCGCCGTGGCCGCACGAAGACTTCCCACAGTGGCCACTGTCCGCTCATGCCGCCACCGCCTCCTGCTGCCGCTGCCGCTGCTGCTGCTTCGCCGCGTAGGCGCTGGCCGCCTGGCGAACCCACTCCCCTTCGATGTGGGCAGCGCGTCGGCGGGCCATCCGTTGCTGGTTGCACGGTCCGTGGCCGGAGATCACCCGCATCAGCTCGTCGTAGTCCGGCGGGGTGAAGTCGTACGAGCCGCGCTCGGGGTTCCAGCGTAGGTTCGGGTCGGGCAGGGTGAGGCCGAGTACCTTCGCCTGCTCCACACACATGTCCACAAACCGCTGTCGCAGCTCGTCGTTGGTGAACCGCTTGATCTTCCAGGCCATGGACTGGGCGGTGTGGACCGACGCGGAATCCGGGGGACCGAACATCGCCAGCGACGGGTACCACCACCGGTTCACCGCGTCCTGCGCCATCTCCCGCTGGGCCGGGGTGCCGCGGGCCAGGGTGTAGAGAATCTCAAAGCCCTGTCGCTGGTGGAACGACTCCTCTTTGCAGATCCGGATCATCGCCCGGGCGTACGGCCCGTACGAGCTGCGGCACAGCGGCACCTGGTTGACGATCGCGGCCCCGTCGACCAGCCAGCCGATCGCGCCCACATCGGCCCAGGTGAGGGTCGGGTAGTTGAAGATCGAGCTGTATTTCTGCTTGCCGGACAGCAGCTTCTCGACCAGCTCGTCCCGGGACACCCCGAGCGTCTCCGCGGCCGCGTACAGGTAGAGCCCGTGCCCGGCCTCGTCCTGCACTTTGGCCAACAGGATCGCCTTGCGTTTCAGACTGGGCGCCCGGGTGATCCAGTTACCTTCCGGCTGCATGCCGATGATTTCGGAGTGGGCGTGTTGGGCGATCTGTCGGATCAGGGTCCGCCGGTACGCCTCGGGCATGGCGTCCCGCGGCTCGATCTTCTGATCAGCGGCGATGATCCGCTCAAAGTAGTCGGTCTCGGCGTTGTCGGCCGAATCCAGGGTGCGCTCGGCCGCCTCGCGTAGTGCGGCCTCGGCGGCGGCTACCTGTTCCAGCAGCTCGCCTCCGGAGCTGGCGGCATCCGTCGGGAAGTCGTTGCCGTACACGATGCCAGTGTTACAGAGTTAGCCGGAAGTTGCAATGGAGATGTAACATGCCTTCTCAGGCTGCGGTCGGCGGGTGAGGCGGTGGACGACCATGGGAGCGGGCTCGTAGGCTCGAAAGTGCCTGGTATGCGCGGAGCATGATCCGCTCACGATTGGTGATTAATTGGAGCACCCCTCGTGCGCCCCCGTCGATTAGCTCTTCCGCCCGCGACGGTGATCGCGGTGTTCGTGCTCCTGTTGGCGGTGACGGTGCCGGCCGGGATGGCGATCGGCCTTCCTTCGAAGTCCGCCTCGTCGGCGCCGGACACCTCCCCGGTGCAGGCCGACCCGCTGCCGCTGCTCACCCCTACCGATCCACCCACCCCGGAGAAGACGCCCTCCGCCCCCGACCCGGTGGCACCGGCGCCCGCGCCGTCGCCCGAGGTCGAGGTGGAGATCGAAGGTTTCCTGGCCTGGGCATACCTGGATCGGACCACTGGCGCCACCCGGGAGTCGGCCAACGCCCACGAGACCAGCTCCACCGAATCGATGATCAAATCCTGGATCGTGGCGGACCACCTGCGGCGCGCCAGCGCCGACGGTGACGCCCCGAGTAACCAGAGCCTGAGGGACGCCCGGCTGGCGATCCGGGACAGTCACGACGGCGCCGCCGAACGGCTGTACCGCCACAACGGGGCGGACGCGGTCGTCCAGCGGATGATCAAGATCTGCGGGCTGACCGATACCTATATTCCTGAGCACGGGCGGGGCTGGTGGAGTCGTACCGAGATGTCGGCTCGGGACGCGGTCCGACTGGGCGAGTGCCTCGCCGACGGCCGGGCCGCCGGCCCGGAATGGACCGACTGGCTGCTGTCGGAGATGCGGCAGGTCCGCGGCAGCACCGATCCGGCCGACCAGCACCCGGAGTTGGGCGTGGGGGGTGGCCGGTGGGGCATCATCGACGCCCTGCCGGAAGAAGAGGCCGCCCAGGTGGCGATCAAGAACGGTTGGACCCGGATCGGATACGACAACAGCTGGCACCTCACCTGTCTGGCGATCACAGACGACTGGGTGCTCGCGGTGATCATGCGCTATCCCGCCGAATACAGCCTGGATTACGGTGCCCGCCGGTGCGCGGCGGTAGCCGAACAGGTGCTACCGCCTTCCTCGTCACCCGCCCCCGCCTCCATGGAGCCGATGGTGCACTGATGCCCACCCGGCGCCGGTACCGATACCCCGTGTCGCGTCCCCCCCGCCTGTACCGATGAGTAACCCGGCCTCCTCCCCGCCCCCACCCCTGTTCCGCTTCCCTCCATGGCGGCCCGCCACCCTGGCTACCTTCGTGCTCGCCCTGGTCGGCGGGCTGAGCGTGGTCGCGCTGCTCGCCGCCCTCACCCATCCGACCGGCCCGGTGAGGGACCTGCGGGTGCTGGCCGATCCCGACCCGGACCCGCACCTCATCGGGGTAGCGAAGCCCAGGCCGGCGTACGCCCCCACTCGGCCCGAGGTGGGCCGGAGCGACTTGCCGCCGGCCGACTTCATCAGTTGGGCGATCCTGGACCACACCACCGGGGTGGTCATCGGCTCGGAGACCCTGACGGAGACCAGCACCACCGCATCGATGATCAAGGTGTGGTTGGTGGCCGACTATCTGCGGCTGGCGACCGAAGCCGGCCGCACTCCCAGCCCCGAGCGGTTACGCCAGTTCAGCTTGATCATCCGGGACAGTCACAACGGATACACCCAGACCCTATTTCAGGAGTTGGGGGGCGGGACCGCCTCCATCGACCGCTTGATCGCTATCTGTGGATTAACCGACTCCTCCCCGGCGTCAGGTTCCTGGAGCAACACCCTCCTGTCCGCCCGGGACACCGCGCGGATGGGTGCCTGCCTGGCCGACGGCCGGGCCGCCGGCCCGGCATGGACCGACTGGCTGCTGTCGGAGATGCGGCAGGTCCGCGGGCTGGGTGACTTCGGCATCCGCCACGCACTCCCGGACGATCAGCGGGCCACCATCGCCATCAAGAACGGATGGGTGATCCGACCTGACGGTTCCTGGCACGTCAGCTGCCTGGCGGTCGGTGACACCTGGAGCATGGGGATACTGACCCGCTACCCGGCGGACCTGGGCTACGACCAGTTGGGCCACCAGCGCGGGGCCGAGATCTGCCAGACGCTGGCCGCGCGGTACCTGCCGGGGTTCGTCAACTAACGCTGCCGGCGCGTCCGCTGCTCAGCGGGTGAAGAAGGCGGGCCCGTCGGCCGGCAACGCCGGCACCGCTCCGGCCGCGGCCGCCCGGCGGGCGAACTCCCGCAGCCCCGCCACCTGCCGCTGCCCCAACGAGAAGTCCAACACCCGGAAGTACGCCGCCAGCTCGTCGGCACCGAACGGTTCCCAACGCGCCGCGGCGGCGGCCACCTCGTCCAGCTCGGCCAGGCACAGCTCCCGGGAGCGCAGGAACGCCTCGTGGACGTCTTTGACCAACCCCGGATGCTGTTCGGCGAACTCCCGCCGCACCCCCCACACCGCGAACACCATCGGCAGGCCGGTCCAATCCCGCCAGGCCTGGCCGAGGTCGGTGACGATCAGACCGCGGCGGGGGGCCTCGAAATGGGCCCGCAGCGCCACGTCGCCGATCAACACTCCCGCGTCGGCCTCCAACAGCATCTGGGTCAGATCCGGCGGGCAGGTCAGAAACTCCGGCCGTACCCGGTAGTGCTCGGCCAACAGCAGCCGGGCCAGCAGCACCCCGGTGCGGGAGGTGGACCCGAGCGCCACCTTGCCCCCGTCCAGCCGGTCCAGCGGCCGGGTGGAGACCACGTTCACCGACCGCACCGGCCCGTCGCTCCCCACCGCCAGGTCCGGCAGCAGCAAGAGCTGGTCGGCGTGGCGCAGGTACTCGACCAGCGAGATCGGGCCGATGTCCAACGCGCCGGCGACCAGGGCGGCGCTGAGCCGGTCCGGGGTGTCTTTGTGCAGGTCGACGTGGAGCAGCTCCCCGGAGCGCATCAGCCCCCAGTAAAGCGGCAGGCAGTTCAGGAACTGGATGTGCCCCACCCGGGGGCGCCGTTCGTGACCCACGCTTCGCACGGTAACCCAGCCGGCAGCGCACCCGCCGTAGCCCTCACGGCCGTGTGGCTCAACCCCGACCGGCCCTGCAGGAGAGCGACCCAGCCACCGCTGCTGACCGCGACCGCCACGGACTCAGCCACCGGTGTGTCCGCACCACGATCCTGCGCCGCCCCGCGCCTACCCACGGCCGCCCGATGTGGAGGACCGCCCCTCATTGATCACCTCAACTCCGCAGATAGTTTAGTTAGTCAACTATTTGACAGGTCCATCATTGAGAAACTCTGTTACTTTGGGGTGGTGACGCGTCATCGAGAACCGGAAGCCCACTCCCAGGTAGCCCGGCTGAACGAGCTGGCGCAACGCCTGATGTCGGTATCGGTGTGGACAGGCCGCTACCTGGATCCGCATTTTGCCCAGCTAGGGCTCGATCCCGCCGGCGCTCGCGCCCTGCTGCACCTGGATCCCGACCACGCCGTGCCGACCCGCTACCTGGCCGAGCGACTGTGCTGCGATCCGTCCAATGTCACCGCACCGGTCGACCGGCTGGAGAGCTCCGGGCTGATCCGCCGCCAGACCGACCCCGAGGATCGTCGAGTCAAGGCGCTCACGATGACCGCCAAGGGTCGCCGGGTCAGGGCCGCGATGGCCGAGATCATCGCCACCCAGCCACCCTCATTGACCACGTTGACCGCCGAGGAGCAGGAGACCCTCCTCCGCCTGCTCAACAAAGCCTGGGCGGCCTGCCAGGCGCATGACGCCAGCCGCCGCCCATCTGCGACCCCATCCCCACGCAACCGGAACAGGAGTGATTGACATGAGTGTGTTTACCAAGGCTGAGCTCGACTACCTGCAGGGAGAGGCCGGCTTGGGGCGGATCGCCACCGTCGGCCCGGACGGCCAACCGCACGTCACCCCCGTGGGCTGGCAGGTCGACCCGGAGGCGGGCATCGTCAAGGTCAGCGGGAGGAACTTCGCCCGTACCAAGAAATTCCGGGACGTCAAGCACACCGGCCGGGCGGCCATTGTGATTGACGACGTACGCCCACCCTGGCGCCCGCGCGGCATCGAGATCCGCGGCCGGGCGGAGGCCATCGACGGTTCGGAAGCGCACCTGCGCATCTACCCCGAACGGATCATCACCTGGGGACTGGACGACACCAACCCTCGCCACGAGGCCCGCAACGTCCGCTGACCGTGCCGTCCACCTCCCTGCCGACGGCGCCGGCCGGGACGATGCCGCGATTGAGAAGATCAGAGGGTGAGCAGCGAGGAGATCATCCGGGGTCGGGTGGTCACGCCGGAGGGCGTGGTCGACGGGTACGTGACGGTCGACGGGGACCGGATCGCGGCGGTAGGTGAGGGTGACCGGGGAGACGGGCACTGGCTGCTACCCGGATTCGTGGACATCCACAACCACGGCGGTGGGGGCCACAGCTTCACCACCGGCGACCCGGACGCGGCCCGGCAGGCGGCCGCCTTCCACCTACGGCACGGCACCACCTCCCTGCTGGCGAGCCTGGTCTCCTCGCCGTACACGCTGATGCGACAGGCGGTCACCGCGTTCGCGCCGCTGGTGGCGGAGGGGGTGCTGGCCGGGATCCACTTCGAGGGCCCGTACCTGTCGGAGGTCCGCTGCGGCGCCCAGAACCCGGCCTTCCTGCGTGATCCGTCCCTCACGGAGCTAACGGAGTTGCTCGCCCTCGGCGAGGGGACGATCCGGATGGTGACCGTGGCCCCGGAGCGGGACGGGGCGCTGGCCGCGATCGAGCTGCTGGTCGGTCACGGGGTGGTGGCGGCGGTGGGGCACACCGACGCCACGTACCAGCAGACCCGCGCGGCGGTCGCCGCGGGCGCGACCGTGGCCACCCACCTGTTCAACGGGATGCGCCCGATCCACCACCGGGAACCCGGGCCGGTCCTCGGCGCTGCTGGCGGCGCCGCTCGGTCACCTGCGAGCTGGTCGCCGACGGGGTGCACCTGCACGACGGCACGCTGGCGTACGTGGCCGCCGCCCGCCGGACCGGACCGGGCGGCGCTGATCACCGACGCGATGACGCCGCCGGCATGCCCGACGGCGCGTACGAGCTGGGCGGGCAGCCGGTGAGGTCGGCCGCGGGGTGGCCCGGCTGGCCACCACGACGGCACCGGGCGCGATCGCCGGCAGCACCCTCACCATGGACGCGGCGCTGCGCCGGGCGGTCCAGGCAGGCGTGTCTCGATTGTGGACGCTTGCCGGATGGCGGCGACCACACCGGCCCGGGCGATCGGCCTGGCCGACCAGCTCGGGCGCCCTGCGCCCCGGACTGCGCGCCGACCTGGTGGAGCTGGACGCCGACCTGCGGGTGCGGCGGGTGATGCGCGCCGGGCCTGGCTCGACCTGTCGGCCGAGGAACGGTGAGCGGGCGACGCCCGAGGGGTGACCCGCGCGCCGGCGAGTCAGGGGGTACGCAGCACCCGACCGGGTCCCGGACGGCGGCCAGGAACGCCGGGGGGATCGCGGCGATCCCGGAGACCAGCCCGGTCAACACCGTCACCGCGCACGTGAACTCCAGCGGCGGTGGCTGAGCCCAGATCGCCGCGATCACCGCACCACCGACTGCGCCGAGCAGCGCGCCTGGGACCGCCGCCACGACCGTACGCGCGACCACCAGCCCCACCAACCCCCACTGGGAGGCTCCCAACGCCCGCCGCCGCCCCAAGTCCCGGCGGCGCAGCAGCACCTCCGCCAGCACCACCACGGCGACCAGTACGGCGCCGGCCCCGAGGGTCAGTAACAGCAGCCCGCGACCGTAGTCGCCGAGGTCACCCCCGAGCACCCGCTGCAGGTCGGCCAATCCGGTCGGCGACTGCAGGGTGATCTCGCTGAGGTCGGGTGGGGCGAGGGTGTGCACCACCAACGTCTCGGTCACCCGTACCGCCTCCACGTGGGACACCACCACATGCACGGACCGGGTAGGGGTGGTCTCGTCGCCGGCGAGCACCAGGCCGGCGTCGAACTGTTCGAACGGGCTGCGGGCGATGTACGAGCCGACCACAGGATATTCACGACCGTTGACGTCAGTGACCGCCCCAGCCGGTTGACTGAAACCCAGCCGTGACTGGGCCGACTCCGCCACCAACGCCTCCCCCGGCTGCGGCCAGCGACCGGTGGTGAGGGTGACCGCTGCGGCGAGTTCACCGTTGATCCGCCACGCGGGAACCCGCTCCGCCCCCTCCCCGATCACCGAGTTGGTGACGTCAACCGGGGCGTCCACCCCGACCACCCGTTCGACGGTGTCCAGACCAGCAAGCACCTGAATCACCGCCGGGGTGACCAGGCCGGCGCTCCGGTCGTCCGTCACCACCAGGAGCCGGGAACCGGCATGATCCAATCGGGACAGCAGTTGCTCTTCGGCGGCGGCGGTGCGTCCGACCGTCAACAAGGTCACGGCACAGATCGCGGCGCACAGCACCGCCACCATCAGGCTGGACACCCGCTGCGCCCGGGCGGTGCGGGCGGCTTCGGCCAGCGCGGTCGAGACTCTCACGACAGGTCCAGTACGTGGTCGGCGTAGTCAAGAACGAACGGATCGTGGGTCGCGATCACCACGGTCCGGCCCGCGTGGGCCGCGTCCCGCATGGCGTCGAGCACCACCCGGGCGTTGTCACGGTCCAGGTTGCCGGTGGGTTCGTCGGCCAAGACGATCAACGGGTCGTTGATCAGCGCCCGGCAAAGCGCCACCCGCTGGGCTTGTCCACCGGAGATTTCCCCAGGTCGGTGATCGGCCCGGGCGACGAGTCCGAAGTGGGTCAGGAGTTCCCGGGCACGCGGTATCGCTTCCCGGCGCCGTGCCCCCGCGTACAGGGCGGGTTCCACGACCGCATCCAGCACCGGCCGGGTGGTGTCGAGCACCGCGTCCTGGAACACGAACCCGATCCGGGTGGCGCGAATCCGGGACCGTTCTCCGTCGCCGAGCGCCTGGGTGGGCTGCCCAGCGACCAGCACCTGTCCAGCACTCGGCCGTAGCAACAGTCCGAGCAGGTAGAGCAAGGTGGACTTGCCGCGGCCGGAAGGCCCGGTCAACGCGGTGATCGCTGATCCGGCGAATTCGTGGGTCAAGCCGCCGAACAGTTCCTCACCGCCGCGGCGGTAGGCGAACGACAGGTCGGTCACGGCCAGTGCCGCCGGGCTGTTCACGGCTGTGCGTCCGTGTGAACCGCCCCGTCCACGGGAGCCGCCCCGAACGCTGCAGGCGGCCCGCCCGCGGCGTCCTCTCCGCCCCCGCGGTCACCGGGGTCCTCGAACACCTGGACCCGATCACCGACGGTCACGCCGTCGAGCACCGCTACCCCGCCAGACGATCCGAGTACGGTGACCTCCCGCCGGTCACCGTCGGCCATCCGTACCCAGGCAGTGCCATCTGGATCGGTACGTACCGCCGCCACCGGCACCGCAGGGCCGGTGATCTCCGGCACGATGGTCACCTGTGCCCGCAGGGTGGTCCGTTCCGCCGCGGGCAGCTGGCCGCATTCATCACCACACACCAGACCCCCGTCCGGGGCGGTCAGCTCATACTCCAGATTGCCGTCGTTACCCATGGAGGACTCACCTAGCACCGCCTCCCAGGTGAGGTCGCCGTGCCGCACCATGATGGTCGCGTCGGGCGGGATCAAGTCGGCCTGCATGGTCGACACCACCAGCCGGAAGTGGATCTCACCTGTGGTGGCATACACCGCCGGTTCACCGCCGGAGACCTGTGCCCCGGCGGTGATCGCCTCTCCCAAGGTCAGCCGGGCGGGCAGCCGAGGCACCGCCACCAGTTCCCCCAGCCGCACCGTCCCGGTCACCGGGATCCCGAGCTCTCGCTGCCACGCTTCCACCGCCGCGGTGGTGTCCCATTGATAGCGACCATCCACTGTGCCGTGATAATGGCCGAGGTCACTCAACACCTGCTGCAACTGGCGGACATCCGCCCCGTCGAACCCAGGCACCAGGTCCCGCCAGAACGGCGTCTGCCCCACCACCGCCCGTACCGGCAGGGTGTCCACGGTGTAGAGCACATCGCCAGGCCGCACCTCATCTCCGACATCGACCGAAGTAACGGTGCCGGCTAGATGATTGGTCGCCACGACGGCGACCGGCTGTCGCACGGTGACATTCAGCGACAACGACCGACCGACGGACGCCTCCACTACCTCGACCACGACGGGCTCCGTCTGGCGCTGCTCCGTCGTCGGTGGGGCGAACGCGTGTTGGACAGCCCACCAGCCCATTCCTACGACAATTGCCCCTACCAGTGCACTGGCGGCCCAACGGAGAGGACGCTTGCGCCCTACGACAGGACGGGCATCTTCGCTCACTAATTCTCCGTACCTCTATGAACTGCTGGTTCCGAACAACTCCTCAGTCGGTGGGCTCTGCGGACAGACTTCGTTGATCCGCTGCCACTCTTCCTCAGAGTCAACGGAAACAACATCGTACGGCACCCACTGGTGTTCGGTGTTATATCCCGCAAGGAAGCTATCCCAACTCGGCGCCTCTTGGGACGGATATCCTTCCGCGATCAAGCAGGGAACCAGCTCGTCCACATAGTAGTCATAGAGGGTACGGATCATCTCTTCGGTCCAGGGCAGGCTGTACCGCGGGTGCACTGGATATGCGACCTGGCAGCGGTAGATGGCCTCATGCAAGGCCAAGCCCTGCTCGGGGGGGACATCCTCATAGGTGACCCCGTTGTCGAACGTGGGCTGAGCATCGAAGCCCTGTTCACGCACGCACTGGGAGTGCACCTCGCCGTACTCCCAATGTTCAATGAATCGCACGAACTCCACGTCACTCGGCGGCGGCTGACCGTTCTCCCGCTCGAACGCCGCCGCGAGCGACTCCACTTCCTCTCGATAGAGTTGCTCCCAGTCGGGCGGATTCCCCGGCCCGTTCGACCCGTTGCCGTTTTCCTCAGTGTTGGCGCCTGTGCTGTCTGCACATCCGCCAACTGCAAACAGCAATCCAGTCAGCGCTACGAGCCACCAACGAGCCGGGGAATCCATACGCATAGCGTCAGGCCCTCTCCTCCGCACTAACGGGACATGGCAGAGTGACGCACTCGCACTTAGCGCTCGCGTTGGACAGCGAAGTGTGCGCCGTCACGCTCGCGGTCTGCTGACCGGAGCCATGAGAACTGATCCGGGGAGTGGCAGTGGTATTCTTCCAGCTGCTCTTCACCACCCCATCACGCAGGTGGTACTGCCAACCGGCACCCCCGGTGGCGCGGACCATGCAGGAAAAATTCGACGGCGAACAGTTCCGGCTGACCGGGCCCCAGTAGTACTGGTTCTGGATGCCCGCCTGGTTCTGGATGCCCACCTGACTCGTCTGGGTTGTCGGTGTCGCCGCGGCACTCGGCGCGGATCCGAACCCGGACAGGCCTGCACCGAGCAGGACCGCCAACAGGGCGACTACCCAAGATCGGCGATGACGTAGACTTCTGGTTGGTTTCACAGCAATCTCCCTTTACGACGGAGCTGTGAGCCAGCGGCTGCGGCGCCACCCGCAGCCGCGCCCATTTAGGGGGATGCTAACAACCTATTCCCCCTAATCGGGACACCGAGCTCGCATCGCGATCATAGTGGCGAACATTACCGACTACCGAGAGTTGCCCAGGATCACGTAGATACCGTGAAAATACGGTCATTTCAGAAAGTGATCCTCACTCTGTGTCGCCAAGGTAGACAGATAACAATTCGGCAAACATAACTTCTACCGCTGACCGACGAGCCGTAGCGCGGCGACAGCCGCCCCAACCGCAAGCACCGCCAGGCCGACGAGCACGCTGCCGACCGGCAGAGTCACCGCCAGCAGCAGGCAACCGACCAACCCCGCCCCCGCGGTCACCTGCGCCAACGGCCAGAACCGGCTCGCGCCCCGCGGCAAGGTCAACGCAGACCCGTTGGTGATCGCGTAGTAGGTCAGCACCGTGAAACTGGAGAACCCGATCGCGTCCCGCAGATCGCCGAAGGACACCAGTGCGATCACCGCCGCCGCGACCAGCAGCTCCGCCCGGTGCGGCACCCGGTGGCGGGGATGCACCGCCGCCAACGCCACCGGCAGGTCCCGGTGGCGGGCCATCGCCAGGATGGTGCGCCCCACCCCCGCCAGCAGGGTCAACAGCACCCCGGTCACCGCCACGGTCGCGCCGACCCGCACCAGCCAGTCCAGCCCGGACACCCCGGAGACCCGCACCACCTCCGCCAGCGGGTCCGGGGTCGCCGCCAAGGTCGCGGGGCCGAGCACGGTCAGGCAGACCAGTGCCAGGGTCAGATAGATCGCCAGCACCAGCCCCAACGCCACCGGGATCGCCCGGGGAATGGTGCGCTGCGGGTCGCGTACCTCCTCCCCAAGGGTGGCGATCCGGGCGTACCCGGCGAAGGCGAAGAACAGCAGCCCGGCCGCGGTCAGCATGCCGTACGCACCGGCCGGCTCTCCCTCATCCACTCGCGACAGCGCTGGCCCGGCGAATCCGTACCCGGCCACCGCCACCGCGCCCAGGGTCAGCAGCGTGACCGTGACCAGTACCCGGGTGGCCCCGGCGGTCTTGGCGATACCGCGCAGGTTCACCAGCGTCAGCGCCACCACCGCCGCCACCGCCACCGGCCGCGCCTGCTGCGGCCACAGGTACGTGCCGATGGTCAACGCCATGGCAGCGCAGGAGGCGGTCTTGCCGACCACGAACCCCCAACCGGCCAGGAACCCCGCCCACCGGCCGAGCCGCTCCCGGCCATAGATATAGGTGCCACCGGAGGTGGGGTACCGCATCGCCAGTCGGGCCGAGCTGATCGCGTTGCAGAAGGCGACCGCGCCGGCGACCACCACCGCCAGCAGCAACGCCCGCCCGGTCCCGGCTTCCGCCACCGCCGGGGTGAACACCACGAACACCCCCGCCCCGAGCATCGACCCGAGGCCGACCACCACCGCCTCGGAGACGCCCAGCCGGCGCGCGAGCTGATTCACCACCGACTCCGCAGCAGCGCCAGCAGCCGGTCGATCGCCAACCCCAGCGCGATCCCGGCCAGCGAATCCGTCAGCCAGTGGAACGACAGGTACGTCGTCGTGGCGAGCACGATCAGCGGCGGGCCCACCCGCAGCGTGACCCGCACCCAGTCCGGCGGACCGGCCCGGCGGTAGGCCCGGCACAGTCCGGTGATGAACAGCAGCGCCACCCCGTACCAGACCACGGTGTTGGCGGCGTGCCCACCCGGAAACCCGGCGGCGTACTCTCCCGGAGGCAGGTGTCCCCACAGCGGCACCACCTGTTCGGCCGGCAGCGGAGAACTGGGTGCGCCCCGCTCAGTGACCCGTTTGAGCAGCAGCACGGTCGGCACCAGCAGCACCGCCGCCGCCCCCAGGTAGAGCAGCGGCGCGGCCACCCACCACCAGCCCCGCAGCCGCTCCCCCAACGGATCCCCCGGCTGGCCGCCGGTGTGGGGCGCCCTCCGCACCGCCCGCAGCCGCACCCAGGCCAGCCAGCCGGCCAGCAGTGTGCAGATCGTCAGCAGCGCACCGCCCTGCCCGAGCCGGTTCAGTCCCCGGGCGACCGTGTCGGCGATCGGGGGCCGGTGCGCCTCAGCCCACCGGTGCACCGCCAGGTCCACCTCGATCAGCGGACCCCCCATCGCCAGGCCGACGGTCAGCGCCGCGAACAGGGCCAGGAACAGCACCGCCAGCAGGGCGTCTCTGCGCACGCGGTCACCCTAACCCGCGGTCGGGGACCGACCGAGGATGGTGAGGTGGAGGTCAGAGGTAGCGGGAGATCCGCTGCCGGATCAAATCCATCCGCACCCCGGAGTTGGGGCAGCCCCCGAAGTGGTGCAGCGCCACCACCTGGTGGGTACGGCGCGACAGCACCGGCGAGCCCGACGAACCACCATCGGTGTCGCAGTAGTACGTCACGTCGGTCCGGTCGGCGTACCCGTCGGCGGCGGTGTCGATGATCACGCAGTTGCGCCCCGGGGCCTCCACCGCCGCTACCCGGGTAGGCAGCCCGCGCGGATGCTGGGGAATGTAGATCTCTTCCCCGGAGATCGCGGAGCCGTTGGCCAGCTCCAGGTAGCCGTAGTGCGCCACCGCCGCGAAGTCGTCGACCGTGAACAAGGTGTAGTCCAGCACCGGGTCACGATCCAGTACCCGATCCACGTACACCTTGGTGGGCCGATACACCGCCCAGCCGTTGCACTCGGCGCACTGATAGTTGAACCACACCTCGGTGCGGGTCGCGCTCCAATCGTCTGGCAGACAGTGGTGGTTGGTGAGCATCCGGTTGTTGGGGCCCACCCGGAACGCGGTGCACAGCTCCGTACCGTCGATCAGCAGGCGGGCCACCGCCTTGGTGTTGCGGTAGATGGTCGGGTAGCTGGACCGATAGCAGGCGGCGTCCTGGCTGTTGTCCCGGCCACAGATGCTCTCGGGTGACGGCGCCGGCGCCGGGTTGGGCACCGGTTCCTCCGGCAAGAACCCGCGGGCCACCTGGTCGATCACCACCCCGAGCCGGTCCATTCCGGCCGGTACCGCCTCCGCGACCCGGTGCAGGGTGAGCACCGCGGTGTCGCCGGTGACCGAGGTGGTCCACTGGCCCTCCGTCCCCACACCGAACAGTGGATCCGCCTCGTACCGGTAGACCTCCTGGCCGGTCGCGTCAGTGACCGTGAGGTAGTCGCCGGGCAGCAGCAGCAACTGCCGCAGATGCACCTTGACGTACTCTGCGCCTGGATAGTGGAGCATCAGCGACGGCTCTGGATCGGTGTAGCCGAGGGTGGCCTCGACTGACTCCACTGTGCCCACCAACTGCCGCCCGGCGGTGCCGGTGTCCCCCACCGCCAGCGGCGCCGCCATCACCGGCATCTCCCGCTCCGAGGCCGGGCCACCTGAGCTGGCAGCCGCCCCGCCGGTCAGCAGCGCGATCAACAGCCCCGCCAGGTAGGCGGCGGTCACGCTCCGACGCATTGACCCCCCTCTCACCGCCCCGGTGGGCGGTCGGAGTGTTAAACGAGCCACGCTTGGCCCGGTAGCGTGCGTTTCTGCCGCATCCTGGAGGGTGTGCGGATCACGTCAGCTCTGATCGACCCGGCACTCCTCGACCTTCCCTGGGACCGTCCACTGGAACAGTGGCCGACGGACCAGATCGTGGCCCTGCCGCGGGGACTGTCCCGGCACGTGGTGCGGTTCGTCCGCCTCAACGGGACGGTCTACGCCATCAAAGAGATCGGCGAGCGAATGGCCGAACGGGAGTACGACCTGCTGCGGACGCTGGAACGCATGGACTTCCCGGCGGTCCGGGCGGCGGCGGTGGTGGCCGACCGGGTCACTGACGAGGGCGAGCCCCTGGACCCGGCGCTGGTCACCCGCCACCTGCAGTTCTCCCTGCCGTATCGGGCGCTGTTCTCCCACACGCTGCGGCCGGACACCCTGAACCGGCTGCTGGACGCGCTGGCGGTGCTGCTGGTCCGAGCACACCTGAGCGGGTTCTACTGGGGCGACTGCTCGCTGTCGAACGTGCTGTTCCGCCGCGACGCGGGCGCGTTCGCCGCATATCTGGTCGACGCCGAGACCTCGGCCCGCTATCCGAGCCTGAGCCCTGGCCAACGCGCCCAGGACCTGGAGATCGCCCAGGTGAACATCTTCGGTGAGGCGCTGGACCTGGCCGCCGGCGGGTTGCTGCACCCCTCGCTGGACCCGGAGAAGATCGCCGGCGAGGTGGTACGGCGGTACGAGGAGCTGTGGCACGAGATCACGTACGAAGAGGTGGTGGGGCGCGACGATCGCCACTACCTGGACAAACGGATCCGGCGCCTGAACGAGCTCGGGTTCGACGTGGCTGAAGTGACCATGTCCCTCGCCAACGGCGGTACCTCGTACGCGGTCCGCCCGAAGGTGGTGGACGTGGGCTACCACAGTCGACGGCTACTTCGACTGACCGGACTGGATGCGGAGGAGAACCAGGCCCGGCAACTGCTCAACGACCTGGACGCCTATCGGGCCGAGAGTGACCTGACCGACGAAGCCCAGGCCGCGCACCGCTGGATGAATGAGGTGTTCGAACCGGTGGTCCGGGCAGTGCCGCCCGAGCTGCGGGGCAAGCTCGCCCCGACCGAGCTGTTCGTGCAGGTCAACACGCATCGGTGGCGGTTGTCGGAGGAGGCCGGCCGGGACGTGGGGCTGGGGCCGGCGCTGCAGTCGTTCTTCGCGGACGTGCTGGTGCACCGGCCGGACGAGCAAGCGGTGCTGCCGGCCGAGTAGCTACCTGGGACAGTTCGCCCGATCGTGACCGGTCTGAGGTATCCACAACGATTGCCGGAATTCTTCGTTGGATACCAACGACATGACCACCGAGTGATGGGGTGAACATGAACAGGTGGCTATACCGCGCGGCTGGCACAGTCGGCGTCGCCGGCGGGTTCCTGCTGCTCGGCACGGGAGGCGCGCACGCGACCCCGGCCGTGGATCAGGTGCCGGGCCCGCAGGACGTTTCCGGGGAGGCCCGCTCGTCCATCGGTGACCTGCCGCCGTTGAATCTCGCCGCGAAGCCGACCACCGGCCAACCGGAGCTGCTGCCGGGGTTGCCGGACCTGTCGGCTCTCCTCCCAACCTCGCTGTTGGGAAGCGGCTCGGACCAGTCGGCCACCGACCCGCTCGGGCTCGGCCTGCCGCTGGACACACTCCCGGTGGGAACTCTCCCGCTGGACGCGCTGCCGGTGTCTTCCCTCCCCCTGACCGGTCAGCAGCCTGCCCATCTGCTGCGGATAGACGGCCAGCCGGTGACCCTGCCGGTCTCCGTCGGTGAGCAGCTGCCCGTAACGCTGCCGGCCTCAGTCGGTGACCAGCTGCCCGCGCTGATCGCCGACCAGTTGATGGCGGAGGGTGACTGGTCGCCCGACCTGTTCGCCGAGCAGGCCGACCTGACCGGTGGCCTCCCGGTGGTGGGGGATGTCCTGCAGCCGATCGCTGGCCTCGTCAACATCGGGAACCTCCCCGCTCAGCTGCCGCTGGTCGGCCCGCTGGCCGGTCCGGCGCTGGGGCAGCTCCCGTTCGTGGAGGCTCCGCCCGGGGCGGCGGCTGGGCCGGCTACCGCACCGGCCGATTCGATCAACGGTCGCCCGATCGTCGGCGACGACCCGGAGTACTCCCGGTAACTTCCGGCTTCCCTCCCCCGGTAGCCGTGGTGGGGTGGCGCGCACCGCGCCACCCCACCACGTGTCTCATCCTCGCAAGGCGTGAGTGTCGTCCATACGTCAGAGTTGGGCAGGCGTTAGCGCCCCCGCCAACGTCGCCGGTACGATGCACCGGAAGCCGCCGACGTAGCTCAATTGGCAGAGCAGCTGCCTTGTAAGCAGCAGGTTGCGGGTTCGAGTCCCGCCGTCGGCTCCGCAGATCAACGGCTGTTCCTGGTGCTCGCCGCAAGGTCACCAGTGACCGAGCCAGTGACCGCAGCGCCGACGAGGTAGTCCTCTACTCGATCGACCGTTGCCTACGTCATTGCACCGCCACGCACAAACCACCCGAATCATCCGGATGTTGTGCAGGTAGGTATCCGCTGGGTGGTCTGCTCATCCGTAAGGATGGCGCGGTACTGGGCGAGCCAGTCCGCCGCGTGCCACTGCGCCGGCAGCCCCGCCAGGCCGGCGTGTATCCGCTCAGTCGCGCGCTGCCGGTCTCCCAGCCGCCGTAGCGTCACCCCGTCCTCCAGCGCCCACACCGCCGGACTCGGTAGTAGTGCCACGGCGGGCACGGCCCGGTGTGCTCCGTCGCCGCCGCAGCGCAGTGAGCACGTCCGCAAGCGTGTCCAGGGTGGTCACATCGACCCGGCGCGGGTGGACGGTCGCGTAGGTGACCCGATCATGGTCGGCCTGGTCGACGAGCTCAGTCACCATCGCGGCCAGTTCGCCACCGGCGGCGAGCTGACGCAGACTCAAGCCGCGGTTGACCGATCAGGCGGGGTTGATGGCGCGGATCAGGTACTGCAACCGCACCTCGTGCCCGGGGGCGACCCCGTACCGCTGATCCAGCTCCAGGATGCTGGTCAACGGAGTGACCTTGACGTCGGTGAAGCCGGCCTGCGTGATGAACTCGGCGGTCTGCTCGATGGAGGTGGCCTCCGCCAACGGGAGCGCGGCCCGGACCTGCGCGTTGTACAGCAGCTGGAAGTAGTCGTTCCCCTCCTCCCCCAATCCCTCGGGGAACCAGGTGCTGTCGACCACCGCGAGGATCCCTCCCGGCCGCAGAATCCGGCGCCAGTTGGCCAGCGCGACCGCCGGCTCCCGCAGGGTCCACATCACATACCGGTTGACGATCGCGTCGAAGCTGCCCGCCGGGTACGGCGGGGCGACCGCGTCCCCCTGGGCGAAGACCGGCGGGTGCGCCATCTGGGCCGCGTGGGCGCGGGCCCGCGCCAGCATGCCGTCGGCGAGATCGATCCCGGTCACCCGGTGGCCGAGATCGGCCAGGAGGCACGCCACGTACCCGCTGCCGGTACCCACATCCAGCACGTCGAGCGGGTCGGCGCCGAGCGCGTCCTGCCAGATGTCGGCCCAGGCGGCCCGGTCGAGCTCCCGCCGGTCCGGCTTCTGCTGGTATTCGTCGTAGGGCACTGACCGCTCGGACCAGTACGTATTGATGGCAGCTTGTACATCAGTCATGGGACGGTCCTTCCATCGGCGGTCACAGGCACCGCGCCTGGACGAGTGGATTGGGGACGGAACACGAGTTGGAAGCCGTCCGGCAGCTCGATCCGCCGGACGTCGACCTGATAGATGGGGTGGAGGTGCTCCGGGGTGAGCACCTCGGTCGGGGGGCCGCTGGCCGCGACCCGCCCCTGGTGGAGCAGCACCAGCCGATCGCAGTAGGTGGCGGCGAGGTTGAGGTCGTGCAGGACCACCACCACCGCCCGACCACCGTCGACCGCGAGCCCCCGCACCAGGTTGAGGACCTCATGCTGATACCGGACGTCGAGGTGGTTGGTCGGCTCATCCAGCAGCAGGTGGTCGGTCTCCTGCGCCAACGCCCGAGCGATCAGAACCCGCTGGCGCTCCCCGCCGGAGAGGCCGTGAAAGGGTTGCTGCGCCAGGTGCAGCGCCCCCACTCTGGTCAGGGCGGAGACGACGACCTGGTCGTCGTATGCGGTGTGCCGGGCAAACCCGGACCGGTGCGGGATGCGGCCGAGCCGCACCATGTCCGCGACCAGCAGCGGCAGCTCGTCGGGGGCTTCCTGGACCACGACCGCCACCCGGCGCGCGACCTCCCGCACCGACAGCCGCCGCAGGTCCTCCCCGGCCAGCCGCACCGTCCCGGTACGGGGGCGCAGCGCGCCATAGAGAATCCGCAACAGGGTGGTCTTTCCGCTGCCGTTCGGCCCGACCAACCCGAGCACCTCCCCGGGGCGCGCCTGTAGCCCCACGTCGGTGAGCACCTGGCGGGCCCCGTACGCGAACCCGACCCCGGACGCGGTAATCACTGGGCGAAGGCCTCCACGATGCGCTCCAGCCCGTCCAAAGACAACGGACTGGGTGGTTCGGTGAAGTTGAACAGCTGCACCAGGATGTCGTCATTGGCCACCGCGGTGATGGCGTCCGCTCCCGCCATCGAGGTGACCGCCTCCTTGACCGCGGCCGGGTCGCCGTCGGAGTACAGCAGGATGAGGACGTCGGGGTTACGGCCGATCAGCTCCTCCCGGCTGACCTCGAAGACCCGCTCGTCCACATCGGCGAAGACATTGGTGAACCCGGCGGCCTCCAGCTGCGGGTGGGCCATCGACCGGGTGCCGTAGGCGTACGTGACGCCGCCACCGACGGTGGGGTAGAGCACCGCCGCTGTACGGGTCTCGTCCGGCGACACCCGCGCGGTGATCTCCGCCAGGCGCTCCTCGATCTGCGTCGCCGCCTGTTCCCCCCGCTCGGGGACGCCGAAGATCTCCCCGTACCGACGCATCTGCGCGGCCACGTCGTCGAAGCTCGGCTCCGGCACCCCACCCGGGCACATCGCCGGCTCCTCCAGCACGGGGATCCCGACCGCGGCCAGGGTCTCGTGGTTCAGATTGTCCACCGCCCCGAGGACCAGATCGGGCCGCTGAGCGATCACGACCTCTCGGGAGATCTGCAGGTGGCCGGAGGGGTCCAGCCGGTCGGTGAGCAGTGGGATCTCCGCCAACGCGGCCCGGGTCTCGGCGTCGTAGTACTCGTCCGGGTATGCGCCCGCCCGGGCCACCACCACCTGGTCGAGGACCCCCAGCGCCTGCAGGTAGGTCACCGGGGCGCTCTTGAGCATGACGACGCGCTCCGGCGGCGCCTCGATGGTGACCTCCACCCCGCAGTTTCGGATCGTCATCGGGAAGGACGACGCGGCGTCGCTGTCCGCGGTGGTGGCGATGCCGTCACCACAGCCGGCGAGAGCAAGTGCCAGCAGCGCGGCGACGGTGCCGGCCGGACGGATGCGCTTCATGGAGATCTCCTTCACGGGTTCCTCGGACATGGCACGGCGCGGCATCAGGTGGCCGGTTGGAAGCGGCGGATCAGGTGGAGCAGGAACGGGGTCCCGACCAGGGCGGTGAGGATGCCGATCGGGAGTTCCTGCGGTTGCAGGATGGTGCGGGCGATCAGGTCGGCCCAGATCAGGAAGATCCCGCCCAGCAGGGCGGCGGTCGGCAGTGCCCACGCGTGCGCGGCGCCCACGAGGCGGCGGGCCAGGTGGGGGAGGACCAACCCGATGAACCCGATGCTGCCGGAGGCCGCGACCACGGTTCCCACACACAGCGCGACCACCACCAGCAGTTGGGTGCGGAACCGGGTCGGGGAGACGCCGAGAATGTGCGCGGTCTCGTCGCCGATCGCCAGGGCATCGAGGCGCGCACTCCACAGGGTCAGGACCACGGTGGTGAACACCACCACGGCGCACACCACCAGCAGCGGGCTTCCCCACTCGGCCAGCGCGAGCGACCCCAGCAGCCAGAACATCACTGACCGCGCTCCTTCGGCGGACCCGGAGAGAAAGATCATGAAACTGGTGACCGCGGAGAGCGCGTACCCGACCGCGACCCCGGCCAGGAGCAACCGGATGGAGGTGACTCGGCCGCCAGCCCGGGCGATCAGGAAGACCAGCAGGGAGGCGCCGAGCGCGCCGAGGAAGGCGCTGACGGTCAGCGCGTGCGCGCTCACCCCGACCCCTAGCCCGAACAGGATGGTCGCGGCGGCCCCGCTGGAGGCGCCGGAGTTGATGCCCAGCAGGTAGGGGTCGGCCAGTACGTTCCGGACCATCGCCTGCAGCGCCATACCGCACACCGCGAGGCCCGCTCCCACCGCCAGTCCGAGCAGCACCCGCGGCACCCGGACGTTCCAGACGATGGTCTGTTCGACGAGATCCCCGCCGGGCTCCTCTGGCCAGCCGAGCAGCTGGGCGGTGAGGATCTGCGCCACCGTGTCTGGCGCGATCAGCACCGGTCCGATCCCCAGTGCCAGAATGACGCTGATCACCAGGGTGAGGCTCAACCCACCGACAATGACGGCGTTGCGGCTTCTGCGTCGGGCGCGACCGAGCGGGTCACCCGTTGGCGCCGTCCCCGGCGGCACCACCACCGTCTGTGCCCTCACCGCCACGCTCCTTGTTGCGAATAACTTGCAACAAGGAGCTTACTGCAACAAGGACAAATGTCGAGCATGCCGACCTGAGAGAGAAAGCCCACCCGCGAAGAGCGTTGACACCACCCACACCGGACGGTAGGACTGGCGGGGGCCGCCAGGAGACGACCTGCCGGCAGACCTGACCGGAAGGATCACGGGGATATGCGGACACGGTGGTCACGTACCCGCCGGTGGCTCGGCGGCCTCGCGGTGCTCACGGTGCTGGCCGGAGCCGGTTGCGGCCAGGCGTCGGCATCACCGGTGCCGACCGCATGGGATGAACCCACCGCGACGGACGAACCCATCACGACCGCCTCCCCCACTCCCCTGGCGCCGCAGGTGTTGGCGCACGGACTCGGAGAGGCACCCGAGGTCGCCCCGACCACCCTGCCGGCCCCGGCCGTTACCGCCACCCCGGCCCCGGCCCCGACCCGGGCCCCGATCACCCCACCCGGTCCGCCACCGCCCCCACCGGCCCCCGCGCCGGTGCCGAGCGACCGGGAGTGTCCGTGGTACGAGGGGGAGAACGCGCCCCTGTCGGAGGTGCGGGACGCGCTCGTGACCGCGGCCAATCACCGGTTCTGGCCGAACGACCCGATCACCGTGCCGGTGGAGTTGATGAAGGCGATCGCCTGGCAGGAAAGCGGCTGGCAGTCCGCCATCATGGCCTGCGACGGCGGAATCGGCACCATGCAGGTAATGCCGGACACCGCCACCTGGATGAATACCCGATTTGGTACTTCGTACGATGTGCACACTTTGTCGGGCAACACCATGATCGGCGCCGCCTATCTGCAATGGCTCATCAAGTATTTCGGAGATGTGTGGTTCGGCGGCTCGTACGACCTGAACCCTGACGACTGCGAGGACCACCGCAGCCCGTGCCTACTCAACGCGGTCATCGCCTCGTACAACTATGGATTCGGCGCGGTGGACCTGCCGGACCGGATTGAGATTCCTAATCCCCGGTACGTGGAGAACGTACGGGCTTTGATGACCCAGTGTACGTGTTTGTCCTATTAATCTGCTCGCCTCAGCCGGCCCACTCCATAAACCCGCAGGGGCCGGTTGGCAATCTTTCCAGCAAGGTCTAGGTTAACGACACCGACCCAGTTCGTGAACACGACAGGTCGGGTTTGTCGGGCTGCTGCCTGACTTGCCCACTTCTACTCGGATCGTCCGGCACGTTCCTGCCGGTGGAAGGATGGCCACCCATGGCTACGGTGACGTTCAAAGACGCTTCCCGGATCTACCCGGGCACGGAGAAGCCGGCGGTGGACCGGCTCAACCTCGAAATCGGCGACGGCGAGTTCCTCGTCCTGGTCGGCCCCTCCGGGTGCGGGAAGTCCACCAGCCTACGGATGCTCGCGGGGCTGGAAGACGTCGACCACGGGGCGATCTTCATCGATGACCAAGAGGTCACCCACCTGCCGCCGAAGGCCCGTGACATCGCGATGGTCTTCCAGAACTACGCCCTCTACCCCCATATGTCGGTCTACGACAACATGGCGTTCGCGCTGAAGCTGCGCCGCACCCCCAAGGCGGAGATCGACCGGCGAGTGCGGGAGGCCGCCCGACTGCTGCAACTGGAGGAGTTCCTCAACCGCAAACCCAAGGCGCTCTCCGGAGGGCAGCGGCAGCGCGTCGCCATGGGGCGGGCGATCGTGCGGGAACCCCAGGTCTTCCTCATGGACGAGCCCTTGTCCAACCTGGACGCCAAGCTGCGGGTGCAGACCCGGTCGCAGATCGCGACCCTGCAGGCCAAGCTCGGCACCACCACCGTCTACGTCACCCACGACCAGGTGGAGGCCATGACCATGGGCCACCGGGTGGCGGTACTGCTCGACGGCGTGCTCCAGCAGGTGGACACCCCGCGGACGCTCTACGACACCCCGGCGAACGTGTTCGTCGCCGGGTTCATCGGCTCCCCCGCCATGAACATCAAGACCGTGCCGTTGACCGAGCAGGGCGCCGCGCTCGGCGAGCTGGTGCTACCGCTGACCCGGGAACAGCGGGAGGCGGCCGCCGAGGGTGGTGACGGGAAGGTCACGGTCGGCTTCCGGCCGGAGGACACCCGGCTGGTCGGTGAAGGCGAGGGCGGACTGCCGATCGTGGTGGAGCTGGTGGAAGACCTCGGCTCCCACGCCAACGTGTACGGCAACGCCTCCATCAACGGCCAGGAGGAGCGGTTCGTAGTCACCATCGACCGCAAGGACATGCCCACCATGGGCGACACCGTCTACATCAAGCCCGCCAACGGTCACCACGCGTTCCACGCCGCCACTGGCAACCGGCTGTGAGCGTCACCGGTCGGGGCGCGGCGGGGTCAGCTCACTCGGCGAACTGCCACACCTCCGCCGCGTCCCGGCCGGCGCACAACAAATACTTCTCATTCCAGGCGCAGTCCGGCCCGATCGACAGGGGGGCCCGCCCCAGGTTGACCGGCTCCCCCACCGCGGTGGCCAGACCCGCGACCCGCACCTTCTCCGGGTCATACAACGGCCCCTCGATGATGAGCAGGTTGCCGTAGTTCAACCGGGTCGCCACCGCGTTCCGCGCCAACACCAGCTCACCCTGGCCGTTCCACACCGTCAGCGTGTGCCCCGCCAGGTCATCACTGATCACCGCTAGCCAGTCACCTACGGGTAGCAGCACTTCCGCATACGGTACGGCCTGCCGCCACACCTCACCACCCCCGTCCGGCGCCACCACCACCACTTCCCGGGAGGCGGAGTCGAACATGTAGGTGTCCACTAGGCACAGTCGCCCCGGCCCGCAAGCCACCAGCGAATCCGGCCACCGCTTCGGATCAGTGCTGCGATAGTGGATGACCGGTGGGGCCGTCAATTCATTGAGCTGGTACGAGACGACCTCGTACCCGGCCTCGTCCCGCGCCACGTACAACCGGTCCCGGTACGCCAGGATCAGCTCGGACGGGGTGACGACACCCGCGCGCTCAGACAGCACCCGTCCGTCCCGACCATCCAGCACCCGGACCACGGCCTCTGAGGTGACCAGCACCAGCCGGTGATCGTAGGTGACCGCCAGTGCTTCCCCGGACCAGTCGGTAGGGGAGTCCAGCACCGCCTCCGTCAGCACCCCACCAAGCCGCGCATCCGCACTGGCCAGATTCTGACGCCACATCTCCTCGCCGGTGGCGGGGCTCAGCCCCAGCAGCGCCGGTTCCGCCCGGCTCAACCAGGCCAGGAACTGCTCCCCGAACACCAGTGCGTCATCGCCTCGGACCGTCCGCTCCCAAGCGCTCTGCCCGTCAACGCTGCGCAGCGCCAACAGCCGCCGGGGATCGGACACCGATTGCCCCTCCCCGACCACCAGCAGCAATCCAGGTACGGCGATCAGCCGACTCCAGGAAGGACTGTCGAGCGCCACCTGCCACTGCCGCTCCCCACTGGCCAGGTGAAACGCCCGTATCCGCAACTGAGAGGCCTGCTCCCACGCCACGTACCCGACATCCTGCTTCGGGTCGATCGCGGTCAGATAGGTCGCCGAGGGATGGTCGTATTCGATGTCGGTGATGAAGCGGAACGTCTGAAAGGCCAGCGGCTCGCCCCGCACCTGCTCCTGGCCGGTCGGCCACATCAGCGTGGTGACGAACGCCACCACCGAGGCCACCGCGGTCGCGACCGCCACTCCGATGATCCAGCGGGGCACCCGACGCCGCCTGCCCTCCGCGGGCAGGACGTACGACTGATATGTCATGACTCGATCGACCGTCGCCTCGCCACCTCCGCCAGCGCCACCGCCGCGGCCACGCTGGCGTTCAGGGACTCCACTTCGGAACTCATCGGAATCGCTACCCGAAAGTCGCAGGTGCTGCCGACCAGCCGGGACAACCCACGCCCCTCCGAGCCGACCACCACCACCAGTGGCGCCACCGCCACCTCCAGGTCATACAGCCCGGTGGGCGCATCCGCGTCCAGGCCGACCACCACATACCCTTCCTGCTGGCACGCCTTCAGCGCCCGAGTCAGGTTGGTCACCCGGGACACCGGCAACCGGGCGGCCGCGCCTGCACTGGTGCGCCAGGCGGTAGCGGTCATGCCGGCCGCCCGCCGCTTCGGCACGAACACCCCGTGGGCGCCGAACGCCGCGGCGGAGCGGATCACCGCCCCCAGGTTACGCGGGTCGGTCACCCCGTCCAGCGCCACCAGCAGCGGTGGCTCCGGGTGCTCGGAAGCCGCCGCCAGCAGATCCTCGAACGGCAGGTACGAGTACGGCGGCACCTGGAGCCCGATCCCCTGGTGCAGCGCCCCGCCGGAGAGTCGGTCCAGCTCTGACCGGCTCACCTCCAGGATCGCCAGTCCCCGATCGCTGGCGGTCCGCACGCTCTCGTTGACCCGGTCGTCGATGTCGATCCCGTACGCCACGTACAGCGCGGTGGCCGGTATCCGCGCCCGCAGCGCCTCCACCACCGGGTTGCGCCCCACCAGCAGCTCCGGGCCCTCTTGGGAAGCCCGGCTGCCCGCCCCGGACCGTCTCTCCGCCGCCCGCGCGGCCTTGGAGCCGGGGCCCGGTCGCCCCACCTTCGGCGGGCGCCCCTTCTCCGCCGCTGCCCGCCGTTCCCGTTCCTGCTTGCGGGCGGTGCCCCGGGGTACGTCCTCACCGGAGTACGCCTTGTGCCAGGGCCGTTCCTCCGCCGGCAGGGTCCGGCCCTTACCGCCCCGGCGGCGACCTTTGGGCGGGGTATCGACGGGCTTGCCGGAACGCCCGCGGGCTTTACCGGCCATTGATTGTCCACCTAGGGCCACGAGGAGTGTCTTCGACCACCACGCCGATCTGCTTCAGCTGGTCCCGAATCGTGTCCGCCGTGGCGTAGTCCTTCCGTTCCCGGGCCGCCTGCCGCTGCTCCAGCGCCAGGGCCACCAACGCGTCCACCACCGGCCGCAGCTGCCCGCTGTCCCCGGTCGACCAGGCCGGATCCAGCGGGTCGATCCCGAACACGTCCAGCATCCCCCGGACACTGGCCAACGCCCCCCGCAGCCGGTCGTCGTCCCCCTCGGCGTAGGCGGTGTTGCCCTCCCGGACCACCTCCTGCACCGCCGCCATCGCCTGCGGAGTGTTGAGGTCGTCGTCCATGGCCGCGGTGAAGTCCGCGCACACCGGCCCGGGCTCGCCCGGGCCGACCCGCTCGGCCGCCCGTCGCACGAACCCCTCGATCCGCTGGTAGGTGACCGCGGACTCGCGCAGCGACTCCTCCGAGTAGTCGATCCGGGAGCGGTAGTGCGGCCAGGCCAGGTAGTACCGCAGCTCCACTGGCCGGACACCGGCCGCCACCACCCCGGCCAGGTCCAGCACGTTACCGAACGACTTGCTCATCTTCGCCTCGCCGAAGTTGAGCAGCCCGTGGTGCACCCAGTAGCGGGCGAACCCGTACCCGGCGGCCCGAGATTGGGCGATCTCGTTCTCGTGGTGGGGGAAGATGAGGTCCAGCCCGCCGCCGTGAATGTCGAACTCGTCCCCAAGGTAGCGGCGCGCCATCGCGGAGCACTCGATATGCCAACCGGGGCGCCCCCGACCCCACGGGCTGGGCCACTGCGCCTCCGCCGGCTCGTCCGGCTTGGCCCCCTTCCACAGTGCAAAGTCCCGCGGATCACGCTTGCCGCGCGGATCCCCGTCCTCGGCCGGCTGCATGTCCGCCGGCTGCTGCCGGGACAGCGCCCCGTACTCCGGGTAGGTGGTCACATCAAAGTAGACATCCCCGGAACCGTCCGTGGCCTGATAGGCATGCCCCCGCGCAAGCAACTCCTGGATCAGTTCCTGAATCTCGGGGATGTGTCCGGTGGCACGAGGCTCGTAGGTGGGGGGCAGCACATTCAGTGCCTGGTACGTCTCGGCCAGGAGCCGCTCGTTGCCGTACGCAATCGACCAGAACGGACGGCCCGCTTCGGCCGCCTTGGCCAACACCTTGTCGTCAATATCGGTGATGTTGCGGATCAGGGTGACCTGGTATCCGGAGCGCAGCAGCCACCGGCGGAGGACGTCATAGTTGACACCCGAGCGCAGGTGCCCGATATGCGGGCCCGACTGCACAGTCAGCCCGCACAAGTAGATACCGATCTGTCCAGGTACCCGCGGCGACAGCTCGGTTACCTGGCGGGTCCAGGTGTCGTACAGGCGCAGGGTCATGGTTGCAGCGTATCGGGCACCGGCGCTCCGTTGGGGGCATGGTCGACGCCATTCCTGCCCCGCCCCACCCGGATCAAACGGTTCTGCCGCCACCCGCAGATCGGCCGGACCGCAGCCCGCCCGACCCCGGCCGCCGGCCCCCCTCGGCCCGACCATGCCCCCACCTGAGGAAAGCCGTGCGCCGGCGGCGGGAACACGATTAGCTAAAGGAGTGGATACGGCCTACCGAGACCGGACCGCCGCCGGCGAAGTGCTCGCCGAGCACCTGACGCCGTACGCCGGACGACCAGACGTCACGGTGCTGGGCCTGGTTCGAGGCGGGGTGCCGGTGGCCGCGGTGGTGGCGGAGCGGCTCGACGCCCCCCTGGACGTACTGGTCGTCCGCAAACTCGGGGTGCCCAGCGCGCCGGAGCTCGCGTTCGGCGCGATCGGACCGGGTGGGGTGATGGTCCGCAACGAGGCGATCGCCGATCTGCTCACCCCCGCGGAGATCGAGGCGGTACGCCAGTCAGCGGAGGCGGAGCTGACGCAGCGGGAGCAGCGCTATCGCCCCAACCGGCCGGCGCTGTCGCTGGTGGGCCGGGTGGCGATCGTGGTGGACGACGGTCTGGCCACCGGGGCCACCGCCCGCGCGGCGGTAGAGGTGGCCAGGCACCTGGGAGCGAGCCGGGTGGTGATGGCCGCTCCGGTCGGGGCGCCGGAGGCGCTGGCCCGCCTCCGAGAGGTGGCCGACGAGGTGGTGTGTCCGCTGGCCCCACCGGATTTCGGCGCGGTCAGTCGCTACTACCAGCGGTTTACTCAGGTCGACGACGACGAAGTGGTGGCGTTACTCAGCCGCGGGTAGCGCCCGGACCGCCGCCCCGGTGCCGCGGAATCTCAGGCCGGCCTCAGCGGAGATCCAGCCTGGTCTCAGTCGGGTGATTTCTGGTCGAATGTTTTCTGCTGGGCCCGGCAGTTCCGCCCTGGAGCCGGCCCTCCGGGGGTTACTCTGTCGAGGAGTGACTATCTGTCCGACCATTCCGTGAGCTGTGGAGCCCCGGTGAAGCTATCGATCTTGATGCCCGTCTACAACGAGCAGGACCACGTGGCCGAGGCGCTGAAGCAGACGCTAGCGGTGGACTACCCCTGCGACATCGAAGTGATCGTGGTGGACGACGGCAGCCGAGACGGCACCGCCGAGGTGCTGCGCACGATCGACGACCCCCGCGTACGGGTGTTCACCCATCCCCGCAATCGTGGCAAGGGGGCGGCGATCCGCACCGGCGCTCATCACGCCGAAGGTGACTACCTGGTGATCATGGATGCGGACCTGGAGTACGACCCCCAGGATCTGCCCAAGCTGCTCGCCCCCGTGATGGATGGGCGCGCCCGGGTGGTCTACGGCAACCGGGTGTTCGGCGCTCACACTGCGTACTCGTTCTGGTACGTAATGGGGAACAAGGCGATCACCACGGCCGCGAATATCTTCTACAACTCCTATCTGGGCGACCTCGAGACCTGTTTCAAGCTGATGCCGGTGCCGCTGTTCCGCTCGCTGGACATCCGCTCCCGCGGATTCGGCATCGAAGCGGAGATCACCGCCAAACTGCTGCGCCGCAAAATCAAACCGTACGAGGTGCCGATCAGCTATCGGGCCCGCAGCCGGGAAGAAGGTAAAAAGATCACCTGGAAGGACGGGGTCGAGGCGCTCTGGATCCTCGGCCGGGAGCGGGTACGCCGACCGGCTCGCCAGCAGTAACACCGCAGCCAGCCCCGCCCCCGCTCACGGACGCTGTTCCGGCCCGCATCCTCACGGCAGCAAGAGCACCTTGCCGAGGTGGGCGCTGTCCTCCAGCCACCGATGCGCCTCGGCGGCCTCCGACATCGGCAACCGGCGGTCGATCACCGGCCGGATCGCACCGGACTCGATCAGCGGCCAGACCTGCTGACGTACGCCCGCCACAATCCGCGCCTTCTCCGCCACCGGCCGGGACCGCAGCGAGCTAGCGGTCACCGTCCCTCGTTTGGCCAACAACGCCGCCAGGTCCAACTCTCCTCGACGGCCTCCCTGCAGCCCGATCACCACCAGGCGACCACCGGTCGCCAGCGCCGCCACGTTCCGGGACAGGTAAGCGGCGCCGATGATGTCCAGAATGACGTCGACCCCTCGCCCGTCCGTCGCTTCCCGGACCGCGGTCAGGAAATCCGTCTCGGTGTAATCGATCGTCACCTCGGCGCCCAGCTCCGCGAGGGCGGCGTGCTTGGCCCCCCGGGCGGTGGTGAGTACCCGGGCGCCGAGCGCGCGCGCCAGCTGGATCGCGAACGTGCCGATGCCGCTGCCGCCCCCATGCACCAGCACGGTCTCACCCGCGCGGAGCTGTGCCGCGTCCACCAGGTTGGCCCACACCGTGCAGGCCACCTCCGGTAGCCCCGCGGCATCGATCAGATCCACCCCCGCCGGCACCGGCAGTACCTGCCCCTCCGGCACGCTCACCAGTTCGGCGTAGCCACCGCCGGCCAACAGCGCACACACCGGATCGCCGACCCGCCAGCCGGTGACCCCCGACCCAAGCGCCCGAATCACCCCGGCGCACTCCAGCCCCGGGTACTCCGACGCCCCCGGTGGGGGCGGGTAATGCCCCTGCCGCTGCAACAGGTCAGCCCGGTTCACGCCCGCGGCGTGAACCTCGATCAACACCTCTCCGGCGGCCGGCTCCGGGTCCGGCACCTCCTGCCAGCGCAGCGCCTCCGGCCCACCCGGCTCAGGGATCGTCACCGCGTACATGCCGTGAGTCTCCCACCCCTGCGGGGGCGGACATCCGGCCGGCCGCCATCAGCCGATCGCGCAAAGAAGCGGGGGCGCGACAACCCTCCGGCACCCCCCGGGCGTCTGGAGAGAAGGTGATCATGAGTGGGCCCCGGAGGCGAGTCATACCTATGTCTGGTGAAACCACGCTCGCGGCATTGCAGCAGCGAGCGGCCGAGCGGGCGGCGGCCCGCTCCCGAGGTGCGGATCAGCCGTCCGGTCTCGTGGTCTGCGACGAGCTGGTACGGATCTTCAAGACCGAGGGCGTCGAGGTCGTGGCGCTGCAGGGGCTCGACCTGGTGATCGAACGGGGAGAGCTGGTGGCGATCGTGGGCGCCTCCGGATCCGGCAAGTCCACCTTGCTGAACATCCTGTCCGGGCTGGACGAGCCCACCGCCGGGGTGGCTCGGGTGGCCGGGCATGACCTGCTGCGGATGTCGCGGCGGCGCCGGTTGCACTACCGCCGCCACGCGGTGGGGTTTGTGTGGCAGCAGACCAGCCGCAACCTCCTGCCGTACCTGACCGCGCTGGAGAACGTGGTGCTACCGATGCGGCTGGCGCGCACCCGCCGCGGCGCGGCCGCCCAGCGCCGGGCGATGGAGCTGCTGGACATGGTGGGGGTGGGGTACTGCGCGGACCGGCGCCCGGCCCAGCTCAGCGGCGGGGAACAGCAGCGGGTGGCGGTCGCGGTAGCGGTGGCCAACGACCCGGCGGTGTTGTTCGCCGACGAGCCCACCGGGGAGCTGGACGAGGCCAGTTCCGCGGAGGTGTTCACCGCCCTGCAGACGATCAACGCAAAGCTGGGAGTGACCATCGTGGTGGTCACCCACGACCCGGCCGTGTCCGAAAAGGTGAACCGCACCATCGCGATCCAGGACGGGCGCACCGCCACCGAGGTCCGTCGATTCACCCAGGTCGGAGCCGATGGCGCCGAGACGCGGGTGGCCGAGGAGTACACGCTGCTGGACCGGGCCGGCCGACTACAGCTACCGGCGTCGTACGTGGCCAGCCTGCGGCTGCGGGACCGGGTCCGGCTACGGCTGCGGAGCGACCACATCCAGGTCCGTCGGGGAGACCAGGAGCCAACGGATGAGTGAGGAACTGGTACGGGTCGAGCGGGTGAGCCGGGAGTTCGGGCACGGCCGGCGGGTGGTCCGGGCGGTCCGGGAGGTCTCGTTCACCGCCGCCCGAGGCGAGCTGGTGGCGATCCGAGGCCGCTCCGGCGCGGGTAAGACCACGCTGCTGAACCTGATCGGCGGACTGGACCGCCCGTCGGCGGGCCGGGTATGGGTGGCCGGGGAAGAGGTGAGCGCGGCCAGCGAGCAGCGGCTGCTGGAGTTGCGCCGGCACACCATCGGATTCGTGTTCCAGTCGTTCGGTCTGGTGCCGATCCTGTCCGCGGCCGAGAACGTGAGTGTGCCGATGCGGCTGGTCAAGCTGCCGGCGGCGCAGCGGGAGCAGCGGGTGGCGATGCTGCTGGAACTGGTCGGGTTGGGTGGGCACGCCGCGCACCGGCCATACGAGTTGTCCGGTGGCCAGCAGCAGCGGGTGGCGATCGCACGGGCCCTGGCCAACGAGCCGGAGTTGCTGATCGCGGATGAGCCGACCGGACAACTCGACTCCGAAACCGGACGGTCGATCATGGAGCTGCTGCGAGCGGTGGTCCGCGACCGGCGGGTGACCGCGCTGGTCGCCACCCATGATCCGGCGCTGCTGGACCTGGCGGACCGGGTGTTGACCATCCGGGACGGGCAGCTGGTGGACCCGGTACCGACGGCCACGGGTGCGGGCGGTGGCGGATGAGGCTCGTGCTCTCCCGGGCCGCCGCCCGGACCCTCCTGGTCGCGGCGACGGTGGCCGCCACGGTGACCACCGTGCTGGTGACCACGTTCGTGCTGTACGCGCAGCTGCTGCCGGTGGCGGCGGTACGAACGGTGATTGTGGCGGCGCCGGCGGAAGAACGATCGCTGTGGATCAGTGGGGGTACCGGGGGTTCACCCGACGAGCTGGCGGCCCGAGACGCCGCGGTACGGGAACTGTTCGGGGACGGGTTGGCGGGGGTGCCGCTGACCGTGTCCATGGGCGGGTACGCCAGCGGACAGGAACTGACCACCCCGGTGGAAGGCTCCGCTGTGGTGGGGTTTCTACCCGATCTGGCTGACCACGCGGAACTGGTCGCTGGGCGCTGGCCCGAACCGACGACCGGGGACGGACCGGTGCCGACGGTCCTGCCGGTCGACGCGGCCGGGCTGCTGGAGGTCACCACCGGCGACCAGCTGACCATCCTGGACACCCGGTCCGGTCAGCAGCAGCCGGTGCCGATGGAGGTGGTCGGGCTGTGGCAACCGGTGGACCCGGCCGACCCGTACTGGCAGATCCTCGGCAGCAGGCTGGAGCTGGGCGGCATCGGACCGTTCGTGGTCCATCCCGACGAGTTCCTGACCTGCTACCTGCAGCAGGCCACGGTGAAGTGGGTAGCGGCGCCGGACCCGACCCAGATGGCCGCCGCGAACCCGGACGCGCTCCGGACCGGGGTGCGGGCCCTCACCCAACGGCTGTCGGAGTGGGGGAAGGCCTCCCAACAGCTGCCGGAGTGGGGGAAGGTCGATCCGGGCCTGGCCTCGTTACGGCTCTACACCGACCTCGATCAGCTGGCGGAGCGGCTCGGCGCGGCGGTGGTGGTGAACCGCTCCGGCATTCTGCTGTCGACGGCGTTGCTGGTGGTGGTCGCCGGCTACGGGCTGGTGTTGGTGGCCCAACTGCTCGCCGCCTACCGCGGGGTGGACAACGCCTTGCTGCGCGCCCGGGGCGCCAGCCGATGGCAACTGGCCGGATTCGCGGCGGGTGAGGCGCTGCTGGTAGTCGCCCCCGCGGCCGTACTGGGAGCGCCGGTGGGGACCTGGCTGGTGCAGTTGATCGACCACTGGTTCGCCGACGGCCGGTACGCGTTCGTGGCCGACCTGGCCTCGTACGGCTGGTGGGGGCCGCCCCTGGCGTGGCTGACCGCGGGGGTGGCGGCGCTGGGTTGCGCCACGGCGTTGACAGTGCCGGCGGCGGGCCGAGGGCGGACATGGACGGCCGAGCTGCAGGAGCGGTCCCGCCCGAGTAAGGCCGCGGCGCGGGCGCGGCGCGCCGGAGTGGACGTGGCGCTGGCCGCGGTAGCGTTGCTGGCCTGGGGGCAGCTGCGCCGGTACGGCACTGCGCTCACCCCCCGCGACGCCGGGCTGGGAATCGACCCGCTGCTGGTGGCCGCTCCGGTGCTGGGGGTGCTGGCGGGAACCGCGCTGGCGATGCGGTTGCTGCCGCTGGCGACCCGCGCCGGGGTGCGGCTGATGACCCGCCGGGGCAGTTTCGCGGGGCTGCTGGGAATGTGGCAGGCGGACCGCCGCCCCCACGCCGGCCCGGTGCTGCTACTGGTGCTGGCGGTCGCGACGGCCGTACTGGCACCCACGGTCGCGAGCACCTGGCGGCAGTCGCAGCGTGACCAGGCTGACCAGTGGGTGGGCGCGGACCTGCGCGCGATGGTGGTCTCGCCGACGGCATCGTCCGGTACGGAGCTGGCGGCCGCGGCGCCGGAGGCGGAATTGATGCCGGTGCACCGGACCACCTTGACCGTGTCGGAGGCGGGCCGGTTCCCGCTGCTGGCGATCGACAGCGAACGCGCGCCGGAAGTGGTGCGGCTGCGATCGGACCTCGCCCCCACCGGACCCGACGAACTGTTCGCGACCCTGCGGGAGGGGCGCCCGGAGCTGCGCGGGTTGCCGCTGCCGGAAGGAGCCGAGCGGCTCGTGGGCCGGTTCCGGTTCACTGTGCCGGAGCCACAGGTCCACCGCTTCGTCCAGATAGGGTTCGTCGATTCTGAAGCAAGCGAACCGGTCATTGTGGAACAACAGCTACCAAGCCCGCTCCCTACCACAGTGACCTTCCAATTCCTTGACCGGCAGGGACTGATCCGGTCCGTGGAGGTCGGCCGGGCAGCGACCGACCAGTTCGGCTACCTGACCGGTGGGATCGTCCTGGCCGACGACGGCACCCTGGAGTTGGCGGTCAGCCCGCCGCCGGGCGCCGTCGCCTTGCTCGGCCTCGGGGCGGGGATGCAGGTGGCCCGCTGGGACGCTGGCCTGGTCCCGGAGGCGGACCTCGCGCCGGTGCAGGTGACCTGGCGGTGGCAGGACCTGGCGTGGGTGGGCGCGGACGGTGAGCAGACTCCGCTGGAGCTGCCCGCGGACTGGGACCTCCACCTCACCGATCAGGATGAGTTGGCCCCCCTGCCCCAGCGGGTCGAGGGAGAACCGGCGGTGACCGTCACCCTGCAGCCGGCGAAGCACTATCCGGGGACGCTGACGTTCCAGCTCACCGCACCGTTGCCGAAGCGGACCCTGATCCCGATGCTGGTCACCCCGGACCTGCTGGCCGCCACCGGCCGGAAGGTCGGCGAAGCGTTCCGGATCAGCGACGGCGCCGGCGGGATCACCAGTGCGCGGGTGGCCGGGGTGGTGGAGGCGATCCCGGGGAGCCCGGACGGATCCGGGGCCATTGTGGATCTGACCTGGATGTCCATCCGCCAATTCGGAGACCAGCGCCCCACTCCGCAGGTCACCGAGTGGTGGCTGCGGGCACCGGCCGGATCCGCCGCGGCGATCACCAACCTGCCCTGGATCGGTGAGGTGTACGACCGACGCACCGAGACCGACCGGATGTTGACCGATCCGCTCGGAATGGGGGTGCAGGTGGCGCTCTGGTGCACGGCAGCAGCGGCCGCTCTGTTCGCGGGATTCGGCCTCCTGGTGGACTCTCGCGCCACCGCCGTACGGCGGCGACGGGAATTGGCGGTCCTGCACACCCTGGGTACGCCCCCGGCGGGGCTGACACGGTCCCTGCTGACCGAACAGGCGGTGCTGGCCGGGCTCGGGGTGGTGGTCGGGTTGCTGGTCGGCTGGGTGGTGGCGGCGGCGATGGGCACCTCCCTGGTGCTCACGCCGACGGGAGAGGTGCCGCTGCCGGCGCCCCGGCTGGTGGCGGCACCGGCGCAGCTGATCGCCCCCACGCTCGGCCTGTTCCTGGTGACGGTGGGGCTGGGTGCGCTGGTGGCGCGGCGGGCCCGCCGAGAGGTCGCCGCCGGAGCGCTACGAATCGGGGAGGACTAATGCGACGGTGGCGGCGGCTACGCGCGTACCCGGCCTGGTGGACGCTGGTGGGCCTGGTGACCGCGGGGTTGGTGTTCGTGGTCGCCAGCGCCGGCCCGGTGACCCGACACCTGGCGGACAATGCGCTGCGCCAACTGGTCGACCAGGCACCGGCCAGCACCCGGGACCTGACGTTCTCGGAGCCCCGGCGGCTCGGCAGCACCGCCGCGGGGGTACGGGACGAGGTGACAGCGCTGCTGTCTCCGGATCTGGCCGACCGGCTGAGCAACGCCTGGGGCATCCAACGCACCCGGATTCTCGGGCCCAGCCACGCCGACCCCGAGGCGGCTCCGTTCGTCACTCTCGCCGGCGCCGGGGTGAGCGCGGAACCGAGCGGATTCCTGCCGCTGGTGACCTTTCACCACCAGACTGATCTGCTGGACGAAGTGGACGTGGTGGCGGGGGAGCCACCGTCGACCGACGCCACCGACCCGACCTCCGCGGTGGTCGAGGTGATGGCCGCGGCACCGGTGGCGGAGACGCTCGGGCTGCAGGTCGGTGAGGTCTACTCGCTGCTTCCCGGTCAGGCGGAGGTCCGCCCCGAACAGGTCACGGGGGACGTCGGGCCAGCCGTCGCGGTCCGGCTCACCGGCCTGTTCGCACCGCAGGATCCGGCGGCGGCGATCTGGGAACTGGACCGCCGACTGCTGGCGGCCCCGACCCGGCTGTGGCCGCCGGGCGCGCAGCCGCCCCAAGAGCCCGTACCGATCCGGCAAGCGACGCTCGTCACCGACCAGTCGGGGATCAACGTGCTGACGGGACAGGAGCTGGGCGACTTCTTCGCCGGGGAGACGGTGGTCCGGCTCCGGTTGGACACCGCACGGCTGGACGCCGACTGGGCTGCGCAGGCGCCCGACGCGGTGGCGGATCTGCTCGGCAACACCGGGCTGCGCACGGAGCTGCGGGTGGAGACCGCGCTGTTCGAACTGATCGACGAATTCCAGGGCCAGTTGGCGGCGGGGCAGGCGGTGGCGGCGGTGGTCACGGCCGGGCTGGTTGGGGTCGGGGCGGGCCTGCTGGTGCTGGTGGCCGCGACCGCGGGCAACCGGCGGCGCGAAGAGTTGGCGCTCCTGCGGGCCCGCGGTGGGTCGTGGCCCACCCTGCTGCACTGGTGTCTGGCGGAGGCGGCGCTGGTGGTGCTCCCGGCGGCCGCGCTCGGCTGGCTGCTGCACCTGCCGGTACCGGGCCGGTCGGATCCGGCATTGGTGCCCGGTCTCGGCGCGGCCCCGGTGACGGTGGCCGCGGGGGCGCTGCTGCTGGTGGCGGTCGTGCTGGCCCTGGGCGGACGGGCCCGCCCGGTGGCGGCTCAGCGGAGTGAGCTGGTCCACTATCCCCCGGTACGCATCACCATCGAGGTGGCGGTGGTGCTGCTCGCCGGGGTGGGGGTGTTGGTGCTGCACCAGCGCGGCCTGACCCGAGTCGGTGGCGCCGACCCGTACCTGGCCATGGTGCCGGTGCTGATCGGGGCCGCCGCCGGTCTGCTGGCGCTCCGGTTGCACCCGTGGCCGCTGCGGCTGCTCGGGCTACTGACCGCCCGTCGCCCCGGCGTGGTGGCCTTCCTCGGCCTCGCCCGGGCCAGTCGCGCGGCCCCGGTGACCGCGCTGCCGATGGTGGTGCTGGTGCTCGCGGTGGCGGTGGGCGGTTTCTCCGGAGCGGTGTATCAGGCGATCGACGCCGGTCGGCAGGCCGTCGCGGTCCAGGCGGTGGGCGCCCATGCCCGGGTGGCGGCCGACGGGCTGGCCCCCGGAACCGTGACGGCCGTGGCCACCCTGCCCGGTGTCACCACGGTGGCCGCCATGGGACGGGGTGGCTTCCTTCTCCGGAACGACCGAGTGGTGCAGGGCAGCACCGTGGTCATCGTTGACACCCCCGCATACCAGCAGATCCTGACCGCGATCGACGCGCCGGGACGACTGCCGCAGCCCCTCTTGGCGGCCGACGCCACCACCGACCCGGTACCGGTGCTGGTACCACCCCATGCCGACTCCGGCCAGGAGTTGGCGGTGCAGCTGCCGGACGGGCAGAAGCGGCCGGTGACCGTGGTGGGGGAGATCAGCGGCCTGCCTGACCTGGCCCCGGGCGACAACTGGGTGCTGCTGCCTCGGCATGCGGCGCCGACGACGCCGATCGACGAACTGTTGATAGCCGGCGCGGACGCTGACTTGGCGGCGGTACGGGAGGCGGTCGCGGACGCGACCGGTAATGCCCCGGAGCACGTAGAGGTGACCAGCCTCGCCGGCTACCGGGAGGAGTTGGCCGGCAGCGAGTTCCAGCCCTGGCTGAGTCTGATGTTCCTGATCGGGACGATCGGGGCGGCCGTGGGCGGGGTGCTGGCGGTCGAGCTGACCCTGGTCGGCCAGGCCGCGGCCCGGGGGCGGACGCTGGCCCTGCTGCGCACCATGGGGCTGTCCCACCGGCAGACCCGCGCCCTGCTGCTGATCGAGCTGCTCCCGGTGCTGGCCGTCGCGGTGGCGGTGGGAGCGGTGGTCGGCGTCGGGATGCCGGTGCTGTTGGCGCCGGCGCTCGGGCTGACCGAGCTCACCGGCGGCGCCCCGGTGGTGGTCACCTTCGACCTGGGGACGGTCGCCCTACTGACCGGGCTGCTGGGGGTGTTCCTCGTCGGCGCGGTGCTCGCCGAGGCGGCGGCGCATCGGCGCCTCGGCCTCGGCCGGGTCCTCCGATTCGATTCCTGACCGTGCCAGCCGCTATGGATCCCTGCGGGATCGAAGGGAGACCGATCGGATGCGATAGCATCGTGGGCGCTGATGACACGCTGCGGACCAGCTCACGCTGGCGGCCGCAGCCGGGAGGGTTCGCCTAGTGGCCGATGGCGGCGGTCTTGAAAACCGCTAGGGGCGCAAGCCTCTCGTGGGTTCGAATCCCACACCCTCCGCCAACCACCCCGCGTGCTATGAGCGCTGACCTGTGTCTCCCCATCGGTGCGCTCCTGCTCGCCTGCTCGTCCGCACGCTGCCCACAATCGGACAATGCTTCGGAAGCCTGCCAGGTAGTGAACTATCAGGACATTCCGAACATAATGACCACAGTGCCCACCGCCCCGTTGATAATCGTGACCAGCGTGGCGACGGTAGCTAGACATTTCGCTGGACTCACCCACAACCCTCGGTTGAGTTCGCGCCATGCCCGAGGCACTACCATCATCTTGAGCTTTTGCCATTTGTGCTGGCGATAGCTGCAGCCAAGCAGCAGACCACTAGCGTTCTTGCGACACGCTCTACCTTCCCGGGTAGCCGCACCACACCAGACGGCACCCGAAAGCAGAAGCAGCCGACAGTGACCCCCGGCAAGATGATCAGCACAACTGGACCGATCTCAATGGCCCACCATGCCGTCAGCGCCAAGAGAAGTAGCAGGTATCCCCAGTAACAACCAACCCTCTTCATAAAAGATTATGAGTATCTGATCAAATACTCAAAGTAAACAAAGTTACAGGCCAGTTCCCGGCCTCGATCAGACGCTGGCTTCGGCCGGACCAGGCGGCTGGTCCGGCCGAAGCAGCGAAAAGTTCCCGCGCTACTGCGCAACGAGCGAGAAGTCCACCCGCACCACCTCATTCGCCGCCACCGACACCGTCTGGATGGACTCCCGATAGCCCGGCGCCGCCGCCGACACCTCCTGCTCCTCCACCTCCGGCGAGAACAGCCAGTACCAGCCGTCGTCGAGAGCGGGATCGTCCGGAGTAGCCACGGTGGTGGCCGGCGTGTCCGGCGCCGCCGCCGTGACCACGATGGCGCCGGTCAGTCCCTCCCCACTGACCGCGTCTATCACCTGCCCGGTCAGCAGTCCGCCCGGCACCGGCAGGCATTCCCCACGATCGCCGAGGAACACGTCGTCGATCGCCCACCAGCCTGACCACTGTCCGGAGTAGGAGAACCGCACCCGCACCTCCGGCTCACCCGCTGCTTCCGGAAGCGCCACCAGCTGCGGGGCCGGTCCGGGCTGGCCAGGGAAGCCGGTGTCGCGCCACACCTCTCGCCAGGTCTGGCCACTGTCCACACTGATCTCCACTCGAGCAGTCGAGTTCACCGCCGGCACGAGATCGGAGGCGAACACCAGCACCGGTGTCGTGTATTCGGTCAAGTCGAACACTGGGCTAGTTAGCGCGGTTACCTGCACGTGATGCTGGCCAGCGTGGTCGGAATCCACGATGGCGAATCCCCCCTCACCTCCGGTGCGGTTACCCCGCTGTCCTGGGTCGCCGAACACCCACCCGGGCCGGTGCTGATAACCGGGGTAGCCCGGATCGGTGTCGGTGACCTCCCACCCCACCGGTGCACCGGGGCGGGCGGGAACCAAGCCAGGCAGCGCATCCGCCCCAGGCGGATCGAACGACTCGGTGTATCCCACCATCCCATCCGGGGCATAGCCGGGTGCCACACACACCGGGGAAACCCGCAGATCCACCTCCTGCGTCAGACCGATACGGCCGACCGACAGTGACTGCTCCCACGGCGAGTACCCAGGCAGCTGCGCCTCCACCCGCAACCGGTACTCTTCGTCGGCCAGCACCGGCAACGCGTACCACCCGGTGACCGGGTCAGTGAAGGTCTGCCACTGTCGGCCCGTGTCGGTGGTGGCGGTGACGCGGGCGTACAGCGGCCACCCATGCCCTGAACCGTCCCGCACCGTGCCTTCGATCGTCACCAGTGGGGTAGGTGACAGCGCCACGTTGTACGTAGTGACCTCGCCGGGGTCGACCACCTGCTCCACGGTCATCGGGTCATAGTCGAGGGCGTCCACTCGTACTTCGTATTCACCGGCCACCAACGTCAATTCATATCGACCATCCTGATCAGTGGTGGTCTCCCGGCTCACTCGGCCAGTCACGGTGACGGTGGCACCGGCCAGCGGCTCCCCAGTGTCAGCGTCCACCACCTGACCAACCAGCTCCCCCACGCCGTACACGCCGAGGCTGACCAACGCATATGCGTCCAGCCTCCCCTCGCCGTACACATTGTTGTTGCCCGGCTCCCCACCACACTGCGGATCCGGGGTGTCCACCGCGCTGGTATCCAGCAACATCCGGGTGGCAGCGATGTTCCCCACCAGCTCCGGCTGAGCCGACCACAGCAGCGCCACCGCACCGGCCACGTGGGGTGCGGCCATGGAGGTGCCGGACATGAGGCCGTACCGCCCGTTGTTCAACGCTGATCGGACCGCCGCGCCCGGTGCGGCAATGTCTGGTTTCACGGACTGGCCCTGGCCGGGGCCGCGGCTGGAGAAGTCAGCGATCCGATTGTCTTCTCCGTACGCCCCGACCGAGTAATTGTTGATCCGGCTGCCCGGAGAGCCGCTGGTGCGGCACGCCGGACCGTGGTTGCCGTTAGAGAAGACGGCGAACATGCCGGCGTCTGCCCAGGCACGCAGCACATCCTCCATGATCGGGTCGTCCGTGGGTAGTTTGCTGCCCCAGGAATTGTTGACGATATGCGGCCGCCGGGCCGGATCCGGGTGATTGCCGTCCCGGTCGGTCGGGGCGAGCAGCCACTGCCCGGAGCGGATCAGCGCCTCTTCGGAGGGGCAGCAGCCGTTGGTGGCGATCCAGGTGGCCCCTGGCGCCACCCCGATCCGATTGTCACCCCCGTCGTCACCCACCATCGTGCCCATGGTGTGAGTGCCGTGCGAATGGTGGTCGCAGGGGGCACCGTCACATGTTCCTGTGGCGTCGAACCAGTGGTAGTCGTGGCTGACCGTCCCGTCACCCTGGTTGCCCCGGTACGAGGCGAGCAGCGCCGGATGGTCGAACTCCACTCCGGTGTCGATATTGGACACGACGATCCCCTCGCCGGTCACTCCGTACTCTTGCCAAACCCGATCCGCCCGAATGTTGGTGACACCCCACGCGATCCCGGTAGCGACCGGCGCCGGAGCGGTCAGCACCGGCTCCGACAGTGCGTACGTGCGGGGAGCGCGAATCCGGGTGACCGTGGCGAATTCCGCGACGGCTTCCAACACCGCCGGGGTGGCACCGTACACCTGAATCGCGTTGGTAATCCAAAACGTTTGGTACCGGGCGCCCTGAGCATCCAGCGCCTGCCGCAGCGGCGCTTGGCTGCGGTCAGCGACGGTGCGCAACGCGTGCACCACCCACTGTCCACGGGCGGTCCAGTCCCCGATGCGGGTGGCGGCCGAGGTGTCGGTTCGGGCATCCAACACGATCAGCGCATCGGTGGCACCGCTGGCGTCGAGCGCAGCCAGCACCGCCGGCTCCGCCTTGCGGGTTAGTGCGTCTGGAGAGCTGTACTCCCACTCGTTCGGGGAGGCGGCCGCCGGGGTGGCGAACGTGGCCAGCAGCACCAACAAGGCGGCGAGCGCGGCTGGCCAACGGCGACGGACAAGCAGCGTGGACACCTCAGACCTCCTCGCTCGCGCAGGTGAGGCGAATCACCCGTGCGGTGAGTGCACGTTCGTTGTTCCAGTCCAAGACGGTGCCGGCGATCCAGATCTGCTCCGACCCCGCGCCGTTGACCGCCCGGTAGTCGTGCCGGAATCCTGGGCCGGTAGGACCAGGTGCCGGCTCAGCAGTCCACTGTGCTCCGTCGTAGTAAAGGAAGTAAGGTGCCAGCCCGAGAGCGAACTGACCGACCGCCCACACCTGATCACCGGAGGCATAGATTCCCTGCAGTAGGGCGTTCCCGACTGCGGGTAGCTCCATGACCGTCCACTCGCTGCCATCCCACCGCATGATCAATGGCTCAGCGAGGTTCTCAGTGCCGGCCATGGTCTGACCGCCGGCGACCCACACCTCCTTTGCGGAGGTGCCGCTCACGGCGGTGAGCGTGGCTGGAGCGACCACCCCCGGGGTGGGCACCGTCTCCCATTGGTGGCCGTCCCACCGCATCACCAGTGGAATGCCGTGGCCGGTCAAGGGATCCACTTGTCGGCCGACCGCCCACACCTCATCCGGGGAGATCACGTGGAGCGCTTCCAGTCCAGCACCGGCCAACTGGTCGGCGGGGTTGTCCACAAGCTGCCAGGTGGTGCCGTCCCAGCGCTGGATCATCGCCCCGGTGACGGACAACCCATCCGGGGGGCGAGTGAAGCTACCGACCGCCCAGGCGTCGGTCGAAGAAACCGACACCACCGCGTTCACGATGCTCGCCCACCGGGTGCGGGGGTCCGGGGAGATCGCCAGCGGCACCGTGACCCACCGCTGCCCATCCCACCGCTGGGCGGTGGGGGTGGTGAACCGGCTGGCATAGTTGCTGGTCAGCATCCAGCCCTCGGTGTCAGAGCTGAACGAGCCACCGGCCACGCTGTAGTGGGCACCGCCCAACGGAGTCACGGGCTGCACTGGTTGGCTGACCGTGTCCCCATCGGCGCGCAGCACCCACGGCTGAATCGCCGCGTGGCGGCCGGTGAACCACACCTGCTGTTCCGACACCGGATGGATACCGTTGATCACATCGTCACGGCCGGGCGCCCTGGGGACGTCCAGCAGGGTCCGGACACAACCGGTCCCGGTATCTGGCCCCGTCAGGACCGGTACGCCGGTGCTCGGCAGGGCCACCAGGGTGGTGGCTGCGACCGCAGCCGCGATAGTACGTAGGGCCATGGATGCTCCTAGAAGGCGCCTATTCCGTTAGGGGTTCCGAGGCCGGTAGGCCCGTCGTAGCCGGGGCCGGCGGTGCACAGGTAGCCACCTCCGCAGTGGCCGGTGGCTCCTTCCATGACGTCGAACAGGTGATCAGCGTGCTGGTAGAGATGCGGGCCGGGCTCGATGGTGGCGGCGTTGCCCGCCAGGGCGTACACCGCCGCGATCAGCGCGGTCGCCACCGGAGTACCACCGGCCGCTAGCCAGCCAGTGGCGCCGTAAGTGTGGTAAACCGCCACCGGGGTGTTCAGGTCGGCCACCGCCGCCACGTCCGCCACAGTCCGATTGCGGCAAAGCGAGTCCTGCTGCCACGTCGGCTTAGGCAGATATACCGAGCAGCCGGAGCCAGATCCGGACCAGGCCAGTTCGCTCCAGCCGCGCGCGTTGTCGTCCCGGTACAGGGTGGTGCCGCCGACCGCGACCACGCCTGGGTACGCCGCCGGCAGCAGTTGCCCGGTGGCGATCGGGAATCCGGCGTTACCGCTGGGCGCCACCACCGGTGTCCCCGGATGGTGGTAGTACTCGGCGTCGTCCATCGCGGTCCGGTATTCCGGGATCCCGTACAGGGCGGCAACCACGTCCGCGCCCTGCGCGACCGCCTGTGTCACCGCCGCGCCCAGGCTGGCCACGCTCTCGTCGTCCGCCTCCACCAACAGCAGCCGACAGTTTGGGCAGACGGCCGCCGCCACCTGCAGACCGACAGTGGCGTTCAGGCTCCAGTCTCGGTGTGCGGGTGGAAAGTCGGTGCCGCCCCGCTGGTCAACCTTGCGGAAACAGGGGAAGTGCTGGTCGCAGGGGGGAAGACCGAACTCCGCCCGGTAAACCGCGAGGTCAGCTTCGGCGTCAGGATGGTCGTACGGGACCACCACCGCGATCGTCTGGCGGGAGCCGAGCAGCTCCGACGGCAACCGATAGGCGTCACGCAGCTCGGCTGGGGTGAACGGCTGGTAGCCGGCCTGGCGGGCTTCGGCCAGAGACAGCGGCACCCCATCCGACCCGGTGACCGCCGCGGCCAGGCAGGCGGCCCGGCCCACCGTCAATTCCCGACAGTCGCGGTCCGCCGACGGGACCGTCGTCGCCGCCGCCATCCCCGGGGTGGGGTCGATCGGGGCCGCGGGGTCGGTCAGGGCGATCAGGGCGGCGACTCCGGCGACCGCCAGGACCAGCCGAGATCGATGCGACAGAGTGGTCATGTCAGCTCCCGGTGATCACTCAGTCAGCCCGTAGGCCCGGATGATGGTTTGTTCGACCGCGTTACCGGCGCGGTCGGTGGCCTGCAGCCACAGCGCGACGAACCCGTCGGTCTCCGCCAGCGGCGGGTGGGGAATCGACACGATGAAACTGCCGTCTGCCCGGCTCCAGGCCGGAATCGGATCTGACCAGGTGGCGCCGCTGTCGTAGGACACCGCCAGAGTCGCGGTCACCAGGGCGGGTGGGGCGTGATGCTGGCTGTCTACGCGAAACACCACAGGGAAACGCTCATTGGCCATCGCCCGCGAATCCAGGTCCAGCTCCAGGTCGTAGCGGGGGAACAGCAACGGTAGGAACGCGCACGGCTGGTCGGGATCGGGGGCACAGTGCACCTGCGGCGGCAGATCCGCAACCTGGTCATCCGGGCTGGAGTGGAACGTCCACACCGTCCGGGTCACCGCGGTGGGATCGCCAGGCCGGGCGGTGCTGATCTCCAGCTCGTACCAGGTGGGTTCCGGCAACAGTGGCAACTGCTGAGCGTACGGGGTAAGCACGTACTCGCCATGGGCAATTTCACTGGTGACCACGAGTTCGCCATTGCGACGGAAGCTCAGGTCACACGCCTCGACACAATACGCGGGGCGGTAGTAGTAGTGCCCTGGCTGGGAATCACCGAAGGGCGCCATCATCAGTTGTGCCACGTTGCCCTGCCGGCAGGCCTGGCATGCGGCCGTCAATGGCTCCACCATGGACCCGCCCCCGCTCAATGACGCGGTGAACGAGTCGAGATAGACGACATTCGCCGCGGGAACGAGGGGGCTTCGGTTCCACACTTCTTCCAGGACCGCGCCCGGCTCGATCAGTTGTCGCTGGCCGACCCGGCGAGTGCAGTCGCTCAGGTTCATGCTCGCCTGCCACACGTCCAGATCCGGACGGCTGGTGTACCAATAATCGACTCGCCGTCCCGCATCCGGGGCAACGTCGTACGCCACCGCCTGGGACAGCTGGAGGGCGTGCCCCCAGGGGGAGTAGACGTTGGCGATCAGGCTCGGTGTCTGCCCGCATTGCCAAGCGGACGGGCTGCGATGAACCTGATGCCGCACTGTGGTCAGGTCCGCCTCATCCACTGTGTAGGAAAGTGTGTCGGGGATCCGGTTCGGCTGGGGAAAACTGAGCAAGTAGATGGGGGTGGACACGATCCCGCCGAAGGGGGTCCCGTCTCGCAGCATGGTGTGGGCGTTGAAGCCGAACGTGCCGGTGCTCACCTCCGCGGTGGGGGTGGCCAGCAGCCCTGACGGCAACGTTCCGGGCAGCGGGTTGGGATACACCGCCAGCAGCCCAAGGTTCAGATAGTCGGTGCCGGCGATAGTGGTGCCGCCTCCGCGGCGGCTAATCCGAGTGAAGGACAGCATGTCTTGCCGGACCGCCAGCCCCGGTGACGGCTCCACGGAGACGTCGTACGGCCGAGCTTCTCGGGCGTCCAAGACGACCGTACGGGCGGAATCCGCCCGTACCTCCGGGACGGCGGTGAGCGCGGTCAGAATCTCTCCGGTGGCGGGATCGACCGAGAGCACCGGTGCTACCAGGCTGTAGGTGCCCTCAGGCACGCTGAACGCCACCTCGTCCTGCGCGTTCAGCCAGAACAGGGCTAGCCCCGCGTCATCGACGTTCTGCAGGAACAAGGCTCCGTTACCGCTACCACCGTGCCGGTCCCGCAACTGCACCGTCAGGGTGTGGTATGCCGGTGGCTCATCGGCGCTCCCCTCCGGGGCGACCACAGTGATCTCATCCGTGGGGGCCTGGCCAGGGGGAGGCGGTGGCGACATGGCATCAGGAGCCGCCAGGGAGATCCGTGTGATCCCCGGTAGCCGACCGCTGGTCACATGGGCAGCGAGAAGCGCAGATAGCTCACCAGCCCGGTCCGGTTCGAGCACCGGTGCCCCGTCTGGACCGATGGACACCGGCACAGAGTCGAGGTCACCGTTGACCGCTACCGGTACCCCGTCGACCAGGCCCGCCCGCGCCAAATAGCTCACGTTGAACAGGCTCGGGTCGAGGACATTGGGGAGATACGGCAGAGCCAGCACGGGGACGGCATACAGGTCGCCGGCCCAGGTGAACTGGACTATGGTCGCGTCCGGCTCCGCACCCCCCGCGAGCTCCGCCACCACGGGCCGGCCGTCCGGGGCCGTCTGCACCGTCACCCGCTCGCCGGTTACCAGGGTGACGGTGGCTTCCTCCACCTCGGCGGTGGCGACCACCTCCGGGGCCGTCATGGGTGCTGGCACATGGACCGCCCCGGTGTCCCCGTCTCTTGCCGACTGCGCCACCGCCCCCGTAGCCACCAAGCCAAGTAGCAGTGAACCGGCCACCGCCGCCGCGCCGGCCCGCCCGGGCCGCCACCGCTGGCCGGGCACCGCCGGCCGGTTACCGGGAGGTCTCATCGCCACGCCTCCTTCATGCCTCGACCCACGTCTGCCCGGGCGGTAGGTCCCCTGGCTCCACCGACCCAGAAATATCGAATTTCTCCAATGAATCAGGGTCATTGACCGGCGGGGCCGGTGGGGGAACCTCCGACGGGTTCACTGGCGCGGGGTTGTCACCAGGCCGGGGCCGTTCTGGCTCGCCGGCACTCGTTCCATCTCGCACCTGGTCAGAATCGACCGGAACGGCGGAGCGGGGCTATGGGGAAATCCCCCCATCCTCAATCCGCCCCAACCCCGTCCCAGCGAAACGGCGGGCTAGCTCGGTGCGGGACCGGACCCCAAGTTTGCGCAATACCGCGCTGATGTGCTTCTCCACAGTCTTCGGTGACAGATAGAGGTCGGCCGCGATCTCCCGGTTGGTGCGGCCACTGGCCGCCAAGGTGGCTACTTCCCGTTCCCGGGGCGACAACTCCGCGCCGTAACCGCGGGAGCCACCCCGGTGGGGGGCGGGCAACGGCACCCCGTACCGCCGGGCCAGGCTCGCGGCCCGACCGGTGTCCCAGCGCGCACCCAGCCGTCGGTAGCCGGCGAGCGCCGCACCCAACACCGCCGCTGCCCGGTCGTCTCCCTCAGCAATCAAGCATCGGGCCGCGTACTCCCGGGCCTGCGCCGCCTCGTACGGGCACAGCAACGCGTCGTACCGCTCAGCCGCAGCCAGGAACCGTTCCGCGGCCACGCCCCAGTGGTGGTCAGCCGCGACCAGGACCGCCCGGGCGTACTCGGTAGCGGCCGTGGCCAGTGGGGCGTCCACACCCCGTGCCTGGGCAGTCCAGTCCTCCCACAACCGACCGGCTCGCTCCCGCTCCCCGGCGGCCACCATCGCCTCCACCGCCACCGGGAGCACCCGGAACGCCGGCGGCCACACCCCTTTACGCTCCCAGGCCGCGAGCGGACCCTCCAAGACCGCCACCGCCTGCTCCGACAGGCCACGGGCCAGCGCCCACCGTACGTACCCGGTCATCGGAATGGGAAGCAGGTCCAGGTCGGTCTCGGCTCGCGCGATGATGTCCGTAAGCCACTGACCGGCTCGGTCAAGGGCACCACGGGCCAACGCCAGTCCTGCACCGACCACATCCTGCTCCACTTGAAGCCGATGCCGGTTGGTCAAAAGCTGTCGAAGCTCGGTGGCCGTGTCGGCCAACCCCTCCCAAGCGCCCCGGCAGTAAGCGAGTACCGCGGCCGCGGACCGAATCCGCAGCTCCTCCATGCGGATCTCCCGCTCCACCGCCGCGGCCAAGGCCGTGTTCAGCAGTTGCTCCGCGATCCGGTGGTGCCCGGCATAACAGGCCTCGACGCCGATGGAGTAGTAGGCGTTGACTTCTCGACGGTCACGAGGGCGGTCTCCGGTATCCCGCCGGACCTGCGCGGTCAGACGACGCCACCGGCGGTCCCCCGTGGTCGTCATCAACATCGCCGCCTTACCCCGCACCGACACCCGCAGCGCGGGATCGGTTATAGACGGTAGGGTCTGCAGGGTCCGGTCCAGCCACTGGCGGTGTTCGGCGGCTGGCACGTCCGGCACTCGCGGCACCGCGAGCCCCATCATCGCCCATGCCCGCAGCTCCGGGTGGTTAGCGAGGTCCGGCAACGCCGCCAGGTACGCCTGCCGCTCCCGCGCTACGTCCCCGACCTGCTCGCACTGCAACGCCACCAGGAACCACAATTCGCCCCGAAGCCCGGCCGGTAGCTCCGGCTCCTCTGCCAGCACCGTGGACAAGAGATCCCGCAGGTCAGGCGCGGGTGGGTGGAGTGCCCGTATCGACGCCCACCCCAACTTGATCGCCAGACGGGCCCGCTTGACGCCTTGGGTACCGCCTGCTCGGAGCACCTCTCCCAGGAGCCGAACCGCCTCCTCGGGGTCCCCTAGCTCGATCGCCTGATCGGCGGCGGACTCTGCCGCGGCTACCCACTTGGTGACCTCGCCAGCCTGGCGCAGATGGTGGGCGATCTGTCCAAGCGGAGGGGGATCAAGCGCGGTCAGCGCCGCTGCGGCTCGGGCATGCAGGTCGAGCCGCCTGGGCAGTGGAATCGCCTCATACACCGCTTGCATTGCCAGCGCGTGGCGGAACCCGACTCGATCACCTTGCTCGACAAGCAGACTGGAGGCCAACGCCTGCACCAGCCCCGGTCTCGCCTGATCCGGGTCCGCAGTGGCGGCCAGCACTTCGACCGGAACCGGCAGCTGGAGGACCGCGGCGGCCTCCACCACGGATCGACCGCTAGCCGGTAACCGCCCAACCCGTTCCCATACTGAATCTCGGATACCGGTGGGCACATCCAGTCGATCCAGGGTGAGTCGCGCCCAGCGGGTGCCCCAAGGCACCAAGGTCCCGCGGGCCCGCAACAGCGCCAGCAGCTCCTCGACTACGAGCGGCAGCCCGGAGGCACGGGCGCACAAGTGGTGGGCGAACTCTTCGGAAATCCGGTCTGTACCGAGGATGGCCGCGGCCAACGTACCGGTCTGCACCGGGTCGAGTGGGGGCACCGGGATGTGCTCTCGGGTCACCTCCGGTGGCAGCCGCGCAGTCAGCGCCCGCACCGCAGGGCTGACCTCCTCCCCTCGGAAAGTCAGCACCAGCGATAGCGCCGGCGGTGGTTCCGCAAGCAGATAGTGGAGGAAGTCCACCGTATGGGGATCCACCCAGTGCAGGTCCTCCAACACCAGCAGAGTCGACCCGAGGGAAGTGAACACACTGATCAGCGCCCGGAAGATCCGGTGCCGGTCGGCGGCGGGGTCCAGCAACGGGGGCAGGTCCGGCGGTAGCCGGTCGGCGATCTCCGGCAGCAGCGGCCGCAGTGCTCCTGCCACCGGCGAGAGCTCGACCAGCGCGAGGGCGGCGTCCAGCTGGCGGACCGCCTCCAGCACCGGCCCTAACGGGAACGGTTCCCGAATCCGGCGACACTCCCCGACCGCCAAGTGCCGGCCGGCCAGCTGAGGAGAGGCACGTAGCTCGGAGATCAACCGGCTCTTGCCGACCCCGGCCTCACCCTCTAGCACCACCACCGAGGGGGGAGCCAAGACCGCTGTCACTAGGCGGGCAAGCTCCGATTCGCGGCCGACCAGTCGGGGCGACACTACCCTGCGTCCACCCGCCGGCGCCGCTGGTGGCCAGCTCGGGGCGCCGCGGTCGCTCGCGCTCGTCGCCATCTACTTCTGTCCCGACCGCCATCCTGATCATGGTTGTCTACCGGAGGCTAGCTCTGGCGCAGACGGAAGGGAAGATCAAGATCATCATCTAGTACCCGCGAGGCAGGGCACAGCCGACAAGGGATATAGATGATAATCAACGAGGATTGCGCAGGCAGCAGCTACCGCAGATCTTCGGCTCCGGCAACGTGAAGGCCAAACAGCAGGTACGCCGGTGCACCTCCGGCGCACCGTCCGGGCCGGCGGTCAGCGTGACCAGATCCGCCACGCCCAAGCTGGTCGCCAAGGTGTGCAGTTCCTCATCCAGCTCGGCCAGCGGCGCGTCCATGCCCCGGACCAGCGCGTACGCCACCGCTGCGGCGAGCGAACCGAGCAGGGTCCGCTCCCCCAACCGGAACCGCTGGCGAATCTGCCCTAGCAGCGGGTCGAGGTGGTGTGCGCGCAGCGACTGGTGCAGCACCGTCAACAGCTGCGCCGAATCCTGGTAGACCCGCAGCTCGTTGCCGTCAGGTCCCGCGGTCAGCGTCGGCGGATGGGGACCGGCCAGCGGGTCGTCGGCGGCCACCGCCAGCCGCAGCCGACGCAACCCGAACGTGAGCAGCGGCGGGCTGCCCGGACCGGCGGGGGCGGGATCCACCCGTACCAGCACATCCTCCGGATCCACCAGCAGCACCCGACGGGCGGTCACCCAGCCCAGCACCACCGGCAGGGTGAGCCAGTAGGTGTACGAGCGCCACAGCAGCGACCCGGCTACGTGCGGGGCGGCGCGCCACCGCTGTTCCGCCACGGCGAGCAGCCAGTCCAGCTTCCCGCCGGTGGTGAACTCGGTGGCCGGCAGCCAGTCGTCGATCGGGTCCGTCACCAGCAGCCCGGGCGCTAGGCCCCGGTCCCCGTGGGCGCCGTGCCGCATCCGCACGGTGGCGAGCCCGATTTCGATGGGGACCAGCGCCGGCGACAGGGTCCGCGTGGCAACGATCATCGCACTAAGGCTAGCCTAACCAAGGTTCCCGCCGCAGACGGGTTGCCAAATTGGGCCAGGGGGCCGGAAACTGGAATCCCCGGGTGGAAGGCCGCCAGCCATGACGAGCTCTCCTCTCGAGCGCAGTGCAGCCCGATTCGCTGCGTTGTTCGCGCGTTGGCGCACCACTCGTGGTCTGACCAAGAAACAGCTAGCCGCCCACATGGGCTTCGACCCGTCGTATCTCAGCCACATCGAGCGGTGCCGGCACCGCCCCACCTCCGACTTCGCCCGCCGGGCAGAGGCGGTGCTGCAAACCAACGGCGCGCTCTGGCAGGCGTTCGTGGAGTACGACGAGGCGCGCGCGGCTGCCCGCAGCCGCGGTGGTGACCTGGTGCCCCGGCAGTGGCGTCCTCCTGGCCCGGGGCCGGTGGTGGAGCAGGAACTCGCCACCCTGTCCCATCGAGACGGCCACTACCGGTGTGTGGTGCGCCGGTCGCTGTACAACGCCGGCACGGAACCGATCAGCCGGTGGTTGATCCGGATCGTGGTGGACCGCTATCCGCATGATCCGGAACGCTCCCGTCGGCACCATCGGGAGCATCCGCTCTCGCTGGACGCGCTCAACCTCTACGCCCGGTGCAGCGCTGCGGCGCACTCGGACGAGCCGATGCGCTGGCGGGTGAAGCAGGACCGGGACACCTTCAAGGAGATCTGGCTCCTGCTCGAAAATGACTCCGGCCGCTTCCCGCTCTATCCCGGTCAGCGCACCACGATCGAGTACGGCTATACGGTCAGTGACCGGCTCTGGGGGCAGTGGTTCCAGCGGGCGATCCGGCTACCCACCGGCCGGCTGGCGGTCCGGCTCGAACTGCCCCGCCAGTTGCGCCCGTACGTATGGGGGGTGGAGTCCTCCCTGACCGGGGAGGCGCCGCTCCGTACCCCGGTCGTGCAGCGCTCGGCCGCCGATCAGGCCGTGTTCGAGTGGGAGACCGAAACCCCATCGGTGCACGCCCGCTACCGGTTGCAGTGGCGGTACCAGTCCCCGCCGTAGCGCGGCGTGGGCTCTGGACCGGCCGATACCGGCACGTACGCTTACTGGCCATGACGACCACGGCCCCTCCGGCGGCGCCGCCGCGTTCGGTCCTGCGTAACGAGGTGCTGCTGGTGCTGGGGGTGTCCCTGGGCGCCTCGGCCCTCATGTCCGTACTGCGGATCGCTGAGCGCCTCACCCGGGGCACCGCGTTGTCGGAGCAGACCGCGGCCCTCAACGTCTCCCAACTGCCGGATCGGCCGTGGTTCGACCTGACCCACCAACTGCTGCGGATCTCGCTCGCGGTGGTGCCGGTGCTGCTCGTGCTCTACCTGCTGAACCGGTATCCGGGCGGCGGCACTCGACTGATCGGGCTGGATCTCCGTCGGCCCCGGTTCGACCTCGGTACCGGGCTGGTGCTCACGGCGGTGATCGGGGTGCCGGGGCTGGCGCTGTACGTGGCCGCGTTGCACTTCGGGTTCGGGGTGCGGATCGTGCCGGCGGCGCTGGCGGCGGCGTGGTGGACGGTGCCGGTGCTGATCCTCGCTGCCGCCCAGAACGCGCTGCTGGAGGAGGTGGTGGGGGTGGGCTACCTGTTCCAGCGGCTGCGGGAATTGGGGTGGGGGATCCCGGCCGTGCTCACCGCGCACGCGCTGCTGCGCGGGTCGTACCACCTCTACCAAGGGTTCGGTGGGTTCCTCGGCAACGCCGCCATGGGGGTGGTGTTCGGGCTGTTCTACCTGCGGTATCGACGGGTGATGCCGCTGGTGGTGGCCCACACTCTGCTGGATGTGGTGGCGTTCGTCGGTTACAGCCTGTTTCAGGAGGAACTGGACGCGCTGCTGGCCTCGGTGTTGGCCGCGCTACCCGGCCGGTAGTGCCGCACCGCCCGGTAGGCCAGTTTGGTCAACTGGTCGGTGTACTCACTAGCGGCGAACAGGGCGCGGACCGCCTGTGCACCCGGCCCTTTGCGCCAGGTGAACCGGCTCACCGCGGCGCGGAGCAGCCCGAGTTGGCCGGCTCCCCCGCTAATCCGGGCGAGCGGGAACAGGTCTCCGGTGGCCTCCGGATCCAGCTGGCACACCTCGATCAAGTCGTCCACCCGCTGCGGATCAGTCGGGTCGTGCCCATAGGCGGCGGCCACCCGCAGCACCAGGGTGGCCCGCACCCAGGCGGCCCCGACGAGCCGCGCCGGCGCCAAGAGTGGGCCGCCCACTTCCGCCAACGCCAGAGCCCGTCCGGCCTGGGTGGCGGCATGGACCGCCAGCCGCACGATCCCGTGCGCTGGTGGGTCCGGATAGGTGCGCCGAAGCCAGGCGCCCCAGGCGGCGGCTCGGGGGCCGAGCTCAGCCACCGCCAGCTCCGCCAGCCGGCGGGGCGGCTGATCGGGGTGGCGGAGCGCTTCCCAGGCCGCGTCCCACCAGGCCCCGGGTACGGTGGACGTGGAGAGCGGGATCGGCTGGCTGGCCACCTGCTCTACCTGACGGGTGGGAACGGCGTCGGCTCCTTCGTCTGGGCGCGATTCGGTATCGGGCTGGGCCGCTACCTGGGCCGCAGCCGCCTCGACGGCCGGCTTCCGCGCGTCGGCCTCGTCCGCGACCTCCGGCGGCTGGTCAGCTGCCTGCTCCGGAGTGCGGGCCTGCGGAATTCCGTCGGAAGTGTCGCGCTTGTCGGCCATGCTTTGGCAGCCTAACTGTTCCAAAGCCGGCACGCAGGACGTGACTCGAGGCAACCTCCGGAAGGTGCCGTTGCCCTCCCCCTCCGCTGCCCTGTATCCTCGAGCGGCGGCGGCATATTCACGTCGCCGATGGAGGCTTCGCCTAGTCTGGTCTATGGCGCCGCACTGCTAATGCGGTTTGGGCTTACGCCCATCCGGGGTTCAAATCCCCGAGCCTCCGCCACTACATTTGCCATCCGCCCTGGCCGGGTTACCCCGGCCCTGGGCGGTTCGGCCGCCGCCGGACCGGGCTGCCGGTCCGGCGCGCAGCTGTGTTCACAGCCTCGGTGGAACTCCACTTCCTGCGTGACCATCCACTCGAGGATCCGTAGCCGCTGGCGGCGGTGCTGCTCCCGTAGCTCCGCCAGGCGTGCCAGCATCCGGCGCTTCACATCCTGGCCGAGTGGCGCGCTCCGAATCAGCTCGGTCTCCTCATCGGCCTCGTCCGGCTGCCCACCGCTGGGGACGGTCGCGGGTGCCAGGTTCGCCGCTGCCCGAAGGGCGTTCTGCAAATCGTCTCCAGAGGCGGCGGCGACCGCGCGGACACTGCCGATCGTCACCGACTCGCCGTCTCCCCGAATCCACTCGAAGATCGTCGCGCGATGAATCCCGGATTCTCGCGCCAATCGCGCCACTGACCATCCCGGAGCGGAGGTAATACGACGAAGATATCGACCCCATTCACTAGCCGGCGCCCCGCTGTCGGCCATTGTCACCCACTCACGCTCCCTGCCTGCTCCGGTTGGCCCGCATCGTAGCCAACTTGCGACTTTCCCGGGGACACCCCGCCAGCCTCACTTCATCACTGGCGTATCAGGGGATAGTCCGATCGAGCGCGTGCAGTATCCGATCAACCTCCCCCCACAGAGTGAATCTAATTTAATTCCTGCGCTTCCCCTGCGTCGTCTCAAGGCGACGGTTAGCGTGACGCCGTGAACCCGACCACTCCACGTAATCAGGCACCTCGGAGCAGGGTGCCAGTTCGACTCCGGGTGAGCGTCCACGACGCGCTAGCGGCGCGACGGGGCGCCCACAACATCACTGCTCAGGCCGCGCTGCACGGCATCCACCGGTCAACGATGTTTCGCCTGCGGTCGGGCGATCGAATGGCGAGTCTCGACCTTGCGATGCGCATGGCAGCGGACCTGGGAGTTCCCGTAGAAGTCCTTTTTGAACGGGCGCAGGAACCGTACCAATGACCTGTATTCACTACCTCCCTCCGGATACCGAGACGCCAGGCAGCGTCTCAGACGCCGAACGCCCTCTACGAGCCGCGGCAGCGCGCGGAAATCATGAGGCGTTCGGTGATCTCTACCGGCAAAGCCGGGACATCGTGCACCGCTATCTGGTCCGTCGACTCAACGGTGATCGCCATTTGGCCGACGACCTCACTCATGAAACCTTCGTTCGGGCCCTAGCCCGCATCGACACCTACCAGGAAATGGGGCGGCCGTTCGTAGCCTGGCTACTCACGATCGCCGGCAACCTGGTCGTCGACTACTACAAATCCGCCTGGCGCCGACTGCAGGTGCCGTGCGGTGATCTCGGATTCGATGCCGACGCTGACCGTAACTCCACCATCTGGGGGGACGGAAGCAGCGAGGTTGATGCCACAGTGGTCGCTGAGCAGCATCGCCGCTATGTGCGCTCGGTGCTGCTCGCGGCGATCGGCGAACTCACCGACTGGCAGCAGCAGGTGGTGCGGCTGCGCTACCTGGAAGGGCTGTCAGTCCGCGACACCGCCATCAAATTGGACACCCAGGAAGGAGCAGTCAAGGCCGCTACCTACCGGGCGGTACGAGTGCTCGCCCGGGACCCCCGACTGGACGCGTTGAAAGTAGATCTGTTCGGCTGATCCACGCCGCCCGGCCCGCCCACCAGGCGCCGGGCGGCGGGCGACTGTGACGGGGCCGGGCCCGTGCGGGAACAACCGCACGGGCGACGACCCCGCACCATGGCTGGCGCTCGCTGGACAGGCGCTCACGGGCAGGCCGTGCCGAAACACCGGCTGGCCGTCCAGCGGCTGGCCAGGAGCTGCTGAGGCAGATGCCGCCCGATACTGGTTGCAGGGGAGGCGAAGCTGCCGCTCGCGCTGCGCTTCGAGGAGCGGGAGCGGGCGTCTGCTCGGCTGCGGAGCTCACCGGCGCTCCTGCACGCGGGGTGCGGGAGGGCAGGAACGGCGGCTACCCATCCACGGGGATCCCAGACCAGCTGGCTGCCGACCCGGGCCGACGAGCACGGTGACCTGGGCCGACGCCAAGGCCCTCACCGAGGTCGACCGGCCCTGGCCGCGCTGCGGGGCGAATAGGCGCGGTAGCGATGCGGCCTGCTAACCGGTCCGTACCTTGGCTCGCGAACCACCGGCCTGCATTAAACCGGCAAACCGGCATAAAACGATAGACAGGAAGTCGGTTCGGCGCTTCCCGCCGGGGCATGTACACTAGGTGCGCTCGCGCCTGTAGCTCAACGGATAGAGCACTTGACTACGGATCAAGAGGTTGGGGGTTCGAATCCCTCCGGGCGCGCCAGCAAGGCCCGGTGACCTGCCAAACGGCTGGCGCCGGGCTTTTTCATTTCCCGTTTGGGATCGGCTGCGGCCAAGGTTGGCGCCGCCTCATCCCGCGCCTCTCCAGGTCGACCCCATCACGAACGTCATGGACCGTCAGTGGCGCAAGTCATGGAGCCTGATCCCCGGCTTGGGATCACCCCCACAGTTGCAGGGAGCACTCCTCTCCCCGTCGACGCATGACCATCCCCGCACGTGCAGGGAGCACACAAAGGTGCTTAGCGTCAGCCGGTGAAAGGTGGGATCATCCCCGCGTGTGCGGGGAGCACCACACCTGTTCGGTCGCGGCCGCCTTCTGGGGCGGATCATCCCCGCGCGTGCGGGGAGCACGGCGGCGGCCAGCTCCCGCATAGCGGACGCGGATCATCCCCGCGCGTGCGGGGAGCACGACGCGTCGACCGGGTCCGCGCGCTGGCGGCGGATCATCCCCGCGCGTGCGGGGAGCACGCGGCTGTCGGGCTCGGCAGCACAACGGGCATGCGGATCATCCCCGCGCGTGCGGGGAGCACGCAGCCAGCTGGTCGCCGCGATCGTCGGCACGCGGATCATCCCCGCGCGTGCGGGGAGCACGCGTGCGAGCCGTGTCGATGGCCGGCTCGCGGCGGATCATCCCCGCGCGTGCGGGGAGCACGACCTGGCGCTCGACGCCGCACGGGCGATCGCCCGGGATCATCCCCGCGCGTGCGGGGAGCACGCATCGGCGCTACGCGTCGGTAGCGTCAGACCTGGGATCATCCCCGCGCGTGCGGGGAGCACGCCGCCCGAGTGCGATCGCCGGGCACGCGTGACGGGATCATCCCCGCGCGTGCGGGGAGCACGTAACGATGCCGTGACGTCAGCCGCCTGGCGCGGATCATCCCCGCGCGTGCGGGGAGCACTCGCCATGCAGCCACGCCGCACGTCCGGCGCGGATCATCCCCGCGCGTGCGGGGAGCACGGTCACGCTGGCATCAGGCTCGTGGCCGGTGATGCGGATCATCCCCGCGCGTGCGGGGAGCACGTCCGAGCACGTCGCGCCGAGGCACCGCGTGACGGGATCATCCCCGCGCGTGCGGGGAGCACGGCCCGCGCTGGTCAGCGTGCCGAGGACGCGCGGATCATCCCCGCGCGTGCGGGGAGCACCCGGCAGCTGCCATCGGTGAGCGCTACAGGCATCGGGGATCATCCCCGCGCGTGCGGGGAGCACGTGCGCAGTGCGATCGCCGCATGCGCCGGCGGGATCATCCCCGCGCGTGCGGGGAGCACGGCGGCGGCTCGCGGCCGCATCGCCGTCGCGGATCATCCCCGCGCGTGCGGGGAGCACGCGCACGGCCGTGCGAGCTCGCGCCAGTACGCGGGATCATCCCCGCGCGTGCGGGGAGCACTCGGCTGACCTCGGCGACGCGGTCTCGACGCGGGATCATCCCCGCGCGTGCGGGGAGCACGCGCGCGGCACGTCGGCGTCGTGCCGGGCGAGCGGGATCATCCCCGCGCGTGCGGGGAGCACGCCGGTCGACGCGGCTCAGCCGCCGCGGTCGCGGATCATCCCCGCGCGTGCGGGGAGCACGCGGATCGCCGCCGCATGCTGTGCCGGCGACGACGGATCATCCCCGCGCGTGCGGGGAGCACGGCTCGGACTAGCTCGGCGCGGCACCGGTGGGGATCATCCCCGCGCGTGCGGGGAGCACGTCAGCTTCCGGGCAGCTGCCATGGCCGTGCGCGGGATCATCCCCGCGCGTGCGGGGAGCACACTTGCTGACCAGCGTCTTTACACGCGGTCACCACATTTTTGCATGACTTTGCTCCTGCGTGGCCGTTGCACCTGCCCCGTGCCACCGACCGCCCTCCGCGCCCTGATGCAGCGGCGGCTGGTGCCAGGGGCGCAGGGTGTTCAGGTCGGTCCGGCCCAGGGAGTGGTGATCCAATCACAGGCAGCATGCGGGACGGCGCCGCGTCACTCGGCCGCTGGCTCGCTCCCTCCGGCCAGGTAGCGCTCCACTGATTCGACCTTCGCGGTCAACGCGCCGGTCGCCCCGGGGCGGTAGTCGACCTTGATCACGGTGCTGACCCGAGGCGCCCGGGCGGCCACCGCCTCCACCGCCCGTTTCACCACGTCCATCACCTCGTCCCAGCTCTCCCCCTCGACCAGGGTGAACATCGCGTCCGTCTGGTTGGGCAACCCGGACTCGCGGACCACCCGGACCGCTTCCGCGACGATCTCCCCCACCCGTTCCCCCACTCCCAGCGGGGTGGCCGAGAACGCGACCAGCACCGACATGCCTCACACCTCCACACGGCGACCAGGCCAGCGTACGCCGCCCCACCGGTACACTCGGTGCCCGACGGCGGTGGGGCCCGCCGCCCGCACGACGCGGGGAACCGCCTGGTGCCAACGGTCCCTACCAGACCTCATCACTGGTGGAGGCGGCATGTCGTACCCCGCGACGACCGTGGCGACCGGCCGGACCGGTGCCGACTCCTCGGCCCGCGTGGCCTCCCCACCCCGACTTCGGTCAGCGCTGGCGGTGGTGGCGGCCGGGGGCGCACTGGGTGCGCTCGCCCGCCACGGGGTGGCGACCGTCTCCCCTCCCCCGAGCGGTGGGTTCCCGTGGGCGACCTTCGCGGTCAACGTCACCGGCTGTCTGCTGGTGGGGATCCTGACCGTCCTGTTCAGTGAACTGGCACCGACCCGGGGCCGGCTGCGGCTGTTCCTGACCGTGGGAGTGCTCGGCGGCTTCACCACGTACTCCACGTACGTGCTGGACACCTACCAGCTCTTTAGTTCCGGGCGGGCGTCGCTCGCCGCGGCCTACCTTCTGTCCACGGTGGTGGCAACGTGGTGTGCGGTGGCTGTCGGCGCCGCCCTCGCCGGCCGGGTGGTACGCGCACGTGGCCGCTCCCGCTCACCGATGCCCGGAGGCACGCGGTGACCGCGGCGCTGGTCATGCTGGGCGGTGCGGTCGGGGCGACCCTCCGGTACCTCACCGACCACCTGTTACGGCGCTGGTTCGGATCGGCGTTCCCGTGGGGGACCCTCACGGTGAACGGGGCCGGTTCCCTGCTGCTCGGGTTCCTGTCCGGCCTGTCCCCGGCCGAACCACTGACCGCGTTGGTCGGCACCGGGTTCTGCGGCGCGCTGACCACGTACTCGACGTTCAGTCAGGAAACCCTGCAGCTGGTCCGGTCCCGCGCCCACCTACGGGCCGGCGCCAACGTGGCGGCGCACCTGGTGGTCGGGTTCGGTGCCGCCGGGGCGGGGCTGGTCCTAGCCGGAGTGGTCACCGGATGAACCGGCCGCCGGGGTCGCTTCGGCCGCCAGCCGGTCACTGCCAGCCGTAGTGGGCCCGCAGGACCGCACACACCCGCTCGAACCGGGCCCGGTCCAGCACCGCGCCTTCCCGGCGGATGCCGTCCTCCCGCATGGTCAGCACCCGGTCCAACCGCACCCAGCTCGGTCGGTTCTGCCGGTCCCACTCCCCGGTCCCCAGCGCCAACCAGTGCCGCTGGCCGTCCCGTTCCGGTTGGCTGGACAGCATCAGCCCGTACAGGGTCCGGCTTTCCCGCCCGACCACCAGGACGGGCCGGTCCTTGCCCATCCGCGGCTCGTCCTCGTACCGCACCCAGGTCCAGACGATCTCCCCCGGGTCGGCCTGGCCGTCCAGCTCCGGGGCGTAGACCAACCGACGACGGCGCAGCGCGGCCACCGCGCGCCGCTTCGCAAACCGGGCGGGGGTAGGGGTGTCGGCCGCCTTCTGCCGGTGAGACCGACGGAGTCGCTGCGCCACACCTCGCCAGATGTTCACCACCCTGGCACCCTACTGACGGCAGCTGAACCCGGCGCAAGGGACGGTGAGGTCAGCCTCGGCTTGGGTCCGGCAATACTGCACCCCGTCGATCTTGGTGAGAGATACGAACCGCGCCGTATACCCCACGACCTCCTGGTCTTTGAACGCGGGCAGATCTCGAGAGCCACCGGCGAAGGTCAGCCTCGCCCAGCCGTCCGCGTCGGTGTGGGCACTGCCCACCCGTACCCCTAGCACGTCGCCGTCTGGATCCTGCCGGACGACGAAGTAGGACACTTCGCCCCCGACCAACGGGGTGCCGGCTACGGTGAGCCGGCCCGCCAACGTCAGCGGCTCGGTCGCCTCCGTCGTCGTAACGTCCACCAGTTCCAGTTGGGGCTCGGTGCACAGATCGGATCCCGGCTCCAGCCCACAGCCGGCGGCCGCCAGGATCATCACCCCGGTCACGCCGACCACCAGGGTGGAACGGGCGCGCGGCCAGATCCGACGTACCGCCATGTCAACATCCTCCCCGCGACGGGTCGTACGTCGCCACGGGCTCCGAGATGCTGAACGGGGACGTGCAATGGACGGTCAGCAGATCGAGCACGGTCGCCACCCACACCCGCGGGATGGCGAGCGGGAACGGTTCAGGATCCAGGTAGTTGCGCACCTGTGCCGTCCGCTCCGAAGACCTCGATTCGGTGAGCCGGTGGCGGTCTTGCCGGGCAGCGTCTCGATCCGCAGGCATGCCACGCCGAGGAGATCGAATTCACCGGATTCCCGCATGGTGAGTGCGTTACCGGCGATTGGGATGCCGGCGTCCCCGATGGGGGACGCCTCGACCAGATCCGCTTCTACCTGCACCAGTCCGTCCAGAGTGCTGGCGGTCGCGCCATAGAGGACGGTGGACAGCCCCATCGATGTGTCCTGGCCGAACCCTCGCAGGCACAGCTGAATCGTCTTCGGTACGTCCGTGAGCGCGGCCCAGCCGGGGGGCGGTGCTCCCCACCACCCCGCCCAGGTCGACCGCGGTGACCTGAGCGAGCAGTGCCTTCACCAGTGCGTCGAATTCAGCCCACACCTTTACGGCTGAGAGTGTTACCTTCATCTCTTTCCCACAGCGGAGAAGCACCAGGTGAACCGGCCCCGATCTCTCGGCAGGTGTGAGGCAAGTAACGGGAACGGCTGGCCCGCCGTCGCCGACTACCGGCACGAAGCCTGGGCTAAGGAGATGAGCCGATGCGTCTTCCACGTATTCACCTGCCGGTCCACCTCACACTCGTGACGGCGCTGCTGGTCGGCGCTGGCGCCTGCGCATCCACGGACACCGGTTCCGACACGGAGTCGGTGACCACCGAGTCGGTGGTCACCGTGCAGGACCCCTGGGTGAAGGCCACCGAGGAGGACATGACCGCGGTGTTCGGCACCCTGGTCAACACCGGCGACCACGAGGTGACCGTCACCGGCGCGAGTTCACCCGTAGCGCCAGTAGTGGAGATCCACGAGGTGGTGATGAGCGGCGGGGCGATGGCCATGCAGGAGAAGGCGGACGGTATCACCATCCCCGCCGGTGGCTCCCATCTCCTGGAGCCGGGCGGTGACCACCTGATGCTCATGGAGCTGACTCAGCCGATCCATCCCGGGGATGAAGTGAGCATCACCCTCACCTTCGCCGACGGCACCACGCTCGAATTCCAGGCGGTGGCCAAGCCGTTCGCCGGTGGGGAGGAGACCTACCACCCGCACGAGGGGGAGCACTGATGAGCGGCTCCCGGGTCAGCCGTCGCCAGTTACTCACCGGTGGCGTGGCCGCCGTGGTGGGTGGGGTCACCGGGGGTGCGGCGGTCGCCGCGGTGGGCAGGAGTGACCCACCCGCTCCCCCGCCGACCGAGGTGGGCAAGGCGGTCGTGCCGTTCTACGGCCCGCACCAGGCCGGGGTGGCCACTGAGCCGCAGGCGTACGCCTCGTTCGTGGCGTTCACGTTGGCGGACGGGATCGACCAGGAAGCGGTGATCCGGATGCTGCGGCTGCTGACCGATGACGCCGCCCGCCTCACCCAAGGGGAGCCCGCCCTGGCGGACACCGAGCCGGAGCTCGCTGTCGACCCGGCCCGGCTCACCGTCACCTTCGGGTTCGGACCGGGATTCTTCGACGCGGCCGGGGTACCGGAGCGGCGACCGGCATCGGTGGCGGATCTCCCCGCCTTCCCCAGCATCGACCGGCTGCAACCACAGTGGTGCGGCGGCGACCTGCTGCTACAAATCTGCGCGGACGACCCGATCACCGTCGCGCACGCCCAGCGGATGCTCATCAAAGACGCGCGGCCGTTCGGCACCGTCAGATGGGTACAGCAGGGGTTCCGCAACAGCCCCGGGGTCAAGAAACCAGGTCAGACTCAGCGCAATTTGATGGGGCAACTAGACGGGACCACCAATCCCGTGCCGGGCACCCCGGAATTCGACGCGGCGGTCTGGGTCAACGATGGTCCTCCCTGGCTTCGCCACAGCACCACCCTGGTGCTCCGCCGGATCCGGATGGAGCTGGAAACCTGGGACCAACTGGGCCGCTGGGAGAAGGAGATGGTAGTGGGGCGCCGGCTCGACACCGGTGCTCCCCTGACCGGTACGGCCGAGCACGACGCGCCTGACTTCGACGCGACCGACGACCACGGCCTGCCGGTGATCAGCCACGCCTCCCACCTGCGGCGCGCCCACGTCGCCGACCCACGGATGCAGATCCTGCGCCGTCCGTACAACTATGACGGTCCCACAGATCCGGCCGGACGCCCGGACAGTGGGCTGATCTTCGCTTCCTACCAGGCGGACGTGGCGCGCCAGTTCCTCCCCGTCCAGCACCGCCTCGCCGAACTGGACCTACTCAACGAGTGGACCACCCCCATCGGCTCAGCGGTCTTCGCGATTCCGCCCGGCTGCGAAGAGGGAGGCTGGATCGGGGAGCAACTGTTCCGGTAGGGACGCCCCGCACCGGGGACGGTCAGGCGGGAGACAGGCCACCGCGACCGATCAACGCGGCCAGGTTCCCCACCCGCCCGAGGTGGGCGAGCTTGCTCGGGTTGAGCTGGTTGTGCACCTCCACCACCCGGCCGTCGGCGAACGCCAGCGCCACCACGCTGACCAGGGCGCCGTCGCCGGTCCGGACCACCGCCCCGGGCGCCCCGTTGACCCAGGCCGGGTGGAGCTGGAGGCCGGTACGCTCGACCAGCCGCATCAAGCCCAGCAGGAACCGCCCCACCGCCAGGCTGCCGTGGATCGGGGTGAGCCGGGCCGGGGCCACGCCGCCACCGTCACCCGCGAACCGCACGTCCGCGGCCAGGACCTCCTCCAGGCCGGCCAGATCCCCCTCCTGCATCGCCGCGAACAGTCGGCGCGCCAGCCGCTCCTGCTCAGCAGGGCTGACCCCGGGCCCGGGGCGGCGCTCGGCGATCCGACGCCGGGCCCGGCTCAGGATCTGGCGGCAGGCCACCTCCGACCTGCCCACCACCTGCCCGATCTCGGCATAGCGGTAACCGAACACCTCCCGGAGCAGGAACACCGCCCGTTCCACCGGCCCGAGAGTCTCCACCACCACCAGGAACGCCATGGACAGGGTCTCGTCCTGCTCGACTCGGCGGGCCGGATCGGCGCCTTCGTCGACCAGCCACGGCTCCGGCAGCCACACCCCCACGTACCGCTCGCGGCGCCGGCGGGCGGAGCGTAAGGCGTCGATCGCCAGCCGGGTGGTCACGGTTACCGCCCACGCCTGCGGGGAATGGATCTCCCGTGGCTGCGTATGCATCCGTTCCACCGCATCCTGGACCACGTCCTCGGCGTCACTGACGCTGCCGAGCATCCGATAGGCCACTGAGAACATCAGCCGGCGCAGCGCGTCCGGTGGGTGACTGCGGGGCGAGGGGGCGTCACCGTCTGGCAGGGGGTTGCCGCCGGTCATGCCCCGATGCAATCACGCCCGGTGGCCGGCACCGTCACCGGGGCCGGGTGTCACAGACTGTCGGGTGAATCCGTCACCAGGGTACGAGAGGAGGGCGTGCCCCGCCCGAGGTAAGGGCGGCCCTGCCCGGACTCACCGAGAAAGAGGACAGTGCCATGCGAATCTTCATCGCGGGAGCCACCGGGCTCATCGGCCGGCGGCTGGTGCGGCTGCTGGCCAACGGCGACCACACGGTGATCGGGACGACCAGTTCACCGGCGCGCGCCGGTGAGATCACTCGCGCCGGTGGCCAGCCGGTGGTGCTGGACGCGTTGAACCGGAAGGCGGTGTTCGCCGCGCTCGAGGCGACCCAGCCCGAGGTGGTGATCCATCAGCTGACCCGCCTCAATCCCGCGGCTGATTTCAAACGGCTGGACCGGGACTTCGAGACCACCAACCAGCTACGCACCCGGGCGGTGGACTACCTGTTGGCGGCGGCGCGTCAGGTCGGGGCGGAGCGCTTCCTGGCACAGAGCTTCACCGGCTGGACCAACGCCCGTACCGGTGGCCCGGCCCACGGCGAGGAGCATCCGCTGGATCCAGACCCGGCCCCGAGCGCCCGGCAGACTCTGGCCGCGATCGCCCAGCTGGAAGAAGCGGTCACCTCGGCCACCGGGATCACCGGGATAGTCCTGCGGTACGGCCTGTTCTACGGCCCCGGCACCGCGATCAGCGCCGACGGGGAGGTGGTGACGATGGTGCGGCGTAGGCGGATCCCGATCGTCGGAAACGGTGGTGGGGTCTGGTCGTTCGTCCATATTGACGATGCCGCTCAGGCGACGGTGGCGGCGCTGGCTTCCCCTACCGCCCATGGACGATACAATGTGGTCGATGATGAGCCGGCCCGGGTGGCCGACTGGCTTCCCTATCTGGCGCAGGTGGTGGGGGCCCGGCCCCCGCGCCGCGTGCCGGTGTGGCTGGCCCGGCCGTTGCTCGGTGAACAGGGCATTCGGATGATGACCGAGGTACGTGGTTCCCGTAACACCCGCGCCCGGCAGGAACTCGGCTGGGAGCCGCGTTACCCGTCGTGGCGGGTCGGCTTCCGGGATGAGCTGGCGCCAACTCCCGCAGGGGCCGCCACCTCCTAGCCGCAGACCGTGAGGGGGCGGGAGGCGGTGGGCCGGCTGACCGCAGCCGGCTCACCGCCCGGGGTGGGGTTTGCTGGTCGATCCGCTGGGTACGGGGCAGCGTGATTACCGCAGATATGGAGGAAACACATGCCCCAGACCGATAACCACGCCGTGGCGCAGGCGGTCCATGACCTCGGATCAGCGATGTGGTTCGGCGGTACCCTGATGGGTGCGACCGGGGTCAATAAAGCTGGGCGTGACCTCAGCAACGAGTTCGACCGGATCACCGTCTCCAAGAGTGCCTGGGCTCGGTTCAGCCCACTGCAGTGGACCGGAATCGCGATGACCGTCCTGGCCGGGCTGCAACTCACTCGTAGCAGTGCTGACCGGCTGGCCGCCCAGCGATCGTTCGGCTCGGTGGGTGCGCTGAAAGCGGGCTTGACCATTGCCGGGATCGCCGCCACCGCTTACTCCGCCTACTGTGGCGGGAAGATTGCCCAGCTCGCGGAGCAGGCGCGGGAGCGGGAGCAGCACATCGACGTGGAGGACGCCACCACCCCCACGCCCCACACCCCGCCGGACATCGCGCAGTGGCAACGTCGACAGCGGATCGCCCAGTATCTCGTGCCGTTCCTCGCGGGGGCGAACATCGCCTGCGGCTCGTACCTGGTGCAGTCTTATCGTCCACGTGCGACCGCTCGAGGGATCATGGGTCGGTTCCGTCCCGAGTGAGGGCAGCGCGAGCAGAGGATGGTGGGCGAGACAGAGGCCTCGCCTCCCGCTCACCGGTGACGGCGGCGTCGGCTTCCCGGGGCGTCGCTCACCGGTGAGCCTTTCGACGTTTCGCGGCCACGAATTTCCGCAGACGAGACAGGGGCCAGGTGTTGATGACCTCGGCGGCGGTCAACCAGCCGCGGCGGGCGATGCCGACGCCGTACCGCAGGTAATCCAGGTGGGTAGGGGCGTGGGCGTCAGTGTTGATCGCGAACCGGACGCCGTACCGTCGGGCCCGCTGAATCCACTCGTCCGGTAGATCCAGCCGATCCGGATAGCTGTTGATCTCCAGCGCGGTGCCGGTTCGCGCCGCGGCTTCGAACACCGCGTCGTAGTCGACGTCCAGCGGCGGACGTCGGCCGATCTGGCGGGTGGTCGGGTGACCGAGCACGTTCACGTACGGGTGCTCACAGGCTCGGATCAGCCGGCGGGTGAGCTGTTCCCGAGGCTGTTGGAAGTGCGAGTGGACTGAGGCGATGCACAGGTCGAACCCGGCCAGGAAGTCCTCGTCCCAGTCCACCTCCCCCTCCGGACCGATGTTCAGTTCGGTGCCGTGCAGGAGCACCATCCGACCGGTGTCCAGCTGCCGCAATTGCTCCCGCTGCGCGAGCATCTTCTCGTCGGTCATCCGCTGCATCGGCAGATCCTTGGCATGGTCGGTGATCGCGAAGTACCGGAACCCGCGGTCCCGGGCCGCGGCGACCAGCTCGGACAGCGGCGCCACCCCGTCGGTGAGATCGGTGTGGCTGTGCAGGTCGCCGCGAAGGTCTTCCCACCGCACCAGTTCCGGTAGCTCGCCCGCCAGCGCGGCTTCGATCTCGCCCCGATCCTCCCGCAACGGTGGCGGGATCCACGGCAACCCGAGCCGGGCGTACACCTCCTCCTCGGTCTCGGCCACCACCAGCGCCCCGTCGTCGGTGCGGTGCAGCCCGTACTCCGACAAGGTCAACCCGGCGCGTAGCGCGATCTCCCGCAGTCGGATGTTGTGGGCTTTGGAGCCGGTGAAGTACTGCAGGGCGGCTCCCCACACCGCCGGTTCCACCACCCGTAGGTCGACCTGCAAGCCCGCGTCGGTCCGCACGGAGGAGCGGGTGGGGCCATGGGAGATCACTTCCGTGACCCGCGGCAGTCGGGTGAACGCGTCCATCAGGGGGGCGGAGTCATCGGCGGCGGCGAGGACGTCCACGTCGCCGATGGTCTCCTGCATCCGCCGCAGTGAACCGGCGTACGTGCATCGCACGCATCCGGGCACCGCTGACAGCGCCGCCACCACTTCCTCGGCTAGGGACATCGCCACGGGCAGGAGCGCACGCTGGCCGGCGGCGCGCAACAACTCGATTCCGTGGCGCAGGTTTTCTTCCGTACGGCGACCAAATCCGCGCAGCTCCGCCAACCTGCCGGCGTCGATCGCCTCGGCCAGTTCCGGCACCGAGGAGATGCCGAGCTGCTCGTGCAGCACCTTCGCCCGCTTGGGGCCGAGGGTGGGGATCTTGATGAGTTCCCGAATCCCCGCCGGTACCTGGGCCCGCAGTTGTTCGATCGCCGGCATCTGCCCGGTGTGTACGTACTCCGAGATCTTTTCCGCGATGGAGGCCCCGACACTGGGGATCTGCTGCAGCTCGTCCTGGTCGAGGGTGGATACGTCCGTGGGGTAGCCGGCCACCGCTCGCGCTGCCCGTTCGTACACCCGGGCTTTGAACTCTTCACCACCGGTGATGGAGATCAGGTCGGCGTACTCCTGCAGCAGCGCCGCGACCTGCTCGTTCGGCCCGGCCATGACTTCAGTCTAGGAAGGGTCACCGGCCGGCTGGGGCAGTTTCCGGTCTCCCCGGTCCGGGTAACCGTCTCGGGGATCGCCCGGTGTGGCGCATGTCAGCCCGGGCGAGTCGAACACCCAGTCGGAGGTGGCGGTAGCGATGGAAACCCGTACCCGGGTCGCGTTGGGCTTGGCCGGCGGTTATCTGCTCGGGCGATTCCGGAAGGCCCGCTGGTTGTTGGCGTTGGCAGCGGTGGGTTCCTCCCCGGAAGTCCGCAAACTCATCGGTCAGGGCCGGGAGGCGGTGGTGGGCGCGCTCCACACCGGCATGGAGGGATTGACCGAACGCATCCATGCCACCACCGAGTCTCTGCGAGCTGACGGCCACAAACCGGCGGAGGGCGAGCCGGAGGAGGCAGCAGCCAAGGAGGAACCGGAGGCCGAGGCGAAGGAGGAGCCGGAGGGCGAGGCCGAGGAGGAACCAGAGGGCGAGGCGGAAGAAGAGCCGCAGGCCGAGGCCGAGGAGGAGCCGGAGGCCGAGACCGAAGAAAAGCCGGAGGCCGAGGCGGAAGACGAACCGAAGGCGGAGGAAGAGCCGGAGAAACCAGCCGACGAAGAGTCGGATACCGCCGCCAGCGACGTGAAGCCACCGGGCGGTGCGCCGGCCCACAAAGAAACCGCCGCGACCGAGGAGGCGTCGGCTGAGGCAACGGGCAATCCGCCCGACCGTGACCGCCGTGGCCAGGGCGGTTCGGGGGATGACCACTCCCGCCGGTCTCCGAGTGCTCGGGTGAGTGGGCGGCCGACCGGCGTCCGCGGACGGAGGTGAGGCAGGTGGCCGAACAGACTTCGACCCGTGAGAAGATCGCCGACAAACTCCCTACGGACCGATTGAAGTCCGAGCTGGGAGAGCTGATGAAGGTGGCCGGGAAACGGGTCACCCAACAGATGACGGGCCGGCTTGGTGGGCTCGGGCAAAAAGCGACCAGCGCGTTGCTGGACAAGGGTAAAGAGATGATCGGCGGTGCCGCAGGCGGCGCCGGTGGGGTGGCCAAGAAGGTGGCCGGGGCCGGGGTGGAGACCGCCAAGCAGACCGCCCAGCAGGCCACCGAGAAGGTCAAGGAGGCGGCGGGCGGCGGCGGGGCTACCAGTGGGGGCCACGCCAAGGTGACCAACATCGTCGAGGACATCGACATCGGCGTACCGGTCAGCGTCGCCTACAACCAGTGGACGCAGTTCACTGACTTCCCCGGCTTCATGAAGCAGGTGGAGAAGGTCGAGCAGGAGTCGGACACCGAGCTGAAGTGGCGCGGCAAGATCCTCTGGTCGCACCGGGACTGGAAGTCCACCATCATCGATCAGGTCCCGGACCAGCGGATCGTATGGCAGTCGGAGGGGGCCAAGGGGTACGTCAACGGCACGGTGACTTTCCACGAAATTGGGCCAAACCTGACAAAAATCCTGGTGGTGCTGGAATACTACCCGCAGGGCTTCTTTGAGAAGACTGCGAATCTCTGGCGCGCCCAGGGCCGACGGGTCCGCTTGGAACTCAAGCACTTCCGGCGGCACGTGATGACCCAGGTGGCTCTGCACCCAGAGGAGGTGCAGGGTTGGCGCGGCGAGATCCACGACAGCGAGGTGACCAGCGAGCCACCGCGGGACGGGGAGTCAGCCGAGCAACCGTCGTCCGCGGAGGAAGCGGAGGGCGGTACGCGTGACGGTAGTGACGAGCACTAACCAATACCTGGAGCGCCCACGCGCCAGCGGCTTGGCCGAAGTCGTCGACATCATCCTTGACAAAGGACTGGTAGTAGACGCGTTTGTCCGGGTCTCACTGCTCGGCCTGGAGTTGCTCACCATCGACGCCCGCATCGTTGTGGCCAGTGTGGACACCTATCTGCGGTGGGCCGAGACCGTCGACCGGGTGGTGCTCGCACCCGCCCCCACCACCGGGGTGCCGGAACTGCTCGGCGGGGCGGTCGAAGGTGGCAGCCAGCGGAAGGTGCGGGGTGCGGCCGAGGGAGTGCAGGAGAAGGTCGGGGAAGCCAAGGACAAGGTGAAGGAAAAGCTCGGCGGCGGCAAGGGAAAGTCGGAACGGGGTGAAGGATGAGCACCCGTCCCGGTACGCTGTCCGCTCCCCCCGACGGAGGTCCCGGCCTCTCCGATGATCCCGCGCAGCACCCCTGCTACCTGTACGGGATCCTGTCGAGGGAGCTGGCCGCAGCGGCCTTGGACGACCTGCCGCCCGGCTGCCAGTTCGTGTACCACCGGGAGCTGGCCGGGCTGATCCGCCCTGTTCCACCTCCGCCGCACCGCCCGACCGCGCAGCTGCTCGGGTACGCCGACACGCTGGATCGGCTCGCCGCCACCGGCCCGGTGTTGCCGATCCGGTTCGGCACCATCCTGGCCACGCCGACGGCGGTCGCCACCGAGGTGTTGGCCCTTCGCTACGACACCTACACCGCTGCGCTGGCCGCGCTGACCGGCCTGGTCCAGCTGGTGCTGCGGATGCGGTACCGCCCGGACGCGGTGGTGCGGGAGGTGCTCGTCGAGCAGCCCCGGCTGGCGCGGCTGCACCAGCGGGTACGGCGACAGCCGCCCGGCCGGGACGGCGCGGGGCGGCTCCAACTCGGCGAGCTGGTCGCCGCCGCGGTGGCCGGTAAACGGAGCCCGGACCTGGCGGCGGTGGTGGAGACCGTCCGCGAGCACGCGGCCCGGATCCACGTAGTGCCGGACCCCGGAACTGACCCCGAACGAGTCGGGGATGTGGTGTGCCTGGTGGCGCGCTCCCGCATCAGTGAGTTCGAGGCGGCCGCCGCCACCTTGGCCCACCGCTGGCGGGAGCGGGCCCGGCTGCAGGTGCTCGGCCCCATGGCGGCGTACCACTTTGCGGATGAGCTCGCCACGGACACCATCGGCGGACCGACCGTCCTTGATGACCGGTAAGGAGCCGATGCGATGTTCAGCTTCTTGCTGACCTGGCCGCTGACCCCGGTGCGAGGGGTGCTCTGGTTGGCCGAACAGATCCGGCAGGAGGCGGAGGCGGACCTGACCAGGCAGGAGATAACCGTCAGCCGGCTCGCCGATCTCGATGAGGCGGTACGCAGCGGTGACCTCACCCCCGAGCGGTACGCCGCACTGGTAGCGGAGCTGAAGGACGGTCCGGAACCGGAGCTGCCGGCGGGACCGGACCCGGAGCGGGAGAAAGGATGAGGCGACGCGATGGCGGGCAAGGGTGAGCGGCCTCGGGAACACGACAACGGGTCGGAGCAGAACTCCGGTATCGATGCCCGGCAAGCCGCCACGCAGGCGGTGGAGTACCTGAACGAAATGCTCGGTCAAACCCCTGAGGTGATCAGTGGGGTGGAGCGCACCGAGGACGGTTGGACCGTCACCGGGGAGCTCCTCGAGCTGGCCCGGGTGCCGGCCACTACCGACGTGATCGGCTGCTACGAAGTGACTCTGGATCACAGCGGGGAACCGGTCGGGTTCCGGCGGGTGCGCCGCTACCACCGGGGCCGGGTCGGGGAGGAGTGGATGTGACTAGTTCCCTGCCCGAAACCGTTACCTGGCAACACACTCCCGCTGATCCCTCGCTGCTACGCCCCGAACCGTCCAATCTGGCCGATGTGCTGGAGCGGGTCCTGGACAAGGGGATCGTGATCGCCGGAGATATCCGGGTCAACCTGGTGGACATCGAGCTACTCACGATTCGGCTCCGGCTCGTGGTCGCCTCCGTGGACCGGGCCCGGGAGCTGGGGATCGACTGGTGGGAGCACGATCCGATGCTGTCTTCCCGCGCGGCCGAACGCCGACTGGAGAGCGGCCAAGCGCGCTCCGACGACCAGGACGACCAGGCGGCGCGGACCAGGGAGGCGGACTATGACTGATCTGGCCAGTTGGTTGTACGCGGTGGTGCCGGCCGACTCCGCTCCACCGTTGGCCGACCTGACCGGGGTGGCCGGCGAACCGCTCCGGTTGCTGGCGGAGGCACCGATCGGCGCGGTGGTCGGATCGGTGCCGCGGCGCTGGCTGGAGCGGGACCCGACCGGCGCCCCCACCGACGAGTTGGCCCAGCTGGTGCGGGGCCACCACCGGGTGGTGGCCGCCCTGCTGCCCCACGCCCCGGTGGTGCCACTTCGATTGGGGACCGTCTTCAGCGACGACGACCGGGTCCGGCAGCTGCTTCGGCAACGCACCGACCACCTGACCGCGGCGTTGGCCCGGGTGCGGGGGCGGGCAGAATGGGGCCTCCGGATCTATCAGGCCGCCCCGGAGCCGAACCCGACCACCCCGGAACCGGTGGGGGCGGTGGTAGCGGGGCGCCCCGGCACCGCCTACCTGTTGCGGCGCCGCCAGGAGCGCATCCGGCAACAGCAGGCGCGGGCGGCGGCGCTCGCCCAGGTCCAGCAGATCGAACAGACCCTGGCCCCGCTGGCGGTGGCGGTGGCCCATCCGAAGTCGACCGGGGCCGGTGACGACGACAAGGCGAGGCTGATCCGCAACTCCACCTATCTGGTGGACAACCACCGGGTGGCGGAGTTCCGCACGGCCGTCCAGCAGTGTGCGGAGGCCAATCCGGGGCTGCGGCTGCGGTTGACCGGCCCGTGGCCGGCGTACTCCTTCATTCCGGAGGAGTCGCCATGACCGGTCAGACCCAGCTGCCGACCGCGGTCGGGCCGGTGGAGGGCGACCCGGTCCACCCGTACCCGCCCGGGCTGCTGGCGGAAGAACCGGTGGCGCTGGTGGATCTGCTCGACCGGGTCCTCGCCAAGGGAGTGGTGTTGACCGGTGAGGTCACCCTCTCCATCGCCGACATCGACCTGGTGCACGTCTCGCTGCGGGCGCTGATCTCGGCGGTACGGCCGGACCTGTACGGCCTGCCCCGCCCGCCGACCGGCCCCACCCCCGCGGACCCGTGGAGTGACCATGACCACCTCTGACCTACTCGGCCGCTCCCGGGTGGAGGTGGACTCCCCGGAGCAGGGCCTGGTCGCGCTGGTGTTGACCATCGTCGAGCTGCTGCGACAGCTGATGGAGCGCCAGGCGCTGCGGCGACTGGAGTACGGCGACCTCTCCGAGGAGCAGGTGGAGCGCTTGGGCAGCACCCTGCTGGACCTGGAGCAGACCATGGCCGAGCTCCGGGACTACTTCGGTCTGACCGAAGAGGACCTGAACCTCGACCTGGGGCCGCTGGGGCCGCTGCTACCCCGCTGACTTCGCCGCGGTCGGATCCAGCCCGGTGTGTGCGGCCGCGAACGCCAACAGATCCGCGGTCTCGACCGCGACCCGTCCCCGAGGCTTGCCCACCCCATGGCCGGTGGCCGGCTCCACCCGCATCAGCACCGGCGCTGCCCCCGCCTGCGCGTGCTGCAAGGCGGCGGCGAACTTGTAGCTGTGCGCCGGTACCACCCGGTCGTCGTGGTCGCCGGTGAGCACCAGGGTGGCCGGGTACGCGACGCCGGGGCGGACCTGATGCAGCGGCGAATACGCCCGCAGCACATGGAAATCCTCCGCCACCTGCGGATCACCGTAGTCGGACACCCAGGCCCAGCCGATGGTGAACTGGTCGAACCGCAGCATGTCCAGCACCCCGACCATCGGCAAGGCCACCGCCGCCAGATCCGGCCGCTGGGTCATCACCGCCCCGACCAGCAACCCGCCGTTGCTGCGGCCATGCAGCGCCAACTGCTCCCGGGTGGTCACCCCGGTGGCCACCAGGTGCTCGGCGACCGCGATGAAGTCGTCGAACACGTTCTGCTTCCGCTCCCGGGTGCCGGCCTCGTACCACTGCCGTCCGAACTCCCCGCCGCCGCGCAGGTTGGCCACCACCAGCACTCCCCCGGCGGCCAACCACGCCGGCCACGCCGCCCGGAAGGTCGGGGTGATCGCCTGGTTGAACCCGCCGTACCCGTACAGCAGGGTCGGTCGGGGACGGTCGGACGGCAGGTCCGCTCGACGGACCAGGAAGTACGGCACCGCGGTGCCGTCCCGGCTGGTCGCCCGGACCCGCTCCACCGTCACCGGCGGGGTGGTGAACCCGGACGGCGTCGAGTCCGGCAGTGGCAGTGGCTCAATCTCCCCGGTGCCCATGTCGAGCCGGTGGGCGCGTAGCTCCTCCACGAACGTGGTCGTCCCCAGGAAGACCTCGTCGTCTCCGGCCCGGGCCGACAACCCGAGCACGGTCACCGGGCCGGACAGCTTGACCTCGTCCCGCGCCTTCCCGTCCCGCGTCACCCGGTAGACCCGGTGGCTGGCGTCGTCGAGATAGATCGCCACAAACCCGTCCCCGGCCCGTTCCACGTGGTTCAGCACTTCCGGCCGCTCGGGCACGAGTTCCCGCCAGGCGGGGCCGTCCGGGCCGTGCTGCCCGTCCTCCCCCGCCGCCAGCGCCGCCAGGTCCACCGCGAGCAGTCGATACCGGGGCGCTCCGTCATCGGTGCGCAGATAGAGCAGGTCGCCGTCGCTGCCGGCCAGCGCATAGTGGGCCCGAGGTTCCGCCACCACCGGCTGCAGCGGGCCGAGCTGGCCGTCCGGACCGATCCGCCGGACCGCCACCCGGTTCCGACGGGCCGTCCCTTCCACGTACGTGAGGACCAGCCACCGGCCGTCCTCGGTCACCTGGGCGGCGGCGCGTTCCCGCGGGGCCTCCGGTCGGTAGGACACCACCTCGTCGTCGGCCTGATCGGTGCCCAGCCGATGCAACCGCAGCTGGCCGGCGCCGAGCGCGGCCGGGTTGTCCCCGCTCGCCTCGATCTGCTCCAGGTAACCCCAATAGAAGAAGCCGCTGGCGTCCGGCAGCCATTCGACTTGGCAGAACTTGGACCGGGTCACCCGGTCGTCAGTGTCCACTCCGGTGGCCAGTGACCGGACGCGCCACTCAATCCAGTCGCTACCGGCCTCGTTGAGGCCGTACGCCAACCAGGCGCCATCCGGGCTCACCGACACCCCGTGCAACGACACCCGCCCCTGCGGGTCGAACTCCGCCGGATCCAACAGCAGCCGGCCCCCGGTGAGCAGGCTGGGCAGGTCTTCGGCCATGAACAACCGATCCTGCTCCCACCAGCCGTCGTTTCGGAGACGGAGATAGACCCCGCCCTGTTTGTCCGGGGTGCCGGCGGAGGGGCGACGGACCAGCGCGGTCAACGTCTCGGTGAACCACGCCCGCTGCGGCAACGTCGCCAGGTACCGCTCGGTGAGCGCCTGCTGCGCCGCCACCCACTCCCGGGTGCGGTCAGAGTGCGGGTCTTCCAACCAGCGGTACGGGTCGGCGACCGCCACCCCGTGCCGGATCTCCACCACGTCTTCCCGCGCGGTGGGGGGATAGTGCCACCCCGGCCGCTCGGTTTCCCCGCTCATGTGCTCTCCCTCCCCCATCCCGCTAGACCCACACCGGGCCGCCGATCCGCCAGTAGACGCCGCGCTCCCGCGCCAGCAGTGCTTCGTCCACAAGGTACCGTCGTAGCGTGACGTGATCCGGGTACCAGGCCCGCAGCACCGCGTCCACTTCCCGCTCGGGGTATTTGATCCCGGGCTCGAACGACATCACGATATGTTCCAGCACGATTCGGCGCTTCTGCCAGCCAGCCGGTAGTTGGACCAACCGCCCGTCCTGGATGAAGGTCCGCAGCACCGCGTTCCGGGCTGGGTCCGGGTCTAGTGGTTCGGCCGGCTCCGGCTTCGGCACGGTCGCCCGGACCGCCTCCTTGAATGCGTCGGAGCGCGCCGCCAGACCACCCTCCCCGGACTCGACCAGACCACCGCGAGTGAGTCGACGCAGAGCGGCCGCGACGGTCCGTTCGTCCAATCCAGTGGCCGAGGCCACGTCATCGGCGGTGGTGGCACCGAGCACCACCGATGCAAATACCGCGAGCCGCTCCGGTTCCGCGAGCAGCCCACACAATCGCTCCGATCGCATGCTGGCAACGGTATCTGGTTTACCTGACCGCCCCGACAAACAGGCGTGGGCCCGGGTGTCGAGCGACACCCGGGCCCACGATGGCAACTAGTGGTTACCGATTACTTGGTGACCGCCAGGCCCCACTCGTTCTGCGAGTACAGCGCCCGCAGGCTGGAGTTGGTGTTGTCCCGCACACCGACGTAGTCCTCGGTGACGAAGATGAACACCGGGGTGTCGTACAGCGGCAGGACGTAGGCGTCGTCGATCACGATCTCCATCATCTGGTCGTGGAGCTCGGCCGACTCATCCAGCGTCTTGGCCTTCCGCTCCTGCTCGATCAGGGCGTCGACCTCTTCGTTGCAGTAGTTACCGAAGTTGCTACCGCTGCCGCACTCCCAGTACTGGGCGCCGGTGCCGTAGAAGGTCGGGGCACCGCTCCAGCCGAACTGCATGATGTCGTAGTCCTGGCTGGTGAGCGTCTCACCGAGACTGTCGGTGTGCTCGATGATCGCCTCGATCCCGATCTCGGCCAGGGCGGCCTGCTGCAGCTGGAGAGAGGTGGTCAGCGCCGGGCTCTGACCAGCGCGCAGCCGGAACGGACCAACCGTCTCGCCCTCGTAGGTCAGGGCGCCCGCGCCACCGTCGTACCCCTCGAAGCCGGCGTCGGCCAGGATCTGCCGGGCCCGCTCGATGTCACCGCTGCCGTAGCCAGTGCCGGTGATGTGGTCCTTGTGGTACGGGCTGTTCGGGCCGTGGACGTGGTTGGTACGCACGGTGGCGTCCGGGAACAGGTCCCCGAACACCCGGTCGACGATGTCCTGCGCGTCGATCGCGGTGAAGATCGCCTGCCGGAGCGCCTTGTGCTCACCCAGCCACTTGTTGTCCAGGTTGATGTCCACGTGCGCCCAGGACGGGCCGGGGTGCATGTGCACCCGGATGTTGTCCATGCCCAGCATTTCCCGGATCACGTCCGCCGGCCAGCCGGACGGGGAACCACCGTGGAGCTCACCGTTACGCAGCGCCGGCACCCAGGTGTCCTCAGCGCCGTCGATGAACCGCTTGATCACCCGGTCCAGGGTCACCGGGGTCTCGCCGTACCAGTTCGGGTTCGGCACCATGATCACGTGCTCATCGATGACGAACTCTTCGATGATGTACGGCCCGCCGGAGAAGGTGGGCGGGTTGTCGTTGAGGAACTCGAAGTACTCCCCGAGGTCCTCCGGGTCGTTGATGTCCCACCCGTTCTGCTCCGCCACGTGCGCCGGCGGCAGACCACCGATGATGTTGTGCACGCTACCGAAGGTGAACCACTCCGGGTCCGCGACCTCGTCCTTGTAGGTGATGGTCACGGTCTTGCCGTCGTCGGACCCTTCGACGTTGGCGATGATATCCATGCCGGTCGAACGGGGCCGGCAGCCGATGCAGTGCCCCTCTTTCTCGGAGGTGCTCATCTTCCAGAGGATGATGACGTCATCGGCGTTGATCGGGGTGCCGTCGTTCCAGACCGCTTCCTCGCGGATCTTGAACTGCACCGTGAGCGGGTCGTCGCTGAGCTTGACCGGCTCCTCCGCCAGGACGTCCCAGTTGTACTGGTAGGTGCCGTCCGGCATGAACTGCCCGAAGTAAGGCAGGATCCCCTGGATCGCCTGGACGGTGTACACCGAGCCGCCCTCCGGCGACCACGGGAAGTATGCGTTCGCCGGGCCATCCAACAGCCAGACGATTTCCCCGCCTTCGGCCCGCTCGCCGCTGTTGCAGGTGTTCGGGTTCTCCACGCAGTCGTCAAAGCCACGACTGGTGGTCCCCTCCCCACCCGAGCCACCGCAGCCGCTCAGCACCAAGGCAAACGCCGCAGTACCCGCGACCGCAAGGGTCGTCAGTCTTCTTCTCATGAGCGTGTACTCCTTGTGACCTGGCTCCCCGGCGACCCAAATGTCCAAATAGACATATCTGGTCAACCATCAGCCATCCAGTTGGCCACCTATTCTGCCGCAGGCATGACAGCAGCAGATCAACGGAAGGTCACAGTTGGGCAGCGTTCACACTGTGAACGTTCACCTGTGATCTGGAGTACACCGTTCACCCGTCAATAGCGGTCAATAACGGACTCGTCTATCGCTGTCAACGTGGCCTGGGTCACCGCGCCGTACGCCAGATGCGGCACCACATCGGCCAGCCAGTCTTTCACCGACCAGGTCCGTGGGTCACTGACCCCGAGCACCGCCATCGGCACGTTGGCCGCGAGCATCGCCAACCCACTGAGGGCCATCGCACCGGCGATCGGCCCCGGACGGGCCCCCAGCCCCCGGGCGAGCCCAGCCAGCGCCCCCACCGCCACCCCGGTGGTGATACCGGCCAACGCCCCCAGTCCGGTCAGCCGATTGACCCGCTGCTCTCCCTGGCCGGGCACATCGACGTGGACCATGCCGACCATCCGTTCCACCGTCTGCTCCGGGGTGTGGCTCGCCGGCCGACCCCGCCCCGCCATATCGAGGTAGGTCACCGCGTTCAGGGCGGTGGTGCCGGCGGCACCGGCCAGCATGCCGGCCAGGACGTTACGCATCATTCCCGGCCGCTACCCGGTGGTGACGGGGATAAACCGGACCCGGCGGACTACCGTGCTCCGGCCGGCCTCGCCGCCGGTAGCCCGGGAACGCCACCTGCCACCGATCCACCCCCTGCGACCGCGTGTCGTTAGGTTGCCTAACCTCAGTTGCCGGCAAGCGGGATCCATCCCACATTCCCCCTCGTGGGCCGCATTCCCTCCCCGGAACTCCACTCTGCCCCGACAGCGAGCAGCCAAGATGCCTCACAGCAACAGCTCCGCTACCGACGCCGGTGACCGTCCATGATTTCCCGGACCGCGTCCCGTGCGCGATCCAGCACCGCGAGCGGTGGGCCGGCCAACATGCTGACCAGGGCCGACTCGGTGCCGGGATGAGGACGGGTCGGGGCTAGCCGCTCCGCCGCCCGCACCGCCTCCGCCAGGCGCTGCCGAGAGCGTTCATCCAACTCCCACGTCAGGTACGGGAACTCGTACCGCTCCTCCCGCTTGGCGTGCATGAGCACCGCGGTACGCAGCGCCAGGAACCGCTCCTCGAACTGGGGATGGTCGGTGCCGTCCCGAGCCAGTTCGGCCAGCAGTTGCTTGGCGCCGTACTCCTCCTCCAACCGGGCGTCGATCACCGCTTCCCCGACGTCGTCCAACTGCCGCCCCCGGGGGTGCACCACCTGCTCCTCAGCGGCCTCGTGCACCGCCAGCAGTCGGACCAACTCCTCGAACCGCTCCTGCCGCTGCTCCCGTCGCTGCGCATGACCCCCGCATCAGCTCCTCGATCCGGGCATGCTGGGCGAGCAGCAGATCGACCACGTCTTCCGGCATGGCTGGACCCTCACTCGCGTAGCGTCCGGCACCGGGTGCGGCGCCCTCCGGCTCGATCCGGTAGTCCCTCCCGAACTTGCCCCGGTGCATGTCGATCACCCGCTCGCTGGGGGGCTTCTGGCCACCGTGGATCTGCCGCTGCATCTGCTGGAACCGCTCGTGCTGCTCCCGCACGTACCCCGCGCCCAACGTGGTCAGATCAAGCTGAGTGGCGAGCAGATCCCGGACGATACTCCTTGTTCGGCTCGAACGTCACCGGCTCCGGCAGAGCCGGCGCGCAGGATCTCGGCCGGTTCCCGTCCGTCGTGCCGGCGCATCAGGTCACAGGCGACCTGCAGATGGGTCAGCTCCATGTTCAGATGCAGCTCCCAGATCGCCTTCACCCGCGGATCCGTCTCCTGCTGCATGAACGAGTAGTACAGGTAGCACTCGTTGTACTCGTGGTTGACCAGCATCTCCCACCAGGTCTCACCCGGGTCCAGCAGCGACTCGTAGTGGGTGACGTGCTCCTCCTCGATCAGCGCGATCTCCTGGTAGAGCTGGCGCGCGATCGGCTCCATGTACTGTGGACCGACGTTCATGTAGAAGTTCATGGTCTGCTGCTCGGCCGCCATGATGGTCATAGCGTGCAGTTTGGACAGCGGGCGCGGCGGTCCCGGTCGTACGGATCACGCACGTTGTCGTACGGATGGCGATGCTGGACGATGGTCGGCCGGCCCGGCATCACCTCGGTCAGCTGGTCGACCACCTTCTCGGCCTTGCGCCGCTCGATCATCTCGAACAGGTTGGCGTACCGGTACAGGTGGTCGAAGTCCTCCAGCACCCCGAACTCGTACGCCTGCCTCAGGTACGGGTCCGGCTCCATCCGGGCCACCCAGGCGGTCAGGTCCACCGCCACCTGCTCGTAGGCGATCGCGGTCTCCAGCGCGCTGGGGATGCCCGGGCAGCAGCCAGTTGACCACCCGCTGCTGCTGCGCCTCGATGTATCGCAGGTAGGCGATCTGCCGGCGCACCTCCGGGTCGGGCAGTGCCGGACGAACTGGTGGTCGAAGAAGATCGCCTCGATCTCGATGCCGTTCATGGCGATGATGCGGCACCGGGTGTACGGGTCGGCGTCGTCCGGGTCGATCGGGATGACGTCCATCTCCCGCCAGTTGCGGATCTGCTCATCCAGCGGGATGCCCTGCTGCTCCAATGGGTTGAACACGGTGGGCCTCCAGCGCCCGGGCCGGCCCGGCTCACCATCAATGACTGTGAGTAGCTAAGGAATAGCAGTGAGGTAATGTCACGATAGCGGTCGACCCACCATGAACCGGATGAAACCTGGCAGCTCAACCAGATGACGTACCCACCTGTTCGGCGGCGTACCTGCGCGTGGCCAGGTCCGATATCCGCCGCAACCCCTCCGCGTTCCGCTGGTGCAGCACCAGATCGTTGAACTTCATCATCAGCCACCGCGCCGGACCGGACTCGAAGTGCTCCTCCATGGTGATCTTGGTCTGATCCGCCGCCAACGGCGTCAACTCAAGCGTGATCCGTCCCCGTCCCAGCCGCCGCAACTGCGCCCGCAGCACCAGCCGCCGCGGCGGATCTACCTCCTCCACCACCGAAACATCGGCCACCAGCAGCGGCCACGCCCCTACCTGGTGGTGCAGCCTGGCCCCCACCTCCGGCCAGTGCGGGTCCACGTCCCGGACGTGGGTGTTGCCCACCACCCAGTCGGAGTAACTCCAGCCATCAGCGAGCACCGCCCACACCTGGTCGATCGGCGCCTCGATGATCCGCTCCACTTCCGCCATGTCGCAGGTAGTACCGTCCCGGAGCAGGTCGACAAACCTACCATACCGCACCTCATGCCGCGCCGGGGTTTCATCCTGCCGGCCCGGGGCACGGAAGCGGCCATGCGGCTCGTGATCACCGGCGCCACCGGCAACATCGGCACCGCCCTGCTGCGGCTGCTGCAGGAGCACGACGAAGTGACCTCGCTCGGGGCGGTCGCCACCCGACCACCGCCCCCGCAGCCACCCTACGACCGGGCCGAGTGGCTGGCGTGCGACCTTGCGGACCGCTCCTGCATCCCGTCGCTGACCGAACTGATGCGCCACGCCACCGCAGTGGTGCACTTGGCCTGGGACATCCTCGGCGCCCACCATCGGCGTGGCCAGCGGCGCACCAATCTACTCGGCACGAGCCATGTGATCGACGCGGCCACCCGCGCCCGGGTCGGGCAACTGGTCCACCTGTCGTCCGTGGCGGCGTACGCCCCCGACCCGGAGCACGCGGCGGAGGTACCGGAGGAGTGGCCGACTGAAGGCATCCCCGGCAACTGGTACAGCGCCGACAAGGTAGCGGCGGAGCGGATGCTGGACCAGCTGGTCCACACCGGCGCCATCCCCCGCGTGGTACGAGTCCGGCCGCCGATGGTGCTGCAACCGGATGCCGCGGGGGAACTCACCCGCTATCTGCTGGGCCGGCTGGCCCCGTTGGTCCGGCACCGGGCCACGCGGGTGCCGGTGCTACCACTGCCCGGGTCGGTGAAGACCCAAGTCGTCCACGCCGAGGACGTCGCCACACTGGTGTGGTTAGCCATTCAGGCCGGCGCCACCGGCCCGTACAACGTGGCCGATCCCCCGGTGCTGTCGGCCGACGACTTCGCCCGCGCCCTCCACCTGCGGCGGATCCCCATCCCCGCCTGGCTGCTACGGACCGGCATGGAGCTGACGGCGGCGACCCGCCTGCAACCGCTGGACAGCTCCTGGTTCGATCTGCTGGCGAACGTGCCGTTGGTGTCCACCCACCGGGCCGAGCGAGAGCTGGGCTGGCGACCCCACCACCGGGGCGACACCCTGCTCGCCGCGGTGCGGGACGCGGCCGTCCGCGGCGCCGGCACCGCCAGCGAACGGATGGCTCCACAGCCGGCTTGACCGGAATCCCTTAGTAACTGGGGTGATCGGCGCTCACGTTGGTGACACAATGGCCGCCGTGCTGCTGTCGATCACCACCACGCACCGGCCCGCCACCGACTTGGGCTACCTGCTCGTCAAACATCCGGACCGGGTACACCAGGTGGCGTTGTCGACCGGCACCGCGTACGTACTGTTCCCTCAGGCAGATCCAGATCGATGCACCGCCACCCTGCTGTTGGACATCGATCCACTCCAGTTGACGCGCCGACGGTGGCCGGCCGGCGGCGGCACAGACCTCTCCTCCTACGTCAACGACCGCCCGTACGCGGCCAGCAGCCTCCTCGCGGTCGCACTGGCGAAAGTGTTCAGCTCGGCGATGCGGGGAGTGAGCCGGGACCGGCCGGAGCTGGCCGCCACCGCCATACCACTCCAGCTGGAGCTACCGGTGGTGCGGTGCCGGGGCGGCGTCGATCTGGCCCACCGACTGTTCACCCCGCTCGGCTGGCAGGTCACCGCCACCACCGTGGCGGCGAATGAATCCGACCGCTACCTGATGCTCAGCCTGGTCGGGGAGCACCGACTGGCGGACGCGCTCAACCACCTGTACGTGCTACTGCCGGTGTTGGACGACGCCAAGCACTACTGGGTCTCTCACGACGAGATCGACAAGCTGCTGCGCGCCGGGGCGAACTGGCTGCCCGAGCACCCGGAACGCACCCTGATCACTCGCCGCTACCTGGTCCACCAGCAGGGAATGGTGGACCAGGCGCTCGCGCGGTTGGCGGCCCTGGACGACACGCTCGCACCCGCGTCGGAAGACACATCGGACGGTGGGACCGCGGAGGAGGCGCGCCTGCCGGCCGCGCAGCGGGAGCCGCTCGCCGCCGCCCGCCGGGCCGCGGTCCGGCAGGCGCTGACCGAACTCGGCGCCAGCACCGTGGTGGACCTCGGTTGCGGCGGTGGGGAACTGTTGGTCGAACTGCTCGCCGACCCCCGATATACCCGGCTGGTGGGGGCGGACGTGTCCACGCGTACGCTCGCGGCGGCTCAGCGACGGCTACGCCTGGACGAGCTGCCGGAGCGACAACAGCGGCGCGTGGAGCTGTGGCAGACCGCTCTGACCTACCGCGACGACCGCCTGATCGGCTTCGACGCCGCGGTGCTGATGGAAGTGATCGAGCACGTGGATCCGCCTCGGCTGCCAGCGGTGGTGGATGCGGTATTCGGCCACGCCCGTCCACAGGCGGTGCTGGTGACCACCCCCAACCGGGAGTACAACCCTCGTTATCCCGGACTGGCACCGGGCGAACTCCGGCACCCCGACCACCGGTTCGAGTGGACCCGGGCGGAGTTCGCCGACTGGGCCCGACAGGTGGCGAGCCGGTACGGCTACCGGCTGGAATTACGGGAAGTCGGCGAACCCGACCCGGAGGTCGGCGCCCCCACTCAACTAGCGGTGTTCACCCGAGACGGAGCCGTCGCATGATCGAGATTCCCCAGCTGGCCCTGGTGGCGCTGGTCGGAGTGTCCGGTTCCGGCAAGTCCACGTTCGCTGCCCGACACTTCCGCCCCACCCAGGTGTTGTCCAGCGACACCTTCCGGGCGATGGTCGCCGACGACGAGAACGACCAGTCCGCCACCGCGGACGCGTTCGACCTGCTCTACCAGGTGGCCGCGGCGCGACTCCGGCGGGGCCGCTTGACCGTGGTGGACGCGACGAATGTGCAGCCGCACGCGCGCGCGGCGCTGCTGAAGGTGGCCAAGGCGCACGACGTACTACCGGTAGCGATTGTGCTGGATGTGCCGGAGGAGATCTGCTGGGAACGGACCCGGACCCGCACCGACCGGCACATCAACCGGGAGGCGATCGCCCGGCAACACCGGGATCTGCGGGCGTCGTTGAAGCGGCTCCGCCGGGAAGGGTTCCGGTATGTGTATGTCTCTGCACGGTCCCGAGGAGATCGACGCCGCGGAGATCACCTACACCCGGCTGTACTCCGACCGTACCGACCTGACCGGACCGTTCGACATCATCGGCGACGTCCACGGCTGCCGCCCCGAGCTGGAGCAGCTGCTGACCACACTGGGTTGGCAATTGGAGCGGGACGCGCAGGGGCGGCCGGTCTCCGCCACCCATCCGCAGGGGCGCACCGCGGTGTTCGTCGGGGACCTGGTCGACCGCGGCCCGGACACCCCCGGGGTACTTCGGTTGGTGATGGGGATGGTGGAGGCCGGTACCGCGCTGTGCGTGGCCGGCAACCACGAACAGAAGCTGCTGAACCACCTACGTGGTCGGAAGGTACGGATATCGCATGGGCTGGCGGAGAGCATCGCCCAACTGGCGGAGCAGCCGGCCGAATTCACCGAGCGGCTCGTCCCTTTCCTGGACGGGCTGATCAGCCACTATGTGTTGGACGGCGGCCAGCTGGTGGTGGCCCACGCCGGGCTGAAGGAGGAGTACCACGGCCGCTCCTCCGGCCGAGTGCGGGCGTTCGCGCTGTACGGCGACACCACTGGCGAAACCGACGAGTACGGGCTACCGGTGCGCTACCCGTGGGCGCGGGACTATCGCGGCTCCGCGATGGTCGTTTATGGACACACCCCGACGCTGGAGCCGGAGTGGGTCAACAACACCATCTGCATCGACACCGGCTGCGTGTTCGGGGGCCAACTGACCGCCCTGCGTTACCCCGAGCACGAGCTGGTGTCGGTGCCGGCCGCGCGCGAGTACTATCCGCCGACCCGGCCGCTACGCCCGGCCGGTGACACACCGACCCGGGCCCCCGACACCTTGAAGTTGACGGACGTGACCGGCCGCCAACACCTGGACACCGGGTACGGCGTGGTGACGGTGGAGGCAGGCCAGGCCGCCGCCGCGGTGGAGGTGCTGAGCCGGTACGCGATCGACCCGCGCTGGCTGGTGTGGCTGCCGCCCACCATGGCACCCTGCGCCACCTCCACCCGGGAGGGGTTCCTGGAGCATCCGGCGGAGGCGTTCGCCGAATATCAGTCCGCCGGCGTGGACCGGGTGATGTGCCAGGAGAAACACATGGGCTCCCGCGCGGTGGTGCTGGTGTGCCGGGACCCGCAGGTGGGGAAGCGTCGATTCGGTACCGCCGGGCTCGGGGTGGTCTACACCCGGACCGGCCGGGCGTTCTTCGATGAACCGCTGACCACCGCGCTGTTGGCGCGGGTCCAGGCCGCGGTGACGGCGGCCGGGCTGTGGCGGGAGCTGGACACCGGGTGGCTCCTGCTGGACACCGAGCTGCTGCCGTGGTCGGCCAAGGCGGGCGAGCTGATCGACGAGATCTATCGAGGGGTGGAGGTGTCCGCCCGGGCGGCCCTGTCCGCGGCCCGGAACGCGGTCGATGCGGCCGCCGCCCGTGGACTGGATCTCGGCGCGCTGTCGCAGCGGCTGGCGCGGCGACAGGCCAACGTCGAAGCGTTCGCGACCGCGTACCGACGGTATGTCCATCCCACCAATGGGCTGGTGGGGGTGCGCCTGGCTCCGTTCGCGGTGCTGGCCAGCGAAGGCGCCAGCCACGCCAACCGGGACCACGGCTGGCATCTGGACTTGGCGGATCGACTCGTGGCCGCCGATCGGGAGCTGTTCCTCCCCACTCGGCGGATGGTGGTGGAGTTGGCCGACCCGGCCGCGGTGGCGGAGGCCACCGAATGGTGGACGGCACTGACGGCGGCCGGGGGTGAGGGCATGGTGGTCAAACCGTACGAGGGGTTGGCCGCCACCCGGCGCGGTCGACTGCTCCAGCCGGGTCTGAAGTGCCGTGGACCGGAGTACCTGCGGCTGACCTACGGTCCGGACTATCTAGACCCGGAACACCTGCCTGAGCTGCGGAAACGATCGCTGGGCCGCAAACGCGCCCTCGCCCGGCGGGAACACGCTCTCGGGTTGGCCGCCTTGGCGGGCCTGGCCGCCGGTGCGCCACTGTGGCAACGGCACCGGCTGGTGGCGGGCATCCTCGCCTGTGAATCGGAGCCGGTGGATCCCCGCCTCTGAAGTCCGCTTGCCGGGCTGGCGAGCATGGCAGCTATACCATGGCCGACATGGCGCGGCAGGTGGACTCGACGGACGCGGCCAACCGGCTGGCCGACCTCATCCTTGACCCGCGCCGGGTGGATCCGGTGGTCTGTGTGACCATCCCCGCCTGGGCTTCCGAGCCACTACTGGATGTGGTCGAGCTGGAGGAGGCGTTAGCCGGGGCCGCACAGGTGTGGGTCATGCCCACCGGTGACGTGTCCTGGGAGCTGTCTCACCGTCTCCCCACCGGGCTGGACGTGTACGGCGGCGCGGCGCGGCTCTGGTGGCCGGGGGTGGATGACCAGTCCGACCCCTGGGACCATCCCTTGTTCCTGCTGCACGACCGGGCCGACTCCCCCCGAGTGATCGAGAAGTTGGTGGCGGAGTTGAACCGGGGCGCACCGCAGGAGCCGACCTGGCCAGACCCTGGCAGTGAACACGCCGCGGTCGTCACCCGGGTCTTGCCGCAGGGGGCCGAGCTCGACCTCGCCGATGGCACCCCCGCGTTCGCCCACCGGCTGCACCTCAGCAGCAGCGACCTGGCTCCGGAACGGGTAGTCCGGGTGGGACAGCCCGTCCGCGTCAAGATCGGGCAGCACCCTTCCGGTCGCCGACGCCGCGTGCCGGTGTCGCTGCTGCCGTTTGAACCGGACCCGTTGAGCCGGCTCCTGGCGGACTACCCCGTCGGCACCCTGATCGAGGGGGTGGTCTCGGTGCTGCGAAACTTTGGGGCATTCGTGACCCTGCTCCCCGGCTGCGACGGGCTGCTCCACCGCACCCAGATCGATCGGGAAGTCCTGGCCCATCCGGAGTACTTCTTCAATGTGGGCGACCGGATCGTCGTCCGGATCACCCGGATCGAACCGGACGAACGCCGGGTCGAACTATCTCGTTTGGACATACCCGCGGATGCCGCCCCAGTGGTGGCGTCGGTGTATCCGGATGGTCCACCGTGGCTCGCCCCGGCTACCCAACGCGTGTCGGCGGCGGCGGAACTGGCGGCGATGGCCGCCGCTAGCCGCACCAGCGTGACCGCCGGCGGGCCGCTGGACACCGAACCGACCACGGCATCCCCCACCCCGACCGAGGAACCAGCCGGCGCCGAGCCGACCGCTCCCACGCCCGCGCCGGCGAAGGCCACGACGCCGAGTCCGCAGGAGGAAATCGAACTCGGCGAGATGATCGAGCAGGCCCGGGTGATGCAGCAGAAGGTACGGAACCTGTTCGACCAGGGCGAGCGTCGGCTAGCCGCCCTGCGGCAAGAGGCGGCGGCGATCCGACGGTCGCTGGAGAGTGACCTGGCGGACGTCCGACGCCGGATCCTGGAGCTGGCCGAGAGCGAGACCAACCAGCTGATCGGTTCGACCCAGGCGGAACTGGAGGCCGCGCGCGCCGAAGCGGATCAGCTCCGCGCACAGCTGGCGGTGGTGGAGGAGGACCGACGCCGGCTGCTGGAGCACGTCCGGGAGGTGGAGGGCCGGGCGAAGCAGGCGGAACGAGCCGCCCGGGACACCCAGGAGGCGCTGCGCCGGGAACGGGAGGTCGTCCGGGAACTGCAAGCGGAGCTGGCTCAGCTGGCCCCGGACGAGGAGGTCCGCTTCCGGAACGAGGTCTATCAGGCGTGGCAGCGACTGACCACTCCCGCCGATCGCGAACGGTACCCGTGGCGAGAACCGGTGATCGGGCCGGAGCTACTGGATTCGCTGGAGCAGGTGCACGGCGTCAGCCGGGAGCGGGTGGTGGAGGTGTGCGCCGAGGTGGTGTGCCGGCGGGCACCGGACCGGGCGGGGTTGGAGGTGCACCCGCTGCGGATCAACGAGGGTGGGGACAGCCCGCAACGGGTCCGCGCCGACGGCGCGCGGGCCTACCGGGCCAGCCTGCAGGTGCACACTCCGGCCGCCCGCCGCCTCCACTACTGGGAGCTCCCGGACGGTGGCGTCGAACTCGCCAAAATCGTCTATCACGACGACTTCTCCATCAGCTGAGACGCTTCCGGAAGCCCGTACGTCCGCATCATGTCTTCCTTGGTCGCGGCGCTGAGCGCATCGGTGAGCCGACCGAACCTACGGAAATGCAGCGTATGGAGTGGGTCTCTCTTGACAAGGTCCCATCGTTGATCAAGGGGGGGCGATCAGTAACTCTGGCACGCTCGTCGCGCTGCTGCTCATGTACTAGCGATCACCGGCCCGCAGCCTCGGTATGGACCGCCAACCACGGTTGATTCCTGGATGGACGCCACCGCCGGAATCCGGACTCAGCCTGGTAGCCGGGGCGTCCGGTGCTTCCCGGGACCGGTTTCACCCTCGATTGATCTATCAAAAAGGAGGGCGGACCAGTTAGTTCGCCCCCACCCCTTTTCGTGTTCTCCGTTGTGGGCCGCCTCACCACCGCTGACTACGAGGACCTGATAGGGGTAGAGACCACCGCCCACCTGTTCCAGCAGTGGATCGAGCCGAGATATGCGGTACGGCTGACCGTGGTCGGCCGCCGCCTGTTTACGGCAGCGATCCATCCCACGTCGGACACTGCTCGAGTGGATCGGCGGGCCGACTACGACCACCTCCGATCTCACACGCTATCGCAGAGGAGCTGACCTGTGACCGAGCCTGACTGGCACGACCTGGCCACGAGCCTGGCCGACCACCTTGCCCAAAGCGGGGCAGCAACCCCTCAGTGGGCGCAGGTATTTCGACAGGTGCCCCGGCACGGTTCCTACCTGAGGTGTCGCTGGCCGACGCCTACGTTGATGAAGCGGTGGCCACCCAACACCGGTCCGCTCTGGTACGCGGCGGCACCATCATGCTCCCGACCTCTTCGCTAGCCAGCCGCGCATCGTGGCGATCATGCTGGACCGGCTGGGACTCGAGGACGGGATGCGGGTGTTGGAGATCGGCACCGGCCCCACCTGACCGTAGGCGACGGTCGGGGGGTTGGCCAGCCGGTGGCGTGTCTGATCGGATCATCTCCACCTGCGCTGTACGCTCCATCCCGCCGGCGTGGATCCGGCAGTTGGCCGACGGTGGGGTGATCGTGGCCCCGATGCACGGCAATGGCCAAGGATTGATGGTGCTGCGCAAGACCGCCACCGATGAGGTCACTGGCCGATTCGACCCCGAGCTGGCGGGGTTCATGCCGCTACATGCCAGTGTGGATGATCCACTCGCCCTGGACAGGTGCTGGGGTTCGCCCCAGGCCCGATCCCGTACCACGACAGCACCACCCTGGGCCCCACCACCCTGCTGGGTGCCTCCCTGGATCTGCTGCTGTGGCTGGACCTGCACCTCCCCGATGTCAACATTGGTCACGCTCCCACCAGGCAGCGGGTGATCGTGACCGCCGCCGGTTCCTACGCCGAGGCTGGGCTGGACACTGTTGAGAACCGACGGTGGCCGGTGCTGCAGGGCGGCCCCTGTCGGTTGTGGGACACCCTCGAACACGCCATGCAGCAGTGGCAACGCTTGGACCATCCCGGGCGCAACCGGCGGGTGATCACCGCCCCGGACCACGAACTGAGCCGGTACGTGTGGCTGGATGACCCCGATAGCGCCTACGCGTGGCCGCTGACGACATAGATCACGCGGCAAGGATGAGCTGGCGACCGCGAGCCAGGAGCCATAATCTCCACGGCGCGTTCGGCCACTCCGGCGACAAGGTGTCGCCAGCAACATCTCCCACGGCGGACGCGGGGTGCGATATAGGACACATGTGGGTAGAGTGGTCGGTGGAGGCGGTGCTGCCGGTGTGGGCAAGCCACTGCGTGTCCCGCCATCCCGACCCCTGCGCGCCCCAGGAAACCCTGATGTTCATGCCCCTACTTCCACACTCACTTTTGCGAACTCCGGCAGCAGCCGGCATGCGGTGGCCGAATGTGGCAGCGACCAGCGGACGGGGCGCGCGGCTAACGACATTGCCAGCACGGAGGCCGTCATGTCATCCCGAACCGCTTGCCCCCCGACGTTCGGCGTCACCCTGCGCCAGCTCCGCCAGGAGCGTGGCCTATCTCTCCGGTCGTTAGCCGATCTGGCCCACGTCGGCAAATCCACCCTGTCCGACTTGGAGAACGGCCGCTGCTCCCCTAGCGAGGCCACCGCCCGCGCCCTCGACCGGACACTTGACGCCAACGGTGCTCTCATCGCTCTCGCCCAGCCTGCCGTGCCCCCTTCGCCCATTCCTGCCCACCCTATGGGCCGTGATGATGTCGACGCCCTCCGAGGCTCCATCGGCAACCTGGTAGCGCTTGACAACGCTGTCGGCGCCGAAGGGATCTACCCCACCGCTCGCAGGTTGTTCCGGGCCGCCGCCGACGCGCTCGCCGCCAGGACCTACCAGCCGGCCGTAGAGCGGGATCTCCAGGCCGTGGTGGGAGAGCTAGGGGAGGTCGCCGGCTGGTTGGCGTTCGACTCCGGTCGTCTCGACGACATGCGCGTCCTCACCTGGGAAGCCCTGCACATCTCCCGCCTGGCAGGGGACCGCAGCATGGAGCTGCTGGAGCTGGCCAATCTCGCAATGCTTGACATTCAGACCGGGCGGGACGGTGAGGCGTTGCTGATCGCCCGTTATGTTCTCGACCAGCGGCTGTCTCCCCGCCTCCAAGGACTGTTCCGGCTGCGCCACGCCCGCGCTCTAGCCTCGCTGGGACAGCGAGCCGATGCTCTGCGGGAGATGGAGTACGCCCAAGGGCTGATCCTCGATGGGGCACGCGAAAGCGACCCGCCATGGACATGGTGGATCGACCATGTTGAACTCGCCTCACACGAGGCGGGGTTCCACCGTAGTCTCGGTGACCGGGAACGGTCTGTGGACCTGCTTCAGCGTATCCTCCCGAACTACCCGCCGGTGAAACGCCGCGACCGGTTCCTCATCCTCGCTTTTCTGCTGGATGACCTGGTCACAGTAGGTGCCTGGCGAGACGCCGAGCAGGTGATGGCTGAAGTGATCGGCTGGTGCGGGCAGATCAACAGCCCCCGCACCGACCGGTTGTTACGGGAAGCGATCGCCCTCATCTGCCGAGCCGACCCCCCGCCCCCGTCTACTCTGGTTGACATGGCCCGCCAGCTTGACGCTCTGTTGGCGTCCCGCTGATAGTCCGGTGTCCGGTCATCGACGCCGGACGCCGAACCCCTGTTGATCAAGGCTGGTCTATCACCACCCTATGAGCAGGCGCCAATACGTATCTGGGGCAAGCACAGTTGGCGCCTCACCAGCCAAGGGGGTATTTGCTTATGCGACTCATCCGCCGCTGCTGCGTCAAACATGACACCACGGAAAACAGGTTCGAGCGCCCTCGTACCGAGCCGATCCCTGACGGACACACCGTGGTAGCCGAAGGGCAGGCATCGATCCTGAGCCTGTTGGCCCGCGACAACGGGGATTACCCAACCCAGCCGCTGCCCCAAGTGGTGCCCTCGGCTGCCCCACTACCGCCGGCGCGGGCACCGCTGATGACTTTCGGACAGCAATGGCGCATCCGTAACAGCCAGCGTCCTGGGCGCCCGGACTGGTACCAGCGGTGAACCAGGTGGTTGCGGCGCATCGGCCGTTGCCGCCGCGGTGGGACTGCGCCGCCTGCGGACAGGCGTGGCCATGCCGCACTGAACGCAGCCGGTTGCAGCGGCGGTTCGCTGGCCGCCCGGATAGGCTTGGCCGCCACCTGTGGCAGGAGATGGTGGCAGCCGCCCAGTACGTGTCCCGTTCAGACGAGCTGTATCTGCGGTTTCTTGCCTGGACCCCGGAGGGGGTGCTCACCCCTTCCCTTGACTTCCAGACCAGGATGTCTCCCCCAACGCACAGGATCTCTGGTCTGGAGTGTGCCGGCCCTGTTCCGCCCAAGTCCTGAGGGGCCGGCACATCACCACCCGAGGCAGTGACCTCACGGCACCAGCCCTGCCCGGGAGATCTCCTGCCCCGCCTGCGGCAACAGGCGGGGCAGGGTCGTGCCTGGCCGGCGGCCACCGGTTGCCCACCATGCCGCCGCCGGCCGGGTCCCCCAACCCCTTCTTCTAGGAGCGGAGGAACGCCATGATCTCACCCCCCACCATGACGACACATCGACCGGATGTCCCGGTGCATCGGCTGTCTCGCCGGCAGCTGATCAAACACACCGGCGCATTCGTTGCCGCCGGGTTGGTCAGTGGCGTCATGGGCGCCTGCAGCCGCGGCAACACAACGAACCGGCCGGGAACCGTCCACGATCACCGTGCTGTCGAGCTTCGGCACCTTCGGTCGGGACGCCTACCTGTGGGTGGCGAAGGCCAAGGGGTTCTACGACGAGGCCGGTATCACCGTGGATATCCAGCCTGGGGCCGGCACCGGCAGCAACATCAGCGCCATGGCCGCCGGCGCCGCCCACTTCGCCTCCTTTGATGCCATGGGCGGCATCCTCGCCCACGGCGCCCAGGTTGTCGAGGGTGGTGACGGGGCCGGGATCCGGCTGCTGGCCCTGGCCCAGCAGCGCACCCTGGCAGCGTTCCTGACCCTGGATCCAGACATCACCGACCCGCGAGATTTTGCCGGCCGCACGGTAGCGGTGGCCCCCGGTGGCGGCACCGCCCTGCTGCTGCCCACCTGGTTGCAGCACCATGGTGTCGACCCTGGCCGGGTGGAGGTGGTCCACTTCCCCCCACCGGAGCTGATCCCGGTACTGGTACAAGGCGTGGTGGACGTCGCCGACCAGTATGTGGTCGGGGTGCCGATGGTGGAGGCGGCCGCGGGCCGCACCCCGACGGTGTTCCCCATCGGGGACACACTGTCCGACGCCTTGGGGGTTGGTATCTGGGCGGCCGAGGACGTCGCCCAAAAGTGGCCGGACCTGTGCCGCCGGTTCCGCGACGCCACCCTCAAAGGCCTGGCCTACGCCCTGGAGCACCCGGATGAGGCCGGGCAGATCCTGCACCAGGCCGACCCCACCTCCAACCCGGACCACGCCGCAGAAGAACTGCGGCTGATGCAGCCGTACACCTTCACCGCCCCCAACACCCCGCTGGGGGCGGTCACCACCACCCAACTGGCCAGAGCGATCGCCCTGCTGGAGGCCACCTCCGCTATCCCCGCCGGTACCACCCCCGATGACCTGGCCGACCCGGCGGTCACCCTGGGATGGGGTGATGCCCGATGACCACCCAAACTGAACAGCAGCAGGAGCTTCGGCTAAGCGACCCGTACCACCTTGCGGTGTCGAATCTGCTGGACCCGTTCACCAAGTGGCGCATCACCAACCTCGGCTTGGACTTGACCGAGGCGCGGGTACTGGCCATTCGATCTCATCCACGTCCGGCTGGCTTTGTGGCAGTTGCCCCGGCGTCGTCAACTGCTGCACCAGTTGGCGGACCGGCTCGCTCCCGGCGGCATCCTGCTGGTGCAGGAGTGGACCGTCCCCAACCGGGGTGGAATCGTGCAAGCCCCGGACCCCGCCGCTCGGGAACTGGTCGAGCGGTTCCAGTCGTCGCTGGTGCGGGCAATGGCGGCCGCCGAGCTCGCGGAACAGTTGGCGGAGCAGCTGGACAAGGTCGGGTTCACACAGGCGCTGGCCAACCGACTGCGGGCGCTGTTGATCGACCCGTGGCTGATCCTGGCCGGATGGCCGCTGCACAGCGTGTCCGGACAACGCCCAAGATGACGAACCAGACACCCACCCCACTACAAGGCTGGATCACCAGCTGGACCGAGGTCCTGTCCACCACCGCTCCCATGGTGTTCCTGGTGGCGGTAATCGCCTACGGCAGCTGGCGGATCATCATGCGCCGCGGCGGCTGGCCGTGGAAGACCACGGTGTTCGGGTTGGGTGCGGCGCTGGTGTTTCTACTGTTGGCCAACGTGGAGGCGGTCGCTGAGTTCTTCCGGCGGGAGCTGCCCTGGGACTGAACCTCTAGCTGACGCACACAAGCGGCCCGGTCCCCGAAGCCAGGGGGCCGGGCTGTCACCACCTGCCATGAGTCACACGCAAGGAGGGCCGTCAACACTGCGCAATCGCCCTGCCAAGCCCCGCCGGACGCCAGTCAGCCACCGCAACTGGTTGAGCGAAGGAGGTGACGGTGGTCACCCCGATCATCCACCGCAAGTACGGGACGAGCTACACACCAGCCAGCAGCAACCGCTTCTCGACACACTCACCTACACGGCCCGGCGCCAACATGCCCCAGAACCATCTACGGGCGCCTACGAGGCGAAAGGCGTTTCCGCAGATAGATCGCGGTGGGCCGCCAGGGACTCGAACCCTGAACCTATGGATTAAAAGTCCACAGCTCTGCCGATTGAGCTAGCGGCCCGTCACCGGTCCAGGTTACCGGAAGCGTGCGTCGTCCTGCTGTCGCGTCAGCACCCACCGGCAGGGGCGAGCATTGGACGCTTTCGTCGATGCTTTCGGCGAAAGCGTCCAACGCCTCCGGGACACCTCTCGGGAGACGTCCTCCCCCGGGCCACGCCGACGCCTGCCGGAGTGATCGGCGGCGTGGCAGGGTGGGAGACATGAGTGACGACAGTTTGCGGTCGGTGACGCTGCGGCGGACCGAGCCCGGTCGATTCATCGCCACCAACCAGCACGGTGTGGAGCTGCCCTTGGGCACCGGGGAGGATGTGTTCACCCCGGTGGAGCTGCTGCTCGCCGGCCTCGCCGGCTGCACCGCCCTGGACGTGGACACGCTGACCGCCCGGCGGGCGGAGGCGGAGTCGTTCGAAGTGGAAGCCCGCGGCCACAAGATCAAAGATGAGGGCGGGAACCGGATGACCGACCTCGAGGTGATCTTCCGGGTCCGTTTCCCCGCCGGTGAAACCGGTGACCATGCGCGGGAACTCCTTCCTGACCTGGTGAAACGGTCACATGACCGGTGGTGCACGGTGAGCCGGACCATCGAGCTTGGCACCCAAGTCACCGCACGGGTCGAGCCGGTCGAGTAACCGGCACCGAGCCGCACCCTTCCGGCGTACCCCCGGTGCGGCGGGTGTGACCAGCGGAAGCGACCGGCTACCCTTCGGAGCAGCACACCGCACGGGGGAAGCGATGGCCGGCATCAGCACCAGCATCGATCAGGCTGCGGCGGCCCATCGGCAAGCGGTCGCGCTCGCCGAGGCAGCCGCCGCGATGCTGGACTGTCCGCCGCCACCACCTCGGGCCGCGGTAGAGGAGCGCAGCATCCGGGAGCTGGCGGAGCGGCTGCGGGTCGCGGCCGGACTGTTGACCCCCGGGTGGCTCGGCGGACCACTGGACGCGCTGCCCGCCAGCACCCCCCTCGGGGCGGCCAACGGTCTCGAGCTGGTCCGGATCGGCACCGCGTACCCGCTGGACGACGCCAGTTTCCCGGTCGTGGTCCCGCTCGGTCATCTCGCGTTCGACGCCGATGCCCGTGACTCCCGCGTGGCGGGCGGGCTGCGGGCGATCCTGTTGCGGCTCCTCGCCAGCACCGCCGCCGGTTCACTGCTGGTTCGGACGGTGGACGCGGCCGGCGGGAGTGTTCACCCCGTTCGCGCCGCTGCACGACGCCGGGATCATGCCGCCCCCGGTGACCGACCGGGCCGGCCTGCAGGCGGTGCTCTCTGAAGTTGAGCACTGGGTACGAGGCGGCGCCCGCCCGGACCGGACACTGCTGCTGGTGGTGGCGTCCTGGCCGGAGCACACCGAACCGGAGGAGCTGGCCCGGGTGGCGGCCCTGGCCGCGGACGGCCCCGCCGCTCGCCTGCACCTGCTGCTGGGGGGTTGGCCACCCCCGCCGTTGACCGACGACCCGGTCCCCGCCCTGCCGCACACCACCCAGGTGTGGGTGGACAACCCACACGTACGGGTGGGGCACCCGCCGGGTGCTTCGTTCGCGACCCCGGTGCCGGTCGGGGAGGTCCCCACCGCGGGCTTGAACGCACCGGTGTACCTGGACCCGAGCCCGTCCGGTGAACTGATCACCCGGGTGTGTGGGGAGCTCGCCACGCGGGTGGTGGATCAAGCCCGACTGTCCCTAGGCGAGCTGCTGCCTGATGGCCCACTGTGGACCGGGGACGCATCCGGTGGCCTGGAAGTGCCGATCGGGCGCTCCGGCGACACCCCGGTGTCGCTGCCGCTGTCGCCGACCGCCCCCCATTGGCTGCTGCTCGGCCGGGCAGGCTCCGGCAAGACCGCCCTGCTCCTGGACATCCTGTACGGCCTGTGCAGCCAGTACCGGCCGGAACAGCTCGCCTCCTATCTGCTGGACTTCTCTGGCCGAGGGTCGTTCGTTGACTTCGTGCCGCAGCCCCACGATCCCGCTTGTCTGCCGCACGCCCGAGCGGTCTGCGTGGAGCCGGACCGGGCAGCCGGGGTGGAGCTCCTACGCCGGCTGGCTCGGCAGCGGGTCCGGCGATTCGACACCGGCCAGATCCTGCCGCGCATCGTCTGCGCGATCGACGAGGTACCGGTGCTACTGGCCGGGGACGACTTCTTGGCGCAGGAAGCGGACGCGCTGCTGCGGGAACTCGCCCAGCACGGTGGCCGGGTCGGGATTCACTTGATCCTGACCGGCCGCACGCTGCCCCCGGAACCGATCGCCAACCAGTGCCGGATCCGGATCGCCCTGCCGGGAGGTGCCCCCGCGCTCGATCCCACCAACAGCGCCGCCGACGCCCTGGCGCTGGGCACCGCGGTGATCAACACGGCCGGAGGGTTGGGCGGCCCGCGGGGTGCCACCCGGGCGCATGAGAAGCTGATCCGCTTCCCCGACCCGTACGCCGACCGAATCGCGCTGGCAGGACTACGGCACTGGTTGTGGCGGGCCGGCAGCGGTCCGGTCGGGGAGGGAGAGCAGTCGTGACCCAGCTAGAGGTTGATCCGGATCCGACCCCCACCGCCACCCCGTGGGAGGAGTACCTGGCTGCGGCGCAGGCACTGGACGCGGTCCGCCGGGATCTGGCCGCCGCCACCGCGGCGGCCAAAGCCGCCGCCGAAACGGCCGCGACCACCGCCCGCGCTGAGCTCACCCACCTGGAGGCCCGGCTGGCCCACCAGCGCGCGGCGATCACCGGCGAGGTGATCCGGGCCGGCCTGCCCGCTCCCCAGTTGCTGCCGACCGCGGAGGAGCACGCCGAGGCCCGCGCCCTGATCCCCGACCCGACGGCGGTACCGACCGCGCTGATCCGGGCCGCGGCCTTGGCCGATGCCGGCGACGCCGCGTTGTTCCAGCCGGCGCCGCCGCCGGTGCGTCGCTGGTGGCCGCCCCCGCGGTGGGTCCAGCTGACCGGGCTGGCGAGCACGGTGGTGCTGGTGATGGGGGTAGCGGCCCTGCTGTGGCTGCTGCTGTTGGGGTGATCAGGCGGAGCCGAGGATCAGGGCCATCGCCTCCGACCGGGTCTTGGCGTCGGAGGCGAACACCCCCGCGCACCGCCGAGGTCACGGTCCGGGAGCCGACCTTCTGGATGCCGCGCATCGCCATGCACATGTGCTCGCATTCCAGCACCACGATCACGCCCCGCGGCTCCAGCTTGTCCATCAGCAGATCAGCCACCTGCGAGGTGAGCCGCTCCTGCACCTGCGGCCGCCGCGCGAACACCTCCACCAGCCGCGCCAGCTTGGACAGGCCGGTGATCCGACCGTGGCTGCCCGGGATGTACCCGATGTGCGCCACCCCGTGGAACGGCAGCAGGTGGTGCTCGCACAGGCTGACATCACCTCGATGTCCCGGACCAGCACCAGCTCCTCGTGGTTGGCCTCGAAGGTGGTGGTGACCACCGACGTCGGGTCCACCCGCAGCCCGGCGAACAGTTCCGCGTACGCCCGGGCCACCCGGGCCGGGGTGAGCTGCAGCCCGTCCCGGTCCGGGATCCTCCCCGACCGCGATCAGGATCTCCCGCACCGCCCGTTCGATCCGGGCCAGGTCCACCACCTGCTCCACCGGCATGCCGGTCAACCGGCCGTTGACCAGACGGGCGGCGAGGTGGTCCAGAGTCGTCTTCGGTCGCCCGGCTCGGTGGAGGAGGCGACATCGTCCGCCAGCTCGGTCAGTGTCGTCCCTCCGATCCGTGGTCGGATCGCGCTCGCACGGCCGTGACTGCTCGGCGGACAGGCTGCCACCTTCGCTGGTCGAGTTGCCGCCCCACCGGACCGACCGGCGCCCGCCTCCCCCGCTTTCGCCAGCGCCTCCCGCTCCGCGGGAGTCAACACCGGCGGTGCGGTGGACGGCTTCCGCTTACCGAACCCGTTGTACGGCGCCATCGGCTTCCGCTTGACCACCCGGGCGCAGATCCGCTCCAGGTCCTTCTGGGAGAGGGTCTCCTTCTCCATCAGCTCCAGGACCATGTTGTCGAGCACGTCCCGGTACTCCACCAGGATCTCCCACGCCTCGTCGTGGGCGAGCTCGATCAGCGCCCGGACCTCGGCGTCGATCTCGGCGGCCATCGCGTCGGAGTAGTCGCGCTCGTGGCCGTAGGTGCGGCCGAGGAACGGCTCGCTCTGGTTGCTGCCGTACTCGGACCGCCCCGAGCTTGGCGCTCATGCCGTACTGGGTGACCATCGCCCGCGCCAGGTTGGTCGCCTTCTGGATGTCGTCCCCGGCCCCGGTGGTCGGCTCGTGGAACACCAGCTCCTCCGCCGCCCGACCACCCAGCGCGTACGCCAGGGTGTCGATCATCTCGGCCCGGGTCTGGGTGTACTTGTCCTCGGTCGGCAGCACCAGCGTGTGCCCGAGCGAACGGCCCCGCGGCAGGATGGTGAGCTTGTGCACCGGCGCCAGCTGCGGCATCGCCCAGGCGACCAGTGCGTGCCCCGCCTCGTGGTAGGCGGTGATCTTCTTCTCGTGTTCGCTCATCGCCCGGGTCTTGCGCTCCGGGCCGGCGATCACCCGGTCGATGGCCTCTTCGAGGAACTCGTTAGTGATCGCCCGCTTGTTGTGGCGGGCGGCCAGCAACGCCGCCTCGTTGATCACGTTCGCCAGGTCGGCGCCGGAGAAGCCCGGGGTGCGGCGCGCCACCGCGTCCAGGTCCACGTCCGGGGCGAACGGCTTGCCCTTGGCGTGCACCCGCAGGATCGCCTTCCGGCCCTCCATGTCCGGCACATCCACCGGGATCTGCCGGTCGAACCGGCCCGGCCGTAGCAGGGCGGGGTCGAGGATGTCCGGCCGGTTGGTGGCTGCGATCAGGATCACGCCACCCTTGGTGTCGAACCCGTCCATTTCGACCAGCAGCTGGTTGAGCGTCTGCTCCCGTTCGTCGTGGCCGCCGCCCATGCCGGCACCCCGGTGCCGACCGACCGCGTCGATCTCGTCCACGAACACGATCGCCGGAGCATTCTGCTTGGCCTGCTCGAACAGGTCCCGCACCCGGGAGGCCCCGACTCCGACGAACATCTCCACGAAGTCCGAGCCGCTGATGGAGTAGAACGGGACCCCGGCCTCCCCCGCCACCGCGCGGGCCAGCAGCGTCTTACCGGTGCCGGGTGGACCGAACAGCAGCACTCCCTTGGGGATCTTCGCCCCTAGTGCCTGGTATTTAGCGGGAGAAGACAGGAAGTCCTTGATCTCCTGAAGCTCCTCTACCGCCTCGTCCGCGCCGGCCACGTCCGCGAACGTGGTCTTCGGCATGTCCTTGGTGATTTGTTTCGCCTTGGACTTGCCGAAATTGAGCACCCGGGAGCCGCCGCCCTGCATCTGGGACATGAACAACAGCAGCAGGATCACGATCAACGCCACGGGCAGCAGCATCACCAGCATGCTGGTCCAGACGCTTTCCTGCGTGACCTCGGTGTCGACCGTGCCGGTGATCCGCCCCTCCTGCTGGGCGGTCTGCACCTGGTCCCAGAGTTGGGCGCCGATGTTGGCCATGTAGTTGGCCTGGATCTGGGTGGTCTCCCGGCCGTCGACCGTCATCGGCTCGGCCAGGTCAATCTTGATGACCTGCTCCCGGTCCTCGATCAGGACCGACTCGATATTGCCCTGACCGAGCCGCTCCAGCGCGACCGAGGTCTCGACGTCGGTGTAACTGTCCCGGCTGGTGAAGTAGTAGATCAGCGCGATCGCGCCGAACGCCACCAGCAAGAACCAGAACACCGGCCGGCGGAAGAAACGGGTCCGTTCCATGCTGTCCTTTGAGCGCGTCGCTGTGTGGTGTGGCGCCGCGCCGGCTCCTCCTGATCGACCTCGTCTGTTTACCGGGTGACCGCGCGCGGGACTCGCGCCGGTGTGGTCATTCGACCGTACACCGTCGTCCGCCGGATCGGCTCGCCACCGACCCCGACGGGCAACCGCACCTCAGCCAATTCACAGCTTACGAACGGGTGTACACCTCTGGCTTGAGCACCCCCACGTACGGAAGCTCCCGGTACCGTTCAGCGTAGTCCAGGCCGTACCCGACTACGAAGTCCGCCGGGATGTCGAATCCCACGTACTTGATGGGGGGCGCCGAACGGATCGCGGTGGGCTTGCGGAACAGCGACACCACCTCCACGCTAGCCGCTGACTGGCTGGCCAGGTACTTCAGCAGCCACGTCAGGGTGAGCCCGGAGTCGACGATGTCCTCCACCACCAGGATGTGCGACCCGGAAACGTCCCGGTCCAGGTCCTTGAGCACCCGCACCACCCCCGAGGAGGTGGTCCCCTGCCCGTACGACGAGGTGGCCATGAACTCCAGGTCCAGCGGCGGTCCGCACCGGCCCAGTTCTCGGGCGAAGTCGGCCATGAACATCACTGCGCCCTTGAGCAGGCAGAGCAGCACCAGGCTGTCGACCGACTGGTAGTCCGCGGCGACTTGTCGAGCCAGCTCCCGGGTCTTCTCCCTGATCTCCTCCTCGGTGACGATGACCCGCTCGATGTCCGCCTCATACCAGCGAGAGTGCATGCCCGCACCCTAGTACACCGCGCTGGGGCCGTTCGGCGTGGCAGTCGGTACCGGGAGGCCGCGACTGATGCGAGAAAGGCCGATTCAGAACCCGATCGCGCACCCGTCCGCCCGGGCCTCCGAGCCGGCGACGTACCCGCCCTCCGGGGAGCGCCAGATCGCCTGGCCGTACCCGAAGAAGGCACCCCCGACCGTCACCTGATGGCCGCGGGACTTCAGTCCCTGCCGTACCGGCTCCGGCACCTCCGGCTCCACGTGCACGCGCCGACCGGTGTGCCAGTACCAGCGGGGGGCGTCCAGCGCCGCCTGCGGATCCAGGCCCTCGTCCAAGGTGCGCACCATCAGCTGCACGTGTCCCTGGGGCTGCATGTGCCCACCCATCACCCCGAACGGCCCGACCGCCTCCCCGTCCCGGGTCACGAATCCCGGGATGATGGTGTGGAACGGGCGTTTACCGGGCGCGAGCACGTTCGGGTGATCCGGGTCCAGCGAAAACCCGGCTCCCCGGTTCTGCAACCCGAACCCGTAGCCCGGCAGCGCCACGTACGACCCGAACCCCATGTAATTGGACTGAATCAGGCTGACCATCATGCCGTCGGCGTCCGCGGTGCACAGGTAGACCGTGCCGCCTCGGATCAGCTCCCCGGGGGCGGGGTCGGACGCCTGCGGACCGATCTGGGCGCGGCGGCTGGCCACATACTCCGGCCGGAGGAGGTCGGCGGTGGGCACCGGCACTATCGCCGGGTCGGCCACGTACGCGTGGGTGTCGGCGAACCCCAGCTTCATCGCCTCGATCTGGGCGTGCCGACGCTCCTCCTCGGTGGCGTCGACGAGATCCAGCCCGTCCAGGATCGCCAGCGCGAGCAGCGCCGCCAGTCCCTGCCCGTTCGGCGGCAACTCCCACACCTCGTGCCCCCGGTAGCGGGCCGCGATCGGGTCCACCCACTCACAGGTGTGGTTGGCCAGGTCGGCCGCGGTGAGCCAGCCACCGGTACGGGCGGCGAACTCGGCCAACGCCTGCGCGATCTCGCCGTGGTAGAACGCCTCCGCCTCCGAATCGGCGATCAGCCGGAGGGTGCGGGCGGCGTCCGGATTCCGCCAGCGCTCCCCGGCCCGGGGCGCCCGCCCGTCGATCGTCCACACCCGGCCCCACTCCGCGAACTCCGGGCCGGACAGTGTGGCGTGCCGCTGCCGCGCCACCTCCCACGAGGCGGCCACCCCCGGCGACACCGGATAGCCATGCTCGGCGTACCGGATCGCGTCCGTGAACAACTCGGCGAATGGCCGGGACCCGAACCGCCGGTGCAGCTCCCGCCACCCGGCCGGAGCCCCCGGTACGGTCACCGCCGCCCACCCGTACGGCGGGACCTTCCCATGCTCCCCGACCTGGGCCTGCGCCCCGCCGAGGGCGTCACTGGCCTGCCGGTCCGCGCCGGCGGCCAGCACCGCCTCGCGGGTCAGGGCCGCCGGTGCGCGGCCGGAGGCGTTCAGCCCGTGTAGCCGCTGCCCGTCCCACACGATCGCGAACAGGTCTCCCCCGATGTCGTTGGAGCCTGGCTGTACCACGGTCAGGGTCACCGCTGCCGCGACGGCGGCGTCCACGGCGTTACCACCGGTGCGAAGGACGTGGGCGCCGGCGGCGGCGGCGAGTGGCTGGCTGGTGGCGCACACGCCGTGCGGCGCGTACACCGGTCTGCGAGGGTGAGGCACCCTCGTATCACACCCGACCGGCTCCGGCTGCGGCAAGCGGGCCCGGGCCCCGGCGTCCCTGCCGGCCGACCATTCCCACCAAACAAGACAATTTTCGTCAGTGGGGCACGCGGGCGAGGAGGTCGGCGCGACGCTCCACCAGGATGCCACCGGGCAGATGAGTCGGCCCTTGCCCGTGCCAGTCAGTGACCAGGGCGTCCAGGGCGGCCACGTGCCGATGGGAGAGGGCGGACCCGGGGGCACCGAGCTCCCGGGCCCACGCGTGCAGCACCCGCGTCCGCAGCCCGTCCGGCAGCCCCCGCAACGACTCGACCGCCAGTCGATCACCGGGGCGGCGGGCGGCGGCCAACGCCTCCGCGGTGAGGTGGTCCAGGACCGCGGTGTCCGCGGCGATCAGCCGGGCGGAGCGGGCCAGATTGTCCACCACCCGGTCGCCGAGGGCCGCCACCAGTGCGGGTAGGACACTGCTGCGGACCCGGGCGCGGGCGTACGTGGCATCGGTGTTGTGCGGATCCTGCCAGGGAGTCAGTCCCAGCGCCCGACACGCGGCCTCAGTCTGACTGCGCCGGATCTCCAGCAACGGGCGCAGCCAGGTCAGCTCACCGGCCCGGCGGCGGGCCGGCATCCCGGCCAACCCGCGGGGGCCGGAGCCACGGGCGAGCGCCAACAGCACCGTCTCGGCCTGGTCGTCCCGGGTGTGGCCGAGCAGCACCGCCACCGCACCCTGGTGGCGGGCGGTGGCGGCCAACGCCTCGTACCGGGCGGCCCGCGCCGCGGCCTCCGGGCCCCCCGGGCGCCCCGCCACCGTCACCGGCACCGCCAACGCGGGCGCCAGTCCGATGCGCTGCCCCCACGCGGCGACCGCCCGGGCCCGCTCGCCCGAGCCGGCTTGCAGTCCGTGATCGATGGAGATCAGTCCTGCGCGCCAACCGATCCGGGGCGCTACGAACCCGGCCGCGGCCGCCAACGCCAGCGAGTCCGCCCCGCCGGAGCACGCGACCAGCGCCAACGGCGGCTGGGTCGGGTCGGGCTCCGGCACCAACTCGTGCAGGGCGCGTCGCACCGCGATCCGGATGACGGCTACCGACGAGTCGAGCGTGGCCACGATGAAGGTCAGGCCGCAGCCCCATGCACCCGGGCCACCCAGGCGTCCGGATCGGTGATTTCGGCGAGCCGGGGTAGGGTGTCGACGGAGTCGTACACCTTGTTGAAGCCGGCCATCCCGACCCGGTCCACCACCGCCCGGACGAACCGGCGCCCCTCGGCGTACTGGCGGAGCTTGAGCTCCACCCCGAGCAGTCGGCGGATGGTCTTCTCCACCGGGTTGGCCGCCTCGCGGCGCCGGTTGAACCTGCGCCGGATCTCCGCCACGCTGGGGATCACCTCCGGGCCGACCCCGTCCATGACGTACTCGGCGTGCCCCTCCAGCAGGGTCATCACCGCCGTCAGGCGATCCAGCACCTCCCGCTGACGCGGGGTTTGGATCACGTCCAGCACACTGGCCCGGCTCTCCGGGTCCCGGACCGCTTCGGCCAGCGCCGACAGCCCGGAGCGCAGTCGCTCGGCCAGCGGCTGCTCCCCGTCCCGGGCGGCGTCGGCGAACATCCGCACCTCGGACAGGAAATAGTCCCGCAGCCACGGCACCGCCGTGAACTGGGTCCGGTGGGTGACCTCATGCAGGCAGACCCACAGCCGGAAATCCCGGGGGTCCACCTCGAGCTTGCGCTCGGCCTCGACCACGTTCGGCGCCACCAGCAGCAGCTGACCGGGGCTACCGGTGAAAACCTCGTACTGCCCGAGCACCTTTCCGGACAGGTAGGCCAGGACCGTGCCGGCCTGCACCCCGGCCACCCGGGAGTTCACCGCCGCCGGCAGCCCGGTCTGCGGGACCCGGTCCCCGGCCAGCCCTTGCAGCAGCGGCGTCACGGTCTGCCGAAGCCCGGCGATGTTGATGCTGGCCCAGCCGGCCCGGTCCACCACCCGCACGGGCGGGTAAGCCACCTGCGGTTGCAGCCCGGTGTACTCCGCCACCAGGGTGGCCGCCTCGTCGGTCAGTCGTCGCAGCTCGGCGACGACCTCGACCGCCTCCTGATAGGTCACCCGTGGCCCAGCCCGGCGCAGCTTCTGCGCCGTGAGTTCGGCCAGTTCCCAGTCCACCAGCTGCGCCATCCTTTCACCGTACCCGGATCCCGCCCCTCGGGGCGCTTCACCGACAGCCGCAGCCGGCCAGCGCGGCCGCGATCGCGTCCAGGTGCTGTCGGGCCAGCTCGTCCCCCACCGGCACCTGGTCGGCGAGGATCGCGAACGCCAACCACCGCCCGTCGGCGGTGACCACCAGCCCGGCCAGGGCGTGCACCCCGTACAGGGTGCCGGTCTTGGCGCGGACCACCCCCGCCCCCACCGCCGGCGCGGAGTCGTCCGCTCCGGTGCGATACCGCTCGGACAGGGTGCCGGACCAGCCGGCCACCGGCAGGCCGGCGACCACGCCGGCCAACGGATCATCCGGGGTCGCGGTGGCGGCCCGCCGCAGCAGCGCGGTCAACAGATCGGCGGTGAGCAGGTTCTTCCGGGACAGACCACTGCCGTCCGCCAGCGTGACCTCTCCGGTGGCGGGGTCTCCCATCGGTAGGCCGAGCTCCACCAACGCCTGTTCCAGGGCGGTGGCGGCTCCGGTGAACGACCCGGGCAGGCCGCGGGCCAGCGCCACTTCCCGGGCCAGCACCTCCGCGATCACGTTGTCGCTGTACTCCAGCATCAGCTCCACCAGCCGCTGCACCGGAGGAGAGGCGACCCGTCCCAGTTCCGTGCCCGCCGCCGGCCAGCCGGTGTCGGCCGGTGCACTCGCCGCCCCGGAGGGCTCGGCGGCTCCCGCCGGCGGGGTGGGGGTGCCGGCCGGTGCCGGATCAGCCACCTGGCCCGTCGACGCCGGGGCCGTGCCGCGCTCCACCCGCTTTGGATCCGCGCCGAGCAACCGGGCAAACTCTTCCCCGGCCGCCAGGTCCGGATCCTGGTACCGGGCGGAGGCGCGGTGCCCCTGGGCCGGATCCGGGTCGATCCGGCCGCCGTCGGTCATGAGCGCGGTGACCGGCCCCACGTACCCGCCGGTGGGAATGTCCGCGTCCCAGGGCCCGTGCACCGGCCCGGTGTAGCGGGTCGCGTCCACGATCACCCGCCGCACCGCCTGCCCGGCCAGCGCCGCCTCCACCTGGGCCGCCAGTTGGTCGAGGCGGGCGGCGCCCGGGTAGAAGCCGCCCGCGTCCACCGCCAGGGTCGGGTCGCCCCCGCCGACCAGCACCACTTCTCCCGGTTCGGCTCCGGCCACCGCCACCGTGACCAGCCGGTCCGCCGGGGCCAGGGTGGCCAGGGTGGCCGCGGCGGTCACCAGCTTGGTGGAGGAGGCGGGGACGATGGCGCGGTCCCCCTGCTGCCGGTACAGCGGTTCGCCGGTGAGCACGTCCACCACCACCAGCCCCACCCGCTCCCCTAGCTCGTGGCCAACCAGCCCGTCCAGGGTGGCCGCGAGCCCGGTCGTCGTGGGTGGGGGCGCGACGTCACCCACCCCCGCCAGCACCGCCGCCGGAGGCGGCCCCAACGTCGGCACGGCCGCCGGCGCCGCTGGTGAGTCCGTCGACGTCCACGGTCGGACCACCACCAGGAGGCCGGCCAGGGTCAACAGCACAAGGCCGGCGAGTACCGCCAGCCACCCGTAGGTGGATGTTCGCTTCGCCACGTCCGCCTGCCCTCCGTACTCCTGGCTCAGCCCCTGTTAGGCGAGACTAGGGCGTGGCAGCGTAGCCGGTAGTGACGAGGGGGCGGACATGGAATTCGACGTCACCGTGGAGATCCCGAAGGGGCAGCGCAACAAGTACGAGGTAGACCACGTGACGGGGCGGATCCGGCTGGACCGCACCTTGTTCACCTCCACCCAGTATCCCGCCGACTATGGGTTCATCGAGGGCACGCTCGGGCAAGACGGTGATCCGCTGGACGCGCTGGTGCTGGTACCCGAGCCCACCTTCCCCGGCTGCCTGATCCGTAGTCGGGCGATCGGGATGTTCCGGATGCGGGACGAGGCCGGTGCCGACGACAAGGTGTTGTGCGTGCCGGCGGACGACCCTCGCCTCGAGCACCTGCGGGACATCCACCATGTGAGCGAGTTCGACCGGCTGGAGATCCAGCACTTCTTCACCGTCTACAAAGACCTGGAGCCCGGCAAGAGCGTGGAGGGTGCCCGCTGGGTGGGGCGGGCCGAGGCGGAGGCCGAGATCACCGCGTCGATCCGCCGCTACCAGGAGCGCGCCGCGCACGAGCAGGCCTCCTCGACCGAGCGGTCGGGGCCGGCCGCCGCCACCTCCCCGGTCGAGCCTTCCGGGGAGTGAGGGGCGCCCCAGCGCGCACTCCTGACCGGACGGTTCCCCCACCGCGCCAACCGGCCAAGCACCACTGGACGACTCGTCGGTGACTGGTAGCCGGAGGTTGACCACGCACCGCGATCCCGGTGAGGGCGCTGTTCGCGCTGGAGAAGACAAGACAGAATGTGAACCGTGAATGCTCGCCCCTGCCGCGGCCGTTCCCAGCGTGCCCTGATCGCGACCCTGGTGTCGCTGACGGCCCTGACCGGTCCGGTGTGGGCGGTCCCGGCGGCGGCCGCGCCGGCCGTGACCCCCTCCGTGACCTCCGCGCCGCCCGTTTCCCTCACCGCCCCACCGGCTGCTCTCCCCTCCCGCCTGCCCATCCTCGACCGGCAGGCCCATGAGCAGTTCGCACCGTTACGGCTCGAGGAGGCCTGGCGGTACGCCACCGGGGCGGGCGTGTTGGTGGCGGTCCTGGACTCCGGTGTGGACGCTGACCATCCCGACTTGGCGGGGCGGGTGCTGCCGGGCACAGACTTTGTAGACGGATCCACTGACGGGCGGGTCGACCTGGTCGGACACGGCACCACGGTCGCCTCGCTGATCGCCGGGGCCGGTGATCCCGCGATCGGGGTGGCGCCCGAGGCCAGCATTCTGCCGGTCCGGGTGCTGGACGAGCAGAATCGCTATCAGCGCGCGTCCACGGTCGCCGACGGGGTGATCTGGGCGGTCGACCACGGCGCCGATGTGATCAATTTGTCGTTGGGTGGCCCTCGGTACAGTGACACCCTGTCCGAGGCGCTGGCGTACGCGATGGCCCACGACGTGGTGGTGGTGGCCTGCACCGGCAACGACGTCAGCCAGGCCGGCTCCACCGGGCAGGAGGTCGGCGCCTCGACCCGGGAGCGGATCGAGGTGTGGTATCCGGCTCGGGAGCCGGGCGTGGTCGCGGTCGCCGGGATCACGTTCACTGACGCCGGTGCGGTCAGCTGGCCGGCGTCGTTGACCGGCCCGGAGACGGTCCTCGCCGCCCCGGCGGTGGTGACCGGAGCAGCCTCCGGCGGCGGGTACCGACAAGTGCAGGGCACCAGCTTCGCCTCGGCGGTCGTGGCAGGGACGGCGGCGCTGATCCGCTCTCGATGGCCGGATCTGTCCGCCGGGGACGTGGTCAACCGGCTGATCGCCACCGCTGACCAGCCCAGCGATGCCGGCCGCAACGAGCAGTACGGATTCGGTGTGGTCAATCCCGTGGCGGCGGTGACCCTGCCGGTGCCCACCGTCCCGACCAATCCGTTGGACACCAAGGCCCGGCAAGCCCGCGACGGGGCGGTCGGGCTCGGCGCGGCCCCCGACCGGCGCCCACCCCACCAAGCCACCACCGCCCCGCTGGCCGCCCCACCGGTGGAGGCGGCCGATCAGCTGGCCGGTGAGGTGTCGCGACCGCTGGCGGAGTCGCGTCGGCGGATACCGTCCGCGCCAGTCTGGATCTTTCTGAGCGTGTTCACCGGCGGATTGCTGCTCGTGGCCAGCCGCCGCGCGCGCCGCTACCGGACGTGAACCCGCCCCGACCGGCCTGAGCGGACCGCCAGCGGATCGGTGCCGACCCGCTGGCGGTGGCGCGGGCGCCGACTCACCACCGGTCCGGATCAGGCGCAGCGTCCAGTGTCGACCGGGGCGGTGCGCCCCAACCCGACCTCGGCCACCTCGACCGCCTCCGCGGCGGTGACCGCGAACCCGGTGTGCGGGTCGTCCGCCGCCGCCGCGAAGATCACGCCGAGCACCTCCCCGGAGGGGGAGACCAGCGGCCCGCCCGAGTTGCCACTGCGCACCAGCGCACGCAGGGTGTAGACCTCCCGGCTCACCCGGGCCTCGTCATAGATGTCCGGCCCCCGGATGGTCCGACGGTCCCGCACCCGAGCAGACTGGGCGTCGAACGGACCGTCCATGGGGAACCCCAGCACGATCGCGTCGTCGCCGGTCGACGCCCGGGTAGTGGCGAACGGCAGCGGGGAGGCCGGCAGACCGGGTACGTACAGCACGGCCAGGTCCAGGGCCGGGTCGTAGACCACCACGGTCGCCTCGTACCGGCTGCCCTTCAGCTCCACCACCACCACGTCCGTGCCCGCCACCACGTGAGCGTTGGTCATCACGTAGTCGGTGGCGTACACGAAGCCGGAGCCTTCAATCCGCCGGCCACAACTGGGAGCGTTGCCCAGCACTTTTACCACCGACCCGGCGACCTCCCCCACCACCGGGTGGACCGCCAGCGCCGCATCCGGTGGGTCCACCTCGGGCACCCGGGTGGGGGTCAGTCCACCGAACACGTCCGGGAAGCCCCGGGTGTCGATGGTGTCCCGCAGCGCTTGCGACAACTGCCGCGCCGGCTCCGGCATCCACCGGTCGATCTGCGTCAACAGCACCGAGTCCCGGACCGCTTTGTTCAGCCACGGCAGGGAGGAAGAGGCGAGCGGAACCGCCACCAACCAGGCCACCAGCGCTACCGCCACCAGGGACACCAGCGCGCCGCCGATGTCGTCGATCCGCTGCCCGGAACGACTCCGGATGGTGCGTCGCAATCGGGACCCCAACCAACCGGCCAAGGCTTGCCCGATCACCGCCAGGCCAAACACCGACACCAGCGCCACCACCACCCGCTGGGCGTCGGTATGCATCTGTCGGACCAGCAGCGGGCCGATCTGCAGCCCCAGCAGCGCGCCGCCGAAGAAACCGAGAAATGACAGCGCCCCCACCACGAAGCCCTGCCGATATCCGCTGAACGCGAACAACAGCAGCAGCGCGATGAGGAGCAGGTCCACCACGGACATCTGTTCAGGGTACGGGCCGGACGTGGTCGTGGGGCAGGTCGACGATCCGGTCCGTCGGCCAGGGACGGGCCCACCCGGCGAGTTCCAGCAGAGTGGCCAGCACCCCCGCGGTGAACCCCCACACCAACAACCCGTCCACCTGGAACGCCGGCCCCACGTAGCCGCTGGGGTGGCGGACCCGCATCCGGTTGACCGGGTCGGCCAAGGCCGCGATCGGAAGTCGGGCCACCCGGGCCACCTCGGCCCGGTCCCGGGCGTACACCGGGTGGGGCGCGTGCCACCACGCCAGCACCGGGGTGACCACGAACTCGCTCACCGGGATGAACAACTGGGGCAGTTGGGCGACCACCGTGACACTGTCCGGGTCGACCCCCGCCTCCTCGTTGGCCTCCCGCAACGCGGTGGCGGCCGGCCCGGAATCCTCCGGCTCCTCCGCCCCACCCGGGAAGGCGACCTGTCCGGCGTGGGTGCGCAGATTGGCGGCGCGCTCCACCACCAGTACGTCCGGCCTTCCGTCCTGCTCCCCCAGCAGGATCAGGACCGCGCTGCGACGGCCACGGCCGGTCGGGGTGGGCCATCGGGTGAAGTCGGAAGTGACCGCGGTGGCGGCCCGACTACGTAGCGGTTCCCACCAGTCCGGTAGTCGCCTCCGCGCCCCGGCCTCCGCCAGCCGCGCCCCGTCCACCTCAGCCCTCGACACGCCCGCTCGCCACCCCCAGGTGCTGCTCGACCAGCTCAGCCAGCTCGTGCTCGTCTTGGAAGGGCACCTGCTGGTAGACGTACCGGAGCTGACCGGTGTGGTCGATCAGCAGGGTGCTGGGCATCGCAAACAGTCCGAGCTTGCCGAACAGTTCCTCATGGTAGTCGTGCAGCGACGGGAACCGGAGCTCAAGTTCGCGCGCCAACTCCACCGCGGCCGCCGGATCGGAGCGGGTAGCCACGCCGACCACGTGCACCTGGCCGGCGTACTGGTCGGCGTATCGCTGCATCACCGGCAGCTCGGTGAGGCAGGGCCGGCACCAGGTCGCCCACACGTTGACCACCGCCGGCCCCCGCAGCTCGGCCAGGTGGAACGGCTCCCCGCCGGTCAGGCAGGTCAAGGTCAGTTCCGGCAGCGGTCGGGGGTCGCCGGTCGCCGCCGGGGGCGCCTCCGGGGCCTGCGCCGGTGGGATGGTGAGCTCGGCGCAGTCAGCCAGCGGGGAGTCGAGCGGGGGAACCTCGGGGGCGGGATCGTCCTGGCTGGTGCAGCCCACGGCGAGCAGCGCCGCGGTGACCGCCAGCGCCGCCAGCATGCGGCGCGGCAGCCGCCAACGCAAAGCGCGCTCACCAGCCCGCGGCTGGTCGATCATGTCCCCTCCGTGAGCGCGGCGAGCTCCGCGACCCGGGGCCCCTTCAGCAGGGTGACCGCGGTGGCGCGGTCGGTGGGGCCGGTGCCGTAGGCCGGGCACCACCGCGCCAAGGGGCACGCGCCGCAGGCGGGTTTGCGGGCATGGCAGACCCGTCGCCCGTGGAAGATCACTCGGTGGGACAGCATGGTCCACTCGGATCGCTCGATCAGCTCCGCTACCGCGAACTCGATCTTGACTGGGTCGGTCTCCTCCGTCCACTGCCACCGCCGCACCAGCCGGGCAAAGTGGGTGTCGACGGTGATGCCCGGCACCCCGAACGCGTTGCCGAGGATCACGTTGGCGGTCTTGCGCCCGACCCACGGCAGCGTGAGCAGCTCCTCCAGCCGATCCGGCACCTCACCGTCGTACCGCTCGATCAGCGCCTGCCCCAGCCTGATCAACGCGTCCGCCTTGTTGCGGAAGAACCCGGTGGGGCGCAGCAGCTCCTCCAGCTCCGCCCGGTCCGCGGCGGCGTAGTCGGCGGCGGACCGATACCGCGCGAACAGCTTCGGGGTCACCTCGTTGACCCGCACGTCGGTGGTCTGCGCGGACAGGATGGTCGCCACCGTGAGCTCGAGCGGGTTGGAGTAGTTCAGCTCGCAGTGCGCATCCGGGTGGATCACTGCCAGCTCACGCGCCATCCGGCGGGCCCGACGCTTCCGAGCCAGCGGCGACTCCGCCCGGGCGGGTTGGGCAGCGGGTACAGAGGTGGCCACGACGGCCAGGGTACGTCACCCCACCGACGGCAGCCTGATCTCACCATCCGAGCCCAACCGCGCCCCGGTCTCCGGAAAGTCCTTCCGGGTCACCTCCTGCACCAGCTCCAGACTCCGCTGCTGGGAGTCGACCGTGGGCAGCCCGCGGTCGTACATGTGGGTGGAGATGAACTGGCCGGAGACGAACTCTCCGCCGGCGGTGAGCGTGACCTTCAGGATGCCGCCCAACCCGAGGTTTCCGGCGGCGCTGAGGGTGCCCCCACCCCCGGCGAAGTTGCCCAGGCTGTAGGCGATCAGCCGCCCCCGGTAGAACTCCAGTCCCCGCAGTACGTGCGGCCCGTGCCCCACCACCAGGTCGGCTCCGGCGTCGATCACCGCCCGGGTAAACGCCATCGGGTCGCCCCGCTGCTCGCCGTAGAACTCCTCCGGCCCGGGACGGACCCGGGTCTCATTGGCCCCCTCCGCCCCCATGTGCACCTGCACCACCACCAGGTCGGCCTGCTGCGCGGCCCGGCCCACCAGGTCGGCTGCCTGGGCGTGGTCGTTCAGATCGTTGGTCCACTCGTACGGGCTGAACCCCACCACCGCCACCGACACTCCGGCCACGTCCATCACCGTGATCTGGTCCCGCTCCCCGGTGTAGGCCAGGCCGTGCTCGGCCAGGGCCGCCACGGTGTTCGCCCGCCCCTCCGGGCCGTAGTCGTTGCCGTGGTTGTTGGCGATGTTAAGCACGTCGAACCCCGCCTCCGCCAGGTGGGCGGCGTAGTGCGGCGGGGCTCGGAAGGCATGGCAGGCCTCGGAGTCCGGAGCGCACTTGTCGTACCCGGTGTCGTCGGTCAGCGGCTGCTCCAGATTGCCCATCACCAGGTCAGCCGCGAGCGCCTCCCGGACGTCGTCGAAGAACCCTTTCCCGTCCCGCGGCGGCAGCGCACCGACGTCGCCCAGGATGATGTCCCCGGTCGCCGACAGGGTGATCGAGGGAGGATCCGTCGCCTCCGGCACCGCCTGGGTGGTCGTCGGAGTAGGCGCCGGCGTCACCCACTGCCCGGGCACCGCCTCGGTCTGCTCCGCGGCCCGGTTCATCATGTTCGTCACCACGACAATCCCGAGCAGGGCCGCCACCAGCGCCACCACCGTCGCGAGCAGAAGCAGCGTCTGGCGACGCGATTGCCGCGGAGTGGTGGCCCCAGACGGGTTAGGCTGGGTGGAACCGGCGAACATCGTCACTCCCCCAGGTCAGTGGCTGTCAATAGGACCGCTCGGGAGGCTAGCTGGGCCAACGGCCGAGTCACACCCGTCAACCGGCTGGTCTTTCGGCTCATACGTACCGCCTGAGCAGCATAGAAGCCCGGGGCAGGTGTCCAGAGGCGGTGATCAGCGCCTAGACTTGTGCGGGCGCGGGGGCGCGCGACTGGAGGTGGGCGATGGACGAGGTACTGGCTCGCAGCGGGATCTTCCAGGGGGTAGATCCAGAAGCCGCAGAGGCGCTCGCCAAAGAAATGGAGACGGTCGAGTTCCGCAAGGGCGAGGTGGTCTTCAGTGAAGGCGAGCCGGGGGACAGTCTCTACATCGTGCTCTCCGGCAAGCTGAAGCTGGGGCGCCGCGCTGCGGACGGACGGCAGAACCTGATCGCGGTGATGGGGCCGTCGGACATGGTGGGCGAGCTGTCGTTGTTCGACCCGGGCCCGCGGACCGCTACCGCCACGGCGGTGGTGGACACCAAGCTGGCGAAGCTGCGGAAGCAGGCACTGCGCCCGTGGCTGGCCAACCGGCCGGAGATCGCTGAGCAGCTGCTGCGGGTGATCGCTCGGCGGCTGCGCCGCACCAACGACGAGAAGGCCGACCTGATCTTCACGGACGTGCCGGGGCGGGTGGCGAAGAACCTGCTCCAGCTGGCCGGTCGGTTCGGCTCGCGCGACGGTGGCGTACTCCGGGTGACGCACGACCTGACCCAGGAGGAGCTGGCCCAGCTGGTGGGGGCGTCTCGGGAGACGGTGAACAAGGCGCTGGCCGACTTCGCCTCCCGGGGCTGGCTGCGGCTGGATGGCAAGAGCGTGATCATTCTGGATCCGGAACGGCTGGCCCGGCGGGCACGGGTCTGAGCCTCCGCCATCCCCAGATAGAGCAACTTTCACGCTTTGTCCGGCCTCTTGCCTAGTGTCGGGTTTTTAACAAAACTACACCTCCGCACCGCGTGTCGTCGTTAGGACGCCCGTAGACCATCCCCGGTCGAAAGGGTTCGACGACACATGAACAGTTGGCTACGACACTCGGTGAACGTAGGGGCGCTAGCAGCGGGGGCGCTACTGGTGACGGGCGGGGCTGCCCAGGCCGAGCCGGCCATGATCAGCACCGGCAACAGTGGCACCGCCTCCGGCGTTCAGGCGTACCTGCCGATCCAGGCCCCGCTCAATCTGTGCGGTAACGCCATCGCGGTGGCGGGGAGCGCGCTCGCCGGGTGCGAAGGCGGGGCAGCCGCGATCGACAAGGAGTGGAGCTACTCCCACTACCGCGAATCCGCTCCCACCATGATCAGCGCGGGTAACGACGGGGTGGCCAGCGGCCTACAGGCGTACGCGCCGATCCAGCTGCCGGTCAACATCTGCGGCAACGCCATCAGTGTCCTCGGCACCGCTGCCGCCGGGTGTGACGGCGGGGCGGTGGCGGAACGGGAACGGGACCAGCGCCCCCCGAAACGGGACAAGAAGCACAAGAAGAAGCCCCGTTACTACTACGAGTCCAGTGAAGCCGACCGGCAGGCCTACGGCCAGCCGGAAGGGCGCCGAGGCGGCGGGCATGCCGCGGACGATCTACGCCTGATCAGCGTCGGCAACCAGGGCGCGCTCAGCGGCACCCAGGTGTACGCGCCGATCCAGCTGCCGGTCAACATCTGCGGCAACGCGATCGCGGTCCTCGGCAACGCCTTCGCGGGCTGTGACGGTGGCGCCGCCGCCATTAGCCAGCGACGCTGACCCTCCCCCGGTCACCTGGCGTGCCCGCGTCAGGCAGTGGCCCCGGAGCACTCCCTCCGGGGCCACTGGCGTGATCGCGCGCCGACCGGGCGACGCCGCCGGACGCCGCCTGGCCGCGACTCCAGGTTCACCCACGACCGCCTCAGACCACGGGTGGCTGGACCCGACGGGGAGGCGGCACCGGCGCCGACGCCCGAATCACCCGGGGAGGCGGCGACTGCAGCGGCAGCTCCCGGAGGAGATCCCGCAGCCGCCCCGCGGTCGGGCGGGCCAACGGATCATTGGCCATGCCCATCCGCAGCACATCCACCAGCTCGGTCGGCACCCCGGGAACATCGGGGATCGGCTCGTCGAACAGCTCCAGCAAGGACAGCAGACTCGGATTCGGATCCCGCTGGAACCGAGGCGGGTGGCCGCTGAGCATCGCATACAGGCTGGCGCTCAGCCCGTACACGTCCACCGCCGGCGTCGGTGGGCCGGACTGGAACGTCTCCGGCGGCGCGTACGCGGGAGTGTTCACCTCCAACGTGATGGACGTCTCACGGGTCTCGGCGAGAACCGCCAGGCCGAAATCGGCCAGGAGCGGCTCCCCGAACCGGCTAATGAGCAGGTTGGCTGGCTTTACGTCCCGATGCAGTACCCCGCACTCGTGCGCCACCGCCAGCGCATCTGCGATCTTGATCCCGACTTCGCGGGTCTCGGCGGGGCTGAGCGGGCCTACCCGCATTCGATCGGCGTAGGAGCCCGCACATAACTCCATGATCATGTACGGGTGCTGGTCCTCAGTCACCCCCACGTCATGCAGGTCGACCACGTACGGGTGCGCAGACATTTGACCGGCAGCGCGGGCCTCCCGTAGGAACCGGCGCTGGTCCCGCTCGCTTTCGAGGGTCCGGTTCTCCACCTTGACCGCGACCTCACGCCCGATCGAGTCCTGGATAGCGCGGTAGATGGTGGCGAACCCACCCCGAGCAAGCACCGACAGCTGGGACAACCCCGGAATAGTCGGCACCCGCGCCGCAGGCTTAACCTCGCTCACCACTCGACCGTAACGTAATCGGGTGACGGGGCACCTCCCCCGGGACCGGGGAGGTGCCCTGAGCAGCCCCTTCGAGCAGGGAACGGGTCTGCTCCACCGGCGCTCGTTCGCTGACCCGCTCGGTGGCGTTGGCCCAGCGGACCGCCTCCGCGGCCGCCGCACGCGCCTCCTCCTCCGCCCCGATGGCCGCCAGCGCCTCGGCCAACACCCGGTGTGTCAACGCTTGGCTGCGGACCTGCTCGGCCGGCACCTCGATCGCCCGGCGCGCCCACTGGACCGCCTCCGTGACCTTCCCCGCGGCCAGCAGCGCCTCGGCGTACCGCGCCACCGCCTCCTGGCGGGGGAACAGCAGCGACGGCGCGTCCGCCGCCTCCGCCAACGGCCGCAGCGTCGCCAACGCGCCGTCCACGTCCCCGATCGCCAGTCGGGCGGAACCGATCAACGCGCGGGGGCCCACCCGGGCCGGCTCCAGGGCACCGTGCGGTTCGGCCAACTGGTCCACCGACTCCGCCAGCGCGATCGCCGTCGCCGGTTCCCCCCGGCGCAGCGCGATCTCGCCCTGCACCGTCCGGGTGATCCCGATCAACAGGGGGTGCTCAGTCCGCTCGCCGTACCGGGCCGCGTCCTCCAGCAACGCCGCGGCATGGTCCAGCTCGTCCCGCGCGGCCGCCACCTCCGCCCGGACGACCAGCGCCAGGCCCCGTCCCCAGTCGTCCCCGGCCCGAGCGAAGTCCCGGTAGGCCAGTCGCGCCAGCTCGTCCCCCTCCGTCAGTTGCCCCTGCAGGGCGGCGGCGTACGCCGACACCGCCCGCAGCGCCCCCACCGCCCAGGCCTCCCCGACCCGCTCCCCGAACGGCAGGAAGATCCGCGCCAGCCGACGCGCCTCAGTCAGCCGGCCGGCCAACAGCCGGGTGAACGCGGCGCTGCCCCGCAGCCACAACCGCCCGAACTGGTCTCGCTGCTCGGCGAACAGGCGCGCCGCCCCACCCAGGGCACGGTCGGCGGCCTGGAAGTCTCCCCGCGACGTGGTCACCCAGGCCAGGTGGTGCAGGGACCAGGCCTGGCTGCGTCGGTCGTCGGCGGCGACCGCGATCTCGTACGCCTCGGTGAACCGCTCGGCCGCCCGAGCCAGCTGCCCCGCCAAGTAGTCGGTCATGCCCAGCCGGCGCAGGGCGTCCGCCTGTTCCCGGGCCAGCCCCGCCGCGGCCGCCACCTCGTGCGCTTCCTGCCACGCCAGCAGCGCCCGCGGCAGGTCGCCGAGCTCGCGGTGCGCCCGTCCAGTGACCAACAAGGCATTAGCCCGAATCGCCGGGTTGTCGCCCGCGTCCGCGTTGACCTTCTCAGCCAGTTCCCTCGCCTCGGCGGCCCGACCACTTTGCAGCAATGCCCGGGCGTGTACCAGCTGATCGGCAGGACTGAGCATGCCTCCGGCCAGCGCGCTGGCCCGCTCCGCGTAGTCGATGGCCAGGGCCGGCTCCCCCGCCGCCACCGACCGGCGGGCCGCCGCGGTCAGCGCCGACACCCCGAGCGGCACCACCAGCCGGGGGTTGGCGTCCGGGGCCAGTCCCACCAGATCGGCCAGTTCGGCGGCGCGCTCCACATGTCGGGCCACGAACAGGTCCCGATCGTCCTCCGGCAGCCCGGCTTTACCGGTCGCGGCCCAGCGGGCCAGGAACGCGTGCCGCTCCGCCAACTCCGCCATTCCGATCCCCCGGTAGGCGGCCTCCCGCAGCAGCGGGGTGACGAACTCGTACCCGCCGTTGCTGCGGCTGAGCATCCGCCGGTGCAGCAGCTCGTCCACGGCCTGTTCCAGCTCCACCGCGGCCACCGCCGCCGGCCGCGCTCCCCGGGTGCCTCGCCGCTCGGCCAGCGCCTCGATCGCCCCGGCCGGCACCCGGTCCCCCACCACCGCGGCGTCCCGCAGCACCGCCCGGGACTCCGACGGCAGCGCGTCGATCCGGGCCGCCAGTACCGCCGCGAGGTCGCGCGACAACAGCCGCTCCCCCAGCGAGCCGGCCGCCAACTGCCACTGCTGCGAGTCCCGCCCCGCCTGCCGGGGGGCTCGGGTCAACGCCCCCCGCTCCATCAGCAGCGTGACCAGCTCGGCGAGGTAGAACGGGTTGCCCTGCGCGGTGGTCAGCAGCTGGTCCTCGTCGGACCGGGGCAACCGCCCGCCCCCCAGGAACGCGCTCAGCAGCCGGGAGGCATCGGCGCCCCGCAACGGCGGCAGCGGCGCCACCTCGGCGTCCGGCAGCGCCGCCAGCCGGCGCGGCCCGCGCACCAGCTCCGGTCGCCCCAGTAGCAACGTCAGCACCGGCCCGGTGATCCGGGAGAGCGTGGCCCCCAGCGCGGTGATGCTCTCATTGGTGGCGTTGTGGAGGTCGTCCACTATCAGCAGCAGCGGTTCGTGCGCGGCCAGCCCGGACAGCAGGCCGGCGACCGCGGCCGGGATCGCCTCCGCGTCCAGTCCTTCCTTACCGGCCCAGGCTCCGGTGAGCGCGTCGTCGGCCAACTCGCCGTACCCGAGCATGGCCAGCAGCCCTTCGACGTGCAGCGGGGTGTCCAGCCGGGAGGCCAGCCGCCGCAGCCGCTGCTCCACCTCGGTGCGCCCCGCGGTGCTGGGGGCACCGATCGCCACCCGGACCAGGTCGGCCAACGGGGCGAACCGGCGCCGCTCCCCGTACGCCACACACCGCACACTCAGCACCCGCGCCGGCTCGGTGTAGCTGGCGGCGTACCGGGCCACCTCGGCGGCGAACCGGGTCTTACCCACCCCGGCCTCGGCCGTGAACACCAGGACCTGGGGCTCTTTCTGGTCGATGACCTCCGCCAGCCGCCCCGCTACCCGCCCGAGTTCGGCCTCCCGGCCGACGAACGGGGCCCGGTCCCCCAGAGAGCTGCGGGTGCCGGGGGCGTCGTGCAGCCCCAGCAGCTCGTACGCCTCGACCGGTTCCCGCTTGCCCTTCAGTCGCAGCGGCCGCAGCTGTCGCCAGGCCGCCAGGTGGCGGGTGGCCGCCACGGTGCGGGCGCCGGCGTAGACCGTGCCCACGGCGGCGGAGTCGGCCAGCCGGGCAGCGGTGTTGACGGTATCCCCGATCACCGTGTACTCCAGCGCGGCCTGGACCCCGGCGACCACTTCTCCGGTGTTGAGCCCGACCCGCAACCCGAGCGGGGCGCCACCGCCGCGCTCGTCGTCCAGCACCCGCCGCACCGACCGTTGCATCGCCAGCGCGGCCCGGACCGCGCGCTCGGCGTCGTCCTCATGGGCCACGGGCGCTCCGAACACCGCCATGATGCCGTCTCCGGTGAGCTTGTCGACGTGCCCACCGAACGTCTTCACTGCCTGGGCCAGCGCCGCTAGGATCCGGTCAACTACCGCGCCTACGCGCTCCGGGTCGAGATCCTCCGACCAGGAGGTGAAGCTGGACAAATCACCGAACAGGACCGTCACCACTCGGCGTTCGGTGGTCGGCGCGGTAGCGGCGACCGCCAACGGGCTGCCGCAGTAGTGGCAGAACCGGGCGCCAGGGACCGCGACCGTCCCACAAATGGCACAGGTCACGGCTGGTCCAACGATTGCGAGTGGTCAGATGGTTCCCGATTGAGATACGCCAGCTGAGCCTGGACCGACCATTCGGCTGCCGCGCGCAGCGATGGGTCCACGTCGGTGTAGATCCGGTCGACCACCTCGCTGGGGGTGGTCGCCCCGGCCGCCACCGCCGCGCGGACCTGCTCCAGCCGGGCCCGGCGGTGGGCGAGATAGAACGCGGCGGCCGCACCACAATCGGCGAGGGCTGGCCCATGGCCGGGCAGAGCCGGCAACCGCCGGTAGGCGGTGAGCAGCTCCAGGCTGGCCAGATAATCGCCTAAGTCGCCATCCGGCCACGCCACCACCGTGGTCCCCCGGCCGAGGATGGTGTCTCCGGTGAACACCACCTGCTCAGTGGCGTCCTCGTCCGGATGGACCAGATAGCAGACCGAATCGGCGGTATGGCCCGGGGTGGCCAGCGCGGTGATCGTCAGTCCGGCCACCCGGGTGCTGGTGGGAGGAAGGAGCGGGGCGCCGGTGAGGGCGCGGAGCCGCTCGACCCCGTCGGTGTGATCGAAATGGCCGTGGGTGACCAGGATGCCGGCCACCGGACCCAGCTCAGCCACCGCCCGCAGATGGGCCTCGTCGTCTGGACCGGGATCGATCACCACCGCCCCGGCGGAGCCTGCGCCGGCCCGCAACACCCACGTATTGGTGCCGTCGAGCGTCATCGGCCCCGGATTGGGTGCCCGCACCAGGGTGACCCATTTCGGCAATTGTTGGGTCACCGGAGCGACCGGACTGGTGACGTGAGCCGGACCAGGGTTAGCCACCATAGCCGCGATGGTACGTCGCCGATGTGACGTCGCACCCATTCCGGGGCCAACTCTCAGCCGGCCTCAAGCCGGCTCTCAGCTAATGTCAGCTTTCCGTTACTTCCGCGATTACCTCGATCTCCACCGGCGCGTTCAAGGGGAGCTCCGCGACCCCCACCGCGCTCCGGGCGTGCCGGCCGGCCTCGCCGAACACCGCGGCGAACAGATCCGAGGCGCCGTTGACCACCCCCGGTTGGCCGGTGAACCCGGCGGCGGAGGCCACGAACCCGGTCACCTTCACGATCCGGGTCACCGCGGCCAGGCCGACCAGCTGCTCCAGCGCGGCCAGGGCGTTCAACGCGCATCGGGCGGCCAGCTCGTTCGCCTGCTCGGGGGAGACCTCCGCCCCCACCTTGCCGGTGGCTGGCAGGGCGCCGTCGATCAGCGGCAGCTGGCCGGACACATACACATGGTTGCCGGAGCGTACCGCCGGCAGGTACGAACCCGCGGGCGTGGCTACCGACGGAAGCGTCATCCCGAGCTCAGCCAGCCGGGAATAGACATCGGCCATGGTCGCCTCCTTACGGGTCACTCCTTGGGCCGCTTGAAGTATGCGACCAGCTGTTCCGGATTCGGACCGGGGATCACGGTCACCAGCTCCCAGCCGTCTTCACCCCAGTTGTCGAGAATTTGCTTGGTCGCGTGAATCAGCAGCGGTACGGTGGCGTACTCCCACTTCTGCATGACCGAACCCTAACGCACCGCTGCGGAACTGCCCGGGCGGCGCCAGGGGAGGTTGATACAGTCCCTCCTCGGCACGTTGACCCCTCGGAGCTGCCATGACCAACTCGTCGGAGCACTACCCACCGCCCCCCGACCGCCGTCCGTCCTCGCCACCTCCGGGGCCGGGTCACCCGATGTCTCCGGGACCGAGCCAGTCCGCCTGGCGTCCGCCCGCCCCACCCCCGCGGCGGCGCCACCCGCTCGTGGTGGTCGCGATCGCGCTGGCGGGGTTGCTGCTGGTCGGCGCCGGCGCCGCCGCTACCTGGTTCCTGGTGCGGGAGCCGGAGAAGGGCGCTGACAGCCCCGAGCTGGCGGTGCAGTCGTTCCTACGAGCGGTCTACCGGGAGCAGGATCCCGCCGCCGCAGCCGCCCTGGTCTGCTCCCAGGCCCGGGATGAGGAGTCCCTGGCCACCAAGGTGGAGGAGATCCGCGCCTACCAGGAAACCGAGGCCGAACCCCGGTTCCAGTGGAGCGCACCGGAGGTGGTGGAGCAGACCGACCAGGCCGCCACGGTAGAGATCACCGTCACCATGATCACCCGGGACGAACGGGTGGCCCACCAGCACCTGCGGGTGAGCGTGCTGGACGGTGGCGACCGGGGCTGGTGGGTGTGCGACGTCGCGGTGGTGGAGGACACCGACCAGGACTCAGCGCCCGCTGATGACGCGGAATCCGCCGACGACGCCGGTGAGGAGCGGTCGTCGGAGGAGAACGGCGAGTAGCCTCGGCAGCGTGCAGTCCGCAAGCGGGGGAGTTCCGCCCCGGTGGCCGGCCCGACTCCACGTCGTGACCGGCAAAGGGGGGACCGGGAAGACAACGGTGGCGGCCGCGCTGGCGTTGGCGCTGGCCACCGGCGGGCATCGCACCCTGCTGGTGGAGGTGGAGGGCCGGCAGGGCATCGCCCAGCTGTTCGGCATCGACCCACTGCCGTACGAGGAGCGGCGGATCGCCCATACCGGAGACGGCGGGCAGGTGCGGGCCCTGGCGGTGGACCCGGAGCTGGCGCTGCTGGAGTACCTGGACCGCTTCTACCGGCTCGGGGCGGCGGGCCGGGCGCTGCGCCGGCTCGGTGCCATCGACTTCGCCACCACCATCGCCCCCGGGCTGCGGGATGTGCTGCTCACCGGCAAGGTCAAGGAGGCGACCACCCGGACGGAGAACGGCCAGCGGGTGTACCGGGCGGTGGTGCTGGACGCTCCCCCCGCCGGCCGGATCGGTCGGTTCCTCAACGTCACCGCCGAGACCGCCCGGCTCGCCAAGGTCGGGCCGATCAAGTCCCAGAGTGAGGGGGTGGCGGCGCTACTGCGCTCCCCCATGACCGCGGTGCACGTGGTGACCCTGCTGGAGGAGATGCCGGTCCAGGAGACCGCGGACACGCTGGCGGAGCTGGCCGAGCTGGGGCTGCCGGTCGGCCGGATCATCGTCAACGCCACCCGCCCGGCGCTACTGACCGGAGCGGGGCGCAGTTCGCCGGACCGGGCCCGGCTCCGGGAGGGTCTGGCCGCGGCCGGACTCCCGAACGACCCGGGCACGGTCGACGGGCTGCACGCCGAGACGCTGGCTCATCTGGAGCGGGAACTCCTGGAGGCTCGACTGCGCCGGGAGCTCGCGGGGCTGGGTCCACCGGTACTGGAACTGCCGTTACTGGTGGACGGGGTGGATCGGGCCGGTCTGGCTACCCTCGCCCGGACCCTCGAACGGGCTGATTGACCGGTCACTCGGCTGGCGGCGCTGCCGGCGGTACGCACCGGATGCCGGTTACGCTCGATTCGTGGCTGATCACCTTCCGCTGGACGTGGACCGGGTGTTGGCCGACGTCGGGGTGCGGATCGTGGTCTGCTGCGGCGCCGGTGGGGTAGGTAAGACCACTACCGCGGCGGCGTTGGCCCTCCGGGCGGCCGAACGGCACGGGCGTCGGACGGTGGTGCTCACCATCGATCCTGCCCGGCGGCTCGCGCAATCCCTGGGACTGATCGAGCTCGACAACCAGCCTCGCCCCGTCAAGATCGACGGCAGCGGCGAGCTGCACGCGATGATGCTCGACATGAAGCGCACCTTCGACGAGGTCGTCGAGGCGCATACCGATCCGCAGCGGGCGCAGGAGATCTTCGCCAATCCCTTCTACCAGGCCATGAGCTCCACCTTCGCCGGCACGCAGGAGTACATGGCCATGGAAAAGCTCGGTCAGCTACGGGCGGCCGACGAGTGGGATCTGATCGTGGTCGACACTCCGCCGTCCCGGTCTGCGCTGGACTTCCTGGACGCGCCCGCGCGGCTGGCCCGGTTCCTGGACGGGCGGATGCTGCGCTTGCTGCTCGCGCCTGCCCGCGCCGGCGGTCGGAGCATGTTCCAGCTCGTCACCGCGTCGTTCGGGATGTTCTCCCGGGTGGTCCAGAAGGTACTGGGTACGCAGCTGCTCCGGGACCTGTCCGGGTTCGTGGACGCGCTGGACTCGATGTTCGGCGGTTTCCGGGAGCGGGCCGAGCACACCTATCGGGTGCTGCAGGATCCCCAGACCGCGTTCTTGCTGGTCGCGGCCCCGGAACCGGACGCGATCCGGGAGGCGTGCTACTTCGCCGAGCGCCTGACCGCGGACCGGATGCCGCTGGTCGGCATGGTGCTCAACCGGATGCACCGTAGTTTGGTCCCGTCCCTGGCCGCCGGCCCGAGCCGGCAGGCGGCCGACCGGATCACGGACGAGTATCCGCAGGTCGCCAACGCGCTGCGGTTGCACGCGGATCTGATTCAACTGATCGAGCGGGAGCGCGCGACCGCGGCCCGGTTCACCCGCGCCTTCCCCACCATCCCGGTGGTGGAGGTGCCGGCGCAGCCCACCGACGTCCACGACCTCGACGGTCTCCGGGCGATCGGGGAGGCGATGCACCGCTCCTAGTCGGCGTCGGCCGCGACGGGCCGGCTTACCTCGAATGCGTCGCGGGGGTGCCCCGTTCCTCCGATGTCGGAGGAACGGGGCACCCCCGCGATGAGCGTCGGCGTGTCAGGCGGAGACCAGGTTCTGGTCGCGCAGTGCCGCCTCGAACGCACGCCGCCAACTGACCACATGCGGATGGCGCCGCAGCAACGCCCGCCGCTCGCGCTCGGTCATACCCCCCCACACACCGAATTCGATCCGGTTGTCGAGCGCGTCGGCCAAGCACTCATACCGCACCGGGCAGCCCCGGCAGATCCGTTTGGCGACGTTCTGCTCTGCTCCCTGTACGAACAGAGCGTCCGGGTCGCCGTCCCGGCAGGCTGCTTTGCTGGGCCAGTCCGCGATCATCTCCATCTGCCCGCGTCCCCCTTTGATGTTTTCCCGCATTTCCCCCGGGTCGCCCGGCACCCCCCGGTGTTGTCCCTGTGCAGCCGGGCGACGTGCGGCGTAAGCCGCTCGCATATCATGCTCCGTATTCGGGTCGTTACGCAACGCTGTCTACCAAAGATGTCGAAACTATCCGAATTACCGCAGACAGGACGTAGGGCCCGACCCACCGGGCGCCGGACTTCGGCAAGCGGCGGCCGGCGTGACCGGTGAGCGGTGATGCCAGCCCAACGAACCCGGCACCCCACTGGACACTTACGCCCACTGCCTCGCGGCCGCCCCTCACGTACCCTGATTGCGTGAAGTGGATGCGTCGCGGAGACCACAATCTTTTCGTCAACCTCGGAGCTCTCCTGATATGCGGAGTTGCGGCAGGAGTAGTGGTAGCCGCCGCGCTCTTCCCCGGGGTCGCCTTCTCCGGATTGGTCGTCAAGCAAGGCCTGGAGGAGTTCGACCAGCTGCCGACCGAGCTGATCGTCGACGACGGACCACAGATCAGCTACGTGTACGCCTCTGACCGCACCACCCGGATCGCGGTCATGTACGACGAGAACCGGCGCAACGTCCCCCTGGAAGAGATCTCCCCACTGATGATCGACGCGATCATCGCCGCCGAGGACAAGAACTTCTACCAGCACAACGGGGTGGACATCCAAGGCATCGCCCGGGCGTTCGTCGCCAACACCGCCGCCGACCAGATCACCCAGGGCGCGTCCACCATCACCCAACAGTTCGTCCGGCTGTCGCTGACGTACTTCTCCGATGATCTCCAGGACGTGGTAAACGCGACCGAGGAGACCACCGGCCGCAAGCTGCGGGAAGCGCGGTACGCGATCGCGGTGGAGCAGCAGCTCAGCAAGGACGAGATCCTCAACCGGTACCTGAACCTCGCCTTCTTCGGCGAAGGCGCCTACGGTGTGTTCGCCGCCAGCCAGGTCTACTTCAACAAGCCGCCGTCCGAGCTAGAGCTCCACGAGGCCGCCTATCTGGCCGGCCTGGTGCAGGCGCCCTCCCAGTACACCCCCACCACCCCGGAGGGCCACCAGGCCGGGCTCAACCGCCGCAACTGGGTGCTCGACCAGATGGTGGACACCGGGGCGATCACCGCGGAGGAGGCGGCCGAGGCTAAGCAGCGCGACCTGGGCGCGGAGCCGCGCCGGCAGCCCAACATGTGCGTGGGGGTCAGCACCAACCACTGGGGATTCTTCTGCGACTACTTCTACCGGTGGTGGCTGGAGCAGGAAACGTTCGGCGCCACCCCGTGGGAACGGGAGCAGCGGCTGCGCGGCGGCGGGTTCCAGATCATCACCACCTTGGACGTGGACATCCAGAAAACGGTCAAGAAGCATGTGGAGGCGCAGCTGCCCACCGGCCACCACCACGCGCTGATGCTGGCGGCGGTGGAGCCGGGCACCGGCAAGGTCCGGGCGATGGCCACCAACCGGACGTTCGCGCTGGACGACCCGGACAACCCGAAGAACGGTCCGCACAGCAACCCCGTCCTCAATGAGCAGGGGCGGCGCGGATCGTACCCGAACACCACCAACCCGCTGATCAGCGGCGGTGGGGATGTCAAGGGCTACCAAGCCGGGTCGACGTTCAAGCTGTTCACCCTGGTTGCGGCCTTGGAAGAGGGGATGCCGCTGTCGACCCGGATCAACTCCCCGACCCGGTACGTGAGCAGCTTCCCCATCGACCCGCGGGAGTCCTCCGCCTGCGGCAACCGCTGGTGTCCGGTCAACCACCCGGGACAGGCCCCCGGCAGCTACAACATGTGGACCGCCTTCGGCAGCTCGATCAACACCTACTTTGTCCAGCTCGTCGAGCGAGTCGGTCCGGAAAAGGCGGTGGACGTCGCGCAGCGGCTCGGGATCCGCTTCCTCAATGACAGCGACGCCAGGTTCGCCGAAGCGGCCGAGAGTTGGGGGGTGTTCACGCTCGGTGTATCCGGCACCACCCCGCTCGATCTCGCCACCGCGTACGCCACCATCTCCGCCGGCGGCATCTACTGCGCCCCCACCCCGGTGGAGGAGATCCGCACCGTACACGGGGAAACCCTGGACATCGCCAACCCGGACTGCCGCCGCGTGCTGGACAAGGACGTAGCGCTGGCCGCGATCGACGCCGGCCGGTGCGTGACCGGTGCTGGGTCCAAGCTGGGCGGCTGCAGCCCCGGCGGTGGCACCGCGGCGGGGGCCGCGGGGATCATCGGCAAGCCGGTCTGGGGCAAGACCGGTACCAGCGACGGCAGCCGCACCTACACGCTGGTGTTGTCGACCCGGCAGCTGGCCATCGCCGGACAGATGGCCGACCCCGACTGGGCCGAGACCAACCAGCCGATGGACAGCTACAAAGTCCGAGACGCGGTGATCTACAGCCTGCGGGACGCGATGCGTGGGGTGGAGGCCCAGGACTGGCCGACCCCCAGCGATCCGGAACTGATCCGCGGCCGAATGGTCGACATCCCAGACGTCACCTGCAACACCGTCGCTGAGGCGGAGGCGAAGCTGCGGCAGGCCGGATTCCAGGTGCAGATCGACGACCAGCGGGTGGACTCGTCGTGCCCCGAGGGGCGGGTGGCCGGCACCAACCCCAGCGGCGAGACCTCGCCCGGCGACCTGATCATCCTCCAGGTCTCCAACGGGTCCGACCACGACGACGATCGCGGCCGGTCCAGTCCGCCCGAGCGTCGGGACAACAACAGCGGACCGGGTAGCGGCGACCGGGACGACCAAGGTGGCGGGGGCGGCGGCGCCACCCCACCCCCACCGTCCCCAACTCCGGCCCCGCCCAGCTTCACCCATGCCCCACCAGGGACGCCTCCTGGAGAGGGATGACGTAGCCGTGCCGGGTGTCCAACAGGGCCGGGCACCCGGCACGGTCGTCTCCGCCGGCAACCGCTCCCCAGCGCCTGGGTGACCGGGCTCCGTGGTGACCGGGGCCGCCGGTCAGCTCTGGGTGAGCTGGCGGCGCACCTCGTCGGCTACCCGGCGCCCTTCCGCCCGACCGGCCACTTCCGCCTGCACCGCCTTCATCGCGGGCCCCATCGCCTTCATGCCGCTGAACCCGCCGGCCGCCAGCACCCGGGACACCAGTTCCGACAGCTCCTCATCCGACAGCTGGGCGGGCAGGTAGCGAGTGAGCACGTCGAGCTCAGCCTGCTCCCGCTGGGCCAGCTCGGCGCGGCCAGCCTCGGTGTAGGCCTCCACCGCCTCCCGCCGCTTCCGCACCTCCCGGTTCAGCACCGCGATAACCTCGTCGTCCGGCAGGTCCCGAACCGTGTCCCCGCCCACCTCGGCGTTGCGTACCGCTGTCAACGCCATCCGCAACGTAGCGGTCGTGATCTCGTCCCGCGCCTTGATCGCCGCGCGCAGGTCCTCATTCAGCCGATCCTTGAGCGTGCCCATGTCGCCTCAACCTACCGGGTTCGGGGCGCGCTGCCGCCGGAATATACGTCGACGGGCGGGGGTGCGCCGGCCGGTTAGGCTGGCGACCATGCGGATACGGACTGTGGGATGGATCGGCGGCGGCCTCGTCGCGCTGGGAGCGGGCACGTTCGCGTACGCGTCCCTGGTGGAGCGGAACATGTTCACGCTGCGGCGGTACGACGTACCGGTGCTCGACTCGGACGCGGAGCCGTTCCGGATCCTGCACCTGTCTGACCTGCACATGATGCCGGGGCAACGCCGCAAGCAGCAGTGGGTGGCGGAGCTGGCCGGACTCGACCCCGACCTGGTGGTGGTCACCGGCGACAACCTGGCCCACCCGGAGGCGGTGCCGGCGGTCGCGCAGGCGTTCGGGCCGCTGTTCGACTATCCCGGGGTGTTCGTGTTCGGCTCCAACGACTACAGCGGGCCGGTGTGGCACAACCCGCTGCGCTACTTCAACCGGGACCGGGAGTACGTGCACGGGGAGCCGCTGCCGACGGAGGATCTGCGGGAGCTGCTGACCGAAGCCGGCTGGCACGACCTGAACAATGCTCGCACCACCTTCCAGGCCGGTGGCCGGACCGTCGAGGCGGTCGGGGTGGACGACCCGCACCTGGAGCGGGACGACTACTCCGCGGTCGCGGGCCCCGTCTCCGCCGAAGCCGCGGTCCACCTCGGGGTGACCCACACCCCGGAACCAGCGGTGCTGGACGCGATGGCCGCCGACGGATTCACCCTGCTGTTGGCTGGGCACACTCACGGCGGCCAGGTGCGGGTGCCCGGGGTCGGGGCCCTGGTCACCAACTGCGGCCTGGATCGTCGCCTGGCCCGGGGGCTGCACCCGTGGCCGCCGGAGGCGGACCAGACCACGACCTGGCTGCATGTATCCGCCGGGGTGGGTACCCACCCGACCGCACCGATCCGGTTCGCCTGCCGCCCGGAGGCGAGCATCCTCACCTTGATCCCTCGCTGACCGACTCGCGCGCGGGGAGCGGACACCTCTGGTCGGGGCTCGCCGTTCCCCGCGCTCCACCGGCACGGGGGAACCCCCTGGGCCTTCCCGGCGGGTGTCCGCTACTATTACTGACGGCATACCTCGGGGTGTGGCGCAGCTTGGCAGCGCGCTTCGTTCGGGACGAAGAGGCCGTGGGTTCAAATCCCGCCACCCCGACCAATAGAGATCGCTGGTCAAGACCCCTCCGAGGAGGGGTCTTCGGCTTCCTCGGGCCTGGCCCTCCGACGAGGAGGCAGCGGGAAGGCACCAACGGCACCCCGACCCGCGTCGGTCCGCTCGCGGGTCGAGTGGGGTACGGGTCAGCGTCGTTGGCGTCTGCTCGCGGCCTGCGATACTCCGCGGATGCGGGAAGAGGAGATCTTCCGAGCGATCGCCGTTCGCGTGGCTGCACTCGACTACCGCGATCAGGTCTTCGTCCGCCCTGGCTACCTTGATGCGGATGGCGGCTGGGTGCTGACCCCCTCCGACGAGGAGGTCCGTTGGCTGGTAGAGCGCGGGTCCCAGGAGCACCTCGCCGCCAAGGCGGTGGGAGCGGTGGATCCGCTGCCGCCACTCGCACCCGCCTCCGCCGAGGCGGTAGCGGACGCCGAACGACGGCTCGGTCATCGGTTACCGCCGTTGCTCCGTCGGCTCTATCGTGAGGTCGCCAACGGTGGTTTCGGTCCCGGCTACGGCATCCTGGGGGTCGCTGGCGGACACACGGACGACCTGGGAATGACGGCGGCAAATCTACTGGACCCGCAGGAGTTCCCTGGTCTTTTCCGATCGCCTACTGGGGATGCGCCATTTACTCGTACGTCGACTGTTCTGCCCCATCGGCAATGATGTGGGGCTTCGATCCTCACGTGGACGAGCAAGGATGCTTCCCCGAGGGGATCTCCTTCACAGAATGGTTGCGCCGTTGGCTGGCTGGACAGCTCCGTCAGCCAACGCTGGCAGCGGGCCCGACCGAACCTGAGGTCACTTAGCCCCGTCCTACCAGGACCTCACCTCGATGAGCAGCGTGACCTCCAGGTCGGAGTATCCGGTATCCTTGCCGACCCACCTCATGCCGCCGACTACTCAGCCCTGGTGGCCGGAGCCGCCGCCTGCTGGCTCGATCGGGATCACATGTTGCGGCGGTATTGGCCGCCGACTTCGAAGAACGCGTCGCTGATCTGTCCGAGGGAGCAGTAGCGGACGGCGTCCATGAGGGCTTCGAAGAGGTTACCGCCGCTGGTGGCTGCTGTTTTGAGGCGTTCGAGGGCGGCGGGGGCTTCGTGGGCGTGGCGGGTGTGGAAGTCCGCCAGCCGTTTCAGCTGGGACTGTTTCTCTTCTTCGGTGGCCCGGGCGAGTTCGATCTTGTCCACCGGTTTGTGGGAGTCCTCGGTCAGGAAGGTGTTGACCCCGATGATCGGCAGGGACCCGTCGTGTTTCTTCTGCTCATACAGCATCGACTCGTCCTGGATCCGGCCCCGCTGGTAGCCGGTCTCCATCGCCCCCAGCACCCCACCCCGGTCGGCTAGACGGTCGAACTCGGCCAGTACGGCTTCTTCCACCAGGTCGGTGAGCTGGTCGATGATGAACGAGCCTTGCAGCACGTTCTCGTTGTCGGCCAGCCCCCACTCGGCGTCGATGATCATCTGGATCGCCAACGCCCGCCGGACGGATTCTTCGGTGGGGGTGGTGATCGCCTCGTCGTAGGCGTTGGTGTGCAGACTGTTGGCGTTGTCGTAGATGGCGCACAACGCCTGCAGGGTGGTGCGGATGTCGTTGAACGCCATCTCCTGCGCATGCAGCGACCGGCCCGAGGTCTGCACGTGGTACTTCAGCTTCTGCGACCGCTCGTTGGCCCCGTAGCGGTCCCGCATGGCGATCGCCCAGATCCGACGCGCCACCCGCCCGATCACCGAGTATTCGGCGTCCATGCCGTTGGAGAAGAAGAACGACAAATTCGGGGCAAAATCATCAATGTGCATACCGCGGGCCAGGTACGCCTCCACATAGGTGAAGCCGTTGGCCAGGGTGAACGCCAGCTGGGTGATCGGGTTCGCCCCGGCCTCGGCGATGTGGTAGCCGCTGATGCTCACCGAGTAGAAGTTGCGGACCTGGTTGGCGATGAACCACTCCTGGATGTCGGCCATGGCCCGCAACGCGAACTCGGTGGAGAAGATGCAGGTGTTCTGCCCCTGATCCTCCTTGAGGATGTCGGCCTGCACCGTGCCCCGCACCGTCGACAACGCCCTGGCTCTGATCTGCGCGGCCTCCTCCGGCGTGGGCTCCCGACCCTGCTCCTTGCGGAACCGGTCCAGCTGCTGGTCGATGGCCACGTTGAAGAACATCGCCAGGATCGCCGGGGCCGGCCCGTTGATCGTCATCGACACCGACGTGTTCGGGGCACACAGGTCAAACCCGGCATACAACTCCCGCATGTCATCCACGGTGGCGATCGACACCCCAGAGGTGCCGATCTTGCCGTAGATGTCCGGGCGCGGATCCGGATCCCGCCCATACAACGTGACCGAATCAAACGCCGTGGACAACCGGATGGCCGGCTGACCCTCACTCAGCAGGTGGAACCGCCGATTGGTACGAAACGCGTCCCCCTCCCCGGCGAACATCCGCGCCGGGGTCTCCTCGGTACGCTTCAACGGGAACACCCCGGCGGTGAACGGGAAGAACCCCGGCAGGTTCTCCTTCCGCAAAAACCGCAGCAGCTCCCCCTCGTCCTCATCCCGCGGCAACGCCACCCGCGGCAACCGCGTACCCGACAAAGTGGTACGCGTCAACGGCGCCCGGATCTCCCTACCGCGCACCGTGTACACGTACTCGTCGCCCTCATAGCGGGCGCGGACCTCCCGCCACTTCGCCAACAACTCCCGGACATCACCATCAAGCTGCTGTTCCACCTGCGCCAACAACGCCGCCACCGACGCCTCCGCAGGATCACCTTTCCGGGCCAGCAGCTCCCGGGTGGTGCGCAGATGCTGCCGCTTCCGCACCACCTCCACCTGCTCCTCCGTAGTGGCGTGATACCGCCGCACCGTATCCGCGATCTCCGCCAGATACCGCTCCCGCCCCGGCGGAATCACCGACCGCAACCCCGTCGACGTCCGCCCCGACACCCTCGGCAACACCCCGGAGAAAGCGGGAAGCCCACGCTCGACAAGCAGCTGCTTGAGATGGTGGTAGAGAGCAGTCACCCCGTCATCGTTGAACCGGGCCGCGCTCGTGCCGAACACCGGCATCTCCTGCCACGGAGTACCGAACTGCTCCCGGTTCCGCACCATCTGCCGGGCCACATCCCGCAACGCGTCCTGCGCCCCACGCCGCTCAAACTTGTTGATCGCCACCACATCAGCCAGATCCAGCATGTCGATCTTCTCCAGCTGGCTGGGCGCCCCGTACTCCGGCGTCATCACATACAACGACACATCCGAGTACGGCACAATCGCCGCATCCCCCTGACCGATCCCCGGCGTCTCCACAATCACCAAGTCATAACCAGCAGCCTTACACGCAGCGATAATGTCAGCAAGATGCTCCGGCACCTGCACACCAGGAGTCCGAGTCGCCAACGACCGGTAATACACCACCTCCGGAGCAATACTGTTCATCCGGATCCGGTCACCCAACAACGCCCCACCCCGGCGACGGGTCGGATCCACCGCCAACACCGCCACCCGCACCGAATCCCCACTATCCCGCCGCAGCCGCCGCACCAACTCATCCGTCAACGACGACTTCCCCGAACCCCCCGTCCCCGTGATCCCCAACACCGGCACAGACCGCTCCGCCGCCGCAGCCCGCACCACCTCCGCAAGCTTCGGATCAGCACCGGCCTCCAACACCGTGATCGCCCGCGCCAACGCCGCCTGATCCCCCGCCCGCACCGCCGCCACATCCGGACCCCGGACAGACAGATCCACATCACACGCCCGGATCAACTCATTGATCATCCCCGGCAAACCAAGCCGCTGCCCATCCTGCGGACTGAAAATCCGCACCCCCCGCCGGGCCAACAGCTCAATCTCCTCCGGAACAATCGTCCCCCCACCACCACCAAACACCCGCACATGCCCAGCCCCCCGCTCAGCCAACCGCTGCACCAGGTAGCTGAAATACTCCACATGCCCACCCTGATAGGAGGAGACAGCCACCCCCTGCACATCCTCCTGCACCGCAGCCGTCACCACCTCCTCCACACTCCGGTCATGCCCCAAATGCACAACCTCAGCACCCTGACTCTGCAGCAACCGCCGCATAATCGTGATCGCCGCATCATGCCCATCAAACAAACTCGCCGCAGTCACAAACCGCACCGGATAAACCGGAACATGCAACGCGGGGGCAGACTCAGCAGTGGACTTTGACCGGCTCATGGCGCTCCTAGTGCGACGTGGCTAGGAGGGTGTCCATGTCCGACCTCGAGCCAGCGAAGTCGAACATGGACACCCTCCGCTCCGGTGACATCTCCAGACCTACGCGGCTCCACTCACGCGGAGATGTTTCCGATGGAATAGCGGAGCATGACGACCTGGGCTACGGCGAAACTGTTCCGCAGGTTCAGCGCTGTCGTCAGCTCTCGGAGGCCGAGGCCCGCAGCACCTTGTTCAGCCGCACCGTCGCCTCCGCGAACTTCGGCCAGCCACAGTAGTAGCCGGCCTGCATGACGATCTCGCGCAGCTCGACCTCGGTGAGCCCGACGTGATCACGGTTCGCGAAGTGAGCCCGTACGTCGTCGGAGTTCATGGCGATGAGCGCCGAGATGATGACGATCTGCCGGTCACGGGCGGATAGCGATGGGCCGTCGCTCATGAGGGCGATGTCGGCCTGGGCACGCTCCGGCAGCGGTGCCTGTGCCGCCCGCTCAGCAATCTGGGCACTGTTGTCTCCCGGGATACCCAGGTCGAGGAGCTGCCGCACCACGGCCTCCACCGACACGTCCGGCCGTTCCTCCTGACGCACCCGCTGCGACTCCGGCCAACTCGAATTGGGTTCGGCCAGGTGCCGGTCGAACTGTGCGGCGGCCGCCGCAGTGGTCTCCCAGCCCGCGAGCGCGCCCACGATGACGAGGATTTCCCGCACCTGGCGTTCGGACAGACCGATGTAGTGCGCCTTGCGCAGGTGGGTAGCGATCCCGACCGGGCTCACCACCGCAGCCAGGACCGACAGCACGACGATCTCCCGGTCACGCACGCTGAGGCCGGGACGCCCCCAGACCCGTCCGAGAAGATTTTCCAGCGTGTGGTCCCAGAACCCCTGGTCCAGGTCAGCGAGCGGAGGTCTCGAGTTGAGGTCCTTGTTCCATCCCAGATCGACCAGAACCTGTTGACCCTTCTGGTAGTAGTCCACTGATTCCCCTTTCTCCACTATCGGTCCGCGCAGCTCAGGCTTTCACCAGAAGCGTCGCGAAAGCCGTGGCGTAGTCCGTGCCCATCCACCCCCCGGCGTTGACGCACAAGCCATGGCGAGCGTTGGCGACCTGCCGCGCTCCCGCCTCGCCCCGTAGCTGGCGGACCAGCTCAGCCAGTTGCGCGAGGCCGGTCGCTCCCAGGGCGTGCCCCCGGGAGAGCAGTCCACCGTCGGTGTTGACCGGGCTGTCACCGCCTGGGCCGGTACGGCCCTCCTGCACCGCGGCGGCGGCGGTTCCTGGCGCGGCGATGCCCACCTGCTCGTACTGCAACAGCTCGGCGAACGCGCAGGCGTCGTGCAATTGGAAGACGTCGACCTCGTCCGGGCCGATGCCCGCTTGGGCATAGGCGGACTGAGACGCGCGGGCGACTACCGGCCCCTCCGGCCCATTGCTGACTGACGTCGATACCGCGACTCGCACGGCGGGCCGCCCACCGGTCACACCGGTACCGGCTGGGCGGAAGACGAGCGCGGCGGCGCCGTCGGTCAACGGGGAGCAGGTCAGCAGTCGGAGCGGATCGGCGACCAGGCGACTGGCCGCGACATCATCCGCGGTGATCGGAGTGCGGAACTGAGCGTACGGGTTGTCGCTGGCGTAGGCACGGTTCTTGCAGGCGATGGCGGCCAGGGCGGCGGTGATGTCGCCGTACTGCTGGGCGTACGCGCGGGCCTCCTTGGCGTAAGCGCCCATCATGACCGAGCTGCCCGCTACCTCGGCCCCCTCGCGATCGAGGGTGAGGTCGGTCCCGGATTCGATCGCCAGGAATGAGCGTGCTTTGTCAGCGTGGTGCAGTTTCTCGGCGCCGATGGCGATGGCGGTATCCACCAACCCGGACGCCACCGCGAGCCAGGCGAGGTGAGCAGCCGCACTTCCCGAGGCGCAGGCGTTCTCAGTGTTGATTATGGGAAGGCCGGCCAGAGCAGTGCCCTTCAAGGCGACCTGGCCACGGATCATCTCTTGACCCGTGAGCACCCCCTCTGCCGCATTGCTGAAGACCACATACTCCACATCAGTGGGCGCTAGGCCGGCGTCCGCCAGCGCGCCTTCGGCGGCCTCACCGGCCAGAGAACCGAGGCTACGGTCGAGGTGCTTGCCGAACGGTGTGGTGGCGACCCCGACGATGTCCACATCTCGCAGGCGTGCCATCAGGCACCCTCAGTCGCATCGTTCAGCCATCCGGGCAGTCCGGGTTCACGCTCTACCCGCACGGCGTTGAGGAAACCGGCGACCATGCGGTAGAAGCCCACGAGCATGGTCAGCTCGATGAGCTGATCGTCGCTGAGACGCTCGGCGGCGGCCTGCCACACCTCGTCGGATACGTCGACCCGGTCGAGCAGTTCGTCGGTGAACGTGAGGAGGGTGGCGTCGGCCGGGGACCATCCGCCCTCGGAGACCGGACGGGTCAGGGCCGCAAGTTCTTCATCCGTGATCCCGGCCTTCCGTCCGATCACCACGTGCTGGCCCCACTCGTACACGCATTGGCAGCGCCACGCCACGCGCAGCACTACCAACTCCCGTTCCCGCGCGGGTAGCCGCCCATGCGCGAGAAACATGCCGCCGAGGACGTTGAACCGCTTCAGGAGACGCGGATGTTGTGCAAGCGTCGCGAAGATGTTCAGCGGACGTCCGTCCTTGGACAGCGTCTTCGCCAGCGCTTCGGCGACCTCCGGGCTCGGCTCAGTGACCGGTGGGATACGTGGTGGAGGGGTGGTGGAAACAGTCATTTGAGCTCCAAGATCGATCAGGTCAGGATCGGCCGCCGATCACCGCATCAGCGCGCAGCTTGTCCAGCTCGGCATCGTCCAGGCCGAGCCGCTCCCGCAGAATGTCGTCGGTGTCCTCCCCGAGCGAGGGGAGGGTGGCGAGCTCATCCTTGACCGGCGAGCTGCCCACATTGATGGGATTGCCAATTGTGGATATCTTGCCCAGCTCACGGGTGAGCGTGGGCTGCAACATCTTCCGGGCCACCACCTGCGGGTCATTCACCAGGTCGGCCGCGGTGTTCACGGGAGCGGCCGGGACCCGCGCCGCGAGAAGGGTGTCGACGATCTCGGCACGGCTGCGCGACCTGGTCCAGGCTTCGATGGCCGGACGGACCACTTCCTCGTGCGCCTTCGAGCGCTGCAGGCCGGTGGCCAGGTTGGGGTCGTCGGCCAGATCGGGCCGCTCGATGGCGGCGCAGAGCGCCTGCCACTCCCGTAGGTTCAGCACCGCGATGATGACGTATCCGTCCTTGGCGACGAACGGACCCCACGGCGACTGCAAGGCGTACTGCCCGCGCCCCATGGTCTCACCGACCATCATCTGATAGGCCATCGGCAGGTCGTTCATGAGCAGCGCGGCATCGAACATTCCAATGTCGACCCGGGTGCCGCGCCCGGTACGGTCACGGTCGCGCAACGCGATGAGCGTGCCGGCGAATGCGCACGTGCCCGAGAAGATGTCAGACATCGCAAACCCCATCCACGCCGGCGGACGATCGGCTTCGCCGGCGAGGTGAGTCAGCCCGGCCATCGCCTCGGCGATGATCGCGTAAGCGGGCCGGTCACGGTACGGGCTGGGGAGGAGGTCATCGTGGCCGAATCCACTGATGGTCGTGTAGATCAGCCGCTCGTTCAGCTCCTGCAACCGGGACCAGGGGAATCCCAGGCGCGCGAGGACCCGGGCCGAAAGTTTTCCACGAGGACGTCGGCCTGCGCGATGAGCTGGTCGAGGATACGCTTGCCGGCCTCGGTCTTGAGGTTGAGCTCGACGCTGCGCTTTCCGCGGGAGTAGCGCAGAATGTTGAGATTGGTCTTACCGCCTGGACCCTCCAGAGGGTAGCCGGCCTTGCGGTAGGTCTCCCCACCGATCGGCTCAATCTTGATCACTTCGGCACCGAAGTCGGCCAGCATCATGGTGGTGACGGCGCCAGAAACGATCTGCGTCAAATCGACAACCATCGTGCCAGCCAAGGAGCGGTTACGCAAAGTTCCCTCCGAAGTCGCACGCACGGGCCAGAAACTGCTCGACGGCCGCATTGAAGGCTTTCCCGTTCTCCAGTTGCACGGTGTGACCGACGGACGGCACGACGACCAGGTCGGCCCTGGGGATCGCGTCACACAGTTCTTGGGCTACCGCCGGACCAAAGGCGGGATCGACCTCGCCGCAGATGACCCGGACCGGGCACCGCAGCCGACTCAGTCCCGGACGTAGGTCCAACTCCGCAAGGTTGCGGAACATCGTCGCCATCACGCGGGCGTCCCCGGCCGCGATATGTTCGCCGTACCTGGCCACCAGCGCAGGCTGCTCGGCCCGGAACCGGTCCGAGAATGCCAACGCGAGGTGGGCGGTCACTTCGGCCGCCGGCCCATGCTCGGTGAGTTTCGCTGCTCGTTCCCGAAAGGCTTCCGCCTGTGGGGCCGACGCCTTGGCGCCAGTGCCGGTCAGTACGAGACCCTGCACCCGCTCCGGGTGCCGCGCTGCCAGCAGTTGCGCGACGAACCCACCCATGGAGAATCCGACGACGACCGAGCGTTCAATGCCTCGCTCAGTCCAGAGCGCGGCCACCGAATCGGCCCACTGCGCGAACGACGGGGGCGGAACATCGTCCGGTATCCGGTTACCGCCGTAGCCCGCCAACTCCACGACCAGGACACGCGCCACGTCGGCCAGGTTCGGCGACGGGCCTCGCACCTGCTGCTCCCACGTCGGCGCGGCTACGAGCCCCCCGTGATCAGGGTCACCCACGGGCCAGCCGCCCCGTACTCCTCCGCTATCGCCTTGACATCATCGTCATCGCGCCGGCCGAATCTCAGTGACCCACACCTGGCGAGCCAGCCAGTCGAGGTTCTCAGGCGCCACGCGGGTGAGGTTGACTTCCTGTTCACTCGGTCGCCCAGCGAACGTCCCGGCTCGACGCAACTGGTTGAGGTGAATCGCATCGGTTCCCTCTACCAGAGTGACCGTCACCGCCACCGGCTCGGTCGCCTCACGCAACGACGGGTCGATCTTGCCGCCGGACGACAGCCAGCCGATCAGTTGCTGACCGCCCAGGGTCAGGGCCGAAGCAGAATCCCGGCCGCCAACCGGATGACGTCACGGTTACGGAGCACTCTCACGCCTCCGACCTCCTTCAACATGCCCCAGCGCTCGACTGTGCGGCGCTCAATCGGTCCGAGGATCAACCGGTCAGTGAGCAGACCGAGGAGACCGAGCATGATGCATCCGCCAATCACTATGTCGGAGCGGAAGAACGCCATGCCGGAGTAGATGAGCTGTCCTAGGCCGAGCGTGGCCCCGATTAGCTCCGCTGCAACTAAGGAGCGCCATGCGAAGCCAACCCCCGTGCGAATGCCGAGCATGATGTGCGGCAGGGCGCCGGGAAAAACGTCTTGTCGCAGGACGGTCATCCGTTCGCCCCCGAGGGTCCGGATCGCCTGCTCCTGCTGCAGCGGCACGGCCCGTACACCGGTTGCGGTGTTGAGCATCACGACGAAGAAGACGGCGTTCCAGACGATGAAGGTGACCATCGCATCGCCGATGCCGAACCACAGGATCGCCAAGGGGATCCAGGCCAGGCCGGAGATTCCGATGAACAACGACGCGATGGGTTCGACGAATCGCGCGACCCACTGACTGCGGCCGACCGCGAACCCCACAGCCAGCCCCGTGGTGACCCCTACCGGGATGCCGATGAACAGTCGCCGGACGCTCGCCAAGAAGTGCTGCCACAGTTCGCCCGTACCGGCCATGCGGAAGAGCTCGTTCCTGACAGCGGCCGGGCTGGGCCAAGGTGGCGGCGGGCGGCTTGACCACCGCTGTCGCGAAGGCCCAGGCCGCGAAGGCCGTACGCGAACGGGCTGAGAATATGATGGCGCACGGATCATGTTGACCCGCAGATCGGTCGTCTGCCGACCAGGCGGACACCGACGGTGGCGGCAGTGTCGACGTGCTCACAGTCGGCCTCCTTCAGGCGTCCAGCGCCCACGGTCAGCCGTTCGAACGGCCCCAGCAGCAATCGATCGATCGTGATGAAGAGCACACCGATCACAATCATGCCAACGATGATCTGATCGACTTGACCGAAGGATCGAGCGTCTAGAGATAGAGGAAGCCCAGTCCGCCCAAGCCCACCACCATCTCTGAACCGATCAGCGCCCGCCAGCCGTACCGATCCCGGTCCGGATCCCGGTGAGGATGTTGGTCAGAGCGCCGGGAAGGTACCACGTCCCGAATGACGCGTAGCCGGGATGCCCCAGAGTGGACATACAGTCGACGTAGATGGTCGGGATGGATCGGATGCCATGGACCGTGCTCATGACGATGGGCAGCACGGCGGTATAGACCACGACGGTGAGCACGGTCCGCTCAGTGAATCCGAGCCAAATGATCGCCAGGGGAAGCCACGCCACCCCCGAGACCCCGAGTAGGAACTGGATGAACCGCTCCGACGCCAACGCGGCACTGCGGCTGCTGCCAATCAGCAGGCCGAGCGGCACGCCGATCGCGATGCTGATCAGGGACGCCTGAATGAGGCGTAGCAGGCTGTCCGCGGCGTACTGCCAGATGACGCCCAGCCGGAGCAGCTCTTTCCCTTCCTGGACCACGGCCATCGGCGACGCCAGCACGCGGTCTGGGAGACCGAAGGCTGCCTTGACCAGCTGCCAGACGGCGATCAGACAGAGGAACGGTAGACCGGCGCGCAGGACACTACCCGAGAATCGAAGAATCGCCCTGGCGACAGTCGGGGAATGGAGCGGCTCCGGCCGAGACGCCGGCAATCCCGCGCCCAACCGCGGCCTCTTCTGGTCGACGGCGGTGGCCACCGTCAGACCTCCTCTCGGACGGCCCGCATGATGTGGGACTGGATCTCGTGGATTTCCGGATCGGCGAGAAACTCTTCCAGCGTCCGTTGATCGCGGGCGCGGTCGATCCGTACGTCCTCCTTGATCACACCGGGCCGTCGGGACATGACCACGACGCGATCGCCGAGGAACACGGCCTCCTCCACGCTGTGCGTGATGAACAGGATCGCCTTACGGCTCCCCGCCGCCATTCTGAGCAGCTCCTGCTGGAGGCTGAGCCTGGTCTGCGCGTCGACCGCGCCGAATGGCTCATCCATGAGAATGGCGGTGGGATCTGTGGCCCAGGTCCGTGCGACCGCGACCCGCTGACGCATTCCACCGGAGAGCTCATGCGGGTAGTGGTCTTCGAACCCGGTCAGACCGATCATCTCGATCAGCTCAGCGACCCGCTGTTCCCGTACAGACTTCGGTACGCCGGCGATCTCCAGGCCGTGGCCGATGTTGCGCCGCACCGTCCGCCAGGGCAGCAGCGCGAGTTCCTGGAAAACAACGCCTCGCTCCGGCGACGGCCCGTTGATCGGCTTGCCCTGGAAGGTGGCGGTACCGCTGGTCGGCTGCGTCAACCCGGCGATGACCTTGAGCAGGGTCGACTTGCCACAGCCGCTCGGCCCCACGATCGTGACGAACTCGCCAATGTCGATGGTGAGGGAGACGTTGTCCAGGGCGTGCACTGGTTCCCGACCTCTCCCGACGAACCAGTGACTGACGTTCTCCACCACGATGCCCGCGGTCGGTGCGGTGCCCTCGTCCGTCCCACCGAGGGCTACCCCGGGGCGGGACTTCTGCTCTACGTCATGCCGCGGCACGGCTGCACTCCTCGACGGAGGTCGGTACGGCGGGGAGGTCGTCGAACAGCTCCGGATCTGACTGGACCAGCGCGTCGATGGCGTGGGCCGCCACTGCGTCCTGCGGCTCGATCGCCTGGGTGATCTGGCCCGCCTCTAGCGCGTCCTCGATGCCCCGCTCCAGAGCTTGCACGGTGCAGATCGAGATACGCGGATCATTAACGGCGACTTCGTGCGACAGGCGCGCAACGTCGTACTCCAACCCGCTGATGTAGGTGAGGGTAGACCGCACCGCGCTGTCGGGGTTGTCCCGCGTGTACTTCGCCGCCTGGGCGACCGATCGAACGATCTTCTCGATCAGCTCCGCTTCCTCGTCGATCGTGTCGGCCATCGCGACCAAGCCGACCGCGGCCGTCGTGTACCCCTCGAGCTGCGAAATCAGGACGGCGTTGTCGCCGAGAGCCAAGCGGGCGGCCGACAACTGCGGCTCCACAGTGGCGATTGCGTCCACCAACCCCTGCTCCAGCGCAGGCACCGTCTCCGGTACAGGGGTGTTGAGGATCTCCACATCATCGGCCGAGATACCGTGGGCCTCCAGGTATCCGAGCAGGTAAGCCGCTGGTGAGCCGCCCACGTTCGTGGCGATGGTCTTACCGACAATGCTCCGCGGATCATCCTTGGTGATACCGCTGTCGGTGCGTGCAAGGATGCCGTTGCCCAGGTCGTACGAGGAGTTGGTGGCGTCGCCATTGGTCATGACCACCAGGGATACGTCCACACCCCCGGACCGGATCGCGACCAGGCTCACCGTGCTGGCGAGGGCGAAGTCGACGTCACCAGCCTGCAACGCCCGCGCGGCATCGTTACCGCTCGCTACCACGTTGAGCGTGACGTCGAGTCCGTTCTCAGCGAAGATCCCTTGCTCGACGCCGACGAACAGGGGCAGGCCGACGAGGTTGTTCGTCACCGCGATGCGGACGGGACGGATCTCATCTGCTCCCGTCCCGCTCGACGCTGGTGCGGTGGGGCCACCACAGGCGGCCAAGGCGACGACCATGGCGAGGGCGCCGATGAGGTGCCCACGGCGGCGGGTTCTGGCAAAAAACGAACGTGGATACATATTGCCTCACAAACAGTCGCGGGATGGCGCGTACGGGGGATGGGACAGAGGGCGATGACCCTCAGGCGGCCGACCGGTCTTACCGGTCCACCCGCTGACCGATGCTGGGCGACATCGGAGCGTGGATGGTCCGCGCGACGATTCGTCCGGTCGGGTGGTCATCGTTCAGAGCGTGCGCCTCCATGGGGCGCTCAAAGTGGTCGAGACGGGACTCGCAGAGAGCTCGAACTCGTACAGCACCGCGAACTTGGCGGGGCCGGCCACGGAGACGTATCGACGCACTCGGATAGCACCGTTGACACGAGAAAACTCCGGGAGGCGAAGGGTCTCGTACCAGTCCGCGAGATCCCATTCATCCTCGGGAGACTGCATGCTGAACGTGCCGAACTGGATCGCCGGCCCGAACCCGGTGGTGGTCTCGGCGAGCGGCCCGGGCCGCCCAGTGATTTGGCGATAGAGCGCACGACTGACGACGGTGATGTCGGGCGCCAACGCTTCCTCCGCGGAACGCAGATCGCGCTCAACCTCCATGGCGCTCTTGAGGTCGCTGAGCGAGGTCAAAACCAGCCAAGTGGGTTTCCGCTCGCTGCCGAGGTCAAGTCGAGCCAGGCGGGCGGCGAGTGCCTGCATGTCGCGCCCGCCATCGTTCAGCCGGTAGCCGGCGCTCTCCCCGATAGCCGACCGGTCCTGCAAGAGCCGCACGATGGCCTGCTCCTGCACGTCGTCGCCCATCGAAGCGAACCAGGTTGCCCTCAGCAGCTGATCCACAGCGGTACCCCTTCCGCAGCACTCACCTGGCAGGAGGAACTCTCACTCAGTAGGAGTCGCTCTTGTTCTGCGAATGCTCCACCACGGGGTTCCGGGTTGTCGAAAAGCTGGTACGGGAACCAGCCGTTCCCCAATGCAAAGACGCCCGCAGCGTCCCAAGGCACGGGACACTGCGGGCGCGAACGTAATTACAGACGCGAATATTGCTTGCTAGAAGGGCTCTACCCAGGGCGAGAGACGGCGCGCCACATTCTCCATGTCGGGCACCCACTTCTCCGCCGCGTCGAGCGACATGCGGGACGTGGGGCTGGACAGGGTGAGGGCGGCGATGACCTTCTCGTCGCCGTCGGACCAGACGGGGACGGCCACGCCCGTCACTCCGGCGACGAGACTGTCGCTACGCGCGGACCAACCGCGGGCCGCCGTGCGCTGCAGACGGTCCAGCAGGTCCTGCTCCGGCTCGGCATTCTCCGCCCGCCGAATGACGGCGAGCTGTTCATCGGCCGGTAGCGCCGCCAACAGCACATCGCCGCTCGCCGTTCCCACCAACGGGAGCACGTCGCCCACCGGGACGACTCGGCGCAGTTCAGCCCGACTGTTGGCCGATGCGATGCAGACCCGGTTGTCGCCCTGGCGGACATTCAACGAGACGGTTTCGCCCGTCCGGTCGCGTAGATCGGCCAACATCCGATGGATGACGGCCATGGGATCGCTACTTTCCCGCGCACTGCGAACGAGCCGGAATACCCGGAACCCGAGCATGTAGGAACCGTCGTCGAGGCGGTCAAGCATCCGCTCTTCGGTGAGGTCACGCATGATCCGGGAGACCGTCGACAAGGAGAGACCGGTTTCCTCGCTCACACGGGCAGGTGTTGCGGGGACGTTTGCCTGGGCGACGCTCTCCAGGATCGAAACAACCCGCTGAAGCGACCTCAGGGCTCCTCCTCCACTCCGGCCGCGACCGCCATGGGCAGACTTCTACCCGGAGTGACGCGGCGACATCGGCGGCCGCATTCTATCCCAGTGCGCGAGCGCATGTTTCACACAGTGAAGTGGCCTTACAAAGCTTTCCCCGCCTCGCCGGGATCGGCGATCGTGGCTGGCATGGGCAGGACGTCGACCATCTGGAACGGACTAAACCCTAATAAACCATAATCCGGCGGAGACGGCATCCACCAAGAAGGTTGATGCACTATCCCGGCACTCGCATCGTATCCACCACACCGCTGACTCGCCCGGCCTCGTCCCTCACCACCGCCGGATCGACTCCTGCCGGCGGCTTTCGCGTGACCACCCGAGCCCCACTCACTGCCCTATCTGTCCAAGGACGACTGCGGTGCGTCCCGCACCCGCTGGATGAACCCGGAGCGGAGGTGCCACAGTCGGCCCACGATGGCCGCGGTGAGCAGCAGCGGCGGGAGCAGCGGTGCGGACCAGCGCAGGTACCGGAGCAGGAGCCCCGCGATGCCCGCGCCCACGACCAGCGCCGCGAGCTAGCGCACTCCGGCGAGTCGCTGCTCAGGGGTACGGGCGACCAGATGCTGCACGGCGCTGGTGAGCGCCCCGGTGAAGTAGGTCGTGAAGGCATGCATCCGCAGCGAGACGACGCTCTGACCCCCCATCGCGGCAGCGACAACCGCGAGCATCACCGTCCCCGCCACCATGTCCGGCCGACCAGAGGTCACCAACCATCCGACGGCGTATCCGACCAGTAGCACCAACTCGACGACGAGGAGACCGACTACCGTCTGGGGCCGGGACCGCCCCAGCAGGCTCCAGAGCGTGACCCCGATCGCGAACCCACCCACGGCGGTCGCCGGGGCCAGCATGCCCAGCCCCACTTCCGCCACCAATTCGGCTCCGACCAGGACGAGGTTGCCGGTGATGACGCTGGCGAAGGCACCCCCGTGGGTGAGGACGGCCAGCAAGTCGCTGGCGCCGGCGCAGGCCGCGAGGGCGATCTCCGGCAGCCGGCGCCAGAACCACTCGACGGCGTTCCTCCGCCTCATCACGGCGGCTCCGTCCCGGCACCGCGCCCCCGAGGTGGTCCCGGATGCTGGCGGAGCCAGTCGACCAGCGCCGCCCCGCCCGTGGCGAGCACCGCCACGTTGTAGAGGATCTGCACAATCACCAGCCCGCGGGCCCACTGACCGGCGGCGTAGACGTCGCCGTAGCCGACCGTGGCCAGGGTGATCACCGCGAAGTAGAGCGCGTCGGTCTTGGTCACCAGTCCCACGAACTGGTCCGACCGCCACACCGCCACCTGGTAGTCGAGCAGGGCGAAGACGATCAGCCCGAGAAAGAGCGCCACCAGCAGGTTCGCCGGCCGGCTGCCGGCCTCGTCCCGCCGCAGCCGCCCCACCAGCTGAGCGATCGACACCGCCAGCACGATCGCGCCCAGCCCGGTGAGGAGCGCACGTACCAGCCGGACCGGCATCGTGCCCTCGGGCTCGACCGGGACCAGGTAGAACAGCCCCACCAGCAGGGCGCAGGTGACCAGTGCCCGGTACAGCCCTCGCCGGATCGACCGCCGCCGCGGTAGCTCCATGCCCGGATTGTCGCGGTCGATGGGGCCCGGTGCCGGGGGAACCGGGCAGGTTGACCCGGCCGGTCAGCAGAGCCGGACCAGGGTCATGCCCGCCCGGGGTAGAGCGCGCGGGATGGGGTGCGGCGCGTTTGGAGCTCCCGGGCGACCGCTTCGGCTTCCCGCAGCACCCGCAGGACGTTGCCGCCCGCTAGCTTGACCAGATCCGACTCCGACCACCCGCGGTCGAGCAGCGCCGCGAACAGCCGCGGATAGCTGGCGACGTCCTCCATCCCGACCGGCATGCTGTCGGTACCGTCGTAGTCACCACCGATGCCTATGTGGTCGATCCCCGCCACCGTGCGGACGTGCTCCAGGTGCGCCACCACGTCGTCGATGGTCGCCTGCGGCATAGGGTGCCGCTCCTTCCAGGTGCGCACGAACCGCGAGAACGATGGATAATCACTAGGATCGATGCCATCCCGGCGGGCCGCCGCGGCGGCTTCCGCCCGCCACTGCGCACACTCGACGGAGACGAAACTGGGCACGAACGTCACCATGCACACCCCGCCGTTGTCGGCGAGCGCGCCCAACACGTCGTCAGGCACGTTCCGGGGGACGTCACACACCGCCCGGGCGGAAGAGTGCGAAAAGATCACCGGCGCGGCACTCACCCGCAACGCCGCCCGCATCGTGTCCGCGGAGACGTGGGAGAGGTCGACCAGCATGCCGAGCCGGTTCATCTCCCGGACGACCTCCTCCCCGAACGGGGAGAGTCCCCCCACACCCGGCTGGTCGGTGGCCGAGTCGGCCCACGGCACGTTGTGGTTGTGGGTGAGGGTCAGGTAACGCACTCCGAGCGCGTACATCGCCCGCAGGGTGGCCAGCGAACAGTCGATGGAGTGCCCGCCTTCCATTCCCATCAGGGACGCGATCCGTCCGGAGGCGAACACTTCCTCGACCTCGTCCGCGGTGAAGGCGAGCCCGAACGTGTCGGGGTATCGGGCCACCATGGCCTTCACCGCGTCGATCTGCTCCAAAGTGGCCGATACCGCGTGGTCACCCTGCAGGCTGGTCGGCACATATACCGACCAGAACTGCGCCCCCACCCGACCGGCCCGCAGCCGGGGAATGTCAGTGTGCAGCATCGGCGCCGGTTGGGAGATGTCGAGCTGGTCGAAGTCGTAGCCGGCGTGCTCCCGCAGCGCGTACGGCAGGTCGTTGTGTCCGTCGATCAATGGATGGGCACTCAACAGCGCGGTCGCCCGTGCCAGACTGTTGCCCTCCGCCTGCCCCGCTGCCTGACTCCCCTGATGCTGCTCCATGGCCGGCATTCTCCATCAGCCGCGTACCAACGGCACCTCGGGTCCGTTGCCACGCATTACCGGTAACCGACCCCGCCTTCACCACGCCCCGCCCTCGCCGGATTGGATCCGACAATCAAGGATAAGCGGGAACGTACCGACATGGATCACCTCGACGGAGTTGGCCGCGGTGGCTGAGCCGGATCAGCCGGCGCGTACCGGCAAACCTCGTCCCGGCCCCGCCTCTCCTCGCTATCGTCGGGCCATGGTCACCGTGCGTGAGGGAAAGCTGATCGGCGACATTCCCTGCCTGGTCGCAGGCCAGGGGCCGCCGCTGATCGTCCTGCCCGGGCTGACCGCGAGCAGTGGCAACCCCACGGGGTTCGCCCGGTCCGCACAGCTGCGGCAGGTGGCACCGCTCACCCGACACTTCACGGTGTACGTGCTCAACCGCCGGCCCGGGTTGCCGGCCGGCTACCAGTTGAGCGACTTGGCCGACGATTTCGCCGCCGGGATCGGGGGCGAGTTCCGGCTGCCCGTACCGGTGCTGGGGATCTCCACCGGCGGCTCGACCGCCCTGCAACTGGCGGCCGACCATCCGGCTCTGGTGGACCGGCTCGTGGTGGTGGCCGCCGCGTGCCAACTGTCGGAGCAGGGGCGACAGGGACAGCAACAGCTCGTGGAACGGATCGAAGCCGGACAGCCCCGTCGGGCCTGGGCGGCGACCGGGCGACTGAGCGCCAGCTCCGCGCTGGGTGGCCGGTTGCTAGCCATCATGCTGTGGCTGCTGGGTCCGGCACTCACCCCAGACGATCCGACCGAACTTCGCGCATTGGTGGCGGCGGAGGACCGGTTCAACCTGTGTGACCGGCTGGCGGACATCACCGCCCCGACGCTGCTGGTCGCGGGCGCCCGCGACCGCTACTACCACCCGGAGCTGTTCCGACGCACCGCGCAGGGGATCCCCCGTGCGCGCCTGCTGCTGCTTCCGCACACCGGCCACGCCGGCACCATCGCTCACCGGGGTGCCGCCCGGGAGGTGGTCCGGTTCCTGACCACGGCCACGCCGATCCCTGGCCCGGTGCCCGCCACAGTGGGGGGATCCGTCGCTTAGGGAGCCAGCCGCTCCCAGATCCAGCCCTGATCCGACCGGCGATAGCGAATCCGGTCGTGGAGACGGTCCGACCGCTGCCGCCAGAACTCCCACCGGTGGGGCCGAATCAACCAGCCACCCCAATGCTCCGGCGCCGGCACCGGCTCACCCGCTGGCCAGCGGGCGCGGATCTGCTCGTACGCCGCCTCCAGGCTGGCGTGGTCGGAAACCACCTGGGACTGGTGACAGGCGTGGACCACCAGCTGGGTGTCGCGGCCGAGCCCCGCGAAGTGCGTCACGGCCTCCGCTCGGGGCAGCGCGCTGACCGCCCCTACTACCCGCACCTGGCGGCCGGCCACGTACCAGCCGAACACCACCGCGGCGTGGGGTCTCGCGGCCAGTTGCGCGGCTTTGACCGACCGCTGGTCGCTGAAGAATCGCAGCCCCTCCTGGTCGACCCCCGCCAGTAGCACGGTACGGGCGTCCGGCACACCGCCATCATCCACTGTGGCGAGCACCATCGCGTCCGGGTACCGCACCCCGGCCGCCGCCACTTCCTCACGCCAGCGCTGAAACCGGGTCACCGGGTCATCCTCCGGAGCCGGCTCCCAGGGTCGCCCCACCGGTGCGGGCCGCGGCCGCGGGCCAGGGCCGCGACCGCCCGCCAACCAGGCGTCCAGTTCCGCGAGCACGTGCCGACAGGTCTGCCACGGCCGCTCCTCCGGGCAGGTACGGGCGTGCCGCAGCAGGTGGCGGGCCTGCTCCGCCTGGGTGATCCGCTCGTCCAGTTCACGCAGCTGCCGGTCCACCGCTTCCCGCCAGGAGCGGCCGGTGCCGTTCAGGACCGTCCCGATCGCTTCGAGTCCGAATCCGAGCTGCTGGGCCATCCGGATGAACGCGAACCGCCGCAGCTCCTCCCGCCCGTACCACCGCCGGCCACCGATCCACCGGGCGGGGTGGACCAGGCCGCGTTCCTCGTAGTAGCGCAACGCCGAGGTAGCGACCCCGACCCGCCGGGCTGCTTCCCCGATCGGGACCAGCTCATCCATGCCTCCAGTTGACTTCAAGCGGACTTGAAGCGCAAGCATGCGAGGCATGAACGACTCACTGTCGCCTCGCTCCTGGCTGACCGGCGCTCCCTTGACCGGGTTCGCCCTGCCGTCCGGCCCGTTGGCGTGGCTACAGGGCTGGGCCCTCCTGCTCAACCGACCCGAGCAGCGGGAGGTGCTTCAGGTGGTGGACCCACGCCCCGGGCAGCGGGTGGTGGAGGTGGGGCACGGCCCCGGCCAGCTGCTGGCCTGGATGGCTGACCGGGGCGCGTACGTGATCGGGGTGGAGCCCTCCGCGGCGATGACCAACCAGGCGCGACACCGCCTCCGGTCGCGGCTCCGGTCCGGGCAGGCGGAGCTCCGTGCCGGCACCGCTGAGGACACGGGGTTGCCGGACGCTAGCGTGGACACAGCGGTCTCGGTGAACAACATTCCAATATGGTCTGATTTGGACCGCGGTTTCCAGGAACTGTTCCGCGTGCTGCGCCCCGGCGGTCGCCTGGTAGTGGCCTGGCATGGTGGCCGCCAACCTATCCCCACGGCGCGTCGGCGTGTCCTGCCGGCATCCGCGCGGGACCGGATCCTGGACCGGCTGCGGGCCCGGTTCGGCGGTGGAGAGTGCCGGGAGGGCCGGCGAGTCCTGCTGTTCGAGGCGACCCGTCCGGCCACTCCCTGACCACGCCGCGGCAGCGCACCGGCCGCCCCGTGTCAGGGGTGCCGGCAGATGACGAATACCCGGGGCTGCTCAGCCAGCGCCGTATCCACATCCACCAGGGGGGTGGTCAGGTCGGACGTGGTGGCCAGGTACGGCTCTTGCCAACCCACCTCGCGCACCAGGTCGAGGAGCCGGTCGATCGGCACCACATAGTTGGTGATGGTCACCTGGAATCGGTCGTACCGGCCGTCGGGGGCGCGGGTCACCCCGGAGATCCGGTAGATCCCGCGTCCGGCCGCCTCGTCCAACGCTCCCCGGTACAGCAGGATGGCGTCCTCGGTCTCCCGCACCTGGGCGTTGTTGATGCTCCGCAGCCCGGTGAGGGTGGCTACGTCAAACACGAACCATCCGCCGGGGGACACGGCGGCGTACACACACTTCAGGTAGGAGCGGATCCGGTCGAGATCTCCGATGTGGTTGGGAATGTCATAAGTGGAGACAGCGAGGGGGAAGCGCTGCTCGAGCTGGAAGTCGCTGGCGTCGGCCTGGATCAGGGTCGCCGCTGCTCCGAGCCGCTCCCGGGCCCGGGCCAGCATCGCCGCGGAGATGTCCACCCCGGTCACCTCGTATCCGTCCTGTTGGAAGGCGGCGGTGACGATTCCGGTGCCACAGCCCACATCCAGCATTCGCCGCTCGGCGTCCGGGGCCAGCTTCTGGTGCAGCTCCCGCAGTGCCGCACCGATCCGGCGCGGGTACGGCAGCCAGTACCGGTCGTACACCTGCGGGAACCGGTCAGCGTACTGTGCCTCCATCTACCACCTCCGTGTCATCGGCGAGCTGGCGAACCTGTGGGGAGAAGAGCGGCGCCAGCCCCGCCACCAACAGCAGCCCGGACAGGGCGAGCATGACCGGGGCCGCCCCCGCCGCCGCCGCGGTGTGTCCTACCAGGACCATCCCCGCGGGCTTCAGCGACAGCGCGACCACGTAGTTGCAGGAGGTGACCCGAGCGAGGGCACCTCCTGGTACGTGCTGTTGCAGCGTGGTCTCCCACCACACACTGAAGAGGCTCAACGCCGCCCCGGAGACCACCGCGGCCAGCATCACCAGGGGCAGCGCCGCCCCGAGGCCGAGCGCCCCCAGCGGGGCCGCGAGCAGCGGGGTGAGCAGCACCGCCGACCGCAGCGGTCGGCGTACCCGCCACCGGAGCGCGAGCACCACCGAGCCGAGCATGCCGGCGGTGTAGCCCATCATCACCAGCGACCACGGCACCGCCCCGCCGAGCCGCTGCTCCGCGAGCACCGGTCCGAGCACCCCGAACGCGGCGGCGGTGCCGGCGTTGAGAAACGCCGCCGACAGCACCGTCGCCCACACCCACTGCCGGCGGGCGAACTCCACCAATCCTTCCCGCAGGTCGGGTAGCACCTTCCGGACCGCCAGCCGGTTAGGCCCGGCGGTACCGAGACCGGCCAGCAATCCCGCCGCCAGCAGGTAGGTCGCCGCATCCACCGCCAGCGCCACCCCCGGCCCCAGCCAGGCCACCGCCACCCCCGCCAGCGCCAGCCCGGTGAGGTTGGCGGTGTTGGTGGACAACCGCAGCCACGCGTTCGCTGCCTGCAGCGACTCCCGCGGCACCACGTCCGGCACCACACTGGTCAGCGCCGGCAGCAGCAGCGCCGACGCGGTCCCGGCCAGGGCCGCGGCCGCGGTCAACACCGGCAACGGCGCCCAGCCGGTGGCCACCATCCCGGCCATCGCCGCCCAGGCCAGGCCCGCCAACGTGTGCCCCGCGACCAGCACCCGGTGCCGGGGGACCCGATCCCCGATCACCCCACCCAGCAGCACCAACACCAGCTGCGGCACCGCCTGCCCCGCCAACACCACCGACAGGGTGCCCGGGCCGGCACCCGGCAGCGCCAATACTCCGAACGCGAGCGCGATCGGCCCGAACGCCGTACCGAAGGTGGAAATGGCACGTCCGGCGGCCAGGCGGAGGAACCGTCGATCCCGCAACCGGGCCGGATTCGCGGTGCGGGAGCGTGCCCGAAGGGCGGTCATGGCCGGTCCCCGGCGGCGAACGGCCGCCAGACCGCCACGGGTTCGCCCCGGTCGACCACGGTGATCTCCACCTGACGACGGACCAGGGTGACCGCCAACGGACACACGTGTGCCGGCAGCAGCCGACCGGCGTACGGCTCCGGCGCCGCCACCGACGTGACCTCCGGCTCCCAGGGTTGTCCGCACCCGGCCAGGAGGTCGGTGGCCTCGGCGGCGACACTGATCGCCACCTGGGCGAGCTCACCCACTCCGTGCCGGGCCAGTCCCCCGTCCCAGGTGGCGTACGCGCCGGCGCACACTTCGGTGACCCCGGCGACGCTCCACGCGCCCGCTGCGGTCGGGGTGCCGCCGACACACACCACCGGGCAATCGATCCCGGCAGCGGAGATCGCCTTCGCCGCTCGGACCGCCTGCTCAGCGGCGCGACGGCCGACGGCGTACCGGTCGGCGAGGTCAGCGGTGGTCTCCACCGACGGGTAGATGGTGACTCCGTCCAGGCGGACCCCGGCGGTGCTGGCGACCGCCTCCGCCACCGGTACCACCTGCTCCGGCGGGGTGTGTCGCAGGTCGATCCGAATCCCGACCTCCACCCCTCGGGCGGCCGCCGCGGCTCCGATCCCGGTCACGCTGGCGATCCGGTCCACGTGCACCGCGAACCGGGGCACCACCGTGGCGGCCTCGGCGAACAGTGGGAACCGCCACGGCTCCGGCCAGGGCCAGGCCAGCACGATGTCGTCGACCCCGGCGGCGGCCAGGAGTTGAGCGGCGCGGGCGGTCTGCACCGCCACCCCCACCGCCCCGGCCGTCACCTGTCGGACCGCGATTTCCCGGGTGCGGTGTGCTTTGAGGTGGGCGCGGACCCGGCAGCCGGCGGCGGCGGCGCGGGTGTGGAAGTCATGGAGATTGGCGTCCAGTCGAGGGAGGTCGACCAAGACGGGCGGCATGCGAACCTTCCAGACAGCAATCGTGCCGGACCGCCCAGCGGCCCGGCACGGTCACTAATTGATCAGATCTCGTCCAGCGGCGGCTCAATGCAGCGCATGGCAAACCTCCCTTGTCGCAGCGATAACGCCGATTCGACCCTAGAGGGGTAGGTCCACATAGTCAACACAATGAATCCCGCATAAAGCGCATAGCGCCCAGGAAGTTCGGTTCACTGCGATGCCGCCCAGCCGACCACCGCTGGACACGCGCGCGTCCGCCATCGTTCACCTGTTGTTCATCCAGTGCCGGAGTACTCGTCACCTGACTGCCTTAGCGTGGCGACCGCAGGGTTACCCCTGCCCGAAAACCTGGTGGACAGGAGGTTCATCCGAGGTGACCCGGTGACCCACACGGCACGCGTCCGCCCTTCACGGGCAGCGGCGGGTGTCACCGCGGCGATGCTGGTGGCGGTGCTGGCCGGTTGCGCCCCAGGGGATGACCGGATCGAAGGCGCGGGGGCCACCTTCCCCACTCCGCTGTTCCAGGACTGGATCCACACCTACGCCCAGACCGTCGACCAGGATCTGACCGTCGACTACCAGAGCATCGGCTCCGGCGGCGGGATCACCCAGTTCCTGGGGCAGACCATCGACTGGGGGACCTCGGAGCGCTACCTGCGCGACTCCGACCTCGCCGAGGCGGAACAGCTACGCGGCTGCCCCGCCTTCCAAGTGCCGATCACGTTCGGCGCGGTGGTGATCGCGTTCGCCGACCCCGCCCTGGACGGGCTGGTGCTGGACGCCGAGGTGATCTCCGGTATCTACCGCCGCACCATCACCAACTACTCCGACGAACGGATCGCCGCCCTCAACCCCGGCCGCGACCTGCCGGACCGGGAGATCATCCCGGTGCACCGCTCGGACGGCTCCGGCACCACCTCGGTGTTCACCACCTGGCTGGCCGACGAAGACCCGGAGTGGGCCGCGGAGCTCGGGGCCGGCACGGAGGTGAACTGGCCGGCCGGCACCATCGGCGGCCCCGGCAACGAAGGGGTGACCGCGAACATCGCCCAGAACCCCGGCGGACTCGGGTACGTCAACCAGTCGTACGCCCAGGTGCTGGACCTGCCGCAGGCGGCGATCGTGAACGCCGACGGCAACCCGGTCTACCCGACTCCGGAGGCCACCGCGGCGGGGATCGCCCAGGTCGACATTCCGGATGACTTCCAGTTCGACATCCTCGGCGTCGGTGGGGACGGTTATCCGATCGCCGGCGCGGTGTGGAACTTCTACTGGGAGTGCGGCTACCGCGGCGACACCGGCCAGCAGCTTCGGGAGTTCTGGCGCTGGGCGGTGCGCAACGGTGACCAGGCCGCGGTGGAGTTGGGCTACATCCCGCTCAGCCCGCAGTTGAAGGAGCGGGTGCTAGCGGCGCTGGACCGGATCGGCGCCCAGGACCCCACCCCCACCGGAGGCGCCTCGTGACCCCCACCACCGCCCCCGTCCACCGACCGCTGCGGGGGCCTGGCCGCGGCCGATGGACCGACCCCTTGTTCAAGGCCCTGGTCACCACCAGCGGCGTGTTCGTGCTGTTCCTGCTGGCCTTCATGATCATCAGGACCACCGCCGACGCCTGGCCGATCTTCCAGAAGGAAGGGCTGGGGTTCTTCACCGGCACCGAGTGGGAGGCTGGCCAGCAACGGGACCTGCCTAACATCCACGGCACGTACGGGGCGTGGCCGTTCATCTACGGCACGCTGGTCACGAGCGCGATCGCGTTGCTGATCGCACTCCCGGTGTCCATCGCGGTGGCGCTGTACATCACCCAGCTGGCGCACCGCCGGCTCCGCGGTTGGTTGACGTACGCGGTGGAGACGCTCGCCGCGGTCCCCTCGATCGTGTACGGGCTGTGGGGGCTGCTGTTCTTCCTACCGGTGGTGCTGCGGCCGGTGATGGTGAAGCTGGCGGACTGGTTCGGCGGGTTCTTCCTGTTCGAAGGCCCGGTGTTCGGGCTCAGCTACTTCTCCGCCGGAGTGGTCCTGGCGATCATGATCCTGCCGATCATGACGGCGATCATCCGGGAGGTGTTCGCCGTCGCGCCGACCGCCGAACTGCACGCCGCCTATGGCCTGGGCGCCACCCAGGCCGAGGTGATCCGGAAGGTGCTGCTGCCCCGCAGCTACTCGGGCATCGTCGGCGGTGCCATGCTGGGGCTGGGCCGGGCGATCGGCGAAACGGTGGCGGTGGCGATGCTAGTCGGCGGTTCCCAGCGCATGGGGTACAGCCTGTTCTTCGCCGGCGACACCATGGCGGCTCACATCTTCAACACCTTCCAGGACGCACTACCGGAGACCGTGCTTGGCTTGATGGCGATCGGGGTAGCGCTGTTCGTGTTTACGTTCGCCATCAATGTGCTCGCCCGGTTGCTGGTCTGGCGAGTGGGGCGCAACACGAGGGACGCTGCTGTATGACCGCACTCGACACCTCCCCGACCACGCCGGCTCCCCGTCGGAGCCTGCGTGAGATCGACGCCCGTACCCGCCGGCGGCAACTGGCCAGCACGGCGATGCGGGTGGTGCTCACCGCGGTGATGGCGGTGGCGGTGCTGCCGCTGCTGCTGATCCTGTACGTGGTGATCGAGCGGGGCTGGTCGGTGATCAGCTTGCAGTTCTTCACCGAGGACACGCTGCCGTTCCGGATGGAGGGGGGCGGCTTCCGGCAGGGCTTCGTCGGCTCCTTCCTGATCATGCTGCTGGCGATCCCGATGGCGATCATCCCGGGCGTGGCCACCGCGGTCTACCTGGTCGAGTACGGCAAGGGCAAGAAACTCGCCGCGCTGGTGCGGTTCGTCACCGATGTGATGACCGGCGTGCCCTCCATCTTCGTGGGCTTGTTCGTGTACGCCGCGGTGGTGATCGGCACTATCCGGCTCGGGTTCGGCACACTGGCGGCGGCGATCGCGATCGCGATCGTGATGCTGCCGATCGTGGTGCGTTCCAGCGAGGAGATGCTGAAGCTGGTGCCGGACCACCTCCGCAGCGCGGCGCTGGGGTTGGGCGCCCGGCGGTGGCAGACCACGGTCAAGGTGGTGCTGCCCGCGGCCGCACCGGGGCTGGCGACCGGCTCGATGCTGGCGGTCGCGCGCGGTGCCGGCGAGACCGCACCGCTGATCCTGACCGCGCTGGGGTCCTTCACCACCACCTGGTATCTGGTCGGTGAGCGGCAGGCGTCGCTGCCGCAGCTGATCCACCAAAACGCGGTGCAGCCGTTCCCGCCTGGGATTGAACGGGCCTGGGGTGGGGCGCTGTGCCTGGTCGCGATCACTCTGCTGTTCACGGTTGCCGCCCGGCTGGTGGCGGCGCGGTTCGGCAAACGCCGGGAGGGTATGTGATCCGCCTCGGCGACCGGCGACGTGCGAGAGGAGCAACCATGTCCGCCACTGTCATCACCCCCACCCGCCCGACCGCCACCCACCCGGTCACCACGCCGGGGGCGGAAGCGGAAAAGACGCCGGCGCCGCGGGAGATCGTCTTCTCGCTCCGGGACGTCAATGTCTACTACGGTGACTTCCGGGCGGTGCGGGATGTCAACATGGAGATCGCCCGCCACGAGATCACCGCGCTGATCGGCCCGAGCGGATGCGGCAAGTCCACCCTGCTGCGGTCGCTGAACCGGATGAACGACCTGGTCCCGGGGGCGAAGGTGACCGGCAGCGTGGCCTACTACGGCGAGGACATCTACCACCCGGAGGTCGATCCGGTGGAGGTACGCCGGCGGATCGGGATGGTGTTCCAGAAGCCGAACCCCTTCCCCAAGTCCATCTACGAGAATGTCGCCTTCGGACCGCGCCTGCACGGGGTCCGGGGGTCGACCCTGGATGACGTCGTGGAGCACGCGCTGCGGGGCGCGGCCCTGTGGGACGAGGTGAAGGGCAAGCTGAAGCAGTCGGGGCTCAGCCTGTCCGGGGGGCAGCAGCAGCGCCTGTGCATCGCCCGGGCGCTGGCCATCCAGCCGGAAGTGATCCTGATGGATGAGCCCTGCTCGGCGCTGGACCCGGTGGCCACCGCCCGGATCGAAGACCTGATGCAGGCCATCAAGGACGAGTACACGATCGTGATCGTCACCCACAACATGCAGCAGGCGGCCCGGATCAGCGACCGCACCGCGTTCTTCAGCACCGAGGTGGACTCTGAGAACGACCTCCGCACCGGGGTGCTGGTGGAGTTCGACGAAACCTCGAAGATCTTCTCCAACCCCAGCGACGAGCGCACCGAGAACTACATCACCGGCCGGTTCGGCTGAGGAAGCCTCGGTCAGAGGTGAGTGGTCACTGCTCCGACTACCGCTATCGCAGCTGAAGCAGCTCTCGTAGTGCCGTACCACCATCCCCGTCAGCGCACCCGCGTATCCCGGTAAGCGCACCGCCGTCCGTACCCACCCCACCCGACCGGGGTGCTGTTTACCTTCCTGACACCTGTCGCTTCAGCTTCAGCTGCGCATCCGTCCCCGAGTGTTCCGCGCGGGTTAACCGTTCTTCGTCCGCTCGGTCACCTCCGCTGCCTAGCGTGCTAGCCGTCGGGCCGGCCGACACCGGCTGGGCCGGGAAATCACGACCCCGGCGGGAAACCCTGCCGGGCTTAGGAAGGCCAGGACGGGAAATTGATCGCGAAGAAGTGGTGGTCGGCTGTGGGGGTGGGCGCGCTCGCGCTCACGCTGGCGGCCTGCGGAAGCGACGATGACACCAACGGCGGCGGCGCCGGAGCACTGTCCGGCACGGTCCGGTTGGACGGTTCCAGCACCGTGGCCCCGATCGCCGAGGCCGCGGCGGAGCTGTTCATGACCGAGCACTCCGGCGTGCAGGTACCGGTGGCTACCTCCGGTACCGGCGGTGGGTTCGAGAAGTTCTGCCACGGCGAGACCGACATCTCCAACGCCTCCCGGGAGATCAAGCCGGAGGAGGCGGAGCGGTGCGAACAGAACGGGATCGCCTTTGAGCAGATCACGGTGGGCAATGACGCACTGACCGTGGTGGTCAACAAGGACAACCCGGTGGACTGTCTCACCGTGGCGCAGCTCCACCAGATCTGGGCACCGGACTCGACCGTGCGTAACTGGAGCGAGATCGAAGGGCTGGCGGTCGACTTCGACGAGCCGCTGGAGCTGTACGGGCCCGGTACCGACTCCGGCACCTTCGGCTACTTCACCGAAGCCATCAACGGTGAGGAGGGCGCGCAGCGGACCGATTACCACAACATCGGCGAGGACGACAACACCGGCATCATCGGGGTCGAGGGCACCCGCGGCGGCATGTTCTACGTCGGCTACACCTACTACGCCGAGAACGCCGACCGGGTGAAGGCGCTGCAGATCGACAGCGGCAGCGGGTGCGTCGCCCCGTCCGAGCAGTCCGCACAGGACGGCTCCTACACCCCGCTGTCCCGGGGACTGTTCATCTACCCGTCGAGCACGGCGCTGACCCGGGCGGAGGTGCGGGCGTTCGTCGAGTTCTTCATCAACCACAATGAGCAGATCACCGCGGTGGTGGGGGCGATCCCGCTGACCGCGGAGCAGAAGCAGGAGATGCTCGACAAGGTCGAGCAGCTGGCTGGTGCGGCAGGCTGATGATTACCCCTCGCCGCATCGCGGCCGCCAGCGCCGGCGCAGGCTCCCCGCGCCGGCCGCTGGCGGCTTCCCGTCCCCGGTACGGGGAGCGGGTGATCCGGGCGCTCCTCGCGCTGTGCGCGGGCTTGTCGGTGGTGGTCACCACCGGGATCGTGCTGTCACTGCTGGTCGGCACCGTCGACTTCTTCCGGGTCGTACCGGTGACCGACTTCCTGTTCGGTACCCGCTGGGCCCCGTCGTTCTCCGACGCCTCGTTCGGGGTGCTACCGCTGGTGGCCGGCACCGCGAACATCGTGCTGTGGTCGATGCTGGTGGCGGTCCCGGTCGGTTTGTCCTCCGCCATCTACCTGTCTGAGTACGCCCCGGCTCGGCTCCGCAAAGTGGTCAAACCGATGCTGGAGGTCCTGGAGGGCATCCCCACCGTCGCGATTGGGCTGTTCGCGCTGCTGTTCCTGCGGCCGTTGCTGGAGGAGCTGCTGCCGTTCCTGCCCTGGCGCACTCCCCACTCGGTCGGGGTGGCCGGGGTGGCGGTGGGGTTGATGATCGTGCCCCTGGTGGCTTCGGTCGCCGACGACGCCATGCGCGCGGTGCCTCGCTCCTTGCGGGAGGGTGCCTACGCGTTGGGCGCCGGTAAGTTGACCGTCTCCACCCGGGTGGTGTTCCCGGCGGCGATCTCCGGCATCGTGGCCGCGTTCGTGCTCGCGGTCTCCCGGGCGATCGGCGAGACCATGGTGGTGCTGCTGGCCGCGGGCGCGAGCCCGAATCTCACGTTCCTGCCTACGGAATCGGTGCAGACCATGACCGCGTTCATCGGGCAGACCGCTACCGGGGAGATCGCCACCGGGACGATCGACTACTACACCATCTTCGCCGTCGGGGCGCTGTTGTTCGTGTTGACGCTGATGATGAACATGCTGGCGATCCGCTTGGTTCGCCGGTTCCGGGAGGTGTACGAGTGATGGCCACCGGCACCCGTCCACCCCGCACCGCTCGGACCCGGTTGGCGGTCGCGGGCGCCCGGGCCGCCACCGTCGGTAGCCTCACCGCGCCGGCGGCCGGCCGCCGCGTGCGGGAGTTCCTCTTCCCGGCCGTGCTGTTCCTGGGGTTGAGCGTGGCGTTGACCGGGTTAGCCGCCCTGATCATTTGGGCAGTGGTCCAAGGGGGTGAGCGGGTCAATCTCGGTCTGGTCACCAATGGGCCGTCCGCGATCAACCCGGAGCAGGCCGGCTATCGGACCGCGATCCTCGGCTCGTTGTGGGTGATCGGGGGAGTAATCGTGCTGATCGTGCCGCTGGGCACCGGCGCCGCGATTTACCTGGAGGAGTTTGCCGATCGCACTCGCTGGTACCACCGACTGTTCGAGCTCAATATCCAGAACCTGGCCGGGGTGCCATCGATCGTATTCGGCATCCTCGGGCTGGCGTTCATCGTCCGCGGCCCGCTCCAGCTCGGTTTCGTGGCCGCGGCGGGGTCGATCACGGTGGCGCTCCTGGTCCTCCCCACCGTGATCATCGCCGCCCTGGAGGCGATCCGGGCGGTGCCGTCCTCGGTTCGCCAGGGGGCGATGGCGCTCGGCGCTACCAAGTGGCAAACGGTCTGGCACCAGGTGCTGCCGGCCGCGCGGTCCGGGATCCTCACCGGGGTGATTCTGGCGGTCGCGCGCGCGATCGGGGAGGCGGCGCCGCTGCTGCTGGTGGGGGCGGTCACCTTCACCATGGCGGATCCGAGTTTCTTCGAAGGCAGCTACACCACGCTGCCGGTGCAGATCTACGACTGGGCCCGCCGCCCCCAGGAGGAACTACGCACGCTCGCCGCTGCGGGAATTTTGGTGATGCTCGCCCTGGTGTTGGCGATGAACTCCGTGGCGGTCTGGCTTCGCAACCGGTACGAGCAGAAGTGGTAGGTGATCCGAATGCTCCCCCTGACGGACCTGACGACCGACCAGGAGCTGACCATGTCCGACCACCATCGGCCCGGCTACCAGCCGCCGCACGTGCGGCCGGCCGAGCCACCCGACCACCGGGAGACCACGTTCGAGCTGCGGGACGTCACCGTCTCGTACGGGGGTAGCCCGGCGGTGCGGGGCGTCACCATGGACATCGATCGCCAACAGATCACCGCGCTGATCGGGCCGTCCGGCTGTGGCAAGAGCACCCTGCTGCGGTGCTTGAACCGGATGAACGACCTGATCCCCGGTGCCCGGGTCGAGGGGTCGCTGCGTTACCACGGGGAGGACCTGTACGGGCCGAAGGTGGACCCGGTACAGGTGCGGAAGATGATCGGGATGGTGTTCCAGAAGCCGAACCCGTTCCCGAAGTCCATTTACGACAATGTGGCGTTCGGTCCCCGGATCGCGGGGGTGCGCGGCAGTGAGCTGGACGGCATCGTGGAGCACGCCCTGCAGCGGGCCGGGTTGTGGGACGAGGTGAAGAACCGGCTGAAGGACAGCGCGTACGGCATGTCCGGGGGTCAGCAGCAGCGGTTGTGCATCGCCCGGTGCATCGCGGTGGAGCCGGAGGTGATCCTGATGGACGAGCCGTGCTCCGCCCTCGATCCGATCTCCACCGCGCGGATCGAGGACCTGATGCTGGAACTCAAGCAGCAGTACACGATCGTGATCGTCACCCACAACATGCAGCAGGCGGCCCGGGTCTCGGACCGGACCGCGTTCCTGATGGTGGAGCTGACCGCGGACGAACGTGACCGGTGGGGTGAGCTGATCGAGTACGACGAGACCAGCCGGGTGTTCACCAGTCCCGCGGACCCGCGGACCGAGCAGTACATCAGCGGCAAGGTCGGCTGACCCACCGGTGCGATGGGGCAGCGGCGGGGCAGCTCACCGCTCGGGCCCGGTGCTGGTCAGACTGCCGGCCCGGGCTTGGCGGACGGCCCGGCCGCGCGGTGAGTCCGGGAAGCGGTCGAGCATGGCGCGGAGCTCGACGGCGTCGGTGTTCGCGCCGAACACTTCGGTGCCGGGTTCCATCCGCACACCCTCCGCCAGCGGGCCGGCGTAGACCGGATCGAACCCCAGGGCGTCGACCAGTTCCGAGACCGCGGCGACGTCCTTCTCCTCGTCCCCGGCGATCGCGATCGCCTTACGGCCCGGGGTGCCCCGCGGTCGGGCCTCCTCCTCCAGGTCGTGGTAGCCCATGTGGTTGAGCGCCTTGACGACCCGGGACTCCGACAGGAAGGACTGGACGATCTCACTGGAAGAGGTCCGCGGATCGGTGAGGTCGTCGCGGATCCCGTCCGTCTCCCACCAGTAGTTCATCGCGTCCACGACGAGCGTGCCGCGGAGCGCGTCCGCGGGGATCGTGTGGTATTTGCTGAGCGGCAGCGCGAGGATGGCGATGTCGGCACGGGAAGCGGCCTCCTCGGCGGTCACCGCCCGCGCCCCCGGCACGAGGACTTCGATCGTGAGAGCGATCTGGGACGGATCACCGGAGCCGGCGATGAGGACCTCGTAGCCGGCGGCGACCGCGAGTCGCGCTAGGACAGTGCCGAGTTTGCCGGCACCGAGAATCCCGATCGTGCTAGCCCTCACCTCATCCCTCCACGAGCTCACGAACCATGGGGATCACCTTGCTGCCGAACAGTTCGACGGCCCGCAGGCGGTCGCGGGGCGACTGGTGTCCGGCGGTGTAGATCAGATCGAACCGGCCGATTCCAAGGGTCTTGACCGTCCGGGCGATCTTGCGGGCGACCGTCTCCGGCGAACCGACGTACAGTGCCCCGTTCGCCACTTCGGCGTTGAACTCCGCCCGCCCCATCGGGCGCCAGCCCCGCTCGGCCCCGATCCGGTTCTGGGTCAGCTTGTAGGCCGGGTAGAACAGTTCCATGGCCTCCTCATCGGTGTCGGCGACGAAGCCGGGCGAGTGCACACCGACCGGATGCGCCACCGTGCCGAACTGTTCGGCCGCCCGCCGGTACAGCTCGATGTAGGGCGCGAACCGCTGCGGGGAGCCACCGATGATGGCGATGATGAGCGGCAGTCCATATCGGGCGGTGCGCACCACCGACTGGGGAGAGCCCCCCACCCCCACCCAGGTGGGAAGCCGCCCCGACTCGGTCTTCGGGAACACGTCCGCGTTACGGAGCGGGGCGCGGGTGGTGCCGCTCCAGGTGACCGGCTTTTCGTCGAGCAGTTTGACGAACAGCTCGAGCTTCTCCTCGAACAGCACGTCGTAGTCGCGCAGGTCGTAGCCGAACAGCGGGAAGGATTCAGTGAACGAACCTCGTCCGAGGATCACCTCGGCGCGGCCGTTCGACAGTGCGTCCACGGTCGCGAACCGCTGGAAGACCCGTACCGGATCGTCCGAGCTCAGCACGGTAACCCCGGACGCCAACCGGATCCGCGAGGTGCGCGTGGCGATACCGGCGAGGACCGTCTCCGGGGTGGAGATCGAATATTCCGGCCGGTGATGCTCCCCGAGCGCGATCACATCGACGCCGAGCTCATCGGCGAGGACCGCCTCGTCCACCACCTGCCGGATCGCCGCGGCGTGGGACATGAGGTTGCCGGAGTCGTCCACCGGCAGGTCACCGAAGGTGTCCAGGCCAAATTCAAGCTTGCTCATGACTCCCCCTCCAGTTGTTGACGGGTCAACTATGCCAGCATATGATTGACACGTCAACTATCGGAGGTGGTTCGGTATGGCCGGTGCCCGCCGACTCCCGACCCGTGAGGAGCTGCGGATCTGGCGGGAGTTCCTGGAGAGCACCACGGCGCTGCGCACGGTGCTGGCCACGCGCCTACAGCGCGACACCGGCCTCTCCATGGGCGACTACGCCGTGCTGCTGGCGTTGAGCGAGGCGCCGCAGCACCGGCTGCGCGCCTCGGAGCTGGCCGCACGCATCGACTGGGAACGCAGCCGCCTGTCCCACCACCTCGCCCGGATGGAGCGCCGGAACCTGATCCGGCGCGAGGAGTGCGCCACTGACAGCCGGGGCGCGGACGTCGTGCTGACACCCACCGGCGCCGAGGCGTTCCGGGCCGCCACGTACCCCCACCTGAAAGCCGTCCGCGAGCTGTTCGTGGACGCGCTCACGGCGGAGCAGCTCGCCGCCGCGGGAGAGATCGCCGCTGCCTTGCGGGCCCACCTGCCGCAACCGGCCGCCCGGGGCACCTCTCGCGGCCGGACGGAAACCGCCACGTGACGCCGGCCCGACCCTCGTAACTTCTCTCCAGATTCGTATAAGTATAGTTATTATAAGCGTACTTATACAAGTTGGAGGCGCTGGTGCTGAACAAACCACCAGGCATGTTCGATCGGGACCGGGAATGGGGGGCACTGTCCCGATTCGCCCTGGACGATCAGCCCGGCGCAACCCTGGGCGTCGTCTCCGGCCGTCGCCGCCTGGGCAAGACATATCTGTTGGACGGGCTGTGTCGGGCAACCGGCGGCTTCTACTTCGGCGCCACGGAAAGCTACGGAAGCCGAGTCACTGCGACGGATCGGGGAGGCACTGGCCGCCTTCACGAAGGCACCCCTGCCGTTACGCCCGCAGAACTGGTACGAGGTGGTCGACGCGCTGCTGGCGCTCGGCCGGGAACGCCCGATACCGGTAGTACTGGATGAATTTCCCTACCTGGCCAGGGTAAGCCCCGCCCTACCGTCGATCCTGCAGGCCGCGTATGCGCCACTTCGGCCGGAGCGGACCGACTCCCGCACCCGGCTGCTGCTGTGTGGATCAGCGATGTCCTTCATGGGCAGTCTGCTGGCGGGCAACGCCCCGCTCCGCGGCCGGGCCGGCTTGGAGCTGATGGTCCACCCGCTGGACCATCAGCTGGCGGCCGAATTCTGGGGGATCACCGACCCTCGGTTGGCGGTCAAGGTCAACGCGATCGTGGGAGGCACACCCGCCTACCGGCGCGAGTTCGCCCGCAACGACGTACCCGCCGGCCCAGACGACTTCGATGCCTGGGTGACCCGCACCGTGCTCAATCCCGAGAGCCCACTGTTCCGGGAAGCCCGTTACCTGCTGGCGGAGGAGCCTGACCTGCGGGACCCGGCGCTGTACCACTCGGTGCTGGCCGCGGTCGCCGAGGGGAACTCGACCCGAGGTGGGATCGCCAACTACCTGGCCCGGCGCTCCACCGATCTCGCTCACCCGCTCACGGTGCTGGAGGACGCCGGACTGCTCCGGCGGGAACCGGACCTGTTCCGGGCCAACCGGAGCAGTTACCGGATCACGGAACCGCTGATCACGTTCTATCAGGCGGTGATGCGTCCCGTGTGGGCCCAGTTGGAGCGCCCGGGCAGTGCGGCCCGGGTGTGGCGGGCAGCGCAGCGGCGGTTCCACACCCAGGTGCTGGGACCCCGGTTCGAGCACATCTGTCGAGAGTGGTGTCTGAGCTCCGCCGACGAGACGACCCTGGGAGGATTGCCCGCCCACGTGGGGCACGGTGTCGTCACCGACCAGAAGACCCGTGCCACATACGAGGTCGACGTCGCGGTGGTGGGCCTAGCGGATGATGGCCGGCCACCACTGCTCGCCATCGGCGAAGTGAAGTGGGGCGAAGTGATGGGCGTCGGGCACCTGACCAGGCTGCAGCGGATCCGGACCCTCATCGGGGCACAGGGACGGTACGACACCTCCGCCACCCGGCTCCTGTGCTTCAGCGCGGCCGGATTCACCGACGAACTACGGGAAGCCGCCCAGGCCGGCGCGGTCACCCTGATCGACGTCGCGCAGCTGTATCAGTCGTAGGCGAGCTCCGCGCTGCCGTCCGGGTTACGCCGGAGCCGCGGCAGCACCGGCGCGGCCGCGTCCCGGGAATCAGCCGCGGCCAGCACCGCCTCGACCCGGTCGAAGGCCCCCACCTCCTCCAACGTGAGCACCGTGGGGGGCAGCATCAGGATCTCCCCGGATTCCACCCGGGCCAGCGCCTCGGCCGGGGTCAGCCACTCCGCCCGGTCCGCCTCGGTGGACACATTGTCCGCCGCCGCCCCCTCCGGTAGCGCGGCCACAAAGAAGTACGTGTCGTAGCGACGCGGCTCAAACTCCGGAGTGATCCACCGCCCCCACGGACGTAGCTCCGCCGGGCTCACCCGCACCCCGGTCTCCTCCGCCACCTCCCGCACCGCCGCCCGCACCACCGCCGCGGCGGTCTCCTCCGGCTGCCCCAACCGCACCGCCCAATCCCCGGCCAGCGCGCCGGCGTAGTCGGCCGAGTCGACCGAACCACCCGGGAACACGTACATGCCGGAGGCGAACGCCATGCTGCTCCGCCGGCGCAGCAGATACACCTCAAACCCGGAGGCGGCCGGGCGCAGCAGCAGCACGGTCGCGGCCAGCCGGGGCGTCACCGGCGTCGCCCCTGACTCAGCGAACCGGATCGCCTGTGCGATCAGCTGCTGGTGCAGCTCGTCCAGGCTCGTCCCCATCCCCTACTCCCTCCACTCTGGCCCCCGCTGACGCCGCCGACCCTCAGTCGACGTGCACCACCACCGCCATGCCTTGGCCCACCCCGATGCAGGCCGCGGCCACGCCGTACCCGCCGCCCCGGCGGCGCAACTCCCGACATGTGTCCACAATCACCCGGGCGGCCGAGGCCCCCAGCGGGTGTCCGATCGCGATCGCGCCCCCGTTCGGGTTGACCCGGTCCTCGTCCACCGGCGCGCCGATCACGTCCGGCAGGTCGTGCAGCACCGACAGCACCATCGCCGCGAACGCCTCGTTGATCTCCCACACCCCGATGTCGGCCGGCCGCAGCCCGGCCCGCACCAACGCCCGCGCGATCGCCGGCACCGGCGCGACCGAGAACCGGTGCGGCTCGACCGCCACCACCGCACTGGTGACCACTCGCCCGAGCGGCGTCACCCCCAGTTCGTTGGCGAGCTCCCGCGGGCCGATCAACGCCGCCACCGCGCCGTCGTTGAGGGGGGAAGAGTTGCCGGCGGTGACCGCCCCGTCTCGGCTGAACGCCGGTTTCAACGCCGCCAACGCCTCCGCGGAGGTGTCCGGGCGGATCGACTCATCCCGGGTCACCTCCCCCACCGGCAGCGCGAACCCGTCGTGGTGGCCGGCCTCCCAGCCCCGCAGGGCCAGGGTGTGCGAGCGCAGCGCCCACTCGTCCTGGGCCTGGCGGCTGATGCCGTACTCGGCCGCGACCGCCTCCGCGCACGCGCCCAGCGAGGCGGTCCACTCAGCGGGGAACTTCGGGTTCACCATCCGCCACCCCAGCTGGGTGGGCAGCAGCTCCAGAGTGGCCGGAAACGGCTGGTCCGGGCGGGCCAACACGAACGGGGCCCGGCTCATGCTCTCCACACCACCGGCGATCACGATCTCGGCGTCCCCGGCGCGAATCGCCCGTACCGCCTGGATGATCGCCTCGCCGCCGGAGGCGCACAGCCGGTTGACGGTCACCCCGGGCACGGTCGGCGGCAGCCCCGCCAACAGGGCTGCCATCCGGGCCACGTTCCGGTTGTCCTCCCCGGCCCCGTTGGTGTCCCCCAGGATCACATCGTCGATCTCCGCCGGATCGAGCTGGGGGTAACGGGCCAACAGCCACTGCAGCGGCAGGGCCGCCAAGTCATCCGTGCGAATACCGGACAAACCACCGCGGTGTCGCCCGAACGGGGTGCGGACCGCGTCGATGAGATATGCGTCCACGTTCGCGAGCCTACGCACTATTCCCCGCCGCCGGTGACGGCGGTCACCCACCTTTGACCACGATGGTCTCCACCGTGTTCGCCACGTGCTCAAACGCGTCGCAGGCGGCCTCCAGCTCGTCGGCCACCTCCTTCATCTTCAGCACCGTGAGCGCGTCGTATTCACCGGAGAACAGCCGCACCAGCAACATCCGGTACGCCCGGTCCCCCTCGTTCTCCAACCGGTTGCATTCGATCCAGTACTCGCGCAACCCCTGGCGGGACTGCAACCGGGGCATGGCCGCCGCGGTCAGCTCCGCCTGCTGGCCGAGGACATCGATCAGCTCGTGGATCTCCCGGGGCAGCGCGGGCAACTGGGTCAGCCCATACAGGTAGACCAGGGTGCCGGCGGCCTCCAGGTGATCCATCACGTCATCGAGGGTGGAGGCGAGTCGGTATATGTCCGTGCTGTCCAGCGGCGGCCGCCGCGCGGAGTTGATTCGGTTGTAGATCTCGTGCGCTACCTGGTCGCTGTCCCGTTCCAGCTCGACCAACCGCTCGCTGACCGACTGCACGTCTACCCCGGGCAGCGCCAGCTCGGCTAGCACGTAGCTGCCGGTGACCAAGTTCTGCGCCGACCGGGTGAACAGGTCGTAGAACTCGTCGTCACGACGGCGGAACCTGAACCTCATTCCGCAAACCTATCCGGCCTGCGGCCCGGGTGTCTCCTATCGGTCAAGCGGACGGCCCGTGGACCTGCTCCAGGAAGGCGAGGTAGTCCGAGGCGAACGGCTGGCGACCCTCGGCCAGGGCGGTGCGGAGCCAGGCCGCGGCGGCGCGTGCCGGCCGGACCACCTCGTCCGGGTAGCCGAAGCTGATGATGTGCTCGGCGAACTCGTCCTCGTCGCGCAGCTCCACCCGACCGATGCCGCGCCGGCGGACCACGTCCAAGTCGAGATCCACGAGGTCGACCAGGTGATCACCGGACCACTGCGCCGGGGTGGTGATGTCACAGTAGACCTCGCTGGTGCGCGGTGGTGGGTTGAACATCGCCGTCCACCACTGCCCCCGTGGGACCAGCAACACGAACGGGATCTGCTCGACCGAGGGTCGACCGTGGTAAATGGAGGCGGTGCCGGTGTCCACACCCAACCAGGTGCCATGGTGGTCGTCGGCTAGTCGGCGCGCCGGATAGTCCCGGTGCGCCGATCCGTCGTACTTGCGGTAACGCACCCGCACGACCTCCGCCACGGTTCTAGCCTACCGCCCTTCCCGCTTCCGGTGCGTACCGTGACCCACCCGGCGCCGGCCCCACTGTCGCCTCGGGGCGTCCACCAGCGGCTGGGCGACCGGTGATGTCCCGACCGTCCGGTACGGTAAGCGCGATGACCGTCCCGACCACGGAGACTCCGGCTCCCCCCGTGCTCGCCGAGGCCGCACCCGAATCTGACCCCGCTGCCGCGGAGTTAGCGGCCCGAGCGACCACCCTGCTGGCAGCCGCCGTGGCGGCGGTACCGGGCGGGGCGGCCCGGCCCGGGCAACAGCAGATGGTCCAGGCGGTGGCCCGCGCCGCGGTCACCGGGGAACACCTGCTGGTGCAGGCCGGCACCGGCACCGGTAAGTCCCTGGCCTACCTGGTTCCGGCGTTACTGGTGGACGGACCGGTGGTGGTCTCCACCGCCACCCTGGCATTGCAGTCCCAGCTGGTCGACCACGACCTGCCTCGGCTGGTGGAGGTGGCCGCCACGGAGCTGTCCCGCCGTCCCCAGTTCGCGGTACTCAAAGGCCGCCACCACTACGTGTGTCTGGCGAAGGTCGACCACCTCACCGTCGAGGAGCCGGAGGACACGCTGTTCGACGCGGCCGGCACCGACGGCGGTCCCCAGTGGGTCGGGGAGACCGGGCGGCTCGGGCGGCAGATCGAACGGCTCCGCCAGTGGGCCCTGGAGACCGACACCGGCGACCGGGATGAACTCGATCCCGGGGTGGACGACATCGCCTGGCGCCAGGTGTCGATGCCGGCCCGCGAGTGCCCCGGGGCGGCCCGCTGCCCGTACGGGCAAGAGTGCTTCGCGGAGCTGGCGCGGGAACGGGCCCGGATGGCCGACATCGTGGTGACCAACCACAGCCTGCTCGCGATCGACATGCTGTCCGGCCGGCACATCCTGCCGCCGCACCAACTACTGGTGATCGACGAGGCGCATGAGCTGGCCGACCGGGTGTCCTCGGCCGCCCAGGCGGAGTTGACCGGGGACGCCGTCGAGCGGGCTGCCCGTCGCTGCCGCCCCCTGGTCGAGCCGGAGCGGTACGAAGCCCTGGTCGAAGCCGCGGACGCGCTGGTGGTGGGGTTGGCCGACACCCCGGCCGGCCGGCTGCCCGGTCCCTTGCCGGCCGGGCTGCATGAGGCCTGCACCCTGGTGGATGCCGCCACCCGGGCGGCCTTGACCGCGATCGGGGAGATCAAGGCCGACGACCCGGACGCGGTGCGGAAACAACCGGCCCGGGCGGCGTTGGAGGAGCTGTCCACCACCGCTCAGCGGCTGCTCGCCGCTGACGAGGCGGACGTGGCCTGGGTGGAGCAGCCGGGGCGGCCCGGGAGCGGCCGGGCCGCGCTGGTGGTGGCGCCGTTGTCCGTGGCGGGTACCCTCGCGGGCCAGCTCTACCAGGAGCGGACCGTGGTGGCGACCTCGGCCACGCTGGCGCTGGGCGGCAACTTCGACACCGTGGCCCGCGCGCTCGGGCTACCCCCGCGATCGGACTCGCCGCCAGCGCAGTCGGCCGCGGCGAGCGAACGGCCGTGGCAGGCGCTGGATGTGGGGTCGCCGTTCGACTATCCCAAGCAGGGCATCCTGTACGTCGCCGCGCATCTGCCCCGGCCCCGGGAGTCCGGTCTGCCGGATCCGGCCGCCGAGGAGCTGGTCCGGCTGGTGTCCGCGCTCGGGGGGCGGACCCTCGGGTTGTTCTCCTCTCGTCGGGCCGCGGAGCGGGCGGCCGAGGTGCTGCGCAGCCGCACCGGGCTGGAGGTGCTGCTGCAGGGAGAGGAGTCGCTGCCGCTGCTGGTCCGGCGGTTCCGTGAGCACCCGGCGAGCTGCCTGCTCGGGGTGATGTCGCTCTGGCAGGGGGTGGACGTGCCCGGCGACGCCTGCCAGCTGGTGGTGATCGACCGGCTGCCGTTCCCGCGCCCAGACGAGCCGCTGGCCGCGGCCCGGGCGGCGGCGGTGGACGCGGCCGGCGGTTCCGGGTTCATGGCGGTGAGTGTGCCGATCGCGGCGGTGCGCCTCGCGCAGGGCGCGGGGCGGCTCATCCGATCCGCCACCGACCGCGGGGTGGTGGCGGTGCTGGATTCCCGCCTCCACACCGCCCGCAGCTACGGGCCGTACCTGCGGCGGTCACTGCCGCCCTTCTGGTACACCACCGACCCGGACGTGGTGGTCGGCGCGTTGCGGCGACTCGCCGGCCGCCAGTAACCGGATCGGATCAGGCCTCCGCCGTCGCGGGCTGGAGCGGCTCCGTCGGCACCGGAGGCGATCCCTCCGAAGAGGAGGGTGGAGGTTGTCGATAGTAGGCGTTGATCCGGCGGACCACGGTGTTGGCCACCGCCACCACCGGCACCGCCACCAGGGCCCCGATGATGCCGGCCAGCAGGATCCCGAGCGTCACCGCCACGATCACCGCCAGTGGGTGGATCTGCACCGCCCGGCTCATGATCACTGGCTGTAGGATGTTGCCCTCGATCTGCTGGACCAGGATCACCAGCCCGAGCACCATCAGTGCCTTGACGAACCCGCCGCCCTCCAGCACCCCGGGCGCCGGCTCGTCCAGCAGCGCCACCAGCACCGCCACCGTGCCGGACACGAACGCACCCACGATCGGCACGAACGCGCCCAGGAACACCAGTGCGGCCAGCGGTAGCGCGAACGGCACCTGCAGGATCACCAGTCCAATCCCGATCCCCACCGCGTCGATGAACGCCACCAGCACAGTGGCCCGCACATAGCCGCTCAGGGTGCGCCAGGCCCCCTCCCCGGCGTACGCGAGCGGCGCGCGGGCCTGGTGCGGGGCCATGCCCGACCAGGAAGTTCCAGATGCGACGGCCGTCCCGCAGGAAGAAGAACGTCGCCACGAGCGTCAGGATGAACCCGGTGATGAACTGCACCGCACTATTGGCGGTGGACAGTGCGGCCGAGGTCAGGGACTCGGTGTTGTCGCTGACCCAATCCTGCCCCTGCTTGAGCAGGTTGTTCAGGTCCTTCTCGGTCAGATTCAGCGGTGGCCCCAGCAGCCAGCTCTGGACACTTTCGACCCCCTCGGTGACGCTCTTGGCCATGTCTTCGGCCCCCGCGATGATCTGATTGACCACGAGCGTCAGGGTGCCGCCCACCAAGGCCAGCCCACCCACCAGCACCAGCAGGGTGGCCAGCGACCGGTTCAGCCGCAGCTTGAGCAGCAACTTCAACGCCGGCGCGAGCAGACCGGCGAGCAGCAGTCCGATCAGCAGCGGCGTCACCAAGATCAAGAACCGGTCCATCAGCCACAGCACCCCGATCGCGAGCGCCGCGATCAAGATGATGCGCCAGGACCAGGCGGCCGCGACCCGCAGACCGCGGGGCACCAGATCGTCCACCGGTGGTGACGGCGGTGGACCGGGCGGCTGGTCAGAGATGTCCGCGACGGCGGTCGAGTCCGACCGGCGGGGCGGCTCATCGTTGGAGTACGCCGCGCTGCGCTGGCGGGCCCGAAGTTGGCGGGCCAGCTGGTACGCCCGACGGGTTTGATCAATCACCCGGGCGAATCGGCTCATCCGCCTCTCCCTTCACATCCCTGGCCTCCCTACGGTAGCCAATTCCCGCCACCGGGTAGCGTCTCCGACGTGACCGCCGCACCTGAATCTGACTACGGGCTACCGATCCAGTTGTTGCATGATCGGGTCCTGGTCCAGCTTGACGGCCAGGAAGGGGAGCGCCGCTCCAGCGCCGGCATCGTCATTCCCGCCACTGCCTCGATGGGACGCCGGCTGGCCTGGGCGACCGCAGTCGGGGTTGGACCCCATGTCCGTTCGATCGTGGTCGGGGACCGGGTGCTGTTCGACCCGGAGGACCGTTCCGAGGTCGAACTGCACGGCAAGGAGTACGTACTCCTGCGAGAACGGGACGTGCACGCGGTCGCGGCCGAGCGGGTCAAGCCGGACGGTACCGGCCTCTACCTCTGAGGCGGCGGCCCACCGGCGGGCCCGTGGTAGGGAGGCTGGTGGGCCGCCGGCCCGGGCCCTTGGTATGTCCCGGGGCCCTGCGGCACCCCTGGACCCTGGTACGCCCCGGGGCCGTGGTACGGGTAGGCCGGCGGCAGGCCGGGCATATGGGCAGCCGACATCGGCACCGGCAGCGGCATGACCGGTTCGGCCGGCGCCGGGACCGTCCGGGCCTGCCCATCCGGGAAGACGATCGTGTACCGCTGCCCGTCCCACCGAGCCGGGGGCACCACCGGATCCCGGCCGGTGTAGGCCTGCCGAAGCGTCGACAACTCCGCCAACAGCGCCTGCTCGTCGGCGGCGCTCCGGGCCCGGTCGGCCGGGGTGGCGTCTAGCCCGCGCTGGATCCGGTCCCGCAGCAGCGCCAGCCGGGTGGCCACGTACTGGAACTCCCGCATCGCCCGCAGGCCCGGCTCCCCCGCCACCCGGCGGGCCCAGCGCCGGGCGCTGTACCGGGTGTCGAGGCTCCGCAGCGCCGCCAACTCCGGTGGGGACAACCATCCGGCCCGGACATAGTCGGGCAGAGTGCGCTGGGTGAGCTGCCCCTCCCACGCCCGCAACCAGATCGCCAGCCCGACCACGGACAGGAAGATCGGGACCATCACCGCCACGTACCCGATCAGGAACGCCCAGGGCCCGACGGTGGTGCCGGCCAGCACCGCCATCAGGTTCCAGGCGGCGTGCAGCAACATCGCCGTCAGCAGGCCCGCGAGCGGGGCGAGCCACCGGACCGCCCCGGAGGTGGCCCGGACCGCTGCCCCCAGCCCCAGTCCGGCGGCGGCGGTGAACAGCGGGTGAGCGAACCCGGACACGAACACCCGCATGATGAAGATGGCGATCAGGTTGACCAGCCCGGTGGCCGGACCGAACTCCTCCATTCCGGCCCGGTAGCCGATCCCCCCCAGGTAGAGGATGTTCTCCACCATGGCGAACCCGGTGGCTGACAATCCGCAGTACACCAGGCCGTCGGTGATCCCGGCGATCTGCCGCCGGCGGCGCCACAGCAACAGCAGCGGTGCGGCCACCTTGCCGATCTCCTCGATCACCGGCGCCACCACCACCGCCACGAGCTCCTCGGGCAGTCCGGCTTCGGTGAACAGGTACGCGGCGGCGGTGTTGACCGCCAGCGCCAGGGAGGTGGCCACGAACGCTCCCCAGGCGAAACAGAACACCAGATACCGGGCGGGCTCCGGCTCGTACCGGTCGAGCCAGAGGAACGCCAACACCAGCACCGGCACCGGGATGATCGCCGCGGCCAAGCCGATCAGCAGCGCGTCCAGCCCGTACCGCCAGCCGATCACCCCGAGGATGATCACCGCGCAGATCGCGATCACCAGGCCGGACAGCACCAGCGGCAGCGCACGCCGCAGGGGCGACCGACGAGGCGGGCGAGGGTACGGGGCGGGCGGTGGGGCCGCGGCGAACGGCTCAGGTTGGTGGCTCACTTTCCACAGGGTACCGGTGCGTAGGCTGGCAGGATGGCGAGCGAGCTGATCGATGAGCTGGTGGCCACTCTCCCACCCCGGGGCCGTCCTCACCGACGAGGACCTTCGCCGGGGACACCAGCGAGACGAAGCCGACCTGTGCCCGTCCGGTCTCCCGGTGGCGGTGGTGCGCCCCACCACCACCGACCAGGTCGCCGAGGTGATCCGGGCCGCGGCCCGGCACCGGGTGCCGGTGGTGCCGCAGGGCGCCCGTACCGGGCTGGCCGGCGGCGCCAACGCCATCGAGGGGGCGCTGGTGGTCTCCCTGACCGCCATGGACAAAATCCTGGAGATCGATCCCACCAACCGGATCGCGGTGGTGCAGCCCGGGGTGGTCAACGCCGAGCTGGCGCGGGCACTGGCCTCGCACAACCTGCGGTTTCCCCCCGACCCCGGCTCGTGGGAGTCCTCCACCATCGGCGGCAACGTCTCCACCAACGCCGGCGGGATGTGCTGCGTCAAGTACGGCGTGACCAGCGAGTACGTGCTGGGGCTGGAGGTGGTGTTGGCGGACGGCTCGGTGCTGCGGACCGGGCGGCGGACCGCCAAGGGGGTGGCCGGGTACGACCTGACCCGACTGTTCGTGGGTTCGGAGGGCACCCTCGGGGTGATCACCGAGATCACGCTGGCGCTCCGGCCGGCGGCGGCCAGCTCCCTGACCCTGGTGGCGGTGTTCGACACCACCGCCGCGGCCGGGGCCGCGGTGGCCGCGATCAGCGCCGCCGGCTGCACCCCCAGTCTGTTGGAGCTCGTCGACCGGACCCACCTGGCGGCGATCGAGGCGTACCGGCCGATGGGGCTGCGTACCGACGCTGCCGCGCTGCTGCTGGCGGCGGCGGACACCGGCCCGCAGGCCGCCGCCGACCTGGCGGTGATCGAGGAACAGTGCCGCAAGGCGGGCGCCACCGAGCTGTACGTGGCCACCGACCCCACGGAGGCGGACGCGCTGCTGGCCGCCCGCCGGTTGGCGTATCCGGCGATGGAGCACGCGGCCGCGGCGGCGTTCCCCACCGGCAATGGCGGGGTGATTGTGGACGATGTGGCGGTGCCGCGGACCGCGCTGGCGGAGACCCTGGACGGGGTGGAACGGATCGCCGCCGCCCACGGGGTGATGGTGGGGGTGATCGCCCACGCCGGGGACGGCAACCTGCACCCGAACATCGTGGTGGACCGGGCCGACCCGGACAGCGTCGCCGCTGGCCAGCGCGTGTTCGACGAGATCATGGAGCTGGCGCTCGGGCTCGGCGGCACCAGCACCGGCGAGCACGGGGTCGGGCTGCTCAAACGGGAGTGGCTCGTGCAGGAGCTGGGGCCGGTCGGGGTGCGGGTGCACCGCGCCATCAAGCAGGCGCTTGATCCGGACAACCTGCTGAACCCTGGGAAGGTGCTTCCGCCCGTCGACTAGCGGCGCCCCACGCCTGAGGCGGTGCGGTCAGTCGACCGCCTGGGCGGCCCGGACCGCGGCATACGCGTCCACCAGCCCGGCACCGACCACCACCGCGGGGGCACCGCAAGACGTGTCCGTCACGGTGATCGGCCGGGCGGTGGTGGTCAGGATGCTGGTGGTGGCGGCCAGATCCCCGATCAGGTCCGGGTTTGCCGACCACATCAGGGCCACCACCCCCGCCACATGCGGGGTGGCCATCGAGGTGCCGGACAGGCGGCCATAGCCCCCGCCGGGCAGGGCGGAGACGACCCCCACTCCCGGCGCCACCAGGTCAGGTTTGTCCACCCCCGACACCGGTCCTCGGCTGGAGAAGAACGCGGGCCGTTCCTGCCGGTCCACCGCCCCGACCGTCAACACCTCCGGATAGGTCGCGGGCGGATCCTGCACGGAGCCGCAGAACGGGCCCGTGTTGCCGGCCGCGACCACCTGGTAGATCCCGGCGGCGGCCAGCGCGGCCACCGCCGGCCGCAGCACGGTGGCGTCGCATCCTTCCAGCGGCGGGCAGGCCCACGAGTTGGTCAGTACATGCGGTGCCCGGGTCGGATCGCCGTCGGTCCACGGGTCCCCACCGGCGGGGTACGGGGCGAGCATGAACTGTAGACAATCCAGGTACACCGCGGGGTTCCCCAAGCCCCGGGGCAGATTGGCGCAGGCCGTCCACTGCGCATCGGGGGCGACCCCGATGCCGCCCCGCCCCACCGCGGTGCCGAGGGTGTGGGTGCCGTGGCCGTTGGGGTCGGTCGGGGCGGTGGTGCCGTACCACGGGTCCAGCCAAGAGTCGTCCCCACCCCGGAACCCGGGCGCCAGCGCGGGATGCGCACCGTCTACTCCCGAGTCCGGACCGCCGACCACGATCCCCTCCCCGGTGACCCCGAGCTCCCGCCACACCCGATCGGCGCCGATCGCGGCGATGGACCACGCCTGATCCGGCGGCGCCGGCGCCGCCGGCACCGGGGTGGGTGGCAGCGGCAGCGGCCGTAGTCGCTGGATCCGCAGCACCCGGGCCACGTCGTCTCGCCCGGCCAGCCACGTCCGCAGCGTCGGGCCACCGTCCACCACCACCGCGTTGACCAGGTAGTACGGCGTGTAGGTCAGGCCCCGTCGGTCCAGCTCCGCCCGGAGCGGCTCCTGGGTGGTGCGGGCGTGCGCCACCAGCCGGCGGTAGACCCAGGTGGCTCGGGCGTCCCGGGCGGCCGGCCCGGTGCCGGTCGGTGCTGCGGTGAGGTCCGCTTGGTCGGCCAGGACCACCAACCACCGTTCTCCGTGCCAACCGGGCTGCCCGACCACCACGTACCCGGTGGTCAGCAGCGCCACCAGCCCGACCGCGAGGCCGGCCACCGGCAGCGGCCGCCCCGGTGGCCGGAGCGCGCACCCGAGCCCGGCCAGCAGCCCCAGCACCGCCGCACCAACGGTCGCCACCAGCGCCCAGAACGGCACGTCCCGCCCCACGGTCAGGAACAGGCTGATCTCCTCTCCGTCGATCAGCGCCAATGGCCCGAGCGCCGCCACCGCCACCATGACCGCCACCGGCGCCACCGGCGGGAACGACCACTCCGTCGCTGGGCGCTCCGCCCACACCGCCGCCGCGGCCAGCCCGAGCACCGGGAGCACCACCATCAGCGCCAACTGCGCCCCGCTCGGCCCGGCCCCGGCCGCCACCGGAGTCCACGTCACCGCCAACACCACCGCGCGCAGCAGCCACCGCCCCGGCCGGCCGGTCCGGAGTCGACCGGTCTGCGGCGGCAGTCCCGCCAACGCGGTGGCGCCCAGTCGGGCCGCGAGCCAGCCGAGCCCGACCGCGGCGGTCACCGCCAGCCCAGTCTCCCACGCGCTTCCCAACGCCCCCACCAGCAGCCACGGCGCTAGCAGCAGGAGCCCCACCACCGTCCCCGCCAGCAGCGGTGGCACCCCGCTGCGGTACCTCGGCCGGGGAGGGCGCCACAGCGCCGCGAATCCGGTCGCCGCCACAGTCAGCAACGCCAGATAGAGCTCCGGCTCCCGGTCCGGCACCACCCGGATCGCCCCGAGGAGCATCAGCGCCCCGGTCGCGCCCAACCAGGCGCGACCGATCGCGCGGACCACCGCGGCGGTCGGCACCAGCGCCAGCAGCAGCGCGGGCACCCCCGTCCCGATTCCGGTGACCGTCGCCGCCACCGGCCACAGCCACCCGGGCCGCTCCCCCGTGTACATCACCAGCGCTTGGTCGAGCGCCCAGCCCAGCCACTGCGCGCCGAGCGTCACCGTGACGATCCAGACCCCGACCAGCACCGCTGCCACCACCGCCCCGGTCGATCGGGTGGTCGAGTCCGGCGGCTGTGTCATGGGGCTGACCGTAGCTGGTTACGGTGGAGGCGTGCGTGATCCCGCCCAGTCCCGGTTCGCCGCCAGCCGGCTCAGCCCGGCCCGGCGCGCCGCTGATCTCCACCGCCTCCGGCACACCCGGTTCGACGTCCTGGTGATCGGAGGGGGGGTGACCGGCGCCGGGGCGGCCCTGGACGCGGCCGCCCGCGGGTTATCGGTGGCGCTGGTGGAGGCGCGGGACCTGGCCGCCGGCACCTCGTCCCGTTCCACCAAACTGGTCCACGGCGGGTTGCGCTACCTGGAGCAACTCGAATTCGACCTGGTGCACGAGGCGCTGACGGAGCGGGGGCGGTTGGTCGAGCGGCTCGCGCCGCACCTGGTACGACCGGTGCCGATCCTGGTGCCGCTGCCGGACGGGCCGCTACCGATGCGGGCCTTGCGGCGCTGCTACTACGGCGCCGGTGTCGCCCTGTACGACGCGTTCGCCGGCCTCATCGGCCGTGGCCGCGGGATGCCGCTGCACCGCCACCTGGGCCGCGCCGCCGCCCGGCGCTGGTTTCCCAGCCTGCGCCCGGACGCGGCCACGGGGGCGATCCGGTTCTATGACGGGCAGGTGGACGACGCCCGACTGGTGGTCACCCTGGCCCGCACCGCCGCCAGCCTCGGCGCCGCGGTGGTGACCAGCGCCCAGGTGACCGGGTTGCGGCGGGACTCCCGCCAGGTGACCGGGGCCCGGGTGCGGGACCTGGAGAGCGGCGAGGAGTTCGAGGTGGCGGCGCGCACCGTCATCGCCGCGACCGGGGTGTGGAGCGACGACGTGACCAAGATGCTGCCCGACGCCCGCCCGGGGCTGCGGGTCCGGGCCAGCAAAGGGGTCCACCTGGTGGTACCCCGGTCGGCGATCACCGGTGACGCCGGGCTCATCCTGCGCACCCCTGGTTCGGTGCTGTTCGCCTTGCCGTGGGGTGGGCACTGGATCATCGGCACCACCGACACCGATTGGGAACTGGACCGGGCTCACCCCGCCGCCTCCGCCCACGACATCGGCTACCTGTTAGGACAGATCAACCAGGTGCTGGATCGTCCCCTGACCGAGGCGGACATCGAGGGGGTGTACGCCGGGCTGCGGCCGCTGCTGGCCGGGGAGGACGAGGCCACCTCCGCCTTGTCCCGTAAGCACGCGGTGGTGGAGCCGATGCTGGGGCTGTTCCTGGTGGCCGGGGGCAAGCTGACCACGTACCGGGTGATGGCCGCGGACGTGGTGGACCGGGCGGCCCGGCGGCTGGGGGTGGCGCGGAAGTCGTCCACTGCGGAACTGCCGCTGCTGGGGGCGGATGGTTACCAGGCGCTGTGGCGGGACCGTCGCGCGCTCGCCCGCCGGTACGGGGTGAGTGTGGGCGCGGTCGAGCACCTGCTGGAGCGGTACGGCAGCCTGACCACCGAGGTACTGGCGATGATCCAGGAACGGCCGGAGCTGGCCGCACCGGTGGACGGGGCGCCGGAGTATCTCGCCGCGGAGATCGCCTACGCCGCCCGGGCAGAGGCCGCGCTCCATCTCGAGGACGTGCTCACCCGCCGTACCCGGATCTCGATCGAGACCCCCCACCGCGGCGAGGAGTCAGCCCGGCAGGCGGCCGACCTGCTGGCCACCGAGCTGGGCTGGTCCCCGGAGGTGGTGGAGCGGGAAGTGGCGCACTACCACGCCTGGGTGGCTGCGGAGCGGGACTCGCAGCGGATGCCCGACGACCAGGCCGCCGACGCCGCCCGGCTCGGCGCCCCGGACGTCCGCACCGGCGGCTGAGGTGCGCCGGCCCGGAGGGCGAAGAAAAGGAAGACCCCCCGGGAGCATCTCCCGGGGGGTCAACGGAGAAAGCTGGGTAATCAGCTAGGACGGATCAGAAGTCCATCCCGCCCGCGTCTGGCGCACCAGCCCCGGCCTTCTCCTTCTCCGGCTTCTCGGCCACCACCGCTTCGGTGGTCAGGAACAGACCCGCGATCGAGGCCGCGTTCTGCAGCGCCGACCGGGTCACCTTGGCCGGGTCGATGATGCCCGCGGCCAGCATGTCCACGTACTCACCGGTGGCGGCGTTGAGCCCGTGGCCCGCCTCCAGGCTGCGGACCTTCTCGACCACCACGCCGCCCTCGAGCCCGGCGTTGATGGCGATCTGCCGCAGCGGCGCGTCCAGCGCCACCTTCACCATCTGGGCACCGGTGGCCTCGTCACCCGACAGGTCGAGCTTGTCGAACGCGGTCTTGCCGGCCTGCACCAGCGCAACCCCACCGCCGGGCACCATGCCCTCTTCGACCCCCGCCTTGGCGGCCCGGACCGCGTCCTCGATCCGGTGCTTGCGCTCCTTCAGCTCGACCTCGGTGGCCGCACCGATCTTGATGACCGCCACGCCACCGGCCAGCTTGGCCAGCCGCTCCTGCAGCTTCTCCCGGTCATAGTCGGAGTCACTGTTCTCGATCTCGACCCGGATCTGGTTGACCCGGCCCTGGATCTGCTCCGCGTCACCGGCCCCGTCCACGATGGTGGTCTCGTCCTTGGTGACCACGACCTTGCGGGCCCGGCCCAGCATGTCCAGCCCGACCGAGTCCAGCTTGAGGCCGACCTCCTCGCTGATGACCTGGCCACCGGTCAGGATCGCGATGTCCTGCAGCATGGCCTTACGACGGTCACCGAAGCCCGGCGCCTTGACCGCGACGGACTTGAAGGTGCCCCGGATCTTGTTGACCACCAGGGTGGCCAGGGCCTCGCCCTCCACGTCCTCCGCGATGATCAGCAGCGGCTTGCCGGCCTGCATGACCTTCTCCAGCACCGGCAGCAGGTCCTTGACCGCCGAGATCTTGCTGTTGGCGACCAGGATGTACGGGTCCTCCAGGACCGCTTCCATCCGCTCGGTGTCGGTCACGAAGTACGGCGAGATGTAGCCCTTGTCGAAGCGCATACCCTCGGTGAGCTCCAGCTCCAGCCCGAAGGTGTTGCTCTCCTCGACGGTGATGACGCCTTCCTTGCCGACCTTGTCCATCGCCTCCGCGATGATCTCGCCGACACTCTCGTCACCGGCGGAGATGGACGCCACCGAGGCGATCTGCTCCTTGGTCTCGACGTCCTTGGCCAGCTTCGCCAGCTCCTCGGTCACGCTGGCGACCGCGGCTTCGATACCCCGCTTCAGGGCCATCGGGTTGGCGCCGGCGGCGACGTTGCGCAGCCCTTCCTTGACCAGCGCCTGAGCCAGCACGGTGGCGGTGGTGGTGCCGTCACCAGCCACGTCGTCGGTCTTCTTCGCGACCTCCTTGACCAGCTCGGCACCGATCTTCTCGTACGGCTCCTCGAGCTCGATCTCCTTCGCGATGCTCACACCGTCGTTGGTGATGGTGGGAGCACCCCACTTCTTCTCAAGTACGACGTTGCGACCCTTCGGGCCCAACGTCACCTTGACGGCATCGGCGAGGTGGTTCATGCCCCGCTCAAGGCCGCGGCGCGCCTCCTCGTCGAACGCGATCATCTTGGCCATACGGCGTTGTCCTCCTGGACACTCGCGGCGCCCGGGGTGAGCCCGGTACGCTGCCTGCTTACGCACCTTCGAGCCGGACGCCTGATCCGACTCGCCGGCCGGGCCGGATAGCCCGCGACGACCGGCCCAACCCGCGCGCGGGCTGCACCGACGACGGTGCCCCCGACACGGGCGGGGCCCCACCGCCCCGACCTCTGCTAGCACTCGCCGATGGAGAGTGCCAAGACCTTGTTTAGCACTCTCGGCTGTCGAGTGCAAGCTGATCGGCTGGGCCGGCCCCTCGACCGGGGTGGGCTCCGCCGCCGCAGCAGGCACAACGCTCCGGGAACCGGAGGCGGATGTGGTCAGGCTCCGACCGGCGGCTGCCCCGCCGAATCGGCGCCGGTGTTCCGGCGGAGGGCCTGCACCAGCTGGTCGGTGGTGATCCGCTCCCGCCGGGCCCGCAGCTGGGTGTAGGTCAGCAGCAACCCGACCAGCACTACCGTCAGTATCAACACGTCAGCCAAAGAGTTGACCGCCTCTCCCATTAGACGGACCACGATGGTGGTCGACGTGAAGAGGCGGAGGAAACAACCGACCACACAGGAGCTAACCAATAGGAACAGCGCCAGCAGCCCGAACCGCCCGAGCGCGGCCCCGAACCCGGAGTGCACCAGCGCGAACGAGCGCCCGATCCCGCCTCGGCCCTCGTACATCACGACCAGGCTGAACAACCCACCCGCGACCGCCAGGTACAGGCCCGGCACGATCAGGAGCAGCAGGCCGAGCCCCACGCGGCCAGCCAGATCGTCACCAGCCCCCACGCCAGCATGAGCAGCGCCAATCCACCCCCGATCGCCACCAGCTCTCTGTCCGACCTGGACAGCGGATCCGTCACGACGGAGGCCCTGGCTCCGAGCAGTTCCATGCCGACCGCGCCGACGAACTGCGGCAGGGCGTTAGTCACCAGCAGCAGCAGCGCGACCGTCCGGCCGCTGCGCTGCATGGTCCTGGTGAACCGCTGCCAGAGGGCCCCGAGCCCACCGCGCGGGGACGGCACCAACGCCCCCCACACCGGCTCCTCACCGGCTGGGAAATGAGGATGTGCTGGTACGGCGTATCCGCCGGTGGGCACAGCCGGATCTGGCGCTGGCCCGGGGGTGTCACTCACGAGAGGGCACCCTAACAGGACCCCGTCCCTCCAAAGCCTGAGAATCAAACGCAGTGGGGGGTGCCGGCGAGCTCGCCGGCACCCCCCACTCGAGCCGTCTGTCCGATCAGGGCGTCACCCGACCACGCGTACCCGCTCGGCCTGCGGGCCCTTCTGGCTCCTGGTGATCTCGAACTCGACCCGCTGGCCGTCGCTCAGCGACTTGTACCCATCCATCTCGATGGCCGAGAAGTGGACGAACACGTCCTCACCACCGTCGACGGCGATGAAGCCGTACCCCTTCTCGTTGTTGAACCATTTGACGGTGCCCTGTGCCACGCTGTGTTCCTTACTGTGTTTCAGCTGTCGCCCGCCAGTGGGGCGACCCGCACCGCACGCTACCTGAGCGGCACCACTCCCGCATCTTCGTATCGGCCACGGTGAGTGAGAACCCGACTAACCAGAACAATCCGGATGGGTCAGGCGCGACGACCGGGCTCTCACGCGTGGCGACGGGACTCCACGATCCGGAACCGACTCGCCACGTACGCGCCATCTACGAGCGACGCGTTCGCGGCGGGGTTGGCCCCGGTGGCGTGGAAGTCGGAGAACGCCGCGGTCTGGTTGACGAACACCTGGCCGGTCAGGTTGCACGACAGGTGCACCCCCACCTCCAGGGCCGCCTCCTCCACCTCCGCCAACACCTGCTCGTCCGTGGAGTACACCCCGGCGGTGATCGCCCCGTGCTCCCCCACCAGCTGCCGGAACAGCGCCAGACTCTGCGCGGTGGAGTCGGTCGCCACCACGAACGAGATCGGCCCGAACCACTCCCGGGACAACACGTCCGTCCGGTCCGCGGTCTGCTTCAGGATCAGCGGGGTGCGGACGGTCGCGTCCGGGTAGGTCGGGTGGGTCAGCGGCACCGAATCCAGCACCACCTCGCCGGCGCTCCGGGCCTCCTCAATCCGGCGGAGGTTCGCCTCGCTGGCGATCGCACCGGTGATCTCCACCCCGCGGGCGGGGTCAGCGGTGGTCAGCTTCCGCACCGCCTCCGCGATCCCGGCCGCCACCTCCTCAAATGACTTGTGGCCCTGGTCGGTGGCGATCCCGTCCCGCGGCACCAGGATGTTCTGCGGCGTGGTGCACATCTGCCCGCTGTACAGACTGAGGGAGAACCCGAGGTTCCGGCACATCCCGGCGAAGTCGTCGGTGGAGTCCACCACGATCGTGTTCACCCCGGCCTTCTCGGTGTAGACCACCGCCTGCCGGGCGTTCGCCTCCACCCAGTTGCCGAACTCGCTCGACCCGGTGAAGTCGATGATCTTCACCTCTGGGCGGGTAGCGAGGGTGGCCGCCAGCCGACTGGTCGGGTTGTCGACCGCCAGTTGCACCAGGTTCGGATCGAAGCCCGCTTCAGCCAGCACTTCCCGGGCGTATCGGACACTGATCGCCAGCGGTAGGACCGCGTTCGGGTGCGGCTTGACGATCACCGGGTTACCGGTGGCCAGGGAGGCGAACAAGCCCGGGTACGAGTTCCATGTGGGGAAGGTCTGGCAGCCGATCATCAGCGCCACTCCCCGCGGTGCGATCCGGAAGGTCTTCACCATCCGCAGTGGTTCACCCTTGGCCGGCTTGGTCCACTCCGCCCGCTCCGGGTGTCGGGTCTGCTCCGCGTACGCGTAGGTCACCGCCTCCAGGCCCCGGTCCAGCGCGTGCGGCCCGCCGGCCTGGAACGCCATCACAAACGCCTGCCCACTGGTGTGGTGCACCGCGTTGGCGAGTTCGAACACGTTCTGGTGCAGCCGGAACAGGATCTCCAGGCAGACCCCGGCCCGGGTCTTCGGACCGGCGTCCCGCCACGCCGGCATGGCGGCGGTGGCGGCGGAGATCAGAGTGTCCACATTGGTGTGTGGATACTGCACGCCCAGCGTGATCCCGAACGGGCTGGTCTCGGTGGCGACCAGCTCGCCCGGCTGGTCGATCGGGAACGGCTTGCCGAGGTACGACTCGAACGCGGCCTTCCCGGCCGGGGCAGCCTCCTCTCCGTACACCCGGGGGCTAGGCGACTCCGGAAACGCCGACCAGTAGTCACGCTCGGCGATCGCGGTCAGCGCCCGAGCCAACGTCTCGGCGTGCTTGGTGTAAAGCGGGTTCTCCGTCATGCCGCTCATGATGCCCGCTGGCCGCCGGTTGAGGAAGGTGTGGTTTTCCGCCTCCTGGTCAACCGCCCCCTCCCCGCACCCACCATGATTAAAGATATCTTTCGCAAGGACTCTTGCGAAAGATATCTTTAGGACCTACCGTGACGACATGCCGTCGCGGAGTCGGACCCACGCCATCCCAGGAGACCGCACCCGGTGACGCCGCCCAGCACGACCTGGGCGCGGGAATTCCCGCCCCGCTACGTGCAGACCGCTATCCCCACCGACTCTGAGTAGGAGCAGCGATGAGCCCTCCCACCTCCACCAGCCCGGCCGACTCCCCGGTCAGCCCTGACTCCCTACCCCCCACCGATCCCCCGGCCCGGCGTCGCCGAGGTCCCGCCGCCCTGCGTCACCGGGGTTTCCGACAACTCACCGGGGCGTGGGTGTTCACCAACATCGCTGACAGCGCGCTCTTCCTCATGCTCGCGGCGTGGGTGAAGGACCTCACCGGCTCCGACAGCGCGGCCGCCTTCGTCTTCGCCGCGCTCGGACTACCAGCCTTCATCGCCCCGTTCCTCGGTCAGCTCGCCGACCGGGTCTCGCGGAAATGGTTGCTGGTGGCCAGTAACGCGACCATGGTGCCGATCATCCTCAGTGCGGGGTTCGTCCAGCACGCCAGCGGCATCTGGTTCATCTACGTGGTCACCTTCTGCTACGGCGCCATGTCCTTCCTCACCGGTGCGGCCCAGTCCGGGCTGGTCCGGGACCTACTGACCGACGACGAGCTCGCCGGCGGCAACGGCCTGCTCTCCACGATCGACCAAGTGTTCCGCCTCATCTCCCCCTTGGTGGGCACCGCACTGTACGTGGCGGCCGGACCGCGGGCGATCCTCGCCCTCACCGCCGGATGCTTCGCGGTCACCGCGCTCCTGCTCACCCGGCTGGAGGTCACGGAGACTCCCCCTGAGCGCAGCCACGACTCCTACTGGGCAGACCTCGCCGGAGGGCTGCACCACCTACGGCGTACCGCTCCCTTGGGAGCACTGACCATCATGCTGGCCATCGGCGTGGGCGCCACCGGCCTCGCCAACGTCGCTGTCTTCCCACTGATGGAGCAGGGCCTCGGGGTGGCCCCCGCCATGCTCGGGGTACTCGTGAGCCTGCAGGGCGTCGGCTCGGTCATCGGTGGCATCAGCGCGGCCGCCGTCATCCGTCGCCTGCATGAGCCGATGACCATCGCCGGTGGGCTGCTCCTCATGGGCATCGGCATGGTGCCGTTCGTGGTCGCCGGAGCGGTGGAGTTGCCGAGCGGGCTCGCCTTGGCGTTCGCGATCGTCGGCTGGGCCCTGGTCGGCCTCGCGGTGCCGTGGACGGTCGTCGCGTTCATCACCCTCAGGCAGCGTCTGACACCGCCACGGCTCCAGGGCCGGGTCTCGGCGACCACCAACATCGCGCTCAATCTGCCCCAGACCCTCACGGTGCTGGTGGGTGCGGCGATCATCGGTGTCCTCGACTACCGGCTGCTCATCGTCGCCACCATCGTGGGCCTGCTCCTCGCCGGCGGCGGGGCCCTGCGCACCCGCCGCCACGCGGTGACCGCCGGCCCGGCCACCACCGCCGGACCGGTAGCGGCCGAATCGGACTGCTAGCCGCCGACTCAGGCCGACAGCGAGGCGCCCGATTCCGCCGGTGCGGGAGCGGGCGCCTGCGCGGTGGTCGGCAGGGTGCGCATCCGCCGCAGAGGCGACAGGAACACCGGCAGGAACGCCAGGCAGGTGCCGAGCACGCTGATCAGCAGCGCGGTCCGGATCCCGAGCCACTCGCCGAGCCAGCCCCCGAGCACCCCGCCCAGCGGCATGGTGCCGAACACCAGAAACCGTACGGTGGCGTTCATGCGGCCGAGCATCGCGTCCGGAGTCAGCGCTTGCCGGAAACTGACCTGGGTGACGTTGCAGACCACGACTCCGATCGACACCACGAACCCGCCGAGCGCGGCCACCCACAGCCGCCAACCCGGGGCCGCCATCAGCGGCATCAGCAGCGCGAACGGGCTGGTGACCGCGGCCGACAGCCAGATCGCCGGCCCCTGGCCGATCCAGTCGGCGACCCGGCGGGCGATCGCCGCCCCCACCAGTCCACCCGCGCCGCTGACCGTGAACACCAGCCCGATGGTGCCGGCGTCCAACCCGAGCACCCGCTCCAGGAACAGGATCATCATCGCCCCGTTGGCGGCCGCGAACAGGTTGAACAGGGAGGTGCAGGTGACGATCGGACGCAGCAGCCGGTGCCCGAGGACGAACCGCAGGCCTTCCCGGATTTCCCGGACGAGGTTGGCGTCCGGGGAGGGGGTAGGCTGCGGTTCCCGCTGACGAATCTTGGCCACGAACAACGCCGAGGTCGCCAGCGCCACCGCGTCGAGCAGCAGCGCCACCGGCGCGGACATCAGCCGGATCAGTTGACCCGCCAGCGCCGGCCCGCCCAGGTGGGCGGTGGAGCGGACCGCCTCCAATTTGGAGTTACCTTCGACCAGTTGTGCCCGGCCCACCAACGTGGGCAGATAGCTCTGGTAGGCGACGTCGAAAAAGACCGTGAGGGCGCCGACCAGGAACGCCACCGCGTACAGCTGCCAGATCGTCAACCACCCCGCCCACCAGGCCAGCGGCACGGTGGCCAACAGCACCGCCCGGCCGAGGTCGGCGACGATCATCACCCGGCGGCGGCGCAGCCGATCGACCCAGGCGCCCGCGGGCAGCCCGACCAACAGAAACGGCGCCATCGTAATGGTGGTGAGCAGCCCGACCTGCCACGGACTGGCGGCCAGCACAACCACCGCGACCAGCGGGACCGCCAACTGACTGATCTGGAAACCGAACTGGGCGACCGTGGTGGCGGCGAACAACTGCCGGTAGTCGTGGTCACGCAGCAGCCCGAGCGACGGAAGGCGCATGGCGGTGAGTATCCACCGGTGATTGAGAAAAGTCAACCACTCAGTCACCGCGGCCGGCGGCCGGACGACCAGTCGGTTAGGCTCGACCATCATGGCGACTGCAGCGCGGCCAGTGGCCGGGCCACCAGACGGCACCGGCGCACACGCGGCGCCCGCCCCGCGCCCGGCGACCGAAGCGGAGGCGAAGGCGCTCGCCTCCGCCGTCCGGCTACGGATCCTGCGCGCCTGCCTGGACGAACCGTTGACCAACCGGGAGATCGCCGAGCGGCTCGGCATCAACCCGGGCACCGCCCTGCACCACGTACGCACCCTGGTGGACACCGGCTTCCTGGCTCCGCAGCCGGTCCGGCGGGGCGCCCGGGGCGCCCGGGAGATCCCCTACCTGACCACCGGCAAGTCCTGGACCCTGAGCGTGCACGAGTCGGCGCTACGCACCTCCAACACCCGGGCCATGCTGGAAGCGTTCCAGCAAGAGATCAGTCTGCTCCCCGATCTGTGCGACACGTCGGTCTACCGGCTCGGGCTGCGCCTGACCGACGCCGAGCGCGTGGAATTCGCCCATCGGCTCCATGCCCTGCTGCAGGAGTACGCCGACCGCACCCTGAACGAACGCGGGGGTAACGGGCGGCCGTACTCACTGTTGGTGGTGCTACACCCGGACACCGACCGGGAAGTCACACCTCCTGCTGACAGTTGACCCACCGATCCACCGGCCGGAACCCGAGCTCCTGGTTGATCGCGTGCATGTACCGGTCGGACTCCGCGCTCCAGGTGTCGATCACCCGTAGCTGATCCGGGATCCGGTCGCACCAGGTGACCAGGTGATAGCCGGATGCCGCCCGCGCGATCTCAGCGCCCCGCTCCGCGAGCCCTCGTCATCCATAGTGGCTAAATCAAGCCGGCGACGGAGCTCGGCCAATTGGTCGGGAGGGCGCCCGCACGGCGCCTACGCGCCGGGGCGCAGGAACAGCCCGGGGGTTGAGTTGATTGCCCAAGCTCATCCGGAATCCTGCGGCGGTCCGCCCTCCCGCACTAACCATCCTGGCCTCGGGATGAAGTTCCCGTCAAGCGTCACATCCGACGATTCTCACGATCCGGTGATATCAGGTCACCATTAGCGTTCTTCCCCGTTTCCCCCACCCCGGGCCTGCGTCCTGGTGGCCCCGCGGTGAGCGCGGTCCTCCCGGGGCGGGACCGCCGCCCCGGGAGGCGGCGACCGCCCGCGCCTGCGGTCGGACGGGCGCGGCCCGGTTAGGCTCGCAGGCGTGACCGGAGCTGGGAGCGCATCAGGCCCTGCCCCCACGGGGCAACCGACCACCCGTACCCTGACCGCCAGTCTGCGCAGCGCGGGACTGGACATGCGCCGAGGGGTGGTCCGCCTCCACCCGCAACTGTTGGCGGACCTCGGCCTACGGGAAGGGGATCCGGTGCGCCTGACCGGCCGCCGCAGCAGTGCTGCCGTGGTCGCCCCCACGGAAACGTCCGCCAGCCCGTACCTGCTCTACGCCGATGACCTCACGCTCGGCAACCTCGGCCTACGGGACGGCGGCTCGGTGAGCGTGGAGCCGGTACCGACCATCGCCGCGGAGCGGGTGACCGTGTCCGGCCCGCCGGAGATCGTCGCGGTGGTCTCGCCGGAGCTGCTCCGACTCGCCCTCCTCGGCAAGGCGGTCAGTGCCGGAGACAACGTGTCCCTGCTCCCGCTGGAGCAACACCCCGATCCACGGGCGCGCGCCGCGGTCACCGAGGCCCGCCGACGCCTGGCCAACCTGGTCGGCTACGCCTGGACCGCCACCGTGCTGGTGGTGGAGGAGTCGGCCCCGGACGGGATCGTCGTGGTCACCGAACAGACCGTGGTGGGCTGGGAGCACGGCCCCACCACGGTGGTGACGACGCCGGAGCAGCCGCGGGGGCAGATCCGATCCGCCCCGGAAACCGCCTCACGCCCCGAGCCAGCGTCCGCGACGAACCTGGCCGGACCGGTGCCGAAGGTGGAGGACCTCCCCGGGCTGCGTTCCCAGGCCCAGGAGCTGACCGAGTTGCTGGATCTCGGCTTCCGGCACGCGGAGGTGCTGCGTCGACTGGGCAGCAGTGTCCACCTCGGAGTATTGATCGCCGGGCCGGGGGGCTCCGGGAAGTCCACGCTGGTACGGGCGGTGGCGGCGGAGCAGGACGTGCCGGTGACCGCGGTGTGGGGCCCGGAACTGGCCGCGCTGACCGATCAGGCCGCCGCGGACCGGCTGCAGGCCCTCACCAACTCCGGACCCACGCCCCGGCTGATCCTGATCACCGACGTGGAGACGCTCGCGCCCCGGGAACGCCCCCGGCCGGTGTCCACTGTCCTCTACCGCACGATTCGGGAACTGCTGGCCGCCGGGAACGCCGTCGTGTGCACCACCGACCACCCGGAGGAGCTCGATCCGGGGCTACGCGGCCCCGACCTGCTGTCGGTGCAGATCGCGATCCCCATGCCGGACGCGGCCCTGCGGGCGGAGCAGCTGGCCGTCCTGACCCGGCCGATGCCGCTCGCCGAGGACGTCAGCCTCACCGAACTGGCCGCTCGTACCCCGGGCTTCGTCGCCGCCGACCTGCGTGCGTTGGTGCACCAGGCGGCGCTGCGGGCGGCCAAGCGCCAGAAGAACGAGACCCACCCGGTGGTCAGCATGGCCGACTTCGAGGCGGCCCTCGACACCGTGACCCCGTCGTCGATGGCCGAGGTGATGCTCGACGTCGACCGGGTCACCTTGGACGAGGTGGGGGACCTGGTCGAGGTCAAGCAAGCGCTCACCGAGGCGGTGCTGTGGCCACTGACCTATCCGGACACGTTCGAACGGCTGGGCATCCAGGCCCCGCGCGGAGTGCTGCTGTACGGCCCCCCAGGCTGTGGCAAGACCTTCCTGGTCAAGGCGATCGCCAGCACCGGCAACGCCAACGTGCTGTCGGTCAAGGGCGCGGAGCTGCTCAGCAAGTGGGTGGGGGAGAGTGAGCGGGCGGTCCGGGAGCTGTTCCGGCGGGCCCGGCAGGCCGCCCCCAGCCTGATCTTCCTGGACGAGATCGACGCGCTCGCCCCGGTCCGTGGCCAGGCGAGCGACGGCGGCACCACTGACCGGGTGGTGGCCGCGCTCCTGACCGAACTGGACGGGGTGGAGGCGCTGCACAACGTGGTAGTGATCGGTGCCACCAACCGTCCCGACCTGGTGGATCCGGCGCTGCTACGGCCGGGGCGGCTGGAGCGGCTGGTGTACGTGCCGCCGCCGGACGCCGAGGCCCGAGCGGAGATCCTCCAAGCGCCTTCTCGGGACGTGCCCCTCGCCGACGACGTGGACCTGGTCGCGCTCGCCGCCGAACTGGACGGTTTCTCCGCCGCCGACTGCGCGGCGCTGATCCGTGAAGCGGCGCTGGCGGCGATGCGGGAGTCGATGGCCGCCGCTACGGTCACCGCCGCGCACGTGGCCGCCGCACGGGAACGGGTCCGCCCCTCCCTCGACCCCGCCCAGGTCGCCTACCTGGCCGCCTACGCCGAGAGCCGCTCCTGACCGATCAGGGGTGGGCGTGCCCGGCGGTACCGCCCGTCGGGTCGGTGGCCAAGGTCGGTCAGCCCGCCGACGGTTGCTCCACCACCACGTACGACAGCGGCTCGCCCGCGGCGTACCGGTGCAACTGCTCGATGATCAGCCGGTGTGCCCGCGGTAGGAAGGCGGTGGAATTGCCGCCCACGTGCGGGGTGAGCAGGATGCCCGGGGTGCTCCACAGCGGATGGTCAGGCGGCGGTGGCTCCGGATCGGTGACGTCCAAGGCCGCGGTCAGCCGGCCGCTAGCCACCTCCGCCAGCAGGGCGTCGGTGTCCACCACCCCGCCTCGGGCCACGTTCACCAGCAGCGCCCCGTCCCGCATCCGGGCCAGGAAATCCGCGTCCACCAGGTGCCGGGTCTGGTCCGTCAGCGGAACACTGAGCACCACCACGTCCGCCCGGGGCAGCAGCTGCGGCAGCGCCTCCAGGCCCGCCACCCCCTCCCGGGGACGCCGGGCCACCCGCAGCACCTCCGCCACCTCGAACCCGGCCAGTCGGCGTTCGATGGCCGCGCCGATCCCTCCGTAGCCGACGATCAGGACGGTGCGGTCGGCCAGCGACCGGTACCGCCGGTGCCGCCACTCGCGGGCGTCCTGGCCCCGGATGAAGTCCGGCAGCCCGCGCAGCGCGGCCAACATCAGGGTGACCGCCAGTTCGGCGGTGCTGGTGTCGTGCAGCCGGCCAGCGTTGCACAGGGTCACCCCGGTGGGTAGGTACGGCAGGATGTGCTCATACCCGGCGGTCAAGGTCTGCACCACCTGGAGCCGGGGCATCTTGGCCATCAGTCGCAGCGGCTCCTTGGCGAAGGTGTACGGGGTGACGTAGAACTCGACCTCCTCCACCCCCGGCGGTGGCTCCATCCGACCGTCGTAGACCTCCACGGTCAGCGTGTCCGGCAACTGCGGCAGCAGCTCCGGATACGGCACCCATACCCGCACCGCGGCTCCCTTCCTCCCCGCGCGCCTACCGCCTCTCAACCTAGCCCGCGGTCAGTGCTGTCACCGCTGACCGGGCGCCGTCCGGTGGTCCGTAACCGCCGTAACCGCCCCACCAGCACCGGGTCGGCCGCGAACGCGGCCGGGTGGTCGAGCAACCGGTTGAGTAGCTGGTAGTAACGGATGGGCGAGAGTCCGAACGTGTCCCGGATCGCCTGTTCCTTCGCGCCGGGGCGGCGCCACCACTGCCGCTCGAACGCCAGGATCGCCGCCTCCCGCTCGGACAAACTCGGCGACGCGGAGGCGGCCTCCTCCGGCGCCTCCCCTGGGCGCTCATCCCAGGTTGGCTCCGCCGAGGGCTCCGATGGCGGAGATTCCGGCGGCGGAGACGCTGCTGGGGAAGCAGGCGAGCCGCCCGGCTCCCCTACCTCCCCAGCAGTGGACGTCATGCCCTCAGGTTACGACCTCGGGGTGACACCGCCTTGGTCGCTGGTCATCCGGCGATGTCCCGCCGTGCCATGCGCCACATCGCGGCCGCCACCAGCACCACCGCCAGCACCCCCATCGCGATCCCGCTGGTCTGCCAGGTGACCACCCATTCGGCCGGCTCGCACCCGCCGACCCCGTAGTTACAGGCGTTCCAGTTCCGGAGAGTGACCGATTTGTCCATCCACGCGATCACGTACGTCGGCCACACCCAGGCCTCTGGATAGTCGGCGCCGGCGATCTGCGCCCCGATCAATGCGCCCGGCACCCCGATCACCACCGCGCCGGTGGCCACCCCCATCGCCAGGGCGGTGTGCCGGCCGATGGAGGCCGCGGTGAACCCGATCAGACCGGTCACCAGCACCAGGACCAGCCCCCGCAGCCAATTCAGGCCGAACGACCCCCACACCTCGGCGGTGGTGGTCTCGGTGATTCCCCGGAAGGTCGCGACCAGCCACATCACCCCGGTCCAGGCCGCCCCCAACACCAGCCCGATCCCGAGAAGGCTCAGCAGCAGGACCACAAGCTTGGCCAGCAGCACTCGCAGCCGACGGGGCTGCCACAGCAGCAGGTTCATCATCCCGCCGGTCCGCCACTCCGCCCCCACGAACGAGGCGCCGACCACGAACGCGTACAGCGCCAGCAGTGCGACGAACACCGTGATCATCGCGCTGAACTCGTACCGGAACTCGAACGTGGGAGGCAGGTACCACTCGGCGGAGAAGTCCTCCGGCCGCGGCCCCTGGTCGGCGAGGGAGGCGCAGTCGAAATCGTCCGGCCAGAAGCCGTCCCCCGTCTGCTGAGACCGCTCACATGCGGCGATCTCGTAATCGAGGTTCTCCTCCCACCAGCGCTTCTGCTCCTCGTACTCGGCGTAGGCCCGCTGCTCGGCCAGTGCGAGCACATCGGGACCGGGCTTGTGGTTGGTGAACCAGGTGCCGGCCACCGCCACCGCCAGCACCCCCAGCACCACCAGCAGGGTCCACCGGGTCACCGCCCGCTTGCTCAACCGCCGGAACTCGGCCCGGAACAGGTTCACGCCGCCGCCCCCTCTCCGCTCGCACCGGCGGTCACCGGCTGCGCCACGCCTACCTGCAGGGGCTGCCCGGGCACCGGGACGGTGCCGGTCAGCTCCAGGAACACCGACTCCAGGTCCACCGACACCGGGGTCAGCTCCGCTACGTACAGGTCGTGGGCGGCCAGCGTCCGGGTGATCTGGGCCGGCTGGTCAATGCCGTGTACCACCATGTGATCACTTTCGACCGTGACCGTGGCACCGGCGTTGGTCAGCAGCTGGGCGGCGGTCGGCTGGTCTTCGACCGCCTCCAGCCGCACCCGTACTTCCTTACGGGTGTGGGCGGCCAGCACCTCGGTGACCGCGCCGGCGGCGACCCGCCGCCCCTGCGAGATGATGGTGACCGCGTCGCAGATCTGCTGTACCTCGGCGAGGATGTGGCTGGACAGCACCACCGTCATCCCGCCGGCCGACCAGATTCCGCAGCAGGTCCCGCATCTCCCGGATCCCGGCCGGGTCCAGCCCGTTGGCCGGCTCGTCCAGGATCAACAGTTTCGGCTGCTTGAGCAGGGCGGAGGCCACCGCCAGCCGCTGCTTCATACCGAGGGAGTAGGTGCGGACCTTGTCGGTGGCCCGCTCCCGCAGCCCCACCAACTCCAGCACCTCGTCCACCCGGCGCCGCTCCACCCCGCCGGCGGTGGCCAGCAGGATCAGGGTCTCCCGGGCGGAGAAGTTGCCGAAGAACTGCGGCGCCTCCACGATCGCTCCGACCTGGCCGATGACCTGTGGCAACGCTTGCGGCACCGGCTGTCCGAGGATCCGCATGCTCCCGCCGTTGGCCCGGATCAGCCCCAGTAGCGTCCGGAGCGTGGTGGTCTTACCGGAGCCGTTCGGTCCCAGGAAACCGTGCACCTGTCCAGGCGCTACCTCCATGTCGAAGCCGGCGAGCGCCTGGTGTGGTGGCTTCCGCCAGCGCCGGTAGGTTTTCCGCAGATCGCGGATTTCCACCACCGCCGTCATAAGTTCCCCTTACTGTTCGATTGCGTGGCACGCAGAATACTCGGTATGCATCAGCGGTCTGCCTCAGCCGTTCGGACGATCCCGCCCCATCGGGCTGAGGTGATCATGCGGTGATCACCTCGACCCCCACCGCGCGGAACTCCGCCACCAACGCGGGATCCGCACCGGTGTCGGTGATCAGTGTGTCCACCTGGCGAGCCGGACAGACCTGCGCGAACGCGCTCTCCCCCAGTTTGGAGGCGTCCGCCAGGATCACCACCCGCCGGGCGCGCTCCACCATGAGCCGGTGCATGGCGGCCTCCCCCTCGTGATGGGCGGCCGCCCCTAGCCGGGGATCGATCCCGTCCACTCCGAGCAAGACCAGGTCCAGAGTGATCTCCCGCAGCAGTGCGCTCCCCAGCGGCCCCACCAGCTCGTACGACCGGGGGCGCAGCACCCCACCGGCCACCACGATCTTGATCCGAGAGCGCAGCAGCAGCTCGTTGGCGATGTTCAACGCATTGGTGACCACCGTCAACTGCGGACTGTCCGGCTCACCACCGAGCTCCGGGCGGGCCGCCAGCGCCAGGGCCGCCTCGGTGGTGGTGGTACCCCCACCCAACGCCACCACCATGCCGGGGTGCACCAACCGGGCCGCGGCCGCCCCGATCCGCCGCTTCTGCGCGGAGTGGCGGGCGGTCTTGTAGCGCAACGGCAGATCGGGCGAGACGTCCCCGAGGCTCGCCCCGCCCCGGGTGCGCTGGATCAGCTGCTGGGCGGCGAGCTGCTCGAAATCCCGGCGGATGGTGGCCTCGGAAACCTGCAACTGCGCGGCGGCCTCAGCCACCCCAAGCTGCCCCCGCTGCCGGATCAGTTCCAGCAGCGTGTTCCAGCGGGTGTACCGGTCCACCCGCTCATCATGCCAACCACCCGCGTCCTCACCGCCGCACCGGCACCACCACCGGACCGTGTTCACCCGCAATCACCCGGACCCGGGCCCGGTAGTGCGTGGTCAGCAACGGCTCCGTCAACACCTGCTCCGGCGGCCCGGTCGCGACCACGCGGCCCTCCACCAGCAGCACCAACCGGTCGGCGTACTCCCCCGCCACCGACAGGTCGTGCATGGTGGTCACCACCGTCAACCCCCGCTCCCGCCGCAGCCCGTCCACCAGCTCCAGCACCTCCTGCTGGTGGCCGATGTCCAACGCGCTGGTCGGCTCGTCCAACAGCAGCAGGGTGGCGCCCTGGGCCAGCGCCCGGGCCAGGAACACCCGCTGCCGCTCCCCACCGGACAAGGTGGCCAGCACCCGCTCGGCCAGCCGGGACAGGTCCAGCGACTCCAACACCTCCCAGGCCGCCGCGACGTCGGCCTGGGACTCCCGACCCAACGGGGGGATGTACGGGGTGCGGCCGAGCAGCACGTAATCCAGCACGGTCATCCCGGCCGGCACCACCGGCTGCTGCATCACCATCGCCACCAACCGGGCCCGCTGCCGCCGCCGTACCCGGCGCAGATCGGTGCCGAACACCGAAATCTCCCCGGTGAACGGCAGCAGGCCGCCGATCGCCCGCAGCAGCGTGGACTTGCCGGCCCCGTTCGGCCCGATCACGGTCACCCACTGACCGGCGGGCACCCGCAGGTCGACGCCGTGCAGGATCGGGGTGCGGTCCAGGGCCACCCGCACCTCCCGTACCGCCACCGCCGGCGGGTCGGCGGCCGACCGGTCCGCGGCGGTCACAGCGCCACCCGCCGGGTGGTCCGGAGCACCAGGATGAAGAACGGGGCCCCCAGGAACGCCGTCACCACTCCGATCGGCACCTCCCGCGGGATGTCCATGGTCCGGGCGGCCAGGTCCGCCAGGGTGAGAAACGCCGCCCCGAACAGCACCGACAGCGGCAAGATCACCCGGTACGACGGGCCGGCCAGCATCCGCACCAGGTGCGGGACGATGATCCCGACGAAGCCGATCAGCCCGGACACCGACACCGCCGCGGCCGTGCCCAGCGACGCGGCCGCCAACAGCAGCAGTCGAGACCGCTGGGGATGCAGCCCGAGCCCCGCCGCCTCCTCGTCCCCCACCGACAACACATCCAGTTCCCGCCGGAGCAGCAGCACCATCACCGTCACCACCACCGAGTACGGCAGGAGCAGCCGGACGTCGTGCCAGGTGGCGCCACTCAGCCGCCCTAACAGCCAGGAGTACACCTCCTGGATCACGTCGATGTGCCGCTGGAGCAGATAGGTCTGCACCGCGGCCAGGAACGCCGACACCGCCACTCCGGCCAGGATCAGGGTGGCGGGGGAGCGGTCCCGTCCACCGGCCACCCCCAGCAGATAGGTGAGGGCGACCGCGCCGAGCGCCCCGGCGAACGCGGCCAGGGGAACCGTCACCGGCATGCTGCCGAGATGTTCGTCCCCGCGCAGCGCCACCACCGCGGTCACCCCCAACCCGGCCCCGGCCGCCACCCCCAGCAGGTACGGCTCCGCCAACGGGTTACGGAACGCTCCTTGGTAGGCGCCTCCGGCGAGGGCGAGCATCGCCCCGACCAGCAGCCCCAGCACCACCCGGGGCAGCCGGATCCGGAGGACGATGGCGCTCTCCCGTGGGTTCAGTCCGGACTCCAGCTCCACCCCGGGCAGCAGGTTGAGCAGCTCAATGGCCACGCCCGCCGGCGGCAGCGAGACCGGCCCCAGGACCAGTCCCGCCGCCGCCGATCCGACTACGGCCACCACCCCGGCCAGCAGCCACCACGGCCGCAGCCGGGTTGGCCGCGGCACCGGCTCCACTAGGCCACCTGGGAGACGACGTCGACCACGTCTGCCATCAGATCGACCAGCCGCGGCCCCCACCGGGACGCCATGTCGGTGTCCAGCTCGATGATCTGGCCGTTCCGGACCGCCTGGAGGGCGTCCCAGCCGTCCCGGGCCGCGACCGACTCCGCATCCACCCCGTACCGGGTGTCGATGAGGAAGATGATGTCCGGGTCGGCCTCGAACAGCACCTCGGCCGACAACTGGACGCTGATCGACCCGGGCTCGTCCACGATGTTCTCAAGGCCGACCTCGGCGAACAGCACGCTGATCAGGCTGTCCGCAGTGTACGTCCAGAGCGACTCATCGATCTCGATGAAGTAGGTCAGTGGCTCCTCGCGCTTCGGGGCGCGGTCAAACAGCGCCGTGAGCTCCGACTCCATCTGCGCGACCAGCGCCTCGGCCTCCTCGACCCGGCCGGTGAGCGCCCCCAGCTCAGTGATCTGGGCGTATACGTCGTCCATGCTGGTCGGGTTGTCCGGCGCGACGTAGACCGGGATGTCCAGCGTCTCCAGCTGCGGCACCAAATCGCCGGCGAACGAGGAGATCACCACCAGGTCCGGGTCGTACGCCACCAACGCGTCCACGTTGAGGTTGAACCCGGACAGGTCGGTGACCGGTGCTTCCGGTGGATAGTTGGACTGCTCGTCCACCGCCACCACCTGCTCCCCCGCACCGATCGCGAACAGCATCTCGGTGACGGTCGGTGACAGCGACACGATGCGGGTGGGTTGAGCCTCCAGCGTGAGGTCGCCCACCGTGACCGGGAAGCCTTCCTGCGTCCCCGGGGTCGGGCTGGTGGCCTCATCGGTGGTGGAAGTGCAGCCAGTGATCAGAAAGCCCACCGTGAGGGCGGCGGCGAGCAGGGTGCGTCTTCTCATCTCTCCTCCTGTCGTCGAGGTCCGGTGCTTCGCCGACAGGTTCGAGAGCCCTGCCTGCGAGGCGCCCTTCCTCGAGAGCGCTGATTCGCGACCCTGACTCAGGCGACCTGGCTCGTCCCTGGTGGAGCATCCAGGGCATCACAGTTGCGGGACAGCGCCGGATTCGCACCGGCTTCGCTGACTCAGGGTCGAGACGAGGTTAGCTCACGTGAGCCGACTCGAGGCGCCCGGGTGGTCGCCGAGTGACCATCGCGGACCGACCACGGGAGGGAAGATGAGCGGAACTGCGGTGTGGTCAGCGGGGGCGTCCGGCCGGGTCCGGCTCGTCCGTGGACGGCGCGGCCGCCTCCGACTCGGTCGCGGCCGGCTCGCTCTCCGCTTCCTCCTCGCCGGCCAGGGCCGCCCGCAGCCGCTCCTTCTCCACCTTGCGACGCTCGCTGCGGACCGCCAGCTCCTCGGCGAACTCGTCCCGCCACCGACGGAGCAGCACCCAGGACAGCGCGGCCGAGGCCACCACCGCCACCAACATCTTCACCAGCAGGCTGAGCTTCGGCACCGGGTACAGCACCAGCATGACCGCTAGAAACAACCCGATCCGGCCCAGGGTGTACTTCACCGCACTCATCGCGTACTCTCCTCCCGCCGGGCCAGCCAGCGGATGCCGTGGAACCAGTACACCGCATACGCGAACGCCGCCACCGTCGCTCCCGCCCCACTGGAGATCAGCGGGGGCCCCGGGGTCGCTCCAGCCACCAGCAGGCCGGCGGCGAGCGCGACCAGCGCCCCAGAGATCACCACCACCAGCCGGGCCCGCACCCCCTGCCAGGCGCGCAGTTCGTCGATCAGAAACAGCCAGGCCGGCAGGATCAGCGCCAGCCAGCCGCTGGCGGCGCCGAACTCCCCCCAACCGATCAGTGATCCGATCACGTCATAGGCGAGGATCACCAGGAAGCAGAGCACCAGGCCGGCCGCCGTGAGCCCGAGCAGGTCAGGCAGGTAGAGCACCCGGCCCTCGTCGTCGCGCCGGGGGAAACGCTCTTGCGGTGTGTCCATCTCCCTGCCAGCGTACGTGCCGGGCTGGACCAGCGGCGAAGCGGTCGGGGCCGGCGGCGCGGTCGGTGCCCTGGTGGGCGGCCAGCTCGCCGACCGGTGGGGGCGGCGCGCCACGTTGCTGACCGCCCAGCTCAGCACCGCCGCCACCCTGCTGCTGGTGGGCGTGTCCTCCCATCCCGGGATGATCCTCGGCAGCTGCCTGTTACTGGGCACGGTCCAGAGCATGGCCCGGCCGGCGTACGCCGCGATGATGATCGACGTTGTCCCTGAGTCTGCGCGGCTCCGCGCCTTCACCTTGCAGCACTGGGCCAACAATCTGGCCTTCTCCCTCGCGGCGCTGCTGGGTGGGCTGTTGGCGGCGCTCCACTACCTGATCATCTTCGTGGTCAACGCCGGTGCCACGCTGCTCGCCGCCGCCGTCATCTTCGGGAAGACGGTGGAGACCCGACCGGCCGCACCGACCCGCGGTACCCGGGGCACACCGACCTCGCGCCACAGCCCCTGGCGGGATCCGGTCTTCCTCACCCTGAGCGGGACCACCTTCCTGATCATGCTGGTCTTCTTTCAGCACGCGTCCTCGCTCCCGATCAGCCTGGCGGCGGACGGCTTCCCCGCCGCGGCTCGGGGCCGCTACCAGGGCGTCACCTCGCTGATGATGGCGGCCGCGGCGTTCCTCGCCCCCACCATCGGGGGCCTGGTCATCTCCCGGTTCGGTGACCAGGCCCTCTGGGTCGGCTGCTTCGGGCTGGGGCTGCTGGTCGCGGCGCTGCGCCTGGCGGCCGGCCCCTCCCGACAGCGTCGGATCACCCGGCTGGCCGCAGCGGACCCGGCCGATCGCCGCCCGGAGCCGGCGCCACCAGCGACACCTGCCCCGACGGCACCGGCCGCTGACTCGGGTCAGAAGTCCACGGGCTGAGGCTCGGCCCGACGCTGCGCCAGCGACACCGGCGGGTCGTACTCCCGGACCACCTGATAGTGGGTGTTGCGCTCCACCGGCCGGAAGCCGGCGTCCCGGATCAGCTCCAGCAGATCCTCGCGGTGCATGGTGCTGGGGGTGCCGTACGCATCCGCGTCGTGAGTGATCTTGTATTCGACCACCGAGCCATCCAGGTCATCCACCCCGTAGTGCAGGGACAGCTGCGCCACCGACAGCCCGTGCATCACCCAGAAGCACTTCAGGTGGGGCACGTTGTCCAGCAGCAGCCGGGAGACGGCGAACGTCTTCAACGACTCGGCCGGGGAGGCCATGGTGGTCCGGCTCTGGATCCGGTTACGGATCTTCCCGTCGGCGGAGTCGACGAAGTCGTGCTGGTAGCGCAGCGGGATGAACACGATGAACCCGCCGGTCTCGTCCTGTAGCTCCCGCAGCCGCAGGACGTGGTCGACGCGGTGCCGGGGCTCCTCGATGTGCCCGTACAGCATGGTGCACGGGGTCCGCATCCCCTTGCGGTGCGCCAAGCGGTGGATCCGGGACCAGTCCTCCCAGTGGGTGTCGTGGTCGACGATCTGCTTCCGGATCTCCCAGTCGAAGATCTCCGCGCCGCCCCCCGTCAGGGACTCCAGCCCCGCGTCGATCAGCTCGTCCAGCACCTCTTCAGCGGACAGGCCGGAGATCTTCTCGAACCAGTGGATCTCGGTGGCGGTGAACGCCTTCAGATGCACTCCGGGCAGCGCCTTCTTCAGCTCCCGCAGCACCCGCGGGTAGTAGCGCCACGGCAGGGTCGGGTGCAGCCCGTTGACGATGTGGAGCTCAGTGAGCTGCTCCCCCTCCATCTCCTTGGCTTTGGCCACCGCCTCCTCGATCCGCATGGTGTAGGCGGACTTCTCCCCCGGCTTGCGCTGGAACGAGCAGTACGCGCAGGAGGCGCTGCACACGTTGGTGAGGTTGAGGTGTCGGTTGACGTTGAACATCACCCGGTCGCCGTTGAGCTGGGTGCGGCGGTAGTGCGCCAGCTTCCCCAGCCAGGCGAGGTCGTCACACTCGTACAGGTCGATGCCGTCGGCGCGGGTGAGGCGCTCGCCGGCGTACACCTTCTCCTCGAGCTCCTGTTTGCGGGCGGGAGGCAGGGTCACAGCCATGCTTGGCAGCCTACCGGTCAGGATGCGGAAACCGATCTCCTGGTTTGGCGGGAACTGTCAGCATTTATAAGACAAACCGTATGCCCGGCAGCCACTGTCTCCCATCGACACAGTGGCACTGATGCGGTAAACAGGGAGAGGCCGTGCCCGATGGCGGCGCGGCGGCTACCGGACGGGGCGGTGAGCATGGCCACAGGCGGACACGGTAGACGGACAGCAACCCGGATCGCGGTGTCCCTGCTGCTCGGGCTAGCGCTGGTGGTGGGGGCGACCGGCCCCGGCCACGCCCAACCCGACACGGTTCCCCACCCGGGGGCGCGCCCAGACGTCAATGGGCCGGTACCGCTGCCGGACGGGTCGTACGCCCGCATCCCCTCCGCCGGGGAGCAGCTCACCGGTCCGCTCGCCGCCCAGATCGCCGAAACCGAGCTGGAGATCGACAAAGTCAGTGGCCAACTGAACGCGCTGGAGCTGGAGGTCGGCCCGGCCCAATCCGCCGTGGAGTACGCCCAGCGGGAGTGGGAACTGGCGCGGGACGAGCGCCAGCGACGGCAGGACATCTTGGACGAGCTGGTCGACGCCTCGTTCCGGGGCGCGGCCGCGGTGCCGCAGGAGCTGTTCCTGCCTCAGCTGCCGGGGCTGTCGGTGCACGCCCCGGGGCTACCGGTAGAGGTGCCGATCGGGGTGCAGACCGCCGCCCGCGAGCTGATCGAGGCCAAAGAGACCGAGCAGCGCGCGTTCGAGTTGCTGACCGCGGCGCAGGAAGCGGAGCAGACCCTCACCGACCTACGGAACGAGCTGGCCGACCAGTTGGAGGAGCTGCAAGACAAGCTCGCCGACCTGCAGGCGCGGAACACCCGGATGTTGATCGAGCAGGCCCGGCGGGAGGAGGCGCGGCAGCAGCAGCAAGCCGCCCACCGCTACCCGGCCCTGCAGCCGGTCAACGGGTTCCGCGCCGGCGACGCCGCGATCGCGGCGGTGAAGTTCGCGCTCTCCCAGTTGGGCAAGCCGTACCAGTGGGGGGCGGAGGGGCCGCACCGGTACGACTGCAGCGGGTTGGTGTGGCGGGCGTACCGGGAACAGGGGATCGCCCTGCCGCGAGTGGCCGCCGACCAGTACTGGGCCACGCGCACCATGCTGGTCACCCGCTCCGCCGCGGTGGCCCAGCGCGGTCTGCTCCCCGGTGACCTGGTCTTCTTCAGCTCCGGCCCCGCCTGGCAGTCGATCCACCACGTGGGCATCTACGTCGGGGACGGGCAGATGGTGCACGCCCCCAACCGCAACGACGTGGTGAAGGTCTCGCCGGTGTGGTGGTCCCGGTTCTTCGCCGCCACCCGGGTGGTGGAGGCGGAGCGGGTGGTGGATCCGGAGCCGACGCCCACCCCGCGCCCCACCACCAGCCCGACGCCCAGCCCCACCGTCAGTCCGACGCCCGGCCCCACCACCAGCCCCACCCCGGGCCCGAGCCCCACCACCAGCCCCACCCCGGGCCCGAGCCCCACCACCAGCCCGACCACCAGCCCCAGCCCGAGTCCTACGGTCACGTCCACCCCTGACCCGGAGCCCAGCAGCCCCGACCCAGACCCGGGCAGCCCCAGCCCGGATCCGACCGAGACGCCGCCTCCGGCCAGCTCTCCTCCGCCGAGCAGCCCGACCCCGTCCGGTTCACCGGCTACCACCGGCACCCCCGCCCCCACCGTTACCGCCACCCCCAGCTGACACCGCCGCCCCGCTACGCTCCGCGCCGGCTCGCACTCACGGCTGTTCGCGTCCGGGAGCGCCTGGCTGGGCCGGTTCGCTCGCGGGACTCGAGGGGTACGGATAGGCGTATGCGAGCCACTCTGTCCCTCGGTCGCTGGGCCGGGATCCCGGTCAGCGCCAACCTCAGCGTGCTGGTAATCGTCTTCCTGGTGGCGGTCGGGCTCGGCTTCGGCACCTTCCCCGTTCTTCACCCCGGCCGACCCGGCTGGGTGTACCTGATGGCGGGGGTGGCCGCGGGACTGCTACTACTGGCGTCAATCCTGGTGCATGAGCTGGCGCACGCCCTGGTCGCGCGCAGAAACGGCATCGAGGTCGAAGGGATCACCCTGTGGCTGTTGGGCGGTGTCTCCCAACTGCGGGGGGCACCCCAGACTCCGCGGGTGGATCTGCTGGTGGCGGTGGTCGGCCCCCTGGCCAGCGTGGCGGTCGCCTTCGGGTTCGGGCTGCTGGCGCTCGGATCCGCCGCCACCATCGGGGGAGGGCTGTTCACCACCACCCTCGGCTACCTGGCGATGATCAACCTGATTCTGGCCGGCTTCAACCTGCTGCCGGCCGCGCCGTTGGACGGCGGGCGGGTGCTCCGGGCCGGACTGTGGTGGCGGTCCGGCAACCAGGAACAGGCCGCGATCACCGCGGCGCGGGTCGGCCGCTACTTCGGGGTGGGGCTGATCGTGCTCGGAGTCGCCGGGCTGCTGCTATTCGGCTGGTTCAGTGGCCTGTGGCTGGCGTTGATCGGATGGTTCCTCGTCACCGCGGCGTTCGCGGAGGAACGCAGCGCGGAACTGGGTGGCCAGCTCCGAGGGGTCCGGGTCGAAGAGGTGATGTCCGGATCGGCGGTGACCGCCTTCGGCTCCACCACCGTGGCCCAGTTCATCGAGGACGTGGTGCTTCAGCAGCGGTTCTCGACCTACCCGCTGGTGGATGACGAGGGGCGCCTGACCGGTTTGACCACCCTCAACCGGATCCGGCAGGTACCGGCGGATCAGCGGAGCACCACCCGGCTGGCGGATATCGCCTGCCCGCCGCAGGAGGTACCGACCACGCGCCCGGACGAGCTGCTCACCGACCTGCTCCCGCGGCTGGCGGGGTGCTCCGATGGGCGGGCGGTGGTGCTCGATCCGGAGGAACGGGTGGTGGCGGTGGTCTCTCCCAGCGACATCTCCCGGACCGCGGCCCGGGCCGGCCTCCGCCCGGATGGGGCCGCGGCCGCCCAGCGGGTCTGACCACCGCCGTCACCTCGCCCTACCGTGCCCACTCCCGCGGCGGATCGCGCCGGGGGTGTGGCCGGCGGGCTCAGGTCAGGGCGGGCTGGACCGTCCCGGTGACCTCCGCCAGCGTGATCGGCTCCCCGCCCACCCCGGGCGCGGTCGCCTCGATGGTGACCGTGTCCCCGTCCGCCAGGAACGTCCGGGTGGTGCCGTCGGCCAGCGTCACCGGTTCGGCACCGCCCCAGGTCAGCTCCAGGAACGACCCGACCTGCTCCCGCTGCGGCCCGGAGACGGTGCCCGAGGCGTACAGGTCCCCGGTCCGCAGGGAGGCGCCGTTGACGGTCAGGTGCGCCAGCTGCTGCGCCGGGGTCCAGTACATGCTGGCGAACGGCGGCTCGGGCCGACCACGGTGCCGTTCCACCGCACGGCCAGCGCCAGGTCCAGGCCCCGATGCGGCACGTCGCGCAGGTAGTCCAGCACCGGCGGGTCCTGCGCCGGGGCCGGCACCCAGGCCTCAGCGAGCGCGTCCAGCGGGGCGATCCACCCGGCCGAGACCGAGGTGGCGAAGGACTTGCCCAGGAACGGCCCGAGCGGCTGGTACTCCCAGGCCTGGATGTCCCGGGCCGACCAGTCGTTGACCAGCACCACCCCGAAGACGTGCTCGGCGAACCGTCCACCGGCACCGGCCGGCCCAGCTCGCTCGGTACCCCGACCACGAACCCGACCTCGGCCTCGATGTCCAGCCGGGTCGACGGGCCCGTAGACCGGGCGCCTCCGCCCGGGGGGCCGGCGCTGCCCGGACGGGCGGACGATCGGCGTACCGGAGACCACCACCGTGCCGGCCCGGCCGTGGTAGCCGATCGGCAGGTGCTTCCAGTTCGGCAGCAGCGGCGGCTGGTCCGGGCGGAAGATCTGCCCGACGTTGGTGGCGTGGTGCTCGGAGGAGTAGAAGTCGACGTAGTCGGCGACCTCGAACGGCAGCAGCTCGACGTCGGCCGAGCGGGTGCAGCAGCGGCTCCACCGCGGTCGCGGTGCGGCCACTCGGTGAACAGTTCGATCAGTCGCTGCCGGACCCGTCGCCACACCGACCGGGCCGGCCGCGAGGAAGGCGTTGAGATCGGAGGCGGCGCAGCGCGCCACCGGCGTCCGACCAGCCCGGCGGCCTCCGCCGCGGCCAGGTCGAGCACCCGGTCCCCGATCCGTACGCGCGAGGCGGGGTTCCCCGGCCACCGTCACCACCCCGTACGGCAGATGGTCGACCCCGAATCCGGAGCCGTCCGCACCCGCTACCCAGCACCGCTCACGCGTCAGCCTCCGGACAGGCAGTCCACAGCTCGCACCAGGTCGGCCACTGGTTCCTCGACGCTGCACGAGCCGAACCCGATCCACAGCGGGCGGGCATGGTCCAGTCGGCCCTCCACCACCGCCAGTACCGGGCGACGGATCGGTGAGGCTCAGCACCTCGGCCACTTCGTCGACCTCGGCGCCACCGGCCGCGACCAGGTCGGCGGCGAGCACGTTGAGGAAGCCGTGGTGGGTGAACCCGGTCTCCGGGTCGGTGTGCCGGAGCGCGTGGTGCAGCCCGGCGGTCAGCTTGAACGGCAGTTCCCGGTCCCGGCAGGCGCAGATCACCGCGGCCAGCTCGCCGGGGGTGGGGAACAGCTCCGCGGCCAGTCCGCCGGTGCGGAACTTGGGCGCGATCCGCACCCCCGCGGCCCGCTCGCTCGCCAACGTGTCCAGCGCGCCCATCAGCCCCCAGGTCAGCGGCAGCTCCGCGTACACATCGATCTCGGGACCGGTCGGCCAGCGCCGCCAGCAGCTCGCCGCAGCCCGGGCTGCGGGTCCTCTCCGCGCTTGGCCACCGCCACCTCGACTGCTGCCGGACCGCTGGTCGGCGCGGGCGAGCGCGGCGGACGCGCCCGCCGACCCCGGTGTCGCCGATCGCCCCGACCCGCTCCGGCAGCCGCTCGGCCGGCAGATCAGCCAGGATGGACACCGGCAGCAGCAGCGGGCCGACCAGGTCGGCGTACCAGGCGGCCCGGTGCCGGACATGCGCGGTCAGGGCCGCTTCGGGCAGCGGCGCGTTGCCGGGCGGGAACACCGCCGCGTCGTCGACCAACCCGGCCAGCAGGGCCGGCACCGATCATGCAGTTGACACGCTGTAACAACCTATAAGACGCTGAAGGTGCCGACAACCTTGTCCGATAATCGGACGCTACGGTCGAGCATCTGGGACATAAGGGGTCACACATGCCGTACTACCGCAGCGTCGGCGAAGTCCCGCCGCAAACGGCACACCCAGTTCCGGCAGCCTGACGGCAGCCTCTACGCCGAGGAGCTGATGGGCCAGGAGGGCTTCTCCTCGGACTCCTCGCTGCTCTACCACCGCCACCTGCCGACCGCGATCGTGGCCGCCGAGCGCGTACCAGCCCCGCCGCCTGGACCCGCTCGCCGAACCTGCCGCTCAAGCCCCGGCACCTGCGCACCCACAAGCTCGACGTCGGCGGCGACGCGGTGCTCGGCCGGCAGCTACCTGCTCGCCAACGACGACTGTCCGGATCTCCTACGTGGTCGCCGACCGCCCCTCGCCGCTGTACCGCAACGCGATCGGCGACGAGTGCCTCTACGTGGAGTCGGGCACCGCCCGGACTCGAGTCCGCGTTCGGGGTGCTCGAGCTGACCGCCGGCGACTACGTCGATCATCCCGACCTCGGTGATCTACCGGCTGTGCCGGTCGAGCAGCCCGGTCCGACTGCTGATCGTCGAGGCCGACCGGCCACATCGGTCCGCCCAAGCGCTACCTGTCGGTGCGCGGCCAGTTCCTGGAGCACGCCCCGTACTGCGAGCGCGACCTGCGCGGCCCCGACCGAGCCGCTGCTGGTCGACGGCACCGACGTCGAGGTGTACGTCCAGCACCGGGTCGGGGCGGGATCGCCTGGACCCGGCACGTCTACGCGCACCACCCGTTCGACGTGGTGGGCTGGGACGGCTGCCTGTACCCGTGGGCGTTCTCCATCCACGACTTCGAGCCGATCACCGGCCGGGTGCACCAGCCGCCGCCGGTGCACCAGACCTTCGAGGGACCCGAACTTCGTCATCTGCTCGTTCGTGCCCCGCAAGGTCGACTACCACCCGCAGGCGATCCCGGTGCCGTACAACCACCACAACGTCGACTCCGACGAGGTGCTGTTCTACACCGGCGGCAACTACGAGGCCCGGCGCGGCTCCGGCATCGGCAGGGGTCGATCTCGCTGCACCCGGCGGGTTCACCCACGGCCCCCAGCCGGGTGCGGTGGAGCGGTCGCATCGGCGTGGAGTACTTCGACGAGCTGGCGGTCATGATCGACACGTTCCGCCCGCTGGACCTGTGCGAACCCGCGTTCGCGATCGAGGACGAGGAGTACGCCTGGACCTGGTCCCGACTTTCCTGACCATCCGGTGAGCCCGGCGCCTCGCCCGGGCTCACCGGCTCCGGAAGATCAGGAGCAGCTCGGCCGCCACCGCCAGTCCCATCGCGACGATCACCAGCGCCGGGGCTCCGAGCAGCGCGTACCCCACCAACCCCAGGGGTGAGGCGAGGACCGCGCCGACCGCCGCCCCGAGCAGGCGATCAGCGCGCCACAGCGCCGGCAGGGCGAGGGGCAGGCTGATCCCCATCCGGTGGGCCAGCACCGCCACCGTCGCCACCGCGCCCCCCGCGACCACCAGCGCGGCGAGGCGACCGAGGAGGTCACTGCCCACCGCCAGCAGCGCCACCGCCAGCGCCCCCAGGATCGGCACCAGCGCGCCGTAGCCGATCAGGGGCACCGCCCAGCCGTGCCCCGCCGGCCGCGGCGACAGCTCGTGGGGCAGGTCCGGTTGGTCGGGCGAGGCCGGGACTTCCACCGCCACCAACTCCGCCAACGCCCGGGCGTAGCGGCGCCGCTGCCACCTTCCCAACCCCATCTCATTCACGGCATCGGCCAGCTGCGGATCCCGTGCCAAGGCCTCCCGGTAAGCCCGTTCGGCCAATTCGGACAGTTGGAGCCGGGCCGCCACCAGGGCAAGCACCAGGTGCCCCAGCGGCTCTGCCGGCGCCAGGCGGACCGCCTGCCAGACCGCGTCCAGCGCCGGCTGCCCGTTGCGGGACTCCGACCGGATCGCGGCCGCGCTGGCTGAGCGCGTACGGGTCCGTCGGGGCCGAGGGCGATGATCCGGTCCGCGGTGTCGGCCGCCTCAGCGTACCGCTCCAGGTCGACCAAGGCGTGCCCTCGGACCACCAGCGCCGGCAGATGGTCGGGGGCCGCCGTCAGCAGCCGCTCCGCCTCCGCCAGGGCCGCCTCCGGCTGATCCGCGGCCAGCCGCACCCGCGCGCACAGCTCCGGCACCCGCGGATCGGTCGGCGGCAAGCGTCGCCGCGGCCGTCAGTTCGGTGAGCGCGTCCTCGTAGCGCCCTAGCTCAGCCAGCAGCTCCGCCCGACGGAGATAGCCCTCGAGCTCGGTGGCGTCAGCGGACACGTCCGCAAGCCTATGCCGGAGTGGAGTCGGTCACGGAGCCTGGCTCCGGCTCCCCGCGTGGGATAGATCAACGCGACCGCCAGCCCGGCCAACCCCTCCCCGCGCCCCGTCAGCCCCAGTCCATCGGTGGTGGTCCCGGAAACGGTGACGGGGGCGCCCACCGCCTCGGAGAGCACCTGTTGCGCCTCCTGGCGACGCGGCCCGAGCTTCGGCCTAACCCCGATCACCTGAATGGAGACGTTGCCGATCGTGTAGCCGGCGGCGCGGACCCGGCGAGCGGTCTCGGCCAACAGCACCGCCCCGGCGGCCCCGGCCCACTCGGGCTCCGCCACCCCGAAATTGCTGCCGAGATCCCCTAACCCGGCGGCGGACAGCAACGCGTCGCAGGCGGCGTGGGCGGCCACGTCCCCGTCCGAGTGCCCGGCCAACCCGGGTCACCCGGCCAGTGCAGCCCCGCCACCCAGCACGGTCGATCCGGGTCGAACGCGTGCACGTCGGTGCCGATCCCACCCGGGGCACGATCATGCGACCAGGAGTACGCGCTCGACGCCCGGCCGGCGCCCGCGCAGCAGGTGCTCGGCCAGAGCAGGTCGAGCGGGCGGGTGATCTTCAAGGCTCGCGGAGAACCGGGGATGGCGTGCACCGGCACCCCCAGCCGGCTCGACCAGGCCGGCGTCGTCGGTGGCGAACGTGTCGGTGGCCGCGGCGTGGGCCGCCTCGAGCACCGTCCGCCGGAAACCCTGTGGCGTCTGCACCGCCCGCAGGGTGGAGCGGTCGGGCTGCCCGCACTACTTCTCCGTCGGCCCGACCTGGGTGATGGTGTCCACCACCGGTAGCACCGGGATCACCGCCTCGTGGCCACCATGGACGGCGACCGCCACCTCCTGGATCAGCGCGGGCGGGCACCAGCGCCCGGGCGGCGTCGTGCACCAGCACGATATCCAGGCCGGCAGGAACGGCCGCCAGCGCAGCCGCTACCGACTCCTGCCGTTGGGCGCCTCCGGTCACCACCCGCACGCGGTCGGCCGGGTAGTCGGAAGCGCACTCGCCAGCAGCTGGCGGGTCTCCTCCTCCCGGCCAGGGGGTGCCGCCACCACGAGGGCACCCGAGCGGTCGGCGGCGATGATCGCTCGGCCAGCGTGTACCAGCAGAGGTTCGCCCGCCAACAGTCGCAGCGCCTTGGGTGGCCCGGCCCCTAGCCGCAGGCCGGCACCGCCTGCCGCGACGACCGCTGCGACGTACGCGCGGGGAGAGCTGCCGGTTATGTCACGGTCCCAGGTGACAACACGGTCGTGGCGACCGCTACGACTCGGCCAGCACCTTGTCGAGGAGGACCTCCGCCTCGGCCTTGCTGCTCTGCTCGGCAGAGCGCGACCTCGCCCACCAGAATGTCGCGCGCCTTGGAGAGCATCCGCTTCTCACCCGCGGACAGCCCCCGCTCCCGCTCCCGGCGCCACAGGTCACGGACGACCTCCGCAACCTTGAGCGGGTTGCCGGAGGCCAGCTTCTCCAGGTTCGCCTTGTACCGCCGGGACCAGTTGGTCGGCTCCTCGGTGTGCGGAGCGCGGAGGACGTCGAAGACCTTGTTCAGGCCCTCCTCGCCCACCACTTCCCGCACTCCGACGATCTCGGCATTCTCCGCAGGCACCCGTACCGTCAGATCGCCCTGCGCGACCCTAAGGACGAGATATTGCTTTTCCTCGCCCTTGACGACCCGGGTCTCGATTGCCTCGATGAGTGCGGCCCCGTGGTGGGGGTAAACAACGGTCTCGCCGACACTGAAAGCCATAGGTTCGAAACCCCTTTCGCTGTGTCAAGGGTAACACGCTTCGATCTGTCCCCTCCACCCCTGGTGGGACTGTTCCCGCAGGTCAGCGCGGCAACGACCGAGACCCGACGGCTACCACCCATCGCTTCTAAAGTGAAATTTGTCGTCCGATTATATCACTGATGTCGAAGGTAGGATCAACCGGTCGAGACCGAGTTCCCACAACCCGTAGCGATCCAGCCGGGAATGCGGGACAGTGAAGATGGTGGACAAATCGCGTCGGAAAGCGCGAAACCCCAGCAGCTCGAAGCCCAAGGAGCTCGACGATGGGCACGCACTACGGCGGGAACGGTGGCGATCCACCGCCCGAGGGCGACCGGTCCCGAGAGCCGGAGCTGCCGCCTCTGCCACCGGAATGGGGCGACCTCACGATCCCTGACGACGTCTCGGAGTTGGCAGAGGAGGCCGAGCAGATTCGGCAGGAACTGGCGCGGAAGCGGCCGTTCCGGCCCGGTCGTCGCTTTCTGGCCAGTCCGCGGTTCCACGTCCGCTCGGCGCTTGGTCCGCCACTGCTGATGGTCGTGGTCGCGATAGCCGTCGCCATGGCGGGCCTGATCGTGATGGGCTGGTCAAGCGCCGACATGTCCCGCCCGCCCGCCGAACCGATCGGCCGATCGGTGCCGGCGGTCACCCTCACCGACCACTCTGGACAGCCTCGTCCGCTGGCTGACCACGCCCCGATGGTCTTGCTGCTGGTCGAGACCTGCTCCTGCGAGCGACTACTGGCAGAGACCACGGCGGCGGCGCCCCCGGGCGTTCACGTCGTGGCGGTCGGGCACTCCCCACCGCCGCCGGTAGAGACCGACTCCGGCGCCACCCCGCCGCTGCGGCTGGCCGATCCCAACGGATTGATTCGGCGGGCCTGCAACTCGGCCCTCCACCGAGGCCGCCACCGTGGTGTTGGTCAACGCGCAGGGCCACATCACCCACGTCGTTCCGGCGGCCGACTCGCTCGCTCCCTACCACCGCGAGCTGGCCGATCTGGCCGCCTGAGCGGGGATCCGTCCCCGGCGCGCCCGGATCGGGCACTCCCGGACCGGGCACGCCGGCGCCGGAGGCTCAGCGGGCCGCCAACAGCGCGGCGTACAGCGTCAATCCGGGGCCGAACGCCATCATCACCACCCGGGGCGGGCGGTACCGCCGCAGTCGGTCCAGCACCAGCAACACCGTGGGCGAAGAGCAGTTGCCGTGCTCGGCCAGCACCTGCCGAGAACCGGCCAGCGCCGTCTCCGCCAGCTGTAGCTCCCGCTCGACCACATTCAGGATCTGCGGTCCCCCCGGGTGGACCGCCCAGCCGTCCACCTGCTCCCGCTGCCAACCCACCTGCGCCAACAGCCCATCCACGAACCCCGCAACCCGGGCGGCCAGCACGTCCGGCACCCGCGGGGACAGCCCCATCCGAAACCCCAGGTCAGTCATGTCCCAGGTCATGTGGTCGGCGGTAGTGGGATCGGTGAGCGAGCCGACCTGCACCAGCTCGTACCCGGACCCGTCCGGCGCCACCACCACCGCCGCCGCCGCGTCCGAAAACAGGGCATGGGCCACGATCTGCCCCGTCTCCGCCGTCGGTGGCTGCAGATGCAGGCTGGGCAACTCGGCACAGAGCAACACCGCCGGACGGCCGTGCACGGTGACGAAGTCCGCGGCGTGTGCCAACCCCGGCAGCGCCGCGTAACAGCCCATGTGCCCGACGAACAGCCGCCGACAGTCGGCGGCCAATCCCAGATCCCGGGCCAGCAGGATGTCCAAACCCGGGGTGGCGTAGCCGGTGCAGGAGCACACCGCCAACAGCCCCACCTCGGCCGGGTCCAGGCGCGCGTCGGCCAGCGCGGCGCTGACCGCCGACTTGGCCAGCGGCATCGCCTCCACCAGATAGCGACGCATCCGGGCCCCGGTGCTCCAGGTCGAGACGTCCTCCAGCAACGGGTTCACCACGGCGTGGCGCGTAGCCACCCCGGCGTTGGTGAAGATCCGTTGAGCCAGGGCGCGGACCGGGCTGGGGTAGTGCTCGGCGAAGAACCCCGCCCACAATTCTGCCTGGGTCGCTCCGGGCGGTGTGGCCACCCCGATCCCGGCCACCACCGCTACCATCGCGGCGCAGTCCCTCCGTGATCAGGATCGCCGCCCAACGCGGCCACCCCCAGCCAATCGGCGCACACGTCCGAAGTGGCCGGCTGCAGTGAGCCGCACCGGGCGTCCCGGAACAGCCGCTCGAGCGGATGCCCTCGACGCGTCGCGGAGGTGCCGGCCGCCTCCAGCATCGACGCCGCCACGTCGGCGGCGGTGGTGCCGGCCAACAGCTTCGCCCGCCACACCCACCGGTTGGTCTCAGGGTCACCGGGAGCAGCGTCCACCCGCCGCGCCGCCTCCTGCACCACCAGATGGGCGGCGGCCACCGCCGCATCCGCCCGGCCGATCCGTGCCCGTACCGCCGGCAGACCGTCCAGCCCCCGGTCGGTGACGTGAGCGACCGCGGCGTCCACCGCTGCCCGCGCCACCCCCACGTACACCGCCGCATAACTGGCCACCAACCAGTGCGGCATCAGCTGGGCCACCGCCAACGCCAGCCCTTCCACCCCACCGAGCAGCGCGGAGGGCGGCACCGTCACGTCCAGATGCAAGTCATCCGAGCGCGTGGCCCGCATGCCCAACGCGTCCCAGGTGCGCTCCACTTTCAGCCCGGGAACATCGGCGGGGACGAGGAACTGGGACACCACCTGCGGATCGTCATCCCGCCGCGCCGCCACGAGATAACCGTCGGCGTAGCCGGCTCCCGAGACGAACGTCTTCGCTCCCTGGATCCGGTAGCCACCGGCCACTGGCTCGTAGCGGGTGGTCAGCCGGGAGAGCCGGGAGCCGACCCCACGCTCACTCATCGCCACCGCGTACCAGGCGCCCTCGGCGGCGGCCCGCAGCAACGTGTCCCGGGCCGCCAGCGCCTCCTCCGGCATCCCCAACGCCCCGGCCAGCGCCGAATCCACCGCCGCCATCGCGCCCGTGACCGAGGCGTGCATGTTGAACACCAAGGCGGTGGCGCCGTTACCGCGCGCCAGCTCATAGGCCACCGTGGTGTAGTCGGCGAACCCCGCGCCGGCACCACCCAGCTGAGGAGGCACCAGCACCCCACACAGCCCGGCCCGCCGCAGGTCGGAGAAGTCCTCGACCGGGAAATCTCCCGTGGCGTCATAGCCGGCGGCACGGGCAGCGAATCGGGTGGCCAGGCGCGCAGCGGTCGCAGCTAAGTCGGTCATCCCGCCTCCTTCACGGTCTCCTGCCAGGGGCGGCGGACTCCCCACGCCTGGTACAGCACGGCCGTGGACCGGGTGGCCACCATCGGCACCTCCCCCTGGCGCCGCAGCAGCCAGCGCAGCATCGACCCCACGGCCGGCCGGATCCCCCGCACCTGTAACGCCACCCCGTGCCGGGCGCACTCGGCGATCAGCCGCTTCGGCGGCACGAACAGCGCCGGGTCGTGAATCCCCGGTGGCGCTCCGCCGGGGATCCGCTCCCCGAGCCAGACCGCCACCAGTCGGGCGGCCCACGTGGCGTTCACGGTGTCCGCCACCAGCAGCCCGCCCGGTCGAAGCACCCGGCACGCCTCCCGTACCGCCGCCGACAGGTCCGGTACGTGTTCGAACAGCTCACCCGCGGCTACCACGTCCGCGCACCCGTCGGCCAGCGGCAACGCGGTTGCGTCTCCCTGCACCACCGTCACCCCGTGGGCGGCGGCCTGCCGCAGCGCCGAACCGGTGAAATCGACGCCCACATGCCGGTATCCCTTACCGGCCAGGTGGGGTGCCATCACCCCGCCCCCACAGCCGATGTCCACCAGCACCGCGCCTGCCCGCGTAGCCGGCGGAATCAGCGCCGCCCGGGCCCGCGCCAGCCAGTGCAGCATCACGAACGCCCCGTTCGGCTGCCACCACTGCTCGGCCAGATCGTCATACAGCCGGGGATCGTTACGGGGCCGAACCGGTGTGGGCACGGTTTGAGTCTGGCATAAACCGGAGCAACCGGCCAGGGAGGAACGAAACTGATGCTTCGTCGCCAGATGCGCGATCAGGCGGTGAGGGTGTTAACTGCGACAATGAGCACACTCGCCCGACGACTGGCGGGACTCGCCCGCGCCTGCCACCCGGAGCCGACGGTGGCGGTGACCGCGGTGGCGGCAGGGTTGGCGCTCGCGGTGGGGCATCGGGGCGGCGACGCTGCCCTGGTCACCGCCACTATCGCGGCCAGCCAGCTGGCGGTGGGTTGGGCCAACGACGCGCTGGACGCCGACCGGGACCAGGCGGTCAAGCGGACCGACAAGCCGATCGCCACCGGACAGGTGTCTCGCCGGACGGTCACCGTGGCCGCCGCCGTGGCGGCGGTGGCGACCGTCCTGCTGGCCACCCCATTCGGCCCCATCCCGACGGCAGTGGCCACGGTCGGCCTGATCAGTGGGCTGGCCTACAACTGGCCACTGAAGCGGACAGTGCTGTCACCCCTGCCGTACGCCTGCTCCTTCGCGGCCCTACCGGCCTTCGTGGTGCTGGCGCTGCCCGCCACCCCACCGGGGTGGCTGGTCCTCGCCGGCGCCCTGCTGGGCAGCGGGGCGCACTTCGCCAACGTGCTGCCAGACCTCGCGGAGGACGCCGTCACCGGCATCCGCGGCGCCCCGCACCGCCTGGGGGAACTCGGCGCGGGCCGGGTCGCCGGGGGCCTGTTGCTGGCCGCCACCGCCGTGCTGGTGTTCGGCCGCACCCAGCCCCCTACCCCGATCGGGCTCGCCGGGTTACTGCTCGCGACAGTGGCCCTGCCGGCCGGGTGGTACGCCGGGCACCGGGCCCGGCGACGGGGCCGGCGGCCGACCGCGCTGTTTCGTGCCTTCCTGGTGGTAGCGCTCGTGGATGTGAGTCTGCTGGTGTTTGGTGGCTCCTTCTGAACGCTGGTTCACCAGGCCACGCTAGGCTAACCGCGGAAACCGCCGGGGCATTCGGCCGGAACATCGGCAGGGCGCGCGGTAAGGGAGGGTGCAACGTGACACGCAGGGTATGGATGGCAGCCGTAACCGGGCTGGCTGGCCTAGTGCTCGCCGGGTGCGGAAGTGCGCAGACCGCGGCGACCGCTGAGCAGCTGCCGTCCGTGCCTGGCCTCAACCTCTCTGAGGACGGGTTGGAGATTCGCAACCTGCAGGTTCCGTACGCTCCCGAGGGTTACTCGACCGGGGGCGACGTGCCGGTGCTCATGACGATCTTCAACGACTCGGACCAGCCGGTCCGGCTCCTGGACGTGGATTCGTCCCTCGGCGCTTCGGCCAACGTCGTTGACGTCAGCGCGGTGCGCTACCCGGCGCTGCCGGGTCAGCCGCAGCCGGAGCAGCCGGCGCCCGGGCAGACCGTTGATGTCGCCTTCGGCCCCGGAGAGTTCGCGCACATCACCATGCGCGTGAACCAAATCTCCGCGCCGGTGGACCCCGCCGGGGGTGTGCCGATCGAGCTGCGGTTCGACAACGGGGTGACGGTCACCGTGATCGCCCCGATCGTTCCGCCGCTGGAGCCGGCGGAGCGGGCCGAGCCGGAGAACATCGGCCACCACTGAGGACGGGTGGGCACCGGCCCGCCCGTGTCCTGCCGGCCAGCCTCGGGGCAGGGCTCGCCCTGCCCCGGTGGTGACGCTCTCTGTCCGGTGGTGACCCCTGGTCAGACGTAGCGGTCCAGGATCGACGCCTCGGCGAGCCGGGACAGCCCCTCCCGGACCAGCCGGGCTCGCGCCTCCCCGACCCCGCCTACCGCCTGCAGGTCATCCACCGTGGCGCCGAGCAGACGTTGCAGGCTGCCGAAGTGCTCGACCAGCCGCTCCACCACGGCGCCGGGCAGCCGGGGCACCTTCGCCAACAGCCGGAACCCGCGCGGGCTGACCTGGGAATCCAGCGCTTCCGCCGTGCCCGGATAGCCCAACGCCTTGGCCACCGCGAGTAGATCGATCAGATCGGTGGCGGACAGGGCGTCCAGATCCTGCAGGGCTTCTCCGCTGACCCGATCCGGCGGCAGGTAGTCCCGCACCACCAAGGTGCGTTCGGTGTCTACCCCGGCCATCAGTTCATCCAGCTGGAGTGCCAGCAGTCGGCCGTCCACCCCGAGTTCGACCACGTATCCCGCGATCTCATCGGCGATCCGCCGCAGCATCTCCACCCGCTGGATCACGGTCGCCGCGTCGCGCAGGGTGACCAGGTCTTCGATCTCCAGTGCGGAGAGGGTGCTGGAGACCTCATCGAACCGCATCTTGTAACGCTCGAGCGTGGCCAGCGCCTGGTTGGCCCGGGACATGATCGCCGCGGAGTCGTCCAGCACATGCCGCTGGCCGTTGAGGTACAGCCCGATCAGGTTCATGGACTGGCTCACCGAGATGACCGGGAAGCCGGTCTGCTTGGCCACCCGCTCGGCGGTCCGGTGCCGGGTGCCCGACTCCTGCGTGGGGATGTTCGGATCCGGCATCAGGTGTACCCCTGCCCGCAGTATCCGGGTGCCTTCGCTGGAGAGCACCACCGCCCCGTCCATCTTGCACAGCTCCCGCAGGCTGGTGGCGGAGAACTCCACGTCGAGCGGGAACCCCCCGGTGCAGATGGATTCGACCACCTCGTCGTAACCGAGCACGATCAGCGCGCCGGTCCGGCCGCGGAGGATCCGCTCCAACCCGTCCCGCAGCGCAGTGCCGGGCGCCATCAACGCCAGGTTGGCCCGAAGCGGGTCAGCCGCGTGACCGGCCGCGGGCACCATGGTGCGAGCCGTCTTGCCGGAATCACGGTCGGTTGCCACCCGCCTAGTGTAGAGACGCGCACCGACCACGCCGGGAGCGTGTCCGGCGGGGGGTGCCGCCGGCGCGGTCGACCCGTCCTGAATGAGGGGGTTATGCCCCCTCGGCGCCCTCCCCGCCGGCTCCGGCCGCCGCGGACAAGGTCGCCATCAACCGCATCGCCTCCGGCAGGGTGCTGACCTCATGCACCTGGATCCCCTCCGGTAGCGGCCCGCCTATCCGCGCCCCCTTCGGCACCAACGCATGCCGGAACCCCAGCCGCGCGGCCTCGGCCAGTCGGCGCGCCACCGCACTCACCGGCCGCACCTCGCCGGTCAGGCCCACCTCACCGATCGCCACCAGGTCGGCCGAGACCGCCAAGTTGAGCGCCCCGGAGGTAACCGCCAGCGCGCAGGCGAGATCGGCCGCCGGCTCCACCACCCGGATCCCGCCGACCGTGGCCGCGAACACCTCGTGATCATGCAACCGGATCTGCGGCCGGCACCGCTGCACCACCGCCAGCACCATCGCTAGCCGCGCCGGGTCCAGACCACTGACCGTCCGCCGCGGCGAACCCGGCACCGCCGCCCCGATCAACGCCTGCACCTCGGTGACCAGCGCCCGCCGCCCCTCCATGGAGACGGTCACGCAGGTGCCGGGCACCGGCTCGGCGTGCCGGTTGAGGAACAGCCCCGATGGATCAGGCAGGCTGGTGATCCCGCCCTCGTGCATCTCAAAACAGCCCACCTCGTCGGCGGCGCCGAACCGGTTCTTCAAGCCACGCACCATCCGGAGGGCGGCGTGCTTGTCCCCTTCGAAATGCAGGACCACGTCCACCAGGTGCTCCAGCACCCGCGGACCGGCCACCTGCCCGTCCTTGGTCACGTGCCCCACCAGGACGACCGAGACGTTCCGCTCCTTGGCGACGGCCACCAGCGCCGCCGTGACCGCCCGTACCTGGGTCACCCCTCCGGGCACCCCGTCCACATCCGGAGCCCCGATGGTCTGCACCGAGTCCAGCACCAGCAGGCTCGGCTTGACCAGATCCAGTTGTCCGAGCACCGCCGCCGAGATCGGTCTCGGCCGCCAGGTAAAGCTGGTCGTGGAGGGCGCCGATCCGCTCCGCCCGCAACCGCACCTGGCCGACCGACTCCTCCCCGGAGATCACCAACGCCGGCCCGTCCCCGCCGGCCGCCCACTGCTGCGCCACCTCCAGCAGCAGGGTCGACTTACCCACCCCGGGTTCACCGGCGAGCAGCACCACGCTGCCGGGCACCAGCCCTCCGCCGAGCACGCGGTCCAGTTCGCTGACCCCGGTAGGACGGGCTCGGGCGGGCGCGACGCTGTAGCTCGCGATCGGCTGAGCGGGCTGGATCGGAGTCCGGGCCGACACCGGTCGCCCCGCCGGTGCCACGGCGGCGGCCCGCTCCACCACCGATCCCCACTCACCGCACTCCGGGCAGCGCCCGACCCATTTTGCCGGCTGGTACCCGCAGACGTCACACTCGTACGCTGGCCGGGTGCCCCGGCCTTTCGCCCTGGTGGCAGTCACATCCGGCACGTTAACCGACCGGTGCGACGCGCTGCCCGCGGTCGTGGCGCCATCGGTCGCCGCCCGGCTCACCCGGTGACGACGATCCGTACCGGTTCACTGTAGAGGGTGCCGAGCCGGGCCACCAGCTCGTACTCCCCGGGCTCAACCAGCGGCCCGGCGGCCTCACCGAGCTCGGTGCAGTCACCGCTGGTCCGGGTGTTCCACGGCGCCCAGAAGGAGGTCGCGAACCCCGGGGGCAGATCCCGGACATCGTTGCCGGTCAGCTCGGTGCAGTCGCGAGAGGACCACACCTTACCGGCGCTTCCGTGCGCGCGGATGAACAACTCCCGCTGACTGCCGCCGATGTCCCGCCGACACTCCCGGTCGGAGTCGTTCCGAATCTCAATCTTCACTTCGACGACGCCGCCCTGCGGGACCTGCTCCGCGCCGGCCGCCGCGATCACGACGACTTCCTTGTCGGTGCACTCCTGCCCCGGGGTCGGTTCCGGCGGCTCACTCGGTTCGTCAGTGGTGTGCGTGACCGGTTGTCCATCCGGCGGAGGGGTGCCCTCCGGCGGCGCCGACGTCTCCCCGGCGGTAGGAGACGGCCCCGTCGCCGTATCCTCCTTGTCGGACCGCGCGGTGGCGGCCATGCAGGCCTGGACGATCAAAAAGACGACCAGCAGCGCCACCCCGAGCACCAGGGCTCGGCGCCGCCAGTAGACGGCAGGCGGCAGGGGACCAACCGTCAGTCGCATGACCTCTCACGGTAACGATCGGGGCGGGCGTGGTGGCCGCGACGCGCCGCTACTACAAATAGACCTTTCGAGGATAGATCGCATGGGCGCCGGCCACCCGATCGAGGAACAACTTCCCATCACAGTGGTCAAGTTCGTGCTGCAATGCCCGGGCCTCAAACGCGTCGGTGGTCACCGTCACCTGCTCCCCGGAGCCGGGTAGTTGACCGGCCACCACCAACCGGGTGGCCCGCTTCACGTCGCCGGTCAGGTGCGGTACGGACATGCACCCCTCCCGGGCGGGCCGCCAGCGACTAGCCTGCGTGATTGCGGCGTTGCAGAGCACGAAGGTGCCGTGAACGGTCACCGCTCGAGGATGACCGGTAACGTCCACTGCGAACATCCGCAGCCCCACCCCGATCTGGGGTGCGGCCAGGCCGACACAGCCGGGCGAGGCGCGCATGGTCGCTATCAGGTCGGCGGCCAAGGCCAGCGCCTCGGCGCTGGTCGGATCCACCTCCTTGCAGGGCTGGCTCAGCCCTGGATCAGGCGCGGTCACCACCGGCCGGACGGCGCCGGTCACCTCCGCCAATGCTGCTAGAGTGCGTTCCTCCAGTGTCAAAGGACATCCATCTCCCCGGGTCGGATCGTCACCTCGACCCCCAGCCGGTCCGCTATGGCGGCAAGCTCCGACTGGACCTCGTCCACCACTTCCGGGGAAAGGTCAACCTCGGCCACCAGCACGTACAGTGGACCGACCAACCGCGTAGTCAGGTCGGTGATGTTGCCGCCGGCGCGCGCGAGTACCTGCGTCACCGTGGCGACAATGCCCAACCGGTCCGCACCGTGCAGGCTTACCAGGTAGGGCGAGCCGGTCGCACGCCTGTTCCGCCTCCGGCCGCACCTCGCGTACGGTCGCGAGCAATGAGCCGTCTTGGCCGATCGGCAACAGCGCCGCCTCTACCTCCTCGGCCGGCACCTCCCCACTACAGATCAGGGTCATCGCGAAATGGCCCCGCAACCGAGTCATGCTGGAATCAGTGAGGTTGATCCCGAGATCGGCGAGGGTTTGGGCGACCTGGGCGACAATCCCAGGACGGTCATGTCCGATCACTGTGATGGCGAGCTCATTCATCGCCCCGCAGTCTGCCATGGTCAGTACGCGCGCTGGGCCATCGGGCCAGATTTCGGGATAGATCAGGCCGGTGACCGCGGTGGGCACCGCCCAGCCGGGGCGTGGGGTGGGCACGCCTCGGGCAGTAGCATGCCGGCGTGACCGAACTCGCCCGCGTCGCCATCCAGTGGTACGAGCGGCACGCGCGGGACCTGCCGTGGCGGGCACCCGGGGTGGGGGCCTGGCCGATCCTGGTCTCCGAGGTAATGCTGCAACAGACCCCGGTGGCCCGGGTGCTGCCGGTGTGGCAGGCCTGGGTGGCCCGCTGGCCGACCCCGGCGGCGCTGGCCGCCGAGCCGCCCGCCGAAGCGATCCGGGCCTGGGGCCGACTCGGGTACCCCCGACGGGCGCTGCGCCTGCACGAGTGCGCCACCGTCGCTCGTGGAGCGGCACGGCGGCGAGGTGCCCCGCTCGGTACCGGAGCTGCTCGCACTGCCCGGGGTCGGCGCCTACACCGCGCGGGCGGTGGCGGCGTTCGCGTACCGGCAGCGTCAGCCGGTGGTGGACACCAACGTCCGACGGCTGGTGGCCCGGTGTGTGGCCGGGAAGCCGGACGCCGGGCCCGCCACCACCACCGCCGACCTGGCCGCGACCGCCGAGCTCCTGCCGACCGAACCGGCCACCGCGGCGGTGGCCAGCGCCGCGTTCATGGAGCTGGGGGCGCTGATCTGCACCGCCCGCGCACCGCGCTGCCAGCACTGCCCGCTGGCTCGCGCAGTGCGCCTGGCACGCCACCGGCGCAACCGCTGCCCCCGGGGCCGAGCCGTCGGCCGCAGCGCTACGCCGGTACGGACCGGCAAGTGCGGGGGAAGCTGCTGGCGGTGCTGCGAGAGGCGACCGGCCCGGTGCCGGCCAGTCGCCTGGAGCGGGTATGGCACGACACCGTTCAACGCGACCGGGCGTTGGCGAGTCTGGTAGCCGACGGTCTGGTCTGGCAGCCGGCGCCGAAGCAGTACGCGTTGGCCGGTGACGCCCCGGGCGAGGCCCCGTCGGTGGGTATCGGCAGCGGCCGCTCCTGACCGCGGGCCGCCGCCCCGGCGGCGGGACGGATCCCGCATCACCGGTTCCACGACGACGGCCGCTGGCGGTGAGATCACCGCCAGCGGCCGCGTCGAATCGACTACCGACTACTCGGACACTTCGGTCGGCTCCCCGCCCCGCTCGCTGGCGGAGGCCGGGATGAGCTGCGGGGTGTCCGGCACCCGGGCTTGTCGCTGCCGCTGGAAAGTCAGCTTGGTCTGCTCGATGTCGGTCGGGTCGCCCTCGCAGTCGACCACGACGATCTGGCCGGGCCGCAGCTCGTTGAACAGGATCCGCTCGGACAGCGCGTCCTCGATCTCGCGCTGGATGGTCCGGCGCAGCGGCCGGGCGCCCAGCACCGGGTCCCAGCCCTTCTTGGCCAGGTACTGCTTGGCGTTGTCGGTGAGCTCCAGGCCCATGTCCTTGTTCCGCAGCTGCGTCCTCGATCCGGGCCGATCATCATGTCCACGATCGCGCAGGATCTGCTCCTCGGTGCAGCTGGTGGAACACGATGGTGTCGTCGATCCGGTTGAGGAACTCCGGGCGGAAGTGCTGCTTCAGCTCGTCGTTGACCTTCTGCTTCATCCGCTCGTAGTTGGCTCTCGGCGTCCTCCGACGCCTGGAAGCCCAGCGACACCGCCTTGGCCACGTCCCGGGTGCCCAGGTTGGTGGTCAGGATGATCACCGTGTTCTTGAAGTCCACGATGCGGCCCTGACCGTCGGTGAGCCGACCGTCCTCCAGGATCTGCAGCAGCGTGTTGAACACGTCCGGGTGGGCCTTCTCGATCTCGTCGAACAGGACCACCGAGAACGGCCGGCGGCGCACCTTCTCGGTCAGCTGGCCACCCTCGTCGTAGCCGACGTACCCGGGCGGGGCACCGACCAGCCGCGACACCGTGTACCGGTCGTGGAACTCGCGACATGTCCAGCTGGATCAGCGCGTCCTCGCTGCCGAACAGGAACTCCGCCAGCGCCTTGGACAGCTCGGTCTTACCGACACCGGACGGGCCGGCGAAGATGAACGAGCCGGACGGGCGCTTCGGGTCCTTCAGCCCGGCCCGGGTACGCCGGATCGCCTTGGAGACCGCCTTGACCGCGTCCTCCTGGCCGACGATCCGCTTGTGCAGCTCGTCCTCCATGCGCAGCAGCCGGGCGGTCTCCTCCTCGGTCAGCTTGTAGACCGGGATGCCGGTCCAGTTCGCCAGCACCTCGGCGATCTGCTCGTCGTCGACCTCGCTGACCACGTCGAGGTCGCCGGCCTTCCACTCCTTCTCCCGCTGCGCCTTCTGCGCCAGCAGCTGCTTCTCCTTGTCGCGCAGCTGCGCGGCCCGCTCGAAGTCCTGCGCGTCGATCGCGGACTCCTTGTCCCGGCGCACCTGGGCGATCCGCTCGTCGAAGTCGCGCAGGTCCGGCGGCGCGGTCATCCGGCGGATCCGCATCCGCGCGCCGGCCTCGTCGATCAGGTCGATCGCCTTGTCCGGCAGGAACCGGTCGGAGATGTACCGGTCGGCCAGGCGTGGCCGCGGCGACCAGCGCGGCGTCGGTGATCGACACCCGGTGGTGCGCCTCGTACCGGTCCCGCAGGCCCTTGAGGATCTCGATGGTGTGCGCCAGCGACGGCTCACCCACCTGGATCGGCTGGAACCGCCGCTCCAGCGCGGCGTCCTTCTCCAGGTGCTTGCGGTACTCGTCGAGCGTGGTCGCGCCGATGGTCTGCAGCTCGCCCCGGGCCAGCATCGGCTTGAGGATCGCTCGCCGCGTCGATCGCGCCCTCGGCCGCACCCGCACCCACCAGCGTGTGGATCTCGTCGATGAACAGGATGATGTCGCCGCGGGTGCGGATCTCCTTGAGCACCTTCTTCAGGCGCTCCTCGAAGTCACCGCGGTAGCGCGAGCCGGCCACCAGCGCGCCCAGGTCCAGCGTGTAGAGCTGCTTGTCCTTGAGCGTCTCGGGCACCTCGCCCTTGACGATCTTCTGGGCCAGCCCCTCGACGACGGCGGTCTTGCCGACGCCGGGCTCGCCGATCAGGACCGGGTTGTTCTTGGTCCGGCGGGAGAGCACCTGCATGACCCGCTCGATCTCCTTCTCCCGCCCGATCACCGGGTCGAGCTTGCCCTCCCGGGCGGCCTGGGTCAGGTTGCGACCGAACTGGTCCAGCACCAGCGCTGGTCGACGGGGCGGCCTCGCCCGGCCGCCGGCGCCGGCCGCGGCCGGCTCCTTGCCCTGGTAGCCGGACAGCAGCTGGATCACCTGCTGGCGCACCCGGTTCAGGTCGGCGCCCAGCTTGACCAGCACCTGGGCGGCGACGCCCTCACCCTCGCGGATCAGGCCCGAGCAGGATGTGCTCGGTGCCGATGTAGTTGTGGCCGAGCTGCAGCGCCTCGCGCAGCGACAGCTCCAGCACCTTCTTGGCCCGCGGCGTGAACGGGATGTGCCCGCTCGGCGCCTGCTGGCCCTGGCCGATGATCTCCTCGACCTGCTGGCGCACGCCCTCCAGGGAGATGCCGAGGCTCTCCAGGGCCTTCGCCGCGACGCCCTCACCCTCGTGGATGAGGCCGAGCAGGATGTGCTCGGTGCCGATGTAGTTGTGGTTGAGCATCCGGGCCTCTTCCTGGGCCAGGACGACAACCCGTCGCGCTCGGTCGGTGAACCGCTCGAACATTCCCTCGTGCTCCTCACGTGCAGGGCTCTTGCGCTCAACTCTATCGCTGCACTCGGACGTGTCAGCCCACCGCTGGCGTAACGAACGCGTCACAGCAATCGCCATAGAGTTGCACAAACCACCGCAAAACGACCCCCATCCCCGGGGGCGTACGCGCAGAGCGAAACTGCGCGACGGCGCGGTCTACGCCGGCGCAGGAGTCGGACCCGGCTGAACCGGAAGCCAGCGCGCGGGTCAGCTCGGAAGTCAGCGACCGACCGCTGGCGTGGTACTGCGCGAGCGACGATGTCCTCCGGAATACGCCCCCGGTCGGAGATCTTCAGGTTGTGTCTTGCCGGCGCCCACTCGCGGATGGCTCTGTTCTGCTCCCGGTCGCGCAGCCTGCGCCGCCCGACGCCGGCTCGTGACTACCGTGGCGACCCAGCCCGGCCGACCCGGCCTTGACATATGGCTGAAGCGCCTCCCGCAGCTTGGCGGCGTTGTCCTTCGACAGGTCGATCTCGTACTGCACACCGTCGAGCCCGAACTTGACCGTCTCGTCGGCTTCGCCGCCGTCCAGGTCGTCAATAAGCCGAGTAATGGTCTCTTTCGCCATTAGCTCAATCCCTCCTGCCCGGGCGGGCTTCCTGCAATGCCGAGACAATACCGGCTGCTGCTTGTCGATGTCACCTTACGCGATTGAGTTGCCGCTTCTGCGGCCACCCTACTCCGGGCGTACAAGTGGGAACAGGATAGTCTCGCGAATCCCCAGCCCGGTCAGCGCCATCATCAAGCGGTCGATTCCCATTCCCATGCCCCCGGTCGGCGGCATTCCGTACTCCATCGCGCGCAGGAAGTCTTCGTCGAGCCGCATCGCTTCCTCATCGCCTTGGGCGGCCGCCCGCGCCTGCGCGATCAGGGTTTCCCGCTGAATCACCGGATCGGTCAACTCCGAGTAGGCCGTGGCCAGCTCAACCCCCCGCACGTACAGATCCCACTTCTCGGCCAGCCCGGGCACGTTTCGGTGCGGCCGGGTCAACGGGCTGGTCTCCGCCGGGTAATCAAACACGAACGTGGGTTGCGACCAGCCCGGGCGCCACCAGGTGCTCGAACAACTCCTCCGCCAGCTTGCCCGCGCCCCACTTCGGGTCCACTGACAACTCGTGCCGGTCGGCGTAGCTGCACTAGTTTCGCCCGGGGGGTGGCGGGACGTAACCTCCTCCCCCAGTGCTTCGGACAGGGAGCCGAACAGAGTTATCCGCGCCATTGCCCGCCCAGGTCAAACTCTGTCCCGTCCGCCAGCGTCACGACGTGTGACCCCGTCAATGCAAAAGCAGCCGCTTGCACCAGTTCGCGGGTCAACTCCGCCATGCCGTGGTAGTCGGCGTAAGCCTGATAGACCTCCAGCATTGCGAACTCTGGCGAATGCGAGGAGTCCACACCTTCGTTACGGAAGTCGCGGTTGATTCAAAGACCCGCTCGATTCCCCCGACCACCGCCCGCTTCAGGAACAGCTCCGGAGCGATCCGCAGATATAGATCGATATCGAGAGCATTGCTGTGGGTGATGAATGGGCGCGCCGCCGCTCCGCCGTGCAGCAGCTGCAGCATCGGGGTCTCGACCTCGATGAACCCCCGGGTGTGGAGAGAATCACGCAGGCTGCGGACCACCGTGGCCCGCGCCCGCACCATCTCCCGGGCCTGCGGCCGGACAATCAGGTCCACATACCGCTGGCGGACCCGGGCCTCCTCGCTGAGCGGCTTGTGCGCCACCGGCAGCGGCCGCAGCGCCTTGGCGGTCATGGTCCACTCGTCGGCCATCACCGACAGCTCACCCCGCCGACTGGTGACCACCTCACCGGAGACCCCCACCTGGTCACCGATGTCGACCAGCTGCTTCCACTCGGTCCAGGGCTTCCTCCCCGACCTTGGCCTGGGACAGCATCGCCTGTAGTTCGGTCCCGTCACCGTCCCGGAGAGTGGCGAAGCACAGCTTGCCGGTGTTCCGAATGAAAATCACCCGACCGGTGACCGCCACCCGCTCCCCGGTGGCGGTGTCCGGTGGCAGATCCCCGAACCGCTGTCGCACCTGCGCCAGGGTGGTGGTGCGGGGATAGTTCACCGGGTACGGCGGGCGGCCACTCTCGGCCAACCGGGCCCGCTTGTCGCGACGTACCCGCATCTGCTCCGGCAGGTCGTCGGCGTCATCGGCGGCGGAGCCGGCAATCGGCTGGCGGGGATCGGTCACGTCAGGATTCCTCTCGCACGTTTCGAGCGAAAATCGACTGTAGGCCGAGCAAGGTCAGCATCGGCTCGTGGTGGGTGATGGTGGTGCACTCGCTGAGCACCACCGGCGCCAATCCGCCCGTGGCCACCACCGCGTTCACCTCGCCCCCCAATTCGGCCACGATCGCCCGGACGATCGCGTCCACTTGGCCGGCGAATCCGTACACCACCCCGGCCTGCACGCACTCGACGGTGTTCTTACCCACCACCCGGGGGGGTTTGACCAGCTCTACTTTTCGCAGCTGGGCGGCCCGGGTAGCCAACGCCTCCACCGAGATTTCTATCCCGGGGGCGATCACCCCACCCAGGAACTCCCCCTTGGCCGACACCACATCGAAGTTGGTAGAGGTACCGAAATCCACCACCACTGACGGCCCGCCGTACAGGGTGTAGGCGGCCAGGGTGTTGACGACCCGGTCCGCCCCTACCTCCTTCGGGTTGTCGATCGCCAGCGGCACCCCGGTCCGGATGCCGGGCTCCACCACCACCGACGGCACGCCCCGGTAGTACCGGCCCAGCATCGAACGCAAGGAGCGCAGCATCGCCGGTACGGTCGAGCAGGCGGCCACCCCGGTCACCGTCACCCCTTCTCGGGACAGCAGCCCTTCGAACATCAGCCCCAGCTCATCGGCGGTGGTGCGGGCGTCGGTCTTGATCCGCCAGGAGTGCACGATCGTGCCATCGGAGTCACGGTCGAACGTGGCAAGCACCGTGTTGGTGTTGCCTACGTCGATGCAAAGCAGCATCAGCGGCCTCTTAGGTCCAGTGCGATATCCAGAATCGGAGAGGAGTGTGTCAACGCTCCCACCGAAAGGTAGTCCACCCCGGTTTCGGCGTACTCCCGCGCCCGGGGCAGGGTGAGCCCGCCGGTGGCTTCCAGCTCCGCTCGGTCACCCACCGCCGCCACGATCGCGCGCAGCTCGTCCGGTTCCAGGTTGTCGCACAACAGGAAATCCGCCCCGGCGGCCACCGCCGCCTCCGCCTCGGCCACGCTGGTCACTTCCACCTGCACCGGCAGATTGGGGTACGCCGCCCGGACCCGGGCGAACGCCGGCGCTATCCCACCCGCGGCCCGGATGTGGTTGTCCTTGATCATTGCGACGTCGTACAGCCCCATCCGCTTGTTGTCGCCCCCACCGGCGCGGACCGCGTACTTTTCCAGCGCTCGCAGCCCCGGGGTGGTCTTCCGGGTGTCCAGCACGCGCGCTTTACTCCCCGCCAACGCGTCCGCCCACGCCCGGGTATGGGTGGCTATCCCGGACATCCGGCACAGCAGATTGAGCGCGGTCCGTTCCCCCGTCAACAGGGCTCGCGTGGGGCCGGTCACGGTGGCCAACGGAGTGCCCCGGGTCACGCGCGTGCCGTCGGCGATCCGCGGCTCCACCACCACTCGCTGATCAATGAGTTCGAACACCGCCGCGGCCACGATCAACCCGGCCACGATCCCGTCGCCGCGGGCCACCAACTCAGCGGTGTCGGTCTGATCGGCCGGGATGGTCGCGCGACTGGTGACATCGATCCCGTCTGGGCCGAGGTCCTCCTCGAGCGCCACCCGGATCACCCGGCTCACCTCGGTCGGATCCAGACCAGCGGCTACCAGAGCATCTACTGTCGACGGTCTCATGCGCGCTCCCATGCCAGGGTAAACGATCCGTCCTCGCCCACCGCACCGCGCAGGCGGCCACGCCATTCCGGCCGGGGATCGGGGTGATCCGCCCGCCAGTGACACCCCCGGCTCTCCTGGCGGGCGTACGCCGCGGCCACCAGCCCGCTTGCCACCGTGAGCAGGTTCGCCAGTTCCCAACCCGCGCTGCCGGTACCGGTCGCCGCCGGCGCCAACTTCACCAGTTGTGCGGCCACCTCGGTCAACGACTCGGCGCTGCGCAGTACGCCCGCGCCCGCGCTCATCGCCTGTTGCAGCATCCGCCGGGCCTCGGCCACCGCCTCTGGCGCGGTGAAGGTCGAGTCCGCGGGCGAGGCCACCGCGCCCGGGTCGGTGCGCCCCGGCGGCGGCGAAGCGGCCGGCACCGCCACCCGGTCCGGGTCGGGCGCCGGCAGCTCATCCCACCGCTGGACCAGATCGGTGGCGATCCGTCGGGCGTACACCAACCCTTCCAGGAGGGAATTGGAGGCCAACCGGTTCGCCCCGTGCACCCCGGTGCAGGCGACCTCGCCACACGCGTACAGGGCCGGCACCGAGGTACGGCCGCGCTGGTCGGTGCGTACCCCACCGCTGGCATAGTGGGCGGCCGGGGCCACCGGGATCGGCTCGGTCGCCGGATCGATACCGGCGGCCCGGCAGGCGGCCAGGATGGTCGGGAACCGGCGGGCCAGGAACGCCCGGCCCAGATGCCGTGCGTCCAGCCACACGTGATCGGTGCCGGCCGCGCGCATCGCCTGATGCACCGCCTTGGCCACCACGTCCCGGGGTGCCAGCTCCGCCAGTTCGTGCTGGCCGACCATGAACCGACGCCCAGCGGGGTCCAGCAGGTACGCTCCCTCCCCCCGCAGCGCCTCCGAGATCAGGGGCTGTGGCCCGGTACCGCCGGACCGCACCAGCGCGGTCGGGTGGAACTGGACGAACTCCAGGTCCGCCACGGCCGCCCCGGCCCGCAGCGCCAGCGCCACCCCGTCCCCGGTGGACACCGGCGGGTTGGTGGTGGAGGCGTAGACCTGACCGATCCCGCCGGTGGCGAGAACCACCGCGCGGGCCAGGACCGCGCCCACCCCGTCCGGGGTGCCCTCGCCCAACACGTGCAGCATCACCCCGGTCACCCGTCCCGTCGGCCCGCCCTCGGTGAGCAGGTCCACCACCAGTGCGTGCTCCACTAACCGGACCCACGGATCCCGGCGTACCAGCTCCTGTAGTGCGCGTTGGACCTCCGCCCCGGTGGCGTCACCACCGGCGTGCGCCACCCGGTCGGCGCGGTGGCCGCCCTCCCGGGTCAGCATCAACCGGCCGTCCGGGTGCCGGTCAAAGCTCGCGCCGAACCTGATCAGCTCCCGCACCCGGGCCGGCCCCTCCGACACCAGGATCTCCACCGCCGCCGGGTCGCACAGGCCGGCCCCCGCCGCCAGCGTGTCCGCGGCGTGGGCCGCCGGGGTGTCGTCCGGCGCCAGTACCGCCGCGATCCCGCCCTGCGCCCACCGGGTCGAGCTGTCGTCCACGTTGTCCTTGGTCACCACGGTGACGTGGTAGCCGGCCTCCCGCAGGTACAGGGCGGTGGTCAGGCCGGCGATGCCGGACCCCACCACGACCACATCGGTGACCTCCACCCAGCCGGGGGCGGGAGCGGGCAGGTGAACCGGCAACCGGGGCAGTGACGGCAGCGACAGTCCCGGCGGGTGCGCTGGTGCGAGGGTGGTCTCGGTGGCGGGCATGGCGGCGCTCATTGATTCCGGACCGGCAGCGCGTCGACCCCGGCTCCGGCCAGCGACTCGGTCAACTCGCCATCGGGCAGCCACAGGTAGCAGCGGAAGGCCCGATCCCCGGCGCCCCAGTCCCGTTTACTCATCCAGTCGGCGATCGCGCCGGTTCGCGCCGGCAGATTGGCGTCGACCGGCACGTCCACGTACTCCGCCACCTGTTCCCGGCACCCGCGGTAGACCTGGGCCTCGGCGTCCCCGCCGGTGGGGTAGTCGTCGAAGTCGGCTCGCCACACCCCGACGAACTCCGCCTGGTGCGGCTCGCTGCAAGGCACCGCGGTCATTTCCTTGATCGCCCCATCGTCGTCGGTCGACACCCGATAGCAGCCCAGGCGCAGATCGGACTCGCCGGTCAGGGCGCCGGCCAGCGACCCTTCCCGGCGCACCGGGTCGCCGTGTCCGGGTTCCAGCTCCATCAAGTCGCAGCGGAACCAGCGGGCGCCGCCCTGCCACCCCTCCTCGGAGGGCACCGCCACCCCCAGCCACAGCCGCCCGTACCGGAAATCGGCCCCCAGGAACTTCTTGACCTGTTTCTCACACTCTCGGTAGGCCCGGCGGACGTGGCTGGATCGCGCCCCGGGCGGGGTGTCCCGGTCCGCCGCCCGGCCCGTGAACTCACCCACGTACACCGTCTCGACAAAATGCGGCTGGTCGCACTCGACCGGCTGATACTCCGCCAGCGGCGCGGTCCGGCGGTAGGGATCGGGGTGGCACACCCCCGCCTCGGGGACAAACTCGACCGGCTCCGGCAAGCGGGACCACTGGTTGGTCAGGTCACCGTCCATCCCGTCCGGCAGGCTGCTGCAGCCACCCATCACCAGCGCGATGACCCCACCGAACGCCAGCGCCAGCCACCCTCGGATCCGGTTGTCCATCCGCTCATCTCCCGCATCCGCCCCACGTTGACCTGTGAGCATAAGGGTTGGCCCTGGGGCCGAAGACGGCCTTTGTGAACACCGGTACGGGTTTGCCCCGGTCACGGGTGAGCCAGTTCACCCGTCACCGGCCGGCGGAGCCGTCACCCGAGGGCCTCCCGCAGACCGGCCGCCCCCACCCCTTCCAACAACCCGGTCACCGTGCCGTCGAAGTAGATGGTGCAGCGGAAGGTGCGCTCGCCGTTGTCCCAGTCCTGCTTCGAGGGCCAGCCCAGGATGGTCCAGATGGGGACGGGCAGCCCGGAGGCCCGGACCCCGAGGTAGTCCAGCGCCAGCTCGAGGCAGTCGTTGAACATCCGCGGGGTGCCCTCCGCCGGGGGCGTCAGCCGGTCCGCCGTCTCGCCGGTGAACTCCCCGACGTACACGGTCTCGACGTCGTGGGGGATGTCGCAGGCGATCGGCTGGTATATCCCCAGCCGCACCGAGGGCCGGTACGTGGTGTGACAGGTGCCCGCTTCCGGCACGAACGGCTCCGGCTCAGGAAATGCGGTCCACTGGTCGAGCAGGTCACCGTCGGTAACCGCCGAGGCCACCGGGGTACACCCTGCCAGCAGTCCACCCACCACCAGGGCCAGCGCCAGCCGCCGCACCCGTACCGCCACCGCGCCTCCTCCGTGCCGGTCCCGGCCGCACCCGCCTCCGCGGCCGACGCCAGGCGGAGAGCTTAGGCGATCGGTGCGTTCCCCGCACGGTCAATTACAAACGCCCCAAAAGCCGTGAACCCCACCCGCCCCGGTCGCCCTTCACCCAGCCGGAGCGGGAGAGAAACATTTCACAACCGGTTGCCTCCTCCCTGGGAGGAGGCCGGATACTGGAGCCCGACCGGTACCCACGAACTGAGGACTGGATCGCCATGAATGCACCGCCGCGTGCCCGGAACGGGCTGACCGTCGGCGTCATCGGCGCTGGCCGAGTCGGCACCGTCCTGGCGGCGGCGCTGGCCGCGGCCGGCCACACCGTGACCGCGGTGACCCCTACCCGTACGCCGGAACGACTCACCGCGCTCCTACCCGGAGTCCCGGTCCGCCCGGCGCCCGAGGTAGTCGGCGCTGCGCGAGACCTGCTGCTGCTCGCGGTTCCGGATGACAGCTTGGCGGGACTGGTCAACGACCTCGCCACGCAGGTGTCGGACTGGCCCGCCGGGCAGGTGGTGGCGCACCCCTCCGGCGCCCACGGGCTGGCGGTACTCTCTCCGGTCTCCGCCCGGGGCGCTCGTCCGTTGGCCCTCCATCCCGCGATGACCTTCACCGGCACCCCGGACGACCTGGCCCGGCTGCCGGGCACGGGCTACGGGGTGACCGCCCCGGACGACGTGCGCGCGTTCGCCACCCGGCTGGTCGCTGATCTGCGGGGACACCCGGAGTGGCTGCCGGAGTCGGCCCGCCCGCTCTACCACGCCGCGCTCGCGCACGGCGCCAACCACCTGACCACCCTGGTCAACGAGGCCGCCGACTGGCTGCGGGCCGCCGGGATAGGCCGGCCGGAACGGATCCTGGCCCCCCTGCTGCGGGCAGCGCTGGAGAACACCCTGCGCCACGGCGACGCGGCTCTGACCGGCCCGGTGGCCCGCGGGGACACCGGTACCGTCACCGGGCACCTGGACGTGTTGACCGCCGTCGCCCCGGAGTCGGTACCCGCCTACCGCGCGCTGGCGCAGCGGACCACCGAACGGGCGGTCGCGGCCGGCCGACTGGACCCGGCGGCCGCCCGATCGCTACAGGCGGTGCTGGACCCACCGGTTACGGCTGCGGGGAGGGCAGCATGAACATCCGTACGCCCCGGCTACTACGGACCCGGGAGGAGCTGGCCGCCGCCCGCGCCACCGCCGCCGACCCGGTCGCGGTGGTGATGACCATGGGGGCGCTGCACGACGGGCACGCGGCGCTGCTGCGGGCCGCCCGCGAGCGGGCCGGCACCCTGCTGGCGACCATCTTCGTCAATCCGCTGCAGTTCGGCGCGGGCGAAGATTTCGACCGCTACCCCCGCACCCTGGAGGCGGACCTGGCGGTGTGCGCGCAGACCGGGGTGGACCTGGTGTTCGCGCCCACCACCGCGCAGATGTACCCGAACGGGGAACCGGCGGTCCGAGTGAATCCGGGACCGCTGGGTGAGGTGCTGGAGGGCGCCAGCCGGCCGGGCCACTTCGCGGGGGTACTGACGGTCGTGCTTAAGCTACTCCAGCTGACCCGCCCGGCGATGGCGTACTTTGGCGAGAAGGACTACCAGCAACTCACCCTGATCCGAGCCATGGTGCGTGACCTCGACCTGCCGGTGGAGGTGGTCGGGGTTCCCACCGTCCGGGAGTCGGATGGGCTAGCCCAATCCAGCCGCAACCGCTACCTCTCCCCCGAGGAGCGCCAGGCCGCGGTGGCCCTGCCGACCGCGCTCCAGGCCGGGGCAGCGGCGGCCGCCGCCGGCGCCGACCCGGCCGGAGTGTTGGCTGCAGCGGTCGGCCCCCTGGCGGGGGTGCAGCTGGACTACCTGGCACTGACCGATCCGGACCTGCGACCGCTGGCGCCCCCGATCGGTACCACCGCGGGCCAGGTGGTACCGCTGCCACCGGATGGGCGGGCCCGCTTGCTGGTCGCTGCCCGGGTGGGCACCACCAGGCTGATTGACAACCTTGAGATCCAGCTCGTGAGGTGACAGGAATGCTGCGGACGATGCTGAAGTCGAAGATTCACCGGGCGACGGTGACCCACGCTGACCTGCACTACGTCGGTTCGGTGACCATCGACGAGGATCTGCTGGACGCAGCGGACCTGCTGCCGGGCGAGCAGGTGGCCATCGTCGACATCACCAATGGGGCGCGCCTGGAAACGTACGTGATCCCGGGGGAGCGCGGCAGCGGGGTGATCGGGATCAACGGAGCGGCCGCCCACCTGATCCACCCGGGCGACCTGGTCATCCTGCTCTCGTACATGCAGGTAGACGACGCGGAAGCCCGCACCTACCAGCCGCGGATCGTGCACGTGGACGCGAACAACCGGATTGTGGCGCTGGACGTCGATCCCTCCCACGCCGCTCCCGGTACCGCCGGTGACCCGGTTCGGCCGGAGTTCGTCGCTCCCCGCGCGTAAGCCACTCCAGCCACCTGTGTGACGTCCCGGTGGGACTTTCCCGGGCCGGCGTCGACCTCGCCGAAGGTGCAGTTACTGTGTTGTGTGCAGTTTCTGCAACTCAGAAGGGGGTCGGGTGTCCACCACTACACCGCTGCGTGAGCGACGCCGGTCCGCCACCCGCCAAGAGATCCATCACGCCGCCGTCGCGCTAGTCCTCGAGCGTGGCCTGGCCGGGGTGACCGTCGAGGAAATCGCCGAAGCGGCCGGCGTGTCTCCCCGTACCTTCTTCAACTACTTCCCCACCAAGCGGGACGCGTTGGTGACCGGGCCACCGGCGATGCCGGAACCGCTCCTGGCACAGTTCATCTCCGGCCAAGGGAGAATCCTGGACGGGCTGCGGGAGCTGCTGGTGGCGTATGTGCAGCAGGTCGGCCAGGAGCGCCACCACCTGCAGCGGGTACACGAAGTGGTCTCCGCCAACCCGGAACTCGCGCCGTTGATGCAGCAGCGGTTCCGGGAGTTCGAGACCGTGATCGCCGAGGCCATCGCGCACCGGCTCGGACAGAGCCCGCCCACGTTCGAAGCGTCGGTAATGGCGGCGGTCGCCACCGCGGTCCTGCGGGCGGCGGTGTGGGACTGGTGGAACTCCGGCGATGACACCAGCCTCGGTGACCGGCTCACCGAGGCGTTCGCCGCCCTGGACCGGCTCCGGTAGCCGGCCCTGCCGAGCCGCACATCCGCCGGCGATCGCCGGCCATGCCTGACTGGAGGTAGCTCACCGCCCATGCGCACTGAGTCCGCCCACACTCGCCCGACCACCCCGGCCGGGCGCGGCCTGCTGCTGTTGTTCGCCGGGCTGATGCTGTCGCTACTGCTCGCGGCGCTGAACCAGACGGTGCTGTCGACCGCGCTGCAGACCATGGTGGGTGAGCTCGCCGGCGGCGACCAGCTGTTGTGGGTGATCACCGCCTACCTGCTGACCTCCACCATCTCGCTGCCGATCTACGGCAAGGTCGGGGATCTGATCGGCCGGAAGAACCTGCTACTGGCGGCGATCGTCCTGTTCGTGGCTGGTTCCCTGGTCGGGGCGCTGGCACCGAACATGACCTGGCTGATCATGGCCCGGGCGGTGCAGGGGCTGGGTGGTGGCGGCCTGATCGTGCTGACCCAGGCGATCATCGCGGACGTGGTGCCGGCCCGGGAACGCGGCAAGTACATGGGGGCGATGGGCGGGGTGTTCGCGTTCTCCTCGGTGGCCGGTCCGCTGCTGGGGGGTTGGTTCACCGCTGGCCCCGGGTGGCGGTGGGCGTTCTGGATCAACCTACCGCTGGGAGCCATCGCCCTCCTGGCAGTGATCTTCTTCCTGCGGCTGCGTCGGCCCGCTGACGGCCGTCCCCAGCTGGACTACTGGGGGATCGTGTTCCTATCGGCCGCCACCACCTGCCTGGTGCTCCTGGCCAGCTGGGGTGGCTCCGAGTACGAGTGGTCGTCCCCGGTGATCCTCTGGCTCATCGTCGGCCTGCTGGTCTCGTCCGGGCTCTTTGTGCTGGCGGAGAAGCGGGCCGCCGAACCGATCATGCCGTTGGCGATGTTCCGCAACCGGGACTTCAATATCACCACCGTGGCCGGTCTGCTCACCGGGGTGGCGATGTTCGGTGCCATCGCCTATCTGCCGACCTACCTGCAGATGGCCACCCTCACCGACGCCACCGTGGCCGGTCTGCTGATGATCCCGATGATGGCCGGCATCCTGCTGGTGTCGATGGCCACCGGCTGGTACGTCAGCCGCACCGGCCGATACAAGTGGCTCCCCGCACTCGGCTCGATCGTGGTCGGCGGCGCGCTGTGGCTGCTGTCGACGCCGGATACCGACACCCCGGTCTGGGTGATCTGCACCTATGGGGCGGTGCTGGGGGTGGGGCTGGGGGCCGGTATGCAGCTGCTGGTCCTGGTGGTGCAGAACTCGTTTCCCGCGCGGCAGGTGGGCACCGCCACCGCCGCCAACTTCTACTTCCGACAGGTCGGCGCGTCGGTCGGCTCCGCGGTGGTGGGCAGCCTGTTCACCCACCGGCTGATGGATCGGCTGAACGCCCGGCTGCCGGACGCGCCGGCGCTGGCCGATGGTGGGGATTCCCTCACCCCACAACTGCTCAAAGAGTTGCCGGAGCCGGTGGTGCGGATCGTGGTCGAGTCCTATAACCAGGCCCTGATGCCGGTGTTCCTGTATCTGGTGCCGCTGGGGGTGGTCTCCGCCGTACTGCTGGCGTTCCTGACCGGCAAGCCGCTGGCCACCCGCCTGGAGGATCCGTCCGAACCAACCCGCCTCGACGACACCGGCGCGCGTTCGGCGCCGGACGCCGCCCCGACGCCCCCCACCGACCCTCCACCGTCGGTGCGGCTCCGCCCACTGCCTCCGCCCGGTCGTCGGGCGGCCCCGGGCAGCGCTCCGGCCGGCGATTAGCCTGGCCGCATGCGTCGCTGGCGGCAGGCGATGGCGGCCGCGCTGTACGGACCGGACGGGTTCTTCACCCGGCCCGGCAACGCGCCGGCCCACCACTTCCGCACCTCGGTACTCGCGTCAGCGTGGTTCACCGAAGCGGTGACCCGACTGGTGCTCCGGCTGGACACCGCACTCGGACACCCCGATCCCCTGGTGGTGATGGACATCGGCGCCGGCCGAGGCGAGCTGCTGACCGGACTGGCCGCCCGGACCCCGGCCGGGCTGTCCGACCGGTTGCGACTGGTGGCGGTGGAGCGGGCCGCCCGGCCGGACCAGTTACCGGAACGGATCGAATGGCGGTCGACGCCGCTGTCCCGACTCACCGGACTGGTGCTGGCCACCGAGTGGTTGGACAACGTCCCGGTGGAGGTCGCGGAGGTGGATCCGGCCGGGGTGGCCCGGTATCAGCTGGTCGACCCGGTCACCGGGGGCGAGCAGCCGGGTCCCCCGGTGACCGGCCCGGACGCGGACTGGTTGGCCCGCTGGTGGCCGTTGACCGCGCCCGGGCAGCGCGCCGAAATCGGCCGTACCCGCGACGAGGCGTGGGCGGCGGCGGTGGCCACCGTGACCCACGGCGCGGCGCTGGCGGTCGACTACGGACACACCCGCTCCCACCGGCCGCAGGGGGGAACCCTGACCGGGTTCCGGGCCGGTCGGCAGGTGCCCCCGGTGCCGGACGGTCACTGCGACCTGACCGCCCATGTCGCGATCGACGCGGTGGCGGTGGCCGGGGAGGTGGCGGCCACCGGTGGGGCGGCGGCGATCACGCTCACCCAGCGGGAGGCGTTGGCCCGGCTGGGACTTACCGGCGCCCGCCCGCCGCTGGCCCAGGCCGGCGCCGACCCGGCTGGTTACCTGACCGCGCTGGCCGCCGCCAGTCAGATCGCGGAACTCACCGATCCGGCCGGGCTGGGGAGCCACTACTGGCTGCTGCAGCCGGTCGGGATCGACCCGATGGCACTATGGCAGGCATGACCACCGAGCCGCATTCCGCCGGCTCCCTACGGGAGCTCACCGTCGGCACCGGCGCTGGGTTGGAAACGACTGACCTGGCGCTCACCATCGGACCGCACCACCCGTCCACGCATGGGACGCTGCGATTGAAACTGACGGTGGACGGGGAGCGGGTGGTCTCCTGCGCGCCGGTGGTGGGCTACATGCACCGGGGCGCGGAGAAGCTGTTCGAAGTCCGCGACTACCGGCAGATCATGGTGCTGGCCAATCGCCACGACTGGCTGTCGGCGTTCGCCAGCGAACTCGGGGTGGCCCTCGCGGTGGAGCGGATGCTCGGACTGGAGGTGCCGGAGCGGGCGGTGTGGTTGCGCACCACACTGGCCGAGCTCAACCGCGTGCTCAACCACCTGATGTTCCTCGGCTCCTACCCGCTGGAGATCGGCGCGGTCACCCCGATGTTCGACGCGTTCCGCGCGCGGGAGGCGCTGCAGGCGGTGATGGAGGAGGCCAGTGGCGGTCGATTGCATTACATGTTCAACCGGGTGGGGGGTCTGAAGGAGGAGGTGCCCGCGGGCTGGACCGGGCGGGTGCGCGAGGCGGTCGACCAGGTCCGGCGATGGTTGCCGGAGCTGGATCGGCTCATCCGCACCAACGACACTTTCCTCGCCCGCACCCAGGGGGTGGGGGTACTGACCGCCGCCCAGGCCGCGGCGTACGGGGTGTCCGGGCCGGTGGCACGGGCCAGCGGGCTCGACTTTGATCTACGCCGGGATGAGCCCTATCTGGCCTATCGGGAATTGGACGTGCCGGTGGTCACCCGGACCGCGGGGGACTGCCACGCCCGGTTCGAGGTGCTCCTGGAGCAGGTGTACGGGTCGCTCGACCTGGTGGAGCGGTGTCTGCAGCGGGTGGACCGGACCACCGGGCCGGTGAACGTCCGGTTGCCGAAGGTCGTGCGGGCGCCAGAGGGGCACACTTACGCCTGGACCGAGAACCCGCTCGGGATCAATGGTTACTACCTGGTCTCCCGAGGCGACAAGACCCCCTGGCGGTTGAAGCTCCGTACCGCCTCGTACGCCAATGTCCAGGCGCTCAGCGCCGTGGTGCCGGGCTGTCGAGTGTCCGATCTGGTGGCGATCCTGGGGTCGATGTTCTTCGTGATCGGCGACATCGACAAGTAACCGGACAACGGACGCCGCGGTTGCGCATTACGGACCAACCGCCAGGAGGATCGTCCACAGCGGCGCTAGCTGGCTCCGGATCACCGCCATCGCTCGCGGTCGAACTCGAAATCCGACCGCCGGGACGCATACTCCGCCCGCTCATCCGGCTCCCGGTAGCGGCGACTCCGCGCCGGCGCCTGCTCCCATCGCTCCTGCCAGGAGCCGCCGGCGGGGAGAGCGGCCGCGGGTTCCGGACGCCGCGGGCTGTCGTACCGGTGGTCGTCGTACCGGGAGTCACCACGTCGAGTAGCACCATACGACGCGCCATAGCCAGGGTCGTCGTACCGAGGACCGTCCGACCGCGGATCATCCCAGTCCGAGCCGGACCGCTGCACGGTCGCCCAGCGATCCTCGATCTGGACCTCGTCGGCGGATCCGTCTCGATGTCGGGCTACCCGGCGCTCCGCGAACTGAAGCTCCCGGCCGTCCTCACTGGCTCGGACCGTTGCCCACCGCCGCCCGGCCGCGAACTCCGGCTCCTCCGCCCCGCTCCACCGATCGACTTCGGCGGCCGGCCGTCGGGGCGTGGATGGTTGCCATCGCTCCCGGTCCGCCTCCCGGCTCCACCGATCACCCCAGTCGGGGTTGTCCCAGTCCCGGTGCTCCGCGGCGGTGTGCTCCTCCCGCCAGCGCCCTGCTCGCTGATGACCAGCCGTTCGGTCATCCGGCTCCCGGTAGTCCAGGTACGACTCGGCCGGTTCACCCGCGACCGCACTTCGGTCCACATAGGTGGAACGAGTTACCTGCACGGTCTCGGTATGCCGGTAGATCCCGCCGGTGGGGATCGGTTGACTCGTCGGCACCGGGAGCGGTTCACCGGCGCTCCCGCCGCGGTACCGATGCGGTCCGGCCCCGGGATCGACCGCATCACCTGGCCACCCGGCCGCCCCGGTCGGCGGTACCCGGGCCGCGGCGCTCACTCCCACGGCGCCGACCACGGCCGAGGCCGGGCGCACCGCCTCCGCCGGCCCGGCCGTTTCCGCGCGAATCTCCGCCAGTTGCCGTTTCAGCGCCGCCACCTGCGTGTTGAGGGCGTGCCGGTTGGCCTGCGCCGCATTGACGATCTCTGCGCGCAACTCCGCCCGCAGCGCGTCGAACTCCCCCAGTAACCGGTCGTCCCAGTCATTGGTCGACACCGTCGGCTGTGGCCGCCGCGCCATCGACAAACCGACCGCGGCCAACGCCAGCATTCCCAGCGCTCCGCCCAGGCGTTGCCCGGCGCCGCCTATCAGCCACAGCACCGCGGCTAGTGGGGTCAGCCCGGCACCGACCCAGAATCCGACCTGCGACAACCGGTGCTGCCGCTGGTCCTCGCTCGTGTCCTTGCCAGGCATGCACAGAGATTAGCGAGAGTTCCGCGGGTTGAAAATGCCTCATTTCGCAGTGGAACACGGTCGAACACCTGACCGATGCAGGGCGCTCACCCCTGATGGGACAAGGCGACCACCGTGGGTCAGACCCGCCCCCATCGGTCGTCTTCCCACGCGGCCGGGATGGCCGGGGCCGGCCGCGCCGGCAGCGCCGACGACCAGGCATCGGCGTCATCGGTCAGGGTCGGGTCTGGATCCTGCAGACCACTGCCCTGCCACGGATCCGCCTCCTGGTCACTCTTCCCGTTCTCCTCTTCACCCTGGCGAGGGCGGCCGAACCGCTCCACCAGCTGAGTGACCAATAGTCCAATCAGGACCATGCCGGTGGCGGTAGCCAGGAGGGCGATGTGCCACCCCTGCTCCTGCTGGTACCGGTGGAACAACACCAGCGCCACCACCGCCAGGATGGTGCCCAGCACGCCGCCTCGCCGGCCGTACGCACTGGTGCCACCGAGCAGGGCCACCCCGAGCCCGACCATGGTCCACAGTAGCCAGTTAGCTCCGGCGCTGCCTTGGGCAGGCACGCCGGCGGCGGCCGTCAGGAGCACCCCAGCGATCACCGGCAAGGTCATCGACAGCAGCAGCACGCCGCCCATCAGCATCACTGCCCGGACGGGTGGCCGACGGACCGGATCGGGCCGGCACTGGCCAAAGGTGCGGCGAATCGACCGGAGGCTTCCGAGGAGTCCTCCCAGCACCGCGAGCACCGCCACCGCCGCGAAAAGCACGGTCGCTCGGCCAGTGGGGTCGAACTCACCGGTCAATGGCACCGTTGCCGGCTGCAATTGCAGCCACACCACCACCGCCGCCCCTGCGCACAGGGTGACCGCCCAGCCCGGCGCCCGCAGGAGCACCACGACCAACCAGACCGCGACCGCGCCCACCACCGCCAGCCCGAGCGCGAAGACGGTGGGCGCCATCATCCCTTCGCCTCCTCGCTGAGCGAAGTAGAGCCCGGCCGCCGCCGCCACCGGGCCGATCGCAAGGTTCGGCACACCGGCCCGCAGACTCACCCCCGCGGCGATCCCGAGCAACCCGAATCCGGCGGCCAACACCAACGACTGGGCCAGTGCGGGATCGGTCAGCACCTGCGGATCGGCCTGCCAGAGCAGATAGCCCAGGCCGGCGGTGACGGCCAACAGCAGCAGTTCCCACAACCCGTGCACGAGCAGTCGGTCACGGGCACCCGACGTACGCTCGACCGGACCGGCGGTAACCGTGTCCTTCCCGGCCGGGGACTCCGTTGACACCACAGTGGAGGTGCTGGACGGGCGGTCCGATTCGAGAACCGAATCGGTGAACATCCGGCTGGCCACGTTCGGGAAGCCCCCCGGGGAGATAGGTGGGCGATGTTCGGGCGCGGCCGGGCTGCCGAAGTCAGCGGATCCGGTCTCCTGGTGCCGGTACGGGTCGTCGTCGTACGCCATCGGCGCGCCTCCCTGCGGTCGATTTCCTACCCTGGATCCCCCTCGCCCCCGTTACTGCCGCTGTCCCCCTCATCGAGCACGTCTTTGCCCGCCCGCGAACCCGGGGTTCGCATCGTACGGCACGCACCGTACCCGCACCACCGGTGTGAGAACAGCCCCGAATGGAAAAGAGTTCTCAGCGAAACGGTCCGACTACGGGGAGTCCGGGGATCCGTCCGAGCCGCGCTGCTCAGGTCGACGTCCAGGCCGGCCCTCGTCCTCATCGGGCCCCTTAGGCACCCGACAGGCGTACTCCAGCCACAACGCGGCCGCGATCAACCCCATGGAGGCGACCAACCCACCAATGGTCGGGGGCAGCTCCGCAGCGGCGCTGGTGACCCGCCCCGACTCCATGGCCAGCCAGGGGACGAACCCGCCATAGGCACCGGCCAGGATCGCGCCCGCCAGCGAGGAGGCCTTGGCCAGAACCACGTACCGGACCACCACCAGCGGATCCACCGGCTCCGGCCGGCGCCCCGCCGACCCGCGGGCGAACCGCCCCCGGCCGTGAATGCGTCCCCACAGCACCCAGGCTGCCAACCCTTCAAACGCCGCGATCGCGGCGATCAGGATCGCCGTCGGCCAAATCATCGGCGGCAGATCCTGGTAGAAGTTGCTGATCAGTAGCCACGCCACCGCAGCGGCGCTGAGGCCGGCGACCACCAGCGTGGCCGGCTGGGTGGGCCGGAGCGTGGGCTGGGGCTGGCTCATTCTCCCGACTCTATCGACAGGTCCGGTCGGGGACGAAGTAGCGGTAGGTCCGTGGCGACCGGCTCGGAGCGCAGCAGGTCGGTCAGCCACCCGTGGCCGGGCAGTCGGGCGTACGGCTGTAGGTCCAGCCACGGCCGTAAGACGAACGCACGCAGGTGGGCCCGGGGATGCGGCAGGGTCAGCTCCGGATCGGTGCTGATCACCGGCTCACCCGCCTCGTCCCACACCATGATCACGTCGACGTCGAGGGTGCGGGGGGCGTAGCGGTCATGCGGATCCCGCTGCCGCCCGGCGGCGTGTTCCAACCGGCGCGCCTCCGCCAGCCAGTGCTCCGGTCCGGCGGCCGGGTCGTGGACCAGCACCGCCGCGTTCAGGTAGTTCGGCGCGGCATGCCCAGGCGGCCAGGGCGGGGTCTCGTACACCCCGGAGACGAGCTCCACCGCCTCCCCCAGCCCCGCCACCGCCGCCCGCAGCTGACCGACCCGATCCCCGAGATTGCTGCCCAGGGACAGCAGCGCCCGGGTCACGACCGCGCCTCCAGATCGGCCCGGGTCAACCGGCGAGTCACCGCCACGTCGGTGAACTGGTGCGGCAGCGGCGCCTGGGGCTTGTGTACGGTCACGGTGGCGGCGGCCACTCGTGGGTCGGCGAGGCACTCGGCGGCCAGGCGGGTGGCCAGGGTCTCGATCAGCCGCACCGGCGGCCCGGTCAGCACCGCGACCAGCCGATCCGCCAGGACGCCATAGTCCACTGTGTCCGCTAGCTCATCGGAGGCTCCCGCCGCCGCCAGGTCCACCTCCAGCACCGCGTCCACCAGGAAGTCCTGCCCCTCGACCCGTTCGAAGTCGTACACGCCGTGCCGGCCGCGCGCCCGCAACCCCGTCAGTGTGATCGTGTCCATGGCCTCCGCTCCGTAACGTCAGGACTCCGTCGACTCCACCGGAGCCAGCCGGGGCGCCCCCGAGGCTCGCCACACCGCCAGCGCGTCCATGGTGCCGCGGACATCATGCACCCGTACTCCCCAGGCGCCCGCGGCTACCGCCAGCACCGAGGTGGCGGCGGTGGCCACGTCCCGCTCGTCGGTCGGCCGGGGGGTGCCGTCCGGGGCGGCCAACAACCGGCCCAGGTACGACTTGCGGCTGGCGCCGATCAACACCGGGAACCCGAGCGCCAACAGCGCGTCCATCCGGCGGGTGAGCTGCCAGTTGTGCTCGGCGGTCTTGGCGAACCCGAGCCCGGGGTCGAGGATGATCCGCTCCGGGGCGATCCCGGCCGCGACCGCGTCGTCTACCCGCGCCCGCAGTTCGGCGCACACGTCGGCGACCACGTCCCGGTACCGCGCCAGCTCGGCCATCACCCGGGAGTGCCCCCGCCAGTGCATGATCACGTACGGGCAGCCGGCCTCAGCCACCACTTTGGTCATGGTCGGGTCGGCCAGCCCGCCGGAGACGTCATTGACCACCACCGCGCCGGCGGCCAGCGCGGCGGCCGCCACCGCCGCCCGGGTGGTGTCCACGCTCACCGGCACTCCGGCCGCGGCCAATTCAGTGATCACCGGCACCACCCGGCGGATCTCGGTAGCCGCGTCCACCCGATCAGCGCCGGGCCGCGTGGACTCGCCGCCCACGTCGATCAGATCCGCTCCCTGCGCGCGCAGCTCGATCCCATGCGCGATCGCGGCGTCCCGGTTGGCCCACCGACCACCGTCTGAGAACGAATCCGGGGTGACGTTGAGGACCCCCATCACTACTGGACCTGGGCCGATCACGAACTGCCCCACCGGCAAACCGTACTACGCCGGCCGCTCCCACCCCGCGTGTGCACCACCGCCCGCCCGGTCGACGACCGCGCCCACGGAGTCTGTGGGGGGTCGGTCTGCGGGAGGGGCCACCGGCCGGGGTCGCGTCACCGGTCGCCCCACCGGACCAGCACTCCCAGGGCCACGGTCAGCAGCCACGGCACCGCCAGGCTCGCCGCGTACGCGCTGCTTCCCGGCCATCCGCCGGACAGCAGCAGGGTGTAGCAGCCGACGCCGAGCGCCGCTCCCACCCCGTACCCGATCTCCAGTGCGGTGGTCAGCAGCCCGGAGGCGGCCCCGGTCTGCGCTGGCGCCACCCGGGCGGTGGTCAGCGTGTTCAAAGGGGCCGCCACCCCGCCCATGGCCGCCCCGATCACCACCAGCGCGACCACCACCGCGGCGGTCGCCTCCCCGGCCGTGGTCAGGATCAGCCCCAACCCGAGGTATCCGACGAGCAACCCGACCAGCCCCGCCCGCAGCAGCCGGCGCGGCCGGGCCCCGAACCAGCGGGTGGCCAGACTGGAACTGACCGCGAACGTGGCGGCGAGCGGGGCGAACAGCCATCCCGCCCCCGTGACCGGGAACCCGCGGACCTCCATCGCCCACAGCGGCAGCAGGACGAACAGCACCGCGTTGCTGGCGTAGTAACCGGCGGCGGCCGCCAGGTACCGCCCCAGTCCCGGTTGCGCCACCAGGGCCGGGTCCACCACCGGATCACGCCCGCCGGCCACCGCGGACCGGTTCCGGTGGAACGCCCACCCGCCGGCCCCCACCGCCACCACGGTCGTGGCGGCGGCCAGCGTCGGGGCCCCGATCACGAACGCGAGTCCAGTGACCGCCGCTACCAGCGCGACCACCGTCAGGCCCAGCCCCAGCCAGTCGAACCGGGCCGTACCTGCCACCCGCCGCTCCGGCAGCAGCCGGCCGGCCGCCGCCAGCACGACCAGGCACGGCACCACGTTTACCCAGAAGATGCTGCGCCAGCCCAACCCGAACAGGTCGGCGTCGATCAGCACGCCGCCCAGCACCTGGGTGCCCGCGGCCGCGACCCCGCTGACCGTCGAGAACAGCCCGAACGCCACCGCCCGGTCCCGCCCGGAGAACCGTTCCTGGATCAGCGTGAAAACCTGGGGCATCAGCAGCGCCGGGCCGATCCCCTGCAGCAGCCGGCCCAGCACCAGCAGTTCCGCGGTGGCGGCGGTGGCGCACCAGACCGAGGCGACCAGGAAGACCGCCACGCCGGCGCAGAACAGCCGGCGCCGACCGAACCGGTCTCCGAGCCGGCCGCCGCCCAGCAACAGGCCGCCGTAGCTGATGTTGTACAGGGCGAGGATCAACTGCAGGTGGGTATCGGTGGCGGACAGGTCGGCCCGGATGCTGGCCGTGGCCACGGTGGTGACGAACACGTCGGCGATCACCAGGAACACCGCGGCCAGCAGGACGGCGAGTTCCGCCCAGCGCCGGCGGTCGGTTGCCCGACGCGGGTGGTCCAGTTGGGTTCCGGTCACCCTGCGAGCGTCACCGCCGGTCGTATCACGATCAAGAATGAACAACTGCAGGTCCGGTTAGGATTTCTGCATGATCCGGGTGGACCCGCACGAGCTGGAGTGCTTCCTCACCCTGGCGGAGGAGCTGCACTTCGGACGCACCGCGCAGCGGCTGCGGCTGTCTCCGTCCCGGGTCAGTCAGTTGGTCCGGTCACTGGAGCGACGGATCGGTGGCCCGCTGTTCGTCCGTACCTCCCGCCGGGTCCGGCTCACCCCCGTCGGGGAGCAGCTACGCGCCGACCTCGTCCCGGCCTGGCGGGGAGTGCACTCGGCCCTGCTGCGGGCCCGCCAGACCGGATCCGGCGGAAGCACCCTCACGGTCGGCCAGCAGGGCACCGGCGCCAACGAGCTCACCGGCGAGATCCTGCGCGAGTTCGACCGGCTCTGCCCCGGCTGGCAGGTACGCCTGGTCGAGCTGGACTTCAGCAACCAGTTCAGCGCCCTCCGCACCGGGACGGTGGACGTGGCCCTGGCCCGGCTGCCGGTGCACGAGCCCGACCTCACCGTCGGGGCGGTGGTGGTCCGCGAGCCCCGGGCACTGGCGGTCTGGCGGGACCACCCGCTGGCCACCCGGGACCGGGTGGGGCTGTCGGAGATCGCCGGGGAGTACATCTTCGACCTGCCGGACACCGCCCCCCGCTACTGGCGCGACTTCCACGCCCCGCCGATCACCCCGGACGGGGTGCCGCTGCCCGCCGGCAGGTGGTCTCCACCCCCCAGCAGGTGCTGTCGCTGGTCGGCGCCGGGCAGGGGGTCAGCCCGATGGTGGAGTGCATGCGCCGCTACTACGCCCGCCCGGACATCGCCTACGTCCCGATCGCGGACATGCCGCACTCGGAGGTGGCGGTGGTCTGGCTCACCGGGGACCGGCGCCCGCAGGTGTCCGCGTTCGCTACGGCGGTAGCCACGGTGGCGCGTGCCCACGGCGTCACCGGCCGACCGTCACCCGGGTAGCTGCCACCCAGTCCCCGTCCACCCAGGGGCCAGGCCGCGATGGCGTCCGTCTGCGCAGTGTGGCCGCACCCGGCGCCGTGCGCACCCGGTGCGTGGGGCGTCTGATCGGCGGGCCGGACCGGTGGGGCAGACTGGGGATGTGGCCGCGCCGAAGTTCCCCTACGCCGACCTGCCCGAATTCCTCACCGCGCTGGAGCGCGCGGGCGAGCTGCACCGGGTGAAGGTACCGGTCGACCCCACTCTGGAAATCAGTGAAATCGTCACCCGGACGGTCCGCGCCGGCGGGCCAGCCCTGCTGTTTGAGCGCCCCACCCGGGGAGAGATGCCGGTGGCGATCAACCTGTTCGGCACCCGGCGCCGGATGGCGATGGCGCTCGGGGTGGACGACGTGGATGAGATCGGCGCCCGGATCGGGGAACTGGTCAAGCCGGAGCTGCCGGTGGGCTGGTCCGGGATCCGGGAAGGCCTCGGCAAGGTGATGCAGCTGAAGTCGCTGCCACCGAAGCGAGTGAAGAGCGCCCCCTGCCAGGAGGTGGTCTACCGGGGTGACCAGGTGGATCTGAACCGGCTGCCGGGCCTACAGACCTGGCCCGGCGACGGCGGCATCTTCCACAACTTCGGGTTGACCCACACCGCCCACCCGGAGACCGGCAAGCGCAACGTCGGGCTGTACCGACTCCAGCAGCACTCGCACAATACCTTGGGGATGCACTGGCAGATCCACAAGGACTCCACCGCCCACCACGCGGTGGCCGAACGGCTCGGCCAACGGCTGCCGGTGGCGGTGGCGATCGGCTGTGACCCGGTGACCACCTACACCGCCACCGCCCCGCTGCCGAGCGACATCGATGAGTACCTCTTCGCAGGCTTCCTGCGCGGTGAGCGGGTGGAGCTGGTGGACTGCCTGACCGTGCCGCTACAGGTGCCGGCCAGTGCCCAGATCGTGCTGGAGGGGTACGTGGAGCCGGGCGAGCGGCTGCCAGAGGGGCCGTTCGGCGACCACACCGGCTTCTACACCCCGGTGGAGCCGTTCCCGGTGATGCACGTGGAGTGCATGACCATGCGCCGTGACCCGATCTACCACTCGATCGTGACCTCCAAGCCGCCGCAGGAGGACGGGCCGATCGGGCACGCCACCGAACGAATCTTCCTGCCGCTGCTGAAGCTGCTGATTCCGGACATCGTCGACTACTCCTTGCCGGAGGCCGGCGGGTTCCACAACTGCGTGATCGTGTCGATCCGTAAGCGGTACCCCAAGCACGCCCAGAAGGTGATGAACGCGATCTGGGGTGCGCACCTGCTGTCGTTGAGCAAGCTGATCGTGGTGGTGGACGACGACTGCGACGTGCACGACTACGCCGAGGTGGCCTGGCGGGCGTTGGGCAACGTCGACTACTCCCGGGACCTGCTGCTGACCGAGGGCCCGGTCGACCACCTTGACCACGCCTCCTACCAGCAGTTCTGGGGCGGTAAGGCAGGCATCGACGCCACCCGGAAGTGGCCCAGCGAGGGCTACACCCGCGGCTGGCCGGAGGAGGCGGTGATGTCACCGGAGATCAAGGCCAAGGTGGACCGTCGGTGGCGGGAGTACGGGCTATGACCGGAGCGGCCCGCCCGGCGGGAGCCGAGCCCGCCGACCCGATCGCGTCGCGCCCGGCGGCGCCGCCGCCCGCGGCTCGCCGTGGTCCGGTCCGGGCGTTCCTCCGGCTGGTGGCGATTGAACACTCGGTGTTCGCGCTCCCGTTCGCGTACCTGTCCACCCTGACCGCGATGGCGGTCACCGGCACCGGCCTGTCCTGGCGGGTGCTGGCGCTGGTGACGGTGGCGATGGTGGGGGCCCGCACGTTCGCGATGGCGGCCAATCGGATCATCGATCGGCACATCGACGCGCGCAATCCCCGGACCGCGGGGCGGGAACTGGTGACCGGGGCGGTGAGCCTACGCACCGCCTGGACCGGGGCGGTGGTGGCGCTCCTGGTCTTCTTCGCCGCCGCGATCGCGCTCAATCCACTGGCGGCGGCCCTGTCCCCGCTGGCGGTGGTGCCGCTGGTGGTCTACCCGTACGCCAAGCGGTTCACCAACTGGCCGCACGCGGTGCTGGCGTTGGCGCAGGCGGTCGCCCCGGTCGGCGGTTGGTTGGCGGTCACCGGCACCTTCAGCGGTTCCGGGCCGGCCTGGCTGCTGGGGGCGGCGGTCGGGCTGTGGATCGGCGGATTCGACTTGATTTACGCCTGCCAGGACGCCGAGGTGGATCGCCAGATCGGGGTCGGCAGCGTGCCGGCCCGGTACGGAGTGGCGTTCGCGCTGTGGGCGGCCCTGGTCGCGCATGTGATCACGTTCGGGTTGTTCGTCTGGTACGGGGTGGCCACCGGCTTCAGCTGGTGCTGGTGGCTGGGGATGACCGCGGCCGCGGTGGGGTTCGCCTACGAGCACGCGATCGTCAAGCCGCATGACCTGTCCCGGGTGAACCGGGCGTTCTTCACCGCCAACGGGTTCATCGGAATCGCGCTGTTCGGCTTCGCCCTGGTGGATCTCCTGGTGCGGGGGAGCTTCGGATGACCGACCCCGGTGCGGCCAGCGGTCGCCGACCGTGGATCGTCGGGGTGTCGGGCGCCTCCGGTACCCCGTATGCGGCCTCGGTGCTGCGTGGCTTGCTGACCGCGGGCTTGCCGGTGGATCTGGTGGTGTCCCGGGCCGCGCGGTTGACCCTGCTCGACGAGACCGGCCGTCGGTTCCGGGACGCGCACTGGCGCGACGATCTGGCGGCGTGGTTAGAGCACGATGTGAGCGACGCGGACCTGCGGTACTGGCCCGCCGGCGACCTCGCCGCGGGGCCCTCGTCCGGTTCCTACCCCGCCCGCGGGATGGTGGTGGTACCGGCGAGCACCGCGGCCTGTGCCGGGATCGCCCTGGGGTTGTCCAAGGATCTGCTGCAGCGGGCAGCCGAGGTCAACCTCAAAGAGCGCCGCCCCGTGGTGGTGGTGCCGCGCGAGACCCCGGTCAGCCGCAGCCATCTCGAACACTTGTTAGCACTGCACGACGCTGGCGCGGTGGTGCTGCCCGCCAGTCCCGGTTTCTACGGCACCGGCGGGCGCACAAGCGTCCAATCCCTGGTGGATTTCGTAGCGGGCAAGGTGCTGGACGCGTTGGGCGTCCCTCACACCCTCCTGACCCGCTGGTCGGGACAAGTGCGCAGTCCCGCCCCACCCCACTAGTTCCGTGGTTTTCCGTACCAGTTTCGTACCGACCCGAAGGTGTCCGGACGCGGCGCCGCCCCACCACGGTGCCGTCCGCGTCCGGACGCCCTGATCAGCGGTTGTCGCCCAGCTTCTCCAGCTCGCCTTCGAGCAGGGCGCGCACCTCCGACTCCCGGAACCGCCGGTGCCCTCCTGGCGTACGAATGCTGCCGATCCGCCCCGCCGCAGCCCACCGGGTCACGGTCTTCGGGTCGACGCGGAACAAGGCGGCGACCTCGCCCGGCGTTAGCAGACGATCTCCCGTGTCCACGTCCCCTCCTCGTCGATGTAGTCGCATAGCTCCCCCAGCAGCACCATTACATCACTCTTCCGTGTGACATGTCCTGAAAAGTCAGCGCGAATCACGCCGACTGTCATGCCAGCTCGCGGAAGCTATGCGAGTCATACTCATATTTTGCCCAAGACTACACGGCTCGGGGTGCCTACACCAAAACCACCTCCGGCTGCCCCAAATACGAACCAAATGGCCCATATCCGTTGACCGGTGGTCTGAAACCTGCCGGGTATTCGGTCGAACCCACGAGTTAGCAACCGCCTTGCCACTCCCGACTCGGGCTGGCCGGTCTGCTCATTTCACGTGGGAATCGGCCGCATCCGGCGGACGGGACGCTCCGACCGACAACGTGATCATGAACCGATCCACCGGGAGAGTAACCCGCTCATTCATCGCCCATGATCCACGGGCGCCCGGTTGTGACATCCTGGTATTTCCCCGCCGTTACCGTCCGTCCAGGGGCAAGCGTCCGGCCCCGTCTCCGGCGTCCTGACGCCGGACTAAGGTCGGAAGCCGATGGACGCCACCGATCGCCAAATCATTGAACTGCTTCGGAAGAACGGCCGCCTCTCGTACGCGGAGCTGGCCCGGCAAGTTGGGCTGTCCGCCCCGTCGGTGCATGAACGGGTGGGCAAGCTCGAGGCCGCCGGGGTGATCCAGGGCTATCGTGCAGAAGTCGCCCCCGAGACCCTCGGGCTGGGAGTCACTGCCCTGATCGGGATCGTGCAGCAAACCGACAGCGAGCTGGACGATGTGGAGGCGGCGCTGCGGGAGATCCCCCAGGTGGAGTCCTGCTACTTCCTGGCCGGGGAGGAGTCCTACCTACTCAAGGTCCGGGTGGCGACCATGGCCGAACTGGAGCGTCTGATCGGCCGAATCAACCGGATCCGCGGGGTGGCCCGCACCCGGACCACAGTCGCGCTGTCTACCAAGTGGGAGAACCGGCCGCAGCCCATGCGCGAGCCGTGACCGTCACGCTGCCCCCGCCAGCCGGGCCAACAGCTCCGGCGTCAGGTTGCCACCGCTGATCACCGCCACCGCCGGCCCCGCCGGGAGTTCCGTTCGCCGGTGCAACCAGGCGGCGGTAGCCACCGCTCCGCTGGGCTCGACCACCAGCCGGGCCTGCTGCAGCAGCGCCCGCGCGGTGTCGATGATCTCCTCCTCGGTGACCGTGACGATCCCATCCAGCCGGGCCCGGAGGTGCGCGAAGGTCAATTCCGACAGGGAGGTCCGTAGTCCGTCGGCGATCGTGGTGTAGGTGCGGGCGGTCGGCCACACCCGCAGCTCGCCGGCGGCCAGCGACTCCCGCGCGTCCGCGGCGAGTTCCGGCTCCACGCCGATCACCGCCGCGCGGGGAGCGAGCGCCCGGATCGCGGTGGCGACTCCGGAGGCCAACCCCCCACCACCCACCGGCACCAGCACCAGCCGCACCTCCGGCAGATCCGCCGCGATCTCCAGCCCGACCGTGCCCTGGCCAGCGATCACGTCCGGGTGATCGAACGGCGGGATCAGGGCCAGGCCTCGCTGCGCCGCCAACTCCTCCGCCCGCGTGAGCCGCTGCTCGGGTGGCACCATCACCACCTCCGCCCCCAACCGGCGAGTCGCCGCCACCTTCTGGGCGACCGCTCCGTCCGGCATCACCACCACGCACGGGACCCCGAACGCGCGGGCGGCGTACGCCACCGCCTGGGCGTGGTTACCGGACGAGTGGGTGATCACGCCGGCTCGGCGGCGCTCCGGCGGCAGTTGCGCGACCGCATGGTAGGCGCCGCGGAGCTTGAACGCACCGATCGGTTGCAGATTCTCTGGTTTCAGCCACAGCGCGGACGACCAGGGGCTGACTAGCAGCGGGGTCCGCACCGCCACCCCGCGCAACCGTTCCGCAGCGGTCCGGACTGCGGCCTCGTCCACCAGCTCCACCGGCTCCGTCCGGCCGACCTCCGTCTGCATCCCGTCATTATGCGCAGGGAGGTACGGCTGTCCCGGCGGGAGGACGCGCCGCTTACAGCTGGCCGGGCTTGACCGGTAGCTCCCGTCCGTGCAGCCGGGGCGGCCCCACCCAGGGAGGCATCGCGGCCACCGACATCCGCTCCGCGAGCGTGGGCAGCAGCTGCCGGACCGCACGGACCGTCTGGGAACGTTCACCGCCCCCGTCGTGCAACAGCACGATTCCGCCGGGGGCGACTTCGCTCTCCACGATCTGGGCGATCACTTCGGCGGCCGGCTGTTGCCAGTCGAATGGATCCACCGACCAGTGCAAGGAGGACATTCCCAGCTCGGCGGCGACCTCGACCACCTTCGGAGTCCACGCTCCGCCCGGCTGCCGGTAGTACGAGATCCGGGCGCCCGGCACCGCCGCCTGGATGGCGGTGTTGGTCCGCACCAGGTCGGCCCGGATCTCCTCCCGGGAACGGCTACCAAGACCGAAATCGTGATCCCAGGAGTGGTTGCACAGGGTGTGGCCCTCATCGGCGATCCGACGCACCAGCTCGGGGTAGGCGGCCGCCATCTCCCCGACCATGCAGAAGGTCGCGGTCACCCCGTGCTCCTTCAACAGATCCAGGACTGCGGGGGTGTACCGAGGGTCGGGGCCGTCGTCGAAGGTGAGGGCGAGATAGTCCGCACCGGTGTCGCGGTGGGTACCGAACGGTCCGGTCCCCGGCATCTGGAGCGGTGGCTGCCCCACGCCGATGATCGGCTGAGTGACCACCTCGGTCGCCGCGGCTTCATCCGCCTGGGCCTCATCCTCCCGAGCTTCATCCTCCTGGCTGGCGGAGGCTTCATCGGTCTGCCCAGCGGCCGCCGGGGGTGGTGCGAGCACGCCTGGAGGGAGGTCGGCCGGTCGACGAATGAGCTCCGCCTGCCACGTGTCCTTGGCCGTTGGCGGCTCGGTCGGCCCCGGCCGCCCAAGGTAGCTCCCCGCCAGCAGGCCGCCTCCCGCCACCGTCACCGCGGCGGTCGCCAGCACCGCCCACCGCCGCCATCCGCTAAACCACACCGCGGTCACTCCCCCGTCGCGACTGTCACCTACCGTATGGCTATCACATACTTGGTAAGTTTTATTCCGATTTGTCGCGATTAGTGAGCCCACCGCGGAGGGAAGCGCCCTGTCGACCAGCGCTCGCCGCGGTCAGATGATCTCTACATCCGCTACAACCACGCTGACGTTGTCCGGAGCTCCCGCCGCCAAGGCCAGATCCACCAGCCCCTGCGCACACGCCTGTAGATCCGCCTGCTCCGCCATCACCCGCGCAATCGCGACCTCGTCCACGTAGTCGCTCAGGCCATCGCTGCAGAGCAGGAACCGATCCCCAGGTTGCGGAGTCACCACCCGGTACGCGGGGTTGAGCCCGGCCCCATGCACCGCCTGGGTCACGAGCGACCGCTGCGGGTGGACTCGCGCCTCGGCCGCGGAGATCACTCCCTTGTCGACCAGGCCCTGCACATAAGTGTCGTCCCGGGTGAGTTGGGTGAGCGCGCCATTGCGCCACGCGTATGCCCGGGAGTCCCCCACGTGCACCAGGTCGAACACGTCCCCGTCGGCCAGCATGGCGGTCAGAGTGGTGCCCATCCCCGTCAGGCTGGGATCCGCCTCCACCGCCTCCCGGATACTCCGATTGGCCTCTTCCACCGCCTCCCGCAGCGCTGCGGCCGGATTCGGCGGCCCCGGCTCGACATCCAGCCGAGCCAGCGTCCGGATCACGAGCTCACTCGCGATCTCACCAGAGGGTCCACCACCGACACCGTCCGCGACCGCGACCAGGGTTCTCCCCGCGTGAACAGCATCCTCGTTGTTCTCACGGGCCTTGCCGCGGTCAGTGACCGCCGCGGTTCGCAGGATCACGCTCATGCAGGCAGTCTGCCCGATCTCCGCAACCCGCGTCTGCCCCACCGGTACGTGGTCGATTAGCCACCCGGTCAGGAACGGCCAGTCAGCGGACTACCGCGGGCGCCGAAGGGGGGTCAATGCCCCAGCCGCCGGTACTGGCGCACCGCCAACGGAGTGAACACCATCACCAGCAGCAGCGGCCACAGTGCCGCCAGCAGCACCGGATGCTGAGCCGGCCAGGTCTCGCCACCGGCTCCCGGATTGCCGAACAGTTCCCGGGCCGCGGCGGCGGTGGCCGACAGCGGATTCCACTCCGCTACCGTCCCCACCCAGCCCGGCATCAATTCCGGAGCCACCAGGATGTTGGACAGGGCGGTGAGCGGAAACGCGAGCGGAAACACGATCACCCCCACCAGATCCGGGTTCCGCAACCGCAAACCCAGCCAGATCCCCACCCAACTGAGCGCGAACCGGAGCCAGAGCAACAGCGCCACCGCCGCCGCGGTCTCCGCCACACTCCCCCGCACCCGCCAGCCGATCAGCACGCCGCATCCGACCAGCACCGTCACTTCCAGCACCGCCCGGAGCAGATCGGCCGTCCCCCGCCCCACCAGCAGTGCCGAACGGGCCACGGGCAGGGCGCGGAACCGGTCCACCACACCGCGCCCCACATCGGTGGCCACGGCGATGGCGGCCGCCCCCAGCCCATACACCATGGACATCACAAACACCCCGGGCAGCAGAAACTCCCGGTAATCGCCGCCGTCGGGCACCACCATCGCCGCGCTCAGCACATACCCGAAGACCAGCACGAACAGCAGCGGCACCGAAAAATAGATCGCAATCTCCTCCGGGGAGCGCACCACGTGCGTGAGGTACCGCCGGGTCATCGTCCACCCATCCCAGACGCCGTACCGGACCCGCGTCACCAGCGTGCTCACGCCGCCACCTCCCGCTCCGCCGCTGCCCGCTCCCGCCCGGTCAGCCGCAGGAACGCTTCGTCCAGGGTGGGTCGCCGCACCCCCAGGTCCTCCACCTCGATCCCGGCCGTGGCCAGGCCCCGGACCAGCCCGGACAGCGCCACCACCCGGTCCGTCACCGGGCCGGTCAGCCGCCGCAGCTCGATATCCACCCGCGGGGGCTCCGTACACACCTCGGCCAGGATCCGGCTGGCGGCGGGCAGGTCCGCCCGATCGCGGACCACCACCTCGGCCCGGTCCCCGCCCGCCCGGGACTTCAGCTCCGCCGGTGTCCCCTCGGCCACCACCCGCCCGGCATCGATTACCGAGATCCGGTCCGCCAACTGGTCGACCTCCTCCAGGTACTGCGTGGTGAGCAGTACCGTGGTGCCGCCGGCGGCCAGCTCCCGGATCCGGTCCCACACCTGGTTGCGGCTGCGTGGATCCAAACCGGTGGTGGGCTCGTCCAGAAACAGCACGGCCGGCGGGCGGATCAGACTGACCGCGAGATCCAGCCGGCGCCGCATCCCGCCGGAGTATTGACCGGCCGCCCGATCGGCGGCTTCGGTGAGCCCGAACTGGGCCAGCAGCTCGTCCGCCCGCTGTCGGGCCTGCCGCTCGGGTAGGTGCAGCAGCCGGGCGAACAGCACCAGGTTCTGTCGGCCGGTGAGCAGCTCGTCCACGGCCGTGTCCTGGCCGGTCAGGGCGATCCGGCTGCGCACCCGGTCCGGCTCCCGTCGCACATCGAAGCCGGCCACCCGCGCCTGTCCGGCCTCACACCGCAGCAGGGTGGTCAGCACCCGGACGGTGGTGGTCTTACCGGCGCCGTTCGGCCCCAACAATCCGTACACCGTGCCGGCCGGCACGGTGAGGTCCAGACCCGCCAGGGCCTGGGTACGGCGGTACCGCTTCCGCAGTCCCCGCGCGACGATCGCAGGTTCGGTCATGCCCCCACCGTGGCGGCCGGCGCTGACCGGTCACTGACCGTCGGCTGACCAGGTCTCCAGGTGGTACGCGGCGGCGAGCTCCGCGGCCGCGGTCCGCCAACCCGTCGCCGACTCGCCGTCCGCCTCGGCCAGCTCCGCCCGCAGGGTCAGCAGGTCGATCCGGGTGGCATCGGCACCGAACCACCCCCTTGGGCACTCCATCAGCGCCTGCTCTACCAGTTCCCGCGCGGCCATCCGGTCCCCCCGCCGACGGGCTAGCTCCGCCAGCCCCCGCCGGGCGGCCGCGGCGAGCTCCGGGGCACCGGCCCGTTGCCCACAGGCGATCGCCTCCGTGAAGTCAGCGGCGGCACCGGCCACATCCTCGAGCTTGAGCCGACTGTCCGCTCGGACGCGCAGCAGCTCGGCCCGGTCTACCTCGGAACCGAGCGCCCCCGCGAGCGTCAACGCACTGTCTAGAGTGGTCAATGCGGTGGCGTGGTCGCCACGCTGGCCGGCGAGCTCCGCCAACGCCGACAACGCCAGCATGCTGCCCCAGCGCTCCGCAAGTTCCTGGAACCGGGCCAGCGCCGCGGTGAGGTCACGCTCGGCCTCACCCCACTCCCCCTGCCACAACCGCAGCATGCCCTGGCCCACCCGGGTCAGCGCCTGACTCCACGGGTCCGCGGACGACAGGCGTTCGTGCAGCGCAGCCTCTTCTGCGAACCCGGCCGCGGGCGGGCCGCTGGACACCGCCGACAGATAGAACAGGAACGGCTGCCGCGGCGGATGGTGCAACTGGTTCAGCCCACTTCGCTCCGACCAGCCGGCGGCCGGGGCCGCCCTTGCCCCCGGAGGCGCATCCAGATTGCTCAAAAGGGTGGCCAGTAAATACTCCTCCTGCAGGTCCGGCGGCGGCGACGCGCCAGCGACGGTCAGGGCCTGGCTAGCCATCCGCGCCGCTGTGCCTCGATGGCCCCGCAGCCACCAGTACATCGTCAACGCACCGATCAATCGCAGCGCGGTCACGGCATCGCCCGCCGCGATCGACCGCTGCAGCGCCGCGTGCAGGTTGTCCCGCTCTGTATCTAAAAGAGACAGCCAGGTGAGCTGGTCGGGGCCGCGTAGCTGGGGATCGGCGGTGCGGGCCAGCGCCAGAAAGAAGGTGGCGTGTGCCCGATGCATGGCGGCGGTCTCCCCCGCGTGGGCGAGCTGCTCGGCCCCGTACGCACGGACCGTCTCCAGCATCCGGTAGCGCCCACCCCCCGCCTCCACCAGCGACTTGTCCACCAGTCTGGTCAGCAGGTCGAGCACCTCACCGGCCGGGCCCTCGACCACGTGCTCGACCGCGGGCAAGGTGGCACCCCCGACGAACACCGTCAACCGACGCGCCAGCGCCCGCTCCGGCTCGGTCAGCAAGTCCCAGCTCCACTCCACCACCGCCCGCAGGGTCTGATGGCGGGGCGCGGCGGTACGGCTCCCCCGGGACAGCAGTGCAAATCGATCGTGCAGCCGGGCGGCCAACTCGGACATGGACAGTGAGCGCAGTCGCGCGGCGGCCAACTCGATCGCCAACGGTATGCCGTCCAGCATGCGACAGACGTGGCCCGCCACTACCGGGTCCGGCCGCTCGGACGGCACCTGCTCCGCCGCCCGTTCCAGGAACAACCGGACCGCGGGGTACGTCGCCGCCTCGGCCGGTGGCGCGTCCGGCGGCGGCAATGGCAGCCCGGACACCGGACACAGCGCCTCCCCGGTCAGCCCGAGCGGCTCCCGGCTGGTGGTCAGGATCCGCAGCTGCGGGCAAGCAGCGAGCAGCTCGCCGACGAGCTCCGCCACCTCGGCCACCACGTGCTCGCAGTTGTCCAACAGCAGCAACAGTGACCGTCTGGCCAAGGCGTGCACCAGCCGTTGCCGCGGGTCCGGTCCCGGCCCACCCCGCGCCCGCAAGCCCGCGTCCCGCAGCCCCAACCCGCTGCCCACCACTCGAGCCAGCTCGGCCGTGGTCGGGCGACCGACCAGCGGAGCGAGATCCACGAAGCCGAGCTCCCCCGGCCAATCCCGCACCGCCTCGACCGCCAGCCGGGTCTTACCCGCACCACCCGGACCGACCACAGTGACCAGTCGATGATCCGTCAGCAGGTCCCGCACCCGCTCCCGCTCTCGCTCGCGGCCAATGAAGCTGGTCAACGGCGCCGGGAGCGGGCCAGGCGGCGCTGGCGGCGGGTCAGGCGTCGGTGGGACCGGCGCCACCGCAGTGGTCGATGGTGAACCCCGTGGAGGCAGTTCGCCCCGCAGGATCGCCACATGCAGCCGAGAGAGTTCCGCTGGCGGGTCGACCCCCAGCTCATCGGCGAACAGCCGGCGCCCCTGCGCGAAACTCTCCAGCGCCTCGGCGGTACGACCGACCGCCACCAACGCCCGCATCAGTAGCGCCCGGGGGCGTTCCCGCAACGGGTACTCGGCGACCAACCCCGACAGTTCATTGATCAGCAGAGTGGCCTCACCGAGCCGGAGTCGGGCCTCGGCCCGGTCACAGATCGCCTCCGTACGCAGCTCGCTCAACCGGTGCGCCGTCGCGGCGGCGAACGGGGCCTCGGCCACATCCGCTAACGCCGGTCCACGCCACAGCTCGAGCGCATCGGTCAACAGCTGCACCGCGCGGTGGGGGTCATCCCTGGTGAGCGCGCGCCGCCCGGCCGCGGCGTACCGCGTGAACTGATGCGCATCCACCTGCTCCGGCGCCACCGCCAACCGGTAACCAGCGGGGTGGAGCTCCACCGCCGGGCCGACCGGCAGCATCCGGCGTAGTCGAGACACCTGGGCCTGCAAGGCGTTACCGGGGCGGGCCGGCGGCTCCGCCCCGTACAGGTCGTCAATCAGTCGGTCGGTGGGCACCGGCTCACCGGCGGCCAACAGCAGCCGCACCAGCAGCGCCCGCACCCGGGGGCCGCCGACCGACAGCTGGCGTCCGCTGACGTCCCACACCTGAGTGGGGCCCAGCACCCCAAACCGCACCTCGCCATTGTCCCTCGCGGTCAGCGCGGCGCAGCGAAGGAGAATCCGGCCGGCCCCGCGTGCTCCCGCAGCCTCCCGGTCACGCGGCGCGGCCGGTCGCCGCGATGGTCAGATTGGCGGCCAGCAGCAGCGCGCCGCCGAGCAGCAGCCGCACCCCGAGCTCCTCGCCGCCGAACCCGACCGCGAACATGGCCGCCCACAACGGTTCGGCCGCCATGATGACCGCGGCGTGGGTGGCCGGGATCCGACTCTGGGCCCAGGTCTGGACCCCGATCGCGAGCGCTCCGGCGATCACCGCCAACCAGAGGATCGCCCACCAGTCAACGGGGTGGCTCGGTGGCGGCAGCCCCAGTGTCAGCGCGGGGATCCCCAACACCACCGCGATGGTGATCATCTGGATGGTGGTGAGTACCCAGGCATCCCCCGGGGTGGACCAGCGCCCCATCGCGACGATATGGCCCGCGTACAGCACCGCCGCGACCAGGGACAGCGCCTCGCCCCACTCCAGCCTGAGACCGTCGAACGAGAACACTCCGAGGCCGGCTGCGGCCAACAACACCCCGACATAGGTGGTCACCGGAGACCGGGTGCGGAGAAACACCGACCCCAGCAGCGGGGTGAAGACCACGTACGTGCCGATCAGGAACCCGGAGGTGGCCGCGGTGGTGCCGGTCAGCCCGATGTACTGGGGGATCTGCGCGCTCCCGTACAGCACCCCCAGCAGCACCCCACCGCGCCACACCCGCCGCGGTACCGCCACCAGCGCGGTCGGCCGGATCACCACCATCACCCCAGCGGCCAGCGCGAACCGCCAACTCAGCAGCTCCAGGGGGGCCATCCGCTCCAAGGCACCCTTGGATATGACAAAGGTCGACCCCCACAGGGCGGTGACGACGCTGAGCGCGAGGACCGGAACCAGCCGGCCGGCGCGGAGAGGTCCGCTCACCTCCCCCGCGCCACCGGATGCCGCAGCGGATCCGGCCCGGGTAGCTCAGTCGGTAAGGCAGCCAGCACCCTGCCGACCCCCGTCACCGCCACCGCCGCCGGTAGCGGTCACACCTGCACCGCCTTCACCTGGGTGAACTCCTCGTACCCGTACCGGCCCAGCTCCCGGCCGTAGCCGGAGCGCTTGTAGCCACCAAACGGCGCGGCGGGGTTGAACGGAGCACCGTTGATGTCCACCTGGCCGGTGCGAAGAGCCCGGGCGACCCGAACCGCCCGCTCCTGATCACCCGACCAGACCGCCCCCGCCAGCCCGTACACGGTGTGGTTGGCCAGCCGGATCGCGTCCGCCTCGTCCCGGTACGGGAGCACCACCAGCACCGGCCCGAAGACCTCCTCCTGGGCGATCTCCGCCTCCGGTGGCACGTCCGCCACCACCGTCGGCGCCACATAGTGCCCCTGGGGTGGCAGTTCCCGCGCCGGTTGGAAGCACCGGGCCCCGTCGGCCACCGCGCGCGCCACCATCGCGGTCACCGATTCCCGCTGGCCAGCGGAGATCAGCGGCCCCAGGTCGGTGTCCTCGTGGGTCGGGTCCCCCACCACCAGCTCGGCGGCGCGGCCGCAGGCGAGCCGGTAGGCCTCCTCGTACCGTTCCTGCGGCACCAACAGCCGGGTCCATGCGCTGCAGGTCTGTCCGGTGTTGAGGGTGGCGGAGTCCACGGTGGCCCGTACCGCCGCGGTCACATCCGCGTCGGGCAGCACCAGGCTGGCCGACTTGCCTCCCAGCTCCAACGCGACCCGTTTGAGGGTGGCGGCGGCGCTGGCTGCTACCCGTGCCCCCACCCCGGTGGAGCCGGTGAACGAGACCAGATCCACCTCCGGATGCGCGACGAGCGCCTCGCCCACCACCCGCCCGCTGCCGGGCACCAGGTTCAGCACCCCGGCCGGCAGCCCGGCCGCGAGCGCCGCATCCGCCACCAGGTACGCGGTCAAGGGGGTGAGCTCCGCCGGTTTGGCCACCACGGTGCAGCCGGCGGCGATCGCCGGCGCCACCTTGATCAGAAGCTGGTAGGCCGGGTAGTTCCACGGGGTGATGCACCCGACCACCCCGGCTGGTTCCCGGAACACCAGCGAATTACCGACTTGTTCGACCGGACCGTCGTCGGCGTCTGCGAGCAGGTCGACGTAGTAGCCGACCACCTGCAACGCGAGATCAATGTGCGCTTCCCGCGCCACCCGGATCGGGGCGCCGACCTCGGCCACCGTGGTCTGCACCAGCAGCTCCCGCCGGGCCTGTAGTTCCCGGTGCAGAGCGGCCAGGTACGCCGCCCGCTGGCGCACCCCGAGGGCGGCCCAGTCGTCGAACGCCCGCCGGGCGGCCCGGACCGCCTCGTCCACCAACGCGGTGGAGGAGTTGGCGGCGGTCCCGATCACCGTACCGGTGGCCGGGTTCTCCACCTCCACCACCTGATCGGTCCGGCGCCACCGGTTGGCGATGAAGGCGCTGTCCCGACGCCATTCAGTGCGTGCCATCGTCACCTCCTGGCTCCGGTACGTGAATGAGGGTGGGTCGGTCGGCGGTGAACGCGGCGGTGAGCTGCGCGGTGAGCTCCTTCGGATCGGTGACCGACAGCCCGTGGCAGCCCAGGCTGCGGGCGAGCGCCGGGAAGTCCGGATGCCCCAGATCCACCCCGAGCGGGGAGTCCCCCCGCTCGCACATCTCCCGCCGGATCTCGCCGTATCCGCCGTTGTCCACCACCACCACCGGCAGCGGCAGCCCCGCCTGCGCGGCCGCAGCCAGTTCCGGGATCGTGAACATCACTCCCCCGTCGCCCAGCATCGCCATCACCCGCGCCTCGGGCCGGGCCAGTTTGGCGCCGATCGCCGCCGGCAGGCCGTAGCCGAGGGTGCCCAAGCCGGTCGGGTACAGGAACGAGGCGGGCTGGTACGCGGGCAGGTTCGACAATGCTCCGTAGTAGACGGCCATGGCGCTGTCGCCGGCCAGTACCCCGTCCCGGCCCAGCGCGGCCGCGACCGCCTCCACCATGGGCAACCAGGTCGCCCCCTCCCGGCGCGCGTCGGCGCGCACCCGCTCCCGCCAGTGGGCCGCCCGGGCCGCGGCGTCCGCGGCCGGCTCCCGAGACAGCCGCTTGCGCAGCCCGGCCAGGCTGGCGGCGGCGTCCCCGACCACCGCGACGTCTGGCACCGCGTTGGTAGCCACGTGCACCGGATCGATGTCGATCCGGACCAGGGCCCCCGACAGCGACAGCGGCCCCAGCCAGAGGTCCGCCGGCGCCAGCTCGGTGCCCACCGCCACCACCACGTCGCAGTCGGCGAGGAACTCCACCACCGACCGGTGCTGCAGACCGGCGCCGAGCGCCAATGGGTGGTCCTCCGGCAGGGCTCCCTTGCCGTTGGTGGTGGTCACCACCGGCGCGCCCAGCAGTTCCACCAGTTGCCGCAGCTCCGCCGCGGCCGTCCGGCAACCGCCGCCGGCGATCACCCCGGGCCGGGTGGCGGTGGCGAGCACCTCGGCGGCGCGGTCGAGCTGGCTCGGCTCCGGCAGCCGCCGCGCCGGGGTCACCGGCGCCACCGGGGTCACCTCACCGGTCTGGTCCAGCAGATCCAGCGGGATCTCCAGGTGCACCGGCCGTGGCCGACCGGAGCGCATGGTCGCGAACGCCTGCGCCACCGCCAGCGGGATCTCCGCCACGCTGGTGACCCGGTGGCTGTAGGCGGCCACCGCCGCCAGCGCCCCGGACTGGTCCTTCACCTCGTGCAGCAGGCCGTTACCCAACCCCGGGTGGGTCAGCGGCATGCCGGGCGAGATCAGCAGCACCGGCACCGAGTCCGAGTACGCCTGCGCCAACGCCGCGGCCGCGTTGAGCACCGCCGGCCCGGTGGTGGTCAGGCACACCCCGGGCCGGCCACTGACCCGGGCGTAGCCGTCCGCGGCGTACCCGGCACCCTGCTCGTGTCGGGGCGAGAAGTGCCGGATCCCGAACTCCGGCAGGGCCGCGTACACCGCCAGGTTGTGGGTGCCGGGAATCCCGAAGATCGTGTCGACCCCGTGCGCCGCCAGCGCGGCGACCAGCGCCCGGCCGCCGGTCATAGGGGTGGTTCCACGCGGGCTCATCCGTCGGAGTCCGGGTAGATCGGGTCACCGTAGACCTGCTTGCCGAGCCACTGCCCACCGTCGATGGTCAGCACCTCGCCGGTGATGTACGCGGCCCGGTCCGACAACAAGTACGCCGCGGCGTCAGCGACCTCCGCGGTGGAAGCGAACCGGCCCGCGGGAACGCTGCTGACCACCCGCTGCCGCTCCGCGTCGGTCGCCCACAGCGCCGCTCCCGCGCCGGCGGTCTCGGTCGGGCCCGGGGCGATGCAGTTGATCCGGATCCCCCGGCTGGCCCACTCCACCGCCAAGGTGCGGGTCATCGCCAACACCCCCGCCTTGGCCGCCGCACTGTGCACCGTGCCGGGGTGGCCGTGCCAGGCGTAGGTGGCGATCACGTTGAGGATCGCGCCACGGCCCGCGGCCAACATGTGCGGCGCCGCCGCCCGGGTGCAGAAGAAGGTGCCGTTCAGCACGATGTCGACCACCGCCCGCCACCCGTTGGGCGACAGCTTCTCGGCGGGGACCACGAAGTTACCGGCGGCGTTGTTGACCAACGCATCCAGCCGCCCGTACCGCTCGACCACCCGGTCGATCGCGGCCTGGACCGCGTCCGCGTCCCGGACATCGCACGGCTCGGCCGACGCCTGCCGCCCCAGCTGCTCCACCAGGGAGACAGTCTCCGCCAGCGGTTCCGGACGCCGGCCGAGCACCACCACGGTGCCGCCGCGGCGGGCGTAGGCCAGGGCGATCTCGCGGCCGATCCCGGAGCCGCCCCCGGTCACCAGCGCTACTCGACCGGTGAAGTCCTCAGTAAAGTCGCTCATCGATCCTCCTGGCTGTCGTGAGGGGAACCCCGGATCACCAGCGCGTCGACGGCGACGACGCCGTCCGGGCCGACCCGGACCGGGTTGAGTTCCAATTCGTCACACTCAGGCAATTCGCAGATCAACGTGGAGACCGCGACCACGGTGCGGATCAGCTCGGCCACATCCACCGCCGGTCGGCCCCGCCAACCAGTCAGCAGGGCGTGGCTCCGCAACCGTTGCAGCATCGCGGCCGCGGTGTCCGGGTCGACCGGCGCGAGTTCCCACGCCACATCGCGGAATAGTTCGGCCTGCACCCCGCCGGCGCCGACCATGACCAGCGGCCCGAAGGTGGAGTCCCGACGGGCGCCGACGATCATCTCCACGGTGTCGGTGCGCCGGTCCAGCTCCTCCAGCACGTACCGGCCCGGGCCGAGCCGCGCCGACATCTCCTCGAACGCCTTGGCGGCGGTGTCGGCGTCGGCCAGGCCGAGCACCACCCCGCCCACCTCGGTCTTGTGCGCCACCCAGTCGGCCTTCAACACGTACGGCGCACGCAGCTGACCCGCCGCCGCCACCACTTCGGAGGTGGTGGACACCGCGATCGCCGGTGGGAACCGGACCCCGACCTCCGCCAACAGTTTCCGGGCCGCCAGGTAGCCGTCCAGCGCGTGCGGCCAGGCCCGGCGCGGCGGTGTGGCCAGTTCCCGCCCGGGTTGGGCGACGAGCCGGGTCGCGCTCGCCAGGCTCGCCGTCGCCGCCTCCACGGTGTGGTACGCGGGTACCCCGAGTCGTCGAAGCAGGTCGATGGTCTCCGACTGACGGCACATGCTGTGCAGCACCACCGGTTTGCGGTGCCGGCGGGCCGCCTCCGCCACCGACCGGGCCACCTCCTGCTCTCGCCCGGCGATGGACGGGGTGTCCGCGCCGTAACTACCGAAGTATCCGGTGAGGGTGACCGCGTCCACCGCCGGGTCGGCCAACAGCGTGTCGACCACCCGGGCGTACGTGGTGAGGTCCTGCTCGCCGGCACCGGCCAGGTCGATCGGGTTGCTCAATCCCGCGTCCGGGGGCAGCATCTCCGCCAGGCGCTGCCGGGACGCCTCCGCCGGCTGCTCTACCCGCAGCCCGTGTCCGCCGGCCAGATCGGCGGCCACCGCCCCCTGCCCTCCGCTGTCCCCGACCACCGCCACACGGGGACCGGCCGGCAGCGGCGCGGACAGCACCAGCTGCGCCACATCGACCAGCTGGGCCGGGGTGTCCACTCGGATCACTCCGGCGGCCCGGCAAGCCGCGTCCACCACATCCAACGCGGAGGTCAACGCCCCGGTGTGGGACTGGGCGGCCCGCCGGCTGGCCTCGCTCGCTCCGACCGTGAGCAGGATGGTGTGCTTCCCCGCCGCCCGCAACGCCCGCAGGGTGGCGATCATGCGGCGCCCGTCGGCGAAGCTCTCCAGATACAGCGCCACCACTCGGGTGGCCTCATGGTGGAGCAGGTCGGCCAGCGCTTCCTCAGCGGTGACGTCCACCTGGTTGCCGACCGAGACGAACCGGGACACGCCCAGCCCGCAGTCCGCGGCCAGATTGGCCAGCTCGGAACCGAGCTGGCCGCTCTGGGAGACGATCCCAAGCGAACCCGGGGAGAACTCGCCCCAGGCCAACTGGAGATCGGTGCTGGCGTCGTAGATACCGAGACAGTTAGGACCGACCATCCGGGCACCATGCGCCCGGATCTGCCGGGCCAGATCCCGCTCGGCGCCCTCCCGCCCGAGCACCCGGTCGATCCCGGCGGTGATCCCGAGGAATCCGCGGGCTCCCTTGGCCAGCGCCTCCGTCACCACCTGCGGCACGGCAGCGGCCGGGACGCAGAGCACCACCAGCCCGGGCGCGTCCGGTAGCTCCTGGACCGACCGGTAACTGCGCTGCCCCTCGATCTCCGTCCCGCGGGCGTTGACCAGGTACACCCGCCGCCGGTGGGCACCCTTGAGCGCCCCTCGGGCGAGCCAGTATCCCCACTTGGCTGGATCGGCGGAGGCGCCGACGACCGTGACCGCTTCCGGGTCCCGGAACACCGCCAGCGGGCTGCCCTTATCCACATGCGCCTTGGTCATGACCCTGCTGCCAACCGCCGGGAAATGATCAGCCGCTGGATGTCGGACGTACCCTCCTCGATCTCCTCGAGCTTGGCGTCCCGCATCCACCGCTCGACCGGGAACTCCCGGGAGTAGCCCCAGCCACCGTGGGTCTGCACCGCCGCGGCCGCCACCCAGGAGGCGTTCTCGGAGGCGACCAACTTCGCCATGGCGGCCTCTTCGGTGACCTGGTGCCCCTGGTCGTACAGCTGCGCCGCCCGCACCGTGAGCAGGTGGGAGGCGTCCACCCGGGCGGCCATGTCGGCCAGCCGGAACGCCACCGCCTGGTGGTTGATGATGGCGGTGCCGAACTGGTGCCGCTCCTGCGCGTACTTCACGCTGGCGTCCAGGGCGGCCCGGGCCAGGCCGGTGGCGGAGGCGCCGATCAGGATCCGGGAAGCGTCGAAGGTACGCATCATGCCGTAGAAGCCCTGGCCCTCCTCCCCGAGCCGGTTGGCCACCGGCACCCGGACGTCGTCCAGGAACACCTCGGCGTTGACGATGCCTCGCTGCCCCATCTTGCGCATGGGCTTGCCCACCGACAGGCCCTCGGTGGCCCGCGGCACCAGGAACGCGGTCACCCCCTTGGACCGCTTACTCGGGTCCACAGTGGCGAAGATGACGAAGTACTCCGCGTACGGGGCGTTGGAGATCCAGGTCTTCTGGCCGTTGAGCACGTAATGGTCACCGTCTCGGACCGCCCGGGTCTGCAACGCGGCCGCGTCCGACCCCACCCCCGGCTCGGTGACGGCCAACGCGGTGATCGGCGGATCATCGGTGCACAGCATCCCCAGCCAGGTGCGCTTCTGCTCCTCCGAGCCCAGCGCCTGGATCGGGCCGGCGAAGAACCCGTTGGAGGTAAGGAAGTTGCCGATCGAGATGTCGCCGTAGCAGAGCTCCTCCTGGACCAGCACCTGCGTCAGCAGGTCGGTCACTCCGCCACCACCGTACTCCTCCGGCAGCATGAAGTGGGTCAGCCCAATCTGGGCCGCGGCCTTCCACAGGTCAAGCGGCGACTCCACGTCCGCCTCGTCGACTTCGGCCGCGCGGGGACGGATCTCCCGCTCGGCGAATTCGCGGGCGAGGTTGACGATCTCCTGCTGCTCGCTCGTGAGCGCGAGTGCGTCCCGGATTGGACGAGGCATGGTATCTCCTCAGATGACGGTGGGTTCGTGGGTGCTTCAGGCGATTGGTTGCGGGCTCCGGTCCTCAGCGCTTCCGGTGGACATCACCAGCACGTCGTCCGGATGCCAGGAGACGACCACCGGTGTGCCCGGGGTGACCCGACTGTCCGGGCCGTCGTTGCGTACCCGGGCCACCACCCGGCGCCCGTCGCCGAGGGCAATGTCCAGCCGCCGCTCACTGCCGAGATAGGACGATTCCTGCACGGTCCCGGACAAGGGCTGGTAGCCGACCGGTAACTCGTCCGCGGATTGACTGACCCGGATCTTCTCCGGTCGAATCACCAACGCGACCGGCCCATCGACCACACCGGGAAGCGGCAGGGTGTGTCCGCAGTCGCGGTCGTGGAACACCCCGGCCTGCACGGTGCCGTAGAAGATGTTGGATTCGCCCAAGAACTGCGCCGTGTAGAGCTCGGTGGGGCGTTCGTACAGCTCGTCCGGGGTGCCGACCTGGACGATCCGGCCGTCCCGCAGCAGTGCGATCCGGTCCGACATCGCCAGGGCTTCTTCCTGGTCATGGGTGACGAACACGAACGTGATCCCCAGCTCGCGGTGCAGCCGCTTGATCTCGATCTGCAGCTGTTCCCGGAGGCGCTTGTCCAGCGCCCCCAGCGGCTCGTCCATCAACAGCACCGGTGGGCGGAACACGATCGCGCGGGCCAGCGCCACCCGCTGCTGCTGCCCACCGGACAGCTGCGACGGCATCCGCCGACCGAGCGCGCCCAGTTCGACGATCTCCAGCGCCTCCTGGACCCGCCGTCGCAGCTCCGGCTTCGGGACCCGGCGGCGCCGCAGCGGGAAGGCCACGTTCTCGAACACCGTCATGTGCGGGAACAGCGCGTACTGCTGGAACACCATGCCCAGTCCCCGCTTGTGCGGCGGCACCCGGGTGAGGTCCCGCCCGCCTACCTCGACCATGCCCGCGTCAGCCTTGATGAACCCGGCGATGATGTTCAGCAAGGTCGACTTGCCCGACCCGCTGGCCCCCAGCAGGGTGATGAATTCCCCGGCCTGAATGTCGAGGCTGACGTGATCGAGTGCGCGGAGGTCTCGGTACTGCTTGGTCACCCCGCTGATCCGTACCGAGGCACCCGAACGCGATGTCGTCTCACTACTCATCGTTGCTCCAAGGAGGGGGAGGTTCGGGCCGGGCGGGAAGCGCGAGTGAGGCGAAGCTTGAGGAGCAGCCGGCTCACTCCGCCGGCGGCGAAGACCGCGACCGTGACCAGCAGCAGCATGGTCGACACCGCCGCCACCGTTGGGTCGATCTGTACCCGCACGCCGGACCACATCCGCACCGGCAGGGTGGTCATGCCAGGCCCGGACAGGAAGATGCTGATGACCACCTCGTCCCAGCTCGTGATGAACGCGAACACCGCACCCGCCGCGATCCCCGGGGCGATGATCGGCAGCGTCACCCGCAGAAATGTGCTCAGGGGCCCGGCGCCGAGGCTCAGCGCCGCCTGCTCCAGCCGCCGGTCGAACGACGCCAGGGAGGCGGTCACGTTGATCACCACGTACGGGACCGCGATCGCGGTGTGAATGAGGACGAATCCGAGCGTGGTCTCGGTCAGACCGAGCTGCAGCGCCAGTGCGTACGCCGACAAGCCGATGATCACGTACGGCACGATCAACGGCGCCACCACCAGGCCGGAGATCGCGGCCTTGAACGGCATTCGCCCGCGGACCAGGCCCAGCGCCGCGGCGGTACCGAGCACAATGGAGAGGATCGTCACCAGCACCGCCACCCGCAGGCTGGCCATCGTGCTGGCCTGCCAGGCCGGGTCCTCCAGGAACCGCTGGAACCAACGGGTCGAGAATCCCTCCGGCGGGAAGGTGAGGTAGGGGCTGTCCGACAGCGACATCGGCACCACCACCAGTGCCGGCAGGATCAGCAGCAGCCCGGTCAGGGCCCCGAGGAGCACCAGCGCGGCGCGGCTGAGCAGGCGGGTCACAGCTCCCTCCAGAACATTCGCCGGATGTCGACAAACCGGCTAGCGATCGCCAGCAGCAGCAACGTCACCGCCAGCAGCACCACCGCCAGTGCCGATGCGAAGCCCCACTGCAGCAGGTTGGACACCTGCTGGACGATCAGCTCGCCGAGCATCACGTTCTGCGGCCCACCCAGCAGGGAGGGGGTGATGTAGAAACCGAGGGACTGGATGAACACCAGCAGGCTGCCGGCGAGCACCCCCGGCTGCGTCAAGGGGACGAAGATCCGCCAAAACGCGAACGCTGGCCGGGCGCCCAACCCTTCGGCCGCGTGCAGCAGCCGGCGATCGATGCTACGCATGGTGGCGTACAGCGGCAGCACCATGAACGGCAGCATCACCTGGACCATGCCGATCAGGACGCCGGTGAAGTTACGCATCAACGGGATCGGGGATTCGATCAACCCGATCGCCTGCAACGTCTCGTTGACGACACCGGTGTCCCGCAGCAGCAACACCAGCGCGAACGAACGCACCAGCAGACTGGTCCAAAAAGGTACGAGCACCAGGACCAGCAGCAGGTTCCGCCAGAGCCCGGAGGCCAGGGTCATCAGGTACGCGTACGGGAACCCGATGGCCAAGGTGACCAGCGTGACCGCGATCGCGGTGACGAAGGTGTTGAGCAGCACCTTCGTGTAGGTCGGGCTCGCGAAGATGGTGCGGTAATGGTCGATTCCGAGGGTGGGGTCGGTGACGCTACGGGCAAGCAGGATGACCAACGGGACGATCAGGACCACCAGCAGGTACGCGGCCACTGGCAGCGCCAGCAGCCCCCAACCGTCGGTGATACGTGGGCGCCGGCCCGCCGGCCGGGCGCCCATAGGCGACCCGACCGACGGGGCGGTGTCCACTGTCATCGTGCCGTTCCTCACCACGACGCCAGCCACTCGTTGAAGCGCTCCGTAATCTGGTCGTAGTGCTCGGCCCAGTAGGTGTAGTCGATCACGATGGCCCGCTGGGAGGCGTTCTGCGCAGAGGTCGGCAGCTCGGCTGCGATCTCCGCGTCGAGCAGCGCCAAGGCCTCGTCGTTGACCGGGGTGAAGGCGCTGGCTACGGCGTCCGCCGCCTGCCCTTCCAGGTCGTAGATGAAGTGGGCCATCCACTGCTGTGCCAGGTCGGCGTTGGGGTATCCGCGCGGGATCACCACGGTGTCATAGGACAGGAAGTGCTCGTTCCATTCGTTGGCCACCGGCTGTCCCTGCTGCGCCGCCTGGAAGATCCGGCCATTCCACGCCTGCACCAGCGGCGCCTCTCCGCTGGCGACCAGCTGCACCTGCTGGTCACCGGTGTCGTAGAAGACGATGTGCTCCTTGATGCTGTCGAGCTTTCGGAACGCCCGGTCGATGTCCAGCGGGTAGAGCTGGTCGGCCGGCACCCCGTCGGCCAGGAGCGCCGCTTCGAAGATGCCGCTGGTCACCGACCGCCAGAAACCCCGCTTGCCGGGGTACTTCTCGACATCGAAGAAGTCCGCCCAGCTGGTCGGATGGTCATCGGGGAAGACGTCGGTGTTGTACGCGATCGTGAAGGCGTACTGCAGCACCGGGATCGCGCACTCGGACACAAACTGCGGATCCAGTGGTGAGGTGTCCACCACGGACGTATCGATCTTCTCCAGCAGGCCCTCGCGACAGGCGGTCACTGCGAAGTTGGGCTCGACCTGGACGATCCCCCAGCTGACCTTGCCGGCCTCCACCTGCGCCCGCAGCTTGGCGTAGTCGGTGGGCTGGTCCTGGAGCACGGTGATGCCGTTCTCCTCCGCCCATGGCGTGATGTACGAGTTGACGTGCGCTTCCTGAGCGCTACCGCCCCACATGACCACGGTGAGGGTCTTCTCGCCACTTGATGAGTCGCCACCACAGCCAGCGACCGCCGCGGTCAGCGCCGCTACCGCGGCTACCGCCACTCTCTTGCTCCTGAGACCCATGGGCGCCTCTCACTCGATTGACTGATGCGTCAGTTATTTGATCGGTTATCTTGGGGGCGTCGCTGCAGCTTGTCAATACCTGAGCGGCCAGCTTTTGATTAACTGGTCAAGGACCCAGCCACCAATGAGGAGAGATCACTCCTACTGATGGCGAAAAACCGGCATGCCCGTCGGCTCGGAAATAATGGACATATCAGAATCGAGTACGGCGTGGACGGACCCCGCCGCACGCATCGCTAACGGGACCCACCGCCGACGAGGGCGGGTGCCGCCGGGCGGAACCTCGCCCGGCAGTGCGCTTTAGCTCCGTCGCCCCGCCGCCGACTGCCGCAGCTCGGTGGTGATGATCTGATCCAGGAGGTGGTGGCAGGTCCGACGCATCCGATCCGGGGTCATGTTCCGGGATGCGAGGATTACCTGAATCGCTAGCCCGTCGATCAGGCCGATCACCAAGTTGGCCAGCATCACCGCGTCCCCGTCGCGGATCAGCCCGGCGGCCTGCCCGTCGCGGATGATCCCGGCCATCAGCGCCCGCCACTCGCCGTACACGGCGTCATTGAGTTCTTGCAGCTCTGGCTCGTGAATAGCCTCGATCCACAGCTCCGCCCACACCCGCCACGCCCGCACGGTCTGGGGGCTTATCGGCAGGTAGGAATCCACCAACGCCCGCAGCTTGGCCAATGGATCATCGTCGCTGTCCAAGATCGCGCGACGTCGCTCCAGTGAATTACGGAAATTGAACTCGAACGCTGCGTGCAGCAAATCCCGTTTGGTGGGGAAGTAGTAATGCACGGTCCCGGTCGCCGCTCCGATTCGCTTGGCGACGTCGGACACCCGCAAGGAGCGGAATCCTTGCTCCGCGATGACCTCACAGGTCGCCGCGAGGATCTGCTGGCGGCGCTGAACCTCCGCACTCGGCCGTGCCATCATCCACCCCCTGTCGACCTGCAGATAGGGAGCATAACTGACGCGTCAGTCAAGACCACGCATCCATCCCCTGGATTCCTGCCTCCGGCGCGACCGGTTGCCCGCCAGGCCCGTCCCAGAGTGCGGACGTGCCTGCATGGTGCCGTCAGCTCGGCCGATTTGCAACCGCCGTCGACGCGGTGACTTGCCGGAACTGTGACCGCAGAAACGCCAATCCTGCCGTGGCGAGATCATCCGAGTGAGTGGTCAACGGCCGCCACACCGACATCCGGACCGCCAACGATGGCGCGATAAACGACTCGATGTTCACCGCCCCGGAGTAACCGATGTCGGCCAACGCCTGGAAAAACGTCGCCCAGTCGAACAGGTCCCCGCCCGGCACCCCTCGGTCGTTGCCGCACACCTGCACGTGCGCCAACCGCTCCCCGGCCACGCGCACCGCCGCCGCCAGGTCTCGCTCCTCAATGTGCAGATGGAAGGTGTCCAACGCGATGCCCGCGCCGGGCACCTGGTCAACTACTTCGCGAGTCTGGGCCACGGTGTTGAGCAGACTGCCGTCGAACCGGTTGAGTGGCTCCAACGCCAGCGTCACCCCTTGCGCGGCCGCCGACTCCGCCAATGGCCGTAGCCGCTGCGCCAGCCGCCTGATGGTGGCCGGCCGATCCTCGGGCGCCAGCAGCCACCGCCGGCCAGCCGGCGCGTACAGCGGCCCGGCCACCACCGACGCGCCCAGCTGCACCGCTACCTGGATACACCGCTTGAGGAAATTCGTGGTCTGCTGCAGCGTCTCGTCGTCATCGGTGAGCAGATCGTGCTCCGGCAACAGGCCGGCGCACACCACCGGTGTGAGCCCGAGCTCGGCCAGCAGCGCGGACGCCCGCTCCGGATCCCAGCCCCACCCCTGGACCGGCAGCTCGATCGCGTCGAACCCCCAGTCCTTGATCCGGGGAGCCAGCTCCACCAGCGCCGTGTCAGTCAGCGGCGCCACCCATGCCCAGGTATTGATCCCGATCCGCCACACGGCTGTCCAGCCTAGATGCACCGTCGTCGGTGGACCGGCGAGGGACCAGATGGATAGCGCCGGTCCGGCCGCGGCCTACCCCTGGTCGACCAGCCGGCGGGGGTAGTCCAGATCAGCGGAGAGATACAGATCGAACGGAGCGCCGTTGGCCACCTGCTGGTAGAGCGCCCCGCTCGACCCGTACGACACCTCCACTGCCACCTGCGGATGGGTGCGGCGGAAGGCGGAGTACACCGCCACGATACAAGCGACCGTCAGGCGCCGGCCCGCTCCGCGTTGGCCAGGATCGCCTGCCGCAAGTACGCCGCCAACCCCGGCTGGTGGGAGTCCAGCGACTCGGTGAACCGCTGGTCGGTCACGTACAACTCGGCCAGATTGCGGTGCATCTCATAGCCGCACTCATAGAACCATTGATCGATCTGCCGCCGATGCTCCTCGGCCAGATCCATCGCGACCTCGCTGGTGGCCGGAGCACCGGACCGCATCGCCTCCGCGATCCGCTGGTACAGCCGGCCGGTCTCGTCCGTGATCCGCTGCCAGTCCTGTTTGGTGTATCCCGCGGCCCGCTGCTGCGACTGCCGGTACGCCTCGGAGCCACCCCACCGCTGCCGTACCTCGTCCTCGTACTGGGTCGGGTCATGCTCCCCGAACACCTCGAACCGCTCCTCGGGCGTGAGCTGGATCCCCATCTGCGTCGCCTCCATCATCCGCTCGATCGCCTCGGCCATCTTCCGGAGTCGCTCGATCCGGCCCCGCAGCAATTCACGCTGCCGGCGCAGGTGCGCCTGGAGGTCCGTCGGCTCCGCAAGCAGCTCCGCGATCTCTTCCAGCGAGAACCCGAGCTCCCGGTAGGTGAGGATCTGGCGCAGCCGCTCCAGATCCGACTCCGAGTATTGGCGGTACCCCGCGGCGGTGCGACCGCTGGGAGTCAGCAGCCCGATCTCGTCGTAGTGGTGCAGGGTCCGCACGGTCACCCCGGAGAGCCGGGCCACCGTACCCACCGAGTAGCCCACGGTTCCCTCCTTCCTGGCGGCGACGCTACGGCCTCACGTAACGTGAGGGTCAACTCCGAAACTCCTGGGGTACGGAGACTGCTGTCACCGCGAGCGGGGATCAGGCCGCGGTCGGGTCGGTCACCCGGGCCAGGAAGTAGATCGCCCCGGTCCGGGCGTGGCGCACCAACAGGTGGAAGGGGCGGTCTACCCGGAACGGGATCGGCCGGCTGAGATCCATCGACACCAGTCGCATCACCACCGCGGTCGCGGCCGCTCCCTCGAAGCCCTGCTCGTCGACCCGGAGCACCGCCTGGTGCACCACCTGGTCGATGCACATCCGCTTCCCCTCGGTGATCCCGGAGAAGTCGGCCCGGTCGGGGTCGAACGGGGTGGTCACCCCCAACGCCGCCAGCGGTTCGTTGAGGAGCGCCTGGCTGGCGACCCGGAACCGCGGGAGCCACAGATCGACCTTGACGCTGCGGCCAGCGCTCCACAGGGCGCGCACCGCGGCCGCGGTCAGCGGAGTGCCGTCCACCTCCGGCAGCAGGACATCCACCATCACCGGGGCGGGAGTCGGCAAGGACACCATGCGCCAACCGGCCGCCTCGGCGTACCGGAAGGTTTCCTGCTGGCGCATGGTCGGCACCGATCGCTCCCCCGCCGGGGTGGTGAACGGGGCCGGCGCCGTCTGTTCCGACGGGAACGCGTTCAGCCACGCCACCTTCAGGTAGAGGGCATTCACCAGCACCGCCGCGGTCCTCGGGGTGATCATCCCTTCGGCCAGCAGGTGCGGGATCAGCCCGCGGGTGGTGCGGGCCACGTCCTCATTGATCCGAACCCGGCAACCCTCCGGATCGTCGGCGAAATTGGCCTGGTGGACCGCGCCCCCGGCCAGCTGCCGGACCAGCTCCCGATACTCGTCCCGGCAGCCCAGCTGGGCCGCCAACCACAGCGCGTTGGCCACCGCGAGCTCCGCCTCCGGCAGCGAAGCCGACTCCGACAGCCAGCGCACCAGCGTGGCCTGATCCACCTCCGGGGCGATCAGCCTGGCCAGCTCCTGCTGGGTGTCGCCACGGGCCCCGGCCGCGGCCAGCCCCAGCGCCGAGGCCACCGAATACGGTGACCAGCTCAGGTTGCCCTCGGTCGGCAGCTGGTGATGCAGGGCGACCGCAAAGTCGAGGTGGACCTCGTGCATACCCGCCAGCCTAGCCAGCACTCGGGCCAGGTTGCCCGGACAACGCGGATCGCTCCCCGGACTCCCGCCTCCGTGGCGCCGGCCGACCGCCTATCGCACCGCCGCCCGCCCCGGCCCCTCGCCCACCCGCTAGCTGATCATGCTCACCCACCCGCTGGTGCCGCCTGACACTGTCCACTCAGACACTCCCTTGTGTCCCGTACCCAGGCGTCCCGTACTCGCCAGCCACCTGCGCCAATGCGGTGGGCCCCGCCACCAGCTCCGACGCCCCCGGGCAGCACCGCCTCGTCCATCAGCCCCCGCGGCCCTCGGCGGGCTGCGTCGGCCGCCTCCCGCCACCGCCCCCGCGACCCCGGCCCGCGCACCGGGCGAGCAAATCGACAGCGGCGTGAACCCGCAAATCCGAGTAGGGTTTGCGGACATGAGCCTCTCGCGACGACTCAAGGCACGCTTCCGCCGGTTCCTCGAACGCCCCGGCAGCACCGTGGACCTGGCCCCATTCGAGGCGCAGTTGCCGGCGATTGAGGCCCGAGGCGAGGAGCTCGCCTCGCTCGAGGATGATGAGCTGACCGCGCTGGCCCGAGAAGCGACTGATCCGGTCGAGATCTGTGCCATCGGGCGGGAGGCGGCCGACCGGGCCCTGGGCGAACGGCCGTACGACGAACAGGTGCTCGGGGTGCTCGCGCTCCTGGCCGGGCACGTGGCCGAGATGGCCACCGGCGAAGGTAAAACCCTGGTGGCGGCCATCGCCGCCTACGGTCACGTCCGCCGAGGCAACGGCCCGGTACACGTCCTGACCGTCAACGACTACCTGGCCCGCCGGGACGCGGAGTGGATGGGGCCGCTGTACCGGCTGCTCGGGCTGTCGGTCGGCTGGGTCACCGAGAGCTCCACCCGCGAGCAGCGGCGGGAGGCGTACGCCACCGACGTCACGTACGTGTCGGTCAGTGAGGCGGGCTTCGACTACTTGCGCGACCAGCTGGTCACGGACGTCGCCGACCGGGTCAAACCCACCCTGGCCACCGCGATCGTGGACGAAGCCGACTCGATTCTGATCGATGAAGCCCGGGTGCCGCTGGTGCTGGCCGGGTCGGTGACCACCGAGCTGGATCCGCTGCACGCGGCCACCGCGCTGGTACGCAGCCTGCGGCCGGACATCGACTACGAAGTCTCGGAAGACGGCCGCAGCGTCGCCCTGACCACCGAGGGGACCGCCCGGGTGGAAGAAGCGCTGGGCGGCATCGACCTGTACGCCGAGGAGAACGCGCACCAACTGTTCGCCGTCAACGTGGCGCTGCACGCCCACACCCTGGTCAAGCGGGACGTCGACTACATCGTCCGGGACGGCAAGGTCGAACTCATCGACGAGTTCCGGGGGCGAGTGGCGCAGCGGCGACGGTGGCCGGACGGGCTGCAGGCGGCGGTGGAGGCCAAGGAAGGGCTGGACGCCACCGCCGAAGGGGAGGTCCTGGGCACCATCACCGTCCAGTCGTACCTCAGCCTCTACCAGCACGTGTGCGGCATGACCGCGACCGCGGTGGCGGTCGGTGACCAGCTGCGGGAGTTCTTCAACCTGGAAGTGGCGGTGATCCCCCGGCACCGACCGCTGATCCGGGAAGACGAGCCGGACCGGATCTACGCCAGCCGGGAGGAGCGGGACGAAGCCCTGGTCGAGGAGGTGGTGGCCTGCCACGCCACCGGTCGACCGGTGCTGATCGGCACCCAGGATGTGAAGGAATCAGAGGCCCTGGCGGACGCGCTCCGCGCGCGCGGAGTGGAGTGCGTGGTCCTCAACGCCAAGAACGACGCCGAAGAGGCGGCGATCATCGCCGAGGCCGGCACGTACGGGCGCGTCACGGTCTCCACCCAGATGGCCGGTCGCGGGGTCGACATCCGCCTCGGCGGCAGTGACCAGTCCGATCGGGAGCGGGTGGCCAAACTCGGCGGCCTGTACGTGATCGGTTGTGGCCGGCACGACAGTCGGCGGGTGGACGACCAGCTCCGCGGCCGGGCGGGGCGGCAGGGTGACCCCGGTGGCTCGGTGTTCTTCGTCAGCCTGGAAGACGACCTCGTGGTCCGGCACGCCGCCGACCTGATCCCCCCGTCGCCGCGGATGCACGCCGACGGGCTGATCGACGACCGGGACGTCACCTGGGCGGTGGAGCACGCCCAGCGCGTGGCGGAAGGGGTCAACTTCGAAATCCACCGCAACACCTGGCGGTACAACGTGGTGATCGAACAGCAGCGCAAGGATCTCGCCGCCTGGCGGGAGGAGCTGCTCACCACCGACGCCGCGGTGGAGCTGATCAAGGAGCGTGACCCGGAGGCGTACGCGATCGCCGTCGGGCTCATCGAGCGGCCGGCCAGCGATGACGCCGAGCCGGCGGACCGCGAGCCCGACGCGGATCGCGCCTCGGACACCCCCGCCTCGGGCTCAGCGGATACCGACCAGGCGGAGTCCAGCGACGCAGCCGCCTCGGCGGACTCCGCGGACTCGGCCGATTCCGCCGACTCGGTGGACTCCGCCGACTCGGTGGACCTGCCCGACCTCGACGACGTGGACGAGGAGAAGGCCGCCCAGGCCGCCCGGGTGGCGCGGCTGATCGCCCTGCACCACCTCGACCGGGGCTGGTCGGAACACCTCGCCTACCTGGCCGAAGTGCGGGAGGGGGTGCACCTGCGGGCGCTGGGCCGGCTCGATCCGCTGGACGAATTCCACCGGGCGGCGGTGCCGGCGTTCAGCACCTTGCGCGCCACCATCGAGGAGCGGATCGTGGAGACCTTCCGCGAGGTGGACGTCAGCGAGGACTGGGAGCCGGCCGACGTCAACCTGCTCCGTCCCAGCGCCACCTGGACCTACCTGGTGCACGACAACCCGTTCGGGTCGGAGCTGGAGCGGCTGGTCAGCTCGGTCTCCCGACGCCTGTCCTCCCGCCGCTGATCAACCGGTGGAGCGCCCACGCAGGGGCAGCTGCGTGGGCGCTCACCCCGAACCGGGGGTCACCAGGCCGCTCTCGTACGCCGACACCACCGCCTGGGCCCGGTCACGCCGGCCCAGCTTGGGGAAGCTCCACCCCAGGTGGCCCTTCACCGTGTGCTCAGCGGGGGCGGGGCACCCGCCCGCCCAGACCGTTCTGTGAGTCTGGTGGTTCGGCGGCGTCCGGGTGGGCGGCCAACCAGTCCCGGACCGCGGCTTCGTCTTCCGGGTTGATTCCGTCGGCGAGCAGCCGGGCCACCGCGTTCACCGCCGGGTCGCGCCGCTCCCCGCTGCGGTACAGCCGGGTGAACTCCGGCGCCATGACGTCGATCGCCTCTTCCGTGCCGGCGATCGCCGCCGCCGGCAAGCCGCGCCGGTGACTGGCCCACACCGCCCAAGCCCGAAGTACGTCCGGCAGCACCGCCACGTCGTCGGCGTCCAGCAGCGCCCGCCGATGCACCCAGTCCAGCAGAAACAGCCCCACCACGGCCGGGCTCCAGCGCAACGGGTCGGCGTCCGGGGCATCCTGGGCAAAGTCGAGGATCAACCGGATCGCGTACCGCACCGACGCTTCGGGGGCACCGGCGCTGAGGAGCCCGGCGGCGGCCGGGGTGGTCAGGAACTCCTCGACGAGGCCCGGGTCCGGCTCGGCCCGGGGCAGCTCGACCGCCTCACCGGGTGGCAGGAGCGCCAGCCGGGCGCCGGCCAGCATCCGGTCGGTGGCCATGGCGCCGCCGTCGGGCAGTTCGGACAGTCCGTCGGTGATCGCCAGATACGCCTCCACCTGCGCCCGCATCGTGGCCGGGTCCACTTCTGACAGCCACACCAGGTCATCGGCGCCGGTGGCCCGCTGCACCTCGGTGATCAACCGGTCGGCGGGTTCACCCACGAACATGTCCTTGACGATGCCGATGTTGTGGTCGACCAACACCACCACCGCGTGCTCAGAGCCGCCGAGCTCCGGCTGCTCGTAGGCGAAGGAAGCCAGGTAGCTGGTCTGATCGCCGTACACGTCTCCGTATGCCCAGCTACCCACCAGTCGCACCCGCCCCACCTGGGACAGCCACGGCGGCAGGTCGGGGGCGGCTGATGGCCGCACCTGACCGGCCTCCGGCACCAACGAGGCGAATACGCTGCGGACCACCCGAGCCACGGGGGTGCGCCGGCGGGCGGTGTACTGGAGGAAGCCGGCGACGAAGTCCCGCACCACCTCCGCCCGCTCCCCCTCCGCCACCGCGTACACGCTGCCGAGCAGCGCGGCGCCGAACATTTCGGCCGCCAGGGCGGTGTCGACGCCGGGCAGGTCTCCGGCTGCTTCCAAGACAGCGTCGTACGGCGTTTTGGCCACCCTTAGACCCTACGCGGGATCGGAGCGTGCTGTGGCCAGCGCCACCCGAGCCTGCTCATACGACTGGCGTACGTGGTCGACCGGGTCGACCACGTACTCCCGCGCGACCTGGGTGATCGCCTGTCGTAGCTGCTGTCCCAGCTCATCCCGGATGCGCCGGGCGGCCCGGTGCGCCAGGGGGCGGCCCAGCACCGTCGCGGCCAGCATCAACCCCAGGCCGGCGACCGCCAGCCCCGCCCCGGCCGGGCTCAGGGTCGGGTCAGCCACGCCCGCCCAGAACCAGGCCAGCACCGCCCCGCCCACCAGCACCAGCCCCAGCGACAGTCGCCGCAGGTGCCGCACCACCGCCCACCACCAGGGGGTGCGGTGCCAGTACGGCGCAAGGGTGTCGGTCAGGGCGGTGTGAAGGGCCTCCGGCAGCTTGTCGAGTCGCGAACGGGCGGCGTCGGTGATCGCGGACGGCCAGGGCATCGGCAGCCCGCCGGAGACCCGGTCGGCGTAGCCGCGGGCGATCAGACTGACGGCAGCCTGCCGGGACGTCGAGTCGGGTGGATCCGGTAGGGCCGGCGGCTTCGGGGCGCGCCCGCCCCAGGACCGCATCCGGGCCCGGGACTGGCGGGCGTACCAGTCGGCGACGGCGTCCACCACCGGCCCCACCCCCGCCTCCTCCACCAGTTCATCCACGAGCGGCTCGTCTGGCGCCAACGGATCGGTGGCCGGCGGCCCGACCAGGTCGGCCAACCCGGCGACCACCTCATCCAGGTCGGCGGACAGGCGTTGGAACACCGCCCGCCGGCCGGCTACTCGCTGCTGCAGCAGCTGCCGCAGGTCAGCCGGCCCGTTCCCCGCTACCGCGGAGGCGGCCAGTACCGGCACCTCCGGCAGGCCGTCGGCCACCAGCAGGCGGCGCAGGTCGACGAGGATCGCGTGGGTATCCGCCGGTGTCAGCAGATCCACCTGATTGAGGACGACCACCATCACCTGCTGGTACCGGCGGAATCGGCGCAGCTGATCATGGAACACCCGGTCGGCGTACTTCTGTGGGTCGGTCACCCACACGATCTGGTCCACCAGCGCCAGCACCCGCTCCACCTCGGCGGCGTGCTCCGCGTGCAGGGAGTCGAAGTCGGGCAGGTCCAGCAGGATCAGCCCGCGTAGTCCGGCCTGGTCATCACCGTCCAGCGGGCTTTCCCGGAGGAATCGCTGCCGCGCGGGCACCTCCAGCCAGTCCAGCAGCGGAACTGCTTCGTCCGGCCGCCCCCAGACGCAGGCGTGCACCGTGGCGGTGGTGGGCCGCCGGATATCCACCTCGGACAGCTCCATCCCGGACAGGGCATTGAACAGGCTGGACTTCCCGCTACCGGTGGTGCCGGCGATCGCGACCACGGTGTGGGCCCGGGAACGGGCCAGGCGGGCGTTGGCGGCGGCCACGACCGCCTGGGCATCGGCCAGCCACTCCTTAGGCAGGTGCGGTTCCGCGGCCCGATGGAACTGGGTAAGCGCATCGATCCGGAGCGCCAGGTGGCTGGCCAACGCACTAGCGTCGACCCGAGCCATGGTGATCGTCCGATCGGTGGTCTCGGCGCTGGTCACCGGCTCCCCTCCCCGACCGGCTCCGACGCCGGTTGGTCGCCGGCCGACGGCTGGCCAGGTACGGCTGCTCGGGCCGCCACCCGGGGTGACGGGATGCCCCCCGGTCCGTCGAGGAGGCCGGCGGCTTGCCGAGCCTGTTCCAGCATGGCCGCCGCGGCGTGGAGTCGCTGTGCCGGCTCGGGTGACGGAGGCACCTCCGTCAACCGGTCGAGCCACCGCGCGGCCTGCTCATCCAGCAGTTGCCCCAACCGAGCCACTAGTTCTTCCCCGTGGTATTCGCGGATGATCTGCGGTAGCTGCTCGGCCAGCTCCGGCGGCTCGACCGACGGTTGCCCGGCGAGCAGTCCGGCGCCGGCGGGGTGGGCCTGCCAGGCGATGTCAATCTGCTCATTGGCGTCCGCCAGCGCGCTGCGTACCAGGGCAATCAGGTCGGGCTCGCTCGGCTCTGGCCGCTCGTCTGTCCGGTCGGCTTCCGGGTGCGGGCTGCTCGCGGGGGCGGGGACCGGGGCCGCGAAGCCACTGGCCCGCACCGCTCGTTCGATTGTTCCTCGGGCGATTCCGTAGGCCAGCCCCACCTGCTCGGCCAACTCCACGCCGGCCGCGACCTGTTCCTCGGCCGCGGCGGCTAGCGCCAGCAGTCGGGCCGGCAATGCCGCCAAGGCGCCATCCAAGGTGCTCCGGACCATCTGGTGCCGGGTGGCGGCGTCCGCGGCCAGCGCGTCGAACCAGCCCCGCAGTGACGCCAGCGCGGGATCCGGCAGCAAGCCCTGCCGATCCAGTCGGGTCTCCGGTACCGCGAATACCGGCACGTCTCCTAGCCCGTTGGAGGCGAGCAGCTGCGAGACCAACCCGATCATCTCGGTCATCGCCGCCGGCTGCACCCGGGAGAGCACCACCGCGGTCGCGGCCCGCCGCTCCCGAGCGGTGTGCAGGAGCCCCCAGGGCAGGGCGTCGGCGTACCGCTGGGGGGTGGTCACGAATAGCCACAGGTCCCCGCTGGTGAGCAGGCGGCGAGCCAGCGCCCGGTTACCGGCCTCGACCGAGTCCAGGTCGGGTGAGTCGAGGAACGCCAGTCCCGGCGGCAGGGCGGGGGCGGCGATCAACCGCAGCGGCGGTGGCCCCTCCTTCGACCGCGCCGGGGCAGGCGAGGGGGTCCGGACGCTGGATTGGCGGGTGAGTCCGGGCAGCCGCCGGTCCCCCCGGAACCACGGGGTGTCGGACGGGTGGCAGACCAGCACCGGTTCCCGGGTGGTGGGGCGCAGCACCCCGGAGAGGCTGACCGGGGCCTGGACCAAGCTGTTGACCAGCGTCGACTTCCCAGCCCCGGTGGAGCCGCTGACTACTACCAGCAGCGGTGCCGCCAGGTAGGTCAGGCGCGGCAGGCAGTAGTCTTCGAGCTCGGCCAGCAGCGCGCGGGTCTGGCTGCGGGCCGGCGGCGCGGAGGGCAGTGGGAGCGGATAGACTCGTCGCTGCCACGGCGTCACGTACAGCCCGCAGCGCCTCGGCGAGGGTCGGTACGCGGTCAGCCCGTGTCGTCACGGAGGTAAGCCTGCCCGACCCAGGCGACCCTGTACAAGTGGCCCACCGACACCTTGCGTCGGATCGGCTCAACCTGACTTGACGGCAAGTCGGGCTGTGGCAATATTGAGTCAGGTACGCTCAACTTCGGCGGTCGGTCATCTCGCACCGCCGCCCCGTGACCCGGAGGACACACGAACATGGCACGTGCGGTCGGCATCGACCTCGGTACGACGAACTCATGCGTCAGCGTGCTCGAGGGCGGCGAGCCCACCGTCATCGCGAACGCGGAGGGGTCGCGGACGACGCCCTCGATCGTCGCCTTCGCCAAGAACGACGAGGTACTCGTCGGTGAAGTCGCCAAGCGGCAGGCGGTCACCAACCCGGACCGGACCATTCGGTCGGTCAAGCGGGAAATGGGGACCAACTGGACGATCGACATCGACGGCAAGAAGTACACCCCGCAGGAGATCTCTGCGCGGGTGCTGATGAAGCTCAAGCGGGACGCCGAGGCCTACCTGGGTGAAGAGGTCACCGACGCGGTGATCACCGTCCCGGCCTACTTCAGCGACGCGCAGCGGCAGGCCACCAAGGAGGCCGGCGAGATCGCTGGGCTGAACGTGCTGCGGATCGTGAACGAGCCGACGGCGGCGGCCCTGGCGTACGGACTGGACAAGGGCGAGCAAGGAGCAGACCGTCCTGGTGTTCGACCTCGGTGGCGGCACCTTCGACGTCTCGCTGCTGGACATCGGCGAGGGCGTCATCGAGGTCCAGGCCACCAGCGGTGACAACCACCTGGGTGGTGACGACTGGGACCAGCGGATCATCGACCACCTGGTGAAGACCTTCCGCGGCCAGCACGGCATCGACCTGTCCCAGGACCGGATGGCCATGCAGCGGCTGAAGGAGGCCGCCGAGAAGGCCAAGATCGAGCTGTCCGTCGGCCACCACCACCACCATCAACCTGCCCTACATCACCGCCGGTGCCGTCCGGCCCGCTGCACCTGGACATGTCCCTGACCCGGGCGGAGTTCCAGCGGATGACCCAGGACCTGCTGGACCGCTGCCGGGGGCCGTTCCAGCAGGCGGTCAAGGACGCCGGGATCAAGGTCTCCGACATCGACCACGTGATCCTGGTCGGTGGCTCCACCCGGATGCCGGCGGTGACCGAGCTGGTCAAGGAGCTGACCGGCGGCAAGGAGCCGCACAAGGGCGTCAACCCGGACGAGGTGGTGGCGGTCGGCGCCGCGCTGCAGGCCGGGGTGCTCAAGGGTGAGGTGAAGGACGTCCTGCTGCTGGACGTCACCCCGCTGAGCCTCGGGCATCGAGACCAAGGGCGGGATCTTCACCAAGCTGATCGAGCGCAACACCACCATCCCGACCAAGCGCTCGGAGGTGTTCACCACCGCCGAGGACAACCAGCCGTCGGTGCTGATCCAGGTGTTCCAGGGTGAGCGGGAGATCGCCCAGTACAACAAGAAGCTCGGTACCTTCGAGCTGACCGGGATCCCGCCGGCGCCGCGGGGCGTGCCGCAGATCGAGGTCACCTTCGACATCGACGCCAACGGCATCGTGCACGTCAGCGCCAAGGACCTCGGCACCGGCAAGGAGCAGTCGATGACCATCACCGGCGGCTCGGCGCTGCCGAAGGAAGACATCGAGCGGATGATGCGGGACGCCCAGGAGCACGCCGAGGAGGACCGGCGGCGCCGGGAGGAGGCGGAGACCCGCAACCTGGCCGAGCAGTCGCTGTGGCAGACCGAGAAGTTCCTGGCCGAGAGCGGCGACAAGCTGCCGGAGGACTCCCGGGACGAAGGTCAACGAGGCGCTCTCGGCGGCTGCGCGCGGCGCTCGGCGGCACGGACGTCGGCGGCGATCAAGTCGGCGCACGAGAGCGCTCACCTCAGGTCATGCAGGAGGCCAGCACCAAGCTGTACGCCCAGGCCGGGCGGCGCCGCAGGCGGGCGCGCCAGGGCACTGACTCCACCGGCGGTGCTACCGGCAGCGGTGGCTCCGGGGCGGAGGACGTCGTGGACGCCGAGATCGTCGACGAGGACGACAAGAAGTGACTGATGCAAGCCACCCGCCGCAGGCGGGGACAAGCCACCTGTCACGGGCGGAGACGCGGCCGACCCGCGCCCCCGCCCCGCGGGGAGCCGAAGCAGCGAGCGTGTCGTGATCCGCGACAAGCGGAGGGTCCGGGTGGACCAGCCGGCCCCGGCCAAGGGGACCGCCCCGGTGAAGCCGAAGGCGGACGCGGGCGCAGCCCCGCCCGCGGATACCCCGAAGCCGGCGACCGAGGCCGCGCCGGAGGCGGCGGCCGCCACCCCGGAGGAGCCATCCGTCTCCGCCCCGGCGGAGCCAGCGACCGCCCCCTCGGCGGAGTCACCCGCGGCACGCCGGAGGCGGCGGACACCGCCGCGGAGGCCGCGCCAGCGGCGGAGCGGGAGGCGCTGGAGCAACTGCAGGCAGAGCGCGACCAGCTGCGGGCGCAGGCTGGATGCGACTGCAGGCCCTCCTGGACGAACGCACCCAGGACCTGCAGCGGGTCACCGCCGAGTACGCCAACTACCGCAAGCGGGTCGAGCGGGACCGGGCGCTGGCTGCGGAGGAGGCGGTCGCCAACGTGTTCCGGGCCCTGCTGCCGGTCCTCGACGACCTGGACCGGGCGCGGGAACACGGCGAGCTGTCCGAGGGCGTGTCGGCAGTGGTCGACCAGCTGATAGCCACTTCCGGCAAGTTCGGCCTGACCGCGTTCGGCGAGCAGGGCGACCCGTTCGACCCCAACCGGCACGAGGCGGTCGCACACCGCACCTCCCCGGAGGTCACCGAGCCGACCTGTGTGGAGGTATTCCGCCGCGGCTACCTGCTGGGTGACCGGCTGCTGCGGCCGGCGATGGTCGCCGTGGCCGACCCGGAGGAGTGATCTGGGGCAGGCACGCGCCGGCTCACGGTCGGGCACATAGGAGGCGAGAGGGACGATGAGTGCTAAGGACTGGTTGGAGAAGGACTTCTACCAGATCCTCGGCGTGCCCAAGAACGCCTCCACCGGCGAGATCAAGAAGGCCTACCGGAAGCTGGCCCGGGACCTGCACCCGGACCGCAACCCGGGTAACGCCCAGGCCGAACAGCGGTTCAAGGAGGTCTCCGAGGCCTACCACGTGCTCTCCGACGAGAAGCGGCGAAGGGAGTACGACGAGATGCGCTCGCTGTTCAGCGCGGGCGCGTTCCGGCGGGGACGCGGCGAGCGCAGGCAGAGCCCGTTCGACCTGTCCGACCTGTTCGGCGGCGGGGAGCGCCGGTTCGGCGGCACCAGCTTCTCGGACCTGTTCAGCTCGATCTTCTCGGGGGGCACCGGCGCCGGCCGGGGGGCGGCGCCGGCGCGGGGTCGAGACGTCGAGACCGAGGTCACGCTGGACTTCGTCGACGCGGCCCACGGCGCCACCCTGCCGCTGACGCTGCGGGCACCGGGGCAGTGCGACACCTGCCAGGGCACCGGCGCCCGGCCCGGGCACGCCAACCCCGTACCTGTCCGCAGTGCCATGGGCTCCGGCTTGGTCACCCGCAACCAGGGGGCGTTCAGCTTCTCAGAGCCGTGCCGCGAGTGCCAGGGCGCGGGCACGATCGTGACCGACAAGTGCCCCGAGTGCCAGGGCACCGGTGGGGTGACCAAGACCCGCCGGCTGACCGTCCGGATCCCGCCCGGGGTGCAGGACGGGCAGCGGATCCGGTTGACCGGCCGAGGCGAGCCGGGACTACGCGGCGGTCCGGCCGGCAACCTGTACGTGTTGGTGCGGGTGCGCCCGGACGAGCTGTTCGGCCGCAGCGGTGACGACCTCACTCTGACCGTGCCGATCACTTTCCCGGAGGCGGTGTTCGGCACCGACCTGCGGGTGCCGACCCTCAACGGTCCGGTGACCCTGCGGGTGCCGCCCGGCACCCCGTCTGGCCGGACCCTGCGGGTCCGGGGGCGGGGGGTGACCCGGCGCGACGGCACCGCCGGCGACCTGCTGGTCACGGTCGAGGTCCAGGTGCCTGCACAGTTGTCCCGGGAGGCGCGGGCGGCGTTGGAGTCGTTCGCGGCGGCATCTGAGCCCGCGCCCCGCCAGCACCTCGAGCAGCGTATGGCCGCCGCCGGGAAGGGGAGCACGCCGTGACTGACGACGCCAAGGTTCTGATCATCTCGGTGGCGGCCCGGATGGCCGGGATGCACCCGCAGACCCTGCGCCAGTACGACCGGCTGGGGCTGGTCCAGCCCGGCCGCACCCCGGGCGGAGGGCGCCGCTACAGCGCCCGGGACGTGGCGCTGCTGCGGCACATCCAGCGTTTGAGCCAGGACGAAGGCATCAACCTGGCGGGGGTCAAGCGGATCATCGACTTGGAGCAGGTCGTCGCGGAGCTGCGGCAGCGGGTGGCCGAGCTCGAGGATGAGCTCGCCGCGGCCTACCAGCGGATCGACGAGCTCGAGACGATCTCGGCTTTCCCGCGCCGGGAGCTACTGCCGAGCAGCCGACCCTCCACTGAGGTGGTCATTTACCGCCGGCGGTGACCGTCGGTAGGGGCAGCCGGCGGGGCCGACGCACCAACCCGCCTTCGCACCATTCGTGGTAGTCGAACAGTTCGGGGTGTTTGAGCAACACGCGGGTGTTGTGGGCCCAGGTGGCCAGCACCCCGTCCCCTTCGGTCTCGGCCTGCTCCACCAACCGGCGCAGCCGGCGGCGCGGATGGGCCTTGAAGTTGGTGCGGATCGCGTCTGCTGCGTAGATGTACAGGCAGTGTAGGGCGAACCGGCGAGCCGGACAGTCTGGGTCGGCAGCCAGATCGAACCAGGTGCCGATCAGATGGTCGCCGGACATCAGCAGATCCCAGTCCGGCGGTAGGCTCTCCGGCGGCACCGCGTCCGGCTGGTACGCCCACGCCCGTAACTCGGCCGGGGTAGGGTCGACCGGGTTCGCGAACCCATGGAACACCGCTTCTTGCGCGCTCATGGGAACTCCTGGTAACTGGGATGTCGCAGCGGAAACGGTATCCCGTCGATCTCGGTGATCGGTACCAACGAGCGGTCCCGTACCGCCCACCCGGGCGGACCGCTCTGCCAGCCGGCCGGGTCGGTTCAACTGCCCGGGTGAACTACGATCACTCCCACGCTCGGGCTATCGCTGCCCGCTTCCACGGTCGGAGCCCCGCCCTCGCGCCGCAGCCACTTCTGGCGTCGGTGGAGCCGCTCACTCCCCTCGCCAACGGGGTCCGTCCTCATTGCTGCCCGGTCGTTCCGGCACGCGGCGGGCTCACCACAGATCCGGCGCATACGGTCGGGACCAGAGCACCAACGACACCGTGACCGCCTTGAACCAGGCCTGGAACATCGCATCCACCTTGGCCGGATCCGACTCGCCCTGCGCCAGGAAGTCTCGCACCGACAGCGTGACCGGCACGATCAGCGCCAGCATGTGGCTCATTGGAACGTGCGACGCGGGTGAATTCACCTGGTCGGTCTGGTTCTTCTTCGCCGGGTGGTGGCGCAGCCCGATCTCCTCCTGGTAGGCGAGCCACTGCGCGTCAAAATTACGCGTACACAGGTCCACAATCCACCGCTCGAACCGATCGCGGACCCGCGCCAGGTAATCCGCGTCCGGGTTCCCGTCCGGCCCCCGGAAAACCGAAACCAGGTGCGGGGTGGAGCCGATGAAGTCGTACCAGACGTCGAGAATTTCGGAGGTCCGCGGAGCCAGGATCTCCCCGGCTTGGCGTAGCGCCTGCGCATCCTGCTCATTCCACATCACATCGGTGAGCAGCTCGCTCAGTTGGGCTTCGCTCACCGGTGATGGCGGCAGAGCTGTGTCGTAGGTGTAGCCAGCCGGCATGGTGCGCATCGCGGAACCCCTCTCCCCCGTGGTCTGTCCCGGGGGCTGGTACCCACTCCACCGCTCCGCAAAACGCCTATCTGTGCCACTCCGGCCGGTATGGCGGTTATCGCGGGTACTGTCACGCGGGATCCGCTTCGGGGGAGCGGGTCGCCGGCCAGTAGTGGTCGTCCGGCAAGGGGCGGGGACCGAAGATCGCCTGGCCGACGCGTACGACGGTGGCGCCCTCCTCGATGGCGATTTCGTAGTCACCGGACATGCCCATGGACAGCTCGCCCGGTCCGATCAGGTCGGGATCGAGGTCACGGGCGCGGTCCCGCAGCGTGCGCAGCAGGGTGAAGCAGGCCCGCACCCGGTCGACGTCGGAGCTGAAAATCGCCATGGTCATCAGCCCGCGTACCCGCAGCGCCGAGTAGTGGGGCAGTTTGGTGAGGAAGTCGAGCACCTCTTCGGGGGGTAGCCCGTACTTGGACGGCTCGGCGGAGGTGTTGACCTGGACGTAGACGTCCAGGCTGCGGCCGGCGGCCTGGAGCCGGCGGTCGAGCACCTCGGCGACGCGCAGGCGGTCGAGCGCGTGAAACTCGTCGGCGAACGCGGCGACATCCTTGGCCTTGTTGGTTTGCAGGTGCCCGATCACCGCCCAGGAGAGGTCGAGGTCGGCGAGATTGTGGTACTTGCGCGCGGCTTCCTGGACTTTGTTCTCGGCGAAGGTACGGCAGCCCGCCTGCACCGCCAGCCGGAGCCGGTCCTCGGGGACGGTCTTGCTGACCGGCAGCAGCCGCACCTCCGCGGGAGAGCGGCCCACCCGCTCAGCGGCGGCCGCTATCCGCGCCTGTACGGCGGCGATGCGGCGCTTGAAGTCCTCTACCTGCTCCGGCTGCGCGTGGCTGGCTGCGGCCCCATCCTGACCCGGCATGATCCCGATGCTACGAGCAGCGCCCTGGTCGACCCGACCGCAGTGGGCATCGAGCGCCGGACGGGTTCGCGACCCGGGAGGAGTGGGCTGACGCCTACCAGATTCCGCCAGCGCAGCGCAACACTGGCCGGACCATTGTCGACACCACCCATCCGGACCGGCCCGACATCTTCTTCCTGAAGGTGCCGGAGCCGAAGGCAGGCAAGAAGCGAGTCCATCGGGACGTGCAGGTCGGGGCTGACCTGCCAGCGGGGCCGCGGCGGCCGTCCCCACCAGCCGTGCCTGGTCGCTGCGGTGGTGGCAGACCAGACTTGAGTCAGGTACGCTCAACTTTGTGAACGTGGAGCGTCTCACCACCAAGAGTCGGGAAGTGATCCGGGCCGCGGTGGCCACTGCGGCCCAGCATGGCCACGCCACGGTCGAGCCGTGGCACCTACTGCTGTCGTTGCTGGACACCGGCGGTTCCACCGCCGGTGCGCTGCTGCGTGCGGTCGGCGCCAACCCGGCCGAGGTGCGACGGGCCGCCGCCCGGGCGATCGAGCAGCTGCCGAGCGCGCGCGGGGCGTCGGTGGCCGAGCCGACCCTGGCCCGGGAGCTCATCAACGCGATCAACGCCGCCGAGCAGATCGCCCACTCGCTCGGCGATGAGTACGTTTCCACCGAGCACCTGCTGGCGGGGCTGGCCCGGATCGACGGGGCCGCCGCCACGGTCCTGCGCCAGGCCGGCGCCACCGCTGATGCGCTGACGGCCGCGTTCCCTCAGATCCGAGGTGGAGACCGGCGGGTGACCAGCGCCGACCCGGAGGAGACTTACCAGGCGCTGGAGAAGTACGGGGTGGACCTGACCCGCCAGGCCCGGGAGGGCAAACTCGACCCGGTGATCGGGCGGGACGCCGAGATTCGTCGGGTGATCCAGGTGCTGTCCCGGCGGACCAAGAACAACCCGGTGCTGATCGGTGAACCGGGGGTGGGTAAGACCGCGATCGTGGAGGGCTTGGCCCAGCGGGTGGTCGCCGGCGACGTCCCGGAGAGCCTGCGGAACAAGCGGCTGGTCAGCCTCGATCTCGGTGCCATGGTGGCCGGCGCGCAGTACCGCGGCCAGTTTGAGGAGCGGCTCAAGTCCGTCCTGGAGGAGATCAAGAACAGCAACGGCCAGATCATCACCTTCCTGGATGAGCTGCACACCCTGGTGGGGGCGGGGCGGACCGGCGGGGACAGCTCGCTGGACGCCGGCAACATGCTCAAGCCGATGCTGGCCCGGGGCGAGCTGCGGATGGTCGGTGCCACCACCCTGGACGAGTACCGCGAGCACATCGAGCAGGACCCGGCGCTGGAGCGTCGGTTCCAGCCGGTGATCGTGGGCGAGCCGAGTGTGGAGGACACCATCGGCATCCTGCGCGGCCTCAAGGAGCGGTACGAAGTGCACCACGGGGTGCGGATCACCGACGCCGCGCTGGTGGCCGCCGCCACCTTGTCCGACCGCTACATCTCTGACCGGTTCCTGCCGGACAAGGCGATCGACCTGGTCGACGAGGCCGCCTCCCGGCTCCGGATGGAGATCGACTCCCGGCCGGTGGAGGTGGACGAGATCGAGCGGGCGGTGCGCCGGCTGGAGATCGAGGAGATGGCGCTGACCAAGGAGGACGATCCCGCCTCCCAGCAGCGCTTGGAGCGGCTGCGGGCCGAGCTCGCGGACATGCGGGAGAAGCTCACCGCGCTGTCGGAGCGCTGGCGGAACGAGAAGGAGCACATCTCCAAGATCTCGGCGACCAAGGAGCAGCTGGAGGCACTGCGGGGTGAGGCGGACCGGGCGGAGCGGGATCTCGACCTGGCCCGCGCCTCCGAGCTGCGGTACGGGCGGATCCCGGAACTGGAGCGGGAGCTGGCCGCGGCGGAACAGGAGCTGGCCCAGCTGCAGGCGCAGGGCGCGATGCTCAAGGAGGAGGTCGGCGAGGACGACATCGCGGCAGTGGTGGCGAGCTGGACCGGGATCCCTGCCGGCCGACTGATGGAGGGGGAGACCACCAAACTGCTGCGGATGGAGTCCTCACTGGCCGAGCGGGTGGTCGGGCAGGAGGAGGCGGTCCGGGCGGTCGCCGACAGTGTCCGGCGGGCGCGGGCCGGGATCTCCGACCCGGACCGGCCGACCGGTTCGTTCCTGTTCCTTGGCCCGACCGGAGTCGGTAAGACCGAGCTGGCCAAGGCGCTGGCGGAGTTCCTGTTCGACGATGAGCGGGCGATGGTCCGCATCGACATGAGCGAGTACGGCGAGAAACACTCGGTGGCCCGGCTGGTGGGGGCGCCCCCCGGCTACGTCGGCTACGAGGAGGGGGGTCAGCTCACCGAAGCGGTGCGCCGGCGCCCGTACTCGGTGATCCTGCTGGATGAGGTGGAGAAGGCCCACCCGGACGTGTTCGACCTGCTGCTGCAAGTGCTCGATGACGGTCGGCTGACCGACGGTCAGGGGAGGACGGTGGACTTCCGCAACACCATCCTGGTGCTCACGTCCAACTTGGGCTCGACCGCGCTGGTCGACCTGACCCTGACCGAGGAGCAGCGGCGGGAGGAAGTGATGGCGGTGGTCCGCTCCCACTTCAAGCCGGAATTCCTCAACCGGTTGGACGACATCGTGGTGTTCCACTCGCTCAGCTCCGACCAGTTGGGAGCGATCGTGGACATCCAGCTGAACCGGTTCCGGCAGCGCCTCGCCGATCGACGCCTGGAATTGGTCGTCACCGATCAGGCCCGGGAATGGCTCGCCACCAACGGTTACGATCCGGTGTACGGGGCCCGGCCGCTGCGGCGGCTGGTGCAGTCCGCGATCGGTGACCAGCTGGCTAGGGAGCTACTGGCCGGCAATGTCCAGGAAGGGGACACCGTGACCGTCGACCTGGCCGAGTCGAAGGACCGGCTGACCGTGGCTGCCGACAGATGACCGACCGACCGCCCGGCATGGTGACCGCGGCCAACCTGGCGTTGGGGGTCGCGGCGGCCGCCATGACCACCGACGCGGTGATCGGGCTGCGGTACGCCCGGGCGGTCACGGACGTGTTCCAGCGCGCGTACGCCGAGGTGCCCGACACCCGGTTCTCGATCGTCAGCATCATCACCACCAGCGTGATCCTGTTGGTGGCCGCCGCCGGGATGCTCCTGCTGGCGTACCTCAACCATCGAGGTCGCCCGGCGGCCCGGATCCACACCTGGATCCTGGGGGCGGTGGTGTTGTGCTGGGGGCGTCCAGCGCTGAATCGCGACCGCGGCGTCCCGGAGAGCGTGCCCGATCCGGCGGCGTTCGAGGCGATGCTCGCCGCGGCGCTCCCCGGGTGGGTGGAGCCGGTCACCACGGTCACCTCCATGGTGACCACGGCCGCGGTGCTGGCGGCGATTCTGTTCCTGGCGACACCGGCCGCCGGGCAACACTTTCGTCCGGCCCCGACGGTCTCCTTCCCTGATTGATGGGGGCGATTCGATCGAGTCGGCGGCGGTGTTGTTCCTGCAGGCGGCGCCCGTCCGGTACGGTGTGGGCGGTGACCGAAGGAGGGAGTAACTGATGTCGGAAGGCTTTACTGCACCACCGCCGCCCACACCGGAGTCACGGCCGCGGCCGACCTCCGTCACGGTCGCTGGGCTGCTGATGTGGCTGGTGGCCCTCTGCGCGGTCATCTACCTGGTGGCTTCCCTCGCGGTGATCGGCTCGTTCACCGACGCCTTCGCGGAGGCGTTCGCCGGTACCGACGCCGAGGGGGCGGAGGGAATCACGGCGGTCGTCTCCGCCGTCGTGCCTTCGGTCGGCTACCTGCTCGTGGCGGTGACGCTCCTAATCCTGACGATCTTCAATAACCGGGGAAAGAACGGCACCCGGATCGCCACCTGGATCGTGGGTGGCGTGGCGGCCTGCTGCTGCGGCCTCAACTTGCTCAGTAGCGCCGTCACCGACCTCGGCACGGTCGGCACCACCCCCGAGGCGGGTATGCCGGACCCGGAGGAGCTCCAGCGGATCATCAACGAGCACGTGCCTGGCTGGTGACGAGCCGGTCACCATCGCCACCATCGTGGTTGGCCTGCTCGCGCTGATCGCGGCGCTGATTCTGCTGGCGCTGCCCGCCTCCAATGAGTTCTTCCGTCGGCGTCCGGAACCGGAGCCGCCGACCCCGGGCTATCCGCCGGTCGGCTGATCCGACGCGCCCTGGGAGCTGGGCGTGACCGACGCGGGTACCCGGTTGGCCGACCGGTACGTGCTGCAAGATCGGATCGGCGCCGGCAGCATGGGCGAGGTATGGCGCGCCACCGACGTGGTCCTCAACCGGCCGGTGGCGGTGAAGCTCATGCGGTCCGAGCTGGTGAGCCAGCCGGGTTTCCCCGAGCGGTTCCTGACCGAGGCGCGGATCATGGCCACGATCCGCCATCCGGGGGTCGTGGCGGTGCACGACTACCACAGCGACGCCGAGCGGGCCTTCCTGGTGATGGAGTACGTGGACGGCGAAAGCCTGTCCCGACGCCTCCACCGGGTCGGCCCGCTCGCCCCGGAGCTGGCCATGCAGCTGCTGGCCCAGGCCGCGGACGCGCTGCACGCCGCCCACGCCGAGGGGGTGGTGCACCGAGACATCAAACCGGGCAATCTGTTGGTCACCCCCGATGACCGGGTGGTACTGACCGACTTCGGCATCGCCCGCTCGGCCACCTCCCCATCGCTCACCATGACCGGGGCGCTCCTGGGGACTCCGTCCTACCTCTCCCCCGAGCAGGTGCTCGGTGAGAAGGCCACCTATCTGTCGGATGTGTACGCCCTCGGGGTGGTGGCGTACGAGTGCCTGACTGGCCGGAAGCCATTCGAGGGAGACAACCCGTTCGAGGTGGCCACCAAACGGCTGCGGGAGCCTTGCCCGCCGCTGCCGCCGGAGATTCCGGCTCCGGTAGCGGCGGTGGTCACCCGCGCGTTGGCGGTCGACCCGCAGCAGCGGTGGCGCTCCGCGGCCGAGTTGGCCGCGGTCGCCCGCCGCGCCCTCACCGGGGCCAGCCCCGATCTCCCGCTGGGCTCCCTCGCCGATGCCGGTGCGGCCGGGGTGGGTGCTGGTGATGTCAGCGATGGGGTCACCGCGCGGATCCCGTTGCCCTCCCCGACGTCGACGCCGACATTCTCCCGTGGTCGGACGCCGGTACCGCAGCCAGCCACCCTGGTAGAGCACTCGCCGTTACCCGCAGCCCGTTCCGGTACCACCGCCTCACGGTCGTCGCCGGCGGCTCCGTCGGCGTCGCTACCGCCGCCCCCGCCGACGCCACCCCGACCGCTACCGGTTCTGATCGGGAGCAGCTTGCTGGCCCTGGGCGGGCTCAGCATGCTCATCTACAGTGTCAGCTCGCTGTCGGTGCTGTCCCAGCTTTCCCAACTAGCTGAGCAGCGCTACCCGAAGGAGTACCGTGGCTGGGGCGAGACGGCCATCCTCACCGGGCTGCTCGGCAGCGGGGTGCTGGCGCTGTTGGCGATAACGCTGGTGGCCTTGGCCGCCTTTACCTTCCATGGCCGACGCTCCGCTCGGACCTGGTCCTATCTGTTGGCCCTACCGATCCTGTGCTGCTGTGGCCCGTGCTGGTGGGGCACCAGCGCCGACCAATCGGTCGATTCCGAATCAGCCGGTGAGCTGGCGCAGGCTCTCGTCACCGCGGTGCCGACCTGGTATCCGGAGCTGGCCAGTCGGACCCTGTGGATCACGGCGCTGAGCTTCCTGGCGGCGTTGGTGCTCTTGATGCTCCCACCGGCCAATCGGTTCTTCGCCCGCCGCCCGATCATCTACTACTACCCCTACTACCCTCCATACCAACCCCACCGGTAAGGAGGCGCCTTGGCGGACAGACCACTGGCGGTGGTCACCGGTGCGACCGCGGGGATCGGGGCGGCGTTCGCTCGGCAGCTGGCCGCCCGCTCCTACGATCTGATGCTGGTGGCACGGGACCGGGAGCGGTTAGCCGCCACCGCGAGGACGTTGCGGCGTGACCATCACGTGGCGGTGACCCCGGTGGCCGCCGACCTGTCGACCGAGCCGGGGTTGACCGCGGTGATCGACCGGCTGGCTGAGGCCTGGGTGGACATTCTGGTGAACAACGCCGGCATCAGCCTGAACCGATCCTTTGTAGATTTTGATCCGGCGGCCGAGGAACGGTTGCTGCGGTTGAATGTGCACGCGGTGATGCGGCTGACCGGAGCGGTCCTACCGGGCATGGTCCAACGCCGGCGGGGCGGCATCCTGAACGTGTCCTCCGTGGCCGGGTTCCTGCCAGTCTCCCCGGGCTCCACCTACTCCGCCACCAAAGCGTGGGTGACCGCCTTCAGCGAATCGGTGGCCTGTCGGGTACGGGGCGAAGGGGTCCGGGTGACCGCCCTGTGTCCAGGTCTGGTCCGGACCGAATTCCATGACCGGGCAGGCATCCAGCTGTCTCGGATTCCGGGATGGGCATGGCTGGACGCCGACCGTGTGGCCGTTGATGGTCTGCGGGCATTGAAACGAGGCGTCGTGGTACGGGTCGTGGATTGGCGTTACCGATTGGCGGTAGGGGCGATTCGGATCCTGCCTCGGGGAATGGTGCTCCGGTCCCTGAGTGGAAACCGTTGGCGGCGCGACCGGAGCGGGACTACTAGTGGGTAACCGCAACGGTTCTTGTCCCGTTGCGACGCGCTCCACCAATCGGGGTACCCTGCCGACAATGCCGGCGGCTTAGCCGTACGCTGGACACATGGCGGATCGTGACGACCTGTGCAAGTTCATCACTGAGCTCGCAGTGGTCCGGGACCAAGTGGTGCTCTCGTCGGGACAGGTGTCCGACTGGTACATCGACCTTCGACGGGTCACGCTGCACCATGCCGCGGCACCACTGGTGGGCCGGGTGATGCGGGAACTGACCGCAGACTGGGACTACGAGGCTGTGGGGGGCCTGACCCTCGGGGCGGACCCGGTCGCGACCGCCATGCTGCATGCCGCCGCAGCCGCGGGGGAATCGCTGGACGCGTTCGTAGTCCGGAAGTCCAGTAAGAGCCACGGCTTGCAGCGGCGGATTGAAGGGCCGGATGTGACCGGCCGGCGGGTGCTCGCGGTCGAGGACACTTCCACCACCGGCAAAAGTGTGCTCACCGCCGTTTCCGCGCTCAAGGAAGCCGGAGCGGAGGTGGTGGGAGTGGCCGTTATCGTCGATCGTGGCGCGCAGGACGAGGTGACATCCGCTGGTTTGCCGTTCCGATCGGCCTACACGTTGGCGGATCTCGGCCTACACGTTGGCCGATCTTAGCCGTTAGGTCACAAGAATTCATAGATATGACCAGGTAGGCAGATCGATGCTGCTACTGGAAGGATGACGTACGTGGGTACTGCACTTGCCGAGACCAAGCCGGTCGCCTCGCCACTGGCGGGCGAACCGATCCAACGGACCGATGCCGAGAAGCTGGCCGGGGTGCTCAAGGCACTCGCCGACCCGGCGCGGCTGCGTCTGCTCAGCCTCATCCAGTCCTCGCCGGACGGTGAGGCCTGTGTGTGTGACCTGACCGAGCCGGTGGGCCTGTCCCAGCCGACGGTCAGCCACCACCTCCGAATCCTGACCGAGGCGGGGCTACTGGAGCGCGAGAAGCGGGGGGTGTGGGCGTACTACCGTCTGGTGCCTGCCGCAATCGGGACGGTCGCCCAGCTGCTGACGCCGCCGAAGCGGCGCCGCCGGGCACGCTGAACCGCGCAGCAGCAGCACCCTCGGATCGGACGGCTGGCATACGCATGGCCGGGCCACGGATCGAATATTCGATCCGTGGCCCGGCCATGCCCATTTCGCGACGGCCAGAGTCAGTCGGAGCTGCCCAGGCCAGCCTGGGCCGCCGCGGCACGTATTCAGCGATCGTATTCGTCGTCGAGGTCGATGACGATCGACTGCTCCATGGCGTCCCACTCACCCACCTCGAACCCCCGACGCACTCGTAGCGGGCGCTCGGTGGGATCGACTGGCGTCGCCTGCTCGGCAGCGTCCGCGTCCGGCGCCTCTGGGTCACGTTCGTCGGGCGAGAGCTCCGTCAGGTCCTCTGCGCCCTCGGTACCGACCGGGTCCTCGTCCGGGTAGGTCATCACACCCCTCCCTGCGGCGATCAACTCCATCAACCGTACGGGGTGGCGCTTACGAACGCACCTGTCTGGGGAATACTCGAGAAGTAAGGGGCGGGAACGGACGTCCCCGCCTCCCCGGGACGCCGCCGTCCCGCACTCGCCGTTCGCACATCAAGGAGCAGCCATGCCAATCGCTACCCCTGAGATCTACGCCGAGATGCTGGACCGCGCGAAGGCCGAAGGGTACGCGTATCCGGCTATCAACGTCACCTCCTCCCAGACCCTCAACGCCGCACTTCGGGGGTTCGCTGAGGCCGGCAGCGACGGCATCATCCAGATTTCCACCGGCGGGGCGGAGTACCTGTCCGGGCCGACCGTGAAGGACATGGTCACCGGTAGCGTGGCGTTCGCCGCATTCGCCACCGAGGTAGCAAAGAAGTACCCGGTCAACATCGCCCTACACACCGACCACTGCCCCAAGGACAAGCTGGACGGGTTCGTCCGTCCGCTGCTGGCCATCTCCAAGGAGCGGGTGGCGCGGGGAGAGGCTCCACTGTTCCAGTCCCACATGTGGGACGGTTCGGCCGTGCCGCTGGCGGAGAACCTCCAGATCGCCGAGGAACTGCTCGCCGAAGCGGCGGCGGCGAAGATCATCCTCGAGATCGAGGTCGGGGTGGTCGGAGGGGAAGAGGACGGGATCGTCGGCGCCTTCGACGACAAGCTGTACACCACCGTCGAGGACGGGATGGCTACTGCGGAGGCGCTCGGCCTGGGTGAGAAGGGTCGCTACATGGCGGCCCTGACCTTCGGCAACGTGCACGGGGTCTACAAGCCGGGCAACGTGAAGCTGCGGCCGGAGATTCTGAAGGAGATCCAGGACGCGGTAGGGGCCCGGTACGGCAAGCAGAAGCCGTTCGATCTGGTGTTCCACGGCGGATCGGGGTCGCTGCTGTCGGAGATCCACGCCGCCATCGACTACGGCGTGGTCAAGATGAACATCGACACCGACACCCAGTACGCGTTCACCCGGCCGGTGGTCGACCACATGTTCACCAACTACGATGGGGTGCTCAAGGTGGACGGTGACGTCGGGAAGAAGAAGACCTACGACCCGCGCTCCTGGGGCCGGAAGGCCGAGGAGGGGATGGCCAAGCGGGTGGTGGAGGCCTGCGAGCACCTGCGGTCGGCTGGCCGTTCCCTGAGCAACCGCTAATCTGACAACCCAATAACCAACAAACGGAGAGCCCGACAGCTTCGCTGTCGGGCTCTCTAACCGGGTCCTGGGGAGGCTCCGGACTTCTCTTTCTACTCCGGCGTAGCGATACCCACACCCGTCAAAAGACCGAGAAGAACATCAACCGTTCGGTCAAGTCAATGATCTGCCCCTGAGGATTGAATAGAGACATGAATAACCTTTTGGAGCCAAACCCCACGCTGTTGCCCGCTAACGACGCCGCTCAGCAGGCCCTGGAGGCCGCGCTGGACCCCAGCGCCGATCCGAAGCAGCTCGCGCAGGTCGCCGCCGCGCACCCGGCGTACAGCGCGGTGTGGGCGGCGTTGGCTCGACGGGCCCTCGCCGACGGTGACCCGGTGACCGCCTACGCCTACGCCCGGACCGGCTATCACCGCGGCCTGGATCAACTGCGCCGCCACGGTTGGCGGGGCAGCGGCCCGGTGCCCTGGTCCCACCAGCCCAACCAGGGCTTCCTACGCAGCCTGCACCAGCTTTCGTTGGCCGCCGCCGCGATCGGAGAGGCGGACGAGGCGGCCCGGTGCGCGCAGTTCCTGCGGGACTGCGACCCGGCCGCCGGGGACGCGCTCGCCAGCGGCTGACGATGGCTACCGCGGCGGAGGGGCACGGGCGTCAGCCGGTGTAGACCGCCCAGGCGCCCGCCTCCACCCACCAGGACCGCTGCCGGGTCAACACCCCCGCCACCCCGTCGTCCAGGAAGGCGACCCCGTCATCGGCGGGGCGCACCATCACCGCCCGTCCCCGGGCGCGCCGAACCTCCACCCGAACGCGGCGCCGCCAGCGGCTCCGCACCGGTACCGCTACCGCCGCGGCCACGCGCCCATCGGTCGGGTCGGGGTCGGTGAGCAGCGGCAGGCCGTCCGGCCGCCGGTAGCCGCCGGCGTTGGCAATCACCGCCGCCAGCAACGGCTCCTCGCCGGTGGCCAGCACCGCATCATCCACCTCGATCCGGGCACGCCACGGCACCGCGCGGCCCTGCTCATCACTGTCGCCGAGTAGGGCCCCGTCCAGGGTCACGGAACCACCGTCGTGCCGGAGCAGATCCAGCCGCCGGATGCGGTCCCCCAACACCGCCGCCGCCACCTCGGCGGGGGCACGGGGCAGCCCCAGCTGGGCCGCCAGATCGGTCGCGGCCGGGCCGGTGGTCGGGTCCAGCGGCAACACCCCGATCGCTGGGAGGTCCGGCACCGTCCGGTGCTCCGGCAGGTCGGCCGGGCGTTTGGACGGGGGCGGCGCCCACCGCCGGACCATCCGCCGCACCACCGCCCGTAGCTGCCCATCCACCCCGGAGGCCACCACCAGTCGGGTGTCGGGGTCATCCAGCCGGGCCAGTACCTGATCGATCTCCGCGTCGGAGGTGGCGGTCACCGCCTCCGCGTGGGCACCGCTGGCGGTCAGGGCGTCCAGACAGGCCCGGACTGGGGTCCGAATACCGGTCTGGCCGTCTCGGTCCGCCAGGGCGAGCACCACCACGTCCACCACTTGTCGTCTCCTTGTTACCCTGGCTGCCCGGGTGTCGCGCGGTCCGCGCCCGGCACCCCGGGAGGCGATAGGAATGCCAGCGATCGTGCTGATCGGCGCCCAGTGGGGCGACGAAGGCAAAGGCAAGGTTACCGACCTGCTGGGGTCGCGGGTCGACTACGTGGTCCGGTTCTCCGGCGGCAACAACGCCGGCCACACCGTGGTCACCCCGGACGGTCAGAGGTACGCGCTGCACCTGATGCCCAGCGGGGCGCTGTCTCCGAACGCGGTCACCGTGCTCGGCAACGGGGTGGTGATCGACCCGAAGGTGCTGATCACCGAGATGGACGGGCTGACCGAGCGCGGCGTGGACGTGTCCCGGCTGCTGATCTCGGGTGACGCCCACCTGATCATGCCGCACCACCGGGCGCTGGACCGGGTGGTGGAGCGCTACCTGGGCGCGGCCCGGATCGGCACCACCGGCCGGGGAATCGGCCCGGCGTACGCCGACAAGGTGGCCCGGACCGGCATCCGGGTGCAGGACCTGCTGGACCCCGGCATTCTGCGCCAGAAGCTGGAGCTGGTGCTGCGGGAGAAGAACCAGGTCCTCGCCAAGGTCTACAACCGCAAGGCGATCGACGTCGACGCGGTGGTGGAGGAGTACCTGGCGTACGCGGAGCGGCTGCGCCCGCACATCGCCGACACCCGGCCGGTGCTGTGGGACGCGTTGGCGCGGGGGGCCACGGTGCTCCTGGAAGGCGCCCAGGCCACGATGCTGGACCTGGACCACGGCACCTACCCGTTCGTGACCTCCTCCAACCCGACCGCGGCCGGGGCCTGCGTGGGCACCGGCATCCCGCCCACCGCGATCACCCAGGTGATCGGCGTCGCCAAGGCCTACACCACCCGGGTGGGGTCCGGACCGTTCCCGACCGAGCTGTTCGACGACGCCGGCAACCACCTGCGGACGGTCGGCCACGAGTACGGCACCACCACCGGCCGGCAGCGCCGGTGCGGCTGGTTCGACGCGGTGGTCGGCCGGTACGCGGTCCAGGTCAACGGGATCACCGACCTGGTGGTGACCAAGCTGGACGTGCTGTCCGGCCTGGAGACGGTGCGGATCTGTGTCGGATACGAGGTCGACGGCCGACGGGTGGACGTGATGCCCGCCACGCAGACCGACTTCCACCACGCCGTACCGATCTATGAGGACCTTCCGGGCTGGTCGGAGGACATCTCCAAGGCCCGGTCAGAGGACGACCTGCCGGCCAACGCCCGCCGATACCTCGAGCGGATCGAGGAGCTGTGCGGTGCCCGGGTGAGCCTGGTCGGAGTCGGCCCCGGCCGGGAAGCGAATGTGGTGCGGCACCCGCTGCTGCCCTCCTGACCAGCCCGACCGCGGGCCGGATCGTGAGTGCCCTCACGATCCGTTGCTAATCGTTGTACCCAGCGCAGCTGGCACGCCATGCTGGCAGGGTCCGCGCCACCCGGTGGCCGCGTTCCCCCCGGCGGTGGCCGGGTGGCGGGGGCGGTCCCGTGTCCCCCACCCCCTGCTTCGCGATGCGATTCCCCCTCCGGTTCCCCCGGTCCATCTCCCCGCCACTCATCCTGACCCCGTTCCGGTTCCGGAACTTCCGGCTGTGGAGCGGCGCCAACGTCATCTCCACCACGGGGTCCTGGATGCAGGTATTGGCCGCGAACTGGCTGCTACTGACCGCCACCGGTTCGGCCACCCAGATGGGGCTGGGCATCCTGGTGAGCACCCTGCCGGTGCTGCTGCTCGGCCCATGGGCCGGCACCTTGGCGGACCGGCTGCCGGCGCGCCCCATGCTGAGCGTCACCCAGCTGACGCACGCCCTGCTGTCGGTGGTGTTGGCGGTAGTCGCCACCAGTGACCTCAACCCGGTCGGCTGGGTGTACGCGACCATGCTGACCGCCGGGGTGGTCAACTCGGTGGAGGGGCCCGCGCTCGGCCGCTTCGGCTCCACCTTGGTGGATCGAGACCATCTCGGCCCGGCCCTGGCGGCTGGCTCCCTGATCAGCTCGGGTGGGCGCGTGGTCGGGATGAGCTTGGGTGGGGCGCTGATGGGGATCACCGGCCCCGGCCCGGTGTTCCTGATCAACGCCGTCAGTTTCCTGCTGGTGATCGCGGTGATGTACCGGCTGCGGCCGCTGGATCCGACCGCAGTGGACCCGCTGGCCCACCCGGGTGCGCAGGAATCGACCCCGGCTGAGTCGGTGCCGATGAGCACCTGGGCCGGCCTGCGGTACGTGCTGTCCGACCGGTACATGCTGGTCACGCTCGGGCTGGCGTTCCTGCTCGGCAGCCTGGGCCGTAACTACCAGGTGACCATGGCCGCGATGAGCGACGGGCCGTTGGCGGCCGGTGCCCAGGGATACGGACTGCTGTCGACAGTGTTCGCGATCGGCGCCACCCTCGGTGGGCTGTTCGCCGCGCGCGCCGGGCGGATGTACGGCCGGCACCTGGTGGTGCTGGGGGTGGGCATGAGCCTGCTGCAGGCGCTGTCTGGGCTGGCACCCGGCCTGTGGATGTTCGCGGCGGCCATGCTGCCGATCGCGGCGGTCGCGGTGGTGGTCGACACGATCGTGTCCACGCGGATGCAGCTGGACAACCCGCTGGCGGTCCGCGGCCGGGTACTGGCGGTGGTGAGCGCGGTCAGCGCGCTCGCCGGTGCCACCGGGGCCCCGGTGCTGGGGTGGATGGCGGACCTGCTCGGTGCCCGTGGTGCGCTGCTGTCCGCCGGGGTGGTCACCACCCTCGGCTGTCTGGTGGGCGGCGTCGGCTACCTGCGCGCCCGGCAGTACCGACGCACCTCGGTGCCGGTCCCGACCCCTGCCCCGGCCACGGCGTAGGATCGGCCGACGTGCGGGTACTTCTGCTGGGCAGCGGCGGACGTGAGCACGCGCTCGCGCGGGGTCTGCGTCAGGATCCGGTCGTCACCCATCTGGTGGCGGCCCCGGGTAACCCCGGCATCGGTGAGTGGGCGGAGCTGCGTCCCGGCGTGGATGTCACCGACCCGGCCGCGGTCGCCGATCTGGCGGTGGGTCTCTCCGCCGACTTGGTGGTGGTGGGGCCGGAGGCGCCGTTGGTGGCCGGGGTGGCGGACGCGTTGCGGGCCAAAGGGGTGCCGTGCTTCGGGCCGAGCGCCGCAGCCGCCCGCCTGGAGGGCTCCAAGGCGTTCGCCAAGGAGGTGATGGCCGCCGCCGGGGTGCCGACCGCCCGGTCCCGGGTGTGTGAAACGCCGGCGGAGGTCGAGGCGGCCCTGACCGAGTTCGGCCCGCCGTACGTGGTGAAGGACGACGGCCTGGCCGCCGGCAAGGGCGTGGTGGTGACCGAAGACCGGGACGCGGCCTTGGCGCACGCGGCCGGCTGCCGGCGGGTGGTGGTGGAGGAGTACCTGGCCGGGCCGGAGGTGTCGCTGTTCGTGCTCTGCGACGGCACCACCGCGGTGCCGCTGCTGCCGGCCCAGGACTTCAAGCGGGTCGGGGACGGTGACACCGGGCCGAACACCGGTGGGATGGGCGCCTACTCGCCGCTGCCGTGGGCGCCGGCGGATCTGACCGACCGGGTGATGGCCGCGATCGTGCACCCGACGCTGGCGGAGTTGGCCCGGCGGGGCACGCCGTACCAGGGGGTGCTCTACGTCGGCCTGGCGTTGACCGCGCGGGGGCCGGCGGTGATCGAGTTCAATTGCCGGTTCGGCGACCCGGAGACACAGGTCGTACTGTCCTTGTTGGATACCCCGTTGGCCAGTCTGCTGCATGCGGCCGCCACCGGCCGACTGGCGGAGCAGCCACCGCTGCGGTGGCGCCCGGGCGCGGCGGTCACGGTGGTGGTGGCCGCCGCCGGCTACCCGAGCTCTCCGCGGACCGGAGACGTGATCGAAGGTGCGGACCAGCCCGGGGTGCTCCAGGCCGGTACGGCTCGCCGCGCCGATGGCGCCCTGGTGTCGGCCGGGGGGCGGGTGCTGGCCTGCACCGCTACGGGGGTCGACTTGGCGGCCGCCCGCGCCGCGGCCTATCGGCTGGTGGAGGGGGTCCGGTTGGCCGGAGCCCACTACCGCACCGACATCGCCCGGGCCGCGGTCGCGGGCGAGATCCGCGTGCCCACCGCTGGTGAGGCCTCAGTGGCGGTCACCAGCTAGCCGACCTCGCACCCGATCTCGCCCGCTCGACGGCACGCCGCCGGCATCAGCGGACTAGCTCACCGGGGCAGGTTGAACAGGTTGGCGAGGTTGGTCGCCAAGCCCAGGTCGCCCTTGGCCTTCAGCTTGCCGGTCATGAACATCATCATCGGGTTGCCGGCTCCGGAGACCACCTTCAGGAAGTCCACCGCCCCGAGGGTGAGCGTCAGCCGCGGTTCCCGATCCGGGGTGGCCGAGCTGGTGCAGCTGCCGTTCTCGATCACGAGCTGGTAGGTGTCGCTGCGGCCGTCCGGTCCGCCACCCACCACCCAGTGGATCACCGCCTGCAGGTCGCCGGCCTTGTCAGCCCGGAACTGCTTCGGGAACCGGGTGAAGATCGCGTCCAGGATGCGCCCCCGGTGCTCCCCACCCATCAGCTCCGCCAGCTTCTGGTCGCTGGTCTGCTTGACCAACTGACGGAACTGCTGAGGCTCGATCCCTTCGAGGTTGTCAAAGTCGATGTCGGCCACGCCGCACCCCTTCCCTGTCTACTGGCCAGTAACTTTACCCGGTACACCTCTGGCGGCGCCGCCTCCGATGGGTCCGCTACCTTCCCGTGAAGCTACGCTCGGGAAATTTTTCCTTACTTGGCAAAAATTCTGAAATGTCCACCAACGAGGCGGCTGCGTCTCCCGGTCGTTCCAGGCATGAACCGATCTATGAGGTCGTGTTTGTCATGGCCTTCATCTACCATGCTCGGCGGCCTCTTCCATAAAGGAGCGTGATGACCATTTCTCGAGTGTGGTCACGAATCGGCGCAGCCGTCGGGGCGGCGACCCTGGTCACCGCCATCGCCGCTACCCCGGCCAGGGCCGTTGACCAACCAGAGGTCTGGGCGAGTTTAAGCATCGGAGACGTCCCCGCCGACTATGACGAGTCATCCGGCGGCCTGCCCGGACGCCTCTACATAGGATACTTCCCTCACCCGGATCTGCCGGAAATCCTCACAGTGGAGATCGATGCCAGCGGCGTCGACGGGGTGGTCATTTTCAGGACTTCTGACGATGCCTGCACCGCCGCTGACCTGATCACCACCTGTGTCCTCCCCCTGCCAGATCCGGAGGATGAGTCACCGGCGCTGCGGTTCAACCTGATCGTCGCCCCCGGCGCGTCGGTGGGAGACTCTGGCGAGATCGTCCTGACGGTCTCCGGTGAGGGCCTCGCGCCGGTGGTGGAGGTCGAGACGATCACCATCGTCGAACCGTACGAATCTCCGGAGCTGTGGGCGCAGAGCTACACCTTCGACGACCCGGTGAGTCCGGGCCAGATCGTGTCCTACCGGCCGATGATCCACAATGCTGCGAACCGAGCCACCGCGCAGCAGGTGGTCATCGAGCTGTGGGGGGACGAGTATGCCGAGCTTACCCAGCGGTTCAGCAACTGCTACTACGATCCGGAATACCGCGATCACGCGACCTGTCTGTTCGATTTCACGCTGGCACCCGGTGAGACCGCCCGCGTCACTGAGGACAGTGCGGTGCAGCTCCGGATCGCCCCGGACGTCCCCCACCGGCAGCTCATCTTCGCCGGCTACGACGTCACCGGTACGGATTCGTGGTTCGAGCTGCCGGACGGAGAACCCGGCGACGGTCCACCACTGACCCTGGAACTGGTCTCCGGGGAGGAGTTCACCGGAGACAGCTTCTTCGCCAGCGTCCGGTTCACCGCTGGTGACCACGCGACCGACCTCGCGGCGGTCGGTGCTGACCTGCCGGATTCAGTCGGCTCCAGCACCGTGGTCGAGGTCGGAATCACCAACCACGGGCCGGCCGCGCTGGCCGCGCGCCTGCCCGGGGAGGGTATGGACACGACCCCCCACGTCGTCATCACCTTCCCCGACGGCGTGACGGTCGAGGAGATCCTTCCTCCGGAAGGCGACCTGCAGTACACGTCGGGCTGCTACCCGCCGGATGGCGACGGGAATCCGGACTGGAGCCGGCGTAACCAGGTCGACGGGCAGGTCTACCTCTGTTCAGTGTCGGAGTTCGCGCTCCGACCGGGCGACAGTTGGCTGTTCCCGTTCCGCGTGAAGGTCACTGACCCGACCACCGGTGCGGGCTCGGTCACCGTGTTTGAGGGTCCGAACGACCCGAATCTGTCCAACAACACCGCCGCCATCACCTTCGGCGGTGGCGGTGGCGGGGGCCTCCCGGTCACCGGGACCACCACGGTCCTGATCGCGATCGCCGGCGTGGTCGTGCTGGCCGGTGGGATCGGGCTGTACCTGTTCAGTCGCAAGCGCCGGGTCACTTTCAGCAGCGACGACTGATCGACAACAACGAATCTTGTCACCGCGCGGGGTCTGCCGTGGCCATGGCAGACCCCGCGCGGTTTTGTCCGGTGCCGCGTTCACTGTCCCGGGGCGTGACTACCGGGTAATTCGCATCTCCTCCCCGCCACACCCGGGCTCGGCTCAGAGACTGGACTTCGGCAAGTGCGGCAAGGAGCTGGCCTGGGCGTTCGTAGGATGAGCGAGTGATCCCAAATGTGCTGGCCCAGCGGTACGCCTCGCCTGAGCTGATCGCCATCTGGTCCCCGGAGGAGAAGGTCCGCACCGAGCGCCGACTGTGGTTGGCGGTGCTGCGCGCCCAGCGGGACCTGGGGGTGCCGGTGCCGGACGGGGTGATCGAGGCGTACGAGCGGGTGCTCGACCAGGTCGACCTGGAATCGATCACCGCCCGGGAGCGGGTGACCCGGCACGACGTGAAGGCTCGGATCGAAGAGTTCTCCGCGCTGGCCGGGCACGAGCACATCCATAAAGGGATGACCTCTCGGGATCTGACCGAGAACGTGGAGCAGCTCCAGATCCGCTCCTCCCTGCAGCTGATCCGGGACCGGACCATCGCCACCCTGGCCCGGTTGGCGCGACTGGCGGTCGAACACTCCGACACGGTGCTGGTCGGCCGCTCCCACAACGTGGCGGCGCAGGCCACCACCCTCGGCAAACGGTTCGCCACCGCCGCCGAGGAGCTGCTGCTGGCGTACGAGCGGTTGAACTTCCTGATCGAGCGGTACCCGCTGCGGGGCATCAAGGGTCCGGTCGGCACCGCCGCGGACCAGCTGGATCTGCTCGACCACGATCCGGAGAAGCTCGCTGAACTGGAGCGGCGGGTGGCCGCCCACCTCGGGTTCACCCGGGTGCTGGAGTCGGTCGGCCAGGTCTATCCCCGCTCGCTGGACTTCGAAGTGCTCTCCACCCTGGTGCAGCTGGCCGCCGCCCCCTCCTCGCTGGCGCTGACCATCCGGCTGATGGCGGGGCAGGAGCTGGTCACCGAGGGATTCCAGCCCGGGCAGGTCGGTTCGTCGGCCATGCCGCACAAAATGAACACTCGCTCCAGCGAACGGATCAACGGCTTCGCGGTGTTGCTGCGCGGCTATCAGTCGATGGTGGCTGAACTCGCCGGCGACCAGTGGAACGAAGGGGACGTCTCCTGCTCGGTGGTGCGCCGGGTGGCGCTGCCGGACGCGTTCTTCGCCGCCGACGGCATGTTCGCCACCCTGCTGACCGTGCTGGACGAGTTCGGCGCCTACCCGGCGGTGATCACGGCCGAGCTGGACCGGTACCTGCCCTTCCTGGCCACCACCCGGCTGCTGATGGGCGCGGTGCGCAAGGGCGCCGGCCGGGAAACCGCCCACGAGGTGATCAAGGAGCACGCGGTCGCGGTGGCGCTAGCCATGCGGGAACACGGCCAGCGAGAGAACGATCTGTTCGCCCGGTTGGCCGCCGACGAGCGGTTCCCGCTGACGCGAGCGGAGATCGACGCGCTGGTGGCCGACCGGACCGCCTTCGTCGGGGCCGCCCCGACTCAGGTCGCGGCGGTGGTGGCGGAGGTGGAGAAGGTGGTCGCCGCCCACCCGGACGCCGCCGCCTACACCCCGGGCCCGCTGCTCTAGTCGCGCCTCCTCGCGATCGGATCGGCCGCCACGGCGATTGTCGCTACCATCCGTTCAATGTGTAGTCACGCCAGGCGGTCTCGTCAGCGCCCGCGACCCTTCCTACGGAGAGCGCCTGTTCACCATGCTGTTCCTGGGGCTCACCGAGCCTCCTTCGACCGAATCGGATGATCGTCTGTCGTACCGCCAGCTGCTCGCCCGGGCGGCGCCGGTGGTGGTGCTGACCGGTGCCGCCACCTGGTTGCTCCAGGCCCGGTCGATGCGGTGGCCGTTGGTGGTCGCCGATGACCCTGTCACCACCCAGATGTACACGCTGTGGTGGGCCCGGGGGCTCGTCAGCCCCACCCGGTTCGACGGGCTGGCGCTGCTCCTGACCCCGCTGCTGGTCGGGGCGGTGGGGATCGGGGTCGCGCTGCTCCGGGTGCGCCCGCTGCGCCAGCTCAGGATCCGGGTCGACTCGTGACGGACCGCCCGGTGCGGCGCCGGCGCCGGGGGTGCCAGACTGGGTCCTCGTGGATTGGTTGATCGCCGCACTGACCGCGTTCGGCACCATCGCGGTACTGGAGCTGCCGGACAAGACGTTCGTCGCCACCTTGGTGCTGTCCACCCGGTACCGCGCCCTGGCGGTGTGGCTGGGGGTGGTGTCCGCGTTCGCGCTGCACACCCTGCTGGCGGTGGCGGCCGGCAGTGTGGTGGCGCTCCTGCCGGACACCCCGGTCCGGCTGGTGGCGGCCGGCCTGTTCGCGGTCGGCGCGGTGATCATGCTGCGTACCGCCCGCCGGGCCGACGCCGAGGAGCGGGAACAGGAGCAGGAGTACGCCTCGAAGGTGACCGGTGCCCGGCAGGGGTTGGCCGCGTACGGGGCGAGTTTCCTCCTGTTGGCCACCGCCGAATGGGGGGATCTGTCGCAACTGTTCACCGCGGGGCTGGTGGCCAGAGGGGAGCCGCCGGTGGCGGTGTTCGTCGGGGCGTTCGCCGCGCTCGCGGCGGTCTCGGGGGCGGCGGTGCTGCTGGGGCGGTGGCTGCTGCGGCGGGTACGGCTGTCGATCGTTCGGTACGTAGCGGCGGGGGTATGCGCACTGCTGGCGGTGGCGACCGTCTGGTCCGCGCTGTCCTGACCGGCAAGCCTCCTTCCGGAAGGGCAACGATCGTCTGACCAGGCGGCGCGGTATTCTTGCCGCAGCCGATCCCTTGCATGTCAGGAGTCTTTCGTGGCGCGCGTCGTTGTCGACGTCATGCTCAAGCCAGAGATCCTTGATCCCCAGGGTCAGGCCGTGGCCAATGCACTACCGCGGCTGGGAGTGACCGGGGTCACGTCCGTCCGGATCGGGCGCCGGATCGAACTGGAATTCACCGAACCCCCGGAGCCGGAGACGGTGCGCCAGCTGGCCGACCGGCTGCTCGCCAACCCGGTGATCGAGGACTACACGGTCTCCTTCGTCTCCGACGAGGAGCCGGCTGGGGAGCCGGCATGAGGATCGGGGTGGTCACCTTCCCCGGGTCGCTCGACGACGTCGACGCTGCCCGCGCGGTGCGGCTGGCCGGTGGAGAGGCGGTGTCACTGTGGCACGCCGACGACCAGCTGTACGGGGTGGACGCGATCATCCTGCCTGGTGGCTTCTCGTACGGCGACTATCTGCGCTGCGGCGCGATCGCCCGGTTCGCACCGGTGATGGAGTCGGTGATGGCGGCGGCCGCCGCCGGCGCCCCGGTGCTGGGGATCTGCAACGGTTTCCAGGTGCTGTGCGAAGCGCACCTGCTTCCCGGGGCGCTGACCCGCAACCAGCACCTGCATTTCCGCGCCCGGGACCAGCGGCTACAGGTGGAGACCAACCGCACCGCGTGGACCATGGGCTACACCCCGGGGCAGGAGATCGTGATCCCGCTCAAGAGCGGGGAAGGTCGGTACGTGGCCGACACCGCCACCCTGGATGAGCTGGAGCGCTCGGGGCGCGTGGTGGCCCGGTACGTCGACGACAATCCCAACGGGTCGATGCGGGACATCGCGGCGATCTGCAACGAAGCTGGCAACGTGGTGGGCATGATGCCCCACCCGGAGCACGCGGTGGACCCGCTGACCGGCCCCTCCACTGATGGGCTGACAGTGTTCACCTCGGTCCTCAAGCATCTGGCCGGAGTCGCCGCGTGAGCGTGGAGTTGGAACCTCAAGGCATCGAGTGGGATCACCTGGACACGGTGGCGCGCGCCGCCGAGACCCCGCACCAGCAGCAGCCTTATGAGGAGCTGGGACTGCGGGAGGACGAGTACGAGCGGATTCGGGAGGTCCTCGGCCGCCGGCCGACCGAGTCCGAGCTCGCCATGTACTCGATCATGTGGAGCGAGCACTGCTCGTACAAGTCGAGCAAGGTCCATCTGAGCAAGTTCCAGGATTTGGCCCCGTCGTCGGACCGGCTCCTGGCCGGGATCGGCGAGAACGCCGGGGTGGTGAAGATTACCGACGAGTTGGCGGTCACCTTCAAGGTGGAGTCGCACAACCACCCGTCGTTCATCGAGCCGTACCAGGGGGCGGCCACCGGCGTGGGTGGGATCGTCCGGGACATCCTGGCGATGGGCGCCCGACCGGTGGCGGTGATGGACCCGCTGCGGGTGGGGGCGGCCGACCACCCCGACACCGCCCGGGTGCTGACGGGGGTGGTGGCCGGGATCGGTGGCTACGGCAACGCCCTCGGGTTGCCGAACATCGGCGGCGAAGTGGTGTTCGACCCCTGCTACCAGGGCAACCCGTTGGTCAACGCCCTCTGTCTCGGGGTGTTGCCGGTCGACCGGTTGCAGAACAAAGCCGCCACCGGCCCGGGCAATCTGGTGGTGCTGATGGGCGCGCTGACCGGCCGGGACGGCATCGGTGGGGTGTCGGTGCTGGCCAGCGCCGGGTTTGACCAGGAGGCGGCGACTCAGCGCCCGTCGGTGCAGGTCGGCGACCCGTTCATGGAGAAGTTGCTGATCGAAGCCTGCCTGGAGCTGTACGAGGCCGGCCTGGTGGTCGGGGTGCAGGATCTGGGCGGGGCCGGGCTGACCTGCGCGCTGTCGGAGACGGCGGCGGCCGCCGGCACCGGTATGGAGATCGCGCTGGAGCGGGTGCCGCTGCGGGAGCCGTCGATGGCGCCGCACGAGATCCTGGCCAGCGAGTCGCAGGAGCGGATGCTGCTGATCGTCGCCCCGGAGCACCTGGAGGCGGTGCTGGCGGTGGCGGAGAAGTGGGGTGTGCCCGCCACCGCGATCGGCACGGTGACCGACACCGGGATCCTGCGGGTGACCTGGCACGGCCACGCCGTGGCGGAGCTGCCGCCGAGCAGCCTGGCCGACGACGGCCCGGTGTACGCCCGGCCGATCCGGGAACCGGCGGATCTGCCGCTGCTGCAGGCGGACCGGGCCGAAACCCTGCCCCGACCGACCACCGGGGAGCAGCTGCGCGAGACGGTGCTGCGACTGGCCGCCTCCCCGAACCTGTGCGACCGCACCTGGATCACCGAGCAGTTCGACCGGTACGTACGCGGCAACACCGTGGCGGCGATGCCGGAGAACGCGGGCGTGATCCGGCTGGATGAGCGCACCCGGGTCGGGGTGGCGCTGTCGGTCGACGGCAACAGCCGCTACACCCGGCTCGACCCGTACACCGGGGCGCAGCTGGCGTTGGCGGAGGCGTACCGGAACGTGGCCGTCTCCGGCGCGGTGCCGGTGGCGGTGACCAACTGCCTCAACTTCGGGTCGCCGGAGGACCCGCACGTGATGTGGCAGTTCGCCGAGGCGGTCCGGGGGCTGGCCGAGGGCTGCGCGCAGCTGGGGATTCCGGTCACCGGCGGCAACGTCAGCTTCTACAACGCCACCGGCCCGGTGGCGATCAACCCCACCCCGATCGTGGGGGTGTTGGGGGTGCTGGAGGACGTCGCCACCCGGATCCCGATGGGGTTCTCCCACCCCGGCGACGTGATCATCCTGGTCGGTGAGACCCGAGAGGAGCTGTCCGGTTCGGAGTGGGCGTGGGTGACCCACGGCCACCTGGGTGGCTCGCCACCGGCGGTGGATCTCGCCGCCGAGCAGCGGCTGGCCACGCTGATCCGGGCGGCACGCGACCTGGACCTGCTCCGCAGCGCCCACGACCTGTCCGAGGGCGGGTTGGCGCAGGCGCTGGTGGAGGCGTGTCTGCGGCACGGGTACGGCGCCACCGTGGCGCTGCCGGAGGACGCGCCGGGTGGACCGTTCGGGTTCCTGTTCAGTGAGTCGGCCGGGCGGGCGCTGGTGAGCGTGCCGCTAGGGCGGGAGAAGGCGTTCGCGGCCCAGTGTGAGGAGCACCAGGTGCCGTGGACCCCGCTCGGGGTGGTCGCCGGGGCGGACGCACCGTTGACCGTGACCGGGCAGTTCGAGATCGACCTGGCCGAGCTGCGGACCGCTTGGTCCAGCACCTTGCCGAAGCTGTTCGATCAGCTCACCGCCCGCCCCGAGTAAGCCACGGCGGCGCCTGACAGGGTCCGCCCCTGGCGTCGGCGCCGCCGGATCCCGCCATTCGGCACCTAGCGGAGACCGCCGGGCGACCTCAACGCCAGGCCGCCCGGCGGTCGATGCGCTCGATCAGTTGTCCAGCCAGTCCAGCCGGCGTTCAGGCTCACCGGCGCGGGGCCGCGGCACCGATCGGCCCTGGTCGGAGTGGGGGTCGGCGCCCGGATACCGCTCATCGGCGTATCCAGCCTGCTGCCCGTAGCCGGAACCCGGGTAGCCGGACTGCCCATACGGCGCCTGCCCGCCGTATCCGGAGTCGTGGCCGCCCGCGGGGTAGCCACCGCCGGTCGCCGGGGAATAGCCGCCGCTGGCGGGGGGATAGCCACCACCGCCGCTGGGCGGGTAACCGGCGCCGGTCGACGGGTAGCCTCCGCTGCCCGCGGGAGAGTGGGCGTCCCGGGCGGGGTATCCCGCTCCCATCCCGGGGTGGCCACCGGCCGGCGGATACCCGTCCGACGGGGGGTAGCCGCCCGCCCGGGGATAGTCACCCGCCGGCGGGTAGCCGTCGGACTGGTCACCGGTGCGGGGGTGCGGAACGGCCTGCCCGGTCTCCCCGGACGGCAGATAACCGCCGGGGCCGCCGTACTCCTCCGCCCGGCGGTACCCCGGGGCGCCGTAGCCACCGGGTTCGGCGCCATAGCCGCCGGACTCGGCGCCATAGCTGTCGGGTTCGGCGCCGTACCCGCCGGGCGCATAGCCGGGACGGGCGCCGGGCGGGGTCTGGGTCGGCTGGTCGTAGCCGGGTGGGGTCTGGGTCGGCTGGTCGTAGTTGAACCGGTCGTAGCCGGACTGGCCCGCGCCGTACCCGGAGCGAGGAGCGGCGGAAGTCGGTGACTCATAGTCCGGGCCCGCATCGTGCCCCAACCGGTGCCCGCCGCTGGAGACGGTGTACGGATCCGGGCCGTACGCCCCGCCTCCCCCCTCGTAGGGGGCGGCGCCGTAGCCGTGCCGCCCGGTCGGCTGGTCAGCCCCGCCGTATCCACCGTCTGCCTCCGGCCGGGTGACCGGGCTGCCGTACCCCGGACCGGACGGTCCCCCCGCTCCGCGAGCCCGCGGGTCGTCCATGGCGCGGGTCGGCTCACCGTAGGTGGGCCCACCGGTCCGCGGCGGCGGTGGGGTCCCGGGTACCGGCGGCCGGGGGCCGGGGGGATCCTGCGCCCGGGGCAGCACCGTGGTCTCATCGGCGGCCCCGGCCCCCGCTCCGGTGGGCGAGGGCAGCACGGTGGTTTCGTCCGTAGCTCCGGCGCCTGCGCGCGGGTGGAGCATGGTGGGCGCGTCGGCCAGGCCGCCCCCCGATGGCATCACCGCGGTCCGCGGACCGCCGCCAGCCGGGCTGATCACCTGGGTGGGGTTGTCCGGGGCGGGGCGGTAGATCCCGCGGCTGCCCGGCCGGGGCGCCGGGTCGGGCGGCCCGGACGTCGGCAGCGCGGTGTCGTCCGGACCCTCGTCCTCCTCGGCCTGCTCCCGGCGACGGCGCCAGATCAGGAACGCGATCGCCCCGATGCCGATCAACAGGAACAGGACCCCGAGCACGATCATCAACCGGGTGAAGAACGTCATCCCGGTGTCGGGGGGCTCCACCGCGGCCGCGGCCGGGGAGGGACTGGCGGTGGCGCTCGGGGTGGGGCTGGCGCTGCGGGTAGCGCTCGGGGTGGGGCTGGCGGTGCTGCGGAGGGTGAGCTGGATCCCGGTCAGCCGCTGTCCGGCGCCCACCTGTTGGGTGACCGCGTCCCCCTCGTAACCATCCATGCTGGCCCGCAGCCCGATCGTGCCGGGGGCGATCCGCTCGCCGACGAACCGGAACTCGCCGTTGGCGTCGGTGGTGGCCTGATAGGTCGCGCGCTCGCCATCCACCAGGTACACGGTGGCGCCGCTGATCCGCTCCCCGGTGCGTTCGTTGGTGACGTATCCGGAGACCTCCTCCACGGTCGGCGCCCGCTCCGGCCCGTGCACCGTCACCCCGAACGTGGTCGGGGGGTGGACCCCGCTCACCACGACCTGGACTTGACCGCTGCGCCGCTCACCGGCCTGCACGTTGCTGTTACCGTGCACCCCGATCTGCACGACGCCGCTCCAGCTGCCGCCCGGGTCGAGCGGGTCGATGGTGCAGTCCAGCCGGCTGCCGTTACCGCCGGGGGTGCACCCCGGCGGTTGGCTGACGATGTGGACCCCGATGCTGGACAGGTCGCCGGGGATGGTCAGGGTCAACTGCGCCGCGGCGGAGGGCTCATCGCCTCGGTTCTCCACCTGCAGGTTGACGGACTGCGCTCCCCCACCCACCTGCAGGGAGATGTTGTTGACCCCGCCGACGTGCAGGTTCGCCTGGGCGTGGGCCGGGGTGGCAGGCAGAGCGAGCAAGGCGGCGGTGACCGCCGCGACCACTCCAGCGTGCAGCGTGATGCGTCGCCCGGTCACCTCGATCTACCTCCGTCGGCCTCCACGTACGGACCCGTCGCAAACTATGCCTTGTCGAGTCCGCTCCGCGCGACCCAGGTACCGTGGACAGCCCGCTTGGCCACGACGTATCGTCCCGTCGTGCCCGAACAGCCAGGAAAGTCCACACCGATCATGACGGTCGTTTCCGACCTTGATGCCGGTCGGACTCCGGACGGTCGGATACTCGCCGACGCGGTCCGGTCATTGCTTCGTACCCTGTCGGCGGTCGCCCCTGGACGTTCGGTGGAGGTCCGGATCCCGCCGTACGGCGCGATACAGTGCGTACCCGGTCCTCGGCACACTCGGGGCACCCCACCGAACGTGGTGGAGACTGATCCAGTGACCTGGGTGAGTCTCGCCACAGGTCGCTTGGCGTGGGGTGACGCCCTGGCCCAGGGGCGGTTGCACGCCAGTGGCCCGCGCGCCGACCTGTCCGACTACCTGCCGCTGGTCCGACCGGAGGAGCGGACCTGAGCAGACGGTAGCCCACCCTAAAAGGGGATGTCGCCCACTCCATCCGGGTACGCGTGGCGATGTCCGACCAACCCCGGCTCGCGTAGACTTGGCCGCGCAGCGGAGGCGATCAGAGGAGTGCCGGTGCCCGACCTCGACCTGCCCGAGGCGCGTGAGGAGTGCGGCGTTTTCGGAGTCTGGGCCCCGGGTGAGGAAGTAGCGAAACTCACCTACTTCGGGCTCTATGCGCTTCAGCACCGCGGCCAGGAGGCGGCGGGAATCGCCGTCAGCGACGGCTCCGGGGTGCTGGTCTACAAGGATCTCGGCCTGGTGGCGCAGGTGTTTGACGAGCCGACCCTGGCCAGCTTGCGCGGGCACCTGGCGATCGGGCACACGCGCTACTCCACTACCGGCTCCTCGACCTGGGAGAATGCGCAGCCGATCCTGGGCGCCACCCCCACCGGCAGCACGATCGCGTTGGCGCACAACGGCAACCTGGTCAACACCGCGGAGCTGGCGGCCCAGGTCGCCGAGCTCCGGGCCGCGTCGATCGGGCCCGCGACGTCCGACACCGCCCTGGTGGCCACCCTGCTGGCCAGCTACCCGGACCTGTCGGTGGAGGAGGCGGCGCTGCGGGTACTACCGACCCTGCGGGGCGGTTACAGCTTCGCGTTCATGGATGAAACCACCTTGTACGCCGCCCGCGACCCGTACGGGGTCCGGCCGCTGGTGCTCGGGCGGCTGCCTTCGGGCTGGGTGGTGGCCAGCGAAACCGCCGCGCTGGACATCGTCGGCGCCACCGTGGTGCGCGAGGTGGAGCCGGGCGAACTGCTGGCCGTGGACGAGCATGGGCTGCGCTCGACGCGGTTCGCCGCGCCCACTCCGGCCGGGTGCGTCTTCGAGTACGTCTACCTGGCCCGTCCGGACAGCACCGTCGCCGGCCGCAATGTCTACGCCGCCCGGGTGGCGATCGGTCGCCGGTTGGCCGACGAACAGCCCGCCGAGGCGGACCTGGTGATCGGGGTACCGGAGTCGGGGATTCCCGCCGCGATCGGATACGCGGAGGCGTCCGGTATCCCGTACGGATCCGGCCTGGTCAAAAACCCGTACGTGGGGCGGACGTTCATCCAACCCTCCCAGTCCCTGCGCCAGCTCGGCATCCGGTTGAAGCTGAACCCGCTGCGGGACAACGTCCGGGGGAAGCGACTGGTGGTAGTGGACGATTCCATCGTCCGGGGGAACACCCAGCGGGCGATCGTCCGAATGCTACGAGAGTCCGGGGCGGTGGAGGTGCATGTCCGGATCTCCTCCCCACCGGTGACCTGGCCCTGCTTCTACGGCATCGATTTCGCCAGCCGAGCGGAGCTGATCGCGAGCGGGATGGATGTGGAAGGCATCCGCCGCTCCATCGGTGCCGATTCTCTCGGCTATCTCTCCCTAGATGGACTGGTAGCCGCGACCGAACAGCCGAAGACGCGGCTGTGCTTGGCGTGCTTCGATGGAAGGTACCCCATCGAGCTGCCGGCGGAACAGCTCATCGGCACACACCTGCTGGAGGGGGTTGACCGCCGAGCCAACGGCGCCACACCCGACGCCCCCGGCCCCATCCCTGGTCGTGACCCGGGCCAGGACGCATCCGACCGGCCAACCCGGTTGGCCGCACCCACACCGAGAGGTGGAGCGTGACCCACGTAACCGATGGTCCTGACGTGCAGGCCCAGTACCTTCCCTGGAGCGCGGGCAGTGGCCGGGCCGGTCGTGGCCGGGCCCGGACCAGCCCGAAGCGGACGGTGACCTACGCCGACGCGGGAGTGTCCATCCACGCCGGCGAGGAAGCGGTGGAGCGGCTGAAGGCGCACGTCCACCGCACCAGTCGCCCAGAGGTGCTCAGCTCACTCGGCGGCTTCGCTGGGCTGTTCAAACTGGATCTCACGAAGTACCGACAGCCGGTGTTGGCGTCGTCCACCGACGGGGTCGGTACCAAGTTGCTCATCGCGCAGGCCATGGACGTGCACGACACGGTCGGGTTGGACCTGGTCGCGATGGTGGTCGACGACATCGTGACGTGCGGTGCCGAGCCACTGTTCCTGCTGGACTACGTCGCCTGCGGGGAGGTGCAGCCGGACCGGGTGGCCGAGATCGGCGCCGGAGTGGCGCTCGGCTGCCAGATCGCCGGCTGCGCGCTGCTGGGCGGCGAGACCGCGGAGCACCCCGGGGTGATGGCACCGCACGAGTACGATCTGGCCGCCACCGGGGTAGGGGTGGTGGAGGAGGATGCGATCCTCGGCAAGGACCGGGTGGAGCTCGGCGATGTGGTGATCGCGATGGGCTCCTCGGGGCTGCACTCCAACGGCTACTCGCTCGTGCGGCACGTGTTGCTGGGGATCGGCCGGCTGCGTTTGGACTCGGTGGTGGATGACCTGGGCAAGCAGCGGACGCTGGGCGAGGAGCTACTCACCCCCACCAAGATCTACACCAAGGAATGTCTGGACCTGATCAAGGAGAGCGAGGTCCACGCGCTGGCGCACGTCACCGGTGGCGGTATCCCGGGCAACCTCAACCGGGTGTTGCCGCCGCACCTGGACGCGGTGGTGGACCGGTCCACCTGGTGCCCGCAGCCGATCTTCGACCTGGTGCAGCGCCGGGGCCGCATCGAGGACTCGGAGATGGAGTCCACCTTCAACATGGGGGTGGGCATGTTCGCGGTGGTGTCGGCCGCGGACGCCGACCGCTCCCTGGCGTTCCTGCGTGGTCGAGGGGTGGACGCCTGGGTCGCCGGTGAGGTCATCGAAGGTACCGGCGAGGTGCGGATGGTCAACTCGTACGCCGGAGGGTAACGCCACCATTGACGGACAACACTCCCCTTGTCTCGGTCCAGTGCCTGAAATAGCCTGATACCGGGCGCGCTCGGACGGGGGAAGGAGGCGCACGGTGGTCGTCGCACCCCGGCAGCAGCCGCCCCGGCCGACCTCGACCGGGGCCTGGAGCGGGATGCGGGGCGTCGTGGACATCCCGGCGTACGTCCTGCTGCAGCCGACCACCTTGTGCAATCTGGACTGCTCCTACTGCTACCTACCGCACCGGGCGTTGGACCGACGGATGTCGGTGGCGGTGGCTGAGGCGGTGGCCCGCACGGTCAACACGTGGGCCCAGCAGGTGGAGCGCTTCTCGGTGGTGTGGCACGGCGGGGAGCCGCTGGCCGCCGGCCGGGAACACCTGGCGGCGTTGATGGCCCCGTTCCAGGGGGTCGAACACCACGTGCAGACCAACGCGACCCTGATCGATGACCGGTGGTGTGAGTTCTTCCAGCAGCACCAGATGGAGATCGGGGTGAGCATCGATGGCCCCCCGATCGGGCCGGCACACCGCCGCGACCGGGCCGGACGCCCGGCCTATGAGCGGATTCTGCACGGCATCGAGCGGCTACGCCGACACGGCATCCGGTTCGCCGTGATCTGCGTGGTCTCCGATCCCCGGCCCGAGTTGGCGCGCCCGCTGTATGAATACTTCTGCCAACTCGGCTGCTACTGGCTGGGGATCAACATCGAAGAGCGGGAAGGAGTCAATACCCGCGACATCACCCTGCGGGAGGAGGCGGTGCGCGGGTTTTGGGCGGAGCTGACCGCCGCCTGGGCCGCCGACCCCCGGATCGAGCTGCGGGAGGTGGAGTGGGCGCTGCACTACCTGGCGGCGGCGCTACGCGGGCAGGAGGACACCGTCCTGCCGCGCCGCCGGGATCCGGTACCCACGATCGCCCACGACGGTCGGGTGGTGCTGTTCTCGCCGGAGCTGGCCGGGTTCGACCACGCTCCCGGATACGGGGACTTCGCGCTCGGCAACGTCCTCGACACCGAGCTGGCCACGATCGTCGCGGCGGCGAACCAGCCGCGGGGTTGGCTGGCGGAATATCTGACCGGGGTGGAACGCTGCCGACAGACGTGTCCGTACTTCGGTTTCTGCGGCGGCGCTCACGCCTCCAACCGCTACTTCGAACACGGCAGGTTCGACGTCACCGAGACCGAACACTGTCGAAACACCAAGATCCGGTTACTGGAGGGAGTGCTCGATCATGCCCAAGGAGCATGAGCAAAGCCTGGATCCTGCGCCCAAGAGCCCGAGGCCCGCACCCACTGAGATGTCCGCCTCATCGCTGGCGGACCGGGTGCGGGCCGCTGCGCCTGGGCTGGCGCAGCTGGTGGCTCGCGCCGAGGCGGCGCAGCAGAGTCGGGCAGTGACAGAAGCGGAACGGGGTGCCCCCCGTTGGACGGACGTGTTCACCACCCAGTTCACCGAGTTCAGCAACCGTCCGCGCTAGCGGAGCCAAGCCGATGCCGGGACTGGATGGCGGGCCAGGAGCCGGTCAGCGACGTGACCAGCTGGAGTCGTCGGCCTCGTCGTCCTGATCCGCGTCGTCCAGGTAGGCGGCGTAGGGATCGTCGTCGTCCTTCTTGCCCTTGCCCGAAAGCTCGCGTTGTAGCGCCTCGAGATCAGTTTCCGGGGAGCGATACTTGAGCTCCCGGGCCGCCTTTGCCTGCTTGGCCTTCGCACGGCCGCGCCCCATGGCGACCCCCTCGCACAGAATTCGGGGAAGCCCTCAGGCGATCCCCGATGTCGTTCAGCATCTCTCGTGGCTCTTACGTTACCTCGACACTCCGGGTATCGACACCTCACCCCCCGACCTGCGTGTTTCATCTCAAAAAAGCTGGGCAGAACGCCCGCGGTTCTGCCCCTAGAAGACCGGTCTGAGGCGGATGATGCCGGGTGAGTGTGGCAAAATTCACCCACCCGGCATCATCGGTCAGCGGGGACGAACCCGGATGGCCTGCAGCCGCCCCACCTCGGCCATCCGCCGCTCCGCGATCCGATCGGCGGTCACCGCCGGCGGCACCCCGTCCGCCTCCGCCTCCGCCAGCACCCGCTTGGTGGTGTCGTAGATCTTGCTTACGCGCAGCTTGGCGCGCTCAAAGTTGAATCCTTCGATCTCGTCCGCGACCTGGATCACCCCACCGGCGTTGACCAGGTAGTCCGGCACATACAGGATGCCCCGGTCAGCCAGCGCCTTCTCCACCCCAGGGTGGGCGAGCTGGTTGTTGGCCGCCCCGGTGATGACCTTCGCGGTGAGCACCGGCACGGTCTGGTCGTTGAGCACCCCTCCGAGCGCACACGGGGCGTAGATGTCCAAATCGCTGGTGATCAACGCCTGGTTGTCGTCGACCAGCTCGACCTCCGGATGGTGCTCGATGGCCCAGGCCCGGGCACGCTCGTCGATGTCGGTGGCGATCACCGTCGCCCCCTCCTTGCGCAGGTGCCCTACGAGGTGCTTGCCGACCTTGCCCAGGCCGGCGACCCCGATCCGACGCCCCGCCAGGGACGGGGTGCCCCACACATGCTCAGCGGCGGCCCGCATCCCCTGGTAGACGCCCCAGGAGGTGAGCACCGAGGAATCACCGGCGCCCCCGTACTGCTGGCTGCGCCCGGTCACCCAGCGGGTCTCCCGGGCGATGATGTCCATGTCCTCCACGTACGTACCGACGTCGCAGGCGGTGATGTAGCGCCCGCCCAGCGACTCGATGAACCGCCCGTACGCGCGCAGCAGCGCCTCGCTCTTGAGCTGCTCCGGGTCGCCCCAGATGACCGCCTTGCCGCCGCCCAGGTCCAGCCCGGCCAGCGAGCTCTTGTAAGCCATCGCGCGGGACAGCTCGAGGACGTCCTGGACGGCCTCCTCCTCCGAGGCGTAGGGGTAGAAGCGGGTACCGCCGAGCGCGGGACCGAGCGCGGTGGAGTAGATGCCGATGATGGCACGCAGGCCGGTCCGCTTGTCCTGACAGAAAACCACCTGTTCGTGGCCGGTGGCGTCAGACCCGGTGGAGAAAACTGCCATGGTTCTGCTCTCCTGTGAAGTTACTGACCTCGACGCAGCCTTGTGAGCTGTCGTCGGGAGCGTGGCGCGTTGGGTCGCCGCGTTACCTTGAGGGTAGACCTCCACCGGGCAGCCCGCCGCCTACCGAGATCGCCGTAGGATCGGGGGGTGCCGTCCCTGTACGCCGCCTACCTGCGTGTCTACGAGCCGCTGGCTGCCTTCGGCCGCGATGAGCAGCGCTATTGGCGTGACTACCTGCACCAGGGGCGCGCGAAGTCGACCCGGGACGGTCCCCGTCAGCAGCGGGCGGCGGTGTGGGAAGCCCTGGGCGCCGGCTGGACTCGGCTACCGGAGTTACCGCGGGAGGCCTACGTCCTGGAGGCCAATGGGGATCCGCTGATCTGTCCGTGGGATCTGCGGATCCGGATCGCGGAGGCGGCGCTGACCGCGCGGGAGGGGATGCCGCCGGTGATCGCGGACGCGTTCATTCCGCCGCAGCTGGTGGAGCTGGCCCAGGGGGTGATGGACCGCGAGCCGCTTCGGGCCGGTCGGGTGCATGAGCAGGTATCCACCTGGGGGGTGCCGCTGCGCTGGTTCGTGTTCGTGGACGCGCAGGAGCGGGAGGTGTCGCTCCAGCCGGGCGACCGCCTGCTGCGGTACCGCACCGGGATCTCCAAGGCCCGGCGGCGGGCCCACCGCAGCCTGGCGGTGCTGCGCAAGTGGATGGGGGAGGCACCGATCACGGAGGCGGTCGAGGAGACCGCCCGGTGGCTGGAGGAGTTCCACCCTGGGTCCGTGCTGGAACTCGACTATGGCGGCCTGGTCGAGTTACTGCCGGATGAGTTGCTGTTGGAGGATGACTCTCCGGAACTGGTCGCTCGCGGATTGGCTAGTCTCGCCAGTGGTGACACCGAGGGCGCGACCGAGGCGTACGAGCAGCTGGTCCTGCGGTGGCGACTGGTGCAGCTCCGGGAGCGGGCCAACTGACAGAATGCCCCTTGGGATATGGTCAATCGCCCTTTTGTATGAGATGAAGTCATAAATCAGTCATTCCATCATCCGTACATCCAGTGACCTTCGGCCGTTCGGCCCATGTCGGACATCACAGACTAGCCGGACCATAGAGGCGCGCTGGCTGGATACCTCTCCGGCCGTTATGCGTCGAACGCGACCTTCGCACCCCCGCGGAGGACCGGCAACTCTGGAGGAACTGACCGATGGCGTCGCGTACGCATGAACCCGAGCCCTTGCTGACCCCGGCCGAGGTCGCCTCGATGTTCCGCGTTGACCCCAAGACCGTGACCCGGTGGGCGAAGGCGGGCAAGCTCAGCGCCATCCGTACGCTGGGCGGACACCGCCGTTACCGAGAGTCCGAAGTGCGGGCGTTGCTGCAGGGCCAAATCCCGCAGCAGCGCAGCGGCGAGTAGGCAGCACCTACCGTCGAAGCGGCGGAACCCCCAGGGCCGAGGCGGCGTACCCGCCGCCTCGGCCCAAGGTTTTCTCCAGCCGCCCCACCCCCGCGGATGCGGTCGTCAATCCAACGTGTAGAGCAGCCCCTCATCGTGCAGCCGCTGAATCAACTGCGCGGCCTCGGCGAAACCGATCACCACCACGCCGTCCACCCCCGCCGCGGTCAGGTCGTCGATCAACCGGTCCAGCCCCGGCAGTGGCAGCCCGGCCTGCTCCGGCACCGCATACGTGAAGAGGTGGAGGTCCTCCTCCGGCATCCCGTACCGGAGCAGCGCCTCCCTGGTGTTCTGCTGTAGGCCTCGCCCGTAGGCGTCGTCCCGGGCCACGATGGCCACCCGCCGGGTGCCGTCCCGCAGCACCACGTCCGCCACCGCCGTACCCTGCAGCTCGTCCGAGGGAGCGGTGCGGAAGTAGTACCCGTCGTCGTCGGCCCCCAGGTCAGCAGCGGTGTTGGAGGGCGCGAACAGGATCCGCTCGGCGGCGATCACGTCCGGCAGGATCGCCTCGCTCACCCCGGAGGCGGCGGCACCGATCAGAATGTGCACCCCGTCCTCCACGTGGGCGGCCAGCGTCCGCCGCGCCACCTCCGGGTCCGTACCGTCGTCACCGTCGAACCATTCGACGTCCACCCCGAACACCCCGCCGGCGTCGTTGATGTCCTGGATCGCCAGTCGCACCGCGGTGATCAGCGGGGGGTACGCGATCGCCAGGTCTCCGGTCTCCGGCAGCAGCCCGCCCAGCCGCAGCGGCTCCGGCTGCCCGAACCCGCCCCCGAGGTTCGGGTTCGGGGGCGGGGGCTCCTCGGTCGTGGTGGCGGTGACGTCTCCCGCGCTCAGATACTCAGTTCGGGAATCGTCGATGTATCCATCCCGGCCGAAGTGCATGGTGGCGTACGTGGCGGCGGCCGGCTCCCCGGCGTCGGTGAACCCCCCGGCCCGGAGGGAAACCCCCCGGTAGGCGAGGTCTATTCCGGCCCGAGCCAGCTCCAGGCACTCGGCGGGCGAGCGACACTCCTGCCCTCCGGTGGTGACCCCGTTGATGTACTGGCGGACCACTCGGGGGTCGGGCGTGCCCGCCAGCTCCGCCGCCAGGGCACTGATCACCACCGCGTCGTAGGTCTCACCGGCGAACAGGAAGCCCGACAGGTCTGGTTCCAGTTCTCGCATCCGGTTGGTGAAGCTGGTCGGCAGCGGTCCACCCGGCGCGGTTCCCTTCACCCCGCTGAGTATGCTGCGCTCCGCCAACTCGTCACCGATCGAGTTCTGCATGATGCCGTCGGTGCCGTACACCCGCATCCGCCGCGACGACTCCTGCCCGGGATCAGTGGTGTCGCCGCACCCCGCCAGTGTCGCTGCCAGCACAGTCACCAGCACGGCGGCGACCGGACCAGACCTGCGCATGTCGGCCCCTCTCTCGTCGTTTCCGTCGGGCACCTTAACCCGCCGCCCACCTCCGGTGGAATGCTGCGAGAGCTTGACCACTGGTCGTACGCTGCGGTACGTGGACTCGTCGGTGGAGGCGTCCCGGGACGCGGCGGACCTGCTCGAGCGCGCCTTGGCGGGTGAACCGGACGCGGTGGCCGGCCGGTTCGCCGCGGTCGTGCATCGCGCCGGCCTCACCGGCGCCTATCAAGTGGCGTGGCACCTGGCGGCGGCTACCGTCGGCCGGGACCTGCCGGCCGGGAACTGGCGGTTGGACTATCCGGACATCGACCAGGCGCCATACGACAAGCGCTGGGTAGCCCGGTTCCTCAGCGCCTACGCCAACGACGACCCTTCCACCGGGACCGCACTGTTCCACGCCGCCCAGGCCGACGGTCAGCTCACCGACTGTCTCCTGACCCTGGCCGGCTCCGCCGCCGCCACCCTGCGGATGCGCTGCCACCGGTAACTAGTGGATTGTCGACGGTCCCCTGCCGCTGCTCGTCCCCTGCCTGGCCGGTTGCGCCACAGTGATCAAATGGCGCTGTGCATCCCCCGTCACCACCTCCACCGCCGCCTCCCGCGCCCGCCGCGGGAACACGGCGTCCGATCCGGATCGGACGCGATCCGGACAACGATCTGGTGCTGCCAGACCTGCTGGTCTCCCGCCGGCACGCCCGGTTAGAGCCGACCTCGTACGGCTACCAGGTGATCGACCTGGGCAGCAGCAACCGCACCTTCGTCAACGGGTTGCCGGTGACCACCGCGCCGTTGCAGGAGGGCGACCTGCTCACCATCGGGCGGGCCCGGTTCACCCTCCGGCGCGGCGTGCTGGAGGCGGTGGTCGAGGAGCCGACCGTCGGCCTGTCCGTGGAGGGGGTCTCCTACCAGCTACCCGACGGACGCCTGCTCACCGACCAGGTCAGCCTGCAGGTGGCCGGGCCCCGCCTGGTGGCGGTGCTCGGCCCCTCCGGCGCCGGCAAGTCGACCCTGCTCCGGTTGATCTCCGGGCAACTCACGCCCAGTCAGGGGTGCGTTCGGTACCACCACATGGATGTCCACCAGCACCCAGAGGCACGGGCGCGGATCGGCATGGTCCCCCAACACACGGTCGCCCACTCCCGACTGACCGCCCGGGAGGCCCTGGACTACGCCGCCGAACTACGCCTGTCCGGTGACGTGAGTCCGGCCGAGCGGCGCGGACGAGTGGACCGGGTGTTGGCGGAGCTGGGGCTGATGCCGCACGCCAACACCCGGGTGGACCGGCTCTCCGGTGGACAGCGCCGGCGGTTGGCGATCGGCTTTGAGCTGCTCAACCGCTCCTCCCTGCTGCTGCTGGACGAGCCGACCGCGGGGCTGGACCCGGCCCTGGCCTTCGAGGTGACCCGGCTGCTGCGCCGCCTCGCGGACGAGGGCCGACAGGTGTTGGTGACCACTCACGACACCAACCACCTCGACCTGTGCGACCTGGTCGTGATCATGGGAACGGGCGGACGGTTGGTCTATGTCGGCCCTCCCTCCGGGATCGCCGGACACTTCGGCACCGACCGGTGGCCGGAGATCTTCGCGCGCGTGGCCGCCGGCCCCGGCCACGCGGCGCCGGTGGCGAAACCGACCGGCTGGCGCCGGCTGACCTCCCGCCGTCCCCATCGGAGCCGCCCGCACGGTCGCCTGTCGCGGGGTCGCCTGCGGCGGCAGATCTCCGTGGTGTGTCGACGGCAGATCAAACTGCTCCGGGCCGACCCCGGTTACCTCGCGTTCCTGGCATTGATGCCGCTGGCGTTGGCGGGGCTCGCGCTGACGGTGCCCGGTGGCGACGGGCTCGGTCCACCCCGGGGACTCGGCGGCGGGGAGGCGATGCGCCTGTTGGTGGTGCTGATCGTGGGCGCCACCTTCACCGGGACCGCCGCGTCGATCCGGGATCTGGTAGCCGAACGCGCGATCTTCCAGTACGAGCGGGCCGCGGGGCTCTCCCCGGAGGCGTACCTGGTGGCGAAGCTGTGCTGCTTCGCCACGATCGCGGCGGGGCAGGCGGTGCTGCTGGTGACGGCGGTCCGGCTGTTCCGACCGGGGCCGGCCACGGCGGTGCTGCTTGGTTTCGGCACCCTCGAGGTGATAGTGGCGGTGGCCGCCACCGCGGTCGCCTGCACGGTGCTCGGCCTGCTGGTCTCCTCCTTGGCCGGTACCACCGAGCAGACCACCCCGCCGTTGGTGGTGATAGTCATGGCGCAGCTGGTGCTGTGTGGTGGCATGATCCCAGTGACCGGTCGGGCCGGATTGGAGCAGCTGTCCTGGCTGGCGCCGGCTCGGTGGGGGTACGCGGCCGCGGCCGGCACGGTCGACCTACGCACCATCGTGGTCGGCGCTCCGGATGATCGGCTGTGGTCGCCCCATCCGGCCATGTGGCTGATCGCACTGCTGATGCTGTGCGTGCTCACGGCCGGCTTCGCGACGCTGACCCTGCACCGGTTACGGACTGCTGATCACTAGTGAGTAAACGGCTATTCCAGGGATAAAGATTGCGTTCTTTGCCGCATTGCTACGCCGCCGGTCAGGCGAGATCCTGCCGGTAGGAAGTGATAGCGGAGCGGGAGGAGGTGCGGGTGACCGCGTCCGACCCCTGGCCCGACCACCCCTCGTGCCAGCACTCCCCACCTCATCCCGACGACCCTGCGCCGACCGGCCCCGGGGGTCCGCCCGACCCGGAGTCCGACGAATACGAGCCGGTGTAGGCACCGCCGACGCTTCCGCGGCCGTCCGAGCCCTCGACATCACCCCCGCTGTCGAGGGCTCGGGCTATTTTCCGCGCCGGTCACACCCGAGCGGCCAGGTAGAGATAGTAATCGATCTGACGCCCTTGGCGGGTCACGGTGCGGACCACTCGCCGCACCGGCCCCACCTGCCGAGCCAGCTCCGCCTGCAGCCGCGGCGCCGAGTCGGCAGACCAGACCAGCAGCTGGCCACCCGGGCGTACCGCCTGGGCGGCCCGCGCGAGCGTCGGCGCCTGGTACAGGGCGGCGTTGCGGTCGGCCACCAGGAAGTCGGGGCCGTTGTCCACATCCAGCACCACCGCGTCGTACCGGTGCGGCGGGGTGGTCAGCACGTCCGCCACGTCCGCCACCAGCACCCGTACCCGCGGATCGGCCAAGGCGGCATCCACCCCGGGCACCAGACCGGCCCGCAGCCAGTCCACCAACTGCGGTTCGATCTCCACCACGTCGATCTGGTGCGGTCGTGGATCCGCCACCAATCGGAGCAGGGTGCGCCCCAGTCCCAGTCCACCCACCAGAATGCGCGCCGGCGGTGGTTGGTGCGCTAAGACCAGCTCGGCCAGGAGCTCCTCGGTCGTGGTCTCGGCGGTGTCCATGAGGAACACCCCGTTGACGATCAGCTCGTACACCGCGGGACCGGTGCCGGGGTGCCGGCGCCGCAGCACGATCTCCCCCAGCACCCCGTCCGCCCGGGCGAGCACCTCCGTGGAGTTGGTCATCGCCGCCAGCCGGGCGGTAACCGTCTCCGGCGTCACCAGTCCACCACCTTCACCTGGCCCGTCCACCCGCATCAGCGCACGGTAGCGCGCGCCCGGACGTCGACCGCCCCCACCCACCGCCTGCGTGGGCGGCGGGTGGCGTCAGGCGGCCCGATCCCAGCGGACGGCCGGCCGGTCCTGGTCCCACCGGACCGCGGGACGCTCCCGCGAAGGCAGTGGGGTCACCTGGTCGAACTGCGCGGACGCGTACTCACCGGGCGGCGCTGACGGCGTCTGCCACCCGGGCACCACCCCGGGTTGCCCCGGTGGAGACAGCTGCAGCGAGGGGTGGGCCAGCGCCAGCACCACCAGGTAGCCGACCAGCACCAGCCCGTGGCTGGCCAGCCGGGTGATCGAGACCTGGCCCGCCAGCAGGTCCAGCAGGCAGAGCAACGCCAGCAGGCCGATGAAGGCGGTGAGGACCGGCACCAGTCCGGCCGGGCGGCTGCGCCGCGTGGCCACCCAGAGAAAGGCGGCGCCGATCGCGACGTTCCAGGCCGCCGACTCATGCCACAGGTGCGCCAACCCGACCCCGTCGGGGGCCGCCCCGTGCCGGTGGGGTTCGACCGGTCGCCACGCGGTCAGTTGGAGCAGCCCCAGCACCAGCTGGCCGGTGCCGAGCATCCCCAGGGCGACCCGCAGCAGCACCTCCCACCAGTGCCGCCACCGCCCGGGCGCGGCCGCGAGCACCGCCTCGGTGACGTCCAGGCCAGGCAGCGCCGGACCGGTCCGTAGGAGCCGGGTCACTCGGGCCGCGTCATCGAACCACGCCCGGCAGTCCGCACACCTCGCCAGATGGTCGTCCACCTCGCTCGGGGCGATCGGCTCGGCCTCGCCGTCCAGTCGGGCCGACAGCGCCTCCTGGTACCTGTCACACTGCACGCCTTCATAGTCGGTCACCACTCGGGCGCGGTTCCCGTCGCGGGCGACTCGTCCACACCCCGCCGCCCAGTTGACGAGGAGCCGGCTACCGGCCGGCTAGGCTGCTTACCGTGGTGGTTCCAGACGAGGCGACGATCACCGCCTGGGCGCTGGCCGCTAAGGCCGGGGACCAGGCCGCGGCCGCGTCGTTCATCCGGGCCACCCAACAACCGGTGTACCGATTCCTCGCCCACCTGGTGCACCCCCGGGAGGCGGAGGACCTCACCCAGGAAACCTACCTGCGGGCGATGCGCTCATTGCCCCGGTTCGCCGGCCGGTCATCGGCGCGGACCTGGCTCTACTCGATCGCGCGCCGAGTGGCCGCCGACCACCTCCGCGCGGCCACCAGCCGGCCCCGGACCACCGCCGTACCCGACCTGACCGCCGCGATCGATGGGGGCCAACTCACCCCCCGGGCTTCCGGCGCCGGCGACCGGTTCGAGGAACGGGTAGCGCTGCGGGAGCTCCTGGACCGACTGACACCCGACCGGCGGATCGCGTTCGTCGCCACCCAGGTGCTCGGCCTGTCGTACGAGGAGGCGGCGCAGGTGTGCGACTGCCCGGTGGGCACGATCCGTTCCCGGGTGGCACGAGCCCGCCAGGAGCTCGTGGCCGCGCTCCGAACCGCGCACGCCGCCGGTGCGCCGCAGGGCCCCGGCAAGCCCGCCGCCGACGACCTCGTCGGGTGACCCCGCCCAGGTCAGCCGCGGGCCAGCTCCACCACCTCCTCGGCGGCGGTCACCACCTCCGGCACCGTGATCTGCCCCAACCCGGTCGGCCCCCGCCACAGCACCCGGTGGACAGGGCGGTCCGGTGGCCCCCACTGCTCCGGCGGAGTGGGGCCGAACAGCAGCACCGACGGGGTGCCGTAGGCGCTGGCCAGATGCCCGATCCCGGTGTCGCCGCTGACCACGAGCCGCGCCCGGGCCACTAGTCCGGCCAGCTGGCGCAGGTCCGTCCGGCCAGCGAGCACCGCACTGTCGGGCAGGCCCGCCGCGGCCGCCACCCGGGCGGCCCGCTCCTGCTCTTCGTCCGAGCCGGTCACCACCACCCGGTGCCCGGCAGCGGCCAACGCGCGCGCCACCTCCCCGTAGCGGGAAGCGGGCCAGCGCCGCTCCGGCAACTTGGCGCCGGGATGCACGATGGTGACCCCGGCGAGCCCGGTCGGCCCCTCCGGCACCGCCAGGGCCAGGTCGGTCGGGTCGGTGGCGATGCCATACCAGCGCAGCATCCGACACCACCGCGCCACCTCGTGCTCGTCCGCCCGCCAGACCGGTCCCAGGTGGTAGCCGGCGGCCTGGCAAGCGAACCCGAACAGCTGTTTCGGGTCCGCGGTGTGCAGCAGCCAGTGCGACTCCGGCCCCCGTCCATGCAGGTTGACCGCCAATTGCGGCGAGGGAGACGGCCAGCGGATACAGCCGTCCAGCCCGGCCACCGGCAGCAGCTCGTCCACAGCCCCGGTCAACTCCACCAACGGGGCCAACCAGCCCGGCGCGGCCAGCTGAATGTGCTGCCCCGGGAACGCCCGACGCAGCCCCCGCAGCGCCGGCACCGCCGTGGCGAGGTCCCCCACCCCTAACGCGCGCAGTAGCAGAATCACGGGTACGACGACTCCTGGGCTGGACAGACTACGAGCTCCCGCACCGTGCACCCCGGTGGCTGGCGGAGCGCGAACAGCACCGTGGCCGCCACATCGGCGGGATCGTTCAGCATCGCCTCCGGACCCGGCCGATACTGCTCGTCTCGGCCGTCGAAGAAATTGGTCCGCATCCCGCCGGGCATGAGCAGAGTGACCCCCACCTGCCCCGCCAGCTCCGCGGCCAACGCCCGGGTGAACCCCACCACCCCGAACTTGGCGGCGCAGTACGCGGTCGCATCCGGCAACGCCCGCCGCCCCAAAGTGGAGGCCACTGTCACCACGGTGCCTCCGGACCGTTTCAGAAACGGCAGGGCCGCCCGTACCACCGCGGCGGTGGCCAAGAGATCCACCGCCACCACCCGTTCCCATTCCGTGGCGGGCACCTCCGCCAGCGGACCGGGTCGGTCCACTCCGGCCGCGGTGACCACTCCATCCAATCCGCCCAGCTGCTCGGCGAGCGCCACGGTGGCCTGCTCGGCCCCCCGGGTGTCGGCTAAATCCAGTGACCTGAACGGCACGTCTTCCGCGGGCGGGGACAGATCCAGCACCGCTGGCTGTCCGTCCGCTTTGGCGATCGCCGACACCACCGCCGCCCCCAGCCCGCTGGCGCCACCCGTGACCAGTACTCGTAACATCCGCGGTCCCCTTCCTGTCCCCGCTACTCCAGCGCTGGGCCCCGGCCCGGCTACCCGCCCGTGCGGCCGCGATCATCCTGCTGGTGGAGCGGCCGTCCAGATAGGGCACGATCACGGTCTGCCCACCCCAGGACCGGACCAGTTCCGCCTCCGGGAGGGTGTCCGGGTTGCCCCCGGCGTAATCTCCGCCCTTGACCCAGATGTCAGGCCGCAGCCGGGACAGCACCTCCGCCGGGGTGGGTTCGTCGAACAGCACGACCGCGTCCACGCACCCCAGGGCGGCCAGCAGTCGGACCCGATCGTCCTGCCCCACCAGCGGCCGACCCGGCCCCTTGAGCCCCGCCACGCTGGCGTCGGAGTTGACGCACACCACCAGGCAGTCGCCGAGCCCTCGCGCTGCCTCCAAAGTAGAGGCATGGCCAGCGTGCAGCAGGTCGAAGCAGCCGCCGGTAGCCACGACCGTGCCGCCGCGCGCACGTACCTCCGTCACCAGTTCATGGGCCGCCGCCTCGTCCGCCGCGGCGGTACGGGCCGGTCGGTGCAGCGGTGCGGTCGGGTGGTCACCCCCCGGGCCGATCGCGGTGCGGGCCGCCCCCTGGGCCACGTACCGGGAGGCCTCGACCACCGCCACCTCCACCGCCTCGGACACCAGTGCCCCTTCCGCGAGCGCCAGCGTGGCGCTGATCGCGAACCGGTCCCCCGCGCCGCAACTGTCCCCTTCGGCGCGCGCGGGTGGAGGCACCACCAAGGGTGTCGGCCCGGCGTGGGAGAGCAGCGCGCCGTCCGCGCCCAGGGTCACCGCCACCGCCCCCACCCGCCAGTGCTCCCGCAGCCGCTCGGCTCGGTGGGCCGCCACCGCCAACCGGCGGGAACTGGTGGCCGGCCGCCCTGCGGCCTGGTCGGTCAGGACCGACAGCTCCGCCTCGTTCGGGGTCAGCAGCCGAGCCCCCGGCACCGCGACCGCTCCCTCCGGATGGGGATCCCACACCACCACCGCCGCGCTCTCCGCCAACGCGGTCCGAATCTCCGGCAGGGCGCTCACCCCGTGTCCGTAGTCGCTGACCAGCACCGCGTCCGCGGCGTAGATCGCGGCCAGGGCAGCGTCGTCGGGGCGGCCATAGGACTGGCCGCCGCCCCGATCCCAGCGCAGCAGCACCTGTCCATCCGCTCGGACTCGGATCTTCTCCGGAGTACTGCCGGCGGTAGGGACCGTCACCACGGTCACCCCGGCATCACCCAGCAGCTGACCCAGTCGCCTCCCGCCGGCGTCATCGGACAGCGCGGTCACCAGGGTCACCTCTGCCTCGTCCCGCGCGCCCTAGCAGCGCGGCCAGGCCGGCTCCCCCCGGTCGCTCCACCACCGCCTGTTCCTGGAGCACCACCGCGGGCGCGTCCGGACAGATCCGTTCGGCGTGACCGTCCACGTCCCGATCCAGCAACGTGTCCCCGACCACGACCAGCCGTCGTGCCATGTCACGCCCCCCGGTAAACCATCAGGTCCTCGGTCAGTCCTCAGGTCGGTCACCGCCGGTAGGGCGGCATCTACGTGTTCACAGAGGACATGAATCGCCACCAGGTGCAGCTCTTGCACCACCTGTGGCTCCGGTGACGCCACCGCCACCGTGTCCTGACACCGGTCGGCGAGTGGATTGGGCGCCGGGCCGGTCAGGGCCCAGCAGCGCAGTCCCCGCTCCATGGCGGCCTCGGCGGCGGCCAACAGGTTTCCACTCGCCCCACTAGTGGAGATCAACAACAGCAGGTCCCCCGGCCGGCCGTGGGCTGCTACCTGGCGGGCGAACACCTGCTGGTAGCCGTAGTCGTTGCTGATCGCGGTGACCGCGGCCGGCTCAGCGCACAGCGCCAGCGCCGCCGACGCCGGCCATCGTCCCGCAGTTTGCCCACCAGTTCCGCCGCCAGATGCTGCGCTTGTTCGGCGCTGCCGCCGTTACCGGCCACCAGCAGCCTGCCCCCGCCGGCCAGCACCCGCGCCAAGGTGTCCCCCCACTCCGCCAGTCGCATCCCCTGGTCGCGGAACCTGGGGAGGGCCGCCGACAGCGCCAGCAGGTGGGCGTCGAGGATCGCGCTCATGCACCCACCACCGCCACCGGGTCGCCGTCGTCGGCCAGCACTGGCACCGACACCAGCTGGCGATACACCTCGACGAGCTCAGTGGCGGTGCGTTGCCAGGAGTAACGTTGCCGGGCCCGATCCAGCGCGGCCGCCGCGTAGGCCAACCGTTGCAGCGGATCGTTCAGCAGCCGGCGCAGCACCACCCCGAGCGTCCGCGGATCCCGGGGAGGCACCAGCGCGCCGGTGACCCGATCCACCACCGTGTCGGTCAGCCCACCCACCGAGGTCGCCACCACCGGCACCCCACAGGCCATCGCTTCCAGCGGGGTCAACCCGAACGGTTCGTACCAGGGGGCGCACACCACCACGTCCGCCGACCGGTACCAGGCCGGCATCTCCTCCCGGGGTACCCCACCGGTCAGCCGGACCCGGTCCGCCACCCCGCACTCGGCGGCCAGCGCCCGCAGCTGGCCTGCGACCGGATCCCCGGCCAGTTGGCCGGCGGGTGGACCACCGATGATCACCAGCTCCGCACCGGGCACGTACGGCAGCGCCCGGATGATGTCGGCGAAGCCTTTGCGTTCCACCAACCGACCAACGGTCAGGATCCGCGGCACCTCTCCCCGGGGAGCGATCGGGCCGGTGGGGCTGAAGCGCTCCAGATCCACTCCCGACGGAATCACCCGAATCCGCAGCCGCGGCACTCCCAGGCGGAGCAGCTCGACCACCTCGTCCTGGCATTGGGCGACTACGCGGTCGACCGCCCGCCCCAGCAACCGCTCATACCCGATCCGCCCCGGTGGGCTGGGATCAGCCGCGCCCTGATACCGGCGCTTGACCGTGCCCAACGCGTGATAGGTCTGCACCACCGGCACCCCGCCCGGCCGACCCGCCCACACCGCGGCCAGTCCACTCATCCAGAAGTGGGCGTGGGCGATGTCCGGAGTCCACCCGCCCTGCCAATCCTGGGCGAGCACCTGGCTGAAGTCCTTCATGTACGGCAGGAGCTGATCCTTGGGGACCGGTTCAGGAGGCCCCGCGGTCACGTGTACGACCTCGATCCCTCCGCCACCTGCACGACGGGGGGAACGTCCACGTCATCCCGCCGGGTGTAGACCCGGACCTGGTGACCGAGCCGAGCCAGCGCCGCCGACAGCTCCGCCACATACGCGTTCTGGCCGCCGGCGTCCACCTCACCCAACCGAGCCAGCGGGCTAGCGTGCTCCGAGATCATCGCAATCCGCATACTTCCTCCTCCAGCAGCCGGTCCCAGTCAGCGAGGAACCGGTCCACGCTGTATCGCGACAGCGCGACCTCTCGGGCGGCAGCACCCATGCGATGGGCCGCCTCCGGCTCCGACAGCAGCCACTCCGCGGCCGCCACCAGAGTGTCTACATTGGTGGATATGACTCCCGCACGAGCCGGCACCGCCGCTACCACCTCGGTGGTGGCCAGCGCCAGCACCGGGACCCCGATGGTCATCGCCTCCAGCAAGGTCAGCCCGAGGGAGGTCCACCGGATCGGGTGCAGATAGAGCCGACGCCGGGCCAGCTCCTGGTGCAACTGGGTTTGCGGCGGATCGTCATATACCCGCAGCCGATCCCCGTTCAACCCCAGCCGCCGCGGCAGCCCGGCCACCTTCATCCCGTACACGTCCAGTGGTGCGACCTGCGCGAACCGGGGTAGCAGGTCCGTGCCGGTCACCCGCCACCGTCGGACCGGTTCGTTGACCGCCACCCCAATCCGCGGCAGCTCACCGGAGTAATGGACCGCTGGCTCCGGGATCCCGTGTTCGATCACCGTGGTGCGGGTACCACCGGTGTCCCAGAACAGGTGATTGAAGTGGGTGACGTGCACCAGTCGCAGGTCATCCCGGTCCGCCATGGGGTGACGGGTGGCCGGCACCTCGCCCTTGGGTGTGTTGTGTTCGACATAGACCGCGGCCACATCCCGCCCTACCCGGCGCCGCAACCACCGGGTGGCGAGCTCCAGCTCGCTGGGGCGCTGCAGGATCACCACGTCCACGTCGGCGCCCGGCAACTCCTCCGGCGCCACCTCCACCACCGTGTCCGGCCAGGCATAGGTGCGAGCCCGCCCCTGCCCGTACGGCCCTCGATCCGGAGTCACCGGCACCAGGTACTCGTGCTTGCCGGAGACGAACGCCGTAGTCCAGGCCCCGTGCACGTGCCAGAGCAGAATTCTCATACCCTCTCCCGCACCCGGGCCACCGCGTGGACTACGTCGGCCGGCTCCACCTCGGACAGGCACGGGTGTCCCGGCACCGGGCAGTCGGTGGCGCGGGTATGCCGACAGGCGGCCGCCGCTTGCCCCAACCGCACATGCGGCACGCGATAAGGACCCCACTGTCCGAACGACACCGTGGGAGCGAACAGACTCACCACCGGGGTGCCAGCGGCCGCAGCCAGGTGGGCCGGGCCGGTATTCCCGACCACCACACATCCGGCCCGGGCCAGCACCGCCGCCAGACCGGCCAGATCGGTCCGCCCTCCCAGGGCGTAGCCGACCTCGCCGGCCACCTGCGCGGCCAGGGTCCGCTCCTCCGGCCCTCCGGTCACGATCACCGGGTATCCGGCGTCCGCCAACGCGGCCACGATCCGCCCACACTGCTGAGGTGGGCAGGCACGCGCCGGCGCGCTGCTGCTCGGATGGACCACCACATATTCCGTCAGATCGGTATCCGCCAACGACTCCGGCACCTGCGCCAGCACCTCCGGCCGCAGCGCCAACCGGCCGTCGTCCTCCGGCGGCAGCGGAAACCCGGCCGCCGCCGCCAACGACAGCGCCCGCTCCGGTTCGGGGATCCCCAACGGCACTCGGTGGCGGACATCCAACAACGCCCCTGGGTAGTCATCGCTGATCGCGGAAATCCGCTCCACTCCCGCCATGCGCAGCAGCAACGCCAGCGGTAACGGAGACTGGTGAAACGAGGTGAAGATGATCGCCTCATCCAGGTCCAACGCGGCCAAGTGCCCGACCAGGGCGCGTTGCGCGTCAGCGTCCACGCGGCCGGGAGCCGGGTCGATCCAGGGCAGCGGCCACTCGATCAGTTCATCCACCCCGGGGAGCAGTTCCGCTGCTGCCCGGCCGCGTGGGCCGCACAGCATCACCACCTGCGCGGCGCCCGCGGCCACCGCCCGCACCGCCGGTCCGGTCAGGAGCACGTCCCCGACCGAGTCGCTGCGCACCACCAGCACCCGCCCCGCTCGCGTCGGACGGCGATGCTGCGAGGAGAGCAGTCGTTGCCGGCGCAGGATCTGGTCCACCGCGCCGGCCAGGTCCCCCGCCACCGCAGGAGCGGCGGCCACCTCCTCGGGGCGGGTCAACGAGGTGGGTACCAGAATGCCGGCGGCCCCCGCCGCGGCGGCCGCCCCCATGTCGATCCCGATGTCCCCCACCACCACGCACCGGGTCGGGCTGGTGCCCAACGCCCGGGCCGCCCGATGCACCAACCCCGGCGCCGGTTTCCGGCAGTCACAGCCGGCATCCGGGGCATGCGGACACACCTGCACGGTGTCCAGCGGCCCCAACAACTCCGCCATCCGCGCGTGCACGCGGGCCAGGTCGTGGGGGGTGAACTTGCCCGCCGCCAACCCCGACTGATTGGTTACCACGCCAATCCGCAGTCCCGCCGCCCGCAGTCGATCCAGCGCGGCCCGGGCACCCGGCATCGGACGCACCGCAGCGGGATCACCGTTGTAGGGGACGTCCTCCACCAAGGTGCCGTCCCGATCAAACAGGACCGCGTCGAACAAACTGCGTGGCACGCCCGCAGTGGTTCCCCGGCACCGGAGAAGCAAACATCTCCGCTGGTCACCGGTTTATCGCTGCTCACGCGGGGCCGGCCAGGGACGGGCGCCGCGGGCCCGCCACCACCCGAGTAGCCAGTGCCAGGTGGCCACCGGCGGAATCGCCACACTGGTAGCCAGCATCACCACTACTTCCGCGGGGGTACGAGGCCCGGGGCGGATCCGGGCGGTAGCGAACTCTCCGGTAACCACCAGCCAGCCCACGACCCCGACCAGCGTCAACCCGCGTGCCACACTCCGCAGTCGTGCCCCGCCCCGACGGACGGCCAACCCGCCCGCCACTGCCAGCGCCGCCGCCCCGGTGGCCGCCAGGTGCGCCGGCCGACGGCCAATCGGCAGTCCCAGCCGCGACCGCCACCCCCGCCCGTACAGTCGGCGCAGCAACGCGTCGTCGGCGTTACCGCGTTGCGTCCGTAGACTCACCCACCGACTCTCTGGGCGCACCGGGTGAACGACCCGGCGCTGCCCCGACACCAGTCGCCACCCCGCCTGCTGGACGCGGTAGGCCAGCTCCACATCTTCCCGATAGGCCCGCGGAAACCGCTCGTCGAACCCACCGACCGCGGCCAGGACCGACCGCCGGTACGCCATGTCCGCGGTGATCCACCGGCCGGTGGCCAGCCCGGCGGTGCTGCGCTCCCAATCGGTGGGGCGCCGGTGGGGCAGCGGCACCGTCACCTGGCCTTGCACCCCACCCACCGGCGGATCCATCGCCAGGTCGTCGGCCAGGCGCGCGAACCAGTCCGGCTCCGGGACCACGTCGTCGTCCAGGAACACCACCCAGGAGTACCGGGCCGCCCGCCAGCCCAGGTTCCGGGCCGCGGCCGGCCCCGCCGCCCGCCCCTGTACCACCGTGGTCACCGGCACCAGCCGGTCCGGCACCGGCAGCGGTGGGCTAGCTCGACGACGGTCGTCCACCAGCACCACCTCCACCGGGCCGGCCGCCTCCGGGAGCCCCTCCGCCAGCGCCGTCAGCAACCGGGCCAGCTCGGGCCGACCCAGCGTCGGCACCACCACACTGACTCCACTGGTGGACATCAGACCGGCTCGTACGCGTTCGACCGGTGTACTGCGAACGGACCGAGCGCCAGCAGATCCACCGGTGCGGAACCGAACAACTCCATCGCCTCCCGCGGAGTGTCCACAATCGGCCTACCCGCCGTGTTCAGCGAGGTGTTCACCACCGCCGGCAGGCCGGTACGCCGCTCGAACTCCCGCAGCAGCTCCGCCAACAACGGCTCCTGGGCGTCTGAGACGGTCTGCACCCGGGCGCTGCCGTCCACATGCACCACCGCCGGAATCAGGTTTCGCCAGGCGGGCCGCACCTGGTGGGTGAACAGCATGTACGGGCTGGGAAGCTGCCCCTCGAACACTTCCGCGGCCCGCTCCTGCCGGATCATCGGGGCCACCGGTCGGAACTGTTCCCGACCTTTGACCTGGTTCAGTCGACTGGTGGTGCCGGGATCCCCCGGGTGCGCCAGCAGCGACCGGTGCCCCAGCGCCCGCGGCCCGTACTCACTTCGCCCCTGGAACCAGGCGACCAGCCCATCGTCGGCCAGCACCTGCGCCGCCTCGGTCGCGATCGACGCCGGTCGGGTGAACGGCAGTGCGGCCCGTCGCAGCTCCTCCGCCAGCTCCTCATCCGACCAGCCCCGCCCCAGGTCCGCCCCGAGCATCGGCACCGCCGGGTCCCCACCCGTACTCGCCACATGCAGCGCCGCCCCCAAGGCGGTGCCGGCGTCCCCGGCCGCCGGCTGCACCCACACCTGCCGATACCGGTTCGTGGCCGCCAACGCGGCGTTGGCCACGCAGTTGAGCGCCACCCCACCGGCCATGGTCAGGGTGGCGGGACCGTCCGCCTCCTGGTACAGCCACTCCGCCAGCTCCTGCAACACCTCGGTGAGCCGGGCCTGCACACTCGCGGCCAGGTCGGCGTGTTCCGCCCCCAGCTCCGCCTCCTCGTCCCCGCGCGGTTTGGCCAGCAGGCTCCAGTCCACCGGCTCCACCCGGAATCCGCCGGCGCCGTCGGTGGTCACCAGCTCCCGCAGCATCGGCAGGAACCGCGGCTGCCCGTACGCGGCCAGCGCCATCACCTTGTACTCGTCACTGGAGCGCCGGAAGCCCAGATGAGCGGTGAGATCCTCGTACCACAGCCCGAGCGAGTGCGGCAGTTGCTGCGTCGCCAGCGGCCGCAGGGTCGAGCCCTGGTAGACCCCGGCCAGATGGCTGGTGGCCTCGCCACGACCGTCCAACACCAGCACCGCCCGGTCCCCGTCCACCGGCGCGGCGAGCCCGGCCGAGGCGGCGTGGGCCACGTGGTGTGGTACAAAATGGACCTTTTCCGGCGCTAGCCCGGGGAGCGCGTCGGCGAGGAAGGCCGGCGCCCGCCGGGCGTACTCCTGCCGCAACCAGTCCCACGGGTCGGACAGCCCCAGCTCCTCCGCGGGTCGGCACAGCTTCGGGTCGAACGAGTAGGCGACCGCGTCCAAGTCAGACGGATGGAGGCCCCCCTCGTGCAGGCACCAGGTGGCCGCCTCGACCGGTAATTCCCAGGCGGCGAACGGTACCGGCCGCTTGCCATGCTTCCGCCGGCTGAACCGTTCCTCCTCCGCGGCCGCCACCACTCGTCCGTCGACCACCAGCGCGGCCGCCGGGTCGTGGAAGATGGCGTTGATCCCCAGAACCCGCATGGTGGCCCTGGTACCCCGGCGACGGGCGGTTAACCGGCGGGATCACCGTTGCCGGGCTCTGCGGGTCGTGCGGGCATTCGCCCGCTGAATCGCCCGCACCAACTCGCTCTTGGTCATCCGGGAGCGACCCGTGATCTCCAGCCGTTTGGCGACCTCCAACAGGTGCGCTTTGCTGGCGTTGGCGTCCACTCCGGTGGCGGTGGCGACCGCCGCCTGTCCACGCCGCCGGCTGGCCTGCTGATCGCTAGGACCCTTGCGCGCCTTGGGTTCCCAGTGGTCACCGACCTTTTCGAAGGAATGCTTCAGCGCCGCGAACGCGGTCTGGTGAGCCCGGCGCCCCTCTCCGTACGTCTTGACGGCGGCGTCATGCGCCTTGATCCAGGTGCGCTGAGCCTGCTTCGGTGACCGCTTGATGGTGTCGGGTAGTTCCTCCCGTACCGGCATCTCCACCTCCGGCTCCTGCTCGGATCTCCGGACCGCTGGCCTACCCCGAGATCAGGGGTGGCAAACCGGCCGCCGGTTTACCGTCCGCCGGACCGGGAAGCTCCCTCCGGGAGGTGGCGTGAGCGTCGACCTGGGCGGACTCTTCCAACCGCAGCACACCCTGGAGGTGATGCTCCGGGGCGCCCTGATGTACCTGGTGCTGTACCTGTTGCTGCGGGTGGTGCTGCGGCGGGAACTGGGGGAGACCGGCGCCACCGACATCCTGGTGGTCGTGCTGCTGGCCGACGCCGCGCAGAACGGCATGGCCGGCAGGTACACCAGCATCACGGACGGGGTCGCGCTGGTGGTCGCGATCCTCGGCACCTCGGCGCTGCTGGACATGCTCTCCTACCGCTGGCGATGGTTCGCCCGACTGATCAAGCCCCGCCCGGTGATGCTGGTCCGCAACGGGCAGGTGGACCGCCGGGCGTTGCGCCGACAACTGATGACCATGGACGAGCTCTGGTCGCATCTGCGGGAGAACGGGGTGGACTCACTGGACGCCGTCGAGGAAGTGTGGATGGAGTCCGACGGTCGAATGTCCGTGATTCCCGGCCAGAGCCAGGAGTGATGTGCGTACCCGTCGGCCGGACGGGTACCTGGACGAATATGACGAACTACGGATACACCCTGCTGGGCGAGCAGGCACCGCCGGACCAGCTGGTCGCCGACGCGGTCCGGGCAGAAGCGGCGGGCTTCGATTTCACGGTGGCCTCCGACCACTACTACCCCTGGCTGGCTGAGCAGGGCCACTCCCCGTACGCCTGGTCGGTACTGGGGGCGGTGGCGCAGGCCACCGACGAGATGCAGTTGATGTCGTTCGTCACCTGCCCGATCCGCCGCTACCACCCGGCGGTGGTGGCGCAGAAGGCCGCCACCATGGGGGTGCTGTCCGGGGGACGGTTCACCCTCGGCGTCGGGAGCGGCGAAAATCTCAACGAGCGCGTCGCGGGCGCCTGGCCACCCGTGACCCAGCGGCACGACATGCTCGCCGAAGCCCTGGAGATCATCCGAGGGCTGCTGGACGGCGATGCGATCACCTACTCCGGGGAGTACTTCGAGGTCGGTAGGGCGGAACTGTTCGACCTACCGGAGGAACGGGTGCCGGTGGCGGTGGCGGTATCCGGTCCAGACTCCTGTGAGCTGGCCGCCGAGTACGGGGACGCGATGGTGGCCACCCAACCTGAGCCACGGCTGGTGCAGCTGTTCGACGCCGCCGGGGGCAACGGTCGGCGGTACGGCCAGATCGCGCTCAGCTACGGCCGGGACGAGCAGGAGTGCATCGACCGCGCCCGGCAGCAGTGGCGCTGGGCCACCCTCGGGTGGAAGGTGCAGTCGGAGCTCCCGGACCCCACCGGGTTCGATGCGGCCACCGCGGCGGTCCGCCCGGAGGACGTGACCGCACTCGTACCGTGCGGGCCGGATCTGGAGAAGCATGTGACCGCGGTGGCGAAGTTCCGGGACGCCGGATTCACCGATATCGCGCTGGTGCAGATCGGTGGGGATCGGCAGGAGGAGTTCCACCGCTGGGCCGAGGAAGAGCTGCTGCCGGCCCTGGCCGAACTGGACCAATAGCCGGGCCCGGTGGGGCCGCCACTTTCCATTGTGCTCGCACGAGGTGGCCTCGCCGCTGAGGCGGGTCCGCCGTCGACCTGATCATGACCACCGACTCGGGGCCGGAGCCGCCGACCTAGGATCCCGGCTGTGGCACCCGAGTGTGAGAAACTCTCACCGCGACAGCAACAGTTGTTGGCCCAATGGCTTCCCGGCGCCATCGTCGAACGGGACCACAGCTGGGGGCTGGTGCAGAGCACCGTCCTGGAAGCGACCTGGGGTGGGTCGCGGTTCATCGTCAAGGCCGGCGGTGAACAGAACCATCACCTCGCCCGCGAGCTCCACGCGCACCACCACTGGTTGAGGCCGTGGACCAGCCGAGGACGGGCACCGGTGCTGGTACACGGTGACCTGGAAGCGAAGCTGCTCGTCACCACGTACCTGCCGGGTGAACTGGTGCGGGAAAGCGACCACCTTGACGACCCGTCCGTTTACCGGCAAGCGGGCGCGCTGCTGGCCGAGCTGCACTCCCAGCTGGTGGTGACCGACGACGACTACGAGCAGCGGGAGAACGCGCGGGCGCTGGCGTGGTTGAACGGGCCACACCGGATCGAACCGGACATCGTGGAGCGACTACGCGCCGAGATCGCCACCTGGCCGATCTCCCCGGCGGCGGTCGTACCGACCCACGGGGACTGGCACCCCCGTAACTGGCTGATCCACGACGGGGTCGTGTACGCGATCGACTTTGGCCGGGCGGCGCTGCGCGCGGCCGCTACCGACTTCGCTCGGTTGGCGTCCCGGGAGTTTCGCCGCAACCCGGACCTGGAGCGGGCGTTTCTGGAGGGATACGGGACCGATCCTCGGCAGCCGGAGGTGTGGCGGCGGATCCGGGTCCGGGAAGCGATCGGCACCGCGGCCTGGGCCTACCAGGTGGGCGACGAGCAGTTCGAAGCCCACGGCCACCGCATGCTCGCCGAGGTGCTCGAGTGAACCGGGCGCGCCGGCAGGGCGGCTGAGCCTCCGGTCGCCCGGAGCCGGGTGCGATCGCCAACCGCTACACCGCGGTGCGCTGCCGCGGCAGGGACACCAGCGCGGCCCCTAGGGCAATGATCACAAAGCCGGTGCCGACCAGGGCATTTTTCTCGACCGAGAAGCGGTCGATGACCACACTGCCGACCAGCGTACCGAGGGCAATACCTAGATGCAGAGCGGCGTTGTTCAAACTTTGTTGGATACCGGCCGTCTCCGGCGCCAGCTGCACGAGGTGACTTTGGATCGGTGGCGTAATCGACCAACTCAATACGCCCCAGACGACCAGTACGGCCCAGAAGAGCATCGGCGCCACTGACGTATGTGGAATAATCAGCAGGCAGGCCCCTAAAAGTACGATCGCGGTCAGCAGCGTGCGCCTGGGGCCGAACTTGTCGGCCGAGATCCCTGCGAGTCCACCACCGGTCACGGCCGCGGCGCCGTACACGAAATAGACCGCGGTGATCGCCGCACCGCCGAACCCCATGACCAGGATGGCAAACGGGGTGAGATACCCATACAAGGTAAAGTGGCCCGCCAAGAAGGAGAACGTCGTCAGATGGGCGGCCAACACTCGTCTGCCCCGCAGAGCCTGCAGCTGCTTCGTCAGAGATACGGGCGGATCGGTGGGGACCTTGCCGAAGAACGCCGCCACACTCACCATGAGCGCGATCGTCAATACGACGACGAGAATGAACGGACTGCGCCAGCCGTACGCGTGCCCCATGCTTACCCCGATCGGCACGCCGAGGACGACCGCGCCGCTGATGCCCATGACGACCAGCCCGATGGCGCGGCCACGATACTCCGGTGCAGCGATCCGGGCGGCCAGTGTCAGACACAGCACGGTGAGCAATGCGCCACTCGCCGCAGAGATCACTCGGGACAGCAACAACACGCCGTACGTGTTGCTCAAAATTGCTACGAACTTCCCTATCGCAAAGACGAATAGAGCGGCCAGCGTCACGCGCTTCCGGTCAAATTTTCCTGTCAGGAACAGCAATACTGGTCCGCTGATCCCGAATACGAGCGCAAAGCCCGTGATCAGCAGCCCCGCCCGCCCGACGCTCACCCCCAGATCCCGCGCCACCAGGTCGAGAATCCCGCCAATGATCAATTCGACCACGCCAACGACAAAAGAAATTGCCGTCAGCAGATACACGCGCTTATCCAAGGCGATGCCGCTCCCGCAGTTCAACGCATCGCAAAATAACAATAACGATGGTTGTTCATGAGCCCAGTCAGACTATTCCAGGCCATGATATATATGCGTGCCGCGGCGACGCCTCGGGCTCACTACGCGCATTCCTGATGCCGGGCGGGACGGGGGCGTGGTCGGTGGCATCGCGGCCATGCCCCGCCGGGCACTCCCACGCCGCCGGGTCACGCCCCCGCGCTGGTGGCGAACCGACCCCCGGGGTAGACCTCGGCGGTGGCCCGACCGGGTTGGAGCAACACCTTGGTGCAACCGTCCTGTTTCTTCTGAAACAGCTCATACCCTTCCGGGGCGAGCTCCAGCGGCAAGTAGTGACTGGCCAGGTCCGAGGTGCCCAACGGGTCGGTGTCGTGCCGCAGCAACGGCAGAATGTCATCGACCCACCGCCGGACGTGGCACTGCCCCATCCGCAGGGTGATCCCCTTGTCGAACATCTCCACCATCGGCAGCGGGTCGAGGGCTCCCCCGTACACCCCGGTGATGGAGACGGTGCCGCCGCGGCGGACCGCCTCGATGCAGTCGAGCAGTACGGTCAGCCGGTCCACCCCGAACCTTTCTGCGGCCGGCTTGGCGAGGCGGTCGGGCAGTCGGGAGGCGACCTCCTGACCGACCCGGGCGATCTGCCCCCCGTGCGCTTCCATCCCGACCGCGTCGATCACGCTGTCCGGCCCGCGCCCATCGGTGTACTCCCGCAGCAGCGCGGGCACGTCGTCCACCTCGTTCGCATCGATGGTGTCCGCCCCGGCCCGGCGCGCCATCGCCAGCCGCTCCGGAACCCGGTCGATCCCGAACACCCGCTCGGCGCCCAGTTGTCGCGCCACCCGGACACAGAACTGCCCCACCGGCCCCAGTCCGAACACCGCCAGCGAGCCCCGCTCGGGGATGTCCGCGAACACCACGGCCTGCCAGGCGGTGGGCAGGATGTCCGACAGGTAGACGAACCGGTCGTCGGGCGGCCCCTCCGGCACCTTGATCGGACCGAAGTGGGCCTGCGGTACCCGCAGATACTCCGCCTGTCCGCCGTCCACGTGCCCGTACAGCTCGGTGTAGCCGAACAGCGCTCCACCTTTGCCCTGCTGCCGGTTCTGGGTGGTCTCACACTGGGCGTACTGCTGTCGCTGGCACATCCAACACCGCCCGCAGGAGATGTTGAACGGGATCACCACCCGATCGCCGGGACGGATGTGCTCCCGCGCCGCGGGGCCGACCTCCTCGACGATCCCCATCACCTCATGCCCGAGGATGTCCCCTTCGGACATGAAAGGGGTCAACACCTCGTACAGGTGCAGGTCGGAGCCGCAGATACCGCTACTGGTGACCCGAATGAGCGCGTCCTCAGGATGCTGGATCACCGGGTCCGGGACCGTGTCCACCCGTACGTCCCGTTTGCCGTGCCACCGGACAGCCCGCATCGGGCGCCACCTCCACTCACACGGATCGGGAGTAGAACTCCACCACCAGGCTCTCGTCGCAGATCACCGGGATCTCTGACCGCTCCGGCGTTCGCAGCAGTCGCGCCCGCAGGTTCTCCCGGTCGACTTCCAGGTAGGGCGGGGAGCTGGTGGCGTACTCCCCCGCCCGCGCCGCCTGATACGGCAGCAGGTCGCGCTTCTGCTCCGCCACCTCCACCACCTGGCCGGGGCGCACCCGGTAGGAGGGGATGTCGACCTTCTGCCCATCCACCCGGATGTGGCCGTGGCTGACCGACTGCCGGGCCTGCCAGATGGAGCGGGCGAATCCGGCCCGCAGCACCACCGCGTCCAGCCGCCGCTCCAGATCGGCCAGCAGCGCCTGCCCGGTCGGTTCCGGGCGACGGAACGCCCGGACCACCGCCCGCCGCAACTGCCGCTCACCGATCGCGTACTGCGCCCGTAGCCGCTGCTTCTCCAGCAGCCGGACCTTGTAGTCGCTCATCCGCACCCGGGCCCGGCCGTGCTGGCCGGGCCGGTACGGGCGGTTCTCCATGATCCGGGCGGCTTTGGGGGACAGCGGAATGCCCAGTGCCCGGCTCAGCTTTACTACCGACTGCTTACGGGCCACGGTTCCCTCGCTGTCTCCTCCGCCATCGTCGGGGTGGCGGGAGTCTCGGCCATGACGCGCTGCCGCAGCTCCGGCTGCCACCGCCCGACCCCGGCTCCCTGCGCGTAGGCCATGTGGCCGCCGAGCAGGCCGCCGATGCTGACCGCGGTCAGGCCCAGCAGGCTCCAACGCTTAGCGATATCGATTTGGCCGTTCCGCCGCAACAGGTACGAGGTGAAGTAGCAGCTCAGCGCCGTGACGTTGCTGACCGCGTGGACCCCGGCGACCCGTCGCTGCCGGGTCTCCAGGTCCCGCACGTCCACCACCCCCACCAGCGCCGCCGGTATGGCGCTGATGATCCCTGTCAGCACCAGGCGGCGAGCGGCGGCGTGCTGCCCGGGAACCGCGTCGAGAACCGCGGATGACAGCCAGGCCCCGATCGGTGCCTGGACCAGCACCGGGTGCAGCGGATGGCCGATCGCTGAACCCCGTACCCAGTTGACTATCCGGTTGTCTGGCAACCGTCGGCGCAGCCACCGCTGCAACGGCCCGCCGATCCGGTCGATCGGTCGGAAGGATTCGACCGATCCGAGCGCCCGTCCAATCATGCCCATGGGCCCTGTGCTACCCGGCAGCTCGCCCGACAAACCGGCCGTACCTGGAGATTTCCTCCCAGACCATGGGCCGGGCGGTCGCTAGGCGTGCGGTTCGCGGGAGGCGGGTACGCCCAGCAGGCGGTCGACCGCGGCCACCCGGAGCACCTCGGCCACCTGGTCCCGGGGGCGGGTGACCTCCAGCGTCACCCCACGGTCTTCGGTGGCCCGACGAATCTGCAGCAGCGCCCGGACCCCGGTCGAGTCCAGGAACTGCAGCCCGGACAGGTCGACCTCCAGCTTGCCAACCCCTTCCCGGGACAGCACCTCCTGCACCATGTCGGTGAGCACCGGCTCGGTGGCCATGTCCAGCTCACCGTGCAGCTTCACCACGAACTGGCCTGGCTCATGCTCCTCGAGCACCGCATGCATGATGCCTCCCCCCGTCGCGGTGTCTCACGGCACGCCACCATTCGGTGACTAAACGTGAAACCCTATCCATCATCGCGCGGTTGACGCCGATTGGCAGGCAAGTCCCGGCTTCTGTCGCGGGTCATCGCGACCGCGCATCTCCGCGGTGGCCGTTGGTCAGGCGGTGGATGACTCGTCCCGCCCGTACGACGGGGAGATTACGCCCACACGCTGTTCGGTAGGAAAACTCCCCACGCTTCTCGATGCTGGCTATAGGCAGAAAAATAGGCAGATCTGTAACCAGTGATACGGGTGAGGCGGGAGTCTGTCCCCAGACTGCCCCCATGACCCTGCGGGGAGACATCTACGGGGGGCTATTTTCGCTGGTGGCCAGGGCCGGGGTCGAACCGGCGACCTTCCGCTTTTCAGGCGGACGCTCGTACCAACTGAGCTACCTGGCCCGGTGCGGTCCTGACGGGATTTGAACCCGCGACCTCCGCCTTGACAGGGCGGCGAGCACTCCAAGCTGCTCCACAGGACCTCATCGCTTCGGTACCGGGGTAAGCCTACCCGGTACCGAATCGTGCCCCCAACGGGATTCGAACCCGTGTTACCGCCTTGAAAGGGCGGCGTCCTAGGCCGCTAGACGATGGGGGCGGCCGTTGCCATCATCGCACAACCGGTGACGCGAACGAACTTGCCGTCCCCCTCCTCCGGCCCGCCAGAGGCCCTCGAAGCATACCCGACCCCGCAGGCTCGTGGCGAGCCCCCGGGCATCGGGCCGCGGATCCCCCAAACCGCTGGTAGAACGTGAGCCGCGTCTCTGCCAGGATGGACCCCAATGACACCACCCGTCGCTTCCTTACCAGGAAGTGACGGGTGCAGGGCAGGAGCGCGACGCAGGACACCCCCGCGGCAGCGCTGAGACGACAGGAGATGACACGGATGGGCGACAAAGGCGCAGCCGGTCAGACGAGCGGAGCGGGGGCGGGTAAGGCCACCCGCAGCTCGAACCGGCACCGTTCCAAGCGGGGCCAGCCCGCCACCCTGGACGGCTCGCCGGACATGGTGCAACTACTCACTCCCGAAGGAGAACGACGGGACTCGGCTCGGGACACGCACGGCACTGAGTACACCGTCGAGTTCACCGACGAGGAGTACCGCGGCTTCTACCGCGACATGGTGGTGATCCGCAAGCTGGACTCCGAGGCCGAGGCGCTGCAGCGGCAGGGAGAGCTCGGGATCTGGGCCAGTCTGCGGGGCCAGGAGGCGGCCCAGGTCGGATCCGGTCGGGCGCTACGGCCGCAGGACATGGCTTTCCCCACCTACCGGGAACATGGAGTGCTCTACTGCCGGGGCATCGACCCGATCATGCCGCTAGGGCTGTTCCGGGGCGTGGACCAGGGCGCGTGGGACTCCAACAAGTACAAGTTCCACATGTACACGATCGTGATCGGCGCGCAGACCCTGCACGCGACCGGTTACGCGATGGGCATCAACAAGGACGGCAAGGTCGGCGGCGATGACGGCGAAGCCGTGATCGCGTACTTCGGTGACGGCGCCACCAGCCAGGGCGACGTGAACGAGTCGTTCGTCTGGGCCAGCGTCTACCAGGCACCGATCGTGTTCTTCTGCCAGAACAACCAGTACGCGATCTCCGAGCCGATCGAGCGGCAGACCCGGGTGCCGTTGTTCCACCGGGCCTCCGGGTTCGGCTTCCCGGGGATCCGGGTGGACGGTAACGACGTCCTGGCGACCTGGGCGGTGACCCGGCACGCGCTGGACCGGGCCCGTCGCGGGCAGAGGGCCCGACCTTCATCGAGGCCTACACCTACCGGATGGGGGCGCACACCACCTCTGACGACCCGACCCGCTACCGCCTGCCGAGCGAGCTGGAGGAGTGGCAGGCGCGGGACCCGATCATGCGGCTGCGCACCTTCCTGACCAACCAGAAGCTCGCCGACGACGACTTCTTCGCGCAGGTGGACGAGGAGGCGCAGGCCGCCGCGAGCCAGCTGCGGGAGCGGGTGTTGGCGATGCCGGATCCGCCGCCCGAGAAGATGTTCGACCACGTCTACCCGCACGGCTCGCCGGAACTGGACCGTCAGCGGGAGCAGTTCCTCGCCTACGCCGCGTCGTTCGAGGGGGGTGCGCACTGATGGCTGTGGAGAACCTGACCATCGGCAAGGCGCTCAACGCCGGTCTCCGCAAGGCCATGGAGGCCGACCCCAAGGTCCTGATCATGGGCGAGGACGTCGGCAAGCTGGGCGGAGTGTTCCGGATCACCGACGGTCTGCAGAAGGACTTCGGTGAGGACCGGGTGATGGACACCCCGTTGGCCGAGTCCGGGATCATCGGCACCGCGGTGGGGCTGGCGATCCGGGGCTACCGCCCGGTCTGCGAGATCCAGTTCGACGGGTTCGTCTACCCGGCGTACGACCAGATCGTCAGCCAGGTAGCGAAGATGTACTACCGCTCGCAGGGCAAGGTCCGGCTGCCGATCGTGATCCGGATCCCGTTCGGTGGCGGTATCGGCGCGGTGGAGCACCACTCGGAGTCGCCGGAGGGCTACTTCGTCCACACCGCCGGGCTGAAGGTGGTGGCCTGCGCCAACCCGTCCGACGCGTACTGGATGATCCAGCAGGCGATCGCCTCCGACGACCCGATCATCTTCCTGGAGCCGAAGCGCCGTTACTGGGAGAAGGGCGACGTGGATCTGGACGCGTCGCTGGACACGGTGGCGCCGCTGCACGCCAGTCGGATCGCTCGGCCCGGACGCGACTGCACGGTGATCGCCTACGGGCCGATGGTCCGGGTCGCGCTGGACGCCGCCACCGCGGCCGAGGAGGAGGGGCGGGACCTGGAGGTCATCGACCTGCGCACTCTGTCCCCGCTGGACCTCGACCCCGTGTTCGAGTCGGTGCGGCGCACCGGCCGGTGCGTGGTGGTGCACGAGGCCCCGGTGACGCTGGGGCTGGGTGCCGAGATCGCCGCCCGGGTGACCGAGGAGTGCTTCTACTCCCTGGAGGCGCCGGTGCTGCGGGTGGGTGGCTACGACACCCCGTACCCACCGGCCCGGCTGGAGGAGGAGTACCTGCCGGACCTGGACCGAGTGCTGGACGCGGTCGACCGAAGCTTCGGGTGGTGACGCATGGCTATCCACGAGTTCCCCCTGCCCGACCTCGGAGAGGGCCTGACCGAGGGTGAGATCCTCAAGTGGCTGGTCTCCGAGGGTGACACGGTCACCCAGAACCAGCCGATCGTGGAGGTCGAGACCGCCAAGGCCGCGGTCGAGATCCCCGCGAAGTGGCCCGGCACCGTCGTCAAGATCTTCCACCCGGAGGGCACCACGGTGGCGGTCGGCACGCCGATCGTGTCGATCGACACCGGCGGTGGCTCCGCGCCGGCCGAATCGGCGGCCGAGTCGGCGGCTGAGCCGGCGGCCGCGCCGGCGGAGGCGTCCGGAGGGAAGATCGGTGAGGTCACCGCGACCGGACGCACCGCCGTGCTGGTGGGCTACGGCCCCCGGACCACCACGGCCAAGCGTCGCCCGCGCAAGTCCACTCCGGCTCCGGCGCCGACCGCCCCAGCCCCGGCGGCGGCCCCCACCCCACCGGTGCCGGCACCGACCGCTCCGGCCCCGACCAGCCGGGCGATGGTGTTGGCCAAGCCGCCGGTACGGAAGCTGGCGCGGGACCTGGGGGTGGATCTGGCCACCGTCACCGGCACCGGCCCGGCCGGGTCGATCACCCGGGCGGACGTGGAGGCGGCGGTGGCCCAGCGGAGCCTGGCGCCGTCGGTGTCGACCGCGCCGGCGTTCGGTCCGGACCGCGAGCAGCGGATCCCGATCAAGGGCGTGCGGAAGCTGACCGCCGAAAACATGGTCGCCTCGGCGTTCACCGCCCCGCACGTGACCGAGTTCCTGACCGTGGACGTCACCCGGGGCATGCGGGCGCTCAAGCGGCTGCGCAAGCTGCCGGGCTGGGAAGAGGTCCGGGTCACGCCGCTGCTGCTGGTCGCCAAGGCGGTGCTGCTGGCCCTGCGTCGGCACCCGATGATCAACTCGACCTGGCAGGAAGCCACCGGCGAGATCGTGGTCAAGGAGTACGTCAACCTCGGGATCGCCGCGGCTACCGAGCGGGGCCTGATCGTGCCGAACATCAAGGACGCGGGCCGGCTGACCACCCGGGAGCTGGCGGAAGCCATCACCGACCTGGTACGCACCGCCAAGGCCGGGAAGACCACTCCGGCGGACATGACCGGCGGCACGTTCACGATCACCAACGTGGGGATCTTCGGTGTGGACACCGGCACCCCGATCCTGCCCCCGGGAGAGGCGGCGATCCTCGCGGTCGGGGCGATCCGCGAGCAGCCGTGGGTGCACAAGGGCAAGGTGGTCCCGCGGCAGGTCACCACGCTCGGGCTGAGCTTCGACCACCGGATCATCGATGGCGAGCTCGGTTCGAAGTTCTTGGCCGACGTGGGCGCGATCATCAGTGATCCGGCGGCCGCCCTGCTGGGCTGGAGCTGATCACCACCGGCCGCTGTCGTTGAGGCCCCAGACCGGTTTCCGGTCTGGGGCCTCAACTTATTCAGGGGTCATCCGGGGTGAACCGGCGTAGGGTGAGCAACTTCGGCGCGGCCCCGCCAACACTGTGATCACCAGGGGCTGAGGAACCCTCGGAATGAGACGCCGATCACCTAATATTCATTAGTCAGTGTCGGAGATCACCTAATAATCACTGGCATTCCCGGGCCAGAAGTGGTGTAATCGAAGCAGAAATGACACGGATGCTCAGAGGGGGAAGACGGATGTTCACGGTGCGCAATCGGCATCGCGCTCACCGCGAGGCCGCGCGCCAGGCTCAGGCGCTGCGCCGCGCGATGAGCACCACTACGTCCAAGGCGGTCCGCGCGGAGATGCTCGCCAGCATCGGCCGCTGACGCGACTAAGGACCGCATTCACCACTCGGCCCGCCCAGACGAACTGGGCGGGCCGAGGCGTTTTAGGTGACATCCCACTGTCCCCTGCCCGGGATTCCGCGGCCAGTACCGGACCGGTACGGTTTGGCTGTTGTCGCTATCAGGGAGGCGCGCATGACGTCCGAGGGTCATCCGGACCAGCAGCCGACCAGCGGCCCGTACCCGCCGGGCAGCTTGTTCGAGTACGAGCAGCCACCCCCGCCCGCGCCCTACGGCTATCCGCCCACGGAGGAGCCGACCGCGGGGGCGTTCTCCGGGTCGGCCGCACCTCCGGCACCCGAGATTCCGGCTCCAGCCGCACCCCCGGCACCCGAGGTGCCCGCACCGGCCGCACCCCCGGCGCCGGAGATGTCGGCGCCCGCCGCTGCTGCCGGACCGCCTTCTCCGTCCCCGTTCCCTCCACCCTCGCCCATGCCTTCCCCCACCGGACCGGGAGCTTCCGCGGCGCCGGAGTACGGCGGCGAACCGAGTGGACCGGTACGGCGGACCGCGGCGGTCCCCCCCGCCAACCGCGCCGCTCCCACCGACGGCATCCCCCCGCAGTTCACGCCGCAGCCGCGGGTCTACCAAACCGCGGCGGGGCCGCCTCAGCCGGTCAGCCCGCCGCTGCCGACCCGCTCCCCCGGGGGCACTCCGCTGCCGACCCGGACTCCGGGGCAGACCCCGTTGCCGGATGGCGGCGGCGCTCCCGGATTCCCGCCCGCCAGCCCTCCGTTCCCGCCCCGGCCCCGGCAGCCGGAGCCGGACCCGTACGAATCAGGTCCTCCGGAGGGCTACCAGGACCCATGGCATCCGGAACCGGCCGGTGCACCGGACCTCCCGCCCCTGGCCGACCAGCCACCCCCCACCCCTCCGCCACCGCCGGAGTGGGCCGACCCGAACCGGCCGGGGCTCGGCCTGCCCGACGCCCACGACCCGGACCGGCCGGCGCCCAGCGTCAACGGGTACGACGTGCACCGTGCCGCCCCGGAACCGCCGGCGGAGACCGCCCCGGAGCCTTCCCCACCGGCGGCGGCAGCGCCGGAGCCGGCGCCAGAGCGCTCCGGCCCGCCCACCGGGCTGATCGTGGTCGCCGCGCTCCTCGGAGCCGCGCTGCTGGTGCTGGCCGCGCTGAGCATCCCGTACCTGGCGCAGGTGCTGAGCAAGCCGGATACCGACCTCAGCATCGGGGAGTGCGTGGTCCGGGACGGAGACGGCGTGGAACGCGTCGACTGCGCCACCCCCGGCGCCTACGAGATCGTGGCCTCGGTCAGTAGTCGGGACGAATGCCCGGACCAGGCCCAGCCCACCGTCCAGGTGCCCGGGCCACCGGCGACGGTCTACTGCTTGGCGCCGGCCGGAGCAGCCGACGAGGCGCCCGGCGACGACGAGCCGGACGAGGCGGCGGATGAGACGGCGGACGAGTCCTAAGAGCCGCTGCCCCTGACCGCACCTGAGAAGCGCTCGGCCCCGGCGACTCGCCGGGGCCGAGGTGTGTTGGTCGCTGTTCGCTCACCCTTCCGCAGCGAGCAGCTGCTTGAGTGGGCGACGGGGGTCCGCGACCATCTCCGGATCGACCTTTCGCCGCTGCTGGACCAGCTTCCGGCCGACCATGAAATCTGCGGGGGTGTTGACGCTGTCCAGGGCGACAACCCGGGAATCGGCGAGGTAGACGACGGAGAACCGTCCCTGGGCCGGCTCGCCGCGGACCACGGCGTGGTCGTACCCCGCGACGATCCCGGCGGTCTTCAACTTGATGTCGTACTGGTTGGACCAGAACCACGGCGTCGCCCGGTACGGCGCTGGCGCACCCAACAGGTCGAGCGCGACGGTACGGGCTTGATCGGTTGCGTTCTGCACCGACTCCAGCCGCACCCGAGCCCCACCGGCGAACTCGTTGACGTGGTTGGCGCAGTCCCCTAGCGCGGACACGTTCGGCAGACTGGTGCGGCAGTACTCATCTACCTCGATCCCGTTGCTGACGGTCGCTCCCGCCGCCGCCAGTACCTCGGTGTTGGGGACCAAGCCGATCCCCACCACCACCAGGTCTGCTGGCAGCTCCTCACCGTTGGCGAGTACGACCGCGCGCACCCGACCGCCTTCGCCCCGCAGCCCCTGCACCCCCACGCCGAGGCGGACCGTTACTCCCGCGGCCCGGTGGCGCTCCAGGAAGAACTGGGACACCTCCGGTGAGGTGACCCGGGCCAGCAGGCGGTCCTGCACCTCCACGACGGTGACGTCGATCCCCTGCGCCCGGAACGCCGCGGCCGTCTCCAGTCCGATGTAGCCACCGCCGATGATGACCGCCCGCTTCGCTGCGGCCAGCTCCTCCTTGAGGGTGGCCAGGTCACCGAGTCGGCGAATGCTGTGCACCCCGAGCAGTTCCGCGCCGTCGACCGGCAGGCGCCGGGCCCGTCCACCCGCCGCCCACACCAACCGGCGGTAGGTGATGGTCGCGCCATCAGCGGTCACCACGACCTGCCGGTCTGGCCGCACCTCGGTCACTCTGGTGTTCAGGCGCAGCTCCACGGGGGATTTTTCCCAGTACTCCGCCGGCCGGAACACGATGTCCTCGAAGGACTGTTCGCCCGTCAGGTACCCCTTGGACAGCGGCGGCCGCTCGTACGGGATGACCGACTCATCACTGAGCAGGGCGATCGAGCCCGGGTAGTTCTCCTTGACCAGGAGGGTAGCGAGGTTCACGCCACCATGCCCGGCACCGACGATCACCACATCGTAGGTAGGGCTCATGAGTGCATCACCATCGCAGGAACTGGGCACCGGACCCGGCCGCTACAGCAGCGACGTCTGCCCGGCGACCTTCACCCGCAACCCGTCCAGCTCCGGAGTGACCGTGAGCTGGCAGCTCAGCCGGCTGTTCGGCTGCGGGTTGTCGACCACGTCGAGCATGTCGTTCTCGTCCCAGCTCTTCTCCGGCAGCTTCGAGGCCCACTCGTCCTCGACGTACACGTGGCAGGTCGCGCAGTTCATCTCGCCGCCGCACTCCGCGATGATTCCCGGAATGTCGTTGTTGACGGCGTTCTGCATGACCGACACGCCCTCGACCGCCTCCACAGTACGCTCGGTACCGTCCGGGTCGATGAAAGTGATCTTAGGCATGAATCTCCACTCCTCAATTCCTTGTGCCGGCTGCCCGCATCGCGGACCGGACCGCGTCGGCGGGGAGAGCTCCGAGCCTGGCCGGGCCGGCGTCGGCCGCCCCGACGCCGGCCCGGCCAGGCTCGGGGTAGACAGTCGCACGGGTACGGGTACGCGATGGACTCAGGCGGTCGCGGCCACCTCCACCGCCGCCGCCCGGGCCTGTTCACGGCGGGCGAGCACCCAGTTCGCCACGATGAACACCGCCCCGAGCAGGTAGCAGCCGCAGCCGACCACCACCGCTCCGGCGTAGCTGCCGGTGAGGTCCCGGACCCCGCCGAACAGGTACGGCATGATCAGGGAACCCACTCCCGCCAGCAGGAAGCACCAGGCGTACAGGGTGCCGAAGTTCTCCTTGCCGTACTCCTTCAGCATGAAGTAGGCGACGATGTCCGCCTCCGCCCCCTGGCTGAACGCCACCAGCAGGGCGGCCGCCCCGACCACCGCCACCGGGAACAACGAGACGTTGACGAGCGTCAACGCCCCGAGGCCGGACAGGACGAACACCCCGATCGCCACCCAGTACCGCGAGATCAGGTCCAGCAGGGCGCCCGCACCCAGCCGGCCCACGATCACCCCGGCGGTGAACAGAGTGGTGATGCTGGTGGCCACCGCCACCTCCAGCCCACCGTCGAGCAGGATCGGCTGCATGTTCGCCAGGAAGGCGTTGGCCGCGCCGGTAACCACCATCATGGACAGTCCGAGCATCCAGAACCTGGCGGACTTCAGTGCCCGAGCCACTGTGGCGTTCTTGCCCTTCCGGCCGGACTGCGCCTTGGCGGTCGACTGCGCCGTCTCCGACGGGGGCGTCCGGAGCCCGAAGAGCGCCGCCGGCAGCGAGATCAGCAGCGTGAGCGCGGCCAGGACGAAGTACCCCGTGCGCCACCCGGCGTTGTAGATGACGTAGGTGACCAGCGGGATCACCAGGATCGGTGCGGCCGCGCCGCCGGCGCCGACCACCCCGAACGCCTTCCCGGCGCCCTTGTCGAACCACACCGCGACTGCCCGGTTCCAGGCGATCGCGAACCCGTAGGCCCCGAAGAAGCCCATCAGGATGCCGAGACCCCAGTAGACGACCAGGTTCAGCGGCATGGTCGCGAACAGAACCAGCAGCACGACGTACGGGATCAGCCCGAGGGTGAGGGTGAGCTTCACCCCCCGCCGGTCGGCCAGCCGCCCGACCAGGGGGCCGAAGAGCTGGAACAGCACCGACAGCATCGGTGAGATCAGCACCTGGGTGGTGCTCCAGCCGGTCGCCTCCATGGCCGGCTTGACGAAGACCGACGCGGTGGTCAGGAACAGCACCGGCCCGGTGCCGTACCCGAGGGCGGCGAAGAGGGCGGTTCGGCCCCCTCTTCGCCACTCTTCCCGCTCGGTGGGTGCGCCCGTGGCCGGGCTCACGGCTGCGGATTGGGACATGCCTCTTCCTCCTCCGTGCCTCTCACGCCGCCACAGTCTGCGGGTCGCGGGGGGTGAACTTGACCGGCAGGCGCTTCAGCCCGGTGGTGTTGTCCGAGGCCACCCACTCGGCCTCACCCGCCGGCTCCAGGTCCGGGAAGGCGCGGAGGACCTTCTGCAGCAGGATCCGCAGCTCCAACCGGGCCACGTTCCGGCCGAGGCAGATGTGCTCGCCGTCACCGAATCCAAGGTGCTTGTTCGGGCTCCGCAGGATGTTGAACTCCTGCGGGTTTTCGAAGACGTCCTCGTCCCGGTTGGCGGAGACGATCCAGCCGACGACCCAGTCGCCCTTCTTGATCTTTTTGCCGCCGAGTTCGACATCGTCCATGGCCACCCGCAGCCGGTTCTTCGACGGGGTGACCCAGCGGATGATCTCCTCGACCGCGCTCTTGGCGACGTCGTCGCCGCCCTCCCGGATCAACTTGGCCTGATCGGGCCGCGCCATCAGCTCCATGAACCCGATCGCCGCCGCGTTCCGGGTGGTCTCCAGGCCGCCAGCGACCACGGAGAACGCCATCCAGGCAGCCTCACGCTCGTCGATCAGCTTGCCCTTGTACTCCATGTTCGCGATGAGGCTGGCGAAGTCGTCGGTCGGCTTGCCGCGCCGGCTCATGGTGTGCTGGTAGATGTACTGGTAGAGCGCGTCGAACGCGTTCACCGTGACATCGGTGGGGTTCTCATCGCCCAGGAACTCGGGGTCCTGCGCGTGGAGCATCCGGATGGTGATGCTGCGGACCTTGTCCCAGTCCTCCCGCGGGATGCCCATCATGGTGAGGAACAGGTTCACCGGGAGCAGCGCGGCGATGTCCGCGACGAGGTCCGCCTCTCCCCGTGGGGCGATGTCAGCGATGATCTTGTCGACGATCCGCTCACACTCGCCGCGCAGCTTCGCCACCGCCGGAATGCTGAAGTGCTTGTTGAACGGCCGCCGCCGCTCGGCGTGCACCGGCGGGTCCGAGACCACCAGCTGGACGTCGTACCCCATCTTGTAGCGCTCCTCTTCGGTGAGGTCGCGCCCTTCCGGGGGCAGGTGGGTGCCGGCGGAGCTACTGAACAGCTCCGGCTCCTCCAGCAGCCGGAGACAGTCCTCGTACTTGGTGACCGACCAGTAGGGCCGCGCGTAGTTGCCCTTGGTCAGGTGAACCGGGTCTTCCTTCCGCAGCAGCGTGAAGAGCTCGTGGAAGTGAGGGCCCGCGAAGAACGTGGGGTCGGTCAGTTTCGCATCAACGTCGTCCCAGTCGATCATTCGGATGCTCTCCTCGATGGCCAGGAGGGGGTAGGGACGCGATCACCGAGCCGCGAGCCCCGGTGATCGCGGAAGGAATCGGCGAACCAGTCAGGATGAGGGGGAGGCCGGTACGTAGCCGCGGGTCCAGTTGTCCACTCGCGCCTTCAGCCCCTCCACCGGGGCCGGGTGGGTGAGGCAGTACGGCAGGTTGTGCTCGATGGCGTGGACCACCATCTCGCCGACCGAGTCGGGTTCGATCGGCTGGTTGTGCGGCTTCGGCTCCCACGGGTACGGGTAGGCCTTGACCTGTCGGACCTCTGAGCGGTCAGCCTCCGCCCGGAGCCGCTCGCTGGTGGCGATGCGGGTCTTGACCGCGCCCGGGTACAGGATGGTGACTCCGAAGTCATCCCCGTGGTCCGCCAACTCGGCGCGGAGCACGTCCGAGATGCCGTCGACCGCGGCCTTGGAGGCGGTGTACATGCCGTGGCCGGGTACCTCGTCCAGGGTGGCGAACGAGGAGGTGTTGACGATGTGCTTGTGGCCCTGCTGGGCCCGCATCCGCGGCAGGAACGCCAGCAGCCCGTGGATGACTCCGAAGTAGTTGATCCGCATCATCCACTCGAAGTCAGCGAGGCTGGCGTCCCAGATCGCCCGGAACGGGCGCATGGTGACACCGGCGTTGTTGCAGAGTACGTCGACCCGGCCGTACTCCTGGTAGGCGCGGTCCGCCAGCGCGACGACCGACTGGTAGTCGCCGACGTCGGTCTGAACCGCGATCGCTGTTCCGCCGCTGTCGCGGATTTCTTCCGCGACCTTCGCAGCATATTCCTCTTCAATATCGGACACCACGACTCGGGCACCGCGACGCGCAGTGGAAATCGCGATGGACCGCCCTATTCCACTGCCTCCACCCGTGACGACTACGACGGCCTCATCCCATTTGAGCGTGCTCATAAACCCTCTTCTGGATGTGGATTCCATATACCGGCGCATCGAGCTCCGTCTGGTGGATGAGCCCGAGCCAGCGCCATCGTTACGGGGTGTAGTAACGGACTGTGCCGTAATCAGGCTCATAAGTCCAATGCGACTCAGAAGCGATTAGCATGCACCGCGTGCATAGTTGCTCGACCCGCCTACGGCGGCGGCGCCGGATCCAGCGGTTGACACCGCCCACCAGCCCGGCCATCCTCGCAGGTAGACGGCTACCACCCGACTCCGACCAGCGAGCGCCGCTCTTCCGGATCTGACACAAGGGACGACAGTGCGTGATACTGAACTCCTCATCTCGCTTCTGCACAATCCCCTGAAATGGGGCGTGAAGGAGAGCTTCCGCACGTACGTGGAAACAGCCGGCGGAAACATTGAGCCGAAATCACCGACCCGGGCCGAAGCGGGACAGTTCGTATTCCCATTCGTGGGATCACAGGTGGCGCCCACCGGCGAAGGGGAGGACCCATTTACCAGCGCCGAGTTCCAGTACCAGGGAGAGGTCTGGTTCGAGGCACATGACGGTATGCTCGCGGTCAAAATCATCAACCCACACGTGGTAGCCAAGGACAAAAGCTTTTGGCTGACCGCTGTGGACACGGATTATCTACCGGACCGGTCCCGGCGCATCCGAATCGGCCGGCTGGACCCGGCCTCGGCCACCATCGATGCCTCCGCCGGCCGGGCGGAGATCCCGGTGACGTTGACCATCCACGGCTCTCAGTTGCTGGGCGACGTCTACCCGGTGCGGACCCCACTCGATCCGCTCATCTTCGAGCGGAAGGAGGAACACTCCGGTGCTCGACCTGCATAAGCTTCACCACTTCGTGGTGCTGGCGCACACGGGTAGCTTCATCAAGGCGGCCGAGGCGCTCCACCTGTCCCAGCCGGCGCTGAGCCGGAGCATCCAAGCACTGGAGCGGCAGTACCGCGTCACCCTGTTCGACCGGAGCCGTACCGGGGCCGTCCTGACCCCGGTCGGTAAGCAGTTGCTCGCCCGCGCCGAAGACCTCCTCTTCAACGCCACCGCGCTCGAACAGGCCTTAGAGGGCGCCGCCGCCGGCGTCAACGGCCTGGTGCGGTTCGGGATCGGCCCCTCCGCCGCCGATCTGATCGTCCCGCGCCTGCTGGAGGTGGTGCTGGCGAAGTACCCGGACATCCGGGTGAACGTCGTCATCGGCTCGGTGGCGAGCATGATGCGGCAGCTCCTCGACACGGAGATCGACTTCTTCATCGGACTCCGCACCCCGCACATCTCCGAGCGGGTGGGGGTGGAGCCGCTGTGGGTGTCCGGTCCGGCGTTCCTGGTCCGCCCGGAGCATCCGCTGCTGGCCACCACGCCGGTGCCGCTCGAGGCGTTGCGCTCCTACCCTCGGATCGGCCCGACTGCCTGGAACAAAACCCTCGCCCACACGGTCCCGGAGGAGGCCCGGTCCTGGCTGAACGCCACCATCGAGCTGGACAACTTCGAGCTCGCCGCGAAAACCGCCGCGACCACCGACGCCATCCTGGTGGCCAGCGACATCCACGAGGTGGCGCACCTGACCCCGTTGCCGATCGACACCGCCACGCAGCCGCTCCGGCGCGCGGTGGTGGGGCTGTACCGGATCCAGTCGCGCACCATGTCGCCCACCACCGCCACGGTGGTCCACCTGATCCGCCACATCGCCTGGGAGCGGGTCGGCTTCGCCCCGGTACCGGGCAACGAAGCGGGCGACCTTTCGCTAGCCGCGCCGCCGCCCGCCCCGGAGACACCCGGCGTATCGCCGGGTGTCCCGCGGGCGGCCGCCTGACCGACGCGGTCAGTCGTGGACGGTGTTCTCGTAGTCCCGCTGCTTGTCGGCGGGCAGGTACTTCTCCTCCCAGCGCCGGACGTCCTCATAGTTCGGCGAGATGAAGGCGTCCCCCCAGCCGACGAAGTCCTCCTGTCCCTGCTTCTGGAAGAGCTGCTCCAGGTAGTCGTCGATCGGGGCCAGCTCGCCGCTCTGCTTGACCTTGAGCAGCAGGCTCCACACCTCCTGGATGCCGGGGAGGATGAACGGCACGATGTTGATCTTCTGGCCCATCTCGCTCAGCTCGGCCAGCGAGGGGTGGCGGCCGGCGTGCCGGCTCGTAATGGCGTACGCCGGGCCGTCGGTCTCCTTCAGCGCCCGCCGGACCTCGTCCCACGACCGCAGCCCCTCGTAGAAGATGACGTCGGCGCCGGCCTCTTTGAGGTACAGGTTCCCGCGCCGGATCGCCTCCTCCAGGCTGCCGCCCTCGGCGGCGTAGGCGTCGGTGCGCGCCACGATGACGAAGTCGGGGTCGAGTTCGTTCTTGGCGTCCACCGCCGCCCGCAGCCGGCCGACCGCCTCCTCGTCCGAGACGATCTGGATACCGGCCTGGCCGCCCGCCTTCTTGGGCTCCACCTGGTCCTCGATGTGGATGCCCGCGACTCCGGCCCGGACGAACTCCTGGGTCGTCCGCCAGGTGTTGACGGCGTTGCCGTAGCCGGTGTCCGCGTCCGCGAAGACCGGGATGTCGACCGACTTCGCCACCCGGGCCGCGTGCTCCACCATCTCGGTCATGGTCAGCAAGCCCGCGTCCGCGACGCCGCCCACCCACCACGACGTCATGCCACCCGAGATCTCGAACGCCTCGAAGCCTGCCCGCTGCGCCATCTGGGCGTGGATCGGGAGTACCCCGAACGGCATGAGCGTCGTCCCCGGCCGTTCGAAAATGCGGCGCAACTGTGTAGTCTTCTTCTCACGTGATCCCATAGTCTGGGCCCTTTCTTTGCGGCAACCGGCGTCGCCCTCGGTCCATGGACCACCGGAACATCGGATCTAGCAGCCAGTGAACTGCCCGCCTGGGCACCTGTCCAATGCGCTTTGCGCGCACCAGCCATGCACCGTACGCATTCCATTAGGCGGGACGTCGCACGCGGATCTCGGCGAGTCGACCACCACCGCCCCGCCATTTAATTGATGACAATTCATTCCTGAGCGGGTAGGACGTGTCACCTATCAGCCGGCATCACCCCGTTTCCCTACCGGGGGCGGAGGACGGGGACACGACATGAGAGGCGGGCGGTACGCCGCGGTCGCGGCGATCGCGACGACATCGTCATCCCACCGCTCACCGGTAGCTATACCGTCCGGTACGACTCCACCACGAGCTGCCTCTATTTGGAGAACGGTGGGCTCCCGCCAGCGTGGAACACGGTCTGGCCCCGGGGCAGCCGCCCGGTGGCCGACGGCCACCGCCGAGGGGTGGAGGTTCCCGGTGCGGGGCGCTTCCTGGAAGGCGACGTGGTGGTGGTGACACGGGCGACGATCGAGCTCGCGACCCGCCAACAACGGGAACACGCCGGTGGAGATCTCGGCGTCGAAGGGCTCGCCCGCGCCTGGGATTCCTGCGGCCCGAAGCGATCCCTCAGGTACGTCTTCACCATCGCGCACGACGAGGAGGAGCAGCCCACCGACGAGCCCCGCCCGGACTGGGCGTCCGGTGACTCCCCGAGCAACGACCCCGCCCCCGGCACGACCCCGGCTGCCATCATTGAGGGGTGCTGTCGACTCCTCGGGTACGCGCGCCGGAACTCGTCGGGCGAGGCTGGCTCAACACCGCTCCACTGCGCCTGGCCGACCTGCGCGGCAAGATCGTCCTGCTGGACTTCTGGACCTTCTGCTGCATCAACTGCCTGCATGTGATCGACGAGCTGCGGCCGCTGGAGGAGCGGTACGCCGACGTGCTGGTCGTGATCGGGGTCCACTCGCCGAAGTTCGCCCACGAACGGGACCCGGCGGCGTTGGCCGCGGCCGTGGAGCGGTACGGGGTGCACCATCCGGTGCTGGACGATCCGGACCTGGTGACCTGGCGGCAGTACGCGGCCCGCGCGTGGCCCACCTTGGCGGTGGTGGACCCGGAAGGGTACCTGGTCGCGTCCATGGCCGGGGAGGGGCACGCCCCGGGCCTGGCGCGGCTGTTCGATGAACTGATCACGGTCCACGAGCAGAAGGGCACCCTGCGCCGGGGCCGGTTTCAGGTCCAGCCGCCGACCGAGGCGGACAGCTCGCTCCGGTTCCCGGGCAAGGCGGTGGCGCTGCCGGGCGGGGGCTTCCTGGTCAGTGACTCGGCCCGGCATCGCCTGGTGGAGCTCGCCGCCGACGGTCAGACCGTGGTCCGCCGGATCGGCAGCGGCCAGCGGGGAGCGGCCGACGGCCCGGCCGACCGGGCGGAGTTCAACGAGCCGCAGGGGCTGTGCCGGCTGCCGGAGCCGGTCGCGGCGGCGGTCGGGTACGACGTGGTGGTGGCCGACACCGTCAACCACCGGCTGCGGGGCCTGCGCCTGGCCGACGGGGAGGTCCGCACGGTCGCCGGCACCGGGCGCGCCTGGCGGGGAGAGGTGGACTTCGACCCCCACCCGGCGGACCAGGTCGACCTGTCCTCCCCGTGGGATGTGGCCTGGTACGACGGGCGGGTGGTGGTCGCCATGGCCGGCATCCACCAGCTGTGGTGGTTCGACCCGGTGGCCGGTACCGCCGGGGTGTACGCCGGCACCACCGTGGAGGGTCTGCGGGACGGCCCGCTGACCGAGGCGTGGCTGGCGCAGCCGTCGGGGCTGGCGACCGACCCGGACGGCACCCGGTTGTGGATCGCCGACAGTGAGACCAGCGCGCTGCGGTGGGTGGCCGACGGCCAGCTGCACACCGCGGTCGGCACCGGCCTGTTCGACTTCGGGCACGCCGACGGGCCCGCCGACCGGGCGCTGTTCCAGCACCCGCTGGGAGTGCTGGTGGCGCCGGACGGCGGGGTGCTGGTGGCGGACACGTACAACCAGGCGGTTCGGCGGTTCGATCCGCAGACCCGCCAGGTGTCCACGGTGGCCACCGGGTTGGCGGAGCCGAGCGACCTGGTCGTGGGCGCGGACGGCCGGATCTGGGTGGTGGAGTCGGCGGCGCACCGGCTCACGCCGCTGCCGGCGCAGGCACCGGCGCCGATCGCCGATCAACGGCTCCGCACCGAGCGCCCGGCCACCGCCTTGGCCGGGGGCCAGGTCCAGCTGGAGGTGCTGTTCAGCCCACCGCCCGGGCAGCGGCTGGACACCTCGTACGGGCCGGCCACCCGGCTGGAGGTGTCGGCGATGCCGGCGAATCTGCTCCTCGAGGGCGCGGGGGTGGGGACCGATCTGTCCCGCACCTTGGTGCTGGATCCGGCGGTCGAGTCGGGGGTGCTGCAGGTGGTGGCTCAGGCCGCGACCTGCGATGTGGACGGTGAGCACGCGGCCTGTCACCTGACCCGCCAGGACTGGGGGGTGCCGGTGACCGTGACTCCGGACGGCCAGGCGCGGCTGGCGCTGGTGCTGCGCGGAGTCGATCCGCAGTTGGGGATCACCGAATCGCCGGACGAGCGCCCTTGAGCGCGGCATGATATATATGTGCCTCGTTTCGGATTTTCCCTAGTTCTTCCACTACTCGCGGCCGGCGTGGTCGGTGGCCTAGCCGCCTATCAGGCGGAGGTTCCCGACTGCGACGACGTCCAGTGCGATCTGGAACTGTCTCCCGGAAGCGGTCGGCGGATCCTGGGGGACGTGGACTTGGCGGTGCAGGACGTCATGGTCCGGGAGCGCGCCGCCGACTCCGCGGTGATCACGATCGATGGTGACCGCCGGGAAGTCACCAGCGGCACCACCCAACAGATCGGCGGGCTCCGGGTGACTCTGATCTCGGTGGAGCATGACCGCGTCCACCTGCTGGTCACCTCGGTCGACGGCTAGGCTCAGCCCATGGATACGACCCCGTGGCCGGCGGCGCTAGCGGCGGCCTGGGCCGCTGGTCGGGAGCACGCCCCGGCCCCGGAGCGGGTGCCGCTGGCCGAGGCGGACGGTCGGGTGCTGGTCGAGCCGATCATCGCCCGCACCCATCTGCCCGCCTTCCCCACCTCCTGCGTGGACGGCTGGGCGGTCCGCGGCGCCGGCCCCTGGCGCATCACCGGTCGGGTATTGGCCGGGGAGGTGGCGCCCCCGCTGACCAGTGACGGGGAGTGCGTCGAGATCGCCACCGGTGCCATGGTGCCTGCCGGCACCACCGCGATCGTCCGGTGGGAACACGCCACGCGCGACGCGGATGGACGGGTCACCGGCACCCCCCGTGCCCGGCCGGAGTGGCGGATGCCGGGGGAAGAGGCGCGGGCCGGGGAGGAGCTGGTGCCGGCCGGCACCGCGATCACCCCGGCGCTGATCGGCCTGGCCGCCTCCTGCGGTTACGACGACCTCGCGGTCCGCCGCCCGCCCCGGGTCGCGGTGCTGGTGTTCGGGGACGAACTGCTGTTGTCCGGGCCGCCCGGCGACGGCCGGGTCCGGGACGCGCTCGGCCCCCAGCTGCCCGGTTGGCTACGTCGGTTGGGGGCGTGGGTGGACCCCTCCCCCGGTGGCCCCGGCGCCGACACCCTCGAGGCGCATCTAGGCGCCATCCGGGACACGATCGCCAAGGGGGCGGATCTCATCTGCACCACCGGCGGCACCATGCACGGCCCGGTCGACCACCTCCACCCGGCACTGGCCACACTCGACGCCACCTACCTGGTGGACACGGTCGCGGTCCGGCCCGGCTACCCGATGCTGCTGGCCGGGGTGCCGGCGGGCAACGGGCGCACCGCTCTGCTGGTGGGTCTGCCCGGCAATCCACAGTCGGCGGTCATCGGGCTGCTCACCCTGGTGGCGCCGGTGGTGGCCGGCTGGCTGGGGCGAGCGGAGCCGAGCCTGGCCCGGCTGCCCCGGGTCACGCTCGGAGCACCGGTGCGCGGCCGAGGCACCGACACCCATCTGGCGCTGGTGCGGCGGGATCCGACCGACGGGCTCGCCTACCCGGTGCCGCACGCCGGCTCGGCGATGCTGCGGGGACTGGCCACCGCGATCGGGTTCGCGGTGGTCGCGCCGGAGAGCGAGGCCGCCGTCGGTGACCACGTACCGCTGGTGCCGCTGCCGCTGCTGCCGGGGGAACTGCCGTGACCGTCGCCGCGAAGGTCTGCCACGCCGTGGTCACCGATGAGCCGCTGGACCGCGCCTGGCATGAACAGGTAGTGGCCGACCCGGGCGCGGGGGCGGTGGTGTCGTTCGCGGGCGTGGTGCGCAACCACGATCACGGCCGCCCGGTGACGCTGCTGGAGTACGAGGCCCACCCCAGCGCCGGTGAGGTGCTGCGGCGGATCGCCGCCGAGATCGCCGCCGACCCCGCGGTCCGGGCGGTGGCGGTCTCCCACCGGTACGGCACCCTCCATATCGGAGAATCAGCGCTGGTGTGCGCGGTCGCTACCGCCCACCGGGCGGAGGGGTTCGCCGCCTGCGCGCGCCTGGTCGACGAGGTCAAGGCCCGACTGCCGATCTGGAAACGGCAGGTGTTCGCCGACGGCACCGAGGAGTGGGTCAACTGCCCCTGATCGTGGACTGGCGCGTTGGTCGACGGCCACGTCCGTGGTACACGGACGGCCGGCGCAAGCGCCTCGAGATCGAAAGTTGATCATGGAGATCGAGGCTCATCCTGGGGGTTGCGTGCGGGATCGGCGAGGATACGGCAGGCTGTCGGCATGACGGTACGGACACTGGTGTTGCTGCGACACGCGAAGGCGGACAACCCATTCGGGATGGCGGACGCGGACCGACCGTTGACCGAACGTGGGCTGCGGGACGCGCGGGCCGCCGGCCGGTGGCTGGCCCAGCAGGCGCTGCCGGAGCTGGTGCTGTGCTCACCGGCCCGGCGTACGCGCCAGACCTGGCAAGCGGTGGCCGAACAACTGCCCGCCCAGGCGGTGCCCCAGGTGCGCTACGAGCCCACCATCTACCAGGGTGGTGTCACGGAGGTGCTCACACTGCTGCGGCAGATCAGCGACGACGTGACCCGGGTGCTGGTGGTCGGGCACAACCCCACCCTGTCCTACCTGGCCTTCACCCTCTCCGAGGGCACCCACTCACCCGCCCGGCTGGACTCCGACGGCCTGCGCACCAGCACCCTGGCCGTCCACGAATTCACCGGCACCTGGCCCGACTGCGGGCCGGGGACCGCGGCTCTAGCCGCCGTCCACACGGCCCGCGCCGAGCTCACCGGCTGATCCACCCGCCGGAGTCGGGTCAGAACGCCTCCTCCGGTAGGTCCATCACGTCCAGGCTGGTCCGCTCGATGATCACTCGGTCGGAGGCCAGCCGGGGCAGCACCTCCCGGGCGAAGAACCGGGCCGCGGCCACCTTGCCCTGGTAGAACGCCTGGTCCGATGCGGACACATCACCGCGCCCGAGCGCGGCCAGCGCCACCTCCGCCTGCCGCTGCAGCAGCCAGCCGACCAGCAGGTCGCCGGCGGCCAGCAGCAGCCGGCGGCTGGCCAGGCCCACCCGGTAGAGGTCGCGGGGCTGCCCGCTCTGGCTGGCCATCGCCCACCCGGTCATGGTCTTGACCATCGCCTGCACGTCCGCGAGCGCGGCCGCGAGCGCCTGCCGCTCCTCCTTCAGCTGGCCGTTGGCGCCCTCGTCGGTCACGAACGCCTGGATCTGGCCGGCCACGGTCCGCAGCGCGACCCCCTGGTCCCTGATGATCTTGCGGAAAAACAGGTCCAGGGCCTGGATCGCGGTGGTGCCCTCGTACAGGGTGTCGATCTTCGCGTCCCGCAGGTACTGCTCCAACGGGTAATCCTTCAGGTAACCGGAGCCACCGAAGGTCTGCAGCGACTCCGCCCCCAGCAGTTCGAACGCCCGCTCCGAGCTAGCACCCTTGACCACCGGCAGCAGCAGGTCGCTGACCCGCTCGGCCAGATCGGCGGTCTCGGTGTCCCCGGCGACGCTCGCCGCCCGGGCCCGGTCCTGCCAGCTGGCGGTGTACCAGATCAGCGCCCGCAGCCCCTCGGCGTACGACTTCTGCAACATCAGCGAGCGACGCACGTCCGGGTGGTGGGTGATGGTGACCCGGGGGGCGGTCTTGTCGGTGCTGCGCAGCAGATCGGCCCCCTGCACCCGCTGCTTGGCGTAGTCGAGGGCGTTCAGGTAGCCGGTGGACAGGGTGGCGGCGGCCTTGGCCCCCACCATCATCCGGGCGTATTCGATGATCAGGAACATCTGCCGGATGCCGTCGTGCACCTCGCCCATTAGCCACCCCTTGGCGGGGGTGCCGTGCTGGCCGAACGCCAGCTCGCAGGTGGCCGACACCTTCAGTCCGAGCTTGTCCTCCACATTGGTGGCGACTACCCCGTTGCGCCCGGTCAACTCACCGGTGGCCGGGTCGAACAGGAACTTCGGCACGATGAACAGCGACAGCCCCTTGGTGCCCGGGCCGGCACCCTCCGGGCGAGCCAGTACATAGTGGATGATGTTCTCGGTCAGGTCGTGCTCGCCACTGGTGATGAACCGCTTGACCCCGTCGATGTGCCACGATCCGTCCGGCTGCCGGATCGCCTTGGTGCGTCCCGCGCCCACGTCCGAGCCGGCGTCCGGCTCGGTCAACACCATGGTGGCGCCCCACCGCTTCTCCACGAACAGCTTGGCCCACTCCTTCTGCTCCGGGGTGCCTTCCCGGAACAGGGTCTGGGCGAACGAGGGGCCGGCCGCGTACATCCACACCGGCGCGTTCGCGCCCAGGATCAGCTCCGCTACCGCCCACCACAGGGTGCGCGGCGCGGGCGTCCCTCCCATCTCCTCCGGTAGATCCAGCCGCCAGAACTCGGCGTCCATCAATGCGTGGTAGGACCGGCGGAGTGGCTCCGGCACGCGCACTTCCCCGGTGGCCGGGTCGAACACCGGGGGCTGGCGGTCACCGGCGACATAGCTGGCCGCGACGTCCTCCCGCGCCAGCCGATCCACCTCCCTCAGGATGTCCCGGGCGGTGTCGGGATCGAAATCGGCGAACGGCCCCTGCCCCAGCCCCGGCAGGGCGGTGCCAGCCCGGCCGGCCTCGGCCTGGGCCAGCTCGAACAGGTTGAACTCCAGGTCACGAAGGTTGCTGCGGTAGTGGCTCGACGCACTCATATCCCTATGTTACCAGCGAGTAGTACTGGTGAGTAACCTTCGCGAGCCAATCTGCTCCCCACCACTCCCGACCTGGGGGCGATCCGCCCTCCGCCCGTGGCTTTTCCGCCGCTCGCGCCCTTGATCTCGCCGCGTCACCGTCGGTGTTCACAAGTCGTTGAACCGGCACCCCGCGCACGTGGGCGGACGCGGTGTGGCGGCACCGCGGCGTGCGGCGAGGCGGCCCGGGAAGGGGGGAGGCGCCCATGATCATGCGACTGCTACAGGACACGCTGGACTATCTGTGGAGGCGACGCTGGTACGTCGGACGGCACCGAGCCGACCGACCCCGTGGATCCCGCTCCCGCCTACAGCCCCAGCGCGTACCCCAGCAGCGGGTCCGGGCGGTGGTCCGGGTAGGACGGGCCGGAGCGCCCACTCCCGCCGGCCCCCGCCGGCGGTAGGCCCGCCCCCGATCCGCTCAGCCCGAGACCCGGTCCGCCGGGGGCGGAATGTCGAACTCCCAGCTCGGCTGGGCCCGCTGCTCAGTCGGCGCGGCACCGGCGTACTCCAGGAGCACCAGCGCGATGTCGTCGTCCAGCCGGCCGCGCACCCACTCCACCAGGGCGGCCTCCAACGACGCCAACCCATCCGCGACCCGGCCGTGGCCCAACAGCCCCCAGGCCCGCTCAGCGGTCGGGAAGAACTCCCCGTCCCGCCGGGCCTCCGCCAGTCCATCCGTGAACAGCAGCACCCGGTCGGCCGGCTCCAGCCGCTCCACCCGCGGCTGCACCACCGGCATGAACCCCAACGGCGGCGCGGTGACCGGTGGGTCCAGCGGAATCGCCTGCCCCCGCCGCAGCAGCAGCGGCGCCGGGTGCCCGCAGTTGACGATGGTCAGGGTGCCGCCGCGCTCCTCCAGCAGCACCGCGGTGACGAAGTCCTCCTCGCCGACCGACCGCGCCACCGCCCGGTCCAGGTCCGCCACGATGGCCCGCAGATCCGACCGCTCATAGGCCACGTGCCGGTACGAGCCGAGCACGATACTGGCCAGCCGGACCGCGTCCAGCCCCTTACCTCGGACGTCACCGATGATGATCCGCACCCCATACGGGGTGTCCAGCGCCTCGTACAGGTCACCGCCGATGTCGGCCGCGGCGGTCGCGGACACGTACCGGCCGGCCACCGCCAGGCTGCCTACCTGCGGCCCGAGTGGGCGCAGCACCGCCTGCTGCGCCACCGTGGCCAGGCGCGCCAGCTCCGCGATCCGCTCCGCCTGCCGCTGCCGCAACCCCGCCACCGCCGCCGCGATCCCGGTCGCGAGCGCCACCCCGGTGACGTTGACCGCGCTTTGTAGGGTGAGCTCCGGCGCCAACAGGCTGAACGTCAGCGCCACCGCGGTGGCCACCCCGCCGACCACCAGCACCGCCTGCCAACTGGCGAACACCGCGGTCAAGAACGGCACGGCCGCGATCAATCCCACGTAGTTGGGCTCGCGTCCGTCGACGAACTCCATCAGCGAAACGAGCGCGAGCAGCACGGCGGCCGCGCCGACACCGGCGCGGGCAGCCGGGGTCAGGGGACGACGGCCCCTGAGATACAACAGCAGCTTCATGGGTCCCGCCCCAGCATGACTGATCAACAAGCAATCCAAACCCTGGTTGGCCGCTCGGCCGACCTGGAATTAGCCACTGGGACCAGTGGGATCGGTCACTCAGCCAGTACCGCGCATGATCGCCCGCGACGGACCACCTGGCTGAAACACTCCGTCACTATTCAGTTACCTGCCACGCTACAACCTGCGCTCAGGTCACCAGCAGGACCTTGCCGGTGGTGAGGCGCCCCTCCAACGCCTGGTGAGCCGCCCGGGCCTCGGCTAGCGGGAACCGCGCCCCGATCCGGGCCCGGAGGGTGCCGTTGGCGACCGCCTGGAACAGCTCATCCGCCCGCCACCGCAACTCCTCCGCAGTGGCGATGTAGTCGCCGAGCTTCGGCCGGGTCAGGTACAGCGACCCGGCGTGGTTGAGCCGCTGCGGATCCACTGGGGGGACCTGACCGCTTGCACCCCCGAACAACACCACCATCCCCCGACGGCGCACCGAGGCCAGTGTGGCATCGAACGTATCCTTACCGACCCCGTCATAGGCGACGTCCACCCCCTGCCCGTCGGTGAGCTCCCGCACCCGGGCCGGCACCTCGGTCGTGAGGTCCCCCAAGCCGGCGCACACGATCACCTCGGCGGCGCCCGCGTTACGGGCCAGCGCGGCCTTCTCCTCCGACCCCACCAACCCGATCACCCGGGCGCCGCGGGCGGCGGCGAGCTGGGTCAGCAACAGCCCCGTACCGCCGGCGGCGGCGGTCAGCAACACGGTGTGCCCACGCTGGACCGGGAAGGTAGACGTGACCAGGTAATGAGCGGTCATGCCCTGCAAGGGGACCGCCGCCGCCACCTCCAGCTCCACCCCGTCCGGCACCGGCAGCGCCTGCTCCGCCGGGACCACCACCAGTTCGGCGTACGAGCCGCGGGCGTCCGCCCACGCCACCCGGTCCCCGACCGCGAAGCCGCTCACCCCGTCGCCCACCGCGAGCACGGTGCCGGCGCCCTCCGCCCCCGGCACATGCGGGAACGGCATCGGATACACCCCCGACCGCTCGTAGATGTCCCGGAAATTCACCCCGGCCGCGGCCGTCCGCACCAACAGCTGCCCCGGCCCAGGCTCTGGATCAGGCTGTTCGACCAAGGAAAGGACGTCCGGGCCGCCGGCCTGATTAGCGAGGATCGCGCGCATATTCGCACCTTATCCGGACGGGTCGGCGCCGCGCCCCCGCGAGGGCAACCCTGGTTGCGCGGTGTACCGGCGCCCTAGCGCGGATCAGACCCGTGGCTCCCACTGGAATCGCCGAAGCGCGATCCAGGCGAACAACGCGGCCCAGGCCAGCGCCAGCAGAACCCGCCCCAACCCGGCGCTCATGGTCATGTCACCCGCCCACCCGGCGTGGACCAGGTCGATGGTGGACGACATCGGTGCGTACTGCAGCACGTCCCCGAGTGCATCCGGCAGGACGTCCCGGGGGATGTAGATGCCGGAGATCATCGGCAGGATGAAGATGGCGGGTAGCGTCGCCACAGTCACCGCCTCGACGGTGCGGCACAGTGCCGCCGTGGCCGCCGCCATCGCAATCATCAGCGCCACTCCGGTCAGGAGGCCGGACAGCAGCGACAGCGGCTGACGCGGCCACACCCCGAACATCGCCGACAGGACGACCGCCACCACGACGACCTGCACCAGGGTGATCGCAAGGTACATGGAGGCGCCTCCGGTCAGGATCACCACGTCGGAGACCTCTCCGGTCCGGAGCCGTTTCAAAACGAGCTCCTCCCGTCGGGCCACGTAGAGCCCGGTCACCGACGAATACAGCGAGAAGATCAACAAGATCCCCACACCGGTGGTGATCAGTACCGGTCCGGCCTGAAGGCCATGCGTTGGCAGGTTCATCTGCTCCTGCACGAACCGCATCGCCATCAGCAGCATCAAGGGAACCAACAGCACATAGATGTAGTTCGACTTGATGCGGTGGAACAGCTTCCACTCGACCAGGAACAGCGTCTTCAGGTGTCGAACCGCCAGCGTGCTCATTCTGCCTGCTCCGGAGCTGACTCGAATCGGTCGCCGCTGGCGATCCGAATGAACGCCTCCTCCAGACTGGCCGGCCGGGCGGTGAACTCTTCCAGCACCACCCCGTGCTCCTCTGCCCAGCCCAACAGGCGGGTGGCGTCCTTCTGCAACTGCGACGTGTTCACCACGATCCGCCCATCGCACCGCTGCGTGGTGACGCTGATGGGCAACGCGGACACCAGCGACGGATCGGCCAGTCGAAACGACAAGATGGAGGGACAGTCCGCCACGATCTCGGCGACGGTGCCGGCAGCGGCGATCCGCCCCCGGTGCATGATCGCGAGGCGATCGGCGAGCGCCTCCGCTTCCTCCAGGTAGTGGGTGGTCAACAGGATGGTGGTGCCCTGCTCCTTCAGCTGCGCGATCAACCGCCAGGTGGCGTGCCGCCCTTCCGCATCCATGCCGGCGGTCGGTTCGTCGAGGAAGAGCAGCTCCACGGGGGCGAGGGTGGCGATCGCCAGATCCAACCGGCGTCTTTCCCCTCCGGACAGATTCTTCACCAGGACGTCGGCGCGGTCGGTCAGCCCCGCGAGGGCGAGGGCCTCGGCGACCGGTCGGGACCGGGACGTGAGCTCCGCCCACATGTGCACGCTCTCCCGCACGGTCAGGTGGGAGATGAATCCACCCTGCTGCAGCATCACCCCGGTGCGGGGCCGGATCCGGTCCCGATCCGCAACCGGATCACACTCGCCGAAGAGAGTGATCTTGCCTCGGTACGGGGTGGCGAGCCCCTCCAGCAGCTCCACCGTGGAGGTCTTGCCCGCGCCGTTGGTGCCCAACAGCGCGAACAGTTCACCCGGCCAGACGGTGAAACTCACCCCGCGGACCGCGTCAAAGGTCCGTTTACCACGCCCGTACCGCCGCCACAGATCATGGACATGGATATGGGTGTCCGCCGGTTCCTCCATCCCGCTCCTCTCCCCACCGTGGTGTTCCTCGCCGACCCGGCTCCCATCCTGTCCCGACCCTCCCGCCCAGGCTAGGCACCCCGGCCGATCACACCCCCGTCTCCGCCGCCACCAGCTGCTGGCTGGCCAACCGCCGGTAGGTGGGGTCCTCCGCCATCAGCGCGGTATGTGTGCCAGTCGCGCGCAGTCGACCCTCCTCCAGCACCAGGATGTGGTCAGCAACGGTGATGGTCGACATCCGGTGCGCGATGATCACCACCTGGCAGGTGGCCCCGATGGCCGCGATCGAATCACACAGTGCACGCTCCGAATCGGAGTCGAGGCTGGCGGTCGCCTCGTCCAAGAGCAGCACTGATGGCCGGGCTACCAGCGCCCGCGCAATCGCCAACCGCTGCCGCTGCCCACCGGACAAGCCCAGACCGCCCTCACCGAGTTCGGTGTCCAGACCGTGTGGCAGCGCGGCGATGACCTCAGTGAGGTGCGCGGCACGGATCGCCTCCTCGATCTCCGCAGGTGTGGCGTCCGGGCGGGCGTAGGTGAGGTTCTCCCGGATCGTGCCCCGTAGCAGGGGCGCGTCCTGCTCCACCAGCCCGATGCGGCTCCGAAGCTCGGCCAGTGGCGTGGCGGCGACGTCGAGGCCGACCACCCGCAGGGTGCCCTGGTCTGGTTCGTGGAACCGCTCGATGAGCGCGAAGAGGGTGCTCTTCCCCGCGCCGGACGGTCCCACGACCGCGGTGACCCCGGTGGGAGGCAACGTGAACGAGACATCCCGCAGCGCCGGTGCCGCCGCCCCAGGGTAGGTGAACGTGACTCCCTTGAACTCGACGGCCGGCGCGGTGGAACGGACAGCCGCCCCAGCTCGGTCCTCGTCGGACGCCCGGGTGTCGGCCGCGGTGAGCGCCGCCCTGGACGCGCTCTCCTCCTCCTGTTCGATCGCGGCCAGTTGCTTCACCCGGTCGACCGCGGCCCGCCCCTGCTGGAACTCGGCGACCGCCAGGAACAGCATCACCAGCGGGGACACCAGATAGAGCAGGTACATGATGAACGCCGTCAGCTCCCCGATCGGGAGGCTGCCCGTGGCGGCACGGGCCATCCCCCAGGCGACCACGACCGCCAACGACACCTGAGTCCCTACGTTGATCGCCGGCATGAGCATCGACGACAGCACCGTCACGCGGATACCGCTGGCCTGGGCGGCCTCGCCCAGCTCTCGCAGATGCTCCGCCTCCCGCTCCTCGGCCCGGGAAGCTTTCACCGTGGTCAGCGCGGTGAGTATGCGGAGCAGCGCAGACCCGTACGCGCTGGTGTCCTCCCGGTTCCTGACCGCTGCCTTCCGGATGGCCCGGGCGATCATCAACGCCACCACCGAGGCGACCGCGAGACAGCCGGCGGTGACCAGCAGCATCGGCAGGTCGATCCAGGCCATGATGACGACGCACCCGACCGTGGTGAACCCCGCGGTCATGATCTGGGCCAATGATGAGGACAGCGCCACTCGGGCGACCGAGGTGTCCGCCACGGTGCGGGTCATCACGTCCCCGTGCTCCAGCTGCTGGAAGGCCCGCATCCGGGCGTGCAGGAGGCGGCCGGTGAGGGTCGTCCGCAGGTCCAGCACGATGTTCTCGCCCGCACGACCGAGTAGATAGAACTGCAGCGCGGCCAGCAGCGCGTCGGCGGCGAACAACGTCGCCAGGATGACCACCGGACCGGTCACCGGATCACCGGCCGCCACCGTCGCGATCAGCACCCCCACAAACGCCGGTTGGGCCAATGTGGTGGCGGTGCCCAACAGGCCGAGCAGGGTGCCGGCCACGAGCAGGAGTCGTTGCCGGTAGACGATTTCACGGGTGTTCACGACTTGCCTCCCCCGAAGACCGCTGCGACGACGATCGCGATCGCCAAGGCGAACGGGATGCTCCGTCCCCACAGCTCAGCGGTGATCCCATCGTCGCCGCGGAACAGCAGCATCATGCTCGGGAGCGCGAACATGAACGCGATGACGAACCACGCGATCCGACTTCCGGTCACCATGCCGGCCGCCTCCTAAAAGTTATTCATTTCGATGGGCAACGTACCAGTCGTGGGTCTGGGAACCGTCGGACACGTCCACCTGGTCAACGGTGAACCCAGCCGCTGCCAGGCACTCCGTGACCGCGTCCGGTTCAAGCAGGAGCACCCGCTCCTCGAACGACACCGGCGCCTTCCCTTCTTCCTCCAGCCGCGTGGCCATCGTCAGTCGGTCGGCGTCGTCGATGGTGACCGTGAACGTCGCCATCCCGCCTTGCGGTGCCGGCACGGTGACCTGGTGCAAGTCAGCCAGCTGTCGGTAGACCACGGTGGAGTAGAAGTCGAGGACTACGGTCCCGCCCGGTCGGAGCACCTCTCGCACGTGCCCCAGGGCGGTCCGCAGCTGCTCCGACGAGTCCACGTAGGCCAAGGAGCCGAGCGCGGTGTACGCCAGGTCGAACGGGCCGGAGATCGGCAACGGTCGCCGGAAGTCCGCCTCCACGAGGGAGAGATTCTCCGGAAGTGGCTTGGCCCGGCACACCTCCAACATCGCTGCGGAGTTGTCCATGCCGACCAGTTCCGCGGCCAGAGCGGCGGCGGGGATGGCGATCCGTCCGGTACCGACTCCGATCTCCAACACCCGGGCACCGTCCAGGTAGGGACGCAGCCGCGCTATGACATCATCCGCAGGTACGGCGGAGGAGATCAGTGGGTCGTACGTAGCTGCCGCCACACTCCCGTACTGCACATCTAGAGTCACGGGTTCACCTTCTCGTAGTCGAACACCATGTCGTATTTGGGATCTTCACTGTGGTCGTAGCCGGTGTAGCGCACCAGCATCACCTGGAACAGCGGATATCCCGGTTCAGGAGTGATCCGTTGGCGGACAAACTCATTGATGAGCCGATAAGCGCTGCGCTTGGCTTCCTCATGCAACGGGGTGCTCGCACCCGGGTTGTTCATCAGGGTCGACGCTACGTCGAAAATGGCCTTTTCGATCCGCCGCCCTGGGAACCAGAACGCGTGGATGAACCGTCTGGGGGCGATCGAGTACGCTTCCCGCCACTCGGTGTGCTTGCTCCGGTCCTCGGTCGCCAGCCGATAGAGGAAGTGGTGGTCGTCCACCGCTGGGTTGGGCGCGAAGAACCGCCAGTTGGGAATCAAGATCCCCGTGTTGGTCCGGTCCAGTTTCCGGACCTTGTCGTAACTGCGGTCTGGGTGCTGCCCCAGCGCCGACGCAATGAACCAGCCAGCGAGAATGGCCGGTACCGCGATCTCCAGGGTCTTCTTCACCAGTGACCGGTTCACGCCGCCTCCTCCAGCTGAGCTGGGTCGGAATCGTGGGTGACCGCCTTCGCCACCTCGGTGGCGATCGCCTGGGCGGTCACTCCCGCGCAGTTGACTCCCGAGATGATCGACTGATGGTTGGAGTCCGGGATGGTGATGATCTGCCCGCTGACCCCGGACGCCACGTACTCCTCGTACAGGTCCTTGTGCGCGGGAATGTCACGCATGGTCGACTCTGCCGCCAGCACCGTGACCGGGACCGACAGCCGATCGAGTGGCTGGCCGCCGTCCAACATGAACGGATACGAGTAGTTCCATTCCCGGAGTCCGCTGTGCCAGACCGAAAACGTCGACGCCTCCAGGCGCAGTGCGCGGTAGTAGGGACTCCCTTCCGCGCTGGCCAGGATATTCTTCTTGTCCATCAGGAGGCCGGCGCCGAACAACACCGACCAAGAGGCCAGCTTCATGGTGAGGTTCGCGCTCCGGGCACCCTCCCGCTGCGCACGGGAGTGCAACAACTCCCGTGGATGGGTCGGGTCGATCAGCACCACTCCCCGCACCCGCTCCGGCACCCGCGCGGCCGCCCGGTGGACGAGGTACCCACCGAGGGAGTGCCCGGTCAGGACGGTCGGGGTGGCCGGATCGGATCCCGCCTCGATGACCTCCACGAGATCGTCTACCGACTCCCGAAGGCAGTAGTCCTCCTGACAACGCCGAAGCGAGTTCCGGTAGCCCGCCCGGTCGTAGAGGACCACGGAGATGGTGGGCGGCAGGTGGTCCGCCACCAGTCGCCAGATCATCGACGTGCTTAGCAGACCCGCTTCGCAGACCAGCGTCGGACTGCCCGCCTCACCGGGCCGACGGTAATAGGTGATGATGTTGCCACTCTCGCACCGAAGCGTGTGGTGCTCAAAGCCCTGGTGATGCTGCCGGGTGCGGAATGTAGCGTATAGCTGGTGTCCCAGTCCGGCCGCCAGGCAGGCCGCGATCCCGCCGGCCACCAGCCGTGGGAACGTCAGCGCACTCATCCTTCTCCCCCTGTTCCCCGGGCCAATGCCCGCACCGACGGATAGGTGGCGATGAAGGCCCAAGCGAACCGCGACAGGCCCATGAACCGCGCGTTCGCCAGGTGGAACGCCCCCATCGAGAACAAACCAAGGTCGATGAATTTGCCCTTACGCAGCAACAGGAGCGGGAAGCCACACTCCAGGGCGAGCACACCGTGACAGATCGCGCGGGACACCATCGGGAGCCGATCGAGCTGCCGGTAGAACCACTCGTCGCCATAGGTCTGCGTTCGCATGATCTTGACGAGTGCATCTCCGGTGCGCCACGCGTGCCCAGGCAGCTTCGCCCAGCCCGAGGCGCCGTACGACAGGACGGTCTGGGCACCGATGAACTGCACCGCCGCTTTCCGGGTGGCCTCGGTACCGCGGCCCGCCCGAGCGCCGCCGCGGTCTGCACCAGGAACGACACCTGGTCCGAGCCGTCGGTTCCGAAGAGGTGCCGGGGGTAGATCACCACCTGGCTGGCGGCGAGATAGGCGTTGGCCGCCATCCGTACGGTGTTGTTCTTCACTGGCGCTATCAGCACCAGCGCCGCGGCCACCCGGGAGGCGTGAATGGCCTGCGTGACCGGTTCTCGGGCGACGAAGTCCCGAAGCTTCTCCACGATCTTGGTCTTCGCCGGCACCTGCGCGCGGGCGTACGGCCAGTAGTTCAGCCCACCTGGCTCGCGGTCTACCCGACGCACCATGTATTCGAGGCTGGAGATTAACTGAGCGGCTGCGGACAGTCGCTCTGCGGTGGCGAGTGGCCTGGAGCAGAGACGCTCCATGACTTTGTGAACGCGTGACAGCATGCGTGACCCCCGGGTCGCGTGGATGACAGGTATTGGTGTCACCGGTGCTGGCAACCGGCGGACCCGCTCAGCAGGCCCCCGTCGCCAGCACCGGCTGCCACCGCCGCTTACTTCTGGGCGGTAGCGATCGCGGCACCGACTCCCGCAGCGGCGACGAGCATGGCGGACGCCTTCGCACCCGCCACGACTCCGGCGACGAACGCCGCCGGAGTCGCCATCACCGGAGCGACCGCCGGATCGGTGGGCATGCCGACTCCGGCATTAACCTTCTCAAGCAGCACCGACATGATTTCCTCCGTCAGGGGTTGAACATCGGTCGGTCAATACCCGGTTCTGGCAGGCACGCCGACTGCCTGCCAGAACCGGGCTATTCGTTCTGCGTGGGACCGGCGCTGATATCCGGTCATCGGCCCGGCGATTCACCTGGAACGCTGTGCCAACGACCGAATGCGGCCCTATCCAGACTGAGCAGTGCTCTATCTGCCTCAGCCAGTGGCGGTCTTGTACGCCACATAGGCCGCGCCGGTCACTGCGGCAGCACCGACAATGAACCCGGCCGCCTTGGCGATCCCCGGCGTAGCAGCCACGATCGCCGCCGGAGTGGCCATGATCGGCGCCTCCGGCCGACGCCCCAGCGTGCTGGCCTCCAGCGCCTCACACAGGGACGCATCGGCGTTCACCTTCTGCAAAAGCATTCCTTACTCCCCTCCTTCCTATCTCACCTAGAACAGATCGTGCCGCTGACGGAAATTCATCAACCACCAGCGGACAATTTCCGGCGGAATTAACCGGAGGGTCACAACGTATTCAGCAAACGTATGAGAACTGGTAAACCCTCTCTCTCGCCGGGACGACTTCATCCCCCCTGATGGATTGATGGATTTATAACACGGGCACGAGATAGGGATCAACCATGCATAGATAGAAATCTTTTGGCCAGCACAATAGAACTGCCCATGAGGGCAGTTACGTAAATGCGTTTGCCGTAGCCAGTCACGCTGGCCGTCCAGGCACACACGGCATGCCCGTCCGGGCATCGTCATCAGGGCTGACTGGGGTAGCCGATCGGGGTGGCTGACTGGTCAGGGCCGGATCCGCTGCGCCGGTCCACGTGCACTCACGGCGACGGAAACGGCGGGGAATGAGCCTCAGGCGCCGCGCCCGCTCCTCACCGGGCACATCACCGGGCCGTGCCCACGCGCTCTGCCTAGACAGGCGTCCGGCGCGACCGGACACCACCGGCCGCCTGGGTCGGCGCGGTCCGCCGGCTGCGGCGCGGGGCCCACCGACCTCTCCCCGTCCACCCCACCGCGGAGCCCGGGCAGGCAGGCCAGGCGGGCACCGCACGCCACATTCCTGTGGAGAACCCTGCGGCCCGCTACCACGCACACCGGCCGGAAATGGATGAAGCCCGGGTCAGGCGCCCCAGGCTTCCGCATGGAGCGGGTGACGGGAATCGAACCCGCATTGTCAGCTTGGGAAGCTGATGTTCTGCCATTGAACTACACCCGCAAGCGCTTTTACTGTACCTGGTACCGCGGGCGCCCGCACATCCGGCACCCGGTAGGTGCCACCGGGTTGAGGCCGACGCCACACCTGATGCGGCTTCCCTGGCGACCCGACCGAGGCCACCTCCACCGTCAGCTCGAACAATCGCCAATCCACCCGCACCCCGGCCCCGGCGCGGGCGGCCACCGCCCCCACCCGGGACAGCTCGGTCACCGGCAGCGCCCGACCAGCCACATAGGCCTCCAGGTCGCTGTCCTCCGCCGGGAACGAGTGCAACGCGTACCGGCCGTCGCGACACAGGTCCCGCTGCTTAGGGGAGCGGATCACGAACACAAACAAGCCGCCGTCGGCGAACACCGGCGACACCGGGTGCACGCGGGGCCCACCGTCGGCGCGGACGGTCGCGAGATAGCCGAAGCCTCGCCCGTACTGCTCAAACAGCGTCCGCACCCGGCCGGCGAGCGCGGGTGCGGCGGTGGCGAACTGTCCCCAGGAAGCCATGCCGCGATTCTATCGCACAAGTGTACGACTTGTGACCTCGGACACCACCTTGTCCTTTCCCCGCCAGGGGCATCCCGGTCGCCGACCAGGATCCGCGCAACGGTTAGGCTGCCAGAGTGCTGCTGTCTGACCGAGATCTGCTCGATGAGCTGAAGGCCGGCTCGCTGCAGCTGGAGCCGTTCGACTCCGAGCTGCTGCAGCCCTCCAGCATCGACGTCCGGTTGGACCGACTGTTCCGGGTGTTCAACAACCACCTGTACACCCACATCGACCCAGCGATCCAGCAGGACGACCTGACCACCATGGTGGAGGTGGAGGACGGGCAGCCGTTCGTGCTGCACCCGGGTGAGTTCGTACTCGCCTCCACCCTGGAAGTAATCACCCTGGCCGACCACCTGGCCGGCCGCCTGGAGGGCAAATCCAGCCTGGGCCGGCTGGGGCTGCTCACCCACTCCACCGCGGGATTCATCGACCCTGGATTCTCCGGCCACGTCACCCTCGAGCTATCCAACGTGGCGACGCTGCCGATCAAACTGTGGCCAGGGATGCGGATCGGGCAACTATGCATCTTCCGGCTCGCCTCGCCCGCCCAGAGCCCGTACGGGTCAGCGATCTACGGCTCCCGTTACCAGCACCAGCGCGGGCCCACTCCCAGCCGGGCGTGGAAAAACTGGCGCACCTGGCCCACCCGCTGACGTAACAAGGACGCCCGCCGCGCGACGGGGACACGCGCGGCGGGCGTCAGGAGTCCCGCCCGGGGGGTCGGCGGGATCCGGCAGACCGAGCGTCAGCCCGGCCGGCCGTAGCTGTGCACTGGCATCTTGTCGATCGGGTCCATCCGAACCACGTCCCCGGCCTGGGGGGCATGGACGATCCAGCCGTCCCCGGCGTACAGGCCGACGTGGCTCAACCCGGCGTAGTAGAAGACCAGGTCGCCGGGGCGGAGCTCACTGCGGTCCACGTACCGGACCGCGCTGCGCTGCGCGGCGGCGTTGTGCGGCAGGCTGATCCCCGCCTGGGCCCACGCGGCCTTCACCAGCCCGGAGCAGTCGTACGTGTTCGGACCGGCCGTCCCCCACCCGTACGGCTTACCGATCTGGGCGCAGGCGAAGCTGATCGCCTCCCCCGCCGCCCCGCCGGGGTAGGTGGTCGGACAGGCTGCCGGCGCGAGGTTACCGGAGCCGCCGCCGGAGGAGCCGTACGCCGCGATCCGCAGCTCCTGCAGCCGGTCGATCTCGGCGTCGATCTCCTCGGCCCGCTCGGCCAGCTCGCGCTCCATCTCCTCCAGTTCCGCGACCAGCGCGTCCAGCTCCGCCTTCTCCGCCTCGTACTCGGCCTTGACTTCCAGCACCTTGTCGATCTTCATGCGCTGGGACCGAGCGAACTGGTCAAGCACCGCCAACTGGTCGGCGAAGGTCAGCGGTGAACCGGTGGACAGCAGCGCGTTGAAGGCGGACACGTTGCCCTGTTTGAAGTTGTAGACGGCTACGTCCACCACTTCCGCCCGGGCCACGTCCACCTTGAGTTGGAGCGGCTCGATCTTCCGCTCCAACTCCTTGATCTCGCGCTTCTTCTCCTTCAGCTCCAACCGGACCCGGTTGTGCTCCTCAATCACCGGCTCCAGTTCCCGCCACGCCGCGTCGAGCTGCGCCTCGATCTCGGCGGGGGAGTCCTGGGCCGCTGCGGGAGCGGCGACACCACCGATGACCAGCGGCACCGCGAGGACCGCGGCCAGTCCGGCGAGGAAGGTGGAGCGGATGGACCGCCAGGGCGCGGAGCGCACCCAAGCTGGTCGGCGGCGATCTACCTGTTTGGCAGGTTCTGCCACAGGGACCGTACCCCTTCTCCCTACCGCCTACCGGGTTAGCTGTCGGGTTCGGGCGTGGGGAATCGCCCTACCGCGATCCGCGGACTCACCCCGGGGTGGTGACACCAGTGGTTCCCCGGCCCGTCGAGCGGGGGGCTCGACGATTCGGCGGTGTTGGTCCGGGCCATCCCCTGTTGGATGACCGACTTCCGGCCCAACGATGCCAGAGCCTAGGGGTGGTTACCCCTAGGGGTCAAGCTCCCTTCGAAAGTCCTTCACTGGGTAATGCCACCGCCACCACCCGTACGGGTGAGGTCAGGACGGCTGGGTGCTACGGAGCAGGACAGTGGCCACGTCGACCACTTCGACCTGCTCGTCAGCCTCACCGCTGGCCTGTTTGCCGGTCAGACCATCACCCAGCATGGTGAAGCAGAACGGGCACCCCACCGCGATCGTGCGGGCGCCGGTGGACAGCGCCTCCTCCACCCGCTCGACGTTGATCCGCTTGCCGATCCGCTCCTCCATCCACATGCGGGCCCCGCCCGCCCCGCAGCAGAAGCTGCGCTCGGAGTTGCGCGGCATCTCCACCAGGCCCTGGGGCCACCCGGTGTTCTCGCCCGAGTCGGCGGCGCCACCCGCCACCGCCCCGAGCAGCTCCCGGGGTGGGCTGAACACCCGGTTGTGGCGCCCCAGGTAGCAGGGGTCGTGCCAGGTGATGCCCCCCTCCACCGGCCGGACCGGGGTCAGCTTGCCGTCCCGGACCAGCTCGGCCAGCAGCTGGGTGTGGTGCACCACCCGGAAGTGCCCGCCCAGCTCGCCGTACTCGTTGGCGAGGGTGTTGAAGCAGTGGGGGCAGGTCGCCACGATCTTGCGCTGCTCCACCGGCCGATCCCCGAACGCCTCGTTCAGGGTCTCCACGTTCTGCTGGGCCAACATCTGGAACAGGAACTCGTTCCCCATCCGACGCGCCGGGTCCCCGGTGCAGGTCTCCCCCTCACCCAGGATCGCGAACGACACCCCGGCCTGGTGCAGCAGCGTGGCCACCGCCCGGGTGGTCCGCTTGGCCCGGTCCTCCAGCGCCCCGGCGCAGCCGACCCAGAAGAGGTACTCGAAGTCGCCCCCGTCCGACACCCGGGGCACCTCGAAGTCCAGCCCCTTGGTCCAGTCTTCCCGGGCGGTGGGCGCCGCCCCCCACGGGTTGCCCTTGTTCTCCAGGTTGCGCAGCATCGCGCCGGCCTCCGCCGGGAAGCTCGACTCGATCATCACCTGGTGGCGACGCATGTCCACGATGTGGTCCACGTGCTCGATGTCCACCGGGCACTGCTCCACGCACGCCCCGCAGGTGGTGCACGACCACAGCACGTCCGGGTCGATCACTCCGCCGGCCTCGGCGTCCCCGATCAGCGGCCGCTCCGCCTCGGCCAGGGCCGCCGCCGGCACCTTCGCCAGCTGCTCCTCGGTGGCCTTCTCCTCCCCGTCCAGGGTGCGGCCCCCACCGGCCAGCAGGTACGGCGCCTTGGCGTACGCGTGGTCCCGCAGACTGAGCACCAGCAGCTTGGGCGACAGCGGCTTGCCGGTGTTCCACGCCGGGCACTGGCTCTGGCACCGGCCACACTCGGTGCAGGTGGTGAAGTCGAGCAGCCCCTTCCAGCTGAACTGCTCCACCGCCGCGACCCCGAACTGGTCCTTCTCGGGGTCGGCCTCCTCGAAGTCGATCGGCTTGCCCCCGCTGGTCATGGGCTTGAGCGCGCCCAGCGCCGGGGCGGAGGTGCCGGAACGCTTGAAGAAGATGTTCGGGAAAGCGGTGAATCGGTGCCAGGCCACGCCCATGGTCACATGGGTGGAGATCACGATCACCCAGGCCATGGACACCGCGATCTTGATCAGGGCGAGCACGCTGATCGCGGTCGGGCTGTCCGGCATGATCGCGCCGAACGCGTGGCTGACCGGCGCCGCCCACACCGGATACGGCAACGCGTCCCCGGCGGCCTTGCTGCCGCGCAACAGCAGCCCGAGCACCAGCACCGCCAGGATGGTGTACTCCACATAGTACGCTTGCCAGGCGGTAGAGCCGGCGAACCGGGACCACCGCCGCCACCGAGGGAGGTTGAGCAGCCGAATCACGATCAGCACCGCGATCGCGAGCACACCGAGCACGCTCAGCACCTCGGTGACCAGCCCGAACACCGTCCAGCTGCCGATCACCGGCAAGGTCCGGCTGGGGTCGGCCGTCTCGAAGTACGCCGCCAGCACCAGCGACGACAACAGGATGAAGCCGATCATGACGATCCAGTGGGCGACCCCGACCACCGACCACTTCAGCATCCGGGTGTGGCCGAAGGTCTCCCGGAGCATCGTCACGGTCCGGCCCCACGGATCGTTGGACCGCGTGGGATCGGGCTGGCCCAGTCGCACCACGGCCACCATCCGGCGGACAGCACGCACGGCAAACCCAGCGGCGACCGCCGTGATCAGGACAGCGATCGCCGTGGTGATGATCTGAACCAACGCGCTCCCCTTGTCCGATACACACCGACTTGAGATGGGTTATCCACACTGTTGATAACCCTGTGGATAACTACATCAGAGTAGTTACCGCCGAGGCAGTCAGTGCCACCGGGTGGTCAGTGCCAGCGTGCCAAGATGCCCAGGGAGCCGACCATGGCACCGAAACCCACCGCCAAGTTGTAGTAGTGCCATGACTGCACCGGATACTCGCCCTGCGTCACGTAGAACACCACCAGCCAGGCGATCCCGAACACAATCAGGGCGACCGCACTGGCGGGCAGCCACGGCGAACTCGGCTTCCGGCGGGCGGCCTCGGCGCCGGGCCGTACTTCCGCCGGAGGGGTGTAGACCTTCTTCTTACGGATGGATGACTTCGGCACGACGTACTCCCCGAGGGGCGAGGCCAGCCGGACGCGCGGGCCCAGCATGACACCGGATGCTGAACAATAGGTCCTGGCACCGGTACCGGGGATCCATCCGGAGCACCAGCAGGGGGTTCCGGCAGGGCTCCGGCACGGGTCCCACGGGGGTCCAGCGCAGGGTTCCCTTCACAGCCTAACGGACAGCGAACGGAGGGGCACGTGACCGAGTCCGGATCTGGCTGGCGCCACGTAATCAACCGGCTGCGCGCCGGATCCGCATCCACCCCGACCGGCCGGGCTCGACGAAGCGGTTGGTCCCTCGCCGTACCGGTGATCGCGCTGGCGGCCGGCCTGCTGTTCACCACCAGCGCCACGAGCGCCGAGCGGGCACCGCTGCGGGAGGACCGCCAACTGGCGCTCACCGACCTGATTGAGGAGCGGGCCGCCCGAGTGGCGGAATTGGAGCAGGTGATCGGCCCGCTGGCCGAGGAGGTGGCCCGGCTCACCGACGAATTGGCCGGAACCGCCCACTCGGCCGCCAACCCGCACGAGAGCCGGGACGAGCTGGCGGCCGGGCTGACCCCGCTACGTGGACCGGGGGTAACCGTTCAACTAGATGACGCCCTGCGCCCAGACGGAGTCCGCCCACCCGGGGCGAGCGCCGACGATCTGCTGGTGCATCAGCAGGACGTCCAAGCGGTGGTGAACGCCCTGTGGGCCGGGGGTGCCGAAGCGATGACGATTATGGGTGAACGGGTGATATCAACCAGTGCGGTGCTGTGCGTCGGACCGGTACTGTTACTGCACGGCCGTCCGTACTCGCCGCCCTATCGGATCACCGCGATCGGCGATCCGGACCGGCTGCGGGCCGCCCTGGACACCTCACCCGAAGTGCAGCTGTTCCGGGAGGCGGCCGACGCGTACGGGCTGGGCTACCAAGTGGTGGTGGAACAGGAGGTCACGGTGCCGGCGTACGGCGGCAGCAGCACCATCCGCTTGGGGCAGGTTCCTCGATGACCGCGCGGGACGGTGCTGGGCGGCACCGGGCCCCGGATCCCGACCCGTTCCCCGGTTTCGAGCTGCCAGACGCCACGGTGATCCTGCCACCGCCGGAACTGGACCAGACCCAGCCCCTCCCGCCCGTGTCCGAGGAGGGAGCCCGCCGGCGCCCCTCCCCTTACCCACGCCCACCATCGGCGCCTCCGTCTCGTCGATCCCGCCGCCCGTCGCCGTACCCGCCGAGCGCGGACGAGACCAGTCTGATGGGGATCGTTCCCCCCGCTCCGCCGCCGGACCCCGACGATGCCGCCCCGCGCCCCACGCCCCGCCCTGGTGAGCGGGTGGTGCCGCTCCGCCCGGTGGCGACCGACCGGGGCTACCGGAGCGTGTACTCCGCTCTGACCCGGACCACCGTCGGCAGTGTGATCCGGACCGGCATGCGGGGGCTCGGGGAAATCCTGATCACGCTCGGAGTGGTGGTGCTGCTGCTCGCCGCCTACCAGGTGTGGGGCAAGGCCGCTGTGGTCGCTTCCCACCAGAGTGACCTCAGTCAGCAGCTAGACGAAATGTGGGCAAACGCCCCCGACCCCACCGTGAGCACCAGCCCCGACGAGACGGACGACGGGGCCGAGCCGCTAGGCCCGCCTCCCGGGCACGCGATCGCTCGGCTCTACATCCCCAAACTCAACAAGTTCTGGGTGGTGGTGGAGGGGGTGTCCCTGGAGGACATTCGCTACGCCCCCGGCCACTATCCGGACACCGCCATGCCGGGTCAGATCGGGAACTTCTCGGTCGCCGGGCACCGCAATCCGGCCACCTTCTGGGACCTGGATCTCGTGACGGAAGGGGACGTGATCGTGGTGGAGACCCAGCACACCTGGTACACCTACCGGGTAACCCAGAACCACATCGTGCATCCGCGGGCGGTCGAGGTGGTCGCTCCCGTGCCCGGCCAACCGGGCGCCACCCCCACCGAAGCGATGCTGACCCTGACCACGTGCCACCCCAAGTGGGACAACACCGAGCGGCTGATCGTGCACGCCCGGCTGGTGGAGGAACAGCCCCGGTCCGAGGGCCGGCCCGCGGTGCTGGGTGACCTGGGGAGCTAGGAGCAGCGGCATGTACGCATGGATCTGGCGGCACCTGCCATTCGGCCTGCCCGGTAAGATCATCGGCTCCCTGGTGCTAGCCGGTAGCGCCGTCGCGCTGCTGTGGTACGTGGTCTTCCCCTGGATCGATCCGTTCGTCGAGGAGACCCTGCTGCCCTGGAGCGACAGCCAGATCGAGGGCGAGGTGACTCCGGGGGGTGACCACGATCCGGCCGACGAGGCCGACCCCGACGACGGTGGGCTGGTTGGCCCGGACGGGCAGCCGATCGACGAACATGACATCCCCTACGACACGGGTGAGTGAGGCGGTCATGCGCGACGTGCGCGTTCTTGTCATCGACAACTACGACTCGTTCGTCTACAACCTGGTGCAGTACCTCAGCCAGCTCGGCGCCGAGTGCGAGGTACGCCGCAACGACGAGCTCTCCCCCGCAGAGGTGGCCCGGCTCCGGCCCCACGGGGTGCTGCTGTCACCGGGCCCCGGTGGCCCGGAGCGGACCGGGGTGTGCCTGCCGCTGATCCGGGAACTCGCCGGCGACCTGCCGATCCTCGGGGTCTGCCTAGGGCACCAGGTGATCGCGGCGGCCTACGGCGCGACCGTCACCCGGGCACCGGAGCTGCTGCACGGCAAGACCTCCCTGGTACACCACACCGGAGCCGGGGTGCTCGCGGGCCTACCCGACCCGTTCACCGCCACCCGCTACCACTCGCTGGCGGTGGTGGAGTCCACGCTGCCGCCGGAGCTGGAGGTCACCGCTCGCACCGTCCCCGCCGACGGTGGCCCCGGGGTGGTGATGGCGATGCGGCACCGGCACCTGCCGCTGGAGGGGGTGCAGTTCCACCCGGAGTCGGTACTGACCGAGGGTGGGCACCTGCTGCTCGCCAACTGGCTGGCCGACTGCGGCCTCCCGAGCGCCCGCGACCTGGCCCCCGCCCTCGCCGCCGAGGTGGAGCAGCGGCGGCGGGCCGCGTTCGCACCGGTGTGAGCGGCCGGGCCGCCGGCCCGGCCGCTCACACCGGGCCCGTCACGGTCCGATCGAAACCGGGATCGTCACCGTCCGCTCCGGGTGGTCGGTGGCGGTCACTCGGATCACGTACTCCCCGGGAGCGGCGTAGGTGTGGCTGACGGACCCCTCCGCCGCGTTGAAGATCTCCGACTCGCCGCCGTCGCCCCAGTCGATGGTCACCCCGCCGTAGATGTCGTTGTCCCAGTCGACGCTCACCGTCAGCGGATCCGGGCCGGGCTGCAACCGCGCCTCCAGCGGACCACCGTCGGGATAGATGTAGATGGTGACCGTCTCTCCCCGGGCCAACTCACTGTCGGGCTGCGGGCTCTGGGAGGCGACCGTACCCACCTGCTCCGCCGACTCCGGCGGCGTGGACGCGGTCTCCGCCGCCACCTGGTAGCCGGCATTCTCCAGGACGCCCCGGGCCACTTCCGCGGCCATGCCGACCACGTTCGGCACGGTCCGGATGTCCCCCGCAGAGACATAGAGCTTCACCTGCGAGTTCACCGGCACCTCCTCGCCGGCCGGCGGATCGGTGCGGACCACGTACCCGGCCGGGAGGGAGCTGGACGCCTCCTCCACCTCCACCCGCAGGTCCAGGTCTTCCAGTTCAGCCCGGGCCCGCTCCTCCGGCAGCTCGGACACATCCGGCACGATCACCGTCTCCGGGCCGGTGCAGACCTGGTAGGTGACGGTCTCCCCCTCATCCAGGGATTCCCCCGCGGCCGGAGTCTGCCGCTCCACCAACCCCTCGTCCTGCACACACCCCTCGGTGATCCCCTCCCCTTCGGATGCGACCAACCCCGCCGCCTCGATCGCGGCCACCGCGTCCTCCGGCGACAGCCCCACCACCGACGGGACCTGCACCTGGCGAGTGGAGTTGCTGAGCACCAGCCCGATGATCAACGCGATCACGGCCAGCACCCCCAGCGCTCCCAGCGCCACCATCACCCAGGTGGAGGCGCGCCGCCGGTCCGGGTCGGCCACCCGGGCCGGCTCACCGGCGCCGCCCGCGGCGCCCAGCAGCACGGTCTCGGCCTCATTCATCACCGGGGTGGCGAGCACCGGCCGACCGCTGGCCGCCCGTAGGAGGTCGGCCCGCATCTCCGCCGCCGACTGGTACCGGTTGGCCGGGTTCTTGGCCAGCGCCTTCAGCACCACCGCGTCGATGTCCGGGGTGACCTCCGGGTTCAGCTCCGACGGGGGCCGGGGATCCTCCCGGACGTGCTGGTAGGCCACGGACACCGGGCTGTCCCCGACGAACGGAGGGTGCCCGCACAGCAGCTCGAACAGCACACATCCGGTGGCGTAGACGTCCGACCGGGCGTCCACCGCCTCTCCCCGCGCCTGCTCCGGGGAGAGGTACTGGGCGGTGCCGATCACCGCCGAGGTCTGAGTCATGGTGGTGGCGCCGCTGGCGATGTCCCGGGCGATCCCGAAGTCCATCACCTTCACCTGGCCGTTCGGGGTCACCATCACGTTCCCGGGCTTGACGTCCCGGTGGATGATCCCGTGCCGGTGGCTGAACTCCAGGGCGGCGCAGATGTCCGCTGCGATCTCCAACGCTCGCCGGGGTTGCAGCCGCTGCTCGGCCGCGAGCAGCTCCTTCAGGGTCTGCCCCCGGACGAACTCCATCACGATGTACGGCAGCGACTCCCCGGTGGGGCCGGTCTCCTCACCGGTGTCGTACACCGCCACGATCCCGGGGTGGTTGAGGGTGGCCGCGTTCTGCGCTTCCCGGCGGAACCTCAGCTGGAAGGTGTGGTCCCGGGCCAGGTCACTGCGCAGCATCTTGATCGCAACGTCCCGGCCCAGCCGAAGGTCACGTCCTTTGTGCACCTCGGCCATGCCGCCGTAACCCAGCAGCTCGCCGACCTCGTACCGGCCACCCAGCAGACGCCCTGGCGCGTTCATGTCGTCATCGGTCCTTCGAAAGGATGATCATTGGAGATCAGTAAGACGTTGCCGAACTCCCGGCCGTCGACCACCTGGCGGACCAGGTAGCCGGCCAGCCCGGCACACGCCACCGTCGCCACCGCCAGCAGGATCACCGCCACGACCGCGAGCGCGGAGGGGCGGTCTCGCCGCACGGTTCCGCCGGGCGTCGGGGTGGGCGCGTGGTAATGGCCTGCCGGAGCGGGCAGGGGTAGCTGACCCATCTGACCCATCTGGTACGCCGGAGGCGATGGCTGGTGGATAGGGGTGGGGGCCGGGGTCGCCGGTGAAATCGGCCCGGCGGCCGGCGGCGGTGGAATCACCACGCTGGCCCCCAAGGTAGCGGCCGCCTGCCGGGCCACCGCGGCCAGCGCGGCCGCCGACGGCCACCGCTCGGCCGGATCCTTGGCCAGCGCCCGCATCACGATCTCGCGAACCGCCGGCGGAATGTCCGGAGGCAGCGGCGGGGGCTGTTCCCGGACATGCTTCATTGCGATCTCCAGGGGGTTGTCCCCCTCGAATGGTCGCCGACCGGCCAGGCACTGATAGGCCACCACTCCGAGTGCGTACACATCCGAGGCCGGGGTGGCGACCTGCCCCGCCGCCTGCTCCGGGGAGAGGTAGGAGGCGGTGCCGAGCACCATGCCGGTGCCGGTCAAGCCGGTCATCTCCGACCGGGAGATACCAAAGTCGGTGAGCACCAGGGTGCCGTTGGCCCGCACCATCAGGTTGCCGGGTTTCACGTCCCGGTGCACGATCCCGGCCTGGTGGGCGGCCTCCAGCGCATCGGCCGCCTGCGCGATCAAGGCCATGGTCCGGGCCGCGGTGAGCCGCCCCACCCGGTTCAGGGTGCGAGACAGCGGGTCCCCGTCGATGTACTCCATCACCAGGAAGGCGGTGGTGGCGTCGCTGTGGTAGTCGTAGACGTTCACCACCCCGGGGTGCTTGAGCCGGGCCATGGTCCGGGCCTCCGCCCGAAACCGCTCCACGAAGCCGGGCTCGTCGAGCAACGCCGGAAGCATGATCTTCACCGCGACGGTCCGGCCGAGCACCTCGTCGGTGCCCCGCCACACCTCCCCCATGCCCCCGCCGCCGATCCGTTCATCGAGGCGGTATCGGCCCGCGAGCTGGACCCCTGCCCCGTGCATCAACTCTCTCCCCGTTCCGCGACCACGGCGTGCATGACCTGGCCGGCGATCCGGGCCGCCTCCGCACTGCCGCCGGTGCCGGCGTTCTCGAGAAACACCGCTACCGCGCTCACCGGCTCCCCGTCGACCAGCACAAATCCGACGAACCAGCCGTGCTCACGGTCCCCGGTGCCGGTCTCGGCGGTGCCGGTCTTGCCGCCGACGACGTACCCGGAGATCCGGGCGTTGGTGCCGGTGCCGCGCTCCACCACCCCGATCATCATGTCCTGTAGCGCCGCCGCAACTTCAGGCGAGATCGGCCGCCGGAGTTGTTCCGGGGAGGCGCGGTACACCGTCCGCAGTTGCGCGTCCTGCAGCTGCTCGACCAGGTACGGCTGCATCTGCACCCCGCCGTTGGCGACGGTGGCCGCGATCATGGCGCCCTGCAGCGGCGTGATCTGGACACTGGCCTGGCCGATCGCGGACAGCGCCACGGTCGGCGCATCGTACTGCCCATCTTCCCGGGTCAGCTCCCCGACCGTGCTGGTGGCCACCGGCATCCCGTCCGCGTCCAGCTGACCCAGCGTCAGCTGGGCACCGAACCCGAACGCCTCCGCCATCTCCCGGATCGCCTGGCCCCCCAGCTCCTCGGCGGCCAAGTGGGAGAACGCGGTGTTGCACGAGACCACGAACGCCTGCTCCAGCGTGATGTTGGTGGGGCAGACCACCCCGGGGGCGTTGCCGATCGGCCGGCCGGCGGTCGGGGCGAGATACTCCGCCCCGCCGGTCACCCGGGAACCCGGGGTGTACTCCCCGGTGGCCAACGCCGCCGCCGCATCAATGATCTTGAAGACCGATCCGGGGGCGAACCGTTCCGAGATCGCCCGGTTGGCCAGCGGCCGACCCGGCGCTTCGTTCAGCTCCCGGTACGCCGCCTGCGCCTCCGCAACGTCGTGCGACGCGAGCGGGTTGGGATCGAAGCTGGGCATGGACACCAGCGCCTGCACCGCCCCGGTGCGGGGGTCGATCGCCACCACCGCGCCCCGATTGGTGCCGGTCCGGTTGTCCCGTAGCTGCTCATACGCGGTCTGCTGGGCACCGCGAGAAAGGGTGGTGACCACCGTGCCCCCGCCAGTCTGGCCACCGGTGAGCAGGTCCCGCACCCGGTCAACGAAGAACCGATCCCCGGAACCGGCCAGGAACTCGTTGGCGAACTGCTCGATCCCGGCGGCGCCCAGGTTCACCGCGCGGTAGCCCACCACGTGCGCCCACCGCTCCCCCTCCGGGTAGGTGCGGAGATACCGCAACCGACCGTCGGTCTCCACGCTGGTGGCCACGGCGGTCCCGTCCGGTCCGACCAGGATCGGCCCCCGCTGCCGCTGGTACTCGTCGATCTGTACCCGGCCGAGGTTGTACGGACTGGTGCGGTACTCATCGGCTTTGTAGGCCTGCACCCAGTTCAGGTTGGCGAACAGCAACCCGAACATGACCAGGATGATGACACCGACCCGGCGCAGGGGCGCGTTCACTGTGCGGCACCTCCGGTAGTCGGGTAGGCGGCGGTGGGGCTGGCCAGTGCCACCGGCGTGGTCGGCTGCCGGGCCGCATTGGAGATCCGCAACAGCAGTCCCACCAGCAGCCAGTTAGCCATCAGCGCGGACCCGCCGGCCGACATGAACGGGGTGGTCAACCCGGTCAGCGGGATCAGCCCGGTCACCCCACCCAGGATGACGAAGATCTGCAAACTGAGCGTGAACGCCAGGCCACCGGCGAGCAGCTTGCCGAATGCGTCCCGGACCACCAGTCCCGCCTTCAGTCCCCGGGTCACCACCAGCAGCAGCACGATCAGCAGCGAGGACAGGCCGAACAGCCCGATCTCTTCCCCCAGCCCGACGAAGATGAAGTCGTTGTGCACCATCGGCACCAGGTGGGGATACCCCGCCCCGGGACCCACGCCGAACAGTCCACCGGTGCCCAACCCCAGCAGCGCCTGCACCGGCTGGTAGCCGGTCACCTCCGGGTCGGCGAACGGGTCCAGCCACACGTTCACCCGGGTGGCGAAGTTGGTGAACGGCCCTCCGACCGTCTGACCAAGCAGGTAGGCCAGCACCACCCCGCCTAGGAACAGCAGCCCACCGATGATCAACCAGCTCACCCGTTCGGTGGCGACGTACAGCATCGCCACGAACATCCCGAGGTAGAGCAGGGACATCCCGAGGTCGAACTGCATCACCAGCACCAGCAGGGACAGCACCCACACCGCCACCACCGGGCCGAGATCCCGTCCCCGTGGGAAGTCCACCCCCAGGAAACGCTTGCCCGCCAGCGACAGTACCTCCCGCTTGCGGACCAGGTAGTACGCGAAGAAGCACAGCAACGCCAACTTGGCGAATTCGCCGGGCTGGATCGACACCGGCCCGAACCGGATCCACAGCTTGGCCGACTTGTCGTACTCGCTGGCGGAGATGCTGGCCGGTAGCAGTCCCGGCAACATCATCAAGATCAGCCCGACCAGCCCTAACGTCCAGGCGTACCGGGAGATGAACCGGTGGTCTCGCACCACCAACAGCAGCGCCACCACGCCGACCACGCTGATCAGGGTCCAGATCAACTGCCGACCACCGACACCGCTGAGCGGTGACACGTTCTGCGCTACCTGGGTCAGGTCGTCCACCCCGAGGTCGAGCCGGCGCAGGAACGCCACCCCGATGCCGTTCAGCAGCGCGACCGACGGCAACAGCACCGGGTCGGCGTAGGGGGCGACGAACCGCAGAAACACGTGCAGCCCCAGGAACACCCCGGTCAGAATCAGCGAGGGCACCCAGAAGGTGGCGGTGATCCGTTCCAGCAGCTGCATCTCGACCACCGCGAAGAACCCGGTCACCACCGCCATCGCCAGCAGGAGGAGACCGAGCTCGGCTCGGCGCGAGTCGTTCGCCCGGCCACGCGGTGCCCTACCCGCGGGCGCGGGTGGGGTCGGCATAGCAGGAGCAGTCACCACGGCCATCCAGAGTCACTCGACACGGCAATCGGGAGGATCGATCAGTGGGGGTGGGTCGAACCGAGGAGCGTCTGGGGTTGCGCTGGCGGCGGCCGCCACATCCGGGGAGGAAGAGGGGTCCGGGGAGGTGGGAGAGGTGGAGGGGCGCGCAGAGGCCGTTCCGGACGGCTCCGGCGTCGGATCCTTCGAGGGGCGAGGAGACGGCGTAGTCGGCGCGACGGTCGGGGACGGCGTCGGGCTGGGGCACAGCGGTTTCAGTTCGGTGTGGAGCAGCTCGATCATCCGAGACACCGCCTCCTCGGCGGTGTCGGCCCGGATCACCCCTTGCCGCACCCGCTCCTGGGCATGGGCGCGAAGATCGTCGACGGTGTAATCACTGGTCTGGTAGAGGGTCGACAGCTCCAGGCCGGCCACTCGTCCCGGCACTCCCCGGAACACCGCCACTCGGCCGTCCTCGGTCACCCCGACGTAGTAACCCGACTGGGTGAACGACCAGCCGTACCACAGGCCCCCGCCCAGCAGCGCCAGCAGCACCACCACGAGCAGGATGCTGCGGATCGGGCGCCGGCGTGGGCGGTCCGGCTCCGGTTCGGCGACCTCACTGGCCAGCTCCGGCGCCGGCGGCCGGGTGGTCAACGCGGAGGCCCGGGTAGCCGGGGTGGACTCACGCTGGTCTCGCTCCTCCGCCCCCGGGTCGCGGGCGGCCGCCCCACCCACCACCGGGGTGGATTCCACAATGTCCTCATCGGTGGCGTCGGCCACGATCACGCTGATGTTGTCCGGCCCACCACCCCGCAGCGCGAGCGCGATCAGCCGCTCCACACACTCCTGCGGCTCCCGGTACTCCTGCAGGGTGTGGTGAATGGTCTCCTCGCTGACCACCCCGGACAGCCCATCGGAGCAGAGCAGGTACCGGTCACCCGGGAGAACCGTGCGGATGGAGTACTCCGGTTCGACGTCTCGACCGTCCATGGCCCGGGTGAGCAGCGAGCGCTGGGGGTGACTGCCGGCTTCTTCGGAGCTGATCCGCCCCTCATCCACCAGCATCTGCACGTAGGTGTCGTCCTTGGTGATCTGCGTGAACTCACCGTTACGTAGCAGATAGGCGCGCGAGTCACCGATATGCACCAGCCCGGCCCGGGAACCGGCGAACAGCAGCGCGGTCAGCGTGGTGCCCATCCCCTCCATCTGGGGATTGGCCTCCACCGTGGCGCGCAGGTGTTGATTGGCGGTCTCGACGCTGGCCCGCAGCGCGTCTAGCAACGCCTCCCCGGGCACGTCCTCGTCCAACGGCGCCATGGCGGCGATCACGATGTTGCTCGCGACGTCGCCAGCGGCCATGCCGCCCATTCCGTCGGCCACCGCCAACAGCCGAGGTCCGGCGTAGACGGAGTCTTGATTACCGTCGCGGACCAGGCCGCGGTCGCTGCGGGCAGCGTAGCGCAGGGTGAGGTTCATGGCCGTAGCTCTAGGGATGTGCGGCCGATCCGGATCGGCACGCCGATGGGTACGGGGGTGGGACCGGTCACTTTGGCACGGTCCAGATAAGTGCCGTTGGTCGAGCCGAGGTCCTCGATGTACCACTGGCCGCCCCGAGGCACCAGCCGGGCGTGCCGGGCTGACGCGTAGTCGTCAGTGATCACCAGTGTAGAGTCCTCGGCCCGGCCAATCGTGATCTGGGTCTCTCCCAGACTGAGCCTGGTGCCGGCGAGTTGGCCCCCCGTCACCACCAGCTGCCGCGCAGCCCGGCCTTTGCGCACCCGCGCCGGCACACCGGCCGCCGCGGCGGCGGCCATGGGCGGTGCCACCAGGCGCCTGGACCGGCCGCCGGCGAAGATATCCCGGCGGACCACTCCCGCCACCGCGAACACGAAGATCCACAGCAGCACGAGCAGCCCGAACCGGGCCACGGTCAGGACGAGCTCATCCAAGGTGTGTCAACCGTCCACCCGGAAGGTCAGGGTCGTGGTTCCGATCTGAATCATGTCGCCCGGGTTGAGGGTCACCGCGGAGATCCGTTGACCGTTGACCATCGACCCGTTGGTCGACCCCAGATCGGTCAGCACCACCTGGGTGCCGTCGAAGTCGATCCGCGCGTGGCGGCGGGAGATCCCCACGTCCGGCAGCCGGAGCGTGGCCTGATCCCCCCGCCCGATCACGGTCGACCCGATCGAGAGCGGGTAGGTGCGGCCGTCCCCGGTCACCAGCCGCGCGTTGCGGTAGCCCATGCCGGGCGGCGGGCTACTCGGGTAGTGCGGCTGCGGCTGCTCGTACGGCGGGTAGCCCGGCTGCGGCTGGTGCTCGTGGGCCGGGTAGGGGGGTGCGGGCGGAGTCGGGTCTCCGCTGAACACCTCCGCGGTCACCCGGAACATCCCGGTGTCCAGGCCCTCACCGCGCTCGATCTCCACGATCACGTCGCCGTACACGGTCCAGGCCTGCTCGCCGATGAACTCCGCCTGGGACTGGGCCAGCTCCTGCGCAAGGGCGGCGGCGTAGGGCGCGAGCCGGCTGTGGTCGTACGGTGAGAGATCGATCACGTACCGGTTCGGGACCAGCGTGCGCCCGCCGGCGAGGATCGCCTTGTGCGCCTCCGCCTCCCGTTGCATGGCGTTGAGGATTTCCACGGGGTGGACGACCCCTTTGAAGACCTTGGCGAAGGCCCCCTCCACGAGGCCTTCTAGTCGCTTCTCGAAGCGCTGCAGCACACTCACCGGCTCCTCCTCGGTTCCGAGAAGTTGATGGTATCCGTAGCACGCACTGTGGGTCGCATGCTGCCGGGGGGTTCGGGCATGCCTGGCCGGCATCTCACCGCCACGCGGGGTATGCTGGTCCGGCTGCCTGTGGAGCAGTCCGCGAAGCAGGGTAGGCCCCATTTGCTCCGCGCTGCGGGGCTGGGGTATCGTTCCTTTCGCTTCACCGCGGGGAAGTGGCGGAATGGCAGACGCGCACGGTTCAGGTCCGTGTGCCCGAGAGGGCGTGAGGGTTCAACTCCCTCCTTCCCCACCACATCATCTTCCGGACGCCGCTGCCGGGCCGATTCGGGCCGGTAAGCTCGCGGGGTCAGGTTCCCGACGCTGGAGCGACTCGTGAGTGTTGCGCTGGTGACCGGCTCCGCCGGTCTGATCGGCTCGGAGGCCGCCCGTCACTTCGCCGGGCTCGGGCTGGACATCGTAGGCATCGACAACGATCTGCGGCGGTACTTCTTCGGTGACGACGGCTCCACCGGTTGGAGCCTGCTGCGGCTGACCAACGATCTTGGGGAGACATATACTCATTTCGACGTCGACATCCGGGATCGGGACGGACTGGAGCGGATCTTCAAGAAGTACGGCCGCGACATCGTGGTGGTGATCCACACCGCTGCCCAGCCCAGCCATGACTGGGCGGCGCGGGAGCCGTTCACCGATTTCGACGTCAACGCCGTCGGCACGCTGAACGTCCTGGAATACACCCGGCAGTACTGCCCAGAGGCGGCGTTCATCCACTGCTCCACCAACAAAGTGTACGGTGACCGGCCCAACTACCTGCCGTTGCAGGAGCTGGAAACCCGGTACGAGATCGCCCCGGACCACCCGTACGCGGACGGGATCACCGAGGACATGTCGATCGACGACTGCCTCCACTCGATCTTCGGGGCGTCGAAGGTCGCCGCCGACATCATGGTGCAGGAGTACGGCCGCTACTTCGGGCTGAAGACCGCCTGCTTCCGGGGCGGGACGTTGACCGGGCCGGCCCACTCCGCCGCCGAGCTGCACGGGTTCCTCGCCTACCTGATGCGGTGCGTGATGGAGGGGCGCACCTACAACCTGTACGGGTACAAGGGCAAGATGGTCCGGGACGCCATCCACTCCCACGACGTCCTCACCGCGTTTGAGGCGTTCTTCCGCAACCCCCGCTCGGCCGAGGTCTACAACCTGGGTGGGGGCCGGTTCGCCAACACCTCCCACATCGAGGCGTTCCGACTCGCGGAAGAGATCACCGGCCGGGAAGCAAAGATCAACTACATCGATAAGGCCCGGATCGGGGACCACCAGTGGTGGATCAGCAGTATGGCGCGGTTCCAGTCCCACTATCCAGAGTGGCAGCCGAAATACGACATCCCCACCATACTGCGCGAAATTTACGAAGCTAACGCGGACGTGTGGGTGCCCAAGTGATCGCTCGCGGTAAGCGCAACCTGCTCGGGGTGCTGGTCGACGTCGTCGACTACCAGGCCGCCACCGCGCAGGTGCTGGCCGCGGCCCGCGAACAACGACCGTACGCGGTGACCGCGCTGGCCGTGCACGGCGTGATGACCGGGGTGGCCGACCGTCAGCACGGTGCCCGGCTCAACGCCTTTGACCTCGCCACGCCGGACGGGCAGCCGGTGCGGTGGGGGCTCAACCTGCTGCACCGGGCGGGCTTGACCGACCGGGTGTACGGCCCAGAACTCACCCGCCGCGTGCTGGTCGCCTGCGCCGAGGAGGGCCTGCCGGTCTACCTGTACGGCTCTACGGAAGCCACCCTGCGCCGGCTGACCGAGGCGCTCGCCACCCAGCTACCCGGTTTGAAGATCGCCGGTCAGGAGCCCTCCAAGTTCCGGGCGTGCCACCCCGGGGAGCCGGCCGAGATCGCCGCCCGGATCCACGACTCCGGCGCCCGAGTGGTGCTGGTCGGGCTGGGCTGCCCTCGGCAGGAGCAGTTCGTGTACGGCATGCGGCCGCTGGTGCGGGCACCGATGCTGGCGGTGGGCGCGGCGTTCGACTACCACGCCGGGCAGCTGCGCAACCCCCCCGCCTGGATGCAGCGGTACGGGCTGGAGTGGTTGTGGCGGCTGGGCCTGGAGCCACGCCGACTGTGGCGCCGATACCTCCTGCTCAACCCGGCCTACCTGACCCGGTTGGCGGGGCAGTGGCTGCGGCTGTGGCGCCCCACCCCGCCTGAACCGGCCACCACCCCACTGGAGTCGTTCCCGGTCTGACGCCCACCGCGCGTGCTCAGCGCGGATGGGCGGTGCCGTACAGCAGCTCCAGGATCGACCGCGTGGCCTCGAACCACCGCTCCAGCCACTCTGGCGCGGGCGCCTGCCCCCGAGGGGGGAGCTCCATCATCAGCCCCCGCAGCAGGGGATGCTCGGCCATGCTGCCGCCCGGGGCCTCCAGCCAGTCCGAGCCGAAGTCCGGCTCCGACGGCTCCTCCAGCTCCAGGGAAGGCAGCCGGGCCCGGTGGTAGTCGGCATCGTCCCGCCGGTCCGAATCGGCCGGTCCGATCGCATGCCGGTACCCAACCGGCTGATAGCGGTCCTGGTCAGCCAAGTGGCCGCCGGTAATCACGTCGGGGCTCATCATCGCACTCGCCTGTCGGTCGCACGGTTGGTCGTTCCACTCAACGAGCCAGGTCAAGCCCGGACGCGTCCAGACCGGGCGAGATCGGCCTGGATCATCCCGACTTGCGTGACCGACAGGCAGCAGGCACGCTTCGGTCATGACCACCGGTATCGACCGGGTGAGGCGGAATCAGTCGGATGGCCCCACAGGTATCCCCCGCGTCGGAGACGTGCTGTACGTGACCCGCGCTGCCAGCGTCCAGTTCCGACAGCCGATCTACTTTCGGGTAATCCGCGTACACGACTGGCCGACCTACGCCGGATGGGTGTGGTTGGACGGTTATCAGCTCAATGACAGCGGAGAGGCGGTCGAGCGTCGGTCGATCTTCGTGCAGGTGGCGGGCCTGCGTCGTATCACCGGCCCGGCCAGCCGGCCTCGCCGCCGCCCGTCCGGGTCCGGTGGCCCGACCCCCGGGTGAGCCCGCGACACTTTCTGCCGAAGATCGCGGTGGAAGATCTGGTTCCTGCCCGGCGGCGGGTGGGCGGCACTAGCATTGAAAGAGAATTCCCTTTCTTCCTCTCCTCCTCCGCAGTAGCCGGACCCCAATCCTGGGGGCGGCATGCTCATGCACTTGCGCCCGACCCGTGGGGTCGGTCACCCACGTACGCCTCGGTCACGGCCGGCCCGACTCCACGCCATCGGCCGGGGGTTACGGGCGGCGCTGCTCGTCGCGGCGGTCTTCAGCTTGGCCATGGTGGCCGGTGGCCTCGCCGCGGATTTGATCGGGCAGCTGGCCGCGGAGCCGGATCCGCTGGAGTTGGTCGCGGATGACATGGCGACCACCCCTGCCACCGCCGGGGACCGGCTTCACACTCGCCAGGTGTTCGCGCTGTCACTGATCTACAGCGGCGCGGTCGGCCTGGCGGTCTCCCTCACCGGGATCGTGATCATCGCCCGGCGGCGCCGACTCTGGTGACTGAGTGGACAAATCGCTGCCGCCCTGTCACATACGTCACTGCTCCGGAGACTCGGTCGGCGCCGGCTCCGGCTCGGTGGGTTCCCCCGACGGGGGTGCGGTCGGTGCCGGCGCGGTCGGTGCCGGAACGGTGGGGACCGGCGGGGGCGGACCGGTCGGTGCCGGTGGTGGCTCCGGTGACCCCCCGGGTGCCGGAGGCTCCGGGGAGGCCGGCGGCACCGGGGCCGGTACGGTCGGCTCCCAGGTAGGGGTCGCCGGCTCCCGAGACGGGGTCGGTGAGTCGGTAGGGGTGGGGGCGACCGGGGCCACCGGATCATCTCCGGTCGCTTGGACGATCAGGTAGATCCCGTACCCGAGCACTCCGGCGAGCAGGAGCGCCACCAGTCCGAGCAGCGCGGGCCGCAGCCAGCGGCGCCACCGCCGCAGTGACGGCGGCGGCGCCGGCTCCCATTCCCGGGTGTCGGTCAGGTGTCGGTCGAACTGGTCCGGCGGGCGCACCGTGGCCCGGCCGGCCCAGACCGGTGCCGCCCCGGCCGAAGGGGAAAGCTCCCGGGTGGCGTCAGCGGCGGACAGCTCTCGGGTGGCGTCGTCCTCAGGGAGTTCCCGAGCGGCATCGTCCTCGGGAAGCTCTTGCGTGTCGTCGCTGGCGGGCCACTCCCGGGTGACGTCGTCAGCGGAGAGTTCCCGAGTGTCGTCGTCAGCGGGCTCCCGCGCCGACTCAGGAGGCAGTTCCCGGGTGGCATCCCACTCCCGCTCGTGCGCTGGCGGGCCGGGTTCCGACGCGGGGGGCTCCGGCGGATCGTTCCTCGCCACAGAGCAACCGTACCGTCGCCGGCGGTAGACCGGCACCTGCGCGGGCTCGCGGGGGCGGCCGGCGAGCGCTACGCTGCCCGGCATGGTCGTACGAGGATGGGGCGGTACGGTCGCCACCGCGGCGGGGGTCGGCGTGGCGGTGGGCGCGGCCCAGCTCGGCCTGGGCTACGGGCTCGACATCATTCACTGGACCCACGGCCGCTCCGATCCGTCCATCGGGACCACGAACCTCAGTTGGGCGGTCTGGATCGCCGCCAATTCGGTGATCCTCGGTGCGGTGATCGCGCACCGGCTCGGGGTTGATCCCGCCAACACCGGCCAGCCGGAGACGACCGACCGGCTGACCCGGTGGCTGTGGCGTCCCGTACTCGGCCTCGCGGCCGGGCTGGGGGGTTCGATCACGGTGCTGCTGGTCATGCTGCCGGCTCGGACCGCCGACCTCCCCCAGGTGTCCGGTTCCCTCGCCGCCACCGCCGCCGGCTACACCGCCGCCGGGGTGGTGACCGGGGTGGTGCTCGCGGTCGCGGCGCTCGCCGCCCGTCCGGTCGCCACCAATCTGCTCGCCACTACCGGCTGGGTGTGGCTGCTCGGGGTAGCGGCGGTGACCACGCAGGTAGTCGGAGGCGCGGATCCGACCCGGATCCCGTTGGGCTTCTGGGAAACCACCGCCGAGGGGCCGTGGTTCCGGACTGTCCTGTTGTCGGACGCGGCGCTGCCCCTGGCGGCGGTGCTCGTGACCGGAGCGCTGGCGGCGGTGCCGGCCGCCCGGCGCAGGGACCACCCCGTGGGGGTGGTGCTGTCCGGTGGGGCGGGCCCGCTGGTGTTGACGGTGGCTTACCTCGTCGCCCAGCCGGATCTCACGAGCGCGGCAGCGATGGACCTGTCCCGCCACCTGTTGCTGCCGTACCTGGTGCTCGTCGGTGTGCTGGGCGCCCTCGTGACCAGCCTGGTCCGCCCCCGCCCCACCCCACCGGCGGCGAAGCCGGCTCCCGCCGCACCGGAGGAGCAGACGCCGGATGAGGGGGCAGCGGAGTCCGCCTCGCCCGCAGAGCCCACCGATCCGGAACTCGACTCCGCCACCGAGGCGAGCTCACCGCAGACGACCGTCCCTCCGCCCCGGACCGGCAACTAGGCCGCAGCGGCCCGGCCCGCGAACGCCGCCGGGCCGCCCACGTCACTCCAGCGGCCAGGAGTGCACCGGCTGGTTGCTGCGCTGATGAACGAGGTAGCGACGCAGCATCTCCCGGAGCGCCGCCGGCCGGGACAATCCCCGCCGCTCCGCCGCCTGCACCATCTCCACCTGCCAGACCGCCCCGTTCCGCCCGGTCAGGCAGCGCTGTTCGATGACACCGAGCAGCCGGTCCCGCAGGTCCGGGTCGACTCCGTACCGGTCCAGCCCCTCGTACGCCTTGGGCAGCAGCCAGCGCAGCACGAGCTCGGTGGCGGGCACCTCCCCTACACGGGGCCAGTGCAGGACCGCCCGGATGCCCTGCCGGGCGGCCTGGTGGAAGTTCTCCTCCGCCGCGGAGAACGTCAGCTGGCTCCAGACCGGCCGATCCTCCTCCGCCAGGGCCCGGATGAGTCCGAAGTAGAAGGCGGCGTTGGCCAGCAAGTCGACCACCGTCGGACCGGACGGCAGCACCCGGTTCTCCACCCGTAGGTGAGGGCGGCCGTCCATCACGTCGTACACCGGTCGGTTCCACCGGTAGACGGTGCCGTTGTGCAGCCGCAGCTCCCCGAGCCGCGGCACTCCGCCGGCCTCCAGGACCGCCACCGGATCTTCGTCCTCGCAGATCGGCAGCAGCGGCGGGTAGTACCGGACGTTCTCTTCGAACAAATCGAAGATCGAACTGATCCATCGCTCGCCGAACCACGCCCGCGGCCGTACCCCCTGGGCTTTCAACTCATCCGAGCGGGTGTCGGTGGCCTGTTCGAACAAGGCGATCCGGGTCTCCTGCCACAACTGCCGCCCGAACAGGTAGGGCGCGTTGGCGGCCAGCGCCACCTGCACCCCCGCGATCGCTTGCGAGGCGTTCCAGTACGCGGCGAAGGTGTCCGGGGCCACCTGCAGGTGGCACTGAACGCTGGTCCCGGCCGCCTCCGGCCCGATCGAGTCCGTGGTGGTCCGCAGTTGCTCCACCCCGCGGATGTCCAGCTTGATGTCCTCTCCCCGGGCGTTCACGATCTGCTCGTTGAGCAACCGGTAGCGGGGGTCGGGGGACAGGTGCGCGAGCACGGTGTGGTCGGGGGTGAGGGTGGGGAGGATGCCGATCAGCAGCAGGGTGGCGTCTACCTTCGCGGCCCAGTCGTCGGCCCGCCCCAGCCGGTCCAGGAGGTCGTGTTCGTAGTCGGCGAACCCCCGTCCGGCGATCAACCGGGGGCTGGCGTTCAGTTCCAGGTTGAACTGGCCGAGTTCGGTCTGGAAGGCGGGATCGGCCAGGCTCCGCAGGACCTCACTGTTCCGCATCGCCGGCTCCGCGTCCGGCGTGACTAAATCCAGCTCGATCTCTAACCCGGTCATGGGACGTTCGGTGTCGAACCGAAATTCGTCCAACATGAGCGCGAACACGTCCAAGCACCGGCGCACCTTGTTCCGGTAGCGGGTGCGGTCCGCACGAGTGAAGGTCAGCGGCTCGACTTCCTCACCCATCGACACGCCTTCCCATTGCGGTGGGTACTGGCATATCTACCGTAAGGAATCATGAAGCTCTTCTACCAGGGATAAATCGGACTATTTTTAGGGTTTACCGCCGCGGTACCGGGGTAATTGTCGAATCAGTAACTGCAAGATCAAGATTGGCTAGAATCAACATATGGGAGCCACCCGGTACGACGACCCACGGATCACCGCGTTCGGCCTGCTCGCTGAGGTCTACGCCGGACTATCCGGCGTCTTGTCCGAGCAGCTGGCCGAGCACGGGCTCTCACTGGTGGAGTTCGAGGTGCTGGTCCGGCTTGCCCGTTCCCCGCAGCGACAGCTACGGATGACCGAACTGGCCGGCCAGGTCGCGCTCACCACCAGCGGAATCACCCGGGTGGTGGATCGACTCGAGCGACGGGAACTGGTCTGTCGGCAAGCCTGCCCGAACGATCGCCGGGGCGCCTGGGCGGTGCTCACCGCGGCGGGGGAAGAGCGGTTGGCCGCGGCGCTCCCGGAACATGTGGCGCTCCTGGAGCGCCACTTCACCGGCCGGTTCTCCCCGGCCGAGCTCACCCTGCTGACCACCCGGCTCCGGCAGATCCGGGACGAGGTGCATCCAGGCGGGATGCCGGGCAAGAGCAACTCCAGCCCAGCGGCGCCCTCGGAAGAGGCGCCTACGGTGCCCGCCCCCGAGCTGGCGGCCACCGCACCGGAGCAGTCCCGGAGCGAGCTCCCCGACCCGGCCGCCTGACCCCGTCGCGGGCCGTCACCGAGCAGCCCCGCTCCGCAACTCCGCCAGCCGCGCCCGCTCCCGGGGCAGCAGCGTGAACCCGTCCCGGCGGCACAGCTCCTGTGCTTCGGCCAGCAGCTCCCGACGCCGCTCCGCGTCGACCAAGCAGGCCAGTTCCACCAGCACCTCCAGCAGCTCGCGCCGGTCCGACCCGGTTCGGTAGGCGGTGGCGGCCGCGGTGAACCACTCCATCGCCAGGATCCGGTCCCCTCGGGCCAGCGCCAGCCGAGCCTCGATCGCGGCGCAGACCCCGGTCACCGGGGCCCGCTTCGCCTCACCGCGCAGCCGCACCAGCACCTGCTCGGCTTCGGCCACCCGCCCCAGCGACGCCAACGCCTGCCCGATCGTGCCCAGCACCCGCCATCGATGACCCGCGTCCCCCAACTGTCCTAACTGGACCAATGCCCGCTGGCCGGTGGCCAGCGCCTGCTCCCCCCGGCCGGCCAACCGGAACAGCTCCGCGGCACCGGCTACCGCCAGCGCCCGCGGCCACGGATCACCCGCCTCCGCCCCCAACCGGTCGGCGGCCGCGAGCCGGTGGCGGGCAGAAGCCAGTTCCCCCATCCGCAGGTCGTGCCAGGCCAGCATGAGCTGAATCAGCGCCGCCTCCCGCCGCCGACCATGCCGTTCGGCCGTCGCCAGCACCCGCAGCGCGTACGTCCGAGCCTGGTCGTACTCGCCCGCGGCGACGCAGATCGCGCTCAGGGTCCGGCCAGCCGCCAACTGCCCGCTCACTTCTCCCCGAGCGGCGAAGATGTCCAGGGCGGTCTGGGCGGCCGCGCGTTCCGCTTCTCCGTCGCCCTGCTCATAGGCGAGCTGGGCCAACCCGAGCGAGGCCCAGGCCCGGACCCCGGGATCGGCCCGATCAGTCCGCGGATCGGCCAGCAAGCGCCGCAGCCAACAGCGCCCGACCTCCCCCTGTCCCCGCTGACGCCACCAGCCCGGTAACGCGGCGGCCAACCGTAACGCGGTCGGGGGGTCGTGGTTGGTGGCGTGGTTCAAGGCCGCCCACACGTCGGGGGTGAGCGCCTCCATCCGCGCCCGGGCGGCCCGATGGTGCGGGCCGACCTGCGCGGCCGCGCACCGTTCCACCACCCGGGTCACCACCGTCGCATGGGCTCGCCGGGCCGCGGTCAGCTCACCGCACCGCTCCGCCTGTTCCCGGGCGAACTGCCGGACCAGCGGCAGCAGCTGGAACCGGTGCTCCCGCGTGCCGTCGATTTCGGCCAGTCCCAGACTGACCAGCCGATCCAGCACCGGAACCGGATCCCCGGAGCCGAGCAACTGCTCGGCCTGCTCCACCGACCACCGACCCCAGAACACCGATAGCCAGCGCAGCGCCCGCTGCTCGGCCGGGCGCAGCGCCCGATAGCTGATCGTCAGGGCCTCCCGCAGCGGCTCCGCATCCGCGCCGGCCAGGTCCAACTCCCGACCGGCGAGCCGGCGCAGGATCTCCGCCAACGGCAGTAGCCGCGCCTGCTCGGCGACCATCGCCAGCACTCCCGGGAGTCCGCCCAGTTGGCGGACCAGCCCCACCAACGCCGACACCTCGTCGGGGTGCACCGGCTCCGACCGGACCGCCGCTATCTGCTCCGCCAACACCGCCACCGCCGGGTACCGCAGCGCCTCCGACAACTCCAGTTCGGCCGTACGGGGCGGTGCCGCGAGCGGTGGGACCGGCCAGAGTCGCTCCCCGGGGAGACCGATCGGCACCCGACCGGTGGTGATGATGCGCATCCCGGTCGGTCGCCCCAAGGCGGCGCGCACCGCGGCCGGGGCCCGGTCCGCACCATCCAGTACCAGGAGCCGTTGCCCGACCGGTGGGTCGGCATCGATCAACGCGCGCAGGTCCGCCTCGCTCCAACCGGGCGCGACCTGCAGCCACTGGACCGTGAACCGGGCTGGCCCACCGGCCAACCGGTGGGCCAACGCCAGGGCTAGGCTGCTCTTCCCCACCCCGGCCACCCCCACCAGGGCCACCGGGCTGGGACCACTCGTGGTCACCAGTTCGGCCAGCTGGTCCAGGTGGCTGTCCCGACCCGACAGTTCCCCGGTCACCGGGGGCAGTCCGGAGGGGCGTTCGGGTGAAGCGGCCGGGGTGCGAGGCAGCGGGATCGGCGGCGCTCCGCCCCGGGCCGCCCCCAGAAACCCCGCTCGCTCCGCCCCGGTCAGACACAATGCATCCGCTAGTAGCAGCGCGGTGCTGCGCTGTGGGCGGGCGGTGCGGCCCCGTTCCGCTTCCCGGACCGTCCGCACCGCCAACCCGGAGCGAGCCGCCAGCTCGGCCTGGGTGAGTCCGGCCGCCCGGCGGCGCTCCCGTAACAGCACTCCGAAGTCCACGCTCACACCGTCGGCACACATGGTCAAGCCAGCGTAGGCGGGCATACCCGCCAACGGGTGCGAGTTGTCGGACAACCGACGCAGCCCTTGCCGGGAATCTGACAGTCGGTGGCGGTTAGACCGAACCGACCCCCATCTCTCGGGCGATCACCATCCGCTGAATCTCCGAGGTGCCCTCCCCGATCTCCAAGATCTTGGAGTCGCGCCAGAACCGGGCCACCGGAGTCTCGTTCATGAACCCGTACCCACCGTGGATCTGGGTGGCGGCCCGGGCACTGTCCACCGCGCACTCCGAGGCGTACAGCTTGGCGATCGCCGCCTCCTTCTTGAACGGCTCACCGGCGAGCATCTTCCGGGCCGCCTCGTAGTAGGCCAGCCGGGAGGTGTGGGTACGCACCTCCATGTCGGCCAGCATGAACTGGATCGCCTGGAAATTGCTGATGGGCTGCCCGAACGCCTGTCGCTGCTGGGCGTACTTCAGCGACTCGTCGATGCAGCCTTGTCCCAGCCCGACCGCCAGGGCCGCGATCGCGATCCGTCCCTCGTCCAGGATCTGTAGAAATTGGGCAAACCCGCGGCCACGCTCCCCGAGCAGGTTCTCCGCCGGCACCCGGCAGTCGTCGAAGTTGAGCTCGTGCGTATCGGAGGCGCACCAGCCGACCTTGGAGTAGTTCGGCTGCACCGTGAACCCGGGGGTGCCATTGGGCACGATGATGGTGGAGATCTCCTTGGAGCCGTCCTCGCGGGTGCCGGTCACCGCGGTCACGGTCACCAACGCGGTGATGTCGGTGCCCGAGTTGGTGATGAAGATTTTAGAACCGTTGATCACCCATTCATTGGTGTCCGGATCGAACACCGCCCGGGTCTGGGTGGCGCCCGCGTCGGAGCCACAGCCAGGCTCGGTCAACCCGAACCCGGCCAGCGCCTCCCCGGTCACCAACTTCGGCAGCCACTTCTGCCGCTGCTCCTCGGTGCCGAACCGGTAGATCGGCATCGCCCCGAGGGAGACCGCCGCCTCCAGCGTGATCGCGACCGAGGAGTCCACTCGGGCCAATTCCTCAATCGCGAGGCAGAGCGCGAAGTAGTCCCCGCCCATACCGCCGTACTTCTCCGGGAAGGGCAGTCCGAACAGGCCCATCTTGCCCATCTGCCGGATGATGTCGTACGGGAACGCGTGCTGCTCGTAGTACGTAGCGATGTTCGGCGCGATGACCTCTTGGGCGAACTCCCGCACCGTCTCCTGTAGTGCCCGGCGCTCGTCGTTGAGCATGTCGATTCCTCCTCGGGTCGGGTCAGACGGGGGTCACCCCGTGCCGCCGGCGCGAGAAGTGGCGATCCTTACGCCGGGCTCGTTCGAACCGGCGGATCACTTCGTCGCGCAACTGGTGGGGCGGGATCACCGCGTCGACCACCAGCTCACTGGCCAGCCGAATGATGTCGATGTCGGCTTCGTACTCCCGTCGCTTGGTGGCGACGAACTCCGCGCGCTCTTCCTCCGGCAGAGCAGCGATCTTCTTGGCGTAGACCGCGTTCACCGCCGCCTCCGCCCCCATCACCGCGATCCGGGCGGTGGGCAGCGCCAGGGTGGCGTCCGGTTCGAACCCCGGCCCGGCCATCGCGTACAGTCCGGCGCCGTACGCCTTACGGACCACCACGCAGATCTTCGGCACCGTGGCCTCGGAGATAGCGCTGATCATCTTGGCGCCGTGCCGGATGATCCCTTCCTTCTCCACCGCGGTGCCGACCATGAACCCCGGAACGTCGGCCAGGAACAGCAGCGGCACGTTGAACGCATCGCACAGCTGCACGAACCGGGCGGCCTTGTCGGCGGAGTCCACGAACAGCACCCCGCCTTTGAACATCGAGTTGTTGGCGACGATGCCCACCGGCTGCCCCGCCATCCGCGCGAACCCGACGGTCAGCTCCCTGGCCCACCGGGCCTGGATCTCGAAGAACGAGCCTTCGTCCACCAGCCCCTTGATGAACCGGCGCATGTCGAACGCCTGCCGCTCGTTGTCCGGCACCAGCGCCGCCAGGTCGGTCCCGGCCGGTGGCGCGGCCGGGGTGGTGGCCGGCGGGGACTCGGTCCAGTTGCTGGGCAGATAGGACAGGTACCGGCGTACCACCGCCAGCGCCTCGTCCTCGTCCTTGCACAGGAAGTGCCCCACCCCGCTCTCGGTGCAGTGCACCTTGGCCCCGCCCATCTCCTCCAGGGTGGTCTTCTCGCCGGTGACCATCTCGACCATCCGGTCCGAGCCGAGGTACATGCTGGCGTTGCCGTCGACCATCGCCACCACGTCGCAGAACGCCGGAATGTACGCCCCACCGGCGGCGCTGGGACCGAACAGCGCACACACCTGCGGAATCGACCCGGAGGCGCGGACCTGGTTCCAGAAGATCTTCCCGGCGCCGCGCCGACCCGGGAACAACTCCACCTGGTCGGTGATCCGGGCTCCGGCCGAGTCGACCAGGTAGACCATCGGCACGCCGGTGTCGTACGCCCGCTCGATGATGCGAATGATCTTTTCCACGGTGCGGGCGCCCCACGACCCGGCCTTCACGGTCGAGTCGTTGGCCATCAGGCAGACCGGTCGACCGTCGATAGTGGCCGAGCCGGTGATCACACCGTCGGCGGGTAGCCCGTCGGCCAGCACGTTGGCCAGCTCTCCGTCCTCGATGAACGACCCTTCATCGACCAGCCGGGCCACTCGTTCCCGCGCGAACAACTTGCCCTTGGCCGCGTTGGCGGCGTGGTAGCGCTCCGCCCCACCGGCATGCACCCGCTCGCGCAGCTTCTCGAGCTCGAGCTCCTCGATCGTCACCGCGACCCCTCACGACCTCGCTGTCTTAACGATCGTTAGAGTACAGCCCGACTCCCCCGATGCCAACGGGCGCCATCCACCTTTCATGGTTTAGCGTTACCGACCGTGACCGGCCTCGCCGAACGCCGCCCTGACCCGCGCGTTCTGGCGCCTGGCCACGCCCCACCCACCTCAACGAGCCGGCGGACGCGCAGTTCTCCTGGGAGTTCGAACGTTTCCGCGCCCTCACCTAGCAGTGCAAATCCCCCGACCCTCGAGGTGCGCAGGTCGCCCCTGGTCGAAAAAAGTCACTGTAGACGGAGAACGGCTGCTGACGATGCGGTGGGCGTTCCTGTCCACGCGCGGCCCAGACCTACAGCGACTACGCCGGGATCAGCTCACCGCCCGGGTGCACCACCGCCGGACGGGTCCAGGTAACTCCCGGTGGGGGTGGCCCCGCGGTGAGGCCATCCGCCCACCGGGTTCTACTGTCGGGTCGGAAGGGTCAGGGCGCCACCAGCCGAGTGCGCGGGCCGGCGCGCAGCACCCCGGAGGGCAGCTCGCGCCCCACGATCTCCTCGGCCAGCTTGGCCACCTCGATCAGCGCATCCAGATCAATGCCGGTGTCGATGCCCATGTCGTGCAGCATGTGCACCACCTCCTCGGTGGCCACGTTGCCGCTGGCCCCCGGGGCGTACGGGCAGCCGCCCAGCCCGCCCACGGCCGCGTCGAACTCGGTCACTCCGAGCTCCAGGGCGGTGAGCAGGTTCGCCAGCGCGGTGCCCCGGGTGTTGTGGAAATGCAGCAGCAGCGGGAGGTCCGGATGCCGGTCCCGGACCCGGCCGACCACGTCCCGCACCCGGCGGGGGGTGGCCATTCCGGTGGTGTCGCCGAAGGCGATCCGATCCGCCCCGTCGGCGACCGCCCGGTCGACCAGGCCGGCCACCCGCGCCGGATCGATGTCCCCCTCGTACGGGCAGCCGAACGCGGTCGCGATGATCACCTCGACGGTGGCGCCGTGACGGTGCAGCTCCTCGATGAGGGCGGCGATGTCGGCCATCGATTCGTCGGTGCCCCGCCGGACGTTCTTCCGGTTGTGGGTGTCGCTGGCGGAGACCACCACCTCGACCTCGGTGAATCCCGCCGCGATCGCCCGCTGCGCGCCCCGGGAGTTGGGGACCAGCGCGGAGTACCGCACTCCCTCCACCTTGCTGGTTTTCGCCCACACCTCGTCGGCGTCGGCCATCTGCGGGATCGCCTTCGGATGGACGAACGACAGCGCCTCGATCCGACGTACCCCGGTGTGGCTGAGCGCCTCCAACAGCCGCACCTTGGCCTCGGTCGACACCGGTGGCTCGTTCTGCAGCCCGTCCCGCGGCCCCACCTCACGGATGCTCACGCTGGCCGGAAGATCACTCATGGCGGCTCACCTCTCTGTGCTCCACCCCACGCTAACGCGCTGGCGGGGTCTCTCCCTCGCCTGAACCAGGGAGGTAATCAACATTATTGTTGATCCAGCCGATCAGCGCATCCGGGCCACGATCCCGGTGTCATAGTCGCCGCGAACGAACTCCGGATGATCCAACAGCTCCGCGAAGAACGGCAGATTGCACTTGGGCCCGGCCACCCGGAACTCCGCCACCGCCACCCGGGCCCGCGCCAACGCCTCGGCCCGGTCCGCACCGTGGACGATCAACTTCGCCATCAACGAGTCGAAGTACGGGGTGACGGTGGTGCCCGCCTGATAACCGGCGTCCACCCGCACCCCCGGCCCGGTCGGCTCCACCCACTCGGTGACCGCCCCCGGCCCGGGCAGGAACCGCTTGGGATCCTCAGCGTTGATCCGCAACTCGATCGCGTGCCCGGTCGGCGCCTCCGGCAGCGTGACCGGCAGCCCGGCGGCGATCCGCAGCTGCGCCTCCACCAGGTCGATCCCGAACACCGCCTCGGTGACCGGATGCTCCACCTGCAGCCGGGTGTTCATCTCCAAGAAGAACACCTCACCGGTGTCCGGCACGAACAGGAACTCCACCGTGCCCGCGTTGCGGTAGGACACCGCCTCCCCCGCCCGGACCGCCGCCGCCAGCAGCTGCTCCCGCTGCGCCGCGGTCAACGCCGGGGACGGCGCCTCCTCCACCAGCTTCTGGTTGCGCCGCTGCACCGAGCACTCCCGCTCCCCCAGCGCCACCACCCGACCGTCGGCCAACCCCAGGATCTGCGCCTCCACGTGCCGTACCCGGGGGAAGTACCGCTCCAGCAGCACCGCCGGGTCACCGAACATCCGCTGCGCGAACCCGGCGACCTTCTCGTACTCCCGCCGCAGCGCCGCCTCGTCGGCGGCCACCGCCATCCCCATGCCACCGCCACCGGCGGCCGCCTTCACCATCACCGGGTAGCCGATCTCGGCGGCCGCGGCCACCGCCGCGTCCGCGTCGGCCACCGGCGCCCGCGTCCCCGGCGCCACCGGCACGCCGGCGTCCGCCATCAAGTTCCGTGCATTGATCTTGTCGCCCATGGCGGTGATCGCCTCGGGGGTGGGGCCGACCCAGGTCAGCCCGGCCTCGGTCACCGCCCGCGCGAACTCGGCGTTCTCGGACAGAAAGCCGTAGCCGGGATGCACCGCGCGCGCCCCGGTGGCCTTGGCCGCGGCCAACAGCCCCTCCATGTCCCGGTACGCCTGCGCCGGCTGCGCGCCCGACAGCGGCACCGCCTGGTCCGCCTCCGTCACGTACGGCAGGTCCGCGTCCGGCGCGGCGTACACCGCCACGGTCGGGATGCCGAGCCGCCGCGCGGTCCGGATGATCCGACGGGCGATCTCGCCCCGGTTGGCGATGAGCAACGGTGCGACCGGCTGCCACGCCGGATCGGTGGGCTGACTCATACGGGGTCACCTCCTGCGTCCGACAGCAGGGCGCCGAGCGCGGCCCGGCGCAGCAGGGCCGCCCGCTGCTCCCGGTTCACCTCGCCGCCCAGGAAGGGGGTCGAGTTCATCAAACCGAACGCGGCGTGGGCCAGCACCCGCGCCTGCGCGTCGGTCAGCTCCGGACGCACCTTGACGAGTACAGCCACCCACTCCTCCACGTACAGCCGCTGCAGTTTCCGGATCTGCCGGCGAGGCTCCTCCGGCAGCCGGTCCAATTCGTGCAGGTGCAGCGCGATCACCGCGGGGTTGGCCAGCGCGAACTCCACGTGGAAGTCGACCAGTGACCGCAGGGCCACCGCCGCGTCCCCGTTGCTGGCGGCCACCCGCTCCCGACCCCCCACCAGCAGCCGCTCGCTGACGGGAGTAAGCGCGGCCACCAGCATCGATTCCTTGCCGGCGAAGTGGTGGTACAGCGCCGGTCCGGTCACTCCCGCGGCCGCACCGATGTCATCCATGGACACCCCGTGATAGCCGCGTTCGGCAAACAACCGCACCGCGATCTCGAGGATCTCGTCCCGGCGCCCGCCCCTGCGTGGCCTCGCCCCGATGGTCATCCCTTCAGCGTACTCAGCGCGAATCTGGTACCTCGCATCCCGGCCAGACCTGAGCGTTGCGCGATCGCCCCCACGGCGGCAGGCTGAACGGTATGTCGTCGGTGCTGCGATCGGTGACCGCCTGGCGTCACAGCCTGGAGTCGATCCTGTCCCTAGCGCAAGAACTGTCCGACCCGGACTGGTCCGCCCCCACTGAGTGCCCCAAGTGGACTGTCAAAGATGTGTACGCCCACCTGGTCGAAGGGGAACGGTGGATGGCCGCGGGCCATCCGCAGCTACCCGACCTGACCCACTGGACCGAACAAGGGGTGCTGGCCTGGCGGGACCACTCTCCGCTGGAGGTGGCGACCGCACTACGCCGGGCGTACGAGCAACGCTGCTACCAGCTTGCGCGCCGGCCGGTCGACCCGCAGGCCCCTGCCTACCTACCGATGGGGCAGCGCTCGACGCTGGCGCGACTGCTGCAAATCCGCGTGCTCGACGTCTGGGTCCATGAGCAGGACATCCGCCGGGCGGTCGGGCGCCCCGGCAACCTCGCCAGCCCCGGTGCCGCGGTGGCCGGCGACCTGTTCGTGGCGGCCTTCCCCCGGATCGTGGCCAAATTGGCCCAGGCTCTCCCTGGCTCAGTGGTGCGGCTCACCACTCGGGGAGAGGTGAGCATCGACGTCGCGGTGGCCACCGACCGCAGAGGGGTGGGTGCCCTGGTCACCCCCGGCCGCACCGCCACCACCCACTTGATCATGAGCTGGGAGGCGTACACCCGCCTGTCCTGCGGCCGCGGCACCAGCGGCGACTACGACGTGCGGATCATCGGCGATCGGGGGCTGGCCGAGCGGATACTCGGCCACCTGAGCATCACGCCGTGACGTCGCGGTCGGCAACGTCACGGTCCGCCACCGCGGACCCCTCCCGCAGCGGATCCCCCTGCAGCACCGGCGACAGGGTCGGCCGCTTGGCGGTGACCAGGTCCCCGGAGGAACGGCCGGTCAACCGCCGCACGATCCACGGCGCCAGATGCTGCCCGGCCCACCGGACGTCCGCCACCCGCGCCGCCACCCACCGCTGACGCGGCACCGGCGGCACGTGCCACCACTGCGGATCCGGAGTGATCCCGAGGGCGGTCAGCACGTGCGCCGCCACCCGGCGGTGCCCGGCCGGGGCCAGGTGCAGCCGGTCCACGCTCCACAACGCCGGGTTGGCGAACTCGTCATCGCTCCACAGGTCGATCACCCGAGCGCCGTACCGCTCACCGATCTCCCGGGCCGCCCGGTTCAACACCTCCGCGCGCGGACCGATCACCCGGCGCCCCGGCAGCCGGCGGGTCACGTCCGCGAACTGGAACAAGATCACATCTGCTCCGGCCTCGCGGAACGAGGCCACGATCCGTTCAAACCGCGGCAGCAGCCGGTCCGGGTCGAACCCGCGTCGCAGCGCGTCGTTGCCCCCGGCGGCGAAACTGACCAGATCAGGGGCCATCGACAGCGCCCGCGGCACCTGCTCGTCCGCCACCTGGGGGAACAACCGGCCCCGCACCGCCAGATTGGCGTACTGGAACCCGGCTGCCCGGGCTGCCAGGGTGTGGGCCACCAGGTCGGCCCAGCCGCGGTACCCGTTCCCGGACGGGTCCGGATCATCCAACCCTTCGGTAAAGCTGTCTCCCACCGCCACGAAACTGCGCCACCGCACCGTTCCACCGTAACCGGGCCGGCGAGGTCGGCCCGACACCGACTGACTCCCGGCTCGCCTTCGTACTCTGGGCACATGCTGCTGCGGATGTCGACGCTGTTCCTACGCACCCTGCGCGCCGACCCGGCCGGCGCCGAGGCCCCCAGCCACCGGCTGCTCCTGCGGGCCGGATATCTGCGCCGCGTCGCCTCCGGCGGGTACGCGTACCTGCCGTTGGGCATGCGGGTGCTGGAACGGATCGCGGCGGCGGTACGGGCGGAGATGACCGCGATCGGCGGCCAGGAGGTGCTGCTGCCGATCCTGCTGCCGACCGAGCCTTACCAGACCTCCGGTCGGCTGGCGGAGTTCGGTGAGCTGGCGTTCCGGTTGCAGGACCGGCGTGGGGCGCCCCACCTGCTGGCCCCCACCCATGAGGAACCGATCACCCAGTTGGTGAAGGAGCTCTGCTCCTCCTACCGCGACTATCCGGTGATCCTCTACCAGCTCCAGACCACTTTCCGCGACGAAGCCCGCCCCCGCGGGGGGCTGCTCCGCAGTCGGGAATCCCTGATGAAGGACTCCTACTCCTTCGCCGTGGACGCGGACGGGATGGCTGATGCGTACGCCGCTCACCGCGCCGCTTACCAGCGGGTGATCGAGCGGCTGGAGTTGCCGTACACGGTGGTGCTGGGGCGCTCCGGGATCATCGGCGCCGCCCGCAGTGAGGAGTTCCTGGTGGATTCCCCGGCCGGGGAGGAGACGTTCGTCGGGTGTCGGTGGTGCGGTTATGCGGCGAACACCGAGGCGGTGACCACCCCGACCCCACCGGCCACGGATCCGGCCACGGCCGACCCACTGATGGTGCACGACACCCCGGACACTCCCACCATCGAGTCGTTGGTGGCGCTGGCTAACCAGCGTCGACTCGCGGGGCGGGCGGACTGGACCGCCGCCGACACCCTCAAGAACGTGGTGGTGGAGGTACGTCGCCACCCCGACGCGGACGCGGAGCTGGTGGTGATCGGGATCCCCGGGGATCGGGAACTGGACCTGAAGCGGCTGGCCGCCGCGCTGTACCCGGCCACCGTGACCCTGTTTGAGGACTGGGAATCCCGACCTGACCTGGTCCGCGGCTACCTGGGGCCGCAGGGGCTGGCCGAGCGAGGAGTGCGCTACCTGGCCGACCCGCGCGTGGTGCCCGGATCAGCCTGGCTGACCGGGGCCAACCAACCAGGCAGGCATGCCACCAATGTGGTGTGTGGTCGGGACTTCGTGCCGGAGAGCACGATCGAGGCGGCCACGGTCCGCACCGGAGACCCCTGCCCGGCCTGCGCCCACGGCACCTTGGATCTACGCCGAGGGATCGGGATCGGCTACCTGGGGCAGCTCGGCCGCAGGTTCAGCGACCAGTTGGGGCTGGAGGCGCTCGGGCCGGACGGCACCGCCGGTCCGGTGTGGATGGGCAGCTACCGGCTGGGGGTCTCCCGCCTGCTGGCCGCCGTGGCGGAGCAGCACCACGACGACGCCGGGCTGGCCTGGCCAACGACGGCCGCGCCCTGCGCACTCCACCTCGTACCCACCGGTCGGGCACAACTGGCCGCCGCGGAGGAGCTCGCACAGCAGTTGGTCGACCGGGGACTGTCGGTGCTCCTGGACGACCGGCCCGGGGTCTCCGCCGGGGTGAAGTTCACCGACGCGGAGCTGCTGGGCATTCCCCACACCGTCGTGGTGGGCCGCCGGCTGACCGACGGCCTGGTGGAGCTACGCGAGCGCCGCAGCGGTCACCGGCGGGAAGTGCCGCTAGCGGAGGTGTGGGAGCACCTCCGCGCCCAGTGAGGCGCCCCGTCAACCGTCGACCGGCCGCGCGAGGTCCGGTAGCACCACCGCGGTAGGCAATCGCGCTAGCCCGGCGCCGGCCACGATCAGCTTGCTGTGCCGCACCCCCGAGCCGATCACCACGTTCGCGGTGTCCACCACCCGCTGGTCGACCAGCACCGGCCACTCCGCGGGTAGACCGATCGGAGTGATGCCGCCATAGGCCATGCCGGTGCGCTCGGTCGCATCCGCCATCGGCGCGAAACTGGCTTTCCTCGCCTCCAGGAACCGCCGTACCACCCCGTTCACGTCCGCCCGGGTGGTGGCGAGCACCACGCAGGCCGCGTACCGGATGTGCTCGCCTCGACGACCGGCCACCACCACGCAGTTGGCCGCCGCCGCGAGCGGCACCTGATAGGCGTCGCAGAATGCGGCGGTGTCGGCGAGCTCGGGATCGATCGGCGCCACCTGAGGCTCACCCGCGTCCTCCGGCCACGCCGCCAGGCCGGCCGCTACGGACGGGGCGAGCAGGTCTGGTCGTTGCCGCGCCGGTTCTGGTGTCAGTCCCCACACGGTGGTGATCCTGCCATTCCTCGGATCAGTGGCCGCGCGGTAGCGCGCCCTTGGGCCTAGCGGGTGTACCTCTTTGCCCGGTAGGCGTATCTCGATCGATCACCACATCGGATATGTCGGGATTGTTATAGCCCATTAGCACTCAATACTTACCCGGATGACCCTTTATCGCCGGCACCTTCCTATGTGACGATTCGCACATCCTAGGTGTCGCCTGCGCGAGTCCCCCGGGTGCGCGGCAGGCGGCGCGTGGGGTAGCCCATACCTCTATTTTGGGAGGAAACCTGCATGAGACCGTACCAACGGTTACGGGCCGGCCTCGCCGTCGCGGCGACGATACCGGTCGTAGTGGCGCTGAGCGCCACGCCCAGCGCGGCCAATCCGGCCGCTGGTTTCACCGCGGAAGCGCTGACCCCGAGCAGCGTGGTCCATTCGGCGAAGTCCCCCACCTCGCGGCTGGCGCAGACCGACCCGAGCCTGCTGGGCCGGACCGACAGCACCAGGGTGCCGGTGCTGGTGAAGCTGGACTACGACTCTGTCGCCACCTACGGCGGTGAGATCTCCGGATACCCCGCGACCAGTCCCGCGGTCACCGGGCAGGAACTCACCGGCGACAGCACGGCGGAACGCCGGTACGAGTCGTACCTGAAGACGCAGGAACGCGACTTCGCGCTCCAGCTGCAGGAGGCGATCCCGGAAGCAGAGATCAACCACACCCTGCGCACCGTCTACGGTGGAGTGGCGCTGACCCTGCCCGCCAACCGGATCGACGACCTGCTGGAGCTGGACGGTGTCGTGGCGGTGCAGGCCGACGAGCTGCGGGCACCGTTGACCGACTCCAGCATCGAGTTCATCGGCGCTGACCACCTCTACCCGGTGCTGGGTGGTAACTCCAACGCCGGTAAGGGCACCACCATCGGGGTGCTCGACACCGGTATCTGGCCGGAGCATCCGTCCTTTGCCGACCTGGGCAACCTGGACCCGTGGCCCGGACCGGAGATCCCGTGCGACTACGGCGACAACCCGCTCACGCCCGAGTACGACCCGTTCGAGTGCCAGAACAAGCTGGTCGGTGGCCGGGTCTTCCTCGACACCTACCACGACCAGGTGGGGGACGAGCAGTTCCCCGGCACCGCTCGGGACGACAACGGCCACGGCACCCACACCGCGGGCACCGCGGCCGGTAACGTGCTGGCGTCCGCCCCGGTGATGGGCGCCGACCACGGCCCGGTCCAGGGGGTGGCGCCCGGCGCCTGGGTGATCATGTACCGGGTGTGTGGCCCGGAGGGTTGCTTCTCCTCGGACATGGCGCAGGCGGTGGCCCAGGCGGTGGAGGATGGCGTGGACGTCATCAACTTCTCCATCTCCGGGGGCAACAGCCCGTTCACCGACCCGGTGGAGCTGGCGTTCCTGGACGCGTACGCGGCCGGGGTGTTCGTGGCCGCTTCGGCGGGCAACGACGGCCCCGGGGCGGCCACGGTCAACCACGTCTCCCCGTGGGTGACCACCGTCGCCGCCTCCACGCAGAACCGCGCGTTCCTCAGCACCCTGACCCTGACCGCCGACAACGGCGACACGGTCGAGTTCGTCGGCACCTCGGTGACCGGCGGAGCCGGCCCGCTGCCGGTGGTGATGGCCGCGGAGGCGCCGTACAACGATCCACTGTGCCTCAACCCGGCTCCGGCCGGCATCTTCGAGGGCGTGATCGTCGCCTGCGAACGGGGGCAGAACGCTCGGGTGGCCAAGGGCTACAACGTGCTGCAGGGTGGCGCCGCGGGCATGATCCTGTTCAACCCGAACCTGCAGGACACCGCCGCTGACAACCACTGGCTGCCGACGGTGCACCTGGCCGACGGCACCGACTTTGTGGCCTTCATGGACAGCCACACCGGTGTGGTGGCCAACTTCACCGACGCCGGCAAGGGGCAGGGCCAGGGCGACGCGATGGCGTCGTTCTCCTCCCGCGGCCCGGGTGGGCTCGGTCTGAAGCCGGACATCACCGCGCCCGGGGTGCAGATCCTGGCCGGTAACACCCCGATCATGGGGGACCCGGAGGCCGGCGGCGGTCCGGAGGGCGAGTACTTCCAGGCCATCGGCGGGACCTCCATGTCGGCCCCGCACATCGCGGGATCGGCGCTGTTGCTGATGGCGCTGCACCCGGACTGGACCCCCGGTCAGATCAAGTCCGCGCTGATGACCACCGCCATCCAGGACGTGGTCAAGGAGGACCTGACCACTCCGGCTGACCCGTTCGACTACGGCAGCGGCCGGGTGGACCTGACCGTGGCCGGCTCGGCCGGGCTGACCCTGGACGAGACCCCGGAGAACATGGTGGCGCTAGGCGCCAGCGAGGTCACGGCGGTGCACCTGAACCTGCCGTCGATCAACGCGCCCACCATGCCGGGTTACCTGGTCACCACCCGGACCGTCACCAACGTGACCAACCGGCCGCAGACCTACACCGTCGAGGTGGAGGCGCCGGAGGGCAGCCAGATCACGGTGTCGCCGAAGAAGTTCACCGTGCCGGCCGGCAAGAGCCGGGAACTGCGGATCACCATCCGCTCCAACGCTGACGAGCAGCAGATGTTCGGCCAGATCAACCTGGTGCCGCGGAACTCGTCGCTGCCGACTCAGCACCTGCCGGTCGCGTTCGTGCCGCGGCAGGGGGACGTGTCGCTGGTCAGCCACTGTGACCAGTCGGAGATCCCCTGGTTCGGCACCACCACCTGCACGGTGACCGCGACCAACCACGCGTTCGTGGACGCCACAGTGGACCTCACCACGACCACCATGCTGCCGCTGATGGTCACCGGTGCGGACAACGCCACTGTGAAGAACCCGTTCCAGGTGGGGGTCAAGGACGTGGTGCTGGCCGCGGCGGAGCCCACCATCCCGTCGCTGTCCCCCGGCAGTAACCCGGCCGGTGAGTGGCTACCACTGTCGCTGTTCACCAACCCGATCGCCCTCGGGGACGAGGACGCGGTGAACTTCGACGTGCCCACGTTCGTGTACGGCTCCCAGCCGTACAACCAGATCGGGGTGACCTCCAACGGCTACATCGTGCTCGGGGGCGCCACCGGCCAGGACATCGAGTTCGAGCCACCGGGCATCCCTGACCCGGCGCTGCCGAACAACATCCTGGCGCCGTTCTGGACCGACCTGGACGGCAGCACGTCGACCGGTATCCGGGCGGTCTCCCTGACCGACGGGGTGAACTCCTGGATCGTGGTCGAGTGGCAGATGAACCCGTGGGGCACGGTCAACAACGAGCAGGTCTTCCAGGTCTGGATCGGGATCAACGGGGTGGAGGACATCACCTTCGCCTACGACCCGGACAACCTGCCGACCTCGCCGTGGCCGACCGTGGTGGGCGCGGAGAACATCAACGGTTCGGCCGGTGACTCGCTCGGGATGAACGTCTTCCCGACCGAAGACCTGGCGGTCACCAACTCCGAGCCGGTGCCGGGCGGCTCCTACACCTACACGGTGGAGGTGAGCGGGCTCCTGCCCGGCAGCGGCACCCTCACCAGCACGATGCAGAGCGACATCGTGCCGGGCACCACGGTGGTCAGCTCGGACGTGGAGGTCGAGCTGAAGTTCGGCTGGTTCTGACCGGCTGAGCTGAGTCAGTACTGCTGACGCGGGGGCCGGCTCCGGTGGGGCCGGCCCCCGCCACTTTCCTGAGTGGTCGACAGAGCTCAGCGCAGCGGTCGACAGGAACCGCGGCGGACCAGCTGGGCACCCACGCGGTACGTGCGACCGCCACCCCCGGCACCACCGTCCCGCCCCATCTGCTGCAGCAGCAGGTCGACCGCGAGTTCCGCGAGTTCGGGGGCGCCGTTGTCGACCACAGTGATCGGCGGGCGCCACCACCGTAGCCACGGGATGTCTTCGTAGCACACCAGAGACAGGTCGGCCGGAATCCGAATCCCCCGCTCGACCAGCGTCGGCAGAATCCCGAACACCGACTCGTGGTTGGCGGCGAACAGTGCGGTCAGGTCCGGGACCGTATCGAGCAGCTGGTTGACGGCGTCCCGCCCGAATGCCGGCTCGAACGGACCCTGCACCACGAGCTTCTCGTCGACGGAGATTCCTTGCTCTCGCAACGCATCCTGGTAGCCGGTGAACCGCTCCCGACCGGAGTTGGTACTCGGTGGGCCGCCGATGAAACCGATCCGGACATGGCCTAACTCCAACAGGTACCGGGTGGCCTCGTACGCCCCGTCCCGGTCGGCGGCCAGCACCGACGGGGCCGCACTCTCCTGCGACGCCCGGATCAGGTTCACCACCGCCGTGCCGTCCTGGATCATGCGGTTGACCAGGGTGACGTTGCGGCCGGAGCCGATCAGGATCACTCCGTCCACCGAATGGTCCTGCAAGGTGCGCAGGAACGCCGCCTCTCGACGCGGATCAGCGTCGGTGATGCACAGCAGGACCTGGTAACCCTCCGCAGCGGCACGCCGCTGCACCACCTCGGCGATGGTGTGGAACGAGGCGTTGATCAGGTTGTTGAGCACCAGGCCTATCAGCCGGGACTGCCGGGTGCGCAGGGCACTGGCGGCGCGGTTGGGGCGGTAACCGAGCCGCTCGGCGGCCGCCTCGACCTTACGCCGGGTCTCCTCTGAGATCAGCGGTGATCCGCTGAGTGCCCGGGACGCGGTACTGCGGGACACGGCGGCTGCCGCAGCCACGTCGTTGAGCGTCACCGCCATGAGGCCCTCATTGCATGAACTCCTCCAGGAACGATCCCATCGATATTCCCACACCCTCCCGCCCAGGGGCAAATCCCCCGGCAGTAACCCGTACTTCAGGGGTTGACATCCGCCCGAGTTACTTTGAAGATGCATGCAATCGATCTCAGAAATGGGCTAGCGATGGATCGTAACGACGTGACCTGGCGGGGGTACTGGCCCGCCGCGCCCACTCCATTCACCACCGAGGGCGCACTCGACGAGACAGCGCTGCGGGCGCTGCTCCGGTTGTATGTCCGGCAAGGGGTGCACGGCGTCCTGATCAACGGCACCACGGGAGAGTGGTTCAGCCAGACTGGCGATGAGCGCCGCCGGGTGGCCGAGATCGCCGTCGAGGAGGTTGCGGGCGCCATCCCGGTGGTGATCGGGGTAACGTGCTACACCGCCCGGGAGGCGGCCGAACTCGCCCGACACGCCGCTCAGATCGGGGCCGACGGAGTGCTCAGCACTCCACCGCCGTATGCCCATCCCTCCCCTGACGAGATCGTCGCGTACTACGCGGAACTGTCCTCCGCGACCGACCTGCCGTTCATGGTCTACAACTGGCCGCGGGGCGTGGCGGTAGACCTGGCCGCCCACCCCGACCTGATGTCCCGGCTGGCCGACCTGCCGAACGTGGTGGCGATCAAAGACTCCACCGGGGACTGGCTGCGGATGGTCAACACGGTCGAGGCGGTGGCCGACCGGGTACGGGTGTTCGGCAGCTTCCTGCACCGGCGAGGCCTGGCGATCCTGCGCGGCCTGGGGGGCGATGGCAACATCGACGGTGGCGGAGTCGGTGCGCCATTCGCCGTTCCCTGCTACGAGGCGGTCTTCGCCGGTGACTGGGAGCGGGCACAGCAGTGGGCCGACCGCTACGCCGCCCTCGCCTCCCGGCTGGTCAACCCGGACTACAGCGCGAAGTTCGCCTCCCCCACTGCCCAACTGAAGGCGGTCATGGGGGTGCTCGGCCAGCCCGGCGGCACGGTTCGCCCACCGTTGTTGCCACTGACCGATCCGGACGCGCTCGCCGCCATCCGGGCCGTGGTCACCGAAACCGGGCTGGTGGCCGCCCTCGCGGAGGAGCAATGACCGTCACGATCCAGATCGACGGTCGTCCGGTCCAGGTGCCGGAGGGCATCACGGTCGCCGCGGCGCTGGTGAGCACCGGGCAGTGGGCCTTCCGGCGGCACGCGGTCTCCAATCAGCCACGCGGCCCTTTCTGCGGCATGGGGGTCTGCTTCGAGTGCGAGCTGACCGTGGACGGGCGTCCGGAGGTCCGGGCCTGCCTCACCGTGGTCCGCGAAGGCATCCAGATCCAGACCACGCCGAGGGCGTCTGCCACCGGGCCGGATACCCCGGGTGGTGGCCATGACTGATCGGTACGACGTCCTGGTGGTCGGCGGCGGACCGGCCGGGCTCTCCGCCGCCTTGACCGCCGCGGAAGCGGGCCTGCGGGTGGCGATCGTCGACGAACACGAGCAGCTCGGCGGGCAGTACTTCAAGCGCCGGCACCCCGCGCTGGTGGCTCGGCACGGGGACTACCGCGCCGAAGGCACCCGGTTGATCGCCGCGGCCCACCAGGCCGGCACGGTCTGCCTGACCGGTCACCTGGTCTGGGGAGTGGACGATGACGGCACCACCCTGCTGGTGACTGGCGCAGACGGCGTGCCCCGTCGACTGTCCGCTTCCTACATAGTGCTGGCTACCGGGGCGTACGAGCGCGTGTTGCCGTTCCCCGGATGGCACCTCCCCGGCGTCACCACCGCCGGGTTCGCGCTCCATCTCGCCACCATGGACCGCGTCCCGATCGGACAGCGGGTGCTCCTGGCCGGCTCGGGACCGTTCCTGTTGCCGGTCGCCTGTGCCCTGGTGGAGGTGGGGGCGCAGGTGGTGGCCGTGGTGGAGGCGAACCGGCCGTACCTGCCCCGACCGGGGGTCGCCGCCAGGGCCGCCCGCCACCCTGCCCGGCTCCGGGAGCTCGCCGGCTACCTGCTCACCCTGGCCCGGCACCGGGTGCCGGTCTGGCAGGGCACGTACGTCCAGGCCGCCGACGGGGTAGACCGGGTGCAGCGGGTGACCCTCGCAGGTCGCCACTCCCGCACGCTGGAGGTCGACGCCCTCGCCGTCGGGTTCGGGTTCCGGCCGAGCAGCGAGTTGGCGGGGCTGCTGGGCTGCGCCGTCCAGCCGGATCCCGCCACCGGTGACATACGCCCGGTGGTGGACGAGTGGGGGCGAAGCAGCCGCCCGGACGTGTACGTGGTGGGTGAGGCGGCTGGAGTCGCCGGGGTCCACATGGCCCGGACGCGCGGGGAGGCCGCGGCGCTGGACATCGCGCAGCGGGCGGGTCGGCCGGTGTCGGCGGCTCGGCGGCGCCGGGTGACCGCCCGACTCCGCCGGCTGGCCGCGTTCGCCGCGCTCACCGAGGTGCTCTACCCCCTGCCGCTCCACCTGGTGGCGGGGGTGCCGGACGGGACCGAGGTGTGCCGGTGCGAGCAGGTCACCGCCGGTGAGATCAGGGCTGCGGCCAGCTTCGCCGGCAACGGGCTCAACGCCACCAAGGGGCTGAGCCGGGCTGGCATGGGGCTGTGCCAGGGCCGCGAGTGCGGCACCGCGGTGTCCTGCCTGGTACGCACGGTCAACCCACACGCCCCGGTGGAGACGTTCTCCCCACGCATTCCCGTACGGCCGGTACCCGCCACCACGGTCAGCGCGCTCTGGGGGCAGCCACCTGTGCCGGAGGTGGAGGTATGAGCCGGCAGACCGCTGACGTGGTGGTGATCGGCGCCGGCATCCTCGGCGCGGCGGCCGCCCACTACCTGGGGCGGGCGGGGCTACGGGTGGTGGTGCTGGAGCGGGGTGCCCCCAACCGGGAGGGATCCGGCACCACCGCCGGCAACCTGCACATCCAAGCGATCCACCCCGCCCGGCCGGGGCAGGAGGTGCCCGCGGACAACCGCCGGTTCCTGCCGCTGCAGCTGGCCGCAAGCCAGATGTGGGAGACGGTCGAGGCGGATCTGGAGACCTCGGTGGAGCTGCGGCGACACGGCGGTTTCATGATCGCCGAGACGCCGGAGCAGTATGCCTACCTGCGGGACAAGCAGGCGATGGAAGACCAGGCGGGTCTGCCCACGGAGCTGCTCACCGGGGACGCTGCCCGGGCAGCGCTCCCCCTGCTGTCGGAGACCGTGGTCGGCGCCACGTGGTGCGAACTAGACGGCTACGCGAATCCCCTGAAGGTCACCCCGGCGTTCCTGGCCTCCGCCATCCGGTCCGGGGTGACTCTGCGGGGGTACGCCCCGGTCACTGCGCTGACCGCGCTGCGCCGCGGCTGGCGGGTGACCGCGGGCGGGGAGAGTTACGACACCGCCGCGGTCATCAACGTGGCCGGACCGTGGATCGCCGAAGTCGCCCGGCTGGCGGGCATCCGGCTGCGCATGAGCCCCGTGGCGATCCAGATGCACGTCACCGTACGGGTGCCGCCGGTGATGCGGCATCTGGTACAGCACATCGGGGACGGGCTGTCGGTCAAGCAGGTGAGCGCTGGCAACCTCCTCATCGGGGGCGGATGGCCGGCGCTGCGGATGGATCTGTCCGGCCGCAGCACCGCCAGTGTCGGCAGCGCCGCGGGCAACCTCGCCCTGGCCGGCCGGGTCCTACCGTTCCTGCGCCGGCTGCGGCTGCTGCGGATGTGGGCGGGCCCGCTGGCGGCTACGCCGGACGAGATGCCGGTGATCGGTGAGGTGCCGGGAGCGCCCGGGTTCTTCGTCGCCGGCGGCACCTACGCGTTCACGCTCGCACCGTTGTGGGGTGAGACCTTGAGCCGCCTGGTGTCGGGTGAATCACCCCGCGTGGAATTGACTGGCCTCGAACCCGATCGGCTACTACTTGATAGCCACAGCAACGATCGGACCAACCCCAGCGAATCGGACACATCCCCCCGTCGACGCGCTCTCCCACCACCCCGGCAACGCGCTTCCCAACCGGAAGGAAAACGGCTGTGACCTGGCTAAAGAACTGCAATCTGGTGGACGTCCGCGACGGATCCATCCGGCGTGGCGTGTCGGTCCAGGTGACTGACGGACGGATCAGCCAGATCACCGAGAGTAATGTCACACCGGATGCCGACGCCATCGATCTGGGTGGCCGGTACCTGCTGCCCGGCCTCATCTCGGTGCACACCCACCTGTCGGTGGTCTACCCGTTCAGCGCCACCGACCCGACAGAGTCGCCCGGTCTGACCGCGCTGCGGGCGCTGTCCCGGGCGCGAGACGCGCTCTACGCCGGGGTCACCACCATCCGATGCGTCCACGAACAGAACCGGGCTGACCTGCTGATCCGGACGGCGGCCGCGCAGGGGTGGGTGGAGGCGCCGCGGATTCTCGGGGCTGGGCGCGCCATCTCCACCACTGGTGGACATGGTCACGGGATGGCCACCGCGTACGCCGACGGTTACGACGGGTTCCTTCGAGCGGCTCGGGAGGAGCTGGCCGCCGGCGCCGACCACATCAAGATCTTCATTACCGGCGGCATCGCCTCGCAGGGAGAGACGCTGGGCGCGCAAATGACCTTGGAGGAGATGCGCGCGGTGGTCCGGGCCGCGGAGGAGCACGCCACCTACGTGGTGGCGCACGCCGGATCGGCGTCGGCGATCCGGGAAGCGCTCACCGCCGGCGTTCGGTCCTTCGAACACGCATATGACCTGGACGAGGAAACCGCCCAGGAGATGGCCCGCCGCAAGGTGTTCCTGACTCCCACGCTCTGCGTCACCCGGTGTCCAGAGTGGATGGCAGATCACCACTTCACCAAGTGGCAGATCGCGCGGGCGCTCGAGGTAGGACCGATGCACCTGGCCAGCATCCGACGGGCGGTCGAGGCCGGGGTGACGTTGGTGGCCGGCACCGACTACCCGCCTGGTGAGCCGATCGAGGACACCGTGGTCGCGGTCCGGGAGATGGAGTTCCTCACCGACGCGGGACTGTCCCCGCTGGCGGCGCTGCAGGCCGGCACCCTGCACGCGGCCCGACTGGTCGGACTGGCTGACCAGATCGGCCAGGTGGAACCCGGGTTCATCGCCGATCTGATCGCCACCGACCACGACCCGACCTCCGACCTGTCCGCCCTGCGGCGCATCCGGTTCGTGATGCAGGCCGGACGGGTCATCCGCAACGATTGCGAGGTGGCAGCGTGAGCGATTCCCGCGCGCCAGGTGCGGACCGACCGTCCCGCACCGTCCGGATAGCGGTGGACATCGGGGGCACGTTCGTAGACGCGGTCGCCTACGACGAGCGGACCGGTCAGGTGCGCCTACACAAGGCCCCCACCACCCCGGACGAACCAGCCCGGGGGGTGATGGCGGCCATCCGTGGCCTGCTCGACGACCTGTCGGGGGTGGGCGCATTCGTGCACGGCACCACCCTGGGGTTGAACGCGATCCTGCAGCGCCGGGGCGCCGACGTCGGGCTCATCACCAACGAGGGCTTCCGCGACATTCTGGAGATTGCCCGCGGAGACGTACCGCCCCGGCAGATGTACAACTTCACCTACCGGCCACCCGCCCCGCTGGTGCCGCGTCGGCACCGGGTGGGGGTGCCGGGACGGATCGACGCCCAAGGGGCCGAGGTCACCCCGTTGGACGAGGACGCGGTCCGCCAGGCCGCCCGGTACCTGATCGACGAGTGCGGACTGCGTTCGATCGCGATCTGCTTCCTGCACTCATACCTCCGCCCCGAGCACGAGCAGCACGCCGCGGAGATCATCCGGGCGGCTTACCCGGACGTGCTGGTGTCGATCTCGTCGGACGTCACCCGCGAGTACCGGGAGTATGAGCGGACCTCCACCGTGGTCCTGGACGCCTACATCCGCCCGATCCTGGGGGACTACCTCCGCGACCTGGAGCGGCGGCTGGCGGACAGCGGGCTGGACGTGCCGCTGCACATCATGCGCTCCGGCGGTGGCGCGATGACCGCCCAGGTGGCGCGGCAGGCGCCGCTGGCGACCGTACTGTCGGGACCCGCCGGCGGCATCGTCGGCGCCACGTTCCTCGCCCGGGAACTCGGCTGGGATCGGGTCATCTCGTTCGACGCGGGCGGCACCTCCGTCGACGCCTGCGTGATCGTCAACGGGGAGCCCGGAGACACCTACGAGGCGGCGATCGACGACCTGCCGCTGCTGATGCCGATCTTCGACATCCGGACCATCGGCGCCGGCGGCGGCTCGATCGCCTGGCTGGACGAAGGGCTGCTGAAGGTCGGCCCGCAGTCGGCCGGGGCGGTGCCGGGACCGGTCTGCTACGGCGCCGGCGGCACCGAACCCACCCTCACCGACGCGGCGATGGTGCTCGGCTACCTCGACCCCGCCGACTTCCTCGGAGGGGCGATGACCGTGGACCCCCACGCCGCCCGCCGGGTGATCGAGGAGCGGCTCGCCACGCCGTTGGGCCTGTCGGTCACCGAAGCCGCCGCCGGGGTGTTCCGGGTGCTGCTCTCCCGCACGGTGGGGGCGCTCCGTGAAATCACCGTGGAGCGGGGGCTCGATCCGCGGGAGTTCACGCTGCTCGCCTTCGGCGGCGCGGGCGCGCTACTGGCGCCGATGCTGGCCCGGGAGATGGAGCTGGAACGGTGCGTGGTTCCCCGGGCGCCGGGCGCCTTCTCCGCCTGGGGGATGCTCAACTCCGACCTGGAGTACGACTTCTCCACCACGGTGCTCGCGCCACTGAACGACACGGTGCTCGCCTCCCTGACCGGCACCTTCGACGAACTGGCGCGGCAGGCGGACGAGGTCCTGGCGGCCCAGGGGGTGGCGCCTGCCGACCGGGTGTTGATCCGCCGGTACGACCTGCGCTACCGGGGACAGGAGCACACGCTGGCGGTGGAGGCCCGACCCGACGACGACGCCGCCTCCCTGCTCGCACGCTTCAGCGAGTTGCACCGCGCCCGGTACGGCCACTCCATGCCCGACCCTGGGGAGATCCTCACCATCCGGGTCCGGGCGGTAGGCAGGTTGCCGAAGCCACCACTGCTGCCCATGCCGGACGGCGACGGCACCTCCGCGAAGCCGGACCGCTACCGGGACGCCTACGACGTGGCGACCGGACAGATGACGTCGTTCGCGATCTACCAGCGGGAGGCGCTGGCGCCGGGACAGACCGTCACCGGTCCGGCGGTGGTCGAAGAAGGTACATCGACCACAGTGATTTTCTCTGACCAGGTGCTCACCGTCGGCCGCTACGGGCAGTTGGAGGTGACCCGGTGACCGAACTGGACGGTGCCACCGTCGAGGTGATCCGTAACTACCTGGTGTCCACCGCCGAGGAGATACGGCGGACCCTGGTCCGTACCGCCTTCAACCCGGTCATCTACGACGTCCTGGACTTCGGCATCTCCATCTACAACGCCGACCGGGAACTGATGGCCGAGGCCCCGGGCATCACCTCCTTCCTCGGCGCCAACGACCACGCCATTCACCGGGTGGTGGAGTACGTGGGCCAGGAGAACCTGCACCCGGGCGACGTGGTCATGCTCAACTACCCGTACTGGAACTCGGCCCACGCCTATGACGCGATGCTGTTGGCGCCGGTGTTCCGGGAAGGAATGGACCGCCCCGCGGCCTACCTGGCGGTGCGGGCACACTGGCTGGACCTGGGCGCCAAGGCACCGGGGTACGTGCTCGACGCCACCGACATGCACCAGGAAGGCCTGATCTTCCCGGGTACCAAGGTGGTCAAGCGCGGCGTCGTGGACCACGAACTGCTGGAACTGATCCGGTTCAACTCCCGGGTCCCCGACCTGGTGATCGGGGACTTCCAGGCCCAGCTCGCGGCGATCCGGGCCGGGGAGCGCCGGCTGCGGCAGGTCTGGGAGAAGTTCGGGGCGGAGACCGTGGACCAGGCGGTCCGCCAGATCATCGCCCACGGTGAGCGCGTGGCCCGGAAAGCGGTGGCGGCGCTGCCGGACGGCGTCTACACCGCCGAGGACTGGATCGACGACGACGGGATCACCGAAGACCCGGTGAAGATCGCGGTCCGGGTGACCATCGACGGTGACTCGATCACCGTCGACTACAACGACTCCGACCCGGCGGTCGCCGGTCCGATCAACATGCCGGTCGGGGCCACCGAGAGCATGGCCAAGGCCGTCTTCAAAGCGCTCACCACCCCGCACGAGCCCGGCAACGCCGGACACTACCGGCCGCTGCGGGTGGAGGTCGAGCCGGGCAACCTGTTCCACGCGGTGTACCCGGCCGCCACGTTCACCCTGTGGACCCAGATCGTGGCGTTCGAGCTGATCCACAAGGCCCTGCGGGACGCGGTGCCGACCATCCCCGCCTCCAGCGGCGGGGACGAACCCGGGTTCATGGCGCTGGGCACCGATCCACGCACCGGCCGCTACTTCGTGGTCAGCAACAACGAAGGCATCGGCTGGGGGGCCACCCGTACCGGCGACGGCGCCAACGCGCTGCAGCACCCCTCCACCAGCGTGGTGCGCAACACCCCGATCGAGGTGCTGGAGCACAAGTCGACGGTGTTCCACGAACGGCTGGAGCTGATCTGCGACTCCGGCGGCCCCGGCAAGTACCGCGGGGGCCTGGGAGTCCTCCGCCAAGTGATCTTCACCGCAGACGGCGAACTGCTGTCGATGAAGAAGAAGACCACCACCCGTCCATGGGCGATCGACGGGGGCGGGGAGCCGGAACCCAACCGGATGGTGGTCTTCCCCGGCACCGATGCGGAACGCACCGTCCGGATGCGCCGCGTCCCCATGCGGGCCGGCGACCGGTTCATCAACACCAGCGCCGGCGGCGGCGGGTGTGGCAACCCCCTGGACCGGGACCCGGCCGCGGTCGTCGCCGATGTGCGGGACGGCTACGTCAGCCGGGAGTGCGCCGAGAAGGTGTACGGCCTGATCGTGGCCCCGGACGGCACCGCCACCCCCACCCCCGCCCGGCTCGCACGACAGGAAGCGAGGACATCGTGAGCGACACGTCCGCTACTCCCACCATGCCCGACCACCCGCTCTCCGCGACCAGCCAGCTGGCGCGCGCCGAGGCCCTAGCCAAGGTCGCCGACATCGCGGTCCGGCAGTGCGCCGGGGTACGGCCAGGCGAGCGGCTGCTGGTCCTGACCGACACCGCCGGCGACCCGCAGCTGGCCGACCTGATCGCCGCCGCGGGGCGTGCCCAGGGCGCGGAGACCCTGCTGATCAGCATGCCGTGGGCGCCGACCATCCACGACATCCCACCGCGGGTGCAGGAGGCGGTCGCCGCCTCCGACGTGGTCATCCCGGTCTGCCGGAGCCGGATCCTGTACTCCTCGACCATCCGGAACATCCCGAAGACCGGCCGCTGCCTGTACATGGCCGATGTCCCGACCGAGAACTTCCTACGACCGGTGGTGCTGGAGGCCGACTACCAGCAGCTGGCCCGGTACGCCGAGGTGTTCGAGCGGATCTTCAGTGTGGACGGTGAGCTGACCGTCCGCACCAAGGCGGGCACCAACGCGACCATGACCATGCGCGGCCACGTACCGCTGTCCATCTCCTCCTGCCGCTCCCACCACAAGGGCGACCACGACTACCTGCCCGGCGGTGCCTGGTTCGGTTGCCCGATCGAGGAGAGCGTCAACGGCACCTTCGTCATCGACAGCTCGATGGAGCCGGGGGTGGCCGGCGGGATCCTCACCGAACCGGTGGTGCTGACCTTCCGGGACGGGGTGCTGGTCGACATCGACGGCGGGGCCCAGGCCCGGGAGTTCGAAGCCTGGCTGGACTCCTGCGACGACCAGATCCGCGGGGTCGCCCACAACGGCGGCGGGTTCAACGCGGCCGCGCAGCGGGTCGGCAACCTGATGGAGGACGAGCGGATCCTCGGCGCGTTCAACATCGCCGGTGGCAACAACCAGAGCGGTTGGCCCGGCAAGAACTCGTCCAGCTACCACTGGGACGCCATGATGCTGAACGCCACGTACTCGTACAACGGCGTACCGATCTGCGAGGACGGGGTGTTCGTCCACCCGGACCTGGTCGCGGTGGCAGAGGGGTGACCTGATGTCCGCCGCACTGGACCACCTGCGCGCCGACCGGAACCGGGCGCTGGCCGAACTCGCCGAGTTCCTGCGGATCGAGTCGGTGTCGGCCGACCCGGCCCGGGCCGGGGAGGTACGCCGCGCGGCGGACTGGGTGGCCGACCGGTTGACCGAACTCGGACTCACCGACGTCCGGGTGGTGGACACCGGCGGCCACCCGCTGGTCACCGGTGCGTGGTTGCAGGCCGGCCCGGACCGGCCGACCGTCCTGGTCTACTGCCACTACGACGTCCAGCCGGAGGACCCTCTCGACGCCTGGGAGTCGCCGCCATTCGTCCCCACCGTCACCGGAGACCGGCTGGTGGCCCGAGGCGCCGCGGACGACAAGGGATGGCTGATGGCCCACCTGGCGGCGGCCCGGGCCTGGCTCGCCGCGGGCGGCCTGCCGGTCAACCTCCGGTTCCTGTTCGACGGCGAGGAGGAGATCGGCTCACCCGGCCTGGCCAGGTACCTGGCCGACCATCCGGACGAGTTCGCCTGCGACCTGGTCGTGGTCAGCGACACCTCGATGCTCGGACCGGAGCAGCCGTCGATCTGTGTGGGCATGCGGGGCCTGGCCTGCCTGGAGGTGACGGTCAGCGGCCCCCACCATGACCTGCACTCCGGCAAGTACGGCGGTGGGGTGGCCAATCCCGCCCTCGTGTTGGCCCGGATGCTGGCCGGGCTGCACGACCCGGACGGCCGGGTGGCGGTGCCCGGCTTCTACGACCGGGTCAGGCCGCTGTCGGACCAGGAGCGGCGGGAACTGGCGGCGTTGCCGTTCGACGAAGCCGAATGGTCCGAATCGATCGGTCTGCCCCGGCCTGCGGGCGAGGCCGGTTATTCCACTCTGGAGCGAGTGTGGGCCAGGCCGACCCTGGACGTCAACGGAATGGTATCCGGCTACACCGGCGAGGGCAGCAAGACCATCGTGCCGGCCCGGGCCACCGCCAAGCTGTCCTGCCGGTTGGTACCTGACCAGCAACCGGACGAGATCACCGAACTGGTGGCCGCCCGATTGCGGGAACTCGCTCCCGACACGGTCCGTGTGGAGGTGACGCCGCAACATGGCGCCACCCCGGTCCTGATCGACCGCGGTCATCCCGCGGTGCCCCTAGCCGCTCGCGCCTACGAACTGGGGTACGGCGTCACCCCGGTGTTCACCCGGGAGGGCGGCTCGGTGCCGGTGGTGGAGCTGCTGCGCCGGGTGCTCGGAGTGGAGGTGCTGCTGCTCGGTTTCGGTCTACCGGACCAGAACGAGCACGCACCCAACGAGTACCTGTCGTTGACCAACTTCGCCCGCGGCAGCGAAACCATCACCCACTTCTGGCAGCTGCTGTCCGGTGCGGACCTGACAGACATGCGCGGGCCCGGGCCGTCGCACACCCCCAAGGAAGGAAAAGGAACACGATGATGGCAACTCTTCGCTCACCGGTGACCCGGGCGGGGGCGGCGCTGCTGTGCGGCGCACTGTTCCTCGCCGGTTGCACCGCCGGCGATGGTGGCAGCGGTGGCACGCTCAGCGACGACCGGCGACAGACGCTGATCATCGCCGAGAACGAGCCGCCGGCCACTTTCGACCCCGTGCAGGCGGACAACTCCACTGTGGATGAAGTTGTCACTCCGCTGTACGACAGCCTGCTGACCTTCAACTCTCAAGGTGAACTGGTCGGTCACCTGGCCACCGACTGGGAGGTTTCGGAAGACGCGACCGCCATCACCCTCACGCTGCGGGACGACGTCACCTTCCACGACGGCACACCGTTGACCGCCAAGGACGTCCAGTACACCCTCGACCGGATCAACCGGCTCAACATCGGGGTGGCGGCCGAGCTGCAGCCGTACGAATCCACCGAGGTGATCGACGACACCACCCTGACCATCCACCTGTCCCGCCCGTACGCGCCGTTCCTGCCGGCGCTGTCCCGGGTGTACGTGCTGAACAGCGCGCTGGTGGAGGCGAACGCCGGTGATGACGACGGCCGGAGCTGGCTGGCCAACAACGACGCCGGCTCGGGCCCGTACACGCTGGAGCGCTACCGGCCGAACCAGGAGGCGGTGTTCACGCGGTACCCCGACTACTGGGGCGGGTTCGACCGGCAGGCGGAGACGGTGGTGTTCCGGTACCTGCCGGAGGCGGCCACCCAACGGGAAGCACTACGTAACGGCGAAATCGACATCGCCATGGACATCGCCCCGACGGACTGGCAGAGCTTCGAGGACGACCCGAACTTCGTGGTCGACCGGGCGGACACGCTGGTGCAGCTGTACGGGTTCTTCAAGATGGAGGACTCCCCGACCGCCAACCGGAAACTCCGGGAGGCGATCGTCCACGCGTACAACTACACCTCCCACGTCGAAGACATCCTCTACGGCGCCGGCACCCTCGCCGCCGGGCCGCTGCCGGCCGCCATGCCCTGCCACGACCCGTCGGTGTACCAGCCCACCTACGACCTGGAGGCGGCCCGGAAGGCGCTGGCCGAGTCGGGGCTGACCAACGTCAAGCTGACCATGACCTACCTGCCGGCGCTCAACGAACACGAGCGGGCGGCCACGTTGCTGCAGTCGGCGCTGCGGGAGATCGGGATCGAACTGGAGCTCCAGGGCGTGACCTTCCCCGCCTACGTCGATATGATCAAGAGCAACGAGACCACCCCGGACATCGGGATGATCTACGCCTTCCCGATGTACCCGGACCCGAACGCGGTGCTGTCGACGAACTTCGACTCGCAGTTCATCGGCAACGGCTACAACTACGGCGGCTACCGCAACGAGCGGGTGGACGAGCTGGTCCGGCAGGCCCAGGTGACCCCGGACGAGGACCAGCGGTGCGCCCTGTACCGGGAGGCGCAGAACCTGGTCGCCGATGACATCGCGACCATCAACTTCGCCAACCCGCAGTACGTCACGGTCATGCGCGCAGACATCTCCGGCTACCAGTACCGGATCGCCCACCACCAGACCGTGGACGTGTACGCCATCCAGTTGGACCGGTAACCCGCAACTCGCGTCGAGGAAGGGGAGGACATGTTCCGGTTCATGGTCCAGCGGCTGGGTCTGATGGTGTTGGTGATGTTCGGCCTGGTGGTGCTGGTATTCCTGATGGGTCAGGTGATCCCGGGTGATCCCGCCCGCACCGCCGCCGGCCGCAACGCCACCGCGGAGCAGGTCGCCCAGGCCCGGGAACGACTGGGGCTGGACGAACCACTGGTGGTGCAGTTCGGTCGGCACCTGGGCCGATTGGCCCAGGGTGACCTGGGCACCTCCCTGTTCACCAGCCGCCCGATCGCCGCGGACCTGGCGGACGTCCTCCCCGCCTCGATCGAGTTGGTACTCGCCGCCATGCTGGTCAACCTGCTCGTCGCCGTGCCGCTGGGGATCCTCGCCGCGGCACGGCGCGGGCGGGCGACCGACCTGGCGGCCCGCCTGATCGTGATCTTCGGAGCAGCGGTTCCGGTCTTCTGGCTGGGCCTGATGCTGCAGTACCTGTTCGCCGCCCAGTGGTCGGTGTTCCCGCTCACCGGTCAGCTGTCCTTCGGGCTACAGGTACCGGAACGGACCGGGATGGTGACGGTGGACGCCCTGCTCGCCGGGGACCTGGTCGCGTTCGCGGACGCGCTGGCTCACCTGATCCTCCCGGCGGTGACCCTGGCGGCACCGTTCATCGCGGTGGTGGCGCGGACCCTGCGCTCCACCATGATCGGGGTCCTGGACCGGGACTACGTGACCCTGGCCCGGGCCAAGGGCGCCTCCGAATGGCGAGTGCTCATCCGGCACGGGCTCCGTAACGCGCTGGTGCCCAGCAGCACCATCATCGGCATGCAGCTGGGCTGGATGCTCAGCTCCACCGTGCTGGTCGAGTCGATCTTCGGACGGCCGGGCATCGGCGCGTACGCGATCAACGCGGTGCTGCAGAGCGACCTGTTCGCCGTCATCGCGGTGGTGCTGGTGATCGGAGCGGCCTTCATCATCGCCAACTTCCTGGTGGACCTCGTCCACCTCTGGCTCGACCCACAGTTGCGAAGGGCGGGGGCGTAGACATGGCAACCCAATCGGTCTCCCGACCCCAGCCGGTCCCGATCCGCGGCCGGCGGTGGCTGCCCGCAGGCGAATGGATCGAACGGGCCGCGATCGTGGTCGCGGTGCTGGTGGTCGTGGTCGCGCTGGTCGGACCGTTCCTCGCCCCGCACGACCCCTACCAGGTCGACCTCAGTAAGAGCCTGCTCCCGCCCAGCACCGACCATTGGTTCGGCACCGACGCGGACGGGCGGGACGTGTTCAGCCGGGTCCTCGCCGGAGCCCGGGTGACCCTGTTCGCGACGGCGATCGTGATCGCAGCGGCCACAGTGATCGGAGTGGTGCTGGGCACGCTGGCGGCGTTGGGGGGACGGATCGTCGACGAGATCCTGATGCGGATCTGCGACATCGGGCTGTCGTTCCCGCCGATGATCCTGGCGCTCGGCCTGGCGGCCGCGCTCGGCCCCAGCCTCACCTCGGCCGTGGTCGCGCTCTCCCTGACCTGGTGGCCCGGGTACGCCCGCCTGGTCCGGACCCTGGTACGGGAGACCCTGCACCAGGAGTACGTGGACGCGGCCCGATCGGTCGGGGTCCCCCTCTGGCGCCTGATCCGGCGGCACATCCTGCCGAACTCACTGGACACCCTGTACGTCCAGATCACCATCGACGTCGCCGCGGTGATCCTGGTGATCTCCGGTCTGTCCTTCATCGGAGTCGGCGCCCAGACCCCGTCGGCGGAGTGGGGCGCGCTGGTGGCCGCCGGGCGGGACCACGTCGTCAACGCCTGGTGGGTGGTGGCCATGCCCGGGGCGGCGATCGCGCTGACCGCGATCGCCTTCAACCTGGTCGGCGACCGGCTCCGGGTCCGCAACGACCCCAGCCTGCGAGGGGGAGGAACGTCATGACCGACCTGCTCGACGTCCGCGATCTCCAGGTCGACTTCGACACCCCGACCGGCCCGATCCGGGTGATCGACCGCCTGAATCTCACAGTCCGGGCCGGGGAGCGGGTGGCGTTGGTCGGCGAGTCCGGTTCCGGGAAGTCCGTCACCGCGCAGGCCATCCTGGGTCTGCTGCCGACCGCCCGGGTGACCGGCTCGGTCCGGGTGGCCGGCCAGGAGATCGTCGGCGCCCCGAACCGGGTGCTGCGCCGGATCCGGGGAGGTCGGGTGGGCCTGGTGTTCCAGGACCCACTCGCGGCGCTGAACCCCGTGATGACGATCGGTAAGCAGGTGATGGAGCCGCTACTGATCCGTGGGGTCCGCAAAGCGGAGGCGAAACGCCGCGCCATCGACCTGCTGAGTCGGCTCGGGGTGCGGGACGCCGCCAACCGGTTCAACGACTACCCGCACCAGTTCTCGGGCGGCATGCGGCAACGGGTGGTGATCGCCATCGCCATGATCGCCGAGCCTGACCTGCTGATCGCCGACGAGCCGACCACCGCCCTGGACGTCCGGATCCAGGCCCAGGTGCTGGACCTGCTCGACGAGGTGGCCGCCGAGCGGGGGACGGCGGTCCTGCTCATCACCCACGACCTGGGCATCGTCGCCGGGTTCGCCGATCGGGTGGTGGTGATGTACTCGGGTCGGGAGGTGGAGCGCGGGCCCGTGCACGACATCTTCGCCCAGCCCCGCCACCCGTACACGCAAGGACTGATCGCCGCGGTACCCCGGATCGATGGCCACCGCGGTGGTCGACTACCGATGATCGAGGGCCAGATGCCCACCCCGGCCAATCGCCCCGACGGGTGCGCGTTCCACCCCCGATGCCCGCGCGCAGTCGACGACTGCCGCGACCAGATCCCGCCCTTGCAGCGGTACTCGACCGACCGAGCGGTGGCCTGTCATGTCGCGACCGCCGCCATGACCACCCAGGAGGTGGCGCCGTGAGCCTGCTGGAAGTGGAGAATCTGGTCAAGTCCTTCCCCACCGGCTACCGTCGGCCCCCCTTGACCATCCTCAAGGGGGTGTCTTTCACCGTGGAGCGGGGTGAGATCTTCGGGCTGGTGGGCGAGTCCGGCTCCGGTAAGTCCACCACCGCCCGCTGCATCGCCCGCCTGCTGCCGGCGACCTCTGGTCGGATCACCCTGGACGGACGAGACGTGCTCGCCGCCTCCGGCCGGGCCCTCCGGTCACTCCGGCGGGACATGCAGATGGTGTTCCAGGACCCGTACTCGTCCCTCAATCCGCGGATGACGGTCGCCGAGACCGTCAGCGAGCCACTGCTCGTGCACGGGGTGGTCACCGACCGGGCCGCACTACGGGCCCGCGCCCGGGAACTGCTCCAGATGGTCGGTCTGAACGAAGAGCACCTGGACCGGTACCCGCGGACCTTCTCCGGCGGTCAACGGCAGCGGATCGCGATCGCCCGGGCGATCGCGCTGGAACCGAAGCTGCTGATCTGCGACGAACCCGTCTCCTCCCTGGACGTGTCGGTGCAGGCGCAGGTGCTCAACCTCTTCCAGGACCTGCGGGAGCGCCTCGGTCTGACGATCCTGTTCATCGCCCACGATCTGGCCGTGGTCCGGCACCTGTGTGACCGGGTGGCGGTGATGCGCTCCGGCGAGATCGTAGAGATCGCTGACTCGGACCGGTTGTACGAGCACCCGACCCACGAGTACACCCGGTCGCTGCTCGCGGCGGTGCCGATCCCGGACCCGACCCGGGGGCGCGCCGCTTCCCGGAACCACCACACTCTGCAGGCTGGTGACGGGTAGGGACCCCGGCTCACCCCAACGTCTTCCCGACCGGGGACCTGGTGGTCACCGACTCTGAAGCTCAGCCTCGTCGGATCCGCGTGACCGGAAGCGCTGACCTGACGCGGGGCCGGCTCCGGTGGGGCCGGTCCCCGCCGCATGTGGCTCACGCGTCGCGCGGGCGCCGGGCCAGCGGGTCAACGTCACCCCGATCAGGACGACCAGCACCCCGAGCAGGGCGTGCGAGGTCGGCTGCTCGTCCAGGACCAGCGCCCCGAGGATGATCGCCACCGCCGGGAGCAGATAGATCACCGCCGACCCGGCGATCGCCCCGTCGTCGGTCACGATCCGGTAGTTCACCACGAACGCCGCACCGGTGCCGAGGATGCCCAGAATAAGCAGGCTGATCACCGCGTCCGGCTGCCACTGCGGCGGGTGGAGACCGCCGAACGGTAGCACCAGGGCGGTGAGCGCGGAGGCCACCAGCAGCTGCCCCGCCGACAACCCGAGCGGACCGTTCCCCCGATTGGTGAGGAACCGCGCGAGATAGACGTAACTGATCCCGTAGCTGAATGCCGCCACCAGGCACGCCATCGCCCCGGCGCTGGTGAACTGGGATCCGAGCTGCCAGGGGGCAAAGATCAAGATCGTGCCCGCCAGCCCCGTCACCACCCCGCCGCCGACCACCAGCGAGAATCTTTGACCCTGTCTGGCGGCCAGCGCAATCAACACCGTCCATACCGGGGTGGTGGCGTTGATCATGCCGGCCACGGCGGAGTCGACCTCCCGCAGCCCCACGCTCATCATCAGGTACGGGATGACGTTGCCGGTCGCTGCGGCCAGAGTCAGGTGGAACCAGGTCATCCGCCCCTGAGGCAACCGCTGCTTGACCAGGCGCAGTACCGCCAGCAGGACCAGCGCCCCCAGCGCCAGCCGGCCCAGCACCACCTGCTCCGGGGTGAAGCCGCGCAACGCCAGCTTGGTCCACAGGAACCCGGACCCCCACAACAGCGCCAACACCGCCACCCGGAAAACGCTGCCGCCACGTACCGCCGGCATCCGACCCACGCCACTCGCCTCCCGACGTCCGGGCACTTCTCCCGCTTCGACGCTCAATCCAGAGATCGTTTCACGTGGAACCATGCCTGGCCATCGACCTCCGTCGCCATATCACCTGGTGGGCCGAAGCCACGGCCCCACCGGCTCCTCCCAGGCCGCCGACCATGCCCCTCAGTCCTGACCGTCGGATTGATCAGCCCATCACGCTGCCTCACCCGAGTACCGCGAGTGAAAGAACCGCTCCCCACACGCGCGGGGTAGCTAGCTGACACCGCGTGATCGCGCCGAACAATGTGATTGCGGATAAGGCCCGGCTCCAGTGAGCATCATCAGATGACCGACAGACTGGTCACCTCAACTGGCTTGGTCCTGCGGCCGTGGCAGATGTCCGATCGTGAGGCGGTGCTGGCGGCGTTCACGTCGCCAGACATGGCGCACCAAAGCCGCGAGCCAATCAACACCCCGGATGCGGCGGAGCGTTGGCTGCGTGCCCGGCAAGAAGATTGGCAGCAGGGACGCGGCTACAGCTGGGCGGTGGTCGATTCCGAGGACACCTTGCTCGGCCAGGTAGCGGTGACCGACGTGGAGCATCGTCACCAGACCGGCTGGGTTTCTTATTGGACCGTACCCGCTGCACGGAGACAAGGGGTGGCCACCCACGCGGTACGCGCCCTGGCGACGTGGGCATTCAATCAGCTTGACCTGTTCCGCCTCGAACTTGGCCACCGCACCAACAACCCCGCCTCGTGTCGGGTCGCTACCGCGGCAGGATTCCTGTTCGAAGGGCTGGAACGGCAACGACTCCGGTACGGCCAGGAACGCTTCGATGTGGAGCGACATGCGCGGCTCGCCACCGACCCGGCACCTTGTCCATAGCAGACTGGCCTTCTCGAGGCTCACCCTCCACGGCCGCTTGCTGAGGACAGCACCCGCGCGGGTTCACGCATCCCGCTGACGCCCTCGGCACGGTCTCCGATCCGACCCGGTCCGGTCCGCGGTGAGGGATGCTAGGTGGGGGCCAGGCGGGCGGCGACCTCCCGCAGGACGGGCTGGTCGATCGACCGGCGTGCAGATCGGTACACCGCAGCACCTGCCGGTCGGCGGTGGCGGGCAGGCTGCGGAACAGTTCCATCCCGACCCAGGCCAGACCTGGGTCCAGGGTCTGACCGGTGGCGCCATGGCGCCCCTCGAACTCGGCCGCCCACTGCTCACACATGGTCTGCAGCGACCGGAACGGGAAACTGTCGACCGGGGCGGTCCACAGTTGTCGCAGCAGGCCGGCCACGATCATGTCCTGGTCAGGTTCCGGCCGGGACACCGCTAGCGGGATGCCGGGTGTGCACCGCTCCAGCAGCAGGGCGTTGGTGGCGCCACACACCACGCTGGCGTACAGCCGCACGGCGCCCTTGCCGTCCCAGACACGCAGGCCGTCGGCTTCATGCACCGCCTCGTCGTGGCGCCAGGCGACTTTGAGGACCAGCTCCCGACCGGTACTGGTACGGACAGGCGCCACCCATGCGTACCGACCACCCGGTTGGTACGGCGGCCCGAGCTGGAGCGACCAGCTGTCGGCCAGATCGGCCACGGTGTGGGGCAGGTCGTTGACCCAGGCGCGGAATTCGGGCGTCGGGTCGGGGTGGACGCTGTCGACCAGGTTCACTGGCAGAGAGAGGGCAGCCATGACGCCATAGTGAGGGCGGCGAGACCCGAAAGTCACATGTCGAACTCAGCAGTGCTGCCGGCACAGCGCAACGGTTCAGGAACGTAGCCAGTCGTACCCGACAGATACAGAACGTCCTTGCTGGTCAGGAGGTGTGAATGGTGGAGCCGAGGGGACTTGAACCCCTAACCCCTGCCTTGCAAAGGCAGTGCTCTGCCAGTTGAGCTACGGCCCCGCACCCGTAGCCGCGAGGCGGCGACAGGGGAAGGTGTCAGCGGGGATCGGCAGCGGAAGTAGCTTCGTGCCAGAGGGCCCGCTCGTCGTTGGCTGCTTTGACCCGCCTAATGACTAGGGCGGCCACGCCGACCACTCCGGCGACGATCAGCAGCTTCTTCCACATGGAGGAACCTCCGTCTGAGGGAGTGGGGCTAGCTGGAATCGAACCAGCGACCTCAGAGTTATCAGCTCTGCGCTCTAACCGACTGAGCTATAGCCCCGTGCGCCGAGCTAGCGTACCGCATCGGGTGGCCCGGACCCAACCGGGATCACCCGTTCGGCGCGACCGGCCCGAGCATACCGGGTCGGCGCGCCTCGCGCTCGCCCGCCCCACTCCGGAGGGCGTTCCCGTCACTTGCGGGAGGGCCCGCCGGAGGTCATGGGTCGCGCAATACTGCTCGGCGCTCAATCCCGCTCGGCCAGGGTCACCTCCACCCCGCCGACCAAGTCAGCGCACACGTTGTAGATAAACGCCCCGAGGGTGGCCAACGAGGTGAACAGCAGGACGTTCAACCCGCCGAGCACCGCGGCGGTGCCGATCACCCCTTGCGCGGTGATCCGGAACGGTCCGCTGCCGTCCCCACCGCTGGACTGGATCAGGTCGGCGACGGTCTCGTTGATGCTGGCGAACACCCCCATGGTGTCCAGCGCCAGGTAGAGCACGGACGCCGCCACCACGATCACGATGAACAGCACCAGCGAGACCGCGAACGAGAACTTCATCACTGACCAGGGGTCCACCCGCCGGATGACCAACCGGGCCCGGCGCGGTCCTCGCGGGGTGCTCACCCGGGGGCGTACCTCGCCCACCCGGACAGCCCGCATCGCCGCGGCGGCGGGCGAGCTGAGCTGCTCACCGCTGGAGTCGGCCTGGAAGGTGGCGGTGGCTTCCGCGCCGCTGCCGGTGACCGACGCGGTTGCCGGTGTGGCGACGGAGGGGATGACCACGGTGTCGGTGCTGTCGGGCTGATCAGGCGGCGGTGGCATACCCGGCGCTCGGGTATAGCGGGGCTGGTCCGCCTGCCCACCATCCAACTGGTCGGTGGCCTCGCCATTCAGGCTGGGATCGTGCGCGACCGGATTCGGCGTGGTCGGGGGCTGGTCGGAGGTGCCGATAGTGGCACCGGTGTTCCGGTCCCCGTTCTCGGCGCTGTGATCGCTCACCCTCTCCTCCTCAGCCGCAGCGGGTCCGCCGGTGGGTGTCGTCTCGTCCGTGTCGGTCGAGTCCCCGGTCGTCGCCCTCGTCTCGGTCATTATTTCATTCCTGTTCGTCCGGTTCGTCGGCATTCCGGGCGATGGCCACGAGGCTCACCCCCTCGGGAAGGTTCATCAACTTGACCCCCATTGTGTTCCGATCCCGGGTCCGGCGCACCGGCTTCACCGGAGTCCGCATCACACCACCGTTACTGGTGATCGTGAACAGCTCGTCCTCCGGGTTGACCACGATCGCACCGACCAGCTCCCCTCGGCGCTCGGTGATCTTGGCGGTGAGGACACCCTTGCCGCCCCGCCCCTGCACCGGGTACTCCTCAATCGGGGTCCGCTTGGCGTAGCCACCGCGGGTGGCGACCAGGACGTCCATCCCCTCCCGGACCACCTCCATCGCCAGCAGCTCGTCGTTGTCGCTGAACCGCATCCCGATCACGCCGCTGGTGGCCCGCCCCATCGGGCGCAGCACCTCGTCAGTGGCGTTGAACCGGATCGCCTGGGCGTTCTTGCTCACCAGCAGCAGGTCATCCTCCGGGCCGATGAGCGCCGCGCCCACCAGTTCATCCCCATCGCGCAGGTTGATCGCGATGATCCCGCCGCTGCGGTTGGAGTCGAACTCCTCCAGCGCGGTCTTCTTGACCAGCCCGTTCCGGGTGGCCAGTACCAGGTACGGAGCGGCCTGGTAGTCCGGAATCCTGATCACCTGGGCGATGTGCTCATCCGGCTGGAACGCCAGCAGGTTCGCCACGTGCTGGCCCCGCGCGGCCCGGCTCGCCTCCGGCAGTTCGTACGCCTTGGCGCGGTAGACCCGCCCCTTGTTGGTGAAGAACAGGATCCAGTCGTGGGTCGAGCAGACGAAGAAGTGACTGACGATGTCGTCCTGCCGGAGGGTCGCGCCGGTCACGCCCTTGCCGCCCCGCCGCTGCGTCCGGTAGAGATCGGCCCGGGTCCGCTTGGCGTACCCGGTCCGGGTGATGGTCACCACCACGTCCTGGCGCGCGATCAGATCCTCGGCCGAGACCTCCCCCTCGTACGGCACGATCCGGGTGCGGCGGTCGTCGCCGTACTTCTCGACCACCTGCGCCAGTTCCTCGGACACGATCTGGCGCTGCCGCTCCGGCTTGTCCAGGATGTCCTTCAGGTCGGCGATCCGCTGCTCGATCTCGGTCAGCTCGTCCAGGATCTTCTGCCGCTCCAGTGCGGCCAACCGCCGCAGCTGCAGGTCGAGGATGGCGGTGGCCTGCACCTCGTCCACGTCCAGCAGCTGGATCAGCCCGGTCCGCGCCTCCTCCACGGTCGGGGAGCGCCGGATCAGCGCGATCACCTCGTCGAGCAGGTCCAGCGCCTTGGCGTAGCCGCGCAGAATGTGGGCCCGCTCCTCGGCCTTCCTCAGCCGGAACCGGGTCCGCCGCTGGATCACCTCGATCTGGTGGTCGACGTAGTAGCGCACGAACTGCGCCAGGTTCAGCGTCCGCGGCACGCCGTCGACCAACGCCAGCATGTTGGCGCCGAACGTCTCCTGCAGCTGGGTGTGCTTGTAGAGGTTGTTCAGCACCACCTTGGGGATCGCGTCCCGCTTCAGGACCAGCACCAGCCGCATCCCGGTCCGGCCGGACGACTCGTCGCGGATGTCGGCGATCCCGGAGAGCTTGCCTTCCTTGACCAGCTCCGCGATCCGCTGCGCCAGGTTGTCGGGGTTGACCTGGTAGGGCAGTTCGGTCACCACCAGGGTGGTGCGGCCCTTGCGGTCCTCCTCGACATCCACCACCGCCCGCATCCGGATGGAGCCGCGGCCGGTACGGTAGGCGTCCTCGATCCCGGAGGTACCGACGATCAGCCCCCGGGTGGGGAAGTCCGGCCCCTTCACCAGCTTCATCAGGGCGTCCAGGGTGGTCTGCTCGTCGGCGTCCGGGTTCTCCAGGCACCACTGCACCGCCGCGGCGATCTCACGCAGGTTGTGCGGCGGAATCCGGGTGGCCATCCCGACCGCGATTCCCTCCGAGCCGTTGACCAGCAGGTTGGGGAACCGCGCCGGCAGCACTACCGGCTCTTCGGCCCGGCCGTCGTAGTTCGGTACAAAGTCGACGGTGTCTTCCCGGATGTCCTGGAGCATCGCCATGGTGAGCGAGTCCAGCCGGCACTCGGTGTACCGCATCGCGGCCTGCCGGTCGTTACCGGGGGAGCCGAAGTTGCCGTTGCCGTCGATCAGCGGGTACCGCAGCGACCAGGGCTGCCCCATTCGGACCAGCGCGTCGTAGATCGCCACGTCGCCGTGGGGGTGGTAGTTACCCATGACGTCACCGACCACCCGGGCGCACTTGACGTACCCCCGGTCGGGCAGGTAACCGCCGTCGAACATCCCGTAGAGGATCTTGCGGTGGACCGGCTTGAGCCCATCCCGCACGTCCGGCAGCGCCCGGCTGACGATCACGCTCATGGCGTAGTCGAGGTACGAGTGCTGCATCTCGACCTCGAGGCCGACCGGCTCAATCCGTCCGCGCCCGAACTCCAGCTCGGTCGATTCGGTCGGGGTCGGCTCGCCCCGCTCGGGGACGTTCTGACCAGAGACCGTCGGATCCGTCACTGTTCCACCTTTCCTTCACGGCCGCGGTCGTCGCGGTCAGCCACCCTGGTGGATGCCGGGCAGGCAGGACTGGCCCCGGCGCGGATGGCACGCCGGCCACCCGCGACACCGCACGACTTGTCGGTCGAACTCACATGCTCACTAGATGTCAAGGAAGCGCACGTCCTTGGCGTTGCGCTGGATGAACGCCCGACGCGCCTCCACGTCTTCGCCCATCAAGACGCTGAACAGTTCGTCAGCGGTGGCTGCGTCGTCCAGCGTGACGTGACGCAGGGTCCGGGTAGCCGGATTCATGGTGGTCTCCCACAGCTCCGGGTAGTTCATCTCCCCGAGCCCCTTGAACCGCTGAATCTCGGCCTTGGCGTTGGGGTTCTTCTCCCGGCGCAGTGCGAGCAACCCGTCCCGCTCCCGGTCGGAGTAGGCGTACTGCACATCGTCGCCGCGCTTGTTCCACTTGATCTTGTAAAGCGGCGGGGAGGCGAGGTACACGTGGCCCTGCTCGATCAGCGGCCGCATGAACCGGAACAGCAGCGTCAGCAGCAGGGTCTGGATGTGCTGACCGTCCACATCGGCGTCAGCCATCAGGATGACCCGGTGGTACCGCAACTTCGAGATGTCGAAGTCGTCGTGGATACCGGTACCCAGCGCGGTAATGATCGACTGAACCTCGTTGTTCTTGAGGATCTTGTCGATCCGCGCCTTCTCCACGTTGAGGATCTTCCCCCGGATCGGCAGAATCGCCTGTGTCCGCGGGTCCCGCCCCTGCTTGGCCGAGCCTCCCGCCGAGTCACCCTCCACGATGAACAGTTCGCACTCGCGGGGGTCGGTGGACTGACAGTCCGCCAACGTGCCGGGCATCGAGCCCGACTCCAGCAACGACTTGCGGCGAGCCAGCTTCCGCGCCTGCGCGGCGGCCAGCCGCGCCCGCGCCGCCTGCGAAGCCTTGGTGATGATGGTCTTCGCCTCGCTGGGGTTGCGCTCAAACCAGTCCGCCAGCCAGTCGTTGCACGTCTTCAGGACGAAGCTGCGCACCTCGGTGTTGCCCAGCTTGGTCTTGGTCTGGCCCTCGAACTGCGGGTTGGTCAGCTTGACCGAGACAATCGCGGCCAGCCCCTCCCGAATGTCCTCTCCGGTGAGTTTCTCGTCGCCCTTGAGGAGTTTGCGCTCACTACCGTACCGGTTCACCACCGATGTCAGCGCGGCCCGGAAGCCCTCCTCGTGGGTACCACCCTCGTGAGTGTTGATGGTGTTGGCGAAGGTGTATACCGACTCGCCGTAGGACTCGTTCCACTGCATGGCGACCTCGAGCGACATGTTGTCGCCCTCGGCCCCGAACTCGATCACCGACTTGTGGATGGGGCCCTTGGTCTGGTTGAGGTGCCGGACGAAGTCGGCGATCCCACCTTTGTAGAGATAGACGACCTCGCGCGGCTTGCCTTCGTCGTCACGCTCGCGCTCGTCCCGCAGCTGGATGGTCAGTCCCCGGTTGAGGAACGCCATCTCCTGCAGCCGCCGGCTGATGGTCTCGAACGAGAACTCCGTGGTCTCGAAGATGTCTGGATCCGGCCAGAAACTCACCGACGATCCGGTCCGCCGCGTCGGCTCACCCTTCTCCAGCGGGCCCGGGCGGGAGTTCCGGTAGGACTGCCGCCACACCCGCCCGTCCTTGTGAATCTCCACCTCGAGGCGGGTCGACAGCGCGTTGACCACCGACACCCCGACCCCGTGCAGACCGCCGGACACCGCGTAGGCCTTGCCGTCGAACTTCCCGCCCGCGTGCAGGACGGTCAACGCCACCTCCACCCCGGGCTTCTTCAGCTTCGGGTGCAGGTCGACCGGGATACCCCGGCCGTTGTCGGTGACGCGGACCCCGTTGTCGGCCAGCAGCACCACCTCGATGGTGTCGCAGTAACCGGCCAGGGCCTCGTCGACCGCGTTGTCGACCACTTCCCACACCAGGTGATGCAGACCACGCTCCCCGGTGGAGCCGATGTACATCCCTGGTCGCTTGCGGACCGCCTCCAACCCCTCGAGTACGGTCAGGGAGCCGGCGGTGTAGCTATCTTGCTTCGACGCTGCCACCCTCTGGTCCTCTCTCCGGCGGCGCAGACCGGATGGTTGGGTACCCCACGCTCCTCGCGAGGCACGGCTACCCTGCCGCGGCCAAGGGGAACGCGAACCGCCCGCCGGCCGGTCGCCGACGGGTCGTATCGCCGCGGGGCCGCTCCCGATCCGGTAGCCCGATCCGACAGCCCCGTACGCTCCTCAATCTTACTGTGCGGGTCCCACAGAACCCGCACCTGGCACCGCCTGGCGGCTGCTAGAACGCCCGAACTCCCCCCGCCGCGCCCCCCTACCGGGGTCGCGGAAATTGGCCGGGCGTCGTACGCTCACCCGGCGTCCGCCCTCCTTGGTGGGGCGGGGACGGCAGGCAGGGTCCGGGGAAGGGAGCAGCGCGGCGATGGGGCTGGACAACGTGGCTGTGGCATGGCCACGGATGGGCCGGTACTACGAACCGGTCGCGCCAGCGGAGTTCGCGGACTTCGGGGAATTGACCGACCGCACGGACGTGGCGGCATCCACCGCGGCCTTGGCAGGACATATCGCCAAAACCAGCACGGTTCAGGTGGATTCCTACCTGACCCTGGTGGACCTGCTGCTCGGGCTGGAGGGAGTACTGTCCGCCGCCGACGCGGAGGACGACGACCCGGTGATCGACCCGGACGGGTGCGGCTGGATCGCCGACGGGCTGGAACAGTTCGTGGAGCGACACCGGCCGCACGGCGACCTGGTCACGTTCACCTCGGTGGGGGCGGTGCTGCGGGAAGCGTTGGGTGGTGGGCCGCTCGCCGACACCCAACTGCGCTGGTTGGAGCAGCGACTGGCCGCGCTCGCCGACACCCCCGCCCGGCAGTGGCGGTTCCCCCTGTCGGAGCTGGCGGTGTTGGCGCGGTTCTACCGGCGCTGCGCCGAAAGCGGCTTCGCGGTGTACGTGAACCAGACCGGCGCCGGTCAGCCGTAGGTGTCCCGGGGGCCGCGGCCACGGATCCGCAGTGGCCCGGGACTCCAGGACGGGGCCGCGGGGCCGTGGATCCGCAGCCGAGTCACCACATCGTGGCCGACCTCGGCCGCGATCTGTTTGAGCAACCGGCCGGCCAGCAACCGGAGTTGGGTCGCCCACGCGGTGGAGACCGCCTCCAGGGTCAGCTCACCGTCGACCAGCTTCACCGGGCGGCATCGGCTGGCGACCTCCGGCCCCACCACCGCCTCCCAACGGCCGAACAGGCTCGCCTCGGCGGCGGGGCGCTGCCAGCCGCGGTCCTTCATCAACTTGGCCAGCACCGCTCCCAACGGTTGCGGATCCCGGGGGTCCGGCCCCGGCCCCGACCAGCGGGAACCGCCGGACGCCCGGCGGCTGGCGCGTTTCCGGGGGCCGCCGATGGCGCCCCGACGCGCCCGGGCCGCGTCCAGCACCGCCCGGGCCAGCTCCGGTCCGCGTACCCCTTCGGGGAGCTGGGGGGCGTCCTCGACTGGGCCAGACTCCGCGGCCCGGTCGTCCGGCTCAGGCACGCTTCACCTCCCCGTTGCGGACCTCGTACCGGGCGCCCCGCAGCGAAACCGGCACATCCGCCTCCACCGCGCAGGTGATCAGGGTCTGGCCGGCGTCCCGGATGCTGTCGGCCAGCCGCTCCCGCCGATCGGCGTCCAGCTCCGCGAACACATCGTCCAGCAGCAACACCGGTTCGGGACCGTCGGCGCGCAGCAACCGGTAGGCGGCCAGTCGCAGCGCCACCGCGTACGACCAGGACTCGCCGTGGCTGGCGTATCCCTTGGCCGGCAACGTCCCCAACCGCAACTCGAGATCGTCCCGGTGTGGCCCGACCAGGGTCACCCCTCGCTCTAGCTCCGTGGCGCGCGCCTCGGCCAACGCGGCGGTCAACGCCGCAGTCAGCTGCGCGCGGTCCGGCGGTGTCTCCGGTAGGTTGCTTCGATACTCCAACCGGGCCTCGCTGCCCGCTCCCGCTAGGCCGGCGTAGCTCTCGGCCACGTGGGGGCGCAGCGCCTCGACCAGCTCCAGTCGGCCAGCCAGTAGTTCGGCCCCGTGCTGCGCCAGGTGCACGTCCCACACCTCTAGAGTGGACAGATCTGCGCGGGTGCCGGCCCGGCGCGCGGCCGCCGCGCTCCGGAGCAAAGCGTTGCGCTGTTTGAGGACCCGGTCGTAGTCGGCGCAGACGCCCGCGAACCGGGGCCGTCGGGCCACCAGCAGTTCGTCCAGATACCGGCGGCGGGTGGCCGGCTCCCCTCGCACCAGTTCGATGTCCTCGGGCGCGAACAGCACCGTCCGCAGCGCACCCAGGATGTCCCGTACTCGCCGGACCGGGGCGCGGCCGAGCCGGGCGCGGTTGGCCCGGCCGGGTATGAGCTCCAGCTCCACCAGCAGTTCCCGGCCGTCGTGGCCGATCAGACAGCGGATCACCGCCGAACTAGCGCCGGCCCGCACCAACGGGGCGTCGGTAGCCACCCGGTGACTCGCCAGCGTGGCGACGTATCCCAACGCCTCCACCAGATTGGTCTTCCCCACCCCGTTCGGGCCGACCAGCACGTTCGCTCCGGGTTCGAAGTCGACCTCTATCTGGGGGTAGGAGCGGAAGTCGACCAGTTCCAGCCGCCGCACGTACACCGCGGCCCCCGTCAACGCCGGATCGGGTGGCCGCCGAACTGCTCTCGCAACGCCGCCACCGCCTTCATCGCCAGCCGGTCAGACTGCCGAGAGCTGAACCGGGTGAACAGCGCCGCGGTCAAGGCGGGGATCGGTACCGCCCGCCGGACCGCCTCCTCCACCACCCAGCGTCCTTCGCCGGTGTCCTCCACGTAAGCCCGCACCTCGGCCAACTTCGGGTCGTCGGCGAGGGCGCGGTCCAGCAGATCGAGCAGCCAGGACCGGATCACCGAGCCGTCCCGCCACGACCGCAGCACCGCCGGCGCGTCGGTCACCAGCTCCGCCCGGGTCAGCAGCTCGTACCCCTCCGCGTACGCCTGCATCAGGCCGTACTCGATCCCGTTGTGGATCATCTTGGCGAAGTGCCCCGCGCCCACCCCGCCGGCGTGGACGAAGCCGAATTCGCCCTCCGGCTTCAAAGCTTCAAAAATCGGCATACATCGCTGGACATGGCGGGGCTCGCCCCCGACCATCAACGCGTACCCGTGGGTGGCGCCCCAGATGCCACCGGACACCCCGACGTCCAGGTAGCCGATCCGCCGCTGGCCCAGTTGCTCCGCCCGGGGGGCGGCCTCCTGATAGTGGGAGTTACCTCCGTCGATGACCAGGTCTCCGGGCTCCAGCAACTCCGCTAAGTCGTTGATCACCTGCCCGGTGACGGCCACCGGCACCATCAGCCATACCACCCGGGGCGGGGAAAGCCGGTCGCACAGATCCGCCAGTGAGGTCGCGTCAGACCGGGACGGATCGTGGTCGTAGCCCACTACGTGGTGCCCGGCCGCGGTGAGTCGGTCGCGCATGCTCGCGCCCATCCGGCCCAGCCCCACCAGCCCGAGCTGCATTACACCCCCCAGCGGCGGGCCTATTCACCCGCCGCCCTCATCGTACGACGCGGATGGGCTGAATGAGGTAACGGTAACCAGACACCGGTTCACCCTCTTCGTTCCCACCCATCAGCACCGCCGGCTTGGTCGGCTCCACGAACGAGAACACCGCCATCGGGGTGGTCAACGCCTGCAGCCCTTCCAGCAGGTAGGTGGCGTTGAACGCGAGCATCATCGGCTCCGGCCCCTCGAAGGTCGCCTCCACCGCCTCACTGGCCCGCGCTTCTTCCGAACCACCGGCCTCCACCACCAGCCCCTCCGGGCTGAACGCCAACCGCACCGGGGCGCTGCGCTCACCCACGAGCGACACCCGGCGGACCACCTCGGTGAGGGCCGCCACCGGCACCTTCGCCTGGGCGACGTGGCTGGTGGGGAACAGGTTACGCACCGGTGGGTAGTTGGTGCCGTCCAGCAGCCGGCTGGTGGTCCGCCGCTCCCCGGCCTCGAACCCGATCATCCCTTCACTGCCGCCGGCGCTCCCCAACGCGAGCACCAGCTCGCCGCCGAGCGCACCGAGGGTCTTGGCGGTGTCGGCCAGGGTACGGGCCGGCACCAGCGCGTGTGCACTGAACTCCGGATCGTCCGGCTGCCACTCGATCTCGCGAACCGCCAACCGGTACCGGTCGGTGGACAGAAGCGCCAAGGTGCGCCCCTCCAGCTCGATCCGGACCCCGGTCATCATCGGCAGGGTTTCGTCCTTACCCGCCGCGAACGCGACCTGGGAGACCGCGGTGGCGAAAGCGGCGGCGTCCACCGTGCCGGCCCGATCCGGCAGCGACGGCAGGGACGGGTAGTCCTCCACCGGCATGGTCGGCAGGGTGAACCGCGCACTGCCGCAGGTCAGCTCCAGATGCGCGTCGATCGCGGCGATCTCCACCGGCTTGGCGGGGAGCGCCTTGCTGATCTCCGCCAGCAGTCGGCCGGACACCAGCGCGGCGCCCTCGGCGTCCGCGTGCACCGGCACAGTGGCCTCAGTGGAGACCTGGTAGTCGAAGCCGGACAGGTGCAGCGACTGGTCGGTGACTCGGAGCAGCACCCCGGCGAGCACCGGCACCGACGGTCGGGACGGCAGTCCCTTGGCGGTCCAGGCAACTCCGTCGGCCAGGGCGTCACGTTCGACCCGGAACTTCATCGGTGCCTCCTGCCACTCACGCGGTCAGCCCACTCTCGCACTGTAAGAGCCTGCTGCCAACCCGGCGCAGCCGGGTCCACGGCAACTTTCCACACACCGATGATTGATCTTTCTTCTTTTGTAGATCTATATCGTCGTCATAGTCGGTGGTGTGGAAACTGTGGAGAACTCGCGTTTACCGAGGTCAGCGGGGAAGAGAGCCGGTGGATGACCCGTGGATGACGCGGTGGAGAACTCCGTTAGTTATCCACAGCCGGCCGGTTCTCCCTCGACCATCCACCGTTGTCCACCGGTTTTCCACCGGATATCCCCAGATTTTCCCCACAACCTGTGTATAACTAGGCGAACCTCGACCCGTCACGTTGGTCACCGGTGTGGGTGGAACGGTGGATGGTGCCGCAAAAATGTCGACCCGGATCGGTGGTCCGGATCCGGGTCGGACTGGTGCGGTCGGTGGTTCAGCCGGTGGTCTGCTTGATCCGGTTGGTCAGCTCAGCGATCTGGTTGAACAGGGAGCGCCGCTCGGCCATCTGCTGCCGGATCTTCCGGTCCGCGTGCATCACGGTGGTGTGGTCCCGACCCCCGAACGCTTGCCCGATCCGCGGTAGCGACAGGTCGGTCAGCTCCCGGCACAGGTACATCGCGACCTGTCGGGCGTTGACCAACACCCGGGAACGGGAGTGGCCGCGCAGGTCCTCCAGGCTGACCCCGAAGTACTCGGCGGTGGAGGCCATGATCTGCTCCACCGTCACCTTCGGCTCGTCCCCGTCCGGAATGAAGTCCCGCAGCACCTCCTCCGCCAGGGACAGCTCCACCGGTGAGCGGGTCAGGGAGGCGAACGCGGTCACGCGGATCAGCGCCCCCTCCAGCTCCCGGATGGAGTTGGCGATCCGGCTGGCGATGAACTCCAGCACCTCCGGCGGGGCGTGCAGCCGCTCCTGGGCCGCCTTCTTCTGCAGGATCGCGATCCGCGTCTCCAGGTCCGGGGGCTGGATGTCGGCCAGCAGCCCCCACTCGAACCGGGTGCGCAGCCGGTCCTCCAGCGTCGACAGCTGCTTCGGGGACCGGTCCGAGGTGATCACAATCTGCTTATTGGCGTTGTGCAGGGTGTTGAAAGTGTGGAAGAACTCCTCCTGGGTCCGCTCCCGGCTCTCCAGGAACTGGATGTCGTCGATCAGCAGTACGTCGACGTCGCGGTAGCGGCGCTGGAACGCGCTGGTCTTGTCGTCCCGCACCGAGTTGATGAAGTCGTTGGTGAACTCCTCGGTGGACACGTACCGGACCGCTCGGGCGTTGCCCAGCTGGGAGGCGTAGTGGCCGATCGCGTGCAGTAGGTGAGTCTTGCCCAGCCCAGAGCTGCCGTAGATGAACAGCGGGTTGTACGCCTTGGCCGGTGACTCCGCCACCGCCACCGCGGCCGCGTGCGCGAACCGGTTGGAGGAGCCGATCACGAATGTCTCGAACGTGTACTTGGGGTTGAGCCGGTTGCCCCCGGCGGTACCGGCGCCGGTCGGGGCGGCCCAGCGGGGCTCCCGGCCCGGGCCGCTTTCGCGGGAGGTGGTCGGCCCCGAGCCGGGGTACTCCCGCCCCGGGTAGTCCCGAACTGGATAGTCGGACGGGCCGAGTCCCGGGTCGTACGGCCGGTGGTAGCCCAGGTTGTCGCCGGACAGTTCCCGGATCCGGTGTCCCGCGGGGTCTGCGCCACCGGAGTGGGCCGGCGGCGCCGACTGCCGGACATATCCGGTGGGCAGCCACCCCACGGGGCGCTCTTGATAGGGGTCGGGGCCGCCCGCGGGCTCTCCCCAACCAGGGTCCGAGGTACGGGGAGCAGGCGGTGCGACGCTGGCGGTGCCGGCGGGGGGGTGTCCGACCGGGTAACCGGTGGGTGGGTTGGCCGGACCGGGGTCGGCGGGCGGCGGGTCGCTGGGAGCGAGGATCACCGCGACCTGGACCGGTCGGCCTAGCCGTCGGGAGAGCGCCTCGGTGATCGCCGGGCGCAGCTTGGTTTCGATCTGGTCCCGGGTGAATGCGTCCGGCACCGCCAACAGCGCGGTGTCCTCGACGATCGCTCGGAGTCGAGTCTGCCGAAGATAGGCCCGCTGCTGGGCGGAGACGATCGTGTCCACCATCTCTTCGGTGGCGTCCCGCCACACTGTGGCCAGGTCGTCCCGTCCACCCGTGCCCATGGCCGCCTCCGCCACGTCGTCACCCCCCGCCCGGTACCGCCGCTGTTACCGGGTTACCCGGATGGTTTATCCACCGGTCTATCCACCGGGTCGTCCACCGTCCCGGCCGTGGTTGTCCACATGTTTTCCACAGCCTGTGTATTGTCCACAGCCTGTGTACAACCGGCTCCGTTGCCCCCAACCAGCCGGTCGACGCTCCGGTTCCACCAGCGTTTCCGCAGGTAGAGACATGGAGGCGAACGACCGACCGGCCCCGGGAGTTCCGGTTGGTCGCCGACCAACCGGCCCCGGTGTAGGAACCGGCAGACGGGCACGCTAACAGTGTTGTCCACAGGAAGACAACCGTTGTTCACATCAGGGCGATAGGTTTGTCGCGGTATCCCCGGAGTTTCCGGGATTGTGCTGTCCGGGCGCCGGATGACTGATCCGGCCCGCCGGTGGGGGAGACCCGTGGGGTGGACCCGCCGGCGGGGGCGCGGGGCGGCGGCCATGAGCGGGGCACGCAGGACCGGACCTGGGTTGACCATGCCCAGCCGGCCGGTTCTCGCTTGCTACTCTTGGGTGTTGGCCGCCTGTGGCATGCGGCACGATCTGTCCGGATCGTGAGAGATGCCCACCCCGTACCAGTCGATGGAGAACCTGACGTGAGCAAGCGCACCTTCCAGCCGAACAACCGCCGCCGCAAGAAGACCCACGGCTTCCGGCTGCGGATGCGCACCCGCGCCGGCCGCGCCATCATCCGCGCCCGCCGCGCCAAGGGACGCGCTCGCCTGTCGGCCTGACCGGCCCCGGGCCGGAGGGAGACTACATGCTCGACCGGGCGCACCGGTTGCGCCGCCGGGATGAGTTCACGGCCGCGCTGCGGGAAGGCCGGCGCGTCGGTCGCGGCACCCTGGTGGTCCACCTGCGGCTCACCGATGCGTCGGCGCCGCCCCGGGCCGGTTTCATCGTCTCCCGAGCGGTCGGCGGCGCCGTAGTCCGTAATCGGGTGCGCCGCCGACTCCGGCACCTGGTACGGGAACACCTGTCGGTCTTGCCGAACGGGGCACTATTGGTGGTCCGGGCACTCCCGGCCGCCGCCACCGCCCGGTGGGCGGACCTGTCGCGGGATCTGGCCGCCGCGCTGCGGACCGCGGTCCGGCGGGAGCTGGCTCGGCATGGAGCGACAGCCAGGCAGGAGGGCGGGAAGCATGAGTGACCGACCTAACCCTCGCCCCACGCACGAGCGGACGGGGCAACCGCTCACCTCTGGATTCGCTCGGGTGCTGGCCGGTCCGATCGTCGCGTACCGTCGATGGTTGAGCCCGGTCTTGCCGGCGCGCTGCCGGTTCTATCCCTCCTGCAGCGCGTACGCATTACAGGCGCTCGCCCACCACGGAGCCGTCAAAGGCACCGGTTTGACGATCCGGCGGCTGCTGCGCTGCCACCCCTTCCATCCTGGGGGTTACGACCCGGTGCCCCACGCTGACCCAACTGGAGCCGCACGGTGCTGAACTGGCTGTACACCGCTATCTCCTGGATTTTGCTGCGGTGGCACGACGTCTGGTCGTTCCTGGAAGGCCAGGAGTTCCTGAACACCAACTGGGACTGGATCCTGGCGATCATCTTCCTGGTGATCACGATCCGGCTGATCCTGTTCCCGCTGTTCGTCAAGCAGATCAAGTCGCAGCGGGCGATGCAGGCGCTGCAGCCGAAGCTGAAGGAGCTGCAGGAGAAGCACAAGGGTGACCGGGAGACGCTCCAGAAGGAGATGATGGAGCTCTACCAGAAGGAGAAGGTCAACCCCCTGATGGGGTGCTTGCCGATCCTGCTGCAGATCCCGGTCTTCATCAGTCTGTTCTGGATCCTGCGCCGACTGGACCCGCAGCGACCAGCGGCCGTGCGGGCGGGTGAGGCGACGCTCGAGGGCTCGAAGACCACCCTCTACACCTGGACCTTCGAGCAGTTTGAGAGCGCCTCGCTGGCCCAGCTGTTCGGGGCGCCGATCGCCGCCCGGTTCTTCGACGAGAACTTCGGCCGGTTCGCCGAGCTGGGGGCCAGCCTCACCACCACCCGGATCGTGCTCGGGGTGCTGGTGCTGCTGATGATGGCCACCACCTTCCTCACCGCCCGGCAGATGGTGCTGAAGACCGGTTGGGCCACCGACCCGACCCAGCTGATGATGCAGCGGCTGATGGTCTACGGCTTCCCCGCCATGCTGCTGTTCTCTGGTCTGTTCTTCCCACTCGGGGTGATCCTCTACTGGGTGGTGCAGAACGTGATCTCCCTGCTCCAGCAGCAGTGGGTGTTGCGCAAGTACCCGCCGCCGGCGATGGCGACGGCGACCGCGGGCGGCTCCGGCCGGGGAGGGACGGCGGCCAAGGGCAAGAGCGACGGTAAGGGCAAGCCGGGCAAGGACGGCAAGACCGGGGCGGCTCCGGCCATCGACGGTAAGAAGCTGGCCCCCAAGCCGGGCGCCAAGCCGGTCCACCCGAAGAAGGGGCCGGCCAAGCGGGTGCCCCCGTCGGCCAACATCCCTCCGAAGCCGAAGGCGAACGTCCCCCCCAAGCGGAAGAGCGGATCGCCTCGGAAGAGCTGACCACCAGCGGACCGGGGCGGGCGTGACTCCGCCCCGGGTGTAGACCTCGGCCCGGTGCGGGCCGCTACCGTGACGGAGAAGGACGTGACGGACATGACAGCGCGTGCAGTCGAGGACACCTCGGCCGGTGGGGACGAGCCGATGCCGGCGGACACAACCGCGGCCGGTGGCCTCGTCGACGAGATCGACGAGGCCACCGAGGAGGAGCTGTTCCAGCAGAGTGAAATCGCAGCCGACTATGTGGAGGGGCTGCTGGACGTACTCGACCTGGACGGCGACATCGACGAGCTGGTGGCCAACGGGCGGCCGGTGGTCGAGATCGTGGGAGGACAGCTGCAGTCCCTGATCGGGCCACGCGGGGCGACCCTGGAGGCGCTGCAGGACCTGGCCCGGCTGGCGGTGTTCCGGCAGACCGGGGAACCCAGCCGACTCCTGCTGGACATCGGCGGCTACCGGGCGCAGCGGCGGGCGGAGCTCGCGGCGGTGGCCCGCAACGCGATCGAGCGGGTGCGGGAGCACGGCCAGCCGGTACAGCTGGAGCCCATGACCGCGTTCGAGCGCAAGTGCGTGCACGACGTCATCAACGTCACCGACGGAGTGGTGAGCGAGTCGCACGGGCAGGAGCCGAACCGACGGATCACCATCCGTCCGGAGTGACCCCCGCCGGCGCGGATATGGGCGAGGACCGCCCCACGGAACCGGAGTGGGTACGGGCGGCCGCCGCGGACCTGTTCGGCGAGCGGCTACCGCTGGCTGAGGCGTACGCCGAGCTGCTCACCAGCGACGGGGTGCTGCGAGGACTGATCGGTCCGCGAGAAGCACCCCGGATCTGGGAACGGCACCTACTCAACTGCGCGGTAGTGGCGGAGTTGATCCCGACCGGGGTGCACGTGGTGGACGTCGGGTCGGGCGCCGGCCTCCCGGGCATCGTGCTCGCGGTGGCCCGGCCCGACCTGACGGTCACCCTGGTGGAGCCGATGGCCCGCCGGACCTCCTTCCTCACCGAAGTGATCTCCGCGCTCGATCTTCGGCGGGTGACCGTCCTCCAGGCCCGGGCCGAGGAGGCGGCCGATCAGCTCTCCCCCGCGGACGTGGTGACGGCGCGGGCGTTGGCCCGGCTGGATCGACTAGCGGAGTGGTGCCTCCCGTTGACCGCGGTGGGGGGCCGGGTACTCGCGATCAAGGGAGAGTCGGCTCCGGAGGAGATCGCGGCCTATGGCGCCGCGGCGGCGCGGTGGGGTGGAGCACCGCCGGTGCTCCGGCGATGCGGAGTGGGCCGGCTGCGCCAGCCCACCACTGTGGTGGAAATCATCCGGGAGCAGGATGTCCGGCCTCGCAGCCGCACCGCCCGCCGGAAGCGTCGGGGCTAATCAGATTGGGCAGGTAGAGGCGGGTGACCAGCCCGCCTGGTCAAGCGGCCGTCGGCCGCGGAGTCGTTGAGTCTTCCAGAGCACGGGCGCGGCGGTAGTTGTCCGTACTCTCGGCAGCCGCAATGGTAGGGGAATACTGAACCGGCGTGGCCCCATTCGCGTGCCGGCCGTAGGCTTGCCACGCGAGCGCTGTCGGCCGGTGAGATCGGCGGGACAGCCCCGGGCCAACCCCCGTGCCGCGGCCAGCGGTGCCTCCACTCTGGGTAGGGATGAGACGTGCGAGACGACGGGACGAGCAAGGTGGATGCGGCCGACGCCAGCGCTGTTCCACGTGAAACCATCCAGCCGGTGGGGAGGGACACAGACCAACCGGAGGGCAACCCCCGGTTGATCCACCCACCAGGTAACCCCGATCCCCCGATGGGGTCAGCTCCTGAACCGACTGGTGGGCGGCCGGTCAGTCCCGCGCCCACCAGTGGAGTGCCGGTAAGCCCTGCCCCCATCAGTGGGGCGCCGACGAGTGGGGTGCCGGGATATGCGGCCGCGCCGATCAGCGCACCGCCGACCGGGCCCGCGCCCACGATTCGGGCGGTCGTCCCTATGCCCCTCGCGCGCACCGCGCCCGAGGAACTGGTCGGGCCGGCGGGAGAACCGCAGGTGCCGCTCCCGGCGGCGGGTCGCCCCCCGGGAGGGTGGGAGACGGCCGCTCCGGCGGAGCAGGGCGGCGCCACCGTCGGGGGTGAAGATCCGATCGGCGGGGAGGACCGGTCGGATCGTGGGGCGGCGAGCCTGAGCCAGGCGGCTCTTCCTGATTCCGGGTGGTCACATCCGGAGCCGGAGCAGGTGGTGTTAGACCAGTCGACGCCGAGCGCGACACCCGCGCCGCCGGTGGGGCCGGAACCAGCGGTGCCCGATCAGGGGGCGACGGTTCCCGAGCCCACTGCCCCGGAGCCGGGCGGTGCGGAGGAAGCCGCTCCGGAGCCGGCCGACCCGGCCGGCCATCCGCAGGAGGCGGACGACCCGCCGCTGGCGGTGGAGGCCCGTCGGGCGGTGCAGATCCTCAACCCGAGCGGGGAGGTGACTCTCCCCGCCCCCGCCACCCGCGGGTGATCTGCGTGGCGAACCAGAAGGGCGGGGTCGGGAAGACCACCACGACCGTGAACCTGGCGGTCGCGCTGGCGCTGCACGGTAACCGGGTGGTGGTGATCGACCTGGATCCGCAGGGGAACGCCTCCACGGGGCTGAACGTTCCCCACCACGCGGGCGTACCGGATGTGTACGACTGCCTGGTGGACGGGGTACCGCTAGCCGAGGTGGCGCAGGCGGTGGAGGGGATTCCGAATCTCACCTGTGTACCCGCCACCCTCGACCTCGCCGGCGCCGAGATTGAGCTGGTCTCGATGGTGGCCAGGGAGTCTCGCCTGGCGCGGGCGATCGCGGCCTACCCCCATGAGTACGACTACCTCTTCATCGACTGTCCGCCGTCGCTCGGTCTGCTGACGGTCAACGCGCTGGTGGCGGCTCGTGAGGTGTTGATTCCGATCCAGTGCGAGTACTACGCCCTTGAGGGGCTGAACCAGCTGTTGAACAACATCAACCTGGTGAAGGCCCACCTGAACCCGCTGCTGGAGGTGTCGACCATCCTGCTGACCATGTACGACCGGCGTACCAAGTTGGCCGACGCGGTGGAGCAGGACGTGCGGAACCACTTCGGCGACAAGGTGCTGCAGGCGGTCATCCCCCGGAACGTTCGTGTTTCCGAGGCGCCCAGCTATGGACAGTCGGTCATGACCTACGATCCCGGCTCCCGAGGGGCCATGAGCTACTTCGAGGCCGCCCAGGAGATCGCGGAGCGGGGCGCGAAGCAAGGAGATGAAGCATGAGAAGCCGTCCACGAGGAGGGCTCGGGCGGGGCTTGGGTGCGCTGATCCCGACCGGGCCGACGCCCGCCGTGACCGTGGCCGCCCCCGAGACGCCGGCTGGCGCCCCACCCGCCCCGCTGTCACCCACCACCGAAGCGGCGACACCGGGCGCGGGAGACCTGACGCCGATACCCGGCGTACGGCTGGCCGAGTTGCCGGTGTCGGCGATCGTTCCCAACCCGAAGCAGCCCCGGCAGCACTTCGACGAGGAGGCGCTGGAGGAGCTGAAGACCTCTATCCGCGAGGTCGGCGTGCTGCAGCCGATCGTGGTCCGACAGCTGGGGACCGATCGGTACGAGCTGATCATGGGGGAGCGGCGGTGGCGGGCCGCCCAGGCAGCTGGCCGGGAGACCATCCCGGCGATTGTCCGGGATACCCCGGACGACGCGCTGCTGCGGGACGCGCTGCTGGAGAACATCCACCGAGTCGATCTGAACCCACTGGAAGAGGCGGCGGCGTACCAACAGCTGCTCGAGGAGTTCGGGGTTACCCATGAGGAGCTGGCCCGGCGGATCGGGCGCAGTCGGCCGCAGATCTCCAACACGATCCGGCTCCTGAACCTCCCGCCCGCGGTGCAGCGGCGGGTTGCGGCGGGAGTGCTCTCCGCGGGGCACGCCCGAGCGCTCCTGGCGTTGGAGGACCCGGAGGCGCAGGACGCGTTGGCGCAGCGGATCGTCGCGGAAGGGATGTCGGTCCGGGCCACCGAGGAGGCGGTCGCCCTCGCCCTCGCCGACCACGCGCCGGTCAAGCCCCGGGCGAAGCGGCGGGCGAAGCCCCACTCCCCCGCCCTGGCGGAATTGGCGGAGCGGTTGTCGGATCGGTTCGACACCCGGGTGAAGGTCGACCTCGGTCGGAGCAAGGGGAAGATCACGATCGAGTTCGCCACGCTCGACGACCTAGAGCGGATCGTGGGGCTGATCGGAGTCGAGCACCGGCCGTCCCTCCAGGAGTAGGTCGGTCGGGAGTCGCCGATGAGACTGCGGCCCGGGGCTGGGGTGGAGCCAGCCTCGGGCCGTTCTGTTGGGTGCCCCGTAACACCGGTGAGTGCGGGCAGGGCGGTCGGCGCGCGGCCATAGGCGCCTCGTCCGCGAAGAGGCGGTCTCCGGTGGTCGTTGGTGGTCGTTTCACGTGAAACCAGGACGAGTACGCGCGGTTTCCCGTGAAACCCGTCGGTTCCACGGGAAACCATGCGTGGGTGCACGCCGCCGCTGGCGGCAGGGAGGTGGCGCCCCGCTGGGATCAGCCAAGCTCCGCGCCCCTCACCCCTGCCCCCGCTCGAGCGCTTTCGCGGCCTGCTTCGCCCGCTTCAGGCGCATCCCGCGGGTCTCCGCGGGCAGGCGCCAGACCGTCACACCACCCATGATCGCGATGGAGCGGACGTGCACCACCGGGGCGCCGGGGCGCGCCGGCCGGGTACTCCCGCGCTCCTCGTTCCCGCCCATGATCGCTGTGCCGGTGATCTCCACCTCGAGGGTGTCGGGAACGTAGATCTCCGCCCCGCCCATCAGGGAGAAGCAGTTGATCACCAGGCGGTTGCCCTCGACCTGGACCTCACGGAGGTCGAGCTCATCGCCGCCCATGATGGCGACCATGTTGACGGTCCCGTTCAGCCGCTGCTTCTGGCGGATGTTCGAGCCCCCCATGATCGCGAAGAACCAGCGGTTCCGCTTCGGGGAAGGGGTCTCGGTCGCCGAGGGCGCCGACGCTACCTCTCCGGTGGTGTCGGGCAAGTCCCGGGTCAGTTCCGCTAATTCGTTGCGAGTGCTCGCGGCGTAGGCGCGCTGCACCCGCTCCTCCAGTTCGGCCAGAGTCAACCGCCCTGCTGCGGCGTGCTCCCCTAGCAGTTCGACCACCCGGTAGCGCTCGGCGTCCGAGGCGCGTATCGCGGGTGGCCCGCCGGCCGGCTCGCCCTCTGGGGCGGGTGTCCCGGTCTCAGTCCCCACAACAGGCTCCTTGCTCGTTCAAGGTGCAGGCTTGAGTCAAGCGTAGTGTCGGGCCGGGACAGGCAGGAGTCGGCGGTGTTGCCCGGGTGCCCTTAGCCGGCGGGCAACGACGGGTGACGACAGCAGGGGGTCGAGAGGGACGGGTGAGGAGGTCAGGCCCGCGCCAGGGGTGCGAGCGGGAGGGGGTAGGAACGAGGGGCTAGCGGTACGAGCGCTCCGGTGCGCAGCGGGGCAGTCTCGGGCGGGTCGCACGGGGGCGGGACCGCGGCCAGCGCCGTCCCGGGCGGCGAAAGACCGGGCGGCGGATCGGCTCCACCGGTGGTCGTCAGCCGCGGGCAGTCGGGCCGGTAGTTATCCACAGAAGTTATCCACAGGGCGGTTGGTTTCACGTGAAACTGCGGGTAGATCGCGCTTTAGCCTGTGGATGAGCGTCACACCGGTGCGATTTTCTGTGACGGTGTCCACCCGGATTCCGGGCTGACCCGGGTGAGCTCGGGGAACAGGTCCCGGCCCTCCGGATGACCCCGGAACGCTCCGGGTCGGCTACTCTTTCGTCGTGCCGGACACCTCTCTTCCCGCCTTCACCCAGTGGCCCTCATTCCCCTTCGAGGGTCATCTGCGGGTGAGGAGGATCGATGACCCGGTGGCGGTCGAGCCGCCGCGCATGGGGGAAGAACCCGCCAACTGCCCGCAGTGCCGGGCGCCTGATTCTGCCTATATCTGGGTGGACGAAAACTGGCGTGTCCGCAGCATGGACCGGCCCGGTGGGCTGCCAGTAGTCCTGATCCTGGAGTCCCGTTCCCATCTCGACCTCGGTGACCTCTCCAACATGTTGGCGGCCGAGCTAGGCGTCATGACGGTACGCCTGGAGCGGGCGATCCGATCGCTGGACGGGGTAGCCCGGGTCCATGTGAACCGGTGGGGCGACGGCGCCGCGCACCTGCACCTCTGGTTCCTCGCTCGCCCCTACGGGCGGCTCCAGCTCCGAGGAAGCTTCCTGCCGATGTGGAATGAGCTCCTGCCTCCGATCCCGGAGCACACCTGGCGGGAGAACCTCGCGCTGGTGGCGGCCTGGCTGGCCGAGTTCGGTGGGCAGGCGCTGGCGGAGCCGCCGCGGATCGAGTGGAAAGCCCCGTCCTCGCTGGAGCAGTTGGGCTCCATCGAGGGGCTGGAGCAGCTCGGCCTGGCGGATTCCACCGACCCTGGCGCCGCCGATCTCGGCAGAGTCAACCCGCACGGCGACAATCCGCGGCCGGCGGACTCGTCTCGCTAACCGGGTGCGTTACCTGCCTGGCGGCCGGCCGACTGGTCCCCTCGGGTAGCCGCCCGAAGCACCAGCCGGCGGAATACCTCACCCAGCTCCAGGCCGGCCGCCTGCAGGGCCAACGGAAGTAGCGACGTCTCGGTCATGCCTGGGGCGACCGTCACTTCCAGCACGTGCGCCTGCCCGTCCGGATCCACGATCAGATCCACCCGCGACAGGTCCCGCAGCCCGAGCGCCTGGTGGGCGGCGAGCGCGATGTCCGCCACCTGCGTGGCCACCGGTGGGGCCAGGCGAGCCGGTGCGTGCCAGGTGGTGAGGCCAGCGGTGTAGCGGGCCACGTAGTCGTAGACCCCGTCCCGGGGCTCGATCTCCACCGCCGGGAGCGCCTGCGGCCCCTCTCCGAAGTCCAGCACGGATACCGCCACGTCCACGCCGGGCACGTACCGCTCCACGAGCGCGGTCTGGTGGTACGAGAAGCAGCTGACCATGGCGGCGGGGAGCGCCGCCGGATCCCGGACCACCGTGGTGCCCAGCCCCGAGCCCCCTTGTGCCGGCTTGACCACGAGCGGCATCCCGAGCCGGTCCACGATCCGGTCCAGCACCGCCATCGCCCCCAGCTCGGAGAAGCGTTCGTGCGGTAACGCCACCCAGTCCGGGGTGGGGATGCCGTGCTCCCGCAGCACCGCTTTGGCGGACGGCTTGTCCCAGGCCAGTCGGGCGGCGCGCGCGTCACCCCCGACGTACGGCAGCCCGCACAGGTCCAGCACGCCGCGCAGCGAACCGTCCTCCCCCGCCGCTCCGTGCAGTGCGATCACCGCCACGTCCGGCGGGTCCGCCGCCAGCAGCGGCAGCAGGCTGACGTCGGCGTCCCGGAGCTCCGCCTCGAGGCCGGCGGTGCGCAGCGCGTCCAGCACTCGTCGACCGGACTTGAGGGACACCTCGCGTTCGTGGGACAGACCGCCGGCGAGTACCAGCACTCGAGGAGTCATTCGTGGGTCCGCTTACCGTCCAATGGCAGGGTGCCGAATACCGACCGTAGGGAGAGCTCCTGCTCCACCACCCCGGCCAGCCGCCGTACCCCTTCCCGGAGCCGCTCGGGGGAGGAGAACGAGAAGTTCAGGCGCAGCTCGTTGGTGCCGCTCCCGTCCGCGTAGAAGCCGGTGCCGGGCACGTACGCCACCCGCGCATTCAACGCCCGGGGCATCATCGCCTTGGCGTCCAGCCCGGACGGCAGGGTCGCCCACACGAACAGGCCACCGGCGGGGCGGGTCCAGGTGGTCCCTTCCGGCATCAGTTGGCCGAGCGCCTCCAGCAGCGCGTCCCGCCGCTCCCGGTAGATCTCCCGGTACGACTTGAGCTGCTCCTGCCAGGGCATGGTGGACAGGTAGGTGGTGATCGCCGCCTGGGCGAACGCGCTCGGGCACAGGATCTGCGCCTCGCTGACCATGACCAGCTTCTCCCGAGCCGCGGGCGGAGCCAGCACCCAGCCGACCCGTAGCCCGGGGGCGAAGGTCTTGGAGAACGTGGAGAGGTAGAACACCCCGTCCCGGCGGCGGGCCCGCAGCGGGGCCGGGGCCTCGCCTTCGAATCCGAGCTGGCCGTACGGGTCGTCCTCCACCACCAGCAGGTCGGCCTGCTCGCAGATGTCCAGCACCTGCTCCCGGCGCTCCTCACTGAGGGTGACCCCGGCGGGGTTCTGGTAGGTCGGGATGGTGTAGAGGAACTTGGCCCGCCGGCCGCTGGCCGCGACCCGGGCGATGGTCTCGGTCAGCGCCTCGGGGATCAGCCCCTGGTCGTCCATGGGTACGTGCACCACCTGGGCCTGGGCGGCCTGGAACGCCCCCAGCGCTCCCACGTAGGTCGGGCCCTCCGCGATCACCACGTCGCCAGGGTCCAGGAACAGCCGGGCGACCAGGTCGAGCGCCTGCTGGCCACCGACCGTGACCACCACGTCCTCCGGAGAGGCGCCGACCTCGCCGTCGATGCCGGACAGGGCCATCACCTCGCAGATCCGTTCCCGGAGCTCCGGGGTGCCCTGGCCGATGCCGTACTGCAAAGTGGTGGCGCCGTGCTCGGCCGCCAGCCGACCCAGCATCTCTCCGACCGCGTCCAGCGGCAGCGCCGATACATACGGGGACCCGCCGGCCAGCGACACTACTTCCGGCCGGTTGGCGACCGCGAACAATGCGCGGATCTCCGAGGGGGTCATGCCCTGGACCCGCTGCGAGTACCGGTCGGCGTAGTCGTCCAGGGTGGTGCCAGAGCTGGTCACGGTCATTGCTGCTCCCTCCGCGCCTCCCCGCTGATCTGCCGATGCTAACGTCCACCCGCCTTCGCGATCATCAGTTTCGGCTGGGATGCTGGTCACCCTTGCCTCACCCGAACCGGGGATTCATCCGACCGGCTGGCCGAGGTCAACGGCCTACTCGCACGTAGCTGCCCGTTCAGTGGAGGCAGGGTGGCCTCCTTAGGTGATAAGTTCCGCCAGGATGGTGGGTGATCGTCACACACTCCGATCGGAACTCTCGACACCCGCGTTCATCGGACGGGCTCGGGAGGTAGCCGCACTCGGGGAGGCGCTGTCCCGACCACCGGCGGTGGTCCTGGTGGAGGCGGAGCCCGGTGCTGGCAAGACCCGACTGGTCCGAGAGTTCCTGACCTCACCGGAGGGGCGGCGGCACCGATTGTTGACCGCGGTGTGCCCGCCGTTTCGCGAGGCGTTGACCCTCGGGCCGATCGTGGACGCGATCCGTCAGGCCCGAGACGGGGTGGCGGGGCTGTCGCTGTCGGCGCTGGCCGGCGCGCTCCGTCCACTACTGCCGGAGTGGGCAGAGGAATTGCCGCCGCTGCCCGCCCCGCTCGACGATCCGAAGGCGGCTCGTCACCGACTGTTTCGCGCGCTGGCCGAGTTGATCGGTGCCCTCGGGGTGACCGGGCTGGTGGTCGAGGACGTGCACTGGGCCGACCCGGTCACTATGGAGTTTCTGCTGTTCCTCACCACCTACCCGCCGAGCTCCCCCGGGGCCAGTTCCCGAAGCCTGGTGGTGACCTACCGCCCGGGAGACGTACCGGCGGGGTCACTGCTGCTGCGGTTGTCTTCCCGCCTGCCCGCGGGCGTGACCCGGCTGCGGATCCCACTGTCCCCGCTGGATGTCACCCAGACCGCTCAGATGGTGTCGTCCATGTTGCACGGGGAGCCGGTGTCCGAAGGCTTCGCCCGGTTCCTGCATGAGCGCACCGGCGGCGTCCCACTGGCGGTGGAGGAGTCGGTACGGCTGCTGTATGACCGAGCGGATTTGCTGCGCCGGAACGGTGAGTGGGTCCGGCGTCGGTTGGCGGACCTACAGGTGTCCCCCACCCTGCGGGACTCGGTGCTGGAGCGCGTGCAGCGGCTCAGCCCGGAGGCGCAGCACGTGCTCCGCGCGGCCGCGGTGTTCGCCGAACCCACCGAAGGTGGGGTGGTCCTTGGGGTGGCGGGATTGTCCGGGGAGACGGCGCACGCCGCGCTCGCTGAGGTGGTCGGGTCCGGACTGCTGCATGAGGACGACCAGCTCCAGCTGGCGTTCCGGCACGCCTTCATGGGGCAGGTGGTGTACGAGGCGATCCCCGGTGCCCAGCGACGGCGGCTGCACCGGCTGGCCGGGGAGGTGTTGGCGACGCGCCAGCCCCCACCGGTGGTACAGCTGACCCGACACTTCCGGGAGGCCGGGGAGGTCGCGCGGTGGTGTCAGTACGCCGAGCTGGCGGCGGAGCGGGCGATCAGCGGCGGGGACTACACCACCGCGGCGGTCCTGCTCACCGACCTGCTGGCGGAGAACGGATTGGAGATAGCGGTCCGGTGTCGGGTGGCCCACCGGCTGGCCACCATCGCGCTGCTGCGGCGAGAGCCGGTCGACCAGCTGCACCAGCGGGTGGTCGATACCCTCCGGCAGCTGCTGGCGAGCGGGGAGCTGACTCCGGCCGAGGCGGCGCCGATCCGCAACCCGCTCGGCCGGTTGCTGGCGCAGCAAGGTGATTACTCCGCCGCCCACGCCGAACTCGAGCAGGCGGTCCCCTACCTGCCCGAGGATTCGCCGGAGACCTTGCGCGCGGTGACCTACCTGGGATGGCCGTGGCTGGGGCCGGGGCCGGCCGAGGTGCACCGCCAGTGGCTGCGGCGGGCCGCGGAGATGGATCACAGTCGACTGTCTGAATCAGATCGGTTGTCGGTGACGGCGGACCGGGCCGTGGCCCTGCTGCAACTAGGGGATCCCGCCGGTTGGGAACTGGCTGCCGGACTGGCGACGGAGCCGGACCCGGCCGGCCCGGTAGAACTGTTCCGGGCGCAGCTGCGGGCGTGTCTCAACCTCGGCTACGCCGCGCTGCTGTGGGGTCGGTACGACGACGCCCGGAAGCTATTGGAGGCCGCGGCGATCCTCCCCGGCGAGCAGTATCCCCGGTTGCGCTCCAAAGCCTTACTGGCGCAAGTGGAGCTGGATCTGCTGGCCGGACGCTGGCAGGGGATCGTCGAGCGGGTGCGCGACCTGGCGGACCCGGAGGAGGGCGATCCGCTGATGCTGGCCACCACGGACTATCTGCTGGGCGGTGGTACGTGGTGGAGGGGGCCGCCCGACGGGCCCACGAATGCTTGACCTCCGTGCTCCACCGGGTCCGGCAGTTGGGTGCCACCGAGGATGAGCTCGCCCCCGCAGCCGTTCTGGGGCGACTGCTACTGACCGAGGGGCGGGCAGCGGAGGCGGCGCACATCACTGAGGAGCCGATGGCGCCGGTGGTCACCAAGCAGGTCTGGTTGTTCGCCACCGAGCTGGCGCCGGTGCGCGTCCAGGCGCTGGTACAGACCGGGCGGCTCCTGGAGGCCGAGGAACTGGTCGCGGCGTACCAACGGGGGGCGGGCCAGTCGGATGTGCCGGCGGCGAGGGCGGGGCTGGCCACCTGTCGGGCGCTGCTGGTGCAGGGACACGGCAAACCGGCCGCCGAGGCCTGGCTGGCGGCGGCTGAGGCCTGGGAGCGGTTGCCGCGCCCGTACGAGGCCCTGCTGGCCCGGGAGCAGGCCGCGCACGATCTGCTGGCCGCCGGGCATACCAAGTCGGGGGTCGATCTGCTCACCCAGGTGTGGCGGGGGCTGACCGACCTGATGGCCCGCGTCGACGCCGACCGGGTCAGTCGCCGGCTGCGGGAGTACGGCGTGGAGGCGCGGCGCCCTTGGCGGGGCGGCCGCCGGGGGTACGGGCGACAACCCTCTCCCCGGGAACTCGAGGTGATCCGACTGGTGCTGGCCGGTAAGACCAACCGGGAGATCGCGGTAGCGCTGCACAAATCTCCTCGTACGGTCGCCGGGCAGCTCGCCTCGGTCATGCGCAAGCTCGGGGTCTCTTCCCGCACCGAGTTGGCGGTCCGGGTGGTGGAGGAGGGGTTGATTCCCCCCGAGCGCCCCGACCGGGCGAGTAGCTGATCCGGCCTCGGTCGTCCCGGGGCCGGCGTACCATCGGGAACTGGGGAGATCAATGTCACGGCGGCTGGTGAACCTGACGCTGGACACCCTGGCGGACCTACCGCAACCCTGCCGGGGATGTGTGTTCTGGGAGCTTGACCCGGCGACCGCCCAGCGGGTGTGCGCCACTGGCGACCCTGGGTTGGAGAAAGAGGCCTGGCTGTCGGAGACCCTGCTGGAGTGGGGCAGTTGCGGCCAGTTGGTGTACGTCGACGACATCTTGGCCGGGTTCGTCATCTATGCGCCGCCGCATCATCTGCCCGGCAGTTACGCGTTCCCGACCGCGCCTCCCTCCCCGGACGCGGTCCTGCTCACCACCGCGTACGTCCGGCCGGATCTGGCCGGTGGCGGGCTGCGGCGGATGCTCATGCAGGGGGCGGCGCGGGATCTGGCCCGGCGGGGGGTGCACGCGATCGAGGCGTTCGGGGATGCCCGCCCCGGAGAGCCGGATTGGTCCGTGGCGACCGGGCCGCTGGCCGAGCGGGCGTGTGTGGCCCCGGCGGACTATTTCCGGGCGGTGGGGTTCACGACCGTTTCCCCTCCACCCGCGCTATCCCCGACTGCGGTTGGAGCTGCGGACGGCGGTGTCCTGGCGGACCGAGCTGGAGGCGGCGGTGAACCGATGGTTGACCGCGTGGGGGTCGTCGCCGCTGCGTCGGCCGGCGTTGCTGCCGACCGCCCGCGTCAGCGCTCCGCCGCCGCCAGGCGGGCTCGCAGGGTGCTGACGTCGATGGAGCCGGTCGGCACGTCCGCCTCCATCGGGTAGTACATCCGCTGCACCGCGGCCAGGATCGCGTCCACCAACCGGTCCCGGAACCGGGGATCGATCAGGCGTTCCCGGTCCGCGGGGGAGGTGAGGTAGCCCGCGTCCACCCGGACCGCCGGCATGCGGGTCAGGCGCAGCAGATCCCAGGTCTTGGCGTGGGTGCGACAGTCCCGCATCCCGGTCCGCGCCACGATTTCCCGCTGCACCAGCCCGGCCAGACGTTCCCCGATCGTGGAGGTGACCCCGTTGGGGGTGCCGAAGTGGTAGCAGGCGACCCCTTTCGGCCGCGGGGTTGGCCAGCCCGTCGGTGTGCAGGGAGATGAACAGGTCGGCGCCGAGTTCGTTGGCGAGTTCTGCCCGGGCCTGGTCGGTCATCCGGGTGGCCAGCCGCGGTCCCCGGGTGAGGTGTACCCGGACTCCGGCGGCGGTGAGCCGCCCTTCCAACCGAGAGGCCAGGTCCCACACCAGCTCCGCCTCGGTCCAGCGCAGCTGGCCGTCGACCACCACCACCCCGAGATCGGGGCCGCCGTGCCCTGGGTCGATCACCACCCGTTTACCGATCAGGGTGGGGCCGGCCCACCGGAGCCGTTCAGATTCCCGGAGCCACTGCGGTCGTCCCCCCACTACCTTGCGCCCGAGTCGGCGCAGCGCCTGAAGGGTCTGCGGACCGAAGGCGCCGTCCGGGGAGAGCCCTACTTCCCGCTGGAACTGGGCTACCGCCCGGGCGGTGCGGGGCCCGTAGATCGCGTCGGCGCGGCCTACGTCGTAGCCCATCTCGAGCAGGCGTTCCTGCAGCGCCCGTACGTCCTCTCCCGACCAATGGTTCCGGGGTGGTGGGGAAGAGCGTGCGGGCGCCCAGACGCCAGCGGGCGGCCGAGAGGGCGCGCCAGGTCTCCTCCGCCACCTCCCCGTTGGCGGTCAGCCCGCGGGACTGTTGAAACGCCCGGACTGCGGTGGCCATGTCCTCGTCGAACACGTCCGTCGCGGCATCGTCGGCCGGTAGCAGCTCCAGCGAACGTAGGATCTGTCGAATTTCCGCCACCGCCGGTCCGGTGTCTCCCAGCCGGATCGTCCGCATGCCACTCCCGCCATCGACGCTCATGTCGTCCGGCCGGAGCGCGGCTCCGCCGGCCGACCGGATCACCTCTACCTGGTGTGGGCCCGGCGGTACTCCGGGGCGGAGATTGCCGGACAGGATCATTGTGCCGGTCCGGCGAGGGTAAGCCGGGCCGCTACCAGGATCGTCCCAAGGAATCGAACCTGGTAGCGGCCTAGGCGGCCACTCACTCGAGGGCGGATTCGATGTGGCGCACCAGCTCGCTCTTGGGCTTGGCGCCGATCACCGACTTGACCGGCTCCCCGGAGCGGAAGATGGTCAGGGTGGGCAGAGACATCACCTGGTAGGCGCGGACCGTCTGCGGGTTCTCGTCCGCGTTTATCTTGACGACCTTGATGCGGTCGGCCATCTCCGTGGCGATCTCCTCCAGGATCGGGGAGATCTTGCGGCACGGCGCGCACCATTCCGCCCAGAAGTCCACCAGCACCGGCTTGTCGGATTTGAGTACTTCTGTGGCGAAGGTGGCGTCAGTGACAGTGGTCGTTCCCACGATGTCCTCCTCTATCCGGTTCCTCTGCCTGCCCTACCGGTTCGCTCCAGCGTGGTGCGCGAGGTAACGCTCCGCGTCCAGAGCCGCCACGCAGCCACTGCCCGCGGCGGTGATCGCCTGCCGGTACGTGTGGTCCACCAGGTCTCCGCAAGCGAACACTCCGGGCAGGCTAGTCCGGCTGGAGGGCGCATCGACCCGCACGTACCCGTTCTCGTCCACTTCCACCTGGTCGCGGACGAGTTCGCTGCGGGGGTCGTGGCCGATTGCGATGAACACCCCCGCCACATCCAGCACCCGGGTCTGCTCGGTGTTCACATCCTTCACTCGGACCCCGGAGACGGAGCCGTCGGTGCCGAGGATCTCCTCCACCACGGTGTTCCACTCGAAGTTGATCTTCGGGTGGGAGAGGGCCCGGTCGGCCATGATCTTGCTAGCTCGTAGCTGGTCCCGGCGGTGGATAACAGTCACGCTGCTGGCGAACCGGGTCAGGAACAGCGCCTCCTCCATGGCGGAGTCGCCGCCCCCCACCACGGCGATGGGCTTCTCCCGGAAGAAGAACCCATCGCAGGTGGCGCAGGAGGAGACCCCGTGCCCGAGCAGCTCCTGCTCGCCCGGAACCCCCAGCGGCCGCCAGGAGGAACCCATCGCCAGGATCACCGCCCGCGCCCGGTAGGCGGTGTCGCCGACGTACACGGTCTTCACGTCGCCTTCCAGCTCGACCCGGGTGGCGTCCTCGGTGAGCAGTTCCGCGCCGAACCGCTCCGCCTGCTTACGCATCCGGTCCATCAAGTCCGGGCCGAGAATGCCGTCGGGGAAACCGGGGAAGTTCTCCACCTCGGTGGTGGTCATCAGGGCCCCACCGGACTGCACCCCTTCGATCACCAGCGGGGACAACTCCGCGCGGGCCGCATACACCGCGGCGGTGTAGCCGGCCGGTCCTGACCCGATGATGATCAGATTGCGAATCTGGTCGGTTTCAGTCCCGATCTGCTCCGTGCCGCTCACAGCAGCCCTCCGCTCCCTCTCGCGCACACGACCGCCTTGCCTCGGCCGTCTTCCTCCTGTGCCAGCCGCAACGCCATCGTACGGACGAGGATTCCCGCCCGGTCGCCGACTCGCGCGCACCGGTTACCGCGCGGCGGCCCGGTCAGGAGCGGAATCGCTCATCTGCCCCGGCCTCGGCGGTACCGCAGTCCGGGCCGGCTACCACTACCGTCGATTCACCCGCCGGATCAGTGAGCCATATCACTACCGCCGGCGCACCCTGGAAGTAGGCGAAGTCCATCGCCTGGGCCGTCATCGGGGTGGGGGCGAGGGCCTCCTGGACCGCCGCCACGCAGGCGGCCCGCTGCGCGGGATCCGCCCACAACCGGGTCAACTCCGGTGGGGCCGTCGCCGCGCCGTGCAGCATCTGGGGATCGGCCGGCGCCGCCGAGTCGTCTGGGCGCTCCGGCACCGTCTCCACCCGTTCGTCCGTACGGATCACCGCCAGCGGCGGCTCGGCGGGGAGCTGCCCCGGCTGGTAGTCGATGCCGCTGGCCACCAGCACCGGCGGGACCGAAACGGCCTCGGGCGCATCCGCCTCGGGCGGACCGGTCGCCGCCTGGGTGGTCACCTCCGCCGGCTGGGTGACCCCACCCGAGTCGGCCGAGGTCTGGCCGATCAGCTGCGGGTAGCCGAAGGCGGCGAATGCCGCCAGCGCCGCCGCGGTAGTCAGCCCGCCGCTCCACTGCAGTAGCCGGCGCCGCCGGGCGCGCGTGCCCGGCCGGGTGGATCCGGGCCGGCTCCGCCCGGGCGCACCCGGCCCACCGGCCGGACCGGACGGGAGGGCGGCAGACCGCGTGGGGGCGGACCGGGGCGCCGGCACGTCAATCCCGCCGCGGGCCAACACGGCGTCGAGTCGGTCCCGTACCTCGGCCGGCATGGTTGGCGGGGGTAGGGCCGCCAGATCCGCCTCGACCGCGGTCAGGGCAGCGGTCAATGTGGAGGCCGCCGCTGCCCATTCAGGATCAGTGGTGATGAGTCGGGCGATCCGGGCGTGCTCGGGGGTGCCGTCGAGCGCCCCACCGAGGTAATCGGCGAGGAGATCCCGGTCGACCGTCACCGTGCACCCCCCTTCGGCGTGGTGCCTCCCGACCTGAATGGGACGGTCCCGTCCGCGTTTCGGTTCCCGGCCGGGGCGGAACGCGGTCCGGTCCCCGACGGCGACTGCTCCGGCAGGTGCCCGAGGAGGGCCGCCAGCCGGGCCCGCCCCCGGGCACAGCGGCTCTTGACCGTCCCTTCGGCCACGCCCAACATGGCCGCTACCTCCGCCACTGGATACCCCTGCAGGTCGACCAGCACGATCGCCACCCGCTGCTCATCCGGTAGTTGCTGTAACGCCGCCCGGACCGTCAGGACCGTGTCATGGTCGACCGCCGGTGCCACGGGCTCCACTCCCCCCACGGGCCGAGGGTCGGACGAGTCCCCAGCGTCGGCCAGCGGCACGGTCGGGCGGGCCGCCCGCCGCCGGAGTCGGTCCAGGCAGGCGTTGACCACGATCCGATGGAGCCAGGTGGTGACCGCGGACTCTCCCCGGAACCGCCCCGCCGCCCGATGCGCCGACAACAAGGCGTCCTGCAGCGCGTCGGCGGCCTCGTCGGGATCGCCCATGGTCCGCAGCGCCACCGCCCACAGCCGATCCCGGTGCCGGTGGAACAACTCTCGGAAGGCATCCGGCGCCCCGGCGGCATGCGCGCGTAACAGTTCGGCGTCGCCCCGGGGGTCGGAGGACCCGGCGCGTTCGCGGTCGTTAGCGGGTAGCTCCGGCATGCTCACCCCGCCCGCACGATTCAGTAACCCTCGACGGTGATCTGCTGCACCTCGACCCGGAAGCCACCCTCCACCGGCGCCAGGTCAGTGAACCAGACCAGGAGGTACCGGTAGGTCTCCTCCGGCTCGAACGCGCTGAAGACCATGGTGGTGCCGCCTTGCTGCGGCTCGCCGAGCGGCCGGAAGGTCTGGTAGACCTCCTCGTCCCCATTCCGGCTGGAGCCCGGGTCGCGGTCGCCCACGCGCAGCTCCGCGGTGGCCCCACCGGTAGCCAGCTCCACCCGCACCAAGTCGACCCGCCGTTCCTCGCCCAGGTCGATCAGGATGCCCATACCTGGCTTGATGTTGCCGAAATCGGCGCTGGTGTACGTATCGGTGCGCCAACTCGTGGACAGATCGCCGTCGAGTACCGCCTCGATGCCGTCCAGCTCGGTCCGGTCTCCGTTCGGAGGGTCGACCACGCGAATCTGGTCCGCGGTCAGCGGGATCGGGGCCGGAGTATCCGAGCCGTTCGCCGGCGCCTGGCTGGCGGGCGGATCTCCTCCCGGGTCGGTGCCGGCGCCGGTACTGGTGCTGGAGTCACCCCCGGCCAACCAGGTGACCCCCGCCAGCAGGCCGATCAACCCGGCCACGAGGAGCCCGGCCAGGCCGACCATCACCCGCCGCCCCGACGGCCGGACCGGTAGGTCGGCGGTCCGGGTAGTGAACCGGATCGGCCCACTGGCTTCGGCGCCGTAGTAGCCCTCCGAGTCGGGATCCTCGGTTCCCGCCTCCAAACTGGACAACTCGCCGGCCAGAACATCCGCGGCCGGGGCGGCCAACCGCCGGTCCAGCAGATCCATGATCAAGTTGTCGAGGTAGTCCGGTACCCCGGCCCGGACCTGGCGGGGCGCGGCCAGTGCGCCGGCGCTGTCCCGAACCGCGTCCGGCAGTTGGGGTGGCCCGGGGACCTCCGCATGCGGCCAGTAGCCGGTCAGAGCGAAGTAGAGCAAGGCACCGACCGCGCGGACGTCCTCCTCATAGGGGGCGGCGCCGTCAGCGTCGGCGTCCGCGACCACCACGCGCCCGTCCTGGTCGAGCAGGATCGTCCCCGGGTGCAGGTTGCCGTGGCTCATCTCCGCCGCGTGGAGCGCGGCCACCGCGGCCGCGCAGGCGCTGCCGACCGCGATCGCCCCGGCCGCGTCGTACGGCCCGGCGGAGACCACCTCCCGCAGGGAAGTCCCGTCCACCCATTCGCGCACCACGTACGCCCGGGCGTGCTCGTCGATCGCGTCGTAGACCCCGACCAGATTGGGGTGCACCACCCGGCTGAGTTGGACGGCGGTCCGCAGCATCTGCGCGGCGGCGTCCCCGCCCGGGTAGCGCATGACCACCGCCACTGGGCGACGGAGGACTACGTCGACTCCGCGCCAGATCTGCCGTCCGGAGCGATCGGTGTTGACATGACGCTCCAGCTGGTATCGCTCGGCGAGGAGCTCACCACCAGCGGGTGCGCCGGCTTCGAACCCGGCTCCGCGACCCTCGCCGACCTGGGTCACCCCGTCCTCCCTCGTCGCTGCTGTCGCCCCGAGCGTCCTGCCACCGGAACAGTCTGTTCCCCACAGCGTAGGTGGTATGCGCCAACCGCGCCTCTGCCCAGCCGACCATAACCCGGCAGAGTCACGAACGTGACACACCCAGGTGTCGAACCTGACCGTCCCCTCCGCCCAATCCCCCGATACCGCCGGTTCGGGGCACCCATTTAACCCTGCTTTTCACGGCATTTCGGTCTTATGGCAACTACAGTGCTTCCGGGGGGTGGAGCTCGTGTGTGGTATCGCCGGATACGTGGGCCTGCACGCCGGGGACGGGGCCGACGGGGTGCTACGGCGGATGGCCCGACAACTCGAACATCGAGGCCCGGACGGGGAAGGAATCGTCACTCACGGCAATGTCGGACTCATCCATCGCCGGCTGGCGGTGATCGATCCCGCCGGTGGGGCGCAGCCGATGCGGTCCGTAGACGGTCGATACGTAATCGTCTACAACGGCGCGGTCTACAACTACCGCGAATTGCGCCAGCAGTTGACTGCCCGCGGTCACCAGTTCCGTACCGCCTGTGACACCGAGGTGGTGTTGGCCGCCTGGCAACAGTGGGGCGAGGGCGCGTTCGACCGGTTCAACGGCATGTTCGCGCTGGCGATCTTGGATACCGCCACCGGCGAGCTGGTGCTGGCACGAGACCAGTTCGGCATCAAACCGCTCTACCTCGCCAGTGACGGCTCCGGCCGGGTGGCGTTCGGCAGTGAAATCCGGGCGGTACTGGCCGCCGGAGTAGTGCCTCGCCGCCCCGACGACGTCACCATCTACCGGTACCTCCGGTTCCGGGTGCACGACGACACCGAGCGTACGTTCTTCGATCGGGTCCGCCGGCTGATGCCGGGGGAGCTGGCGGTGATCTCGCCGGACGGGCGAATTCGCTACCGCACCTACACCCAGCTCTTCTACGAGCTGGAATGGTTGGCCGCCCGCCCCCGGCGGTACGACGACGAGGCCCGGGAGGAGGTACGAGCGGAGCTACAGGCCGCGATCCGGCGGCGCCTGGTCAGCGACGTCCCGGTCGGCACCGCCCTGTCCGGTGGGCTCGATTCCTCCACTGTGGTCGCCACCCTCAACCAACTCCTGTCCGGTCAGGACAGTGAGGTCGGCGCGGTGGGGGCGGTGCAGCGCACCTTCTCCGCGGTGTTCCCGGGCCAGCGCAACGACGAGGAGCGGTACGTGGACGCGGTGGCCGCCGGGTGCGCCCACCAACTGGAGGTCCACAAGGTCTACCCCAATCCGGAGCAGTTCCTGATCGACCTACCGGACTTCGTCCGCACCCAGGAGGAGCCGGTCATCTCCACCGGCCCGTACGCGCAGTACTGCGTGATGCGGGAGGCCAGCCGGCACGTGACGGTGATGCTGGACGGTCAGGGCGCGGACGAGATGCTCGCCGGCTACCTGCCGTACTACCTGGTGCATCTCCGGGACATGCGGCGGCGGCGGGGGCTGCTGCCGGCCGCCTGGGAGCTGGCCCGCAGCGCGGACGTCCTGTGGCGGCTGGGTCGATTCCAGGTAGCCGATCTGCTGCGGCGCCGGCAGCGGGTCCCGGTAGAGCAGCTGCTGGCGCCGGAGTTCACCGCCGCCTGCGCGGACCAACAGATGACGGTGGTGGCCGACGACCTGAAGCGCCGGCTGACCGACGACCTGTTCCGCCACAGCCTGCCCGCCCTCCTGCGGTACGAAGACCGCAACACCATGCGGTTCTCGATGGAAGGTCGGGTGCCGTTCCTGGACCCACACCTGCTCCGGTTGGTGTGGAGCCTCTCCCCGGAAGCGATCATCAGCGGCGGGTGGAACAAGCGGGCGCTGCGGGACGCCACCGTCGGCCTGTTGCCGCCGGTGGTGAACCGGCGCCGGGACAAGATCGGATTCACCACCCCGGAGGATGCCTGGTTCACCCAGATCCAGGATTTCGTGGGGGAGGTGTTCCGCTCCGAGTCGTTCATCAACCGCCCGTACCTGCGGCCCGCGGCGGTGAACACGGCCTTCCGGGCCTACCAGGCCGGCCGTGCCCGCGCCGAAACCATGCTGTTCTGGCGGATGCTCAACCTGGAGCTGTGGTTCCGGGAGATGATCGACCGCGACCCGACCCTTCCGCCGGCCAGCACCTTCACCGCGCACTACCCGCACCCCGCCGAACCGGTCCCGGCCCAGCTGTCGGCGGCCGGTGGGGACGGCGCCGCCGCGCCGGCGCCCACCGCCGATCCCGGTGAGATCACCCCGAATGGGGACGGTCACCGGAACGGCCCCCGCGCCGGCCAGCCGGACGGTCACCCAGACGGGCGCGCGGCGGACCAGCCGCTGCTGCTGGTCAAGCCGGACTGGTTGCCCAATCAGGACAAACGCCTGGTCAGCCCGGACCAACGGTGGGCGCGGTTCCCGTTGCAGACGCCGCTGATCCGCAGCGGCGACGACATCCCGCGGCTGGCCGCGCAGCGGGTGGCCCGGTTCTTCGACGAGCTGGCGTCAGCCCCGGCGGAGGTGGTCGACCTGGTCGGCGAGCACCGCTGGTACCTGTACCTCAGTGAGAAGGTGGTCGCGATCGCGCAGGGCCGGTCCTTCTTCACCTGGGAGATCGAGCCGTCCTGGTGGGCCCGGCAACTGTCCCGGTTCGTCGTCCGTACCCCCTACGGGATCGGGCTGGGTGACCCCACCACCATGCAGCTGGCCATCAACGAGGTGGGGCTGCCACGGATCCTGGCCGCCTCCGCGGTGTCGGTGGCGGGCAAAGCGATCGGGCGGCGGGGATTGTTCTATCGAGTCACCGGACCGGAGGTGGCGGCGATCGACGGCCCCACCCACTACTCGGCCTATCCCGCGAACGTCTCCGCCAAGCTGGCCCCCGCCGAACCGGACCGGGTGGCCCAGCAGGTGTCCGCGGCGGTGCGCGCGGCCCTGCCGGTGTCGTTGAGCCAGCGGTACGGCGGGACGGTGGTGATCGACGCCAACGACCTGGGGCGCAACGTGCTCGGGCACGACACCGGGCTCCCTCCGGCCCTGCTGGCCAGCGCGTTCGTGGACAACCCGCTGGGGCAGGGGCGGGAACAGACCCCGGTGGGGGTGGTGTTCGCGCTCGCTCCGGCCGGGCGAGGTCAGCGCCGCAGCACCTTGGCGCGGACCAACGAGACCACCTCACCGACCTCCCCGACCCGCAGCAGCAGCGCGCACCCGAGGTAGGTCAGGCCCACCGCCGCCCCGCCGACCGCCAGCTGGAGCACCGCCTCCCACTTGTCCGGGTCGGTGCCGCCGGGCAGGAGTCGGGGGATCAGCAGCCCCACCCCGGCCGCCGCCCCGGCGGCCACTCCCACGCGGAGCAGGGTGTTGGCGATCCGGCGCAGGCCGAGCGGGCCCAACCGTCGCCGCAGCAGCACCGCCATCACCACCGCGGCGAACAGGTAGGACAGGCCGTTGCCGAGCATCATGCCGGCGGCCACGAACGAGGCGGCGAAGGCGGCGTAGATGCCCAACTGCACCGCCACCCGCAGCGCCACCACCGCCAGGTTGACCAGGGCCGGCGTCCGGGTGTCCGGCATGGCGTAGAACGTGAACGTGGTGAGCTGACTGAGCGTGAACGGGATCAGCGCCACCCCCGCCATCACCAACACCGGGGCGGTGGCTTCGGCGGCGCTGGCGTCGAACACCCCCCACTGGAACAGCGTGGCGGCGATCGGGAGGGCCAGCACCACGTACGCCACCGCGATCGGGGCCAGCACCGCCATCGACATCCGGGCGCCCTTGGACAGGTCCTCCACCATCGCGCCGTACCGGCGGTCGGCCGCGGCCGCGCTCAGCCGGGGCATCAACGCCATGATGATCGACACACCGACGATCCCGTGCGCCATCATCATCAGCAGGAACACGTTGTTGAAGATCAACAGCCCGGCTTCGGCTTCAGCGTCGGCGTTGTTGATGAGCGCCAGCACCACCAGCACGCTGATCTGGTTGACCCCGACGTAGCAGAACATCCAGGCGCCCAACCGGCCGATCTCCCCCAGTCGCAGCGCCCGGAAGTCGAACCGCCACCGCCACCGGAACCCGACCCGGCGCAGGGCCGGGAACAGGCCGGTCGCCTGCACCACGATCCCCAGCAGGGTGCCCCCGCCGACCAGCAGCAGCCGATCCGCCCCCATCTGCTCCGGGGTGATCGGGGTGGCGCCGTACCGCAACAGGTACAGCCCGAACGTGGCGATCACCACCAGGTTGTTCAGGATCGGAGTCCACATCGGAGCTGCGAAGTGGCCGCGGGTGTTGAGCACCGCGGCCAGCACCCCGGACAGGCCGTAGAAGAAGATGGTCGGCAAGATCAGATAGGACAGCGCGGTGACCAACCCCGGGGTGGGGGTCCGGGAGATCCAGGCCAGCAACGGCGCGCACGCCACCGCCAGCACGGTGGTCACCCCCAGCGCCAGCACGGTCAGGGTGAGCAGCCGCTGGGTGTACGCCTCGCCGCGATCCGGGTCGCGTTTGCGGGCCCGTACCAGGATCGGCACCAACACGCTGGTCAACACCCCACCCAGCAGCAGCTCATAGACCATGCCCGGGAACCACTGCGCGGTGGTGTAGGCGTTGCCCACCAGGGTGCTGCCGAGCGCGGCCGCGATCACCACCGTGCGCAGGAACCCGGTGATCCGGCTGACCAGACTGCCCAGCGCCATCACCGCGCTGTTACCGGCGGCGCTGCCGGCCCCGGGTTCGGCTGCCGGCCCGTCGGTGTCGGCGACGTCCTCGATCGGTGGGGGCGCCTGCTCCGTCGGCGGTGGCCCGGAGGCGGACTGGCCGTCGGCGGGGACGCCGGCGGCCGGCCCCGCAGGCGCGGTCCGGCGCGCGTGCTCGCTGTAGTACACCCGGCCTGGCATGCCCAAACCCTAGACGATCCGGGGTGGGCCAGCGGTGCAGCAGACCCGCAGTTGCGTCGGTACCACCGGACGAGCCTCCCCGTCGCCTGGTAGCTTTGGGCCGCTATGGCCAATGAGCTCACCGCCGCACAGCGACGCGCTGTCTCCGAGCTGGTCCGGATCTGGCCGGTCGCGGACGAACTCGCCCACCGCTTCACCGCCGCCGGGCACCAGTTGTACCTCGTCGGCGGATCAGTCCGGGACGCGCTGCTGGGCCGACTCGGTACCGACCTGGACTTCTGCACCGACGCCCACCCGGACCAGACCCTGGAGGTGGTCCGGGGGTGGGCGGAGGCGACCTGGGAGACCGGTCGGGAGTTCGGCACCATCGGGGTGTCCCGGCGAGGGCTACGGCTGGAGATCACCACCTTCCGGGCGGAGGTCTACGACCGGGTCCGCCGGCATCCGGAGGTGCGGTACGGCACCAGCCTGGAAGAGGACCTGCGGCGGCGGGACTTCACCGTCAACGCGATGGCGATCTCGCTGCCCGAGCATCGGTTCGTCGACCCGTACGGCGGGCTGACCGACCTGGCCGGGCGGGTGCTGCGTACCCCGGGCCCGCCGGAGGAGTCGTTCCGGGACGACCCGCTGCGGATGCTGCGGGCGGCCCGGTTCGTTTCGCAGCTGCGGTTCACGGTAGATCCGGCGGTCCGGCAGGCGATCGTCGACCACGCCACCGACCTGCGCCGGATCTCGGCCGAGCGGATCCGCGACGAGCTGATCAAGCTGATGGTGGGGGAGGATCCGGTAACCGCACTGCGGCTGCTGGTCGATACCGGCCTGGCCGACCAGTTCCTACCGGAGCTGCCCGGGCTACGGCTCGAGATCGATGAGCACGCGCAGCACAAGGACGTGTACGAGCACACCCTCACGGTGGTGCGTAACGCCATCGCGCACGAGGACGGGGAGCCGGACTTCGTGCTCCGGATGGCCGCGCTGATGCACGACATCGGCAAGCCCGCCACCAAGGCGGTGAGCCCGGATGGACGGGTCAGCTTCCACCACCACGAGGTGGTGGGCGCGCGGATGACCCGGGCCCGGATGAAGGAGCTGCGCTTCCCCAAGGACGTCACCGCCCAGGTGGCCAAGCTGGTCGCGCTGCACCTGCGGTTCTACGGGTACGGGCGGGGCGAGTGGACCGACTCGGCGGTGCGCCGGTACGCCCACGACGCCGGCGACCTGCTGCCCCGGCTGCACAAGCTGGTCCGGTCCGACTGCACCACCCGGAACCGGCGTAAGGCTGCCCAGTTGGCCGCCGACTACGACGCGCTGGAGGAGCGGATCGAGCGGCTGCGGGCCGAGGAGGATCTGGCGAAGGTCCGCCCCGACCTGGACGGCAACGAGATCATGAAGTTGCTGGGGATCCCACCCGGTCCGCTGGTGGGTGAGGCGTGGCGGCACCTCAAGGAGCTGCGGCTCGAACGGGGGCCGTTGCCCCGGGAAGAGGCGGAGGCCGAGCTGCTCGCGTGGGCGCGGGAGCGAGGCCTGGTGCCCCACCCGGACCACGATTCCGGATCGTCAGCGCGCGACGACTCTCAGCGCCCCTAAGGTGGGTCGAGGTCGGAAGGGCCGAGACGGGTCAGACCGGCAGCGCCGGTGACGAACCGGCATACCCGGTGCCGGGCGTCCGGGTGGGGTTGGTCGAAGTGGGGACGGAGCACCGCCCGACCCCGGGGGCTTGGCGGCGGAGCGTTACCGTCGGCCCATGCAGTCGCAGCGGTGGGCCTGGACCCACACCTACGCGGTTCCGCTGTTCGTGACCTCACTGGTGGCGTTGCTGCTGGTCGGGGCGGGCTGGACAGCCGTGCTGACGGGCTGGACAGCCGTGCTGATGTTCAACCGGGACGCCGACGATCCGACCGATTCGGGGGCGGCGGCAGGGCAGAACACCCCCACCCCCGGATTGGACGACTCCCCTGAGGAGCTGGATGACCCGGTCGCCGAGGAGGAGGACGAGGAGCCGACGCTGGACAGTGCCGGGGAGATAGACCCGTGCGTGGTCGGGTTGTGGGAGCTGGTGGAGCACTCCGAGCGGCTGGAGGCGTTGGGCGGCTCGTTCGTCCTGACCGGGGAGGGGCCGTTGGTGGAGTATCGGGCCGACGGTAGCGCCACGAGCGACTACGGGGTCGGCACCGCGTTCGAGATCGACATCGGGTTGGGGGACGCGCTCCCGGCCGAGGTCGCCGGCCAGGTGCACTATCGGTACGAGGCGAGCGGCGGGACCATGCGGTACTCCGACGTGCAGTCCGAGGCCACCCTGCAGGTGGAGTTGTTCGGTAGCCCGTACCAGGAGCAGTTCTCCTACTCGACCGCTCCCTTCTCGTACGAGTGCGACGGGGACACGCTCCTGTTCCACAACAATGAGCGGAGTTTCACCGCCCGGCTGGAGCGGTACTGACGCGACCGACGGCTTCGCCGCGCGGGAGGCGGTAGGAACCCACGTGCCCCGGACCTCATGCGAGGCCCGGGGCACGTCGTGGTGAGAGATCAGTTGTCGGAGACAGCCGGCGGGGACGACTGCTCGCCGGCGAACCGTTCGCTCAACCGGGCTAGCAGCTGGCTCAGGTCGACGCCGGTCAGGTCGGTGCCCAGCTGCAGACCCTGGGCCACGTTGGTGGCCACGCTCTTGGTCAGCGCCGAGGCGCCGTCGGTGGAGATGACCGTCATCTTGTCGATCGCCTTCATCGGCTCGGAAGCGGCGCCCACCACCTCGGGCAGGACCTTCAGCAGCAGGTCCAGTACGGCCGCCTCGCCGTACTTGGCGAACGCCTCCGCCTTCAGCCGCATCGCCTCGGCCTCAGCCCGGCCCTTGGCGAGGATGGCCGCCGCCTCGGCCTCACCCTCCTGCCGGATCGCCTCCGCGATCGCGCTCCGGCGCCGCTGCTCGGCTTCACCTTCCTTGGCACCCTCGACCGCGGCCGCCTCCGCCAGGGCCTGCCGGCGGGCCCGCTCACCTTCACCCATGAGCCGGGCCTGCTCGGCCGCGGCCTCGGCGGCGGCGATGGTGGCCCGCCGGGCACCCTCGGCCTCCTGCTCCACCTGGTACCGGGCGGCGTCGGCCGGCTTCCGGATCTCGGTGTCCAGCTCGCGGTCCTTCAGCTCGGCCTTGCGCTGGGCGACCTTGTGCTGCTCGGCCAGGATCGCCTGGTCGCGCTCGGCCTTGGCCAGCGGGCCGGCCGCCTCGGACTGGGCCCGAGCCGCGTCGATCTCCGCCTGGATGGAGGCCTTCTTCAGCTCCAGGTTCCGCTCCGCCTCGGCGATCGCCTCTTCGGCCAGCAGCCGCTCCTGCTCGGCGGCCTGCCGGGCCTTCGCCTCCGCGATCGCGGCGTCCTTGATCACCCGGGCCGCTTCCGGCCGCCCGAGGTCGTCCAGGTAGGACCCTTCCGCCACGATGTCCTGCAGCTGGAAGGTGTCCAGCACCAGACCCTGGTTGGTGAGCGAGTGCTCCGCCTCCTCCGCCACCGCGGAGGCGAACGCGGCCCGGTCCCGGATGATCTCCTCGACGGTGAGCCGACCGACGATCGAGCGGAGCGCACCGGCGAGCACTTCCCGGGTGAACTCGTCGATTTCGTTCTGCTGGTGCAGGAACCGCTGGGCGGCCGCCCGGATCGCCGACTCGGTCCCGCCGACCTTGACGATCGCGACCCCTTGCAGGTTGGTCCGGATGCCCTGCTTGCTGACCGCGCCGTGGATCTCTACTCGGATCCCCCGGCTGGACAGGTCCAGGGTGTGCAGTTTCTGGATCACGGGCCAGACGAACACCGAGGCGCCCATGACCACCTTCTGACCGGACAGGTCACGGGTGGCGGTGCCGTCAGCGGTCGTGGTGGTGCGACCCTTGCGGCCGGTGACGATGAACGCCTCGTTGGGCCCGGCCACCTTGATCCGGGAGATGATGAACAGTGTCAGCAGCACGAGCAGCAGCACTCCGCCGCCGATGGCAAGGACAATAGCCATAGCTTCCCTAAGGAGTAGGGTCCGATGAGGACTAATTAATGGGGGTTACGGCCGGGGGGTGGTGGATGGGTCACCGGGCACCGGCTCGACGAACACACTGGTCTCGCTGGTTGCCTCGATGACGAAAACCTGTGCGCCCAGGGGAATGGCTCTCCTCGCTCGGGCATTCAGCTTGACCGGCTGACCGCCCAGGGTCACGCGGACTTCGCCGTAGCCTTGGGCGGGAATCGGGGTGACCACCACCCCGACCGATCCGGGCAGGTCGCTCCGACGGGGAGTAGCGTCGGTCCGCATCTGTTGCAGCGCCCGGGTCAACCGGAGTGACAGCCAACCAGCGGGTACCGAAGCGGCCACGCCGATCACGCCCGCGCCCAGCAGCGCGGGCATGCCGCCGCCGGCGAAGGCCGCGTTGGCCCCAGCGGAGGCGAACCCGAACACACCCAGGCCAGCCGCCACCGCCTCCATCGGCACCAGACTGTCGAGATGGAACAGTTCCACCCCGGCCAGGCTCAGCGCCAGTAGCAGCAGCCCGAGACTGCCGATCGCGAGGAACAGCACGGTCGCCGCGTCCATCCGCCCTCCCTCCGTGCTATTTCGAGGATAACGGTGGGGCGCCACCTGCACAGTTGCCGTTAAGGCACAGTTGCCGGTAAGGAAACGGGCAAATGAGGAGTGATCAGGGCGGTTAGTCCAGGATCCAAGCGAGGAAACGATACAGCCCGACCGCCGCGAAGAAACTGAACGTCCCGAGCACGACCAATACGAATAGACACGGGAGCGCGGCGCTTCGCTCCGTCCGCGGTCGGGACCGCCACGGCCCGCGGTAGGTGGCTGGTGGGCCGGCTGCGGCCGCGGCCGCGCGTAACTCGTCCAACCGGGCCCGGGCGGTCGGGCCGAGCTGATGGTCGTCCCCCTCCCAGCGCAGCAGTCGCAGCCGTAGCCATGGATCGGGGTTGGCACGGGTGAAGGCGGCGAGTTCGGCGTGGCTTACGTCCTCGAACAGGAACCCCCACCGGCCGGCTTCGACCAGGTTGCCGGTCTGGCGGTGGATCTCTACGAGCATCCGCCGTAGTTCCAGGTCGTCGGGATCGATGGCGATCAGGGTGCGGAGCCGTTGCGTGGCGGAGTGGGTGTGCCCGAGCGCGAGATCCTGCTTGACGCGTGCCAATACGTCCGCCTTCGCCACACTTCGATCATCGACGAGAACCGGTGTCCGGTGCCACCGCTGATGCCTGGCTGGCGGATAACAAAACGATAACTAGCCTTAGTGGACTATCCAACTGGTTACAGTCAGGATGCCCACAACCGCAAACGGCGTCGCCGCCACGATGGCGACGACGCCGATGCGTACGGTCCGGCGCCCGGCGGGACCAGTCAGCAGTCGGGCTGCCAACGATCTCCGGCCGGGCGCGCCGGATAAGTTGTCCGGCCACGCCTGATACAGGAAGCGCGCCATTCGTTCGAGCCAGGTGGGCTGCGCCTTGGCCGCGGCGGCGGTGCGGTCACGGCGCCGGGTGGCCCGGGCCGCGATCAAGCGGTCGTGCTCAGCCTCGGCTTCGGCGACCAGTCGGCGCAATCGGTCCCGGGCGTACTGGGTGGCCGCCTCTCCGGGGCGGTGGGGCCAGCGCAGTTGGCGCAGTCGCGCCCGGGCAGACGGGTACGCCCGCTCGAACGCCTGGATTTCAGCGGGGTCCGCGCCTAGGGTGAGGTAGTCCCACCGCCCGGCTTGGATCCGGTTACCCACTCGCCGATAGGCCGCTGCCAAGCGCCGCCGTAGATCCAGGTCGTGGGGGTGTGCGGCGACGAGGCTGCCTAACCGCTGGATGGCAGAGTGGGTCGACCCGCGTGCGAGGTCGGCCGCCACCCGGTCAAGGACGCCGGTCTTGCCCATAGCCTCACTATGAGACCGGCCGGCCACCCCGTCTAGTACGTGGTTCGGTGTTGCCGGTCGCCGTAATGGTCGATGCGGCAATCCCCCGGATGGAGGAATTTGGGCCGGTCAGCGCTGACCGGCCCGAAAAGTTACGGCCGAGAGCAGTGATAACTGTCACTGCTCTCGGCCGTTGTTCACTCACCCCGAATGAACGCTTCGACCGCTTCCCGCGCCTCGTGGTCGGCCATCTGCTGCGGCGGCGACTTCATGAAGTACGCCGACGCCGACAGCAGCGGGCCGCCCTGCCCCCGGTCCTTGGCGATCTTCGCCGCGCGGATCGCGTCGATGATCACACCGGCGGAGTTCGGCGAGTCCCACACCTCGAGCTTGAGCTCCGCGTTGAGCGGCACGTCCCCGAACGTCCGGCCCTCCAGCCGGATGTAGGCCCACTTCCGGTCGTCCAGCCACGGCACGTGGTCCGACGGCCCGATGTGGATGTCCCGCGCGTTCATCTCGTGCGGGATCTGGGAGGCCACCGACTGCGTCTTCGAGATCTTCTTGGACTCCAGCCGGGACCGCTCCAGCATGTTCATGAAGTCCATGTTGCCGCCGAAGTTGAGCTGGTAGGTGCGCAGCAGCTCGACCCCGCGGTCCTCGAACAGCTTGGCCAGCTGCCGGTGCACGATCGTGGCCCCGACCTGCGACTTGATGTCGTCACCCACGATCGGCACCCCGGCCGCCTCGAACTTGGCCGCCCACTCCGGGTCGGAGGCGATGAACACCGGCAGGGCGTTCACGAACGCGCAGCCGGCGTCGATCGCGGCCTGGGCGTAGTAGCGGGTGGCCTCCTCCGAACCCACCGGCAGGTAGCAGACCAGCACATCCGCCTTGGCGGCCCGCAGCGCCGCCGCTACGTCCACCGCGGGCTCGTCCGACTCGTCAATGATCTCCTGGTAGTAGAGGCCAAGCCCGTCGAAGGTCGGGCCACGCTGCACGGTCACGCCGGTCGGCGGCACGTCGCAGAAGGTGACGGTGTTGTTCTCACTGGCGACGATCGCCTCGGCGAGGTCCCGACCGACCTTCTTGGCGTCCACATCGAAGGCGGCCACGAACTGCAGGTCGGAGATGTGATAGTCCCCGAACTGTACGTGCATCAGCCCCGGCACGCGTTCGGCCGGGTCGGCGTCACGGTAATACTGGACACCTTGGACCAGCGACGAGGCACAGTTGCCCACGCCGACGATGGCGACACGGATGGGGCCCATTGCGGGTCCTCCCTTTCTGATCGTGGTCAGCGCCCCAGGGAATCCTGCGGCGGTGTGGTTCGTGGGGGTAGGCCGGACCGCTCGTTGGCGATGAGCTCCTCCAGCCAGCGGACCTCCCGCTCACAGGCCTCGAGCCCGTGGCGTTGGAGTTCCAGGGTGTACGCATCGAGGCGTTCAGCGGCTCGGGCAAGCACCTCCCGAAGTCCTTCCCGGCGCTCCTCCACCTTGCGCCGCCGACCCTCCAGGATGCGTAACCGGGTGGCCCGGTCGGTGCGGGAGAAGAATGCGAAGTGCACTCCGAACCCGGTGTCCTCCCAGGTCTCCGGCCCGGCCTGGGCCAGCAGTTCACCGAATCGCTCCTTGCCCTCGGCCGTAATCTTGTAGACGATCCGGCCCCGCCGGCTGGTCAGGGGCGGCACGGTCTCGTCCTCCGGGGTGGCTTCGTCCGCCTCGGCGATGAGACCATCCGCCTGCATCCGGCGCAGTGTCGGGTACAGCGTGCCGTAGCTGATCGCCGCCCGGATCGCTCCAAGCTTGGTGGTCAGCTGCTTTCGCAACTCGTACCCGTGCATCGGGCCCTCATGCAGGAGGCCCAGGATGGCGAACTCCAGCGTTGCCACGCCCTACCCCCTTCGTCGACCGCCCCGGCCCGACCAGGTCGTGACCAGGGATGACCCGGGCACGTGGTCGGCCGATCTACCGGTCCGACATACCGTACCCACATACCGACTCGATGTATCGTCACGATACATCGGGGTCAGATTCGCCAGCAACGGTGGTGGCGGGAGCAGCCTCGGCTGCGTACGCTCTTTCCCATGCGTACCCAGCGGCAGCTCGTGGACTACTCCCTCAGGCGACGGGCGCTGCTGCGGGACGTCTACGCCGGCCTGGTGTCTACCTATGAAGTGTGCGACGCCTCGCCGTACCTTAAAAACGCCGCCAAGTACCACGGCGATCCGATCGACGTCCGGTGCCCGATCTGCCGCCGGGAGAACCTCACGCTCGTCCACTACGTGTACGGTGACGAGTTGCGGCACGCGTCCGGGCAGGCGCGGCGGCGTGCTGATCTGCCGGCGCTCGCCGCCCGGCTCCGGGAGTTCCGGGTGTACGTGGTCGAAGTCTGTCGTGGTTGCGACTGGAATCTGCTCGTCGAGCAGTTCGTCCTCGGAACCGGTGCTGAAGGTGGCGACGACGTGATACGGATGAGGGAGCAGCGGAGAGCCCGGGCATGAGTGGCGGGCGTGTCACGCGTCACGGTCTGTCCGGTCCTGGGACGACAATCCCAGTGAGCGAGGGCATGGTGTAGGCAATGAACTCGTACGACCATCCCCGATCTGACGACCGCGGGTACGCGGGTTACGACCCGTACGGGTCGTACGACGATGCTTACAGCGGTTACCAGGACAGCTATTCCCAGCAGCCTGACCCCGCCGCGGGGTACGCGGCGGACCCGTATGCGCGCTCCGGCCCCGATCCTTACGCGGTGGACTCGTACGCCGAACCGGCTCCCCGCTCCACCGCGCGGGCGACCGCCTCCGTCAGCGTGGCGTCGGCCCGGGCGCGGGTCCCGGCCGGGCGGGCGACGGTGGGCAGCGCGGCGGTCGGCGCCGCCGCGGTCGGCAGCCCGGTAGGCGAGGAGGACGGGCCCCGACCCCGGTACGACTGGGGGTCCGGCCGGGCTGCGGCCGGGCGGGCCAGTGTCCCGGTCTCCCCGGCCGCCGGCGGAGCGGCCGGCCGGGCCAGTGTCCGGCCCGGCGGCGGGGAGCCCCCGCGGCCGGCGGGCGGGGGCGCGGGGGCGCGCCCCCCCGGGCGGAAGAAGAAGCGGCGCTGGATCCGCAACACCCTGCTGTCCTTCCTGGCCGTCCTGGTGATCGCGGCCGGCGGGGGGATGGTCGCGCTCAGCTACTACGTGGAGTCGGTGCCCCTGCCAGAGGAGCTGGACCTACCCGAGGTCAGCACCATCCTCTACGCCGACGGCTCCGAGATGGCGGTGCTGCAGGAGGTCAACCGGGAGATCATCGACACCACCGTCCCGGAGCTGGAGCACGTGCGCAACGCGGTGGTCGCGGCGGAGGACAACAAGTTCTGGGACCACAGCGGGGTCGACTTCCAGGGGATCGCCCGGGCGTTCATCAACAACATCACCGGCGGGGAGCGGCAGGGCGCCTCCACCATCGACCAGCAGTACACCCGGCACGCCGCTGAGCTCACCGAGGACAGCTACTCCCGGAAGCTGCAAGAGGCCGCCATGGCCTACAAGATGAACCAGGAGTACTCCAAGGACGAGATCCTGGACTTCTACCTCAACACCATCTACTTCGGTCGGGGCGCGCACGGGATCGAGGCGGCCGCCAAGGCGTACTTCGGCAAGCCGGCGGTGGAGCTGAGCGTGGGTGAGGCGGCGCTGCTCGCCGGGGTGATCCGGGTGCCGGACGACGGGAGTGGCTTGTCGCCGTACGACCCGCTCAACAACCCGGACGACCAGAGCGTGGCGCTGGCCCGATGGAACTACGTGCTGGACCAGATGGTCGGCATGGGCACCCTGGACCCGACCGCCCGGGCGGAGCTGGTGGAGCTGCCGGAGGTGATCGACCCGAAGGGGGTCCGGAGCTGGCACGAGGGGCCGCAGGGCAACATCGTCCGGCAGGTCCGGTACGAGCTGGAGCGCAACTTCGGGATCACCGACCTGACCACCGGCGGCTACCGGATCACCACCACCATCGACCCGGAGATCCAGCAGGCGGCGCTGGACGCGGCCCGGCGGAAGAACAAGGCCTCCTATTGGGAGACCGTTTCCAAGGACGTCGACGCGGCGATCGTGGCGATCGATCCGGCCACCGGGGCGGTGCGCGCCTACTACGGGGGGGAGGACGGCACCGGGTTCGACCTGGCCGGGCCGAACTACACCCCGGACCTGGGGTGGCACGGTGGGCGGGCGCCCGGCTCCACCTTCAAGATCTACACACTGGTGGCGGCGCTGCGGGAAGGGGTCTCGCTGAAGTCGCACTGGCGGACCAGCAACTACCAGCCGGACTGGGCGGCCCAGCAGATCCACAACGCCGGCCGGGTGGCGACCAGCTGCGAAGGGGTGCCGCCGGACTACTGCACCCTGTACTGGTCCACGCAGTACTCCTACAACGTGCCGTTCGCCTACTTCTCCGAGGCGGTGCCGGGCAACCGGGGGCCGGCGTTGATCGTGCAGGCGGCGATGGACGCCGGGATCCGGATGATGAAGGACACCCGGGAGGGGATCTGGCACGACCTGACCGAGATCGAGAGCGCCGATGAGGTGGCGCCGGAGTACTTCTACCACCCGGTGGCCTACGGGCAGTACCCGGTGACCGTGCTCGACCACGCCAGCGGGGTGGCCACGTTCGCCGCCCGCGGGGTCTACCACGAGCCGCACTTCGTGGAGCGGGTGGAGCAGAAGGTGAACGGCGAATGGGTGGAGATCAACGGCAGCCGGGTCGCCGGGGAGCAGCGGATCGACACCCCGATCATGGACGCGATCACCGGGGTGCTGTCCACCATCCCCGCGCTCAACTGGGCTGAGTTGGCCAACGGTCGGCCGGCCGCCGCCAAGACCGGGACCTGGGAGCACCCGGACGGCGGCAACATGGACGCCTGGATGGTGGGCTACACCCCGCAGCTGGCGGCCGCGGTCTGGGTCGGCGACGACAAGGGCAAACCGATCTACAACGCCGATGGTTCGAACATTGGTAGCCATCAATTGCCGTCCTGGATCTGGAAGAAGTTCATGGACGACGCCCATGCCGTCAAGGGCTACGAGATCCAGCAGTTCCCGCCCGCGCCGGACGTCGGCAACCCGAACCACCCGTACGCCAACGGGGTGTTGCCGGAGCCGGAGGACGACGACGATCCCCTCTGCCGGCTGCCGATCATCCAGTGTGACTCCGACGATGACGACGATGATGATCGGCGCGGCCCCGGTGGCCCGGGCGACCAGGGCGGTCGCGGCGGCGGTGCGGACAGCGATCCGGGCGTGATCGACCCCGGCGATCCCGGTGACGTCGGTGATCCCGGTTGGGGCGATGACGACAGTGGTCGCCTCCTACCGTGGCCGCCATGGGGCGACTGACCACCCTGACTGGGCGGCGTGGATTTCCCCACCGTCCGGGCATCGGCTGGTAACGTCAGGCGCTGTCCGTGCCACGGGGAGGGTCATGCACACGCAGGCGGAGTCCCGACTCCAGTCCGAGGTGCTGGAGGATCTGCGGGGGGCCCGGCACTACCGGCGGTGGCTGGTGCGCCTGGTCTCCCCCTATCTCGGGGAAGATCCGATCGAGTTCGGCAGCGGGATCGGCGACTACGCCGCCGAGTTAGCGGTCGGTCGGCGCCGTTTCACCGCCACGGAACCGGATCCGGACCGGTACGCCGCCCTGGCGGCGCGGTTCGCCGACGACCCGGTGGTGCAGGTGCGCCAGCTCGAGCTCCCGGTACCGGAGGTCGAGGGGCAGACCAAGGAGCACACCGGGGCGGTGCTGCTGAACGTGCTGGAGCACATCGCCGATGACGTGGCCGCGCTGCGGAGTGTGGCCGGGATGGTCCGCCCGGGCGGGGCGGTGGTGGTGTTCGTGCCCGCCTTCCCGGGGGCGATGAGTCGGTTCGACCGGTTGATCGGCCACTACCGCCGGTACACCCGGGCGAGTCTCACCGACGCCATGACCGCCGCCGGGTTGACGATCGAGCGGCTGCACTACGTCAACTCGGTGGGGTTGATCTCCTGGTTCCTGCTGATGCGGTGCTGCCGGATGATCCCCCGGGACACCCTGGCGCTGCGGACCTACGATGCCACCGTGATCAGATCAGTGGCCTGGGCGGAGCAGCGGTTCCGGCCGCCGTTCGGGCAGTCGGTGCTCGGTGTCGGCCGGGTCCAGGGTTGACCACGCGGGGTATGAGCGCATCGGTTCGGCCTCCGTCCGCGCCGGAGCAGCGCGGCCCGATGGATAAGCCCAGCCGCTCCGACCGGTTCGTGGCGGGGCTGTCGGAACTGATCGGGGGACCGTTCGGGGCACACGCGGCCCCCAGATCGGGGTTCTGGTCCCCGGCCCAGATCGTGCTCGCCCTCACCTGCCTCACCCTGGCGCTGCACTGGGTGCAGAAGTCCCCGTGCCGTAACGGCGCCACCTGGGTGGAGTCCGGCCAGTTGTGGCGGTTCTGCTACAGCGACGTGATGGCGCTGTACGGCGCGCCCGGCGGACTCAGCGAGGGGGGACTGCCCTATCTGGACTATCCCCTGGAGTATCCGGTCCTGATCGGGGTGTTCATGAGCCTGATCGGGGTGCCGGTGTACCTGCTGGGGCAGACGATGGCGATCCAGGAGTTCGCCTGGTTCTATGACCTGACCGCGGTGGCGCTGGCCGGCTGCGCGGTGGCGTCGGTGGTGCTGATGCTGCGGCTGCGCCAGCGTCGGCCGTGGGACGTGGCGATGTTGGCGGTAGCGCCGGCGTTGCTGCTGACCGCCACCGTCAACTGGGACCTGTTGGCGGTGGTGTTCGCGATCGGGGGGATCGCGGCGTGGGCCCGCCAGCGGCCGGTGCTGGCCGGGGCGCTGCTGGGGCTGGGCACCGCCACCAAGCTGTGGCCGGGATTTCTGCTCCTGCCGCTGCTGCTGCTGGCGCTACGCACCGGCCGGTACCGGCCGGCCGGGCAGGCGATCATCGCCGCGGTCGGGGGCTGGCTGGCGGTCAACCTGCCGGTGATGCTGGCGGAGTGGAGCCGGCGCGGCAACATCGACAACTGGTCCCGGTTCCTGGAGCTGAACACCGAACGGGGCGTGGACTGGGGCACCTTCTGGTACGTCGGGCAGTACCTGGACCGGCAACTGGTCGCCGGATCGGGGCCGTTCGAGTGGCTCGCCGGGCACGTCGACCCTCACCTGAACTGGCTGTCCTACGCCCTGTTCGGGCTGGCCTGCCTGGGGGTGGCCTGGCTGACCTGGAAGGCGCCGCGCCGGCCTCGGCTGGCCGCCCTGGCGTTCCTGGTGGTGGCGGCGTTCCTGCTGGTCAACAAGGTGTGGTCGCAGCAGTTCGTGCTGTGGCTGCTGCCGCTGGTGGTGTTGGCCCGCCCCCGGTGGGGAGCGTTCCTGGCCTGGCAGGCCGCGGAGGTGATCTACTTCTTCACCTTCTACGGCCAGCTGCTGCGGGTCAGCACCCGGCCCGAGGATCAGTTCCTGATGCCGGAGGGGTGGTTCATCGTCGCCGCCAGTCTGCGCTGGTTGACGGTGGCGGTGCTGTGCCTGCTGGTGGTACGGGACATCCTCCAGCCTCGGCACGATGTGGTGCGCCAGCAGTACCCGGACGACCCGGACGGTGGGGTGTTCGACGGCGCCCCGGACCGGATCAGCGATCGGAAGGCGGTCCCGGCGGCACCGTCGGTCGCGGCCCCGGGGTGAGACCCGGGCCGGGCTGTCCACCGGGACCGGGCTGGTTACCGGGGCCGGGCAGACCGCCGAGGTCGGAGAGATCGCCCGGCTCCGGGTTGAGGTGGAACACCACCACCCCGTCGTCCTGCTCCTCCCGGGCGATCCCCAGCCGGTCGCCGGTGGCGGTGAGCGCCCCCTCCCAGGGGGTGCCGACCGCCTCCGGGAGGACCAGCACCGTCTCCACCCCCAGCGCCCGCAGGTGAGACACGCTCGCCTCGTCCGGGAAGCTGGCGGTGATCTGCCGGGTCTCATGCAGGGACGTGGGCGTGAACCCGGAGCCGCCGTTGATCAGTGGTACGAACCGGTCGGTGCTCCACAGCATCACCCGCATGTCGGTGAGCTGGTCGCTGGGCAGCACCAGCACCGGCCCCTCCACGGTGGCCCACGCGGCCGGCGGCGGCGGCACCACCGGGTGCGGAATGGTGTTGATCCCCTCCACCAGCACCAGCGCCACCGGCACCAGGGCCGCCACCCGCAGCCACGGGCGCGGGCGGGGGTACCCATGGGACAGTGACAGCTCCCGGGCACGCGCCAGGAACGCCGCCACCGCGCCGGCGGCTAGCACCCCGAGCAGCAGCGTGGTCCAGATGACCAGCCGCCCCGGGGTGCGCAGCGCGTCCCAGCCGGGAAGGTGTTCGTGCAGCAACCGGTAGATCTCGCCGTCCAGCAGCTGGGTACCCATGGCGAGCCCGACGCTGACCACCACCCCGATGGCCAGCCCCAACCGGACCCGCCAGGACCAGACCGAGAACACCAACCCGGTGGCGGCCAACCCGATCAGCGCGAACCCCGGCAGGAGCGCCATCTCCGGTGCCCACGCCAACTCCGCCCGGGGGCCGGCGTGCAGCGCCCCCCACAGCCAGGACTGCTCCGGGGCGGTGACGAACCCTTGCAGCGGCGGTGAGAACGCCTCCAGGAGCTGGAAGTCCCGGCGGGCGTGGGGATGCTGCTCGACCACGGTCAGGTAGGGCAGTGCCATCAGCCCGCACACCGCCGCGAACAACCCGCCGCCGATCAGGTTGACGGTCACCACCCGGCCGATCCGCTGCCGGGGGCGGCGCAGGATCCGGCGCACCACCCAGGCCACCGCGACCACCAGGCAGATCCCGGCCAGCACGTACCCGAACGGCAAGCCGATGCCGAACCCGAGCGTGATCTGCCACGCCGCGACCAGCCAACCGGCCATGATCCACACCGGCCGCACCTTCTTCGGCTGGAAGCCTCGTCGTAACGACCAGCCGTTGCCGCGGGCCAGCATCGCCAACGAGAGCGCGATCCCTCCGGTGGACAGCACGTGCAGGTGCCCGGCCTGGGTCATGCGCCAGGGCGCGTACGCGAACGCCAGCGCCAGCACCAACGCGGGGATCGGGCCGGTGCCGAGTTGTCGGGCCAGGACGTACCCGCCCACGAACGCCAGCGCGTGCGCCAGCACGAACAGGATGTTGTAGCGGAGGATCGCGTCGGCGGGCCCCTCACCGAGCAGGCTGGCCGGGGCGTATCCGAGCAGGGTGTCGGTGAACGCGTAGCTCCACCGCTCCGGGTAGAACGCGTTGGTGTGCCACAGCTGGCCGGGGTCGGTCAGCAGGATGTGGCCGGGCCACGCCAGCAGCCAGGCCACCAGGGTCGGATCACCGGTGTCCTGCGGCAGGGTGTACTGGGGGTAGCGCAGCGCCGGCCAGGTCATCACCACCGCCAGGAGGGCCGCCCCCACCGACACCAGGGTCCACTCGTGGATCAGCGCGGCGCCCACTGCGGACAGGGCGCGCCGGATCCGCCCCGGCGGGCGCTCCGGGAGCGGGGCGAACGCGGCCCACCGGTCCTCTTCGGAGGGTCCCGCTTCTTCCTCGCCCTCTTCCCCCGTCTCTTCCTCCGCCGGTTCCGTCGGTGTCTCCTCGGCGGCCTCCTCCGGGGTGGTCTCCCCCGCCGGGGGCTCCTCCGTGGGCTCCGCGGCGACCGGGGTGGTCGGATCGGAATCCGTGGTCACGGTCGCGGTGGCTTCTGCGGGCGCGGTGGTCTCCGCGGCTCCGACGTCGGTCGCGTCGGGCTCGGCCGAGGTATCCGGGCGGGCGGGCACGCGTGGGGCCAGGGCAGGGATGTCCGACCCGGTGTCCGGCTCCGGGGAGATCGGTTCCGGGGAGGTCGACCCGGTCCGGTCAGTGGCCTCCATCCCTCATTCGCCTTACCGTCCGAGCTGCTGCCGCAGGTATGCGATGTCCGCCGCCTGCCCGCCGTCGTCATCCGGGGTCTCGACCACGACCGGCGCGCCGGCGGTCCGGACCACCTCCACGATCAGGGCCGGATCGATCTTCCCCTGGGTGAGGTTGGCGTGGCGGTCGCGCCGGGAGTTGAACGGATCGCGGGAATTGTTGGCGTGGATCAGATCGATCCGGCCGGTGATCGCCTTGATTCGCTCCACCAGGCCGAGGAGTTCTTCCCCACCGGCGAAGGCGTGGCACGTGTCCAAACAGAACCCGGCACCGAACTCCCCCACCGCGTCCCACAGCCGCGCCAGCGAGTCCAGCCGGCGGGCGCACGCGTTGTCGCCCCCGGCGGTGTTTTCGATCAACACCGGGACGGGGAAGCCGCCTTGCTCCTCCGCGTACTGGAAGGCCTTGCGCCAGTTGTCGATCCCGGCCGCCAGGTCGTCTCCCTTGCTGACGTGGCCGCCGTGCACCACCAGGCCGATCGCGCCGAGCGCGGCCGCGCCGCGGGCGTGCGCGAACAGCAGCTTGCGGCTAGGAATCCGGACCCGGTTGTTGAGGGTGGCGACATTGATCCGGTACGGCGCGTGGATCACCACGTCGACTGCGGAGGCGCGGATCGCCTCCGCGTCGGCCCGGGGTTGCGGCTCCTCCCAACCTTGCGGATCAGTCAGGAAGAACTGCACTATCTCGGCATCTCGGGCAGCCGCCTCGGCGAGGGGGTCGACCCGTTCCACGTGCGCACCGATCCGCATGGAGTCCAACCTTAGCGTGGCGATGACTTCCGGTTAGGGTGGCGCGGCGACCAGACCATCCCCGCTTCCGGTAGCTGTCGGACCCGGCAAGTTATCAGGTCACTGCCGGGTCTGGTCCGTTACTGGTCACGTTTCTCTTCGTTGGGCGGGATGGGCCAGGATGTCCACCGACGATCCCGTCGGGGTGCGCCCCCGCCAGTGTCGACCCTGGGAGCTGAGAGACATGACTTCACGCCCACGCCTGCTCGGTACCCGGCGCCAGCGCCTGGCGCTGCTGGCGACCGCCGCATTCGCGGGCGCACTGGTGCCACTCGCTGGTTCACCGGCCGCTGCGCAGTCCACCGAGACGGTGACTTTTACCGCTAGTTGCGGTCTGCTCGGCCTCGGTGGCAGCTCCGCGGTGGATCGCAGTGAGCTGACCGTGGTGGAGGGGTCCCAGATCGAGTTCGTCAACCAGGCGTCTCGTTCGATGACCCTGAGCTGGGACGGAGGGCAGGAGTCGGTGGCGGCGGGCCACTCCTACACCCTGCCGGTCGAGGAGGGCCCCGCCAGCTTCACCGTCACCTTGCGGGTGCGGTGCCTGGTGGCCTCCCCTCGCAGCCGGGTCACGGTGACCGTCACTCCCCCACCGACGCCGGATCCGGTGCCGACCACCCCGGCACCGGTGGACGACCCGGGGGAGACCCCTCCGAGCCAGGAGCCGGCCCCCAGTCCATCCGCGGTCGGAGGGGCGTACGGGGAAGCGGCCGAGCCCGATGGCAGCGCGCGTCCGGGGGGCTGGGTGCCCGGGGACGCCACCGAGGTGGACGAGCCGGAGCCGCTGCCCGGCACCAGCCCCGCCGACGGTGCGATGAGCAACCGCCCGGAGCCGGCCGATGCGGACGAGTCGGAGGCCGACGCGGAGGTGGGGCCGACCGAGGACGCGGACGACACCGCGGACATCGCCCCGGCGGCCTCCTCCGCCCCGGATGACGGCTCGGTCGGCCTGCTGGCACTGATCGCCACGGTCTGCGTGGTGGGGGTGTCCGCCGGAGCGATTCGGGTGCTGCTGGGGCAGCGGGCGGTGCGGGATCCGGCCTAACGGCTGACCGGGCGGGTAACCGCCCACTGTCAATTCCAGATCGATGAGCTCCGCGGGGCGTCAGAGATCCATCCTCGTCGGTGTGGTCGTTCCTCCCCAGGTCCCACCCAAATGAAGTGGATCCGACGCCCCGCGGTCATACTCCGCGCGCTACGATTGCGCCCGGCCCGCCGGCGGGTCGCCGCCCGGCGGGGACGCATGACCTCCTGCCACGGACCGACCGTGGCCGCTTGAGCCCAGAGGAGGTGAGTGAGTCTTGCGTCACTACGAAGTCATGGTGATCCTCGACCCCGGTCTCGAGGAGCGCACCGTCGGGCAGTCGCTGGACAACTACCTGAAAGTGATCCGCGACTCCGGTGGTGTGGTGGAGAAGCTGGATGTGTGGGGCCGGCGTCGACTCGCGTACGAGATCGGCAAGCGGTCCGAGGGGATCTACGCGGTGATGGACCTGCGGTGCACCCCGGAGGCAGTGGCCGAGCTTGATCGGCAGCTGCGACTGAACGAGGCCGTCCTGCGGACGAAGGTTATCCGGCCTGACATCCGGTGACGGCGGTTCCGCCGCTGTCGTACTGGTGCGACACCCTCAGCGGTGACGCGCTCACGACGGGCGGCGGACGGCGAAGGAGAGGGAGCGCCATGGCAGCTGGAGACACCAACATCACCCTGATCGGCAACTTGACCGACGATCCGGAGCTGCGGTTCACCCCTTCGGGGGCGGCCGTGGCGCGGTTCCGGGTCGCGTCCACCCCCCGCTATCTGGACCGCCAGACCGGGGAGTGGAAGGACGGCGAGGCGCTGTTCCTGACCTGCAACGTGTGGCGGCAGGCAGCGGAGCACGTGGCGGAGTCGTTGCAGCGCGGCACCCGGGTCATCGTGTTCGGGCGACTGCGGCAGCGCACGTACGAGACCCGAGAGGGCGAGAAGCGCACCGTGTTTGAGGTGGAGGTGGACGAAGTCGGCCCCTCCCTGCGGTACGCCACCGCCAAGGTCCAGAAGATGGCGCGTTCCTCCGGTGGGGGCGGGTTCGGCGGCGGCGCCCCGGTCGACGACCCGTGGGCGTCGGCGACTCCGGCCGCGCCGGCCGGTGCCGGTGCGGCCAACGGCTTCGACGACGAGCCCCCGTTCTGATCAGTACGGCGTTTCCACAGTGACTGGAGTAGAGGTACATGGCTAAGGCTGCGGCGGTACGCAAGCCAAAGAAGAAGGTGAACCCGCTCGACAAGGAGGGGATCACCTACGTCGACTACAAGGACACCGCCCTGCTGCGGAAGTTCGTCTCCGACCGGGGCAAGATCCGCGCGCGGCGGGTGACCGGTGTGACGGCCCAGCAGCAGCGCCAGATCGCTCGGGCGATCAAGAACGCCCGGGAGATGGCACTGCTGCCCTACACCAGCTCGACCCGCTGACGGAGGCACTGATGAAGATCATCCTTACTCAGGAGGTGGCGGGCCTCGGCAGCGCCGGTGACGTGCTCGAGGTCAAGGACGGGTACGGGCGTAACTACCTACTGCCGCGCGGGTACGCGATCCGCTGGACCCGGGGCGCGGAGAAGGAGGTTGCGGCCATCCGCCGGGCCCGGGAGGCGCGGGAGATCCGCGACCTGGACCAGGCTAACCAGGTCGCCGCGCAGCTGGCCGGGCTGGACGTGCAGCTGACGGCGCGCGCGGGCAGCGGTGGTCGGCTGTTCGGGTCGATCACCCCGGCCGAGATCGTGGAGGCGGTGAAGGCCGCGGGCGGGCCGGCGCTGGACCGGCGTCGGCTGGAGGTGTCCACCGCGATCAAGTCGGTCGGGAAGCACCAGATCCGGGTGCGGCTGCACCCGGAGGTCACCGCGACCTTCGACCTGACGGTCCAGCCCGCCAAGTAACCGGCGGGCGGGCCGGGTAGCGCACTACCGCGGTGGGTGTGGGCGCGACACGCCGCGCCCACACCCACCGCGGTTTTCTTGTCCGCACAACCTGGGGATGATGTTTTCCCAGCTCACAGCAGGTTTGCGGTGAGTCTGGCGGGACTTTTCCACAGGTTGTCCACAGCACTGTGCACAACCGTTCGCGGGTTTTCCACAGCTTGCCCCCAGGGTCGTCCACCCAGGTGGTTGAGCCGGATGCGCCCGCCGCCCTACGCTCGCAGCCCGTGGGGTGACAGGTAGGCGGCGGGACTGTCACACCCGCCCGGAGCATGGACGTCGACGACACAGCGGAAAGGGGGGCCCGGGTGTCGGTCACGGAGGAGGTGCGGGCGCTGGCGGAACCCTCCCCGTCGGGGGAGGTGCAGTTCGACCGCACTCCGCCGCAGGACATTGCGGCCGAGCAGAGCGTATTGGGCGGGATGCTGCTGTCCAAGGACGCGATCGCAGACGTGATCGAGATTCTGCGCTCGAGCGACTTCTACCGGCCCGCCCATTCGATCATCTTTGACGCGATCCTCGACCTGTACGGCCGGGGTGAGCCGGCTGACCCGGTCACCGTCACCGCCGCTCTGACCGATGCGGGCACGATCGGGCGGGTCGGCGGGCTGGCGTACGTGCACGACCTGGTCCACGCCGTACCGACCGCCGCGAACACCGCCTACTACGCCCGGATCGTGGCGGAGCGGGCGGTGCTGCGGCGGCTGGTGGAGGCGGGCACCCGGATCGTCCAGTTGGGGTACGGGGCTGCCGCCGGGGCGGGGCGGGACGTGGACGACGTGGTGGACCTGGCCCAGCAGGCGGTCTACGAGGTGACCGAGCGGCGGGTCAGCGAGGACTTCCAGGTGCTCGCCGACGTGCTGCAGCCCACCCTGGATGAGATCGAGGCGATCGGGGCCCAGGAGGGGATGCTCAGCGGGGTCCCGACCGGCTTCAGCGACCTGGACCAGTTGCTCAACGGGCTGCACCCCGGGCAGTTGATCGTGGTGGCCGGTCGCCCCGGCCTCGGTAAGTCCACCGTGGGGCTGGATTTCGTTCGGCACGCCGCGGTCCGGCACAGCCTGACCAGCGCGGTGTTCTCGCTGGAGATGAGCAAGGTCGAGATCGTGATGCGGATCTTGTCGGCGGAGGCCCGGGTGCCGCTGCACGTGCTCCGCTCCGGTTCGCTGTCCGACGACGACTGGACCAAGCTGGCCCGGAAGATGGGGGAGATCAGCGAGGCGCCGCTGTTCATTGACGACACTCCCAACTTGACCATGATGGAGATCCGGGCCAAGGCGCGTCGGTTGAAGCAGCGGCACGACCTGAAGCTGCTGGTCGTCGACTATCTGCAGCTGATGACGTCCCCGAAGCGGGTGGAGAGCCGGCAGCAGGAGGTCTCCGAGCTGTCCCGGGGGTTGAAGCTGCTCGCCAAGGAGATCGACTGCCCGGTGGTGGCGATCGCGCAGCTGAACCGGGGGCCGGAGCAGCGGACCGACAAGCGACCGCAACTGTCTGACCTGCGGGAGTCCGGCGCGATCGAGCAGGACGCGGACGTGGTGATCCTGCTGCACCGAGACGACTACTACGACAAGGAGTCGCCTCGGGCCGGGGAGGCGGACTTCATCGTGGCCAAGCACCGCAACGGTCCGACCGACACCATCACCGTCGCCGCCCAGCTGCACTTCTCGCGGTTCGTGGACATGGCGATCAATTGACCCACCGACGGTGGTCGTTGGCTGCGGGGTGGTTCGGCTCTGCTTCACTGAGCGGTATGGACCACGGTGTGGAAGCGACCGCGTACCTTGTGAATGAATCTCGGGCTCGCCTGCCGGAGCTGAGCCGGGATCCACTGGCTCGGTGGTGGATCCCGGAGCAGGAGCGGGCCCGAGTGCAGCAGATGTGGGAGGAGTTCGCCGCCACCGTCTATCCCCACGACGACCTGGTGGTCTCGCTCCGCGGTCGCTCCATTCTGGATGAGTTGACCGGGCTGCTGGCTCGGCACCCGGACACCGTGTTGGTCTTCTGCGGCGCCGGCTTCACCTCGTACCCGTGGCTGCTGCCGGTGACCACCGCGGTGGAGGCGGACCTACCCCACATCGTGCACGCGAAACAGGCGCGGGCGGCGGCGCTGACCGCCGACGGGGTGTTGCCGGAGCGGGAGGTCGTGCACCTGCCGCTGGACCTGAGTCGCGCCGCGGACCGGGAACAGTTGGTCGCCCGGGTGCGTGAACTCAGCGCGGGGCGGCCGGTGGGGTACGTGGCCGAGGGGCTGATCTACTACCTGCCGCCGGCGGACGCGGCGGCGGTCGCCGGCCTGGGGCGGCGCTGGCAGGCGGTGATGAGCGTGGTCAGTTACTGGCCCGAGGCAGCGGTCGACAATCCCGTGCTGGCGGTGCAGCGGAAGTGGTTCCGGCAGCGGTCGGTGCCGGAGGAGGCCACGCACTTCGAGTTCTCGCAGTTGGCGGCCCTGCTCGGAGCCGAGGTCCGGAACTTCAGTCTGGAAGAGCAGCAGCGGCGCTATCTGGGGGAGGTGCGGCTGCCGGAGCATGCGCTGGTGCCGGAGCACCTCGCGGTGGCCGTCCGATGACCGAGGTACTGCATCTACAGACTCGGGTGTACCCGTTGCACTACGGCGCGCTCCGATCGGGACCGGCCGTGGTGGAGGTGCCCGGGCGGGGCCGCTACCGGCTGTGGCCCGGGGAGCTGGCGTCCCAGGTGTACAACCGGGAGGGCACGCTCGAGGCGGACCTGACCGAGCTGGTCCAAGCGGCCGTCGTCGTACCCGGAGTGGAGATCCGGGCGTGCCGCGCCCGGTTTCTGGCCGCCGGGGTGGTGCTGCTGACCTATGCCCTGAGCCACCCGGGGCAGAAACTGTCCGATATGGACGTCCATCAGCTGGCGGAGTTCGATGCGGTCATCAACGACCGGCTGCGGGTGGCGGACACACCCGTGATCGGGGCCGCGTTGGACGCGGCGGTCACCGCCGGGGTGATCAAAGAGCTGGCGATCCCCCCGGGGCGGAGTCATGAACTATGGCCGTCCCAGGTGGAGCGGCATGCGGTGCGGTACAACTGCCACGTCGTCACCTCCGCCCCACCGTGGCGGCCCGATGCCCGGGTGCCGAAGGTGACGGTGGGGGCCGGCTGTCGAATCGTGCTGCCCTACACCTACGCCTGGGAGGGCGACCCGACCGTCGCCCTGGACCCACTGCTGACCATGCTGGAGCCAGCGGACATCGCGGTGGCGCAGGTGTCGATCCTGTTCGGCGCGATGACCGCCAGTCGGCGCACCTTGTCGGAACTGGCCCGGGCGGCGCTCGGGCCGATCCGCACCGAAGATTTTCGCCGGTTCCTGGATCGGCTCTGGGCGGAGTACCACCACCTCGACTCCTACCGGCTGGAGTCGCACCAGACGGCCCGGGCCACCTACCTGGCGGCCCGGGAGACGGTCGGGCTGGACCGGATCCACGAGCGCGCCACCGCCCTACTGGACCACGTCGCCAACTCGCTGCTGGCGGAGTCGTCGCTGCGCGGGCAGCGACTGGACGCTCGGCTGAACCGGGCGGCGGCAGCGCTCACGGTGGTGGTGGCGGCGTCGTTCGCGGTCGACATCGCCGCCTTCCTGGTCCCGGACGCCTCCGCCCCCGTCAAGGTCGTGATCGTGGTCGGGGTGCTCTGCCTGGCGGCGGGCTCGCTGCTGGCCACGATCGGCACGGTGTGGCGACGGGAGCAGCGGCGTCGCCTACCGACTCAGCGCCGGACGCCGGGGGGATGACGCCCGCGCCGACCGGGTGGGCCCCAGTGAGCCGGGCAGGCGCGATCCCCGCGGGGTGGTCACCAGCGTGGTCGGCGCCGATTGGGAGTTGGCGAACGCGCGGTGGAGCAGGGCGTCGATCCAGCCGAGCTGTCGCAGGTCAGAGATCGGCAGCCACCAGCGGTGCCGATCCCCGCTCGGGGCGGTGAGCGCGAGCTCCACGCCGGCGCGCGGGTCGACGGTCCACTTCACCGCGGACAGCGCCCGCAGCGGGGCGGTGAGATGCAGCTGGACCCGATGCAGCAGTCGGCTTTCCCGGGTGACCACCAGCCGACGGTTGGTCAACAGCAGCAGGAACGTCCCGGGCACCGGCCGGCCCGCCGGGTGGCAGCGGCGGACCAGCACCGCGGTTTCATCCGGGGTGACGCACCGGCGCACGAGGGGCATGTGCCGACTCACCATGGTGATCGGCAGCCCCGCTTCCGAGGTCGCGGGGAGGAAGGTACGCGAGAACACGTCCATACCTCACCAACGACTCAAAGCGGTCATTGTGACCCAAGCTCGCGTCACCTCCACCATTCGAGGGGGTGACGCGAGGAGGCGGTGGACCCTCCCGACCAGCCCGGATCACGCCGGCAGCGTCAGGATCAGGGTCCGCACCACGGTGAGCGCCAGCAGGAGCAGCGCCACGCCACCGATGGTCAACCCCTGGACCAGGTTGCGGTGTTCCCGCGGCGCGTACGCCAGCCCGACCGCCAGGATCGCGCCGGTCGCCAGGCCACCCAGGTGACCCCAGATCGAGATGTTGCTGATCACGAAGGTCAGCACCAGGTTGATCACCAGGATGACGGTGATGGTGGAGGTGTCCCGGCCGAGCCGGCGCATCAGGATGTAGAACGCGGCGAACAGACCGAACACCGCCCCGGATGCGCCGGCGGCGACCGTACCGAGGCCGGAGAACAGGTAGGTGGCGACGCCGCCGCCCAACCCGGCCAGCAGGTAGAGGGCGGCGAACCGGAGCCGCCCCAGCAGCGGTTCCAGCACCCCGCCGACCACCCACAGCGCGTACATGTTCAGCAGCAGGTGGAAGAGCCCGTAGTGCAGGAACATCGAGGTGAGTAGCCGGTAGTACTCGCCGTGGGCGATTCCGCCGGGACCGACGAAGAAGGCGTCACCACCGGCGGGCTCCACCAGCGCTTCCGGCCCCGGCTGCAGCCCACCCCACAGGTGCAGGGGGGTGATCCCACCCAGGAGACCGCCCCAGCCGCCTCCACCGACCGCGTTGGCGCCTCCGATCACGATCGCGAGCACCGCCACCGCGACGTTCAGCCCGATCAGCGTGAGCGTGACTTGCCCACGCTGACCGGCGACGGTGCCGCCGAACGCGGTCCGGATCTGAGGCTGGCTACGCCGAGCCTCCGCCACGCACTCCGGGCAGTGGTGGCCGACCGCGGCGTCGTGCATGCACTCCGGACAGATCGGGCGGTCACAGCGGCTGCACCGCAGGTAGGTCTCACGGGAGGGATGCCGATAGCAGACCGGAACCGTCTCTTGGGCCACGTCGCTACCCTAGCCCGCCCTTCGGCCTAGTGACCGCCCCGCGACTCAGGCGTCACTTAGCCGATCTCCACTCGCTCCAGCACCACGTCGTTGAGGGGCCGATCGTTCCGGTCGGTCGGGGTGGCGGCGATGGCGCTCACCACCCGGGCCGACTCCTCGTCGGCCACCTCCCCGAAGATGGTGTGCTGGAAGTTCAGGTGCGGGGTGGGGGCCACGGTGATGAAGAACTGCGAGCCGTTGGTCTTCGGTCCGGCGTTGGCCATGGCCAGCAGGTACGGCCGGTCGAAGGTCAACTCCGGGTGGAACTCGTCGTCGAAGGTGTAGCCCGGGCCGCCGCGGCCGGTTCCGGTCGGGTCCCCCATCTGGATCATGAATCCGTCGATCACCCGGTGCATGATCGTGCCGTCGTAGTACGGCCCGGACCCCGGCGCGCCGGTGCGGGGATCGATGTACTCCCGGGTGCCCGTAGCCAGCTCGACGAAGTTGCGGACCGTCTTCGGGGCGTGGTTCGGGAACAGGTTCAGCCGGATCTGCCCGAAGTTGGTGTGCAAGGTGGCGGTGGTGGCGGTGGTAGCCAAGGGGACTCCTTTGTCGTGACGTACGAGTACCGGCAAATCCTCCCATGTGCGCGTTTTGCCGGTACAGCGCCTTGCAAGAGGGGAGGATATCGGGGTGGACGCACCCCGCCACGGGGGGATCAACGCAGGAGGTGCGGAGTGTTCAAACAGCAGCAACAGCAGATGTCTCATACCCGGATGATCCGGGAGGAGCTGGGGCAGAGCCTCGAGCACGCGAAGCGGGCAGCCAATCACGCGGCCAGCGGAATCGGCGAAACGATGGGGCCGCGGATGACGCCGATGGCCGAGCGTATGCGGGCCGGAACCCGCCGGAAGGACAACGGCGGCCGGGGCCGGATGATGAGCGGCCGGATGATGAGCGAGCGCCTGATGGGGGGCCGGATGAACGGTGACCGGATGAACGGTGGCCGGACCGGCATGATGGCCGAGCTCACCCAGCGTCAGCTGAGCCGGCAGAAGAAAAAGAAGCAGAAGCAGCAGCGGCGAGGGCGGATGATGACCATGCTCGCCGCTGGGGTGGCCATGGGAGCGATGACCGCGTTCATCATGCGGCGCCGCCGTCAGCGGGAGTGGGAAGAGTACGAGGCGAACGCCGCGATGGAGCGGGCGGAGCTGGCCGAAACCGGTACGGGGATGACCGCGGGCGGCACCGGTCAGCCTGGAGCACAGGAGACCGGCGCGCCGGACGTACGGCTCTGACGGAGACGGTCGGCTCTAGTCGCCCCCAGCGGTGGGGGTGGCGCCGGGTGGACCGACCGCTGCGGGGGGTGGGGGTGCGAACGGCCCACCCGGCGCCGTGGGGGGCGGGTGTCATGCCTACCGGAACCGCCCGTGGTCCCAGGGACCCGTCCCGGTAACCGTGCGGTCCCGCTGGCTGTATTCTGGGCCATCAGCGGCCCAGTTGGGAACCCCTAACCGCGAGTAATCGTCACAACTTTGCGTTACAGCACGATAACTCGTGGCGAGAATCAGTGGTCAGCTAGCAGACGATCACGCGGATCCGGCGCGTTCCCGGACCTCCGCCACCGCCGCCGCCAGTCGACGGACCCCCTCTTCGATCTGATCCTCAGTCACCGCCGAGTACGCCAACCGGAGCGCGTGCTCGCCTCCGTGGATCACGAAGTCGCTCCCGGGGACCACCGCCACCCCGCGCGCCGCGGCCGCCTGCGTAACCGCCCGGGCGTCCACATCCTCCGGCAACTCCACCCACAGGAAGTAGCCACCGGCGGGCTCGGTGAAGCGGGCTTCCGGCAGATGCTGCCGCAACGCGTCCGCCAGCAGCCGGACTCGCCGCCCCAACGCGGCCCGGACCGTGGCGATCGACTGCTCCAGCCGACCGGAGACACAGAACTGGTGCACGATCGCCTGCGCCACCATCCCCGGCGAGATGTACGTCGTGGTGGCCGCCGCGGCGATCTCACCGATGAGTTCCCGAGGCCCGATCAGGTAGCCGACCCGTACCCCGGGGCAGACCGTCTTGGTGAAGCTGGAGGCGTGTACCACCACCCCGGTGGTGTCCATCGACAGCATCGAGGGCAGCGGCTCGCCACGGAACCGGATCTCCGCGTACGGGTCGTCCTCGAAGACGGTGAACTCGAACTCCGCCGCCAACTCCAGCAGGGCGCGACGCTTGGCCTCCGACAGGGTCACCCCGGCCGGGTTGTGGAAGTTGGGGATCACATGGGCCAGGGCCGGGCGGACCCCCGACTCCAGCAGTCGGCGCAGTTCGGCCACGTCCAGTCCGTCCGACTCCATCGTCACCTGGTGGACCTTGGCCCCGGAGCGGAGCAGCCGGCCCAACGTCCGGTCGTAGGTGGGCCGCTCCACCACCACATCCGCCCCTGGGGTAACCAGGTGGTCGAACAGGAACGCGTCGGCCTGCATGGAGCCGTTGGTCACCAGCACCTGCTCGGGCGTGACCCCGTACCGCTCAGCCAGCCAGGTCCGCAGCGGTAGATAGCCGAGGGCCGGCCCGTACCCAATGATCCCGGTGGGATCGGTCTCGAACGCGCGCACCGCGGCTTCCGACAGGCCGGCGACGTCCACGATGTCGGGCGACGGCGCGCCCCGGGCGAAGGAGATCGAGGTCATGGTTCCCCAGCGTAGGCCGCATCTCGGCGGCTTCGCCCTGGGACGTGCTCCGTGCCACATCCCGGTCACCGGGGGCGGCCACGCACGCTTTCCCCCGACCAGAGCCTAGAAGGCGGCCCCGCCGGGGCCGGCGATCCCGGGGTGGGAGCGGAAGAAGTCCCGTAGGAGGGCGGCGCACTCGTCGGCCAGCACCCCGCCGTACACCTCCAGGCGGTGATTGAGGCGCCGATCCCGGACCACGTCCCACAGCGACCCCACCGCCCCGGTCTTCGGCTCCCACGCACCGAACACCAGCGTCGCCACCCGCGCCAGCACCAGCGCTCCGGCACACATGGTGCAGGGCTCCAAGGTCACCACCAGGGTGCAGCCGGTCAACCGCCATGAGCCGGTCACCGCCGCGGCCCGCCGCAACGCCACGATCTCCGCGTGCGCGGTCGGGTCACCGGTCAACTCCCGCTCATTGCGGCCGGTGGCCAACTCCGTGCCGTCCGGCGCGTACACCACCGCCCCCACCGGGACGTCCGGTGGCCGCCCTGGATCCTCCCGACCGCTCGGTTCCTCTGTCGCCCAGGCCAGGTTGTCCGATGGGTCCCCGGGGACCACCGGAGGAGTGGTGGCCACCGCCAAGGCCCGGCGCATCCACTCGACCCGCTCGGCCGGGATCCGCCCCGGCGTTCCGATCACGCCTCGCGCAACTCCTCCACCTCGTCACCGCAGCCGATCAGTTGGGCCAGTTCGGAGGTCATGTCCGCCGGCAGCATCCCCTCACGGGTGCAGATCTCCAGCAGCAGGTCGGAGCTCACCCCTAGATCAGCCAACAGATCCGCGTCCCCGACCGGTTCCGCGTCTGGCCCGCCGGTGGGCCGCGGCTCATCCGACTCTGCCGCCGCCAACGCGTCCTCAATCGCCACCGCGGGACCGGTTACCTCGTCCAGGAGCAATCCCCCCAACCGCGACTCGCGGGCGAAGGCCGAATCCGTGCCGAATACCCGTAGGTCGTCGGTGGCGTCCAATCGGACGATCACCAGGTACGCGTCGTCCGCCTCCACGAACAGCAGTGAGACGTCCGCGTCCGGGTTGATGTCCCGCAGTTGATCCGCGACGTCGTCGAGATCCGCGACGTCGGCGAGGCTCACTTCGGTCGCAGTCCAGCCTTCCTTGCCTCGTGCCACCGCAATGGCCACGTGCGCCACCTGCCCCCCTGCAACTTGTCTTGTCCGGCCGCACTGGCCGGTACCGCTTCCACTGCGGCTCCCGCAGCGTATGTCATGTTCGGCCGCTGCGGCGCCTTACACGGTCACCCAACGACTCACCACAGGGGCCAGTCGCCCGTCACCGCCCATCCCAGCCACGCCACACCGATCGCCACCGACCCGGCCAGCCCCGTGGCCACCGCCACGCCGACCGCCACCCCCCGGTCGCCGTACCGGGTCAACACGCCCGCGACCAGGGCCGCCAGCACGACCGCGGCCAGCAGCCACCGCAGGCCGCCGGCCAGATCCGTGGCCAGCAGCGGGAACAGCGTAAGCCAACCGGTCGCGCCTGCGAACCCACTCAGGGCCGCCACCAGGTGGACGGGATGCGGCTCCCGATAGGTGGGGCGGGGCGGCCCGACCGGGAACAGGCCGGACGGGGTTAGACCACACCAGGGTGCCTCCCCACCCTGCTCATGGTCGGTCCCGATCCCCTGGTCCATGCCAGGCAGGCTAACCGTTCTCCAGGGGTCACTGGCCGTAGTTACGCCATCCCAAGCCTGGTGGCGACCGGCGGCGCCAGCCGCCTCCGCCGGCAGGGTCACCGGTGATATGCGAAGCTCCCTGCGTGAACATCGCGGTCATCGGGCTGGGATTGATCGGCGGGTCAGTGCTCCGGGCGCTGGCCACGGCTGGGCACACCGTGTACGGCTATGACGTGGATCCGGCCACTCGGGCCGCGGCCCGTACCGCCGCTGCCCAAGCGCCCGCGGCGGCGCGCTGGCAGGTGGCCGGCAGCGTGCCCGACGCGGTCGCCCGGGCGGAGCTGGTCGTGGTCGCGGTCCCGCTGCCGGCGGTGGACGAGGTGCTGTACCAGCTGGTCAGTGCCGGCTACACCGGACTGGTCACCGACGTCACCTCGGTGAAAGAGCCGGTGCGGAAGCTGGTGGAGCAGCGGCTGTCCGGTCCACACGCCCGGTTGGCGGGGTTCATCGGGGGGCACCCGATGGCGGGTCGAGAAACCTCCGGGTTCACCGCTGCGGATCCCGACCTGTTTACCGGCTGCGCCTGGGCGCTGTGCCTGGAACCGGACACGTCCCTGGCCGACTGGCTGCTCTTGGCCGATCTGATCACCCGGTTGGGGGCACGGGTAGTGCCCACCACCGCGGCGGAGCACGACCGGGCGGTAGCGGCGATCTCCCATGTGCCGCATCTGCTCGCGGCCGCGTTGGCCGCCTCGGTAGCGGACGACCGGTTGGCGCTGACCTTGGCGGCCGGTTCGTTCCGGGACGGCACCCGGGTAGCGGCCACTCCCCCCGCTCTGACCGCCGCCATGTGCGGCGGCAACGCGGCCGCGGTCAAACCCGCGCTGGCGAAGGTGACCGACGTGCTGGCCGACGCCGCCGCCGCATTGGACAGCGCCCACCCCATTCCTCAGCTGCGGGAGTGGCTGACCACCGGGGCGCAGGTGCGCGGTGACTGGCCGCCCCGAGCACACGACCGGGCCACCCTGCCGGCCCGCGCTGATGTGCTGCTGCGGTTGGGGCGGGTCGGCGGGTGGGTGACCGCGGTGGCGCCCGATCGGCGGACGGTCAGCGCGGTCCGCCCCGCGTAAGACCGTCGTCAGCGCTCCGCCGGCCCGGCGGTGACCACCGGGTGTCGCTGCTCGCCGTGGGTCACCTCGGGCCGGCCGGTGTCACTGGATCAGCGCGACGAGGTGGGCGTGAGCATGCTGGCGGCGCTACCGAGCGCCCTCCAACCGTCCCCCAGCTCCTGGGTGGCGCTGGTTGACTTGATCACGAGCTGCTCACCGGAGTGCAGGTGGAAGGTCACCTTCGCCCGCAACCTCCCCTTCGACGCGGCTGCCGCCATCTCCTCATACGCCACGAGCCGGTGGCCAGGCACCGCGGTCAGGGCACTCATCCCACCTTGGAGGAGCTTCTGCATCCGGCGGGGTGCCCTTCCCTATAGCAGATAGGGAGCCGGCGGCAGGGTCATCAGTCCCTTGTCGAGGATCAGCAGATCCTGCCGTTTACCGTTGACGACGACGTTCAACAGGGCGGCCAGCGGCTGAGCATCCGAGAAATCGATTGTCGCCTTTTCCGCGGTGGCCGCCAGGTCCACGCCGGTGGCGGTCAGCTCCGCGGCCACTTCCGTCGCCTGTCCGCCCAACGCCCGCTCCACCAGCTGCTGGTGGTCGATCTCCTTACCGGTGGAGTCCACCAGCACGGCCGGACCGGACCAGCTCAACTGCCAGCGGGCGGCTCCGGCGGCGCAGAGCCCGGCCACGATCGTGGTCCAGACCGCCTCCCGGGTGGCCTCCCGAATGACCTCTGGGGCGCTCCCGGCCGGGACGAGGGTGGCGCCGAGTTCGTCCGCCCGCCCAGCCGCCAGCAGGTCCAGCACCGTCCCCAGGGTGGGGAACGTCGGTTCGGTGATCCGGGCGAGGCTCCGGTACACCCGGTCGGCCTGCTTCTGGTAGGAGGCCGCGAGGCTGGCCGCGACGTACTGCTCGAACGACACCCGCTGCCGGCCCTCGAACGGGAACGTCACCTCCTCCAACTCGGCCGCCGCGGCATCAAGGTCAGGCAAGAAGATCCTGGCCGGGCGCTCATCCGCCGCCACCGATGGGTCCGGCTCCCGTGCCATCATCGCGATCCGTTCCGCATCGGACGGGTGCGAGTCCCACCAGGAACGTCGAGCGGACGGTGCGCTCGCCCGAATCTCCGCCAGTTCCTTCGAACGACCCTCCAGCAGGGAGGTGAAGTGTGACAAGACGCCGGCGGGAGCCAGGTTGGTGTCCTTGCCCAGCACCACGTAACTCTCCAGGTAGAAGTTCCAGGCGGCGCTGAGGCCGGGGAGTTCCCGTAGCGCCTGGATCGCCGAGCTCCGCCCGGCCAACCGGACCGACGCCCGATCCGCTTCGATCTCCTGGGCCCGGCTCACCGCCATCGACACCAGGAAGTAGAAGTACGCGTACAGCCGCATCACCCAGCGGGTGAGCCAGGTCCGATCCCGGGACAACTGGGCCATGGTGTGTGCGATCAGCAACCGACCCCGGTAGACCGGCTCCGCGAGCCGCACATGCTGGTGGGAGTAGTGGCCGAGCTCGTGGGCCAGTACCGCGCGCAGCTGCGCGACGGTGAACGCCTGCAGCAGCGGCAGACCGAGGTAGAGATAGCGGCGCCCACCGCGCAACCCCAGCAACCGGTTGTCCTCTGAGACCGCCGCGTTCACCTCCGGCACCAACCGGATCTCGTCCGGCGGGCGGGTGCCGACCGCGGCGGCGAGTTCCCGCACCGTGGCCCACAGTTCCGGGGCACGGTCCTCAGTGATCAGCAGCCCGTACGGAACGTACTTGGCGCGGGCGACCCGCCAGGTCGCTCGTACCACCGCCACCGCCGTCAGTACACCGGCGATGACCAAGAAAATGGCGAGCTTGTTGTAGCCGAGGAGGCCACCTAGGAGGAGCGCCAGGGACACCGAGGCCGCGGCGACTACGAGTGCGTAAACGTAAAAACCTGCCAGCAGCGCCAGGGAGAGCGCCGCTCTAAGGGTGGTCAACATTATGTCTATATCTCCAGGGGTGTAACCGTGAGCCACAGCACGCCCTATTTCGGTGCCGATGTCGTCTGAGGATCTGAATCGTTATCAACCGCACCTAGTGCACGGCGGTGAACGCGGCGAACCGCGGGAACGAATGGGAATAGGCCCCCATTTGTCGTACATCCGCTACTGTGACGCTTATGAAGCCTCGCGACCCGGTGGCGGATCTGCGGCGGATCGCATTCCTGCTGGAGCGAGCGAACGAGAGTAGGCATCGGGTGCGGGCGTTCCGGAACGCCGCCGCCGCGGTGGCGGAGGTGTCGACCGATGAACTGACCGCCCGCGCCGCCGCCGGCACCCTGGCGGAGCTGCCCGGACTGGGGGACGTGACCGCCTGGTGCGTAGCCGAGTCGCTGGCCGGGCAGGAGCCGGCCTACCTGCGGCGGTTGATCGATGCCGAGGTAGCGCTGGACGAGGCCGCGGCCGAGCTGCGGGGGGGGGGGCGCTCCGGGGCGACTGCCACTGCCACTCGAACTGGTCTGACGGGGGTTCTCCGATCGAAGAGATGGCGCTGGCCGCGGTGGAGCTGGGCCACGAATATCTCGTACTGACCGACCACTCCCCCAGCCTGAAAGTGGCGCGCGGGCTCAGTGCCGCTCGGTTACGCCGGCAATTGGCGCGGATCCGCGAGATCAACCAGGAGTTGCCTGAAGGGTTCCGGATCCTCACCGGAATCGAGGTGGACATTCTCCCGGACGGGTCGCTGGATCAGGAGCCGGAGTTACTGGCCGAGTTGGATGTGGTGGTCGGGTCGGTGCACACTCAGCTGCGGGACCATCCTGCGCAGATGACGCGCCGGATGGTGCGGGCGGTGGAGAATCCGCACCTGGACATCCTCGGGCACTGCACCAGCCGGAAGGTATCTGCGGCCACGCTGGGGCTGGGCACCGGCGGAGACAAGGGGCATCGGGCAGGCCAGCTCCGTCCCCCGATCCACTTCGACGCCGAGGCGGTGTTCGCCGCCTGCGCCGCCCATGACAAGGCGGTGGAGATCAACAGTCGGCCGGATCGGTTGGACCCGCCGAAGCGGCTGCTGCGGCTGGCGGTGGCGGCGGGATGCCGATTCGCCATCGACAGCGACGCGCACGCCCCCGGCCAACTGGATTGGCTGCGATTCGGATGCCAGCGGGCGGTCGCCTGCGGGGTGCCCCCGGAGCAGGTGGTGAACACCTGGTCCGCGGATCGGCTGCGGGCATGGGCCGCCGCGCACGGCTGATCGTCCGTAGGGACGGTTCCGCTCCGGGCGCCATCAGGGCTTGGCCGACACGGGATCGATCGTCGGATCCGGGCCAGTGGCCGCGGGCTGCGGCACCGGGCGAGCACGGCGCCGCCACCGCACTCCTTGGGAGACCGCCACCCCGGCCAGCACCACCAGCCCCCCGACCGGCTGATACCAGGTCAGGGACTCACCCAACACCACTACTCCCGCCACCACCGCACACACTGGAGACAGGTAGGTGACCAGTGAGGCGGCGGTCGCCCCGACCAGGCGGATGTTGCGCATGTGGATCACGAACGCGACCCCGGTGCCGAGCGCACCCAGGGCCACCATGCTGCCCACCACCTCCGGGGACAGGCTGGTCGGGGCCGGGGGCGCCCCGGCCAGCAGCGGCGCGATCACCGCCATGACCGCGGTCGCGGACAGCATCTGCCCGGCCACCAACGCCAGCTCCGACACGTCGCTGTCGGTCACGAACCGCTTCATGTACGGGATCGCCACCGAGTAGCAGGTGGCGGCGGCGAAGCACATCAGTTGACCGGTGAGGGCGGAGCCGCCCACCCCCGTCCACACCCCCAGCACCACCAACACCCCGGCGAACCCGATCGCCAACCCGAGCAACTTCCGGGCGGTGAAGCGCTCGGTGCGGAACAGCAACACCGCCAGTGGCAGGGTGGCCAGTGGAGTGGTGGCGTTCCAGATCCCGGCCAGCAGGGACGGCACCCGCTGCTCCCCGTACCCGTACAGGGTGAACGGAAGCGCCACCCCGATCGCACCGGCGACCGCCAGGTGGGCCCAGATCCGCGGGCTGCGAGGCAGTTTCTGCCGTAGCACCGCCAGCAGGATCAGGATGGTCACCGCTCCCAGCGCGACCCGGGTGAGGGTGACGTACGCGGGGTGCAATTCACGCACTCCCACCTTGATGAACAGGAAACTGGTGCCCCAGATCATTGCCAGTACGCCGAAGGCGGGGACCAGATAAGCGGCGCTTGGCCGCGGGGAAACCGGTGCGGTCACAGTGAGACTCTGCCCCTTCCCTAAGACATTCGATAAGTCTGGCGGGGGTGAGTGACCGACTTCACGCCGGTCGACGGCTGTCCTGCCACCTGGGTCGGGGTCGTCATCGGCGATCGCGACCCGTAGCGGTGGCACGATGGGTGAATGGGGCGGGTGACGGACCGACGGCGGGTGCTGCGGATCGACGCGACTATCCCGGCCGACGCTCGACGGATGCGGCCGGACACGCTCGTGGTGGAGGAGCCGCTGGAGATCCGGGTGGGGCGACCAGGCCGGCCTGGGAGGGCACTGGCGGTGACCATGCGTACTCCCGGGGACGATCTGGACCTGGCGGTGGGGTTCCTGTTCACCGAGGGGATCGTGCGGGATCCGGCGGATGTGGTCACCGCCGAGCTGTGCGCCGGGACCGAGGAGCCGAATTCGTACAACGTGGTCCGGGTGAACCTGGCGGCACACGTGCCGGAGCCGGCGGTCGACGTGAGCCGCTCCTTCTACACCACCAGCTCCTGCGGGGTGTGTGGCAAGGCCAGCCTGGAGGCGGTGCGGACTCGTTCCCGCTACCAGGTGGCGGACGATCCGGTCCAGGTGTCACCGGAGGTGCTGGCCGTGCTGCCGGAGCGGCTGCGGGAGGCGCAGAAGGTGTTCGCCCGCACCGGTGGCCTGCACGCCGCCGGTTTGTTCACTGCGGACGGCCAACTGGAGGCGGTCCGGGAGGACGTGGGCCGGCACAACGCGGTCGACAAGCTGATCGGCTGGGCGGTACGGCAGGAGCGGCTGCCGCTGCGGCAACGGGTGCTGGTGGTCTCCGGGCGGGCCAGCTTCGAATTGACCCAGAAGGCGTGGATGGCCGGGATACCGGTGCTGGCGGCGGTGTCGGCCCCGAGCACGCTCGCGGTGGACCTGGCGGAGGAGGCGGGGATGACCCTGCTCGGGTTCCTGCGCGGGTCCACGATGAACGTCTACACCGGCACTCACCGGCTCACCCTGCCGGCGTATGCGCATCCGGAGTGAGCGGGCGGGTGACACCGGCGTTCGGGCGGTTCACCCCTCCCTCCTGGGGGCGCCATCGAGCATGGCCTGCCAGGCCGGGGTGCCCCAGCCGTCCAGTATCGATGGCGGTAGGCCGTGCCGGAGCGCCTGCCACAGTAGCCGGGCCATCGGATAGTCGGGATCGGCGGTCAGCGCTCGCTCCAGGGCCAGCCGCGCCAGCGCACCGTCGCCGGCCCGCCAGGCGGTGAACGCGAGCAGGCTGGCCGGGGCCGCCACCAGCAGCGGGTCCGCTCGGCGAGTGACGTCGGTCCACAAATTGAGGTGTGGTTCCGGCGTGGCGATCGCCCGCCAGGCGGCGTCCCGGACCGGGATGGAGACCAGGAGGAGCGACAGCCGGGCGATCTCTTCGTCGTTCAGCCGGCCCCCGGCCGCGTACCGCTGGATGGCGGCCTCGACCGTGGCGATGCCGGCGGTGCGGATCTCGCCGGCGCGGGCGGCCGGGTCGAGCTCGGCCAGCCACCCGGCCAACTCCTGCTCCACTCGGTCGGCCGCGCGCTGCAGCGCGGCCCGCTCGGCTCCGGACACCGGCGCCAGCCGCGCCTCGAACTCCTGTTGGTCCGCGGCGGGCGCGAGCCCCGCGAACGTGCACTGGGCGGCCACCACACCATCGGTTGACACCGGAGTGCCCTCGGGTGGGCAGCAGCCCGGGTCTGGGCACAGCTCGGACCACCAGCGCCCGTCCTCGACTCGCAGCAGGTCCAGCACCCGCAGCCCTCGCTGCGCGGCGGCGCGCCGCACCGCGGTCAGGGCTGGGCGGGTGCGGGCGGCGGGGCCGTAGCCCAGCGCCGCTATCGCCTCCAGGGGGTGGCGGGTCGCCAACTCGAGCAGGTCGTCCACTCGCGCGGCCAGGCCACGGGCGTCAGGTAAGTCGACCCGGACGCTGACCACCGCGCGGTCGGCGGCGAATCCGATCAGCACCAGGTCGTCGGCGGGATGGAAGCCGATGAGGTACGGCGTGAGCGTGACCAGGTCATCGGGGCGGCGAAGGCGGACCGGAGCGGCCTCGGAGGGCAGCGCGGGGGGTGTCGTCATGCCGCCCAGCCTGACCGCCGGGCCCGGAAGCAGAAAGACCCCGGCGGATGGCTGTGGACGACACGCCGGGTCGTCCACAGCCGGGTTGGATTATGGATGTCGATATTGGCTGCTCAGTAGCGGAATTGAAGGCCATGCAGTTGTAGTTCGTCCCCCTTTGGGGCCTTACCAGTGAGATCCAGGGTGAGGCGGACCGCCGACAGGGTTTGATAGCCGGCCGCGTGCAGGGCGCGGATCGCCGCCAGATTGCGGCTGTCCGGGACGGCATGCAGCTCCCGCAGCGAGCGCTTACGCGCCTGCTCCATCACGTGCGCCAGCAGGGCGCGCCCCACTCCCCGCCCCCGGTGCCGTTGGCTGACCACCACCGGATACACCTCTCCAGCCCGGCCGTTGAGGATCAATCCGACCAGCCCGATGACGCCGTCCTCGGAGTGCTCCGCCACCCACATCCCGGACAGGTTCAGACGGGTCAGGTACTCCTCAAAGCCGGCACCACCGTCACCGTTGCTCCGATCCGGTTCGTCGTACAGGATCCGCCGGGCCTCGGTCAGCTCCGCCCACAGCGCGCGACAGACCAGGTGGTCCGTCGGGCGGTAGGCACGTATCGACACACTCATGCCGACTAACCTACCCGGAGTGGACCTCGCCTACCTGCGCACACATCCGCGGCAACTGCCGATCCTGCTGAAGCATCAACGGATCCGGGAGACGCCGGTGCCCGGGGGCGACATCTGCGTCGCCAGTCGGCTGACCCTCGATGACGGCAGCTCTTTGTTCGCCAAAACCTGGCCGGAGGAGGAGACGCCGCCGGCAGGGTTCTTCGCGGCCGAGGCGGCCGGGCTGCGGTGGCTGGCCGAGGCCGGGGCGGTCGCCGTACCAGAGGTGATCGCGGACCTGCCCGACATGCTCGCGCTGGCCTGGGTCGATCCCGGGCCACCGACCGCGGTGGCCGCCGAGCGGTTCGGCCGGGAGCTGGCCGCGCTGCACCGGGCGGGGGCGGAGCAGTTCGGCGCCCCCTGGTCGGGGTACATCGGTCGCCTGCCGTTGGACAACACCCCCACGGATCCGCCGTGGTCCCGCTGGTTTGCCGAGCGCCGGTTGCTGCCATACCTACGCCGCAGCGTCGACCGGCAGGCGCTGTCCGGGGCGGATGCGGCGCTGGTGGAACAGGTGATGGATCGCCTGGAGCGGTACGGCGGGGACGAGCCGCCCGCTCGTATCCACGGTGACCTATGGCCTGGCAATCTGCTGTGGACGGAAGACCGGGTGTGGCTGGTGGATCCGGCGGCCCACGGCGGGCACCGGGAGACCGACCTCGCCACCCTGGCCCTGTTCGGTGGCGCGCCCCACCTGGACCGGATCCTCGCCGGTTACCAGGAGGCGTGGCCGTTGGCGGACGGCTGGCAGACCCGGGTGCCGGTGCACCAGCTGCATCTGCTGCTGGTGCACACGGCGATGTTCGGGGCGACCTGGCGGGACGCGGTGGTCGCCGCCGCCGACCGGGCGTTGCGGGCCGGGTAGGAGTCAGCCGCCGGCGAACGGCGGCAGCACATCCACCACCGCCTGCGCGGGCAACGGCCGGGTGCGGTCCCGCCAGCTCTGGCCGTCCACCAGGAAGCTGGCGGCCGCCAACACCGCCGCCAGCCGCGGCCCATGCCGCTGCGCCAGCAGCCCGGTGAGCTCATCCAAGGTCGCCACCGCCGGCAGGCGCTCCTCGGCGGCGCCGGCGGCCGCGCGGGCGCCGGCGAAGTACCGGATCGTCACCATCTCACCCTCCGATCGCGGACATGGGCCGGGCCGGCTGCAGGAAGCGCGGATCCGCGATGCCGTGCCCAGGCCGCTTGTGCCACATCGCGGCCCGCCACCGTCGAGCCAGCTCAGCGTCTGAGGCGCCGGCCCGCAGCGGGGTACGCAGGTCGGACTCGTGCCGGGCGAACAGGCAGTTCCGCACCTGTCCGTCGGCGGTCAGCCGGGTCCGGTCACAGTCCCCGCAGAACGGTCGGGTCACGCTGGCGATGATGCCCACCCGGGCCGGTTCCCCCGCCGGATCGGTGTGCCCGGCCACGACCCAGGTCTCGGCGGGGGTCGAGCCTCGCCCCACCGGGTCCGGCAGCAGCGGGAACTCCTGTCGCAGCCGGGCCAGGATCTCCGCGGCGGTGACCATTCGGGCGCGATCCCACCCGTGCTGCGGATCCAGCGGCATCTGCTCGATGAACCGCAGTTGGTAGCCGTGCGTCAGGGCGAACCGGAGCAGGTCGGGTGCTTCGTCGTCGTTGACGCCGCGTAGCAGGACCGCGTTCAGCTTCACCGGGGACAGTCCCGCCGCCGCGGCGGCGCGCAGGCCGGCCAAGACGTCCGGCAGCCGGTCCCGGTGGGTCAGCCGAGCGAACCGGTGCCGGTCCACGGTGTCCAGTGAGACGTTGACGCGGTCCAGCCCCGCCGCCCGCAGGGGGGTCGCCAGGCGCGCCAGCCCGATCCCGTTGGTGGTCAGCGACAACCGGGGGCGGGGCGACAGCGCCGCCGCCCGCGCGACGATCTCCACCAATCCGGGCCGTAGCAACGGCTCACCACCGGTGAACCGGATCTCGGTGACTCCGAGCCGCTCCACCGCCACCCGTAGTAGCCGGATGACTTCTTCGTCGGTGAGCACCTGATCGCTGGGCAGCCACGGCAGGCCCTCCGGCGGCATGCAGTACCCGCAGCGCAGGTTGCACCGGTCGGTGAGAGAGACCCGTAGATCAGTGGCCACCCGCCCGTACCGGTCGGGTAGGCCCGGCAGATCCTCCGGCGGTCCCGCGCCGGGTGGCACCACGTCTCCCCCCGGCTCATCCCGCCTCATGCCCTGACCGTAGCGGCCGGCACCGGGTCGGACCAGCGGTTCGCGCTACCGTGCCAGGGTGGGGTTTTGGGCAGCGGTGATTTTCTTCGGGTTCGTGCTGGCGGTGATCGGCCTCATCCACTGGTACTTCTGGCTGCGGCTGGTCCGCGACACCACCACCCGCCGGCGGTGGCGGTGGATCGGTGGGGTGGCGATCGCGGTACCCGCTGTCCTGTTGGTGATCACTCCGATCATCGAGCCGATGGTGACTCCTCGGGCCGGGTGGCTCACCGCCCCCGGCTACACCTGGATCGGGGTGATGTTCTACCTCCTGCTCGGACTGCTGGCGGTGGACACGGTGCTCCTGGTGGCCCGGCTGGCGCGATGGGGGGTGGGCCTACTCCGCCGCCGTCGGTCGACTCTCCGCGAGGTCCCGGTCGCGGCCCGGGAGGCGGTCCCCGCCTCGGTAGGGGGCGCCGGGAACCCCGTCCCGCCCGTACCGCCCCGCTCCACCCCACCCGCGCCGGCGGCCGGTAGCTCCGATCCCGACGGCCCCGCCAACCCGAGCCGCCGACAGCTGCTCCGGCGTGGCCTCGCGCTCGCGGTCGGGGTGGCCACGGTGGGGGTGGCCGGATACGGCGTCGTGCGCGCCTACGGGCCGCTGACGGTGAAGCGGGTGCCGGTGCCACTGGCCCGGCTGGACCGGCGGGCGGACGGGCTACGAATCGCCCTCATCTCCGATCTGCACGTCGGGCCGCTGTACGGGGCCGACCAGGTGCGCCGGGTGGTGGAGACGGTGAACGGGCTCGACGCCGACCTGGTCGCGCTGGTCGGCGACCTGACCTCCAGCGAGGCGGGGGCGGTCCGGGCCCACGCCACGCCGCTGCGGCAGCTGCGCAGCCGGTACGGGGCGTACTTCGTCACCGGCAACCACGAGTACTACACCGGGGTGGAGGAGTGGCTGGCCGAGGCGGAGGAACTGGGGCTGCGGGTGCTCCGCAACGAGCGGGTGGAGATCGCCCACCGGGGTGGGGCGATCGACCTGGCCGGGGTGAATGACCAGGAAGGCAGCCGGTATGACGATCCGCCGGACTATGCCGCGGCGTTGGGGGACCGGGACCCGACGCGGCCGGTGGTGCTGCTGGCGCACCAGCCGGTGCAGGTGCATCAGGCCGCGGCGTACGGGGTGGATCTGCAGCTGTCCGGCCACACCCACGGTGGCCAGCTGGTGCCGTTCAACGCCGTGGTCCGGCTGGATCAGCCCGCGGTCTCCGGTCTGGCCACCGTCGACGGCACCCGGCTGTACGTCACCAACGGGGCGGGGTTCTGGGGTCCGCCGATGCGGGTGGGGGCCCCACCGGAGGTGACGCTGATCGAGCTGCGGTCGGCCTGACCAGGCCGCGGCGCGCCGGCCGGGTGCGGCGTCTCCCGGTGCCGACCGGCCGCTGCCGTCGCGGGGGACAGCTGGCATGATCGGCGCATGACCGTGCACATCGGCGCTGAGCCCGGCCAGATCGCCCCTCGAGTCCTCATGCCCGGCGACCCCTTGCGCGCACAGTGGATCGCGGAGACCTACCTGGAGGACCCGGTCTGCTACTCCCGGGTGCGCAACATGCTGGGGTTCACCGGCCACTACCGCGGGGTGGAGGTGTCGGTCCAGGGTTCGGGCATGGGGATGCCGTCGGCCTCCATCTACGCTCATGAACTGTTGGCCGAGTACGGGGTGACTACCCTGGTCCGGGTCGGCTCCTGTGGGGCATTGGCCGACTCGCTGAATGTGCGGGACCTGGTGGCGGCGATCGGCTCGTCCACTGAATCGGCCATGAACCGGCTGCGGTTCGGCGGGCTGGTCGACTATGCTCCGGTAGCCGATTTCGAGCTGCTACGTACCGCAGTGGAGGTGGCTGCTGAGCGGGGTACGCCCCTGCGGGTGGGGCAGGTGCTGGCCAGCGACTCCTTCTACCACGATTGGCCCGACCTGTACCAGAAGCTGGCCGAGTACGGGGTGCTGGCGGTGGAGATGGAGTCGGCGGCGCTGTACACCTTGGCGGCGAAGTTCCGGGCCCGGGCGCTGACGCTGTTGACGGTCAGTGATCACTTGAACACCGGTGAGCGACTCAGTCCGGAGGATCGGGAACGGAGCTTCCACGACATGGTGGAGATCGCCCTCGATGCGGTCATTCGGGTGTCGTAACGGCGCGGCTAGCCTGGGTTGAGTGACTGAGCTGAGGGAGTCGTCTTCGGTCCGGTTCGCGTCGTTGGTCTGGTCAGCGGTGGATCGGGCCTTCCTGGCGGGGATGCGGGCCGCGGCCGAGCCAGGCCGGGAGCTGGTGCTGTCATACGGTGGCCGGGCGGTCGGCTACCTGATCGATCTGCGGAACCCGTTCGCGGCCGGGCGGCCGGTGCGGCGGGACGACCTGCCGGAGGTCTACCGCTACCAGGAGCGGGAGGCGATCTGGCAGGCGGTGGACCGCAGCATCGAGGGCGGTCTCCTGACCGAGTCCAGTGACGGCGTGCTCGCCCCCACCGACCGGGGCAAAGCGTTCCTGACCGATCTGTTCGCCCTGCACAGCCGCGTGCTGGCGGAGCGGTGGGGTGGGCAGGCCACGCGGGTGTCCCGCCTCAACGACCGGTTGGCCCGGCTGCTGGCGGAAGCGGCCGCCACCGCCGGACCAGCCTGGCGGGTGCAGGCCCCGCCCCACGAGCCGCCGGAGGTCGACCCGGGGGTGTGGCTGCTGAACCGGCTCTCCACCCTCCGCTATCACCGGGCGGACGCGCACGCGGCCGCCTGGCAGGCCGCCGGCCTGACCGCCGCCGAGATGGTGGCGCTGCCGCCGGGGCCGGCCCGGGAGGCGATCGAGCACGACACCGATGTGCGGGCGGCCGCGCCCTACCGGTTGCTCAGTCCCGATGAGCGCCTGGAGCTGTTGGCGGATCTGGCGGCCTTGCCGTAACCGGTGGTGGTGGAGTTGGTATCCCGGGCAGTCGGCGCTACGCGCCCGGGCGGTAGGGGTAGGTGCGCGAGATGGCCGAGCCATTTCCGATCCGATTCGACCCCGCGGCAACTGATTCCTTGATCCGCTGGGCCGGCCGATCCGTGTCGAGGCTAGGCGGGATATCGTCGGCGAGTGATCGGTCTGGTGTTGGCGGCAGGGGCGGGCCGGCGGCTGCGCCCGTACACGGACACGCTGCCGAAGACGTTGGTGCCGGTGGACGGCGAGACCACCATCCTCGACCTCACGCTGCGTAACTTCGCCGCGGTCGGGCTGACCGAGGTGGCGATGGTGGTGGGGTACGCCGCGGACGCGGTGCGGCGCCGGGTGCCGGAGTTGCAGGAGCGGTACGGGGTCACGCTGGAGCTGATCACCAACGACCGGGCGGAGGAGTGGAACAACGCGTATTCGCTGTGGCTGGCCCGGGAACACTTCGCCAGCGGGGTGCTGCTGGCCAACGGGGACACCGTGCACCCGGACGCGGTGGAGAAGACCCTGCTCGCCGCCCGGGGACCGGAGCTGCTGCTGGCGATCGACGACGCCAAGGCGTTGGCGGACGAGGAGATGAAGGTGACGTTCGGCCCGGACGGCCGCCTCACCCGGATCCACAAGTCGCTGGATCCCGCCACCGCGCACGGGGAGTACATCGGGGTGTGCCTGATCGAGCCGGCGGCCGCCGACGGGTTGGCGGAGGCGTTGGCGGACACCTGGCGCCGCGATCCCGGGTTGTACTACGAGGACGGTTTCCAGGTGTACGCCGACCGGGGCGGTGAGGTGCGCGGCACCTCGATCGGTCCGGTGGCCTGGGTGGAGGTGGACAACCACGCCGACTTGGCGCGAGCTCGGGAGATCGCGTGCCGCTACTAGCCCGTACCGTCACCACGCCGCTGGCGATCGACGTGCGCCGGGGCGCGGTGTCCGAGCTGGCCACCATCCTCGCCGACCGGCGGATCTCCGGGCGCGGCGAGGTGGCGGTGGTGGTCGGTCCCGGGCAGGGGGACCGGCTCACCGAACTGGTGCAGAAGCAGTTGGGCTCGGCGGACGTGTTCCCGGTGGTGGGGGGCACCCTGCAGGCCGCCCAGGAGCTGGGCAGCAAGTTGGCGCAGCGCCCGTACGACGCGGTGGTGGGCATCGGCGGCGGCAAGACCCTGGACACCGCCAAGTGGGCGGCCAGTCGGTACGGCATCCCGATGGTCAGCGTCGCCACCAGCCTGGCCCACGACGGGTTGGCGTCACCGGTGGCGTCGCTGGCGCACGACGGTGGCCGCGGCTCGTACGGGGTGCAGATTCCGATCGCGGTGGTGGTGGACCTGGACCTGGTGGCCACCGGGCCGGCGCGGCAGACCCGCAGCGGGATCGGGGACGCGATCAGCAACCTGTCGGCCTGCGCGGACTGGCTGCTGGCCCACGAGGTCCGGGGAGAGCCGGTGGACGGGCTGGCGGTGACGATGGCCCGGACCGGGGCGGAGGCGCTGCTGCACCACCCGGGGGAGATCAGCGACGACGGGTTCCTGACCACCCTGGCGGAGGCGCTGATCCTCGGCGGAATCGCGATGGCGGTGTCCGGCTCGTCCCGGCCGTGCTCGGGTGGCTGCCACGAAATCTCGCACGCGTTGGACGAGCTGTTCCCGGGGACGGGCACCCATGGGGAGCAGGTCGGGTTGGGGGCGCTGTTCTGCACCTGGCTGCGGGGCGACACCGCCCGGTTCGACGCGATGGCCCGCTGCCTGGCGCGGCACGGGTTGCCCACCCGGCCCGCCGATCTGGGACTCACCGACGCGCAGTTTGTCGAGGCGGTGGCGTACGCCCCGCGGACCCGGCCGGACCGCTACACCATCCTGGAGCACCTCGCCCTGTCCCCCGCCGAGATCGCCCAGCGGGTGGCCGACTACCAGGAGGCGCTCCAGGTCCCGCTCGACCAGCTCTGATCAGCGCGCCGCGAGCGGCTCCGGCCGGCGGAGCCAGGTCGCTCCGAACGCGGCGATGAGCAGGGCGAGACCGACCAGCGCCAGGGGCCGGATGACCGGCAGCGAGTAGGCGATCCACAGCGGTTCATGCGGCAGGTCACCCGTGACGTTGAGGTAGAGCAGTCCGAGGGTGGCCAGACTGCCGGGAGCCAGTGCCGCCAGGCCTACGGTGAAGAGCACGGTCACACGGTTTCGGACTGTCTGCCGACGGCGGAGCCGTCGCTGACCGACGAGAACCAGGCTGAGGGCCGACCCGGCACCGAGGAGCGCGCCGAGCGCCAGCGCCAGTGGTTCGCCGGCCGGAGCCGCGCGCCGGATGCTCACCACCATGCCGAGCATCTCCTGATCGGGCTCGATCACGGCGAGGTCGATCGGTGCCGACGGCTCGGCGAGTTCCTGGCTGAAGCGGGCCACCAGGCCGTCCTGGGTCGCCTGGACGATCGGGTACGCCGGGTCGAGGTGTACGTCGTCCCACCCGGTCTCGGGCAGCGTCGCCGCGACCTGCACCACGTGGGGGTACTGGGTGATCGGATCACTCGCCTCGGCCGGGAAACGGATCGAGATCACGCCGTCGTGATGGTCGGCCCGTCCAAACAGAACATTGCGCCATCCGGTCAGCCCTGTGGCCCAATCTCCTGACTCTCGCGTGAGCTCACCCGGCTGATCTGCCATAAACGAGGCGGCGATCTCGCGGGCGGTGGCGTCGTCGGGGAGCGGGTCGGTGAGTTGCCAGGCCACGCCGTGGCCGACGGCCATCCCGAGCACCGCCCCGGTGAGCGTGGCCAGGAGCCGCCCACCCCACGGCCGTGGCGTCGGGCGGTTGCTGGCTGCGGACACCCGGCCGGCGTCAGCGTGGTCGGTCATTGTGCCTACCCAAGGTCTCCCTGCGCGGGTGCCTACCCGCGGCGTGTATGCGCCACCGGGGAGCCCACCGGTACCGCCCCCGGTGATCACGCCAGCGGTGTGGTGTGGACTCAGATCGAATGGTAAATCCGAAATCTACGATTCCGCATCCCGGTGGCTTGAGTACTGAGGAGGACGGGAACGCTGGGTGCTCGAGCACCGTCGGGTGAGGGCACCTGGACGCTGCCGGGCCGGGAAAGTGGCAGACTACGGCGGTGCACGCGACGACTGATCCCGCCGGGGTGGGTGCGCCGGCCGCCACCCCGAGTCGGCTCCGACTGGTTGACTTCTACCGGGTGAACAAGGGCGGTGGGCTGTTCAGCGAGGCCACCGGGCAGTGGCTGGGCGCGGTAGCGGCCGCCACCGGGCACCGGCTGCGGCTGACCCCGACCGTGCTGACCTTGGTGAATCTGGTGATCGGTCTGGGGACCTCGGCCGCGGTGGTGCTGTTGGCCGATCCGGTGGCCGACGGCCGGGTGGCGGCCTGGCCGGTGGGGCTGTTGGCGCTGATCGGCTGGCAGGTGGCGTACGCATTCGACTGCGCCGACGGGCAGCTGGCCCGCGCCACCGGTCAGACCAGTGTGGCCGGTGCCCGCACCGACATCCTCAGTGACGTGGCGTCTCAGATCGCGCTGGTGACCGCGGTATCGGTGGTGGCGGTGGCGCAGCGGCCGGATGTGCCGGTGTGGCTGGTGACCGGGTTTGTGGGCGGCTGGATGGTCAACCTGGTGACCTCGGCGTTGCAGTCCGGCCCGACCGCCACCAGCATGGTGCCGTCTCGGTCGCTGCCGGTCCGGCTGGTGAAGCTGATCCGGGACCCGGGGGCGGTGTTCTTCGTGGCGGCGCTGATTCTGCTGCTGGCCCCGGCCGCGATGGTCTGGTTCATGGTCGTCTTCACGGTGGTGAACCTCGGGTTCCTGCTGGCCAGTATCGCCTTCTCCGCCCGCCGAGGGCTTCGCCCGTCCCCGGACGCGTAAGCGGGACGAGAGGCGCCTTCCTAAGCTCACACTCTTCTCGATCGATATATCCGATGTGCGGATCGAGATCTCATGGGCATACGAGCAGTCGCGTCGCGTCGGGAGCGGGCCGCCCGGGTGGCCGCCGCTACCCATGTCTCCGGTGACCCGAAGGGGGCGTCGGAGCGGGAAGTCCAGCAGGAATGGGCGCGGGGCGGGGTGAGTGACCACCCCCGGTCAGTGGGGTAGCGACAGTGGCCGCAGACCGCGGTAGACGTCCAGCAGTTGGCGGGTGACCACGTCCGGGTGGAACGTCTGCTCGTACCGCCGCCGGGCCGCCGCCGCCCGCTCCGACGCCTCCGCCCGGGCCACCGGCAGCGCCTTCGCGAGCGCCTCCGGTTCGGCCGGCACCACCCAGCCGGCGTCGTCGACCAGATAGGGCACCCCACCCAGATCGGTGCCGAGCACCGGCCGCCCCGCCGCCAACGCCTCGATCACCACGGTGGGCAGGACGTCGTGCCAGCGCGGGGCGACGATCACCACCGCGCAGGCGGCCATCGCCGCCCGTACCCCGGCGGCGTCCAGCGACCCCAGGTAGACCACGTCGGTGCGTTCCGCGGCGGCCTGCTCGGCCAGCGCCCGCTGCTCGCCGTCGCCGGCGATCCGCAGCGTGCCGAGCGCCCCGTCCGGGTGCCGCCGCCACGCGTCCAGCAGCAGCCCCAACCCCTTCTCCGGGGCCAGCCGTCCGGAGGCGAACAGGAACCCCTCCCCGAGCGGGGTCGGCTCCCCGGGGTCGGGGATCGCGTTCGGTTTCACCACGATCCGGTCCGGCGGGATCCCGTACCCCCGCAAATGGTCGGCGATGTGGGTGGTGAGGGCCACGTACCGGTCCACCGACCGCCAGGTGGGGCGGTGCGCCGCCAGCGTCACCGCCATGATCGCGCTTTGCGCCGCGGAGCCGCGGTAGCAGCGGTGCCGGATCGCCGGGGTGCCCAGCCACCGACCGCGGCAGTCCTGACAGACCCCGCCGTCGCGGAAGTAGATGCCGGAGGCGCAGACCTGGCGGTAGTTGTGCACCGTGTGGACCACCGGCACCCCGTGTCGGTGGGCGGTGCGCACCACCTGGGGTGACAGCAGCGGGTACGGGTTGTGCAGGTGCAGCACGTCCGGCCGGTGCCGGCGGAGCAGCGCCGCCAGGTCCCGCTGGGCGCCGGGGTTCCAGAGCGGAGAGATCGGCAGCAGCGCCTTCTGGCCGACCGGGAGCCGGGGGATGTCGTCCGATTCCCGCAGGAACGGGATGACCTCCACCCCGGCCGCCCGCAGTTGGGCGATCTCAGTGTCTACGATCCGGTTCTCCCCGGACGGCGCCGCCGACCGGTACCGGTTGTGCGCGACCACGACCTTCATCGCTGCCGACGGTACCCGTCGGGTCAGAAGTCGTGGCTCGACCCCAGGAGCCCGGTAGGGACCGACGTGATCCGTTTCAGGTGCAGGTTGCGGCTCAACCGGACGATCGGACGGATCAGCAGCTGGGCGCTGCCGACCACGAACAGCCAGGTGCCGGTGTGGGTGGTGGTCGGGGAGAGGAACAGCAGGCTGCCGATCAGGAACCAGCCGCCGATCATCAGGTCGTTGACGATGCTGACCACCTCGTACCGGCGGCGGATCACCAGCTCGTGATCGCCCACCTGGAACGTCAGCGGCTGATTCCTCTCGGTCATGTCACCGAGTGTGCCCGAGCTGCTACCCCGATGTCGGGGTACCGTGACAGCGTGCCGGAACTTCCCGAGGTGGCGGCGCTCGCGGCCTACCTCCGTGAGCGGGCAGCGGGGCGCGCGGTCACTCGGGTGGAGGTGGCGGCGGTCCACGCCCTGAAGACGTACGATCCCCCACCGTCCGGGCTGGTGGGCCGCGCCCTGACCGGGGCCGACCGGCACGGCAAGTTTCTGGACATCAGGTTCGATCCGGACCTGCACCTGGTGGTGCACTTTGCCCGGGCCGGGTGGCTGCACTACCGCGAGTCGATGCCGGCGGCGCCCCTGCGACTGGGCAAGGGGCCGATCGCGGCTCGGGTGGTGCTCGCCGACGGGTCCGGGTTCGACCTCACCGAGGCCGGCACCACCAAGCGACTGGCGCTGTACCTGGTGACCGACCCGGCCCAGGTGCCGGGGATCGCCCGGTTGGGCCCGGATCCGCTGGTGGTCGACCGCGACACCTTCGTCGCGCGGCTGCGGGGCCGTAATCGTCAGCTCAAGGGGGCGCTCACCGACCAGTCGGTACTGGCGGGGATCGGCAACGCCTACTCCGACGAGATCCTGCATGCGGCCCGGCTGTCCCCGTTCCTGCTCACCGGCCGGCTGACCGCCGCCCAGTGGGACGGGTTGTACGCGGCCACGCAGCAGGTACTGTCCGCGGCGGTGAAGCGATCGGTGGGGCAGCGGGCGGCCACCCTCAAGGCGGAGAAGCGCGCCGGACTGGCGGTACACGGCCGGACCGGGGCGCCCTGTTCGGTATGTGGGGATACTGTGGCCCAGGTGTCGTTCGCCGACTCCCGCCTACAGTACTGTCCGACCTGTCAGACCGGTGGGAAGCTGTTAGCCGATCGACGGCTGTCCCGCCTGGTGCGATAGGGGGAGTCGTAGACTCCTGTCGTCATGACGGCGAGTCTCGACCACCCAGCCTCCCGGATCCGCCGGCACCACATCGAGGTTGACGTGACCAACAGCGGGTACGCCCTGCCTGAACCGGAGAGCTTTGAGCTCGGTCCGCGTCAGCAGCCGGCCCTGCCAAACGGCGGGGTTCCGCGTAACTCATGGCGGCGGCAACGTCGGGTGGCGCGGTGGCACCGGCCGTACATCGGGGTGCTGCTGCTACTGGACTGGCTGGGGGTGACGCTCGCCAACTGGCTGGCGATCTCCCTGTTTGAGCAGGCCAACGTCGGGTTCCGCAGCGAAGGCGCGGACGCGTGGTTCTACCCCACCGCGTACGCGCTGCTGCCGCTGGGCTGGCTGATCCTGCTCTGGGCCAACGGCGCCTACGACCGGCGGCACCTGGGGTTGGGCACCGAGGAGTACAAGCGGGTCAGCCGGGCGGCGGTCGCGGTGATGGCGAGCGTGTCGTTCATCGCCTTCGCCACCAAGACGGACCTGTCCCGGTTGTCGGTGGCGACCGCGCTGCTGGCCGCGGCGGTCCTGATCCTGATCGGTCGGACGCTGGCCCGGCGGGTGCTGCACATGCTGCGACGCCGGCAGGGCACCGCGACGCACCGGATGCTGCTGGTCGGGACGCTGCCGGAGGCGCTGGAGATCTGCACCGCGGTGGCCCGGGCCCCCGAGGCCGGGCTGGTCCCGGTCGGGATCTACCTGACCGAGGGGTACAGCGCGGTCCGGGGCATGCTCACCCCGGTGCCGGTCTATCCCGCCCGTAACGACCTGGTGGCGCTGACCCGGGAGCTGGGGGCGGACACGATCGCGGTGTGCGGATCGGTCAGCGCGGACCCGGGGCGGCTGCGCCGGCTGGCCTGGCAGCTGGAAGGCACCGGCGTTGACCTGGTGGTGGCCCCGCAGCTCACCGACATCGCCGGCCCCCGGGTGCACATCCGCCCCATCGAAGGCCTGCCGCTGCTGCACGTGGAGGAGCCCACCCTGTCCGGCGCGGCGTGGCTGGGCAAGAACGTGATGGACCGGGTGGCCGCCGCGCTCGGGCTGGTGCTGCTCGCGCCGCTGTTCCTGGTGGTGGCGATCGCGATCAAACTGTCGGATCCCGGGCCGGTGTTCTTCCGGCAGTGGCGGGTGGGGTACGAAGGCCGGGTGTTCCGGGTGTGGAAGTTCCGCACCATGTACACCGACGCGGAGGAGCGGCGGGCCGCGCTGCTGGACCAGAACGAGTCGGACGGCCACCTCTTCAAGATCCGTAACGATCCGCGGATCTTCCCGCTGGGGCGGTTCCTGCGGGCGACCTCGATCGACGAGCTGCCGCAGCTGATCAACGTCTTGAAGGGCGAGATGTCCCTGGTGGGGCCGCGCCCGCTGCCGGCCGAGGACGGTGACTACCTGGGCGACGTCCGGCGGCGGCTGCTGGTCCGCCCCGGGATCACCGGGTTGTGGCAGGTCTCCGGCCGGTCCGACCTGTCGTGGGATGAGGCGGTCCGGCTCGATCTGTACTACGTGGATAACTGGTCGTTCGCGTACGACCTGCACATCCTGTGGCGCACCATCGGGGTGGTGCTGACCCGCCGCGGTGCCTACTGACCCCGGTAGGCACTCCCCCGATCCTGGTCGGCCGACGAGGCGCCCGCGCGATCACCGCCGGCTCGTGGTAATGCGTCGGCGCAGGTACGGTCTATCTGTGACCGATACCGCGCCAGCGTTGCTGCTTGAGGGACTTTACAAACGGTTCGACACCAAGGTCGCGGTCGACGGGGTGCACCTCGAGGTGCCCGCCGGTTCGTTCTACGGGCTGGTCGGCCCGAACGGAGCGGGGAAGACCACGTCCTTGTCGATGGCGGTCGGGCTGCTGCGGCCGGACGCGGGCCGGGCGTTCGTGCTCGGTCACGATGTCTGGGCCGATCCGGTGGCCGCCAAGCAGCGGCTGGGGGTCCTGCCGGACGGGGTCCGGATGTTCGACCGGCTGTCCGGTCCGGAGCTGCTGGCCTACACCGGGCTGCTGCGTGGGATGGACCCGGCGACGGTCAACCAGCGGGCCGACGAGCTGCTGGACGTGCTGGCGCTGCGGGACGCCGGCCGCACCCTGGTCGTGGACTACTCGGCCGGGATGAAGAAGAAGATCGGCTTGGCGTGCGCGCTGCTGCACGCGCCCCGGCTACTGGTGCTCGACGAGCCGTTCGAGGCGGTCGACCCGGTCAGTGCCTCACTGATCCGGGACATCCTCACCCGGTACGTGGCCGGCGGCGGCACGGTGATCTTCTCCAGCCACGTGATGGAAGTGGTGGAGCGGCTGTGCACCCACGTCGCGATTCTGGCGGACGGTCAGATCAAGCGGGCCGGCACGCTGGCGGAGGTGGGCGCCGGGCGCCCACTGGAGGAGGTCTTCGTCGAGGTGGTGGGCGGCCGGACCGCCACCGGGGATGAGCTGTCATGGCTGTGAACCGCCCGGGTGCGCTGCGGGTGTTCGCCCGTCTCAAGTTGCGCCTGCTCGCCAACCGACTGCGGGGCAGTTCCGGGCAGGTGGTGCTGTTCCTGGGTGGCGTGGCGGTGGCGTTGTCCTTCACCTTCGCCGGGTTCGCGATCTTCATCGCCCCCGCGTTCAGCGACCCGGAGGTGTGGACCCTGGTGTCGGGGTTCGGCGGCACCGGCCTGGTGGTGGGTTCGGTGCTGCTGCCGCTGTTGTGGTTCGGGGTGGACGACACGTTGGATCCGGCGCGGTTCGCACTGTTGCCGGTGCCCCGGTGGCGGATGGTGGCCGGGTTGCTGGTGGCCGCGCTGTTGAGCGTGCCGGCGGCCGGGTTGTTGGTGGCCACCACCGGCCTGCTCGTGCCGGCGGCGGTCCACGGTGGGGTGGCGGCGGCGGTGGCGCAGGCGGTCGGGGTCGTGGCCGGAATGCTGCTGTGCGTGACCGCGGCCCGGGCGGTGGTGAACGCGTTCGCGAGCATGCTCCGCTCCCGGCGGATGCGGGACCTGGCCGGCATTCTGCTCGCGGTGCTGGGGGCCGCGATCGGGCCGGCGCAGCTGATGCTGATGTCCACCGTCCCGAACGCGGAGCTGGCGCAGCTGGCCAGGGCCGCGGAGGTGTTGGGGTGGACTCCGCTGGCCGCCCCGTACACCCTGGGGCTGGAGGTAGCGGCCGGACGCCCCTGGGCGGTGGCGCTCAAGCTGGTGATCACGCTGGCGACGGTGGCGCTGCTGCTGGGGTGGTGGGCGCGCAGTCTGGAGTCGGCGATGCGCGGCGCGGTCGCGAGCGGGGGCCCGAAGGTCCGGGAGGCCGCCGGAACATCGGTCGGGCAGTTGTTCCCCCGCCCGCTGCGGGGCCTGCCCGCCAGCCCGTTCGGGGCGATGGTGGCGCGGGAGGTCCGCTACTGGTGGCGGGACGCCCGGCGTCGGGCCAACTTGATCACCATCGCGGTGCTGGGCGTGCTGGTGCCGCTGATGGTGACCCTGTTCGCCCCGGCTCATCCGGCGAACCAGGCGGGCCGGGAGGGCACAGTGGAGTTCTCCCTGAGCTTCTCCGGAGAGGTGTCGCCGCTGCTGCTCTGGTCGGCCTGTGTGTTCGTGGGCGCGTTCGCGGCCACGGTGATGGCCAACCAGTTCGGGTTCGACGCCACCTCCTACGCCGCCCACCTGGTGATCCCGGTGCGCGGGGAAACGGAGCTGCGGGCCCGCGCGGTGGGGTATGCGGTGCTGGTCGTGCCGGTGCTCCTGGTGGCGGGGGCGGTGTTGGCCGGGCTCCGGGGACAGCCGCAGGACATGCTGGCGGCCTGGGGCCTCTTGCTGGTCGGCTTCAGCGCCGGGATGGCGGTCAACATGCCGTTGTCGGTGCTGGCCCCGTACGCCCTGCCGGAGGGCAGCAACCCGTTCGCCACCGCGTCCGGGTCCGGGATGGCCAAGAGCTTCCTGGCCTTCCTGTCGCTGCTGGTCACGTTCGTGGTGGCTGGTCCGGCGCTGCTCACCGCCCACCTGCTCCCCCAGGTCTGGCCGTGGCTGGCGGTGCCGGCCGGGGTCGGGTACGGGGTGGCGGTGGTGGCGCTGAGCTGCTACATCACCGGTGATCTGCTGGAGCATCGCCGGCCGCGGCTGTTGGCGGCGATCACCCCGAAGGGGTGACCGGCGACGGGGAGAATGAGCCGGTGACCATCCACTACACCGATCCGTTCGCCACTCCGGAGCCGGAGCGGGCGCCCCTGCGTCGGCTGCGGGGACGGCTGGCCGCGCCGGTGGCATTGTGGACCGCCCCCGGCCCGGCGGGGTTGACCGTCTCCTCGACCCTGGTCGCCGACGGTGAACCGGGCCGAGTGCTGGGCCTGGTAGATGAAGAGTCGGAGCTGTGGGAGGCGCTGACGGCGGCCGGCCGGTTCGTGGTCTGCCCATTGCGCCAGGGGGAGCACTACCTGGCGGACCGGTTCGCGGGACTGGCCCCCGCCCCCGGCGGGTGGTTCGCCCAGGACGAGTGGCGGGAGACGCCGTACGGGCCGGTGTTGGCCGGGGATCGGACCTGGGCCGGGTGTGAGCTGGTCGAGACACGCCCCTGCGGCTGGGGGCGGCTGGTGGAGGGGGTGGTGGTCGAGGTGACAATCGCCTCCGGGGAGGCGGACGAGGCGCCGTTGCTCCACTACCGAGGGCGGTACCGCCGGTTGGCCTGACCTCGCCCTGGCGCGCCTTCGCTCGGCTGGGGGACCCGGATCCGGCCGCGACTATCGATCCCTCGCGGCTATGCTGGCGCCCATGGTCACTGCCCCGGTTATCGCCCCCCGATTCGGGGCCGGTCACCGTGTGCTGGTCAGCGGGGGAGCCGGCTTTGTGCCCTCGCACGTGGTGGATGTGTTGATCGACCGCGGGTGCGAGGTAGTGGCGCTGGACAATTTCATCACCGGCAGCGACGAGAACGTTGCCCACTTGGCCGACCATCCTCGGTTCACGCTGATCAAACACGACGTCTGCGACGGCTTGCCGGAGCACCATCCGGCGTTGGCGGGCCGGTTCGACGCGGTGCTGCACATGGCCTCCCCGGCCAGCCCGACCGACTTCACCACCCTGCCGCTGGAGATCCTGCGGGTGGGGTCGATCGGGACGCTGCACATGCTGGACCGGGCGCTGGTCGACCGGGCGCGGTTCCTGCTCGCCTCCACCTCGGAAGCCTATGGGGATCCGTTGGTGCATCCGCAGCCGGAGTCGTACTGGGGCAATGTGAACCCGATCGGGGTGCGCAGCGTGTACGACGAGGCGAAGCGGTTCGCCGAGGCGGCCACCATGGCGTACCGCCGCTCCCACGGGTTGGACACCGCGATCGTACGGATCTTCAACACGTTCGGTCCCCGGATGCGGCCGGACGATGGGCGGGCGATCCCCACCTTCATCGCCCAGGCGCTGCGGGGAGAGCCGTTGACCGTGCACGGTACGGGCGCGCAGACCCGGGCGATCTGTTACGTCGACGACCTGGTGCGCGGGATCATGCTGCTGCTGGACTCGGATGAGCCGGGGCCGATCAACTGCGGCACCGAGCACGAGATCTCCATGCGGGAGCTCGCGGAGAAGATCGTGGCCCTGACCGGGAGCCGGTCGGAGATCACGTTCACGGAGCGGGGGGCGGACGATCCCGAGAAGCGCCGGCCGGATCTCACCTTGGCGCGGACCCGGCTGGGGTATGAGCCGCAGGTGGATCCGGAGGAGGGGCTGCGGCGCACCATCGACTACTTCCGGAGCCGCCTGGGCTGATATCGCCTGGGTGAGCAGGGGTTGGCGCAGGCGGCCGGGTGGCGCGGCTGGCCTACCGTGAGAGGGTGACCAGTACGCCGTCAGACCCGCGCCGGATCGTCGGTCGGGCTGCCGTGCCGGTGCCCGTGCCGGCGCCCCAGTACCCGGGGGGACACCACGCGTATCCGCCGCCGGTGGGGGCTCCGCCCGCGTTGGTGGCGCGGCGTCGGCGGTGGCCGCGCCGGCTGCTGGCGTTGACGCTGACGCTGTTGATGCTGTTCGGCGTGGTGGCGGTCGGCGGCTGGTTCTACCTGGACGGGCTGTCCCGCAACCTGTCCCGGATCGACGCGTTCGGGACGGTCCCGCTGCCCCGCCCGGAGAAGCCGGTGCCGGGCACCCGGAACCTCCTGATTCTGGGGAGTGATTCCCGGGATCCGGACGGGGCGGCGGCGGGGCGGGCCGACACCATCATCCTGATGCACCTGCCCGCCGACCGCCGGCAGGCGTATCTGATCTCCCTGCCGCGTGATCTGTGGGTGTCGATCCCGCCGACCCCCGACGGCAGCGCCGGGGGGCATGAGGCGAAGCTGAACGCCGCCACCGCCTTCGGTGGGGTGCCGCTGATGGTCCACACGGTGGAGCAGTACACCGGGGTCCGGATCGACCACGTGGTACTGCTCGACTTCGCCGGGTTCGTGGAGGTCACCGATGCGGTCGGCGGGGTCGACATGTACATCGAACAGACCATCCAGTCCATCCACGGGAACAAACGGGTGTTTGAGGAGGGCTGGCAGCACCTGTCCGGGGAGGAGGCGCTGGACTACGTCCGGCAGCGGTACCAGTTCGCCGATGGCGACTTCACCCGGATGCGTAACCAGCAGCAGTTCCTCCGGGCGCTGCTGGACCGGGCGACCAGCCGGGAGGTGCTCGCCAATCCCCGGCGGTTGGACGCGTTTCTGCGCACCCTCACCGCCACTCTGACCGTGGACGAGGACTTTTCGCTGATCCGGGTCGGGTGGGCGTTCCGGCACCTCCGAGGGGATCGGTTGACCTTCCTGACCAGCCCGCACGCCGGGACCGGCAACATCGGTGGGCAGAGCGTGGTGCTCTCCGACGACGCGGCCGCGGCCGAGCTGTACGCGGCGGTGCGGGAGGACCGGGTGGCCGACTGGGTCCGGGAGCACCCGGATCGGCTGAGCGGCGCCTGACGAGCGGGTAACGATCCGGATAATTCGCTGCTGAGCGGGGAAAACCGCCCGGTCGCGGGGGTGACGACCAGGCAACGATCGCCTAAAGTGACGCGCGGCGCCGGTGAGCGCTACCCTGACCGGTGCCCCCTTACCCACCCCTGGTAGGAGCGTACGTATGACCGGTCACCCCCGCCCCTCTGAACCTGGTCGCGTCTACGGCCGGGCCGCGGGTGGCGGGGGGCAGCGTGGCTCCGGTGGGGTCTACGGCAGTTCCCGCAGCGTGAGCGCGAGCGCGCGCGCCACCGCCAGCGCGTCGGCGCGGCCGCGGGGGCGGCAGGATCCGGCCGCCGGCCGGGAGCGGCCCGCCACCCCGGGAAGTAGTAGCCGTCCCGCCACCACCCGGTCGTCCCGCTCCGGCACGGCCCGGGAGCGTGCCACCAGCGGCGCGACCAAGCGCAGGGAGCAGCCCCGGCGCCGGACCCCGCTGTGGGCGATCTTCACGGTGGTGCTCGGGGCGGTGCTGATGCTGGGCAGCGGAGGCACGATCGCGGCCGCCAACATGTTGATGAGCCGGTACGACCTGGAGACCGAGGACCTGCTGGGTGGGGCCGCGGTGGATCCGGGCACCGAGCTGGACGGCCCGATCAATCTGCTGCTGTTCGGAGTAGACGAACAGGGAGACGGGGTCCGCTCGGACACGATCATCGTGCTGCACGTGCCGAGCACCCACGACGCCGCCTACCTACTGTCGGTGCCGCGGGACACCTACATCCAGCTTCCCTATTACACCGGCAAGATCAACGGCGCGTTTGAGCAGGGTGCGCAGGGCGAGGACTGGCGCGGCGGCGCCCAGCTGGTGGCGTCCATCCTGCACGATCTGACCGGGCTGCGGTTCAGCGGCGCCGCGATCATCAACTTCAAGGGGTTCGAGAAGATCATCGACGCGATGGGCGGGATCGAGTACTGCGTCGAGGACCCGGCCACGTCGGAGCACCTGGTGCTGGTCAACGGCGAACCCATGAAGATCAGCCAGGCGCGGCGGCAGGGGATCTGGGACTACCAGCCGATCCGGTACGAGGTGGGGTGCCATCACCTGATGGGGTGGCAGGCGCTGGACTACATCCGGCAGCGGAAGAACCTGGAGAGCGGTGACGGCGACTACGGCCGGCAGCGCAACCAGCAACGGCTGCTGATGACGATGGTGCGGACCGCCGCCAGCCGGGACGTGGTCACCAACTTCAACAAGCTCGACTCGCTGCTACAGGCCGCCGGGGACGCGGTGATCGTGGACACCAACGACGTCCCGCTGATCGACTTCCTGTTCACGCTGCGGAACCTGCGCCCGGACGACCTGGTGTTGATGCGCACCAACGGCGGGGAGTACAACTCGATCCAGATCAACGGCCAGTCGGCGGAGCAGCTCACCCCGGAGAGCGTGGCGATGTTCCAGGCCGCCGCCAACGACACCATGGCCCAGTTCGTGATCACCCATCCGGAATTCCTCGGCGGCGACTAGCAGGGTCACCTTCCCGGTTTCGGCCCAGGTGGCGAAGGCGGGCGCGGCGCTAGCCTGGGGATCGTGATCCCCACACCGACCAGGCCCGGCCACGCGACCCACGGTGGCGCATCGGGGCAGCGTCCCTGGGTGTTCGCGCACCGCGGCGCGTCCGGGGTGTTGCCGGAGCACACCCTGGCGGCGTACGAGCAGGCGCTGGCCGACGGGGCGGACGGGGTGGAGTGTGACGTACGACTCACACGGGACGGCCACCTGGTCTGCCTGCATGACCGCCGGCTGGACCGCACCAGCAACGGCCGGGGACTGGTCAGCGAACACACCCTGGCCGAACTGGAGCGACTTGACTTCGGTTCCTGGCGCGGCACCGGTCCAGCCCGGGTGCTCACCTTGGATCGGCTGCTGCACACCGTCCGGGACGCCGGCCGGCCGGTGCGGGTGCTGATCGAGACGAAGCATCCCAATCGGTACGGCGGACTGGTGGAGCGGCGGCTGGTGGAGCTGCTGCGCCGGCACCGGTTGGTGGATCCGGCCGACGGGGCGCCGGTGCAGGTGACCGTGATGTCGTTCTCACCGCTGGCGCTGCGCCGCGTGCGGAGGTGGGCGCCGGCGCTGCCGACGGTGCAGTTGGTGGATCTGCTGCTGCCGCGGACCCGGCTGGGGCGGCTGCCGTTTGGTACGCGGATCGCCGGCCCGAGCATCCGGTTGCTCCGGTCCCGCCCCAACGTGCTCTCCACGCTGCGGGAGGCCGGCCACCAGGTGTACGTGTGGACGGTGAACTGCCCCACCGACCTGGCCCTGGTCCGGCGAATGGGGGTGGACGGTGTGATCACCGACTATCCGGCCGAGACGCTGGCGGCGCTCGACCGGGGATGAGCCCGGCGCGGTGACGGCCGCGGTACCGCTGCCAGCGGCGGCAAATGGCATATCGCCGGGCGTGACTGGGGCTGGCAGACTGTCTGTCATGCCCCCGGTACCCGCTGCCGACGACCGGTCGCCGATGGCCGACCGAGAGCTGTTCATCGCGGTCACCAGCCACGAGCTGCGCACCCCCGTCACCGTGATCAAGGGGTTCGCCGACACGTTGGTCGAGCATTGGGACGCATTGGATCCCGCCGGCCGCCGGGCAGCGGTGCGGGTGATCGGGCAGCGCGCCGGGGAGTTGGCCCGGCTGGTCGACCGGCTTCTCGCGGCCACCACCGCCCCGTTGGGGGCGCCGATGCACGCCCCGTTCGACTTGGTGGCGGCGTTGCGGGAGGCGACGGACGCGCTGTGCGGGGAGCTGCGGCCGCGGCTGCGGGTGTCGTTGCCGCCGGTGTTGCCGAAGGCGTACGGCAATCGGCACGTGCTGACCACGGTGGTGACGGAACTGGTGACCAATGCCACCAAATACTCGTCGGGCGAGGTGGAGCTGTCGGCCGGTGCCGACGAGGAGCATCTGCTGTTCCAGGTGGCCGACCGCGGGATCGGGATCGACCCCGAGCAGGTGGAGCAGGCGTTCACCCCGTACTGGCAGGCGGACCCCAGTGACCGCCGGGAGCATGCCGGGGTGGGGCTTGGGCTATATCTGGTACGACTGATTGTGGAGCGGCAGAACGGGCGGGTGTCCTTACGTCCACGGGAAAGTGGAGGTACTGTCGCGGAAGTACGATTGCCACGGGCCGACCTGGCGGTCGGAGCGCGCCAGTCGGTGGCGGAGGAGGCGGAAGGTGTCGACGGCTCTGGCCGAACGTAGCTGGTGCGTGGTGGTGCCTCATCACGCCCAGGGAGCTCGGCTGGCCCGGCGCCGGTTGGCCACGGAGCTGGCCTGCCACCTGTCCCCCACCCTGTTGTCCGACACCATCGCGGTCCTGGCGGAGCTGGTCGGGAACGCGATCCGGCACGCGGAGCCGCTGCCGGGCGGGGTGGTCCGGGTGGCCTGGCGGCTGTACAGCGAGCAGCAGCGGCCGGTGGTGACCGTCCGGGTCACCGACGGTGGGGCCCCCGACCGGGTGCCGACCCTCCGACCAGCCGGAGTGGAGGCGGTGGACGGGCGCGGTCTGCGGATCGTGATGGCGCTGGCGCGGCGCTGGGGCATCGAGCGGGACGGGCTCGGGCAGAGTGTGTGGGCCGAACTGAGCCCCGGTGACGCGCGGGTAGCCGACTCGCTCGGCTAGGCTGACCGACCGTGAGCAAGCGGAGGAAAGCGCCCCGACCCGCCCGCCCAGACCGGCCGAAGCGTGCCCGGGACATCTTCGTGCCCCGACCGTTCGAGGGGCTGACAGACGAACCGGAATGGATCGCCCTGCGGGAGTTCGTACCGGCCGCGACCGCGCCGCTGACCCTGCGGCCGGAGCTGGTGGCGGAGCATGGCGAGCAGGTGGTGACGCTGGCGACGCTCCTGCCGCTGGCCGCACCGGCGATGCGCCGGGCCGACGGCGAGATCCTGATCGGCTTGCAGCGCCAGATCAGCTCCGGTGACCCGAACCGGGACGTGGCCGCGGCCATCCTGGCCGCGTTGGCCACTGACGAGCCGGGTGAGGTGTCGGTGCCGCATCCGCCCGGGGAGGGGCCCCGGCTGGCGGACGTGATCGTCGAGGGCCCCTTGGAGATCACCCTGCATGCGGGGTTCGATTTCTGGCTGCAAGGGGAAGCGGATGATCCGGCGGTGGCCGCCTCGCTGGAGCGGGCCAACCAGTCCATTTTCCCGACCGTGCGGATGACCGCGGCTCGGGGAGCCTACTGGTGCCAGGTGCCGCAGCGCGCGCACATTCGGTGGGTGCTTCCGGAGCCGGAGGACACGGCGCTGACCGCGCTGGCCCGGTTGGGGGCCGCCGGGGAGTTGAAGCTGGGGCCGGACACGAAGTTCGCCGGGATGTTCCGGACCTCCGGGCGACTGGTGCCGGTATGGGATCTGCCTCACCAGGCGCCGGCCGACCAGTGGGAGGAGCCGCTGGCCGCGTTCGCCAAGCGGTACGCCGAGGCGCTGACGGTCGAAGGGGACCTGGATCCGGCGGTCCGCCGGGCGCGCCAGGGCCTGATCGGGCGCCAGCTCACCCTGCGCTGATCCGTCGGTCTCATCCCACCCCACCAGGACCGATGACCAGCCGCCTCCCGATCCGGGCCCGGGGCTGCTCACCCCACCGGATCCCGCGCCAGCGGGCACGACATGCACCGTGGACCGCCCCGGCCCGAGCCCAGTTCCGAGCCGGGCACCCGGATCACTTCGATGCCGGCCTGCTCCAGTTGGGCGTTGGTCTCCACGTTCCGTTCGTACGCCACGCACAGCGCCGGCGCGATCGCCAGGGTGTTGTTGCCGTCGTCCCACTGTTCCCGCTCGGCGGTGACCGGGTCCAGCCCGGTGTCGATGACGCGCAGGCGCGTCACCCCCATCGCCTCGGCCGCCGCGGCCAGGAACGGTACCGGCCCGGTGATCTCCAGGTCACCGTTCAGCTCGGGCCCGGGGGTGACCACGTACGCGGTCAGGGAGTTGGCCAGAGGTGGATACATCAGTATCGCGTCGGTGTCCACCATGGTGCAGACCGTGTCCAGGTGCATGGTGGCCCGTTCCTGCTGAATCGGTACTACCAGGACGGTCCGCGCCAGCTCTGCTCTGAACGCCCAGTGGGCCAGGCGTTCCGCCCCGGCCGGGCTGGTCCGTTCACCCACCCCCACTGCCAGCACCCCCGGCGCCAGCAGCAGCAGGTCGCCACCCTCCAGGTAGGCCCAGTCCGGCTCCGTGCGCAGGACCGTACCGGCGAACCGAGGATGGTGCCGGTACACCGTACGGATCACGTCTGCTTCTCGGCGCCGAGCGGGCATGGCCAGACTGGCCACCGCCGCCCGATCCCGGATCCACACCGAAGAGTCGCGTGTGAACAGCAGGTTGGGCAGCGGGTTGAGGATGAAGTCGCGGGGGTCCATCAGCATGTACACCAGGCCGCCGCGCCGACCGCCGGAGCCGACCACCGGTCGCAGCTCCTCGCGCCCAGGCCGGCGATCAGCACCCCGGCGAGGGCGACCGGGTCCAGATAGTTCAGGTGGGCGGCCACCCGCTGGCGCAGCGTGTCCCCGAGGCGCGGGTCGGCCAGGGCGGCCGCCGTCAGCTCCTCCCGGGCCTCCTCCAGGGTGAGGATCTCCGCCAGCAGGTCTTCGACGTAGAGCACCTCCACCCGGTGCTCCTGCAGCGCTTCGGCGAACGCGTCGTGCTCCTCCTGCGCCCGGCCGACCCAGGGGATCCCGTCGAACAGCAGCGCCCCGCTGTTGCGGGGGGTGAGTCGGGCCAACTCCGCGCCCGGCCGGTGCAGCAGCACCGTGCGCAGCCGCCCCACCTCGGTGTCGACGTAGTGGCCCACGCGATCAGCGTAGGGCCACCAGCCGCGCATGAGCGGCGTATTCATGCCTATTCATTCATGACCAATGACAAGTCAGCACATGGACGCCGAAAGTAGCCGTCACGTACCGTTATCAGAAGAGGGCAACCGGCAATCCGACGGAGGTCGACCCCCGATGAGAGTGCACTCCGCCACTAGTCGTTCCTCTTCCCCCCTCTCCTCCACCCCCCTACCAGTCACCTCAGCCCCAGCGGTTCCGGCTCCCCGCTCCCCGCGGGATTGGGTCCGGCAGTGGTTCGGTGGGCGAGGTGGGTCGAATCCGACGCGGCTGACCTCCGCGGAGCAGCGGGCCAGCCACCGACTGGCGCAGCTCGGGTCGGCGTGGCAGGTGGTGCCCTGGGGCCGCAGCCGCCAGCGCGACCACGAAGGGTTCCTCGCGGTCGGACCCGGTGGGGTGTTCGCGGTGACCGTAGTGGACCAAGGACGGCACCGGGTGATGATGGCTGGGGATGTGGTGCAGATCCATGGCCGTCGGCCACCGCTGGTCAGCCGGGCGCGCCGGGCGGCGCGGCGTGCCAGTGAGGCCCTGACCGCGGCGGTGGGGGCGAAGGTGCCGGTAGTGCCGGTGCTGACGTTCGTCGGATCTGGACCGCTGTCCGCGCACGGCCTGCCCGCCGGCTGTCTCGTGGTCTCCTACCGGGAGCTTGACCAGCTGCTGCTGGCGGCCGGAGAGAAGATCACCGCAGAGACGGCGCGGAAGCTGGCGCAGGTCGCCCGCCATCCCAGCACGTGGGCAGACGAGTATCGCTGGTATTCCGATGGTCGGACGGCCAGTGACAACAGCAGCGCGTAACGGTAACCTCGACTCGTCGGTGAGGGGGTAGCCGCGGCGCGAGTCGCGCCGCACGCCACCGAGGCGAAGGAGGCGCGGTGCGGCACGTCGAGCTCGCATTGATCGACAGTCGCCGGCTCCGAATGGACGGGACAGCGCGTGCTGGCTCTAGGCTGCCGCAGCAGCGCCCCTCTCCCGTCTCGGCTCAGGGCCTGCCGACGAGCGGCAGTCTGTCCCGGTGGGCAGCGGTGGTGGCGACGGCCCCGGAGCCGAGTCTGGTGCTGGACGCGGACACGGTGATCGTGGCCGCTTCCTGTAGCGGCGCCGAGGTGATCGGGCTGGGCGACCCGGTCGCGGCCCGAGGACGGCGGCTGCGCGAGTCCGGGGTACGGCTGGTCGATTTCACCGACCCTCCGGATGCGTTGGACAATGCGGAGGCCGATAAGATCCCGCCCCTGCTGGCGATCAGCTCCGGTCGACTGGCGCGAGGGCTGATGCGGGTGATGTGCCCCCACACCGCTGAGGCGCGCACCATGGACGCGGTGGCCACCCCGCTGTGGGAGAACGGTGTGGTGGCCGGCTCACTGACCTTCTTCTCGCAGATCTGAGCCGGCCGCATCCGGTTCTCGCCGATCGCGCATCAGCGATCTACGATGGACCGGTGCGCCCCGTCGTCCCCCTGCTCGCGCCCCTGCTGGCCGGACTGCTGGTCGCAGGGTGCGGCGTTCCGCCGGAGCTGGCCGAGCAGCGGCGCGGTGTCCCGTCCCCGCGCACCGTTCCTACCGAAACGCCATCCCCGGGGCCGATCCCGACCATGATCAACCCGCCGCCGCCGACCGCGCCGCCGCGCTTTCCGGAAGAGATCGCAATGGCCTGCGCCGGCCGCCCGGCCGCTGAGGAGATGGTGGCGCTGCTGCGCGCCGAGGGGCTGCTGCCCGCCGACGCCAAGGCAGAGGTGGTGGATGGGCCCTACTGCTCCGGTAGCTGGCAGTACGCGATGGTGGAGGTGTCCGGCCGGGATCCGCTGCAATTGGTGACGGAAGGGGAGCCGGGTGACCTCACCCTGGTCACCGTCGGCACCGACGTGTGCACGGTGGAGCTGCGGCTCCAGGCCCCCGCCGGTATCCGCAGCGTCGCCGCCTGTGAGCACTGAGCCGCTGCGTAGGCTGGAGTCATGCCGGGAATTCCGCCCACCCGTTTCGTCTTCCTCGGCCCGGAGGGGACTTTCGCGGAACAAGCACTACGCACCATCACCGCGGCCGAGCACGGCACCCGCCTCCCCGCCCGGAGCGTGCCGGAGGCGCTGGACGCGGTCCGCGACGGGGAGGCGGACGCCGCCCTGGTGCCGCTGGAGAATTCGATCGGCGGGGCGGTGGGGATCACCCTGGATGAGCTCGCCACCGGCGAGCCGTTGGTGATTTCGCGGGAAGTGGTGCTGCCGGTCCAGTTCGTGCTGGCCGGGCGCACCCAGCTGCCGCTGTCGGAGGTGCGCAGCGTCGCCGCCCACCCGCAGGCGGCCGCCCAGTGCCGCAACTACCTGCGTACCCACCTGCCGGAGGCGACGGTGGTGGACGCGCTGTCCAACGGGGCCGCCGCCGCGGAAGTAGCGGCCGGCCGGCACGACGCGGCCATCTGCACCCCGATCGCGCCGGCCCGCCACCGGCTGGTGGTGCTGGCGGACGCGATCGCCGACCACCCGGACGCGGTCACCCGGTTCGCCCTGGTCACCCGCCCGGGGCCGCCCCCGCCCCCCACCGGGGACGACGTCACCTCCCTGGTGGTGTGGATCGCCCACGATCGCGTGGGCGCGCTGCTGACGGTGCTGACCGAGCTGGCGGTGCGGGGGGTGAACCTGAGCCGGATCGAATCCCGCCCCACCGGGGAGCGGCTCGGCCGCTACCGTTTCTTCCTGGACTGCACCGGGCACGTGGCCGAGGCCCGGATGGGCGAGGCGTTGCAGGGGCTGCGCCGGGTGTGCGCAGAGGTGCGGTTTCTGGGCTCATATCCGCGGCACCGCCCGGCTACCGGGCCCGCCGAACCACCCGTACCGGTGCCGGCCGGCCTGTCGGACGCGGACTTCGCCGATGCGGCCGCCTGGCTGGCCCGCATTCGCGCCGGTACCGCCACCTAGCCCGGCGCGCGGCCGGGGTGGCCCGCGCCGGCTACGCCCAGCCGAGTTCGTGGAGCCGCTCGTCGTCGATGCCGAAGTGGTGAGCGATCTCGTGCACCACGGTGATCGCCACCTCCTCCACGACCTCCTCCTCGGATTCGCAGATCCGCAGGATCGGATTCCGGTAGATCATGATCCGGTCGGGGAGTACGCCCCCGTAGTGCCAGCCCCGCTCGGTCAGGGCGTGCCCTTCATACAGGCCGAGCAGCTCTCCCTCGCCATCAGGGGAGTCGTCCTCGACCAGCACCACCACGTTGTCCATCATGGCCAGCAGCTCGTCGGGCACCCGGTCCAGCGCGTCACGGACCAGTTCCTCGAACCGCTCGCGGGACATCTCTACCGGCACGCCGCCATTCTGCCCGACCACCCCGGGACCAGCCCAATCGGAGCGGCCGGCTGATCTTCCGCCGTCGCCGGTCTCGCCGGGCGTCCTGGCCGGCTCCCGCGCCTTGGGGCGCCCGCTGCTGCTCGGTCAGGCCAGCCGGGCCGCCAGCGTGATCTCCGTGCCGGGGGAGAGCAGACGGGAGATCGGGCAGTCCCGCTTGGCCTCCGCCGCCAGCTCCTGGAACCGGTCTTCGGTGATCCCGGGCGCCGACACCGCCGTGTCCAGCTCGATCCGGGTGACAGTCTGCCCCGCATCGGTGGGCTCGAGATGCACCCGGGCATTAGTGTCCACTGAGTCGGGTACGTGCCCGGCGTCGCTGAGCAGCTTGGAGAAGTACATCGAGAAGCAGCCGGCGTGCGCGGCACCGATCAGCTCCTCGGGGTTGGTGCCCTCCCCCTCCTCGAACCGGGAGTGGTACGAGTACGGCCCCTCGTAGCCACCCTTGCCGGTGCGCATGGTGCCGGTGCCTTCGGTCAGGGTCCCCGTCCAGTGGGCGGACGCGTGTCGAACAGCCATGTCAGCACCGTACCCAGCAGAAGGCGGGTCCGTCCGGGACTCAGCCAGCTCGCTCCAACATCCGCTCCAGCCAGACCGCCACCCCATGGTCGTCGTTGGAGAGGGTGATCTCGTCGGCGAGCATCCGCACGCTCGGGTGGGCGTTGGCCACCGCCACCCGGCGCCAGCCGGCCCAGGTGAACATCGGGATGTCGTTGGGCATGTCACCGAACACCAGGACCTCTTCCGGTGACAGCCCCAGCTGTTCAGTGATCAGGCTCAGGCCGGTGGCCTTGTCCACCCCCGGCGGGCAGATCTCCACAAACCCCAGCCCGGCCTGGGTGAGGCTGGCCTTATCGGGAGACACCACCTGCTGGGCGATCTGGAGTAGTTCATCGCTGGTGAGGCCGGGGGCCCGGGCGAACGCCTTGATCACATCACCGCTCAGGGCCTCGACCCGCGGCACCGGCTTCACCCGCTGCGGCCAGGGCCAGTCCGGATCGAGGTCTCCCCACAAGGGGGCGTAGGGGTCGTCCTGAACCTCCACCATCACCAGCATCGGCCCGACGATCGCTTCCAGGTCGTCCAGCAGCGCCGCCACCGCCGGCCCCTCCATCCGCTGGTCGAACAAGGTGACCGGGCGGTCCGGTTCACGCAGGTCCACCACCCGGCCACCTCCCGCGAGCACGAGGTATTCCGCGGCCGGCAGGTCCCGGCGACTCATCTCCAGCAGGCGGGGGCCTCGCCCGGTGGCCCCGACCACCGGGATCCCGGCGGCACGGACGCGGGCCATCACCTGGCGGGTGTAGGCGGACACAGTGTCGTCGCTGCGCACGATCGTGCCGTCCAGGTCGGTGGCGACCAGCTTAGGTAGGCGGAGTCTTCCGGCTCGTGCCATCGGCGTCTCCTGTCAGGCAGTTCGGTCCGCTCCCGATCCGGCCCGGGGGGTCGGAGAGAGGCCGACGCCGGCCGGTGGGGGTGGCTACCTTAGCCGGTTTTGATGATCATGACCACCGGTTCCGAGTTTCTCTCCGATTACCGCCCGGTGGAGACCGGTTCCAGCACCTCCCGGCCGCCGAGGTACGGCTGCAGCGCCGCCGGCACCCGGACCGAACCGTCCGGTTGCTGGTGGTTTTCCAGGATCGGGATCAGCCACCGGGTGGTGGCGGCGGTGCCGTTCAAGGTGGCCACGAACTGAGTCCGCCCCTCGGCGTCCCGGTACCGGATGTTCAGCCGGCGGGCCTGGAAGGTGGTGCAGTTGGAGGTGGAGGTGACCTCCCGGTACCGCCCCTGTGACGGCACCCACGCTTCACAGTCGTACTTCCGCGCCGCTGACGTGCCCAGGTCCCCGGCGGCCACGTCGATCACCCGGTAGGGGACCTCCACCTTGGCCAGCAGCGACTCCTGCCAGGCCAGCAGCCGCAAATGCTCCTCATGCGCCTGCTCCGGCCGGCAGTAGACGAACATCTCGACCTTGTCGAACTGGTGCACCCGCAGGATGCCCCGGACATCCTGCCCGTGGGAGCCGGCCTCCCGCCGGTAGCAGGACGACCAGCCGGCGTACCGGAGCGGTTCGGTCAGATCCCCCAGGATCTCCCCTGAGTGGTACGCCGCCAGCGGCACCTCCGAAGTGCCCACCAGATAGAGGTCGTCGGCCTCCAGCCGGTAGACCTCACCGGCGTGCTCCCCCAGGAAACCGGTGCCCTCCATCGCCTCCGGCTTTACCAGCGTCGGAGTGATCATCGGGGTGAACCCGTGCGCGACCAGCTCCGACATGGCCAGCTGCAGCAGCGCCAGCTGAAGCTGAGCGCCCACCCCGGTCAGGAAGTAGAACCGGGAGCCGGACACCTTCGCCCCCCGGGTCACGTCGATCGCGGCCAGCGCCTCCCCCAGCGCCAGGTGATCCCGGGGCTCGGTCAGCTCCGGTGGGGTGCCCACCTCGCGCAGCACCACATAGTCGTCCTCGCCGCCACTCGGCGCTCCTTCCTCGACCAGGTTGGGGATCGCCAGGTGGGCGGCCCGCAGCACCCGCTCGGCCTCCCCGACCTCCGCTTCGGCGGCCTTCACCTGCGCCGACAGCTCCTTGGTGCGGGCGATCAGAGCGGCCTTCTCCTCCGGCGGCGCCTTCGGCACCTGCTTGGACAGCTGTTTCTGCTCGGCCCGCAGTGCCTCGAACCGCTGCACCGCCTCCCGGCGGGCGGCGTCTGCCCGCAGCAGCTCATCCACTCGCTCGGTCGGCTCTCCCCGGGCCGCCTGGCTGGCCCGGACCGCATCCGGATCGTCACGAAGTAGCCGCAGATCAATCACAACCGGGAGCCTATCGGTCCGCGGCCGCCGCGGTCTCACCCATCGCCGGGTGGACGGATCTGATCCTGATCTCTTTTTGACGGGATTTTCATCACCGGTGACTAACTTCGGGCCCCGTTGTTCGCGATGCGGCCACCGGTCGCATCGGTACGCCTGAAGGAGAGCAGACGTGTCGACCCAGACCGGAACCCCTACCGTGGAGCACCCCGCCCCAACCGGCTATGAGCCGATCGGTGAAGCGGAGCGGAAAACCTTCTTCGAGCAGGGCTACCTGCTGTTGCCCGGGGTGCTCACGGAAGAACATCGCCAGCGGCTGGAGGAGCAGGTCGACCGCGTGTACGCGAAGGAGCGCTCCGCTGGCCGGACCCGCCGGGACGGCACCCTGCACCTGCTGGGGTTCCTCACCCGGCACGACCTGTTCGCCGATCTGCTCACCCACCCGGCCACCTTCCCGTACGTGTGGGGTCTGCTCGGCTGGAACATCTACTCCCACCACAACCATCTGGACGTCACCCCGCCCCAGTCCGAGCCGGCCGCCCCGTACTGGGGCTGGCACCAGGACGGGTACCGGCAGAACTCGGATCCGGAACCGCCGGACGGCTCCCCACGCCCGATGCTGTCGCTGAAAGTGGCGTACGTCCTGTCTGACCTGTCGGAACCGGGTCGGGGCGCCACCAAGATCATCCCGGGTAGTCAGAAGTGGAACAGCCTGCCCCGGCCCGCGGGCGGGCCGCGTCATCAACCGGACCCCGCCGGCGCCATGGAGATCATCGCCCGTCCCGGGGACGCGTTCATCTTCGACCGGCGGCTCTGGCACTCCCGATCCACCAATCGTTCCCAGCTCACTCGGAAGATGTTGTTCATCGGTTACACATACCGGTGGATTCGGCCACTGGACCAGATGCCGATCGACCGCAGTGGAGGCTGGTGGGCGCGCCGGACCCCGGTGCAGCGGCAGTTGCTGGGGGAGGGCAGCCACACCGCCAACTACTGGGGCGTCAATTGGGACGGCTACCTCGACGAGGACATCCCGCTCCGGCGGGAGCTGCGGGAGCGGAGACTGCTGGACCGGTCAGTGCCCTGGCTGCGGTGAGTCGGAGCCCACCGCCAGCGGCAGCCGGACCGTGAACACACTCCCCACGCCCAGCTCACTGGTAGCGGCGATCTGGCCGTGGTGATCGGTGATGATCTGGCGGGTGATCGCTAGCCCGAGGCCGCTGCCGCCGGTGGCGCGGCCTCGGGCCGGATCGGCCCGCCAGAACCGGTCGAACAGATGCGGCAGGTGCTCCGGGGCGATCCCCGAGCCGGTGTCCGCCACGGTCAGCACCGCCCACCCACCGTCCACCTGGGCAGACACGGTGACCGAGCCGCCGGCGGCGGTCGCCCGGATCGCGTTACTGATCAGGTTCCCCAGCGCCTGCCGCAGCCGGTCCGGGTCCACGTGGATCAGCGCCTGCTCGGCGGCGGCGACCAACCGGACCCCGGCCGCGTCCGCCACCGCCTGGTGAGCGGCCACGCAGCTGGTCACCAGCTCACCGGCGTCGATCAGGGTCGGGTGGTAGACCAGGGTGCCCGCCTCCGCCAGCGCCAACTCCTGCAAGTCGTCCACGATGCGTTGCTGCAGCACCGCCTCTTCGTACAGCGAGGCGAACAGCTCCCGGTTCGGCTCCAGTACCCCGTCCCGCAGCCCCTCCAGATAGCCGCGCAGGTTCGCCAACGGGGTCCGCAGTTCATGCGCCACATCGGCGGTCAACCGGCGCTGCTGCTCCTCCCCCCGCTGCAGCGAGTCGGCCATCTGGTTGAACGATTGGGCCAGGTCGGCCAACTCGTCCGAGCCGACCACCGGCACCCGCTGGCTCAGGTCACCGTCGGCCAGCCGGCGGGAAGCCGCGGTGAGGGCGCCGATCGGTCGCAACACCCGCCGACTGATCAACATCGACCCTAAGAGGACCAGGCCGGCGGCTAAGGCCGCAGCGAGCAGGATCGGAGTGACCGACAGGGCCAGTCGGTCGTCGTCCGCCGCCCCCACGTACAGGTGCAGCGGCAACGGCGCGATGTCGTCCACCTGGCGGTGAAACGTCTGGGACAGACAGATCCGGAACACCGCGAGGTCCGCCACCGTGACCGGTTGCGCCGAGGGGAGGGGAGCGGGGGGAAAGGTGGGCTCGATCCGCTCCGGGCCCGGTGGGGCCGGAGCCGGGAGTACGCACCTGTCCACCCGCTCCTGGTCGATCGGCGACGGGCTCGCCCCCTCCCGGGCGAACCATTGGCACTCCTCCACTGCTTCGGACACCGTGACTTCCGGGCGGGTCGCCGTGGGCATGTCACCGGAATACTCAGCCACTTGATAGCGAGGTACCCCGTACGGGCCGTCAGTGGCGATCACCTCCATCCGCTCCCGGGTCAGGCAGGCGGCGAACCGCACCCCGTACCGGTACGCGACGATCTCCGCCAGGGTGATCTGGGTCAGCGCTGACGGATCCTGCTCGTCTTCCGGAAGGTCCAGGTTGGGACGAGGATTGATGGGAATCGGCGGCGAACCCACGGGCCGGGCCAGCTGCCCCGCCAACGTGTCGGTGTCCACCACCACCTCGCCGTACTCGGTGACGAGCCGGATCCGTTGATCGGTGCGGTGGCCGAGCTCCTGCACCAGGCTCGCCACCCCCTCCCAGGTGCCGTGCCGCCACCCGTACTCGGTCAGCTCCCGGCTGATGGTCTCGATGTCGGCGTTGCGGGCGTCGGCGGACTCAGTGACCTGGCGGGAGGCCTGCCGCCAGGCCAGCCACGCGGTCGCGGTGGAGGTGACCACCACCACCAGCGTCAGCAGCGCGAATACCCGTAATCGGAAGCTCACCGGCTATGGTGCGTCCACTTCCAGCCGGTAACCCCGGCCGTAGACGGTGTGGAGGTAGCGAGAGGTGGCCGCATCCGGCTCCAGTTTCCGGCGCAGGTTCATCACGTGCGCGTCCACCGTACGCTCGAGTACAAAGTGGTCGAACCCGAACGCCTTCTCGATGATCTGTGCGCGGGTGAACACCCGGCCCGGCTCTCGAGCCAACACCTCCAGAATCCCGAACTCCTTGGCGGTCAGGGAGACCGGCCGCCCCTTCACCCGGACCTCGAACCGCCCCGGATCCACCTCCAGGTCACCCACCCGCAGCACCGCCTCCTGGTCCGCCTTCACCACCCCGGAGCGCCGCAGCAGCGCGCGGACCCGGGCGACCAACTCTCGCGGACTGTACGGCTTGGTGACGTAGTCATCCGCACCGATGTCCAGCCCGAGCAGCATGTCCTCTTCGGTGGTGCGGGCGGTCAGCAGCAGGATCGGCAGCTCGGACTCCCGCCGCAGCACCCGGCAGACGTCCAGCCCGTCCATGCCCGGCATCATGATGTCCAACACCAGCAGGTCGGGTCGGCGGGACCGGCACCACGTCAAGGCGGTACGGCCGTCAGCGGCCACCAGGACGTGGTGGCCGTCGCGTTCCAGATAGATCCGGATCAGCTCAGCCTGCTTCTGGTCGTCCTCCGCTACCAGGATCCGTGCGCCCACCGGCCCATTCTGACCCCGACCGGCGACCCGACCTGTGAAGAAGTTGTGAAGGTCTCATGAAGAAGCTGACCGGTGCGCCCACCCCCGGGGCGGCGTGGGCCGCGAGATCAGGTGGTGAACAACCACCAGAAGACCCGGGTCCGGTCCGGGTTGTCCCGGTCGATCAGCACCTGCCGGAACACCTCCGGGTGATCATCGGTGGGATCCAGTCGATCCTGAGCGGAGGCGAAGTCCTCGATGCGGTCCAGGTCGTACCCGGGCGGTGCAACCAGGTGCACCGGCTGTTGCTCCTGCAATGCGACCGTGAACCCGGAGTCGGCCAGGAGCTGGTCGACCTCCCCTGGGTCGAGCTCGATCACCAGCAGGTAGAGCCGGTCGAGGCCCCGCTCGCTGCCGACCCACACCACCTCGGCCGAGGGAGGCAGCGTCAGCTCCCCAAACCGCAACGCCTCGGCCGTCGACTCGGGATTAGGAGTGGAGGAATCCGCGGCGGTCCGGGAGCGGTCGCCCTCACCCCGGACATCCACCTCCACCCCACCGCAGCCGGTCAGCACCGCCATCACCAGCAGCACCGCCATCCCCGTCGTTCGCCAGCGCGTGACCCTGTCCACGGTGTCCCACGGTAGCCAGCGGGCGCCACCACGCCGCGGACCAGCGGACGGCCGACTCAGGGGCGGGTCATCCGCAGCACGTCCAAGGCGATTTCCAGCTCCTCCTCGGTGATCCGCCCCTCGTCCACATGGCCGCGGGCGACCACCACCTCCCGCAGGGAGCGGCCGGAATCCAGCGCCTCCTTCACCACCGCGGCCACCTCCTCGTACCCGAGGTGCCGGTTCAGGGGCGTGGCGATCGACGGCGACCCTTCCGCGTACGCCCGACACACGTCCTCATTGGCGATCAGCTCCGCCACGCACCGATCGGCCATCAGCCGGCAGGCGTTCGCCAGCAGGCGGATCGACTCCAGCAGGTTGCGGGCCATCACCGGCATCATCACGTTCAGCTCGAAGTCCCCCTGGCTGCCGGCGAACGCGATCGCGGCGTCGTTGCCGATCACCTGCGCGCACACCATCCGGACCGACTCCGGTATCACCGGGTTGACCTTGCCCGGCATGATCGACGACCCGGGTTGGAGGTCCGGGAGGGACAGCTCCCGCAGCCCGGCCCGTGGACCGGAGCCCATCCACCGGATGTCGTTGGTGATCTTGTAGAGCCCGACCGCGATGGTGCGCAGCTGCCCCGAGGTCTCCACCAGCGCGTCCCGCGCCCCCTGCGCTTCAAAGTGGTTCCGCGCCTCGGTCACCGGCAACCCGGTCCGCTCCGCCAGCACCGAGATCACCCCGGCGGCGAACTCCGGGGGAGCGTTCACCCCGGTGCCGACCGCGGTGCCGCCCAACGGCAGCTCCGCCAGCCGCGGCAGGGTGTCCCGCAGCCGCTCCGTGCCGTACCGGATCTGGGCGGCGTAGCCGGAGAACTCCTGCCCGAGCGTGACCGGGGTGGCGTCCATCAGGTGGGTACGCCCGGCCTTCACCACGGTCGCGAACTGCTCGGCCTTGTCCGCCAGGGTCGCGCCCAGGCGCTCCAGGGCCGGCAGCAGATTCCGGCTGATCTGCTCCACCGCCGCCAGGTGGATGGAGGACGGGAACACGTCGTTGGAGGATTGGGAGGCGTTCACGTGGTCGTTCGGATGGACCCGACGCCCTCCCAGCCGCTCGTTGGCGAGGTTGGCGATCACCTCGTTCATGTTCATGTTGGAGGAGGTGCCCGACCCGGTCTGGAACACGTCCACCGGAAACTGGTCGTCGTGCGCGCCGGTGGCGACCTCGTCGGCGGCGCTCGCGATCGCCTCCGCCAACTCGGGTTCGAGCACCCCGAGCGCGCCGTTCACCCGCGCCGCCGCGGCCTTGATCTGGGCCAGCGCGTGCAGATGGGCGGGCTCCAGCCCGCTCCCCGAGACCGGGAAGTTCTCCACCGCCCGCTGGGTCTGGGCGCCCCACCGGGCGGCCACCGGCACCCGTACCTCGCCCATGGTGTCGCGTTCGATCCGGAACTCAGCCATGGGTCTATCGTGCCGGTTTAGCGGGTTTGTCGGGCTCGGTTCGCGCGGGTCACCGGCCCGGTTCCACCGCTTCCGCGGGCTGGTCCGTCACCCGGCGCCCCGCCAGCCGCACCACCAGCGTGCCGGCCAGCAGCGCCAGCAGCACCGTATCGAGGATCCGTACCCCCTGCACGTAGGTGGCGTACTGGTACGGCAGCAGCGGCCAGGTCACCACGTACGCCAGCACCACCGCCACCACCGGCGGCCAGAACAACCAGGGGGTACGGGGCAGGGTGGGCGGCTCGCCGTGCCAGGTCCGCAGCAACCGGCGCCGGCCGATCACCACCGCGATACCGGCCACCACCAGCGCCCCCACCACGGTGGAGGCGTGCTGGGCGAACAACCACACCGGCAGCCCGGGGCGCAGCGGTGTCTCCAGCACCGGGAACAGCCGCACCCCCCACCCGTGCTGCGCCAGGGGGGAGTGGGTGAAGCCGTCCCAGGCGACGTGGGTCAGCGCCCCGAGCAGCGCGGACCAGACCGTCACGTACCACCGGTGCCGGACCCGCCCCAGCACCGCGTAGTCCGGCAGCGCCAGCCAGGTCGGCCGGGCGGGCAGGTGGGCGGCCACCACCGGAGCGGCCCAGCGCACCAGGGCGGTGGCGATCAGCGCCACCGGCAGCGCGAACCAGAACACCCCCGGCAGGTGGTGAGTGGACGGCCAGACGATGAACCCGTTCAGGGCGTAGTACGCGTCCGGGGCGGCGCTGCCAGCGACCAGCGCCACCCCGTCGAACCAGCGGGGCCGCCACAGTTTCAGCGGGAGCGGAGCGGCCGCGTGAGAAGGGAAGGTGGCCGGCACACCGGTACGTTATCCGGTCGTCTGGGCACCCAGGGATCGGTGTGTCCCGTCGCCGACCACGGCCCGAGGTCGTTGCCCGAGGTGGGGTAGCTATCGTTCCGGTGTCCGGCATCAACGGTAGTTGGTCTCTTTTGGAGAGAACTGTCCACCGGGTTGTCTGATCTGTCGCAAGATCAATGCATGAATTGCCTGAAGATCAGTACCAGTTTGCTTGACTGCCGGTGTAAACCACGCCTACGCATCGCTTGGCCGGAGGCTGCTGGAGCGGGTACGGCCGAAAGTGCTACTGGGGCTGACCGCTACCCCGGAACGGGCCGATGGTCAGGACATCACCGCATACTTCGACGGGCGGATTGCTGCCGAGTTGCGGCTATGGGAGGCATTGGAGCGTGGGTTGTTGGCCCCGTTTCAGTACTTCGGGGTGCCGGACGGCACCGATCTTTCCCATCTGACCTGGCGGCGGGGCGGCTACGAACAGGCGGAGCTGGAGCGGCTGTATACCGGCGATCATGCCTGGGTGGGGATGCTCGTCCGGCGCCATCGAGGACGTGGTGGCCGACCCGGGCCGCATGCGGGCGCTCGCGTTTTGCGTGAGTATCGCCCACGCCCGGTTCATGGCCGAGCAGTTGACTGCACGAGGGATCCCGGCTCGAGCGGTGACCGCTGACACCGACTGGACGGACCGACGTAACGCCCTGCAGGCGCTGCGGGAACGCCACGTCAATGTCCTATGTACGGTGGATCTATTCAACGAGGGGATTGACCTGCCTGAGATCGACACAGTGCTGCTGCTGCGCCCCACCGAGAGCGCCACCGTCTTTCTGCAGCAGCTCGGCCGCGGACTGCGGATCGCCGATGGCAAGCCCTGCCTGACCGTACTCGATCTGATCGGTGCCCAGCACCGGAAGTTCCGGTTCGACCTGCGGTTCCGTGCCCTCACCGGGGCGTCGCCGCGAGAGCTGGAGCGGCAGATCCAGGAGGGATTTCCCGCACCTGCCTGCCGGATGCCACATTCATCTGGCGCCCGTGGCGCGCGAGCACGTGCTGGCGAACATCCGCCGCAGCCTCCGTCGCCCCTGGCACGAGCTTGCCGCCGAGCTGCGGTCGTCGACGGAACGGACCCTGGCGGGGTTCCTGGAGCAACAGGGGCTGGAACCGGCTGATCTGTACCGGCCGGGCAAGGGCGGATGGGCCGGGCTGCGCCGGGCTGCTGGATGGGAGACCCGGCCGCCGGGCCCCCGGGACGGTCACCTCGGGGCGGCGATCGGGCGCCTGTTGCACATCGACGACCCGGATCGGTTGACGCTGTGGACGCAGCTGCTCACGTCCGATCAACCGCCTCAGCCGGAGGGGATGTCAGTGCGGGAGCGTCGGCTGCTGCGAATGCTGCACACCGCGCTGTTCGGGGAGACCGCGCCGCTTGACCAGCTGACTGCTGACCTACAGCAACTGTGGGCGCATCCTGCTCGCCGGGAGGAACTGGTCGAGTTGGCCCAGGTGCTTCGAGGGCGGTTGCGTCGAGTTACCTATCCATTGCCAGAGTCGGAGGTGCCGCTGTGGGTCCATGCCCGTTACCAGCGGTACGAGGTGCTACGGGCGTTCGGTGACGAGGCCCGTAGTTTCCGGGAAGGGGTGAAGCACATCCCGCACGCCCGGGCGGACCTGTTCTTTGTAACCCTGCGTAAGTCAGAGCGGTACTTTTCGCCTACCACCATGTACGCCGACCACGCGATCTCGCCCCGGCTGTTCCAGTGGGAGTCCCAGTCCACCACCGCGGACAGCTCCCCGACCGCTCAGCGCTACATCCACCACGCTGCCCAGGGATACCAGGTGCACCTGTTCCTGCGAGAGCATTCGGAGGCGGACGGGAAGCTGGGCGCGCCCGCATTCTTCTACGCCGGTCCGATGACCTATCTGGAACACACGGGGAGCCGGCCGGTGCGGTTCCGCTGGCAGCTGGCGTACGAGCTGCCAGCGGACGTCTTCCGGATCGCGAAGGTCGCCGCCGGCTGACCGCCCGGCCGGCACCCGGGTTGGTCAGGGCCGCCGGCCGATGGTGAGCACCGGCTGGGTGGTCTCGGCGTAGAAGTCGTTGCCCTTGTCGTCGATCACGATGAAGGCGGGGAAGTTCTCCACCTCGATCTTCCACACCGCTTCCATGCCGAGTTCCGGATACTCCAGCACCTCGACCTTGCGGATGCAGTCGGCCGCCAGTCGCGCCGCCGGGCCGCCGATCGAACCGAGGTAGAACCCGCCGTACTTCTGGCACGCCTGCGTCACCTGCGGCGACCGGTTGCCCTTGGCCAGCATCACCAGCGACCCACCGGCGGCCTGGAACTTCTCCACGTACGAGTCCATCCGGCCGGCGGTGGTGGGGCCGAAAGAGCCGGAGGCGTACCCCTCCGGGGTCTTGGCCGGACCGGCGTAGTAGACCGGGTGATTGCGCAGGTATTCCGGCATCTCCTCGCCCGCGTCCAGCCGCTCGGCGATCTTCGCGTGGGCGATGTCCCGGGCCACCACCAGCGGGCCGGACAGCGACACCCGGGTCTTCACCGGATACCGGGACAGCTCGGCCCGGATCTCGTCCATCGGCCGGTTCAGGTCGATGTGGACCACCTGGCCGTCGCCGAGAGTGGCCTCGTCCACGTCCGGCAGGAACCGGGCCGGGTCGGTCTCCAGCTGCTCCAGCCACACCCCGCTCGGGGTGATCTTCGCCAGCGCCTGCCGGTCGGCGGAGCAGGACACCGCGATCGCCACCGGGCAGGAGGCGCCGTGCCGCGGCAGCCGGATCACCCGGACGTCGTGGCAGAAGTACCGGCCGCCGAACTGCGCCCCGATCCCGAACTCCCGGGTCATCGCCAGCACCTCGGCCTCCATCTCCAGGTCCCGGAACCCGTGCCCGGTCGGCGACCCGGAGGTGGGCAGGTTGTCCAGGTACTTCGCGGAGGCCAGCTTCGCGGTCTTGAGCGCGTACTCCGCGGAGGTGCCACCGATCACGATCGCCAGGTGGTACGGCGGGCAGGCGGAGGTGCCGATCGAGCGCAGCTTCTCCTCCAGGAACCGCATCATCCGGGTCGGATTCAGCAGCGCCTTGGTCTCCTGGTACAGGAACGACTTGTTGGCCGAGCCGCCGCCCTTGGCCATGAACAGGAACCAGTATTCGTCCGGCCGACCGTACGGGTCCTCGGCGTACAGCTCGATCTGGGCCGGCAGGTTGGTGCCGGTGTTGCGCTCCTCCCACATGGTCAGCGGCGCCAGCTGGGAGTAGCGCAGGTTCAGGGTGGTGTACGCCTGCCACACCCCGCGGGAGATCGCTTCCTCGTCGTCGCCTTCGGTCAGCACGTGCCGGCCGCGCTTGCCCATCACGATCGCGGTGCCGGTGTCCTGGCACATCGGCAGCACCCCGCCCGCGGCGACGTTCGCGTTGCGCAGCAGGTCCAGCGCGACAAATCGGTCATTAGGGGAAGCTTCGGGATCATCCAGGATGGACCGGAGTTGGGCGAGGTGGGCCGGGCGCAGGAAGTGGGAGATGTCATGCATCGCCTCGGCGGTGAGGGTGGTCAGCACCGACGGCGCGATGGTGAGGAAGTTGCGCCCGCCCGGACCGGCCACCACGTCGATCCCCTCATCAGTGATCAGCCGGAACTCGGTCGTGTCCGGGCCCAGCGGCAGCAGCGGAGTGAAGGCGAAGTCGGCGCTCATGACGTCAGCCTAACCGGCGGCCGACGACGGCTCGTCGCCCTCACCCCCATCAAATGGAGCGAACCCGACATACCGTCCATTAGCGATTACAATGCCGTCGTCGGCGCAGGCCAAGACCCGGGCAGAAGAGGACACCGCCACCCGACTCTGCCCGGTTGCCGGCTCCCAGACATAGATCCGGTCCGGGTCCTGGTCCACCACGATCAGGCCGCACTCCGCCAACCGGAACTCCGCCCGCCGGGCCGCGCGCCGCTCCCACAGCCGCTCCCCGTCCCCCAGCTGCACCGCGTACCGGAGCTGTTCGTCCGTGGCGCGGACCACCGCCAGGGTCGAGGAGAGCGTCTCCACCCACTCCCCGGGTTCCCCGACCCACAGCCGGCGGCCGGAATAGGCGTCGATCACCATCGGGCGGCCGTCCAGGCTCACCGCGGTCACCGCCGCGCCCCCCATCAACGGCGGTACCCGCTGCTGGCAGCCGTACCCGTCGGTGGTCCACAAGTGGAACTGCTCCGGGCCCCACACCAGCTCCCCAGTGTCCGGATCGTGCCCGCTGACCGTGCTGACGCACACCCCATGGTGGTCAGCCATGGTCGAGCGGATCACCCGATCCCCGACGACCAGCAGCTGCTCACCCTCCGCGACGGGGAGCTCCTGCCGGATCCGCCCGGCCTCCAGATCGACGATCACCACCGCGCGCTCGCGCCCCCGGGTGATGGGAAACCCCTGGACCCGGGGCATCGGCGTGCGGCCGAGCGCGCCCGCGGTGATCCGCGTACCGGCCGGGGCGGCGCCGCCGGTCAGGGGCGGATCCGTGCCCAGCATCCCGTCCCGCTCCCCGGGCAGATCCACGCGCCACCGTGGCTCCATCCGGCCGGGCTGGTAGGCCCGCAGCTGGCAGGCCCGCTTGCGGTCACAGCGCAGGTCGAGCCAGCCGTCGGCGAACCCCCACACTGCTACCGCCCGGGTCTCCTCCCACTGGATTCGGCCGGTGGCGGGGTCACGTACCTGGTAACCGTCCTGCCCACGGGCCCGGCTGAGCAGCACCGCGTGGTCACCGGCGCTGATGCCGGCCACCCACTCGGCCTCCCAGTCGGCCAGCTCCGCCTCCCCGATCGGGGTGCCGTCCGCGCGCTGATACAGCGCGCCTTCAGAGCCGGCCGCGACCGCCACCGCGTCTCCCGCCACCGTCGCCGCCGCCGGGCGGGAACCCAGCCGGTCCTGCCAGGTCACCCCCTCAGCCAGCGGCCGGTCCGCGGTCAGCCACGCCAACGCCGCCGGCAACGGGTTGGGTAGCACCCCGACCCCGACCAGGACTAAATAGAGCAGCGCTACGAGGAGGAACAGCAGTCGGCGCGTGACCCTCCCCTTAGCCATGTCCCTACCGTAACGAGCCGCGGCCGCCCGATGGGGGGCCGCTGTCGGCCACCACCGCGTCCACCAAGGGGAGTACCCGGTACGGGATCTGCTCCGCCAGCGCGATCAGAGTGGAGGCTCGCGTGATCGCCTCGTACGAGACGATGTGGTCGATCACCCGCTGGAGGTCGGCATTGGACCTGGCCACGATCCGACACAGCAGGTCACCGGAGCCGGTGATGGTATAGGCCTCCAACACCTCCGGAATCCCCTGCAGGTGGGCGGCGACCGCGCCGTGCCCTCCGCTCTGCCGGATCTCCAGGGTGACGAAGGCCGTCACGGTGAACCCGAGCGCGCCCGGATCCAGCTCGGGCCCGAAGCCGCGGATCACCCCCCGGTTGATGAGTTTGTCCAGTCTGGCCTGAACCGTGCCGCGCGCTACCCCGAGCCGCCGGGAGCATTCCAGCACCCCGATCCGGGGGTGCTCGGCCAGCAGCCTGATCAGTTGGGCATCCAGCGCGTCCATGCCGCCAAGCCTAGACAATCTGACCAGCTCAGCACCGGTTTGCCGGGTCGTTCTGTACAACCTGACCAGCGCTCGTCGGATCCGTTGCACAACCCGGAACGGCGCCGGATGCTACCGCTACGGGCACCGTCAGTGCGGCGCTACCCCCGCCGCGCGACGGTCGGCAGCACATCGGAGGTAGCCATGACCCAGCTGATTGACACCCCCGACGACCAGGTCGACATCGACAAGCTGGTCGGCGCGGTGCCGCACGACATTTCCAAGGATCCGTTCCCGGTGCTCGGCATGGACCACATCCGGTTCATGGTGGGTAACGCCCGGCAGGCGGCGCACTACTACTCGACCGCGTTCGGCATGACCTGCGTGGCCTACCGGGGGCCGGAGCAGGGCTACCGGGACCACGCCGAGTATGTGCTGGTCTCCGGCCAGGCCCGGTTCGTGGTGACCGGGGCGGTGCACGCGAACGCGCCGGCGGCCGCGCACCACGCCAAGCACGGTGACGGCATCAACGACCTGGCGCTGGCCGTGCCGGACGTGGACGCGGCGTACGCGTACGCGACCAAGCAGGGCGCGGTCGGGCTGGAGGAGCCGCACGACCTGACCGACGAGCACGGCACGGTGCGGGTGGCCGCCATCGCCACCTACGGCGACACGCGGCACACCCTGGTCGACCGGTCCCGGTACCACGGGCCGTTCCTACCGGGATTCGTGACCTGCGACCCGATCGTGGACCGCAGCGCCGCCATCGCCTCGGGTGCGCAGCCGAAGCGGTTCTTCCAGGCGGTCGACCACGTGGTCGGCAACGTCGAGCTCGGCAAGATGGACGAATGGGTCGCTTTCTACCACAAGGTGATGGGCTTCACCAACATGGTGGAGTTCATCGGCGACGACATCGCCACCGAGTACTCGGCGCTGATGAGCAAGGTGGTCGCCAACGGCAGCCGGAAGGTGAAGTTCCCGCTCAACGAGCCGGCGATCGGCAAGCGTAAGTCGCAGATCGACGAGTTCCTGGAGTTCTACGGCGGCCCCGGCCCGCAGCACGTGGCGCTGGCCACCAACGACATCCTGGCCAGTGTGGACGCTATGAAGGCCGCGGGCGTGGAGTTCCTCACCACCCCGGACTCCTACTACGAGGACCCGGAGCTGCGGGCCCGGATCGGTAAGGTCCGGGTGCCGGTGGAGGAGCTGCAGAAGCGGGGCATCCTGGTCGACCGGGACGAGGACGGCTACCTGCTGCAGATCTTCACCAAGCCGGTACAGGACCGCCCGACCTTCTTCTTCGAGCTGATCGAGCGGCACGGCTCGATGGGCTTCGGGAAGGGCAACTTCAAGGCCCTGTTCGAGGCGATCGAGCGGGAGCAGGCGCGGCGCGGAAACCTCTGACGCGACCGGTGGCACCCGGCGGCGACCGGGGAGGTACGTGGCTGGAGGATCCCCGTAAGATGCCCGAGGTGACGGAGGAAGTGCCGTGAGCCTCGCCCCGGGTTGGTACCGGGACCCCGCCGATCCGACCACCCAGCGGTGGTGGGACGGTGAAGGCTGGGTAGGTGATCCTCTACCCGCGGACGTGACCCCGCCGCCGGGGCCGCCGCCAGAGGCCAGCCCAGGTGGTGCCCGGGAGCCACAGGTGCCCGCGGTGCCGGGGCACCCCGGTGCCGCCGAGACCCCGATCCCACCCCCGGAACCGAGCCGGCCGGACCGGGAAGTGCCGCCCGGGTGGCCGTATCACCGCTCGCCCGCCGCTGCCCCCCAGCTGCCGGCCCGGCCGCACGGATTGGCGCCGGCCCCGCTCGGGCATCGGCTGTTGGCGCGGCTCATCGACATCGGGATGGTGTTCCTGCTCAACGTTGTGCTCAACGGCTGGTTCGTCTACCAGTACTGGCTGGAGGTCGCGCCGTTCGTCCGGGAGGCGACGCGGCGGAGCCTGGCCGGGGAGGATCTGGCGGATCTGCCGGCGATCAGCGATGATGCAGGCACCTACCAGTTGGTGATCCTGATCCTGGCCGCAGCGCTGTGGTTTGCCTATGAGGTTCCATCGGTGGCCAACACCGGCCAGACCCTCGGCAAGCGGTTGCTGCGGATCAAGGTGGTACGGCTGGAGAGCACCGAACCCCTCGGGTTCGGCCGCTCCATCCGGCGCTGGAACACGCAGGGCCTACCGGTACTGCTGTGGTGGTGCTTCGGGATCGGGTTCCTGCTACAGCTGCTCGATGCCCTATTCGTGCTCATCGACCAACCGCTTCGCCAGGCGTTGCACGACAAATCCGCCTTCACCGCCGTGGTGTCCCTCCCGGCGGACCCCCCTGAGGAGACCCCTGAATGAGTCCGCTGACCCGTCCTGACCTGGCTCAGTTACCGGCGTACGTACCCGGGCGCACCGTGCCTGGGGCGATCAAGCTGGCGAGCAACGAAGTCCCGTACGGCCCGCTGCCCGGCGTCGTGGAGGCGATCACGCAGGCGGCGGCCAACGCCCACCGCTACCCCGACATGGGCGTGCAGGAGCTGCGGGAGGCGATCGCCGCCCGGTACGGCGTGGAGGCCGACCGTATCGCCACCGGCTGCGGTTCGGTGGCGCTGACCGAACACCTGGTCCAGGCCACCTGCCTGCCGGGGGACGAGATCGTCTACTCGTGGCGGTCGTTCGAGGCGTACCCGATCATCGCCGCGGCCGGTGCGGCCACCAGCGTGCGCGTGCCCAACACTCCCGGGCACGGTCACGACCTGCCGGCGATGGCCGCCGCCGTCACCGACCGGACCAAGATGGTGCTGGTCTGCAACCCGAACAACCCCACCGGCACCGCGCTGCGCCGCGCCGAGCTGGACGCGTTCCTGGACGAGGTCGGCCCGAACGTGCTGGTGGTGCTGGATGAGGCGTACCGGGAGTTCGTCACCGACCCGGATGTGCCGGACGGGCTCGCCGCCTACGGCGACCGGCCGAACGTGGTGATCCTGCGCACCATGTCCAAGGCGTGGGGCCTGGCCGGGCTGCGGGTCGGGTTCCTGATCGCCCACCCGGAGGTGGCGGAGGCGGTGCGGAAGGTGGTCACCCCGTTCTCCACCAACGCCCCGGCCCAGGCGGCGGCGCTGGCGGCGCTGGCGGCCACCGCCGAGATGCGGCGCCGCTGCGACCTGGTGATCGCGGAACGGCAGCGGGTCACCGAGGCGGTGCGCAAGCTGGTGCCGGACGTGCCGGACTCGCAGGCCAACTTCATCTGGCTGCCACTGGGCGAACGCTCCACCGCGTTCGCCACCGCCTGCGCCGAGGGCGGCGTGATCGTGCGGCCGTTCGCCGGGGAAGGGGTGCGGGTGACCATCGGCACCCCGGACGAGAACGACGCCTTCCTGGCCTTGGCTGAGGATTTCTGCGCCGGTTCGGCCTGATCCGTCGGCCGGCTGTGGCACGGTAAGGGCATGCGCGTTCCGTACCGCTCCGGAACTGTCGCCCGCGCGCCACAGCCGGCCCCGGGTCCGCCCCGGCCTGACCGGGAGCCCATCGACCCGAAGGAGCCTGACCCGGGCCCGCCCCGGCCGCCGGAGCCGGAGCCCGGGCCGCCTCGTCCGGAGCCGGAACCGCCGCACCCGGAGCCGAGCCCCGCACCCTCACCCCCACCGCCGGGGCCGTCCCCCGAGCCACCGCCGAGGCCACCGACGCCTCCTCCTGGTCCGCCGACGCCCCCACCCGGGCCACCGCAACCACCTCCGGGGCCTCCTTCCCCACCGCCGTCGCCGCCCCCTCCGGAGCCGCCGGTGCCTCCCTTCCCGCCGCCACCTCCGGCCGGTACGGACTCCAGTGGATATTGATTCCGATGATCGACTGGGTTAGCAATAGGACAGTTATCAATCGCGATTGATAACTATGTCCATGTCCTCGCGTTCGAGGAGTTTTCGACACCAACTCCCAGGCGCTCGCCCAGGCCTTGATCACCGCGCTGCTGAGCATCGCTGACCTCGGCGGATACGTCCCGCCCCTGTGAGGTGACCGGACGACCGCCGGCACCGGTTCCGTGCCGGTGTCGGCGGTTCCCGGTAGCGTGCCAGGTATGCCGAACACGACCCGGGTGTGGACTCGACTGGACACCGCCGGCACCGACCTGGCCTTCGTGACTGACGACAACGGTCTCCGAGCCCGTGGAGCGGTGGTGGCGGCGGACCCGTTCCCGCACGTCTGCCGGTACGAGCTCACCACCGACCCGAACTGGGCGACCACCAGCCTGGAGGTGGTCACCGAGGGGGACGGCTGGTCTCGGCGGGTGCGGCTGCGGCGCGACGGTACCGAGTGGCGGGTCACCACCAGCGAGCAGGGCAATCTGATGCGGGTGTTGAAGGCGGCCAAGCGCCGCCCGGTCGGGCTGCCGGGGATGGAGGACCCGAGCCGGCTGACCGGGGTGCTGGATGTGGACGTGGGCGCGGCGCCGCTGTTCAACACCCTGCCGGTGCGGCGACTCGGGCTGCAGGAGGCGCCGGAGGGCACCTCCCACCGGATCCAGGTCGCCTGGGTGCTGGTGCCGTCGCTGGAGGTGGCGGCGGTGGAGCAGACCTACACCGCGCTCGGGCCGGACCGGGTCCGCTACACCTCCGACCGGTTCACCGCCGAGCTGGAGCTGGACCCGCAGGGATTCGTCACCCACTACCCGGGGTTGGCCCGGTTGGCGTGAGTCTCCGCCCCACGGGGCCGGTCTGTGTGCTTACGCTCTGATATGGCGCATCCCATCATGTTCGATGACGCGGACCCGTTCCTGGCGCGGGTGCGGCAGCTCGCGCTGGCGTTCCCCGACGCGGCGGAGAAGGTCTCCCACGGGCGGCCCGTGTTCTACACCACCAAGGTCTTCGCCTACTACGGGGGGTCGGTGAAGACCGACCACAGCCACCAGCGGCACGACCAGTCCGTGCTGGTGCTGGTCGACCCCGAGGAGCGCGCGGCGCTGCTGCAGGAGGAGCGCTGCTACCTGCCGGCGTATCTGGGTCCCTACGGGTGGGTCGGAGTGGACCTGACCGACGACACCGACTGGGAGGAGATCGCCGAGCTGCTCGACGCCAGCTATCGGCGGACCGCCGGGGCGCGCCGGGTCGCGGCGCTCGACGCCCAGCGTCCTCTCCCCTGAGCCCATGCGGCCCTCATCGCCTCACGCCCGAGTGGGCGACGGGTCCGTAGCCGGTGCCGACTCCGCGGTGACGCCGGCGGCGTCGAGAAGTTCGAGGTAGCACGCGAGCTCTCTCGCGGCGCGTAACATCGCGACGCTGCGCGCGGTCAATCGTCGCTGCCAGTCGCCAAGGGCAGTGTGGAGTGCCTGGGTGCCGTCGGCGGTGCGAATCTGCTGGATTATTGGGGCGATCTGGCTCAGCAGGTAGCCGCCGCGGCGCAGCAGGTGCGTGAGTTCCGCGTCGCGGACATCGTCAGCGTGGTAGATGCGGCGGCCGGTGGTGGTGCGCTGCGGAGCCAGGACGCCGGCCTTCTCCCAGTTGCGCAGCGTCTCGGCGGTCACGCCGAGGCGGGCCGCCAGTTCTCCGATGCTCAGGCCCGGACCGTTCCTAGGTTCATCGGCGGACGGAGGCGGCGCCGTGGCCACGTGGGTGAGCGCCTGCCGTACGGCGGCCAATGTTTCCCGATCGCGGAGCAGCTCCGCATGACTACGGTCGATCACCGTCAAAGCGACGTCGCGGCGGCCCGTGTGGAGCGCGCGCATGATTTCTCGTGCGTGGGCGTAGCCGTGGGCGGGGACGAGCGCCAGGTAGGAGCGTAAGGCGGCGGCGTGCAACTCGGTGTACACGCGGTAGCTGGTGGGGGTGCGCTGCGCCGGCGGGATGAGTCCGTCGCGTTCGTAGTTGCGGACCGTTTGGGCGGAGAGGGCGTGCTCGCGGGCGAGATCGACCGGGCGTAGCTTGGGCACGGTTTAAACTTTAGCACCTATTTCCTGAGTAAATTTAGGAAAAGTTTCACTCGATTTTTTAGGTCTAGACTTTAGATATGACCATTTCAGGTCCTGGCGTAGGGGAGTCTGGACAAAGGGGAGTCCGCCCTGTCGACAGGGCTCGTGACCCGACAGGAGATGCCATGACGGCGACGACCAGTGAACAGAGGACTGCTGCCCCCGCTGTGGGTTTCCCGGGCGTCATCCGCGTATTCGGCGCCCGCGAAAACAATCTCAAGAACATCCACGTGACGATTCCGAAGCATCAATTGACGGTATTCACCGGTGTGTCCGGCTCCGGCAAGAGCTCGCTGGTGTTCGACACGATCGCCGCGGAATCACAGCGGCTGATCAACGAAACCTACAGTGCGTTCATTCAGGGGTTCATGCCGACGGTGGCACGCCCCGAGGTCGACGTGCTGGAGGGTCTGACCACGGCGATCGTGGTCAGCCAGGAACGCATCGGCAACCATCCGCGCTCTACTGTGGGCACCGTCACCGACGCCAACGCGATGCTGCGCATACTGTTCAGCCGGCTCGCCGAACCCCGTCTCGGTTCCCCTCGGGCGTACGCGTTCACCATCCCGTCGATCACCGTCGACAACACCATCACCGTCGAACAGGGTGGACGGAAGACGCAGGAACGGCGCAGCTTCGACATCTCCGGCGGCATGTGCCCCCGCTGCGAAGGCATCGGAACGGTCAGCGAGATCGACCTCACCCAGCTCTACGATCCGACCAAGTCGTTGCACGAGGGGGCCATCACGGTCCCCGGCTACCACGTCGGCAGCTACCATCAACGCCTCTACGCCGCCTGCGGACTCCTCGACCCCGCCAAGCCGATCAAGGACTACACCGACCAGGAGCTGCACGACTTCCTCCACCACCCACCGACCCGGGTGAAGATCGGCGGCTACCACGCGAACTACGAGGGGCTCGTCGCCCGGGTCCAGAAGTCTCTGCTCACCAAGGACATCCACACCCTCCAGCCACATGTACGCGCGTTCGTGGAGCGGGCGGTCACGTTCATGACCTGCCCGGACTGTGGAGGGACCCGGCTCAACGCGCAGGCCCGCGCATCAAAGATCAACGGCGTCAGCATCGCCGACGCCTCCGCGATGCAGATCGATGAGCTCGCCGAATGGGTCCGCGGTCTCGACGCGCCCTCCCTCGCGCCGCTGCTCACGACCCTCCTCCACACCCTGGACTCGTTCGTGCGTATCGGTCTGGGGTATCTCTCCCTCGACCGGGCTTCGCACACGCTCTCCGGTGGTGAGGCGCAGCGGGTCAAGATGGTTCGCCACCTGGGGTCACCGTTGACCGATGTCACGTACGTCTTTGACGAGCCGACAGCGGGCCTGCACCCCCACGACATCCAGCGGATGAACGACCTCTTGCGGCAGTTGCGGGACAAAGGCAACACCGTGCTCGTGGTGGAGCACAAGCCGGAAGTGATCGCCATCGCCGACCACGTCGTCGACCTCGGTCCAGGGGCCGGTGCCGCGGGCGGCACCGTCTGCTTCGCAGGCACCGTCGACCAGTTGCGGGCCAGCGGCACGCTGACCGGCCGTCACCTCGACGGCAAGGTATCGCTCAAAGAGAACGTACGTACCCCCACGGGGGCGTTGGAGATCCGGGGAGCGAACCGGCACAACCTGCAGAACGTCGACGTCGACATCCCCCTCGGAGTCCTCGTCGTCGTGACCGGGGTGGCCGGCTCCGGCAAGAGCTCGCTCATCGAAGGATCGGTCGCCCCCCGCCCCGACGTGGTCACGATCGACCAAGGACTGATCAGGGGATCCCGGCGCAGCAATCCCGCCACCTACACCGGTCTCCTAGAACCGATCCGTAAAGTGTTCGCCAAGGCCAACGGAGTCAAGCCGGCCCTGTTCAGCCCCAATTCCGAAGGCGCGTGCCCCGCCTGTAAAGGAGCCGGCGTGATCTACCTCGATCTGGCGATCACGGCGGCGGTCCCCACGACCTGCGAAGAGTGCGAGGGCAGACGGTTCCAGCGCTCCGTCCTGGAGTACCGGCTCGGTGGGCGCGACATCAGCGAGGTGCTGGCGATGTCCGTGGACGAGGCCCGAGCCTTCTTCGCCACCGGTGAGGCGCGGACACCCGCCGCGGTCACCATCCTCAACCGGCTCATCGACGTCGGACTCGGCTACCTCTCCCTGGGGCAGCCGCTCACCACCCTCTCCGGCGGGGAGCGGCAACGGCTCAAGCTGGCCACCCACATGGGCACGGACGGCGGCATCTACGTGCTCGACGAACCCACCACCGGGCTGCACCTGGCCGACGTCCGACACTTGCTCGGCCTGCTCGACCAGCTTGTGGACACCGGTAAGTCGGTCATCGTCATCGAACACCACCAGGCGGTCATGGCCCACGCGGACTGGATCATCGACCTCGGTCCGGGGGCAGGCCACGACGGGGGACGGATCGTCTTCGAAGGCACCCCGGCCGATCTCGTGGCCACCCGCGCCACCCTCACCGGCGAACACCTCGCCGCGTACGTCGGCGCCACGACTCGGTGGTAGCCGCCCCGGCGTACCCGCCCGCCAGGCGTGCTCATCCGCTAGCAGCGGTCGGGCGCTCGTCCCGGGGGCGAAGGCGGTGAGTGTGTCAACGTCGGAGTATCGGGATCGGACGTACGTGTCGGCCCCGCGGCGGCCTTCGGATAACCGGAGCAGGTCCAGGGTCTCCACCAGCTGTGGGGCGGCGGGGCGAGGTCAGGCTGGTGGGCGCCAGGCGCCAGTGGCCAGGAAGGTGTCGATGGTGGCCAGGTACGGCGCCAGGTCCAGCCCCTGCGCCCGTACCCAGTCGTCGGCGAAGTAGGTGTGGGCGTAGCGCTCGCCGGAGTCGCACAGCAGGGTGACGACCGAGCCGGTCTCGCCCGCGGCCCGCATCTCGGCGATCAGCCGCGAACGCTCCCCACAGGTTGGTGCCGGTCGAGCCGCCGACCCGGCGGCCCAGGACGGCTCGAGGCGGCCCGCATGGCGGCCAGCGAGGCGGCGTCCGGCACCCGGATCATCCGGTCCACCACCGCCGGCAGGAACGACGGCTCCACGCGCGGGCCGGCCGATCCCCTCGATCCGGGAGCCGCGCAGGTGCCTGCATCGACCAGTCCTCGGCCTCGCCACGCCGGGGTAGAACGCCGAGTTCTCCGGGTCGACCACGCACAGCTTGGTGGGGTGCCGCCGGTAGCGGACGTACCGGCCGATGGTGGCGCTGGTGCCGCCGGTGCCGGCGCCCACCACGATCCAGGTCGGCACGGGGTGCCGCTCCAGCGCCAGCTGCGGAAGATCGACTCGGCGATGTTGTTGTTGCCGCGCCAGTCGGTGGCCCGCTCGGCGTAGGTGAACTGGTCCATGAAGTGCCCGCCGCAGCTCGTCGGCCAGCCAGCGCGCCTCCACCACCACCGACGCCGGGTCGTCCACCAGGTGGCATTTGCCGCCCTGGAACTCGATCAGCTCGATCTTCTCCGGGACGTGGTGGCCGGCATCACCGCGACGAACGGCAGCCCGAGCATCCGGGCGAAGTACGCCTCGGAGACCGCGGTCGAGCCGGAGGACGCTTCCATGATCGTGGTGTCCGGGCCGATCCAGCCGTTGCACAGCGCGTACAGGAACAGTGATCGGGCCAGGCGGTGCTTGAGCGAGCCGGTGGGGTGTACCGACTCGTCCTTGAGGTAGAGGTCGATGCCCCAGGTCGGCGGCAGCGGGAACGGCAGTAGGTGGGTGTCGGCGGAGCGGTTCGCGTCCGCCTCGACCCGCGCTATCGCGTCCGCGACCCAGGACCGATGGGCGTCGTTTTCCCGGTCGCACTGCAGCATGTCCCGCACCGTAGCACCGCTGGCTGGTCATGGCTGAGTACGTGGTGGCGGTCGCGTACCCAGCCATGACCAGCGGGCTGGGGTATGAGCGCCATGCAGCGGCGGCTGCGGTTTGAAGCAGCTCTAGGGTGCTGCGGCTATACCCATCGCCTCTGGCTTACGCACCTCGGGCACGGATCCCGCCTCAGCGGCGGGGCGGCCGGTGAGGACTTGGATTTCGTGGACTTCGTAGTCGGTGGTGGTGCCGACCTGGAGTTCGAGTTCGTTGTCGTACTGGCCGTTGATGTGCCACCAGACTCGCCAGGTGGTGATGGCGGTGACCTGGTAGCTGCCGTTGGGTTGGTTGCGGCTGTGGCGGCGGTAGACGTGGTGGCATTCGCCGGGGGACAGGAAGTCCAGGCCGGGTTGCCAGGCTTGGCCGGGGCCGTGGCAGATGAGGGGGGTGCTGCCGTCGCCGAGGTTCCATTCGATCCGGAGGGGTTCGGCCCAGGCGTCGACGCGTTGGCCTGAGGCGGCGGCGGAGGCGTGGAGGGGGTCGTCGGTGGGCCAGGTGGTGCCGCCGGTTTCGGTCCACAGCCAGACGGGGAGGTTGACCAGGGCGCCGCCGTTGGGTGGGGCCATGGTGATGTCTGGTCCGCGCATGCCGAGGGCGTTGATGGCTTCCTGCCACAGTTGCGGAATCACCGACGGTGTGCCCCGGAATCCCGGTGGATTATCCGGACCAAGCACAAAGCTTCGGCTCTGCCAGAGCGCCATAAGGGTCGATATAGGGAATCGAGTGTCCTGCCTCTGTCGGGGCTGGAGCCTCCTGAGGTGGATAGCATCTGACCACGAATAGGGTGCCTTCCTCATCGGGGCCGATGCCGCGACGTGGAAGCTCCCCAGTCGGTGGGAAATTGTCGGGCTGGCTCAAGTAGCAGTCCCAGTCGATGCTGAACCACCAGCCTCTCCTAGCTCGCAGGGGACTCGCCAGGGGTTGGTGGGGCGGTCGCGGTCGCGGTCGTTGTGGCGGATGCACCAGTACTGGGTCCCGCCTCCGCCCCGGGGGCTCTGCACCTGCAGTGGCCCGCCCTGCATCGGCACCCCACCGGATGCGTAGGGGAAACAGATCTGCTCGCCGTCTAGCACCACCACCGCCCCGTCTGGGCAGTCCACTGACTGAGCCTGAGCCGGTGCAGGAACGAGTAACAGGAGCGGATGCGGCCAGGCCGATGATGGTGAGATGGGTGACTCGCCTCAGCATGACTCGCCGGTCCACTCTCGGCTCAGCGATCCGCCAACCTTCGGTCGCGGGCGCCACCGGCGTCGTCATACCAGATAGCTTGGAATCACTGCTATCTGGCGGTCGCCTGGTTCAGTGACCGGATCTCGTGTTTCCGCATTGACCATTTGCCAGTCGGTCTGGTCGATGCAGTATCGCAGCCAGACTGCCGGGACGTTCTTGTCATTGACGATTCGGTCTAGGTCGATCTCCTCGACTCCGAGGAAGGTCCAGTGCAGGTCGCCCTTGGCTACTTGGCCTTCGTCGTAGTACTCGACGAACTCAGCCTGGATCTCTTGGCGGAGCGGGAACTCCGCATGCTCGAGCGGGTGGCCACCGATCACTGGGCCGGCGCCGGTGTCGAGGGGTTCGCCGGTGGTGGCTTCATGGACGTATGCTTCCATGAATTCGTCGAATTTGGCTTTGGCTTCTTCGACGGCTTGTTCTTCTTCTGGGGTCAGTTCGATCGTCTGGGCGGGGGTTTGGGTGTCGGCGGGGGTGGAGGGTGGTGGGGGTGGGAGGTCGTCGCTGCTGTCGTTGCCGCAGGCAGTCAGGGCCAGGGTGAGGCCGAGGGTGGTGAGGACCACTGTGGGGGTGCGGCGGGGGTAGGCCGGCATCGAGCTCCTCCGGAAGCAGTCAAGGGTGGAAGACCATGCTCACGATTAGCGGGTGACAGTCTAGTAGCGCTGAGCAACCATTCTGAGGGTCAATAGGGCTAGGTCTGCCTCAGCAGCCATCGCCGGTCCACTCCCGGTCAGCGATCCGCCAACCTTCGGTGCGGGCGCCACCGTCGTCGTCATACCAGACGGCCTCGGAACACTGCTATCTGGCGGTCGCCTGGTTCAGTGCCACCCGGCTTCGTCCTGTTTCCGCATTGACCATTTGCCAGTCGGTCTGGTCGATGCAGTAACGCAGCCAGACTGCCGGGACGTTCTTGTCATTGACCATCCGGTCTAGGTCGACGCTCTTCCACCTGCGAGGAAGGTCCAGCGCAGGTCGCCCTTGGCTACATGGCCTTCGTCGTAGTTCCGACGAATTCGTCTGGATCTCCTGCCTGAGCGGGAACTCCGCATGCTCAAGCGGGTGGCCACCGATCACTGGGCCGGCGCCGGTGTCGAGGGGTTCGCCGGTGGTGGCTTCATAGACATATGCTTCCATGAATTCGTCGAATTTGGCTTTGGCTTCTTCGACGGCTTGTTCTTCTTCTGGGGTTAGTTCGATCGTTTGGGCGGGGGTTTGGGTGTCGGCTGGTGCAGACGGCGGTGGGGGTGGGAGGTCGTCGCTGCTGTCGTTGCCGCAGGCAGCCAGGGCCAGGGTGAGGCCGAGGGTGGTGAGGACCACTGTGGGGGTGCGGCGGGGATAGGCCGGCATCGAGCTCCTCCGGAACAATCAAAGATGTAGGAACATGCTCCAATTGTTGGGTGACAATGTAGTGGCGCCCCGCAACAGAGCAGCGCCTTACACCGAGGGCGGTGCCCCGCCTGATCTCCTCATGCTCCTGATCGGACGACCCGGCTGGTCAGACCTTGGCGGACTCCTCTTCCTCCTCGTCCTCATCACCCGGCTGCATCCGCGCCTCGACCGCCTCCGGCTCGTACATCTCCTCCACGACCCGCAGATACAGCTCGTTCGGGTTGGGCAGGTGGGCCACCTCCCGCAACGCCTGATCCTGACCGGCCGATTCGATGATGAACGTGCCGTAGTTCAAGGCTCGGCCGAGCGGGGACTGCTCGTACTTCATGTCGGTGACTCGACCCAGCGGCATCATCGCCACATTCCGGGTGATGATCCCGTCCACCTTCATGATCCGCTTATTGGTGAGGATGAAGCGGTCGAAGTGCCAGTCGGCGAACCGCCAAGCGACCCATCCCATGACCCCCAGCCAGAGCAGGAAGCCCAAGCCAGCGGCTATCCCACCCAGATCCGGGAGCGCGACGGACAAGAACCCCGCCAGCCCTCCGAGGACCATCGTGGTGAAGATCCCGATCACGACCGGGGACACCAGATGGATCTTGTGCCGTCGCCATTCGCCCCGGAATCGTTCGGTCGGGAACAGATACCGGGCCACGATCCGGCTCGGCTCATCCTGCAACGGGGATACCCGACGGACACTGATTTTTTGGGTGTCCAGCTCGGCCAAACCGGCCAGTTCCGAGGGATCGATCGGGGGTGGGTAGGCGGGCACCGCCGCCTCTCCCCGCCACGTCTCCCCTTGCCGGGGAAGCGGAACCCGGGTGTCCAGTTCGGCGGTATCGGCTGGGCCGGCCTCGGTCGGCCGGGGCTCCGGGGCGGTCATCGCCGGTCACCCGCATTGGTCGGCTGCTGGGCCAGCAGCGCTCGGATCAGATCCCGGGTGACCGGGCCGAGCTCGTCGGGGTGCTCGGCGTCCCGCCACCGTAGTAGCTCCCTGATTACTGTCTTCACCCGTTCACTGTCCCCTTCTGCCTGGGCGATCCGCAACAGGTCCCGCCATGGATGGTCATCACTGCGGTGGGGATCGGCTAGCCAGGCCTGCTTCACCGCCCAGCGGGCGGTCTCCAGGTCGCCAGTTTGGAGACACAGGTCGACCAGCTGATGCGCGGTGTCCACCACCCCGGCCAGCAGCAGCGCCGGCTCGATGGCAGAACCAGGCAACCAGCTGTACGGGGGGCGGGCGCTCGCCTCCGCCAGGTCGGTCGCGTCCGCCAGCGGAGCGCCCCGGACCAGCTGCAGCGCCGTGCGTAGATCCTCGATGCCGGCGAGACCGCGCCGTTCCCCGCGGGCCCGCAGGCGTCGGAACAGGTGCCAGTCCACCAGCGTCCCGCCCCGGAGCCGGTACCGGCCGTCCGGGACCGCTTCGGACAGCCACGGCTGCCCGTCCGGTCCGGTGCCCAGCCACCGCCGTACGTTCATGATCACGGCGGTCCGGACGGTGGGGCGTACCGGCTGGTGCGGCCACAGCTGCCGAGAGATCTCCGCACCGTCCGCTCCCTCGTCCCCGACGGCCGCCAGGTAGACGATCAGCTCCTGGCACACCCGCTGCCGATGCGGGGGTGGCGTACCCGGGGCGGTTACCTGGACCGGGCCGAGCAGCCCCACCCGGGGCGGCTGGGTGGCTTCCCGGAACCATTCGGCCACGAGCGCGTCCAGCTCCGAGTGGTCTTCGGGATCGTCGGAGCCCTCATCGTCCGACGTCGACCGGAGGATGGGACCGGTGGTTGCCGGCGCTGGTTCCGATGCGGGGGTTGGTTCCGGAGCATCAGGGTCCGCGGCGCTGTCCTCCGGTGCCGTGGCTTCCGAGCTGTCAGTAGCGTCGTTTTCCGGGGCAGCCGCCGCTGGGGAGGGGGTCTCCGGAGTGGTGGAGACGGCAGTCTCCGAGGGATCGCTCTCCGCTGCTTCCGCCGGGGAAACCGTCGCCGGCTCGGGAGCTGGCGCTGGTTCGGGAGCCGGTGCTGGTTCAGGAGCCGGCGCCGGGTCGGCGGCCGCCGCGAGGTCGGGGGAGTCGGCCGGCTCCGGCGGCGGTTCCTCAGCGGCGGAGCGGTCCATGGAATCGAGCGGCTCACCCGGGGTCCGTAGCTGTCCACCGGTGAGGTCCGTGCCCCGGGCCCACGGCTCCGGGGCCGCCGGGATCGGGTGATCAGGGCCGGTGGCGGCGTCCTGTAGCAGCTCGGCCAGCGGGCCGAGCAGGTGCTCCGGCAGCGTCGTGGCGGGCAACGGGTGAGAGTCGTCCAGGAAGCCGGCCTTCAGTAGCCCCTCATCGGTCACCGTGATCGACCGGCGCCCGTACGGCAGGCCGGCGGGGGCGCTCACCGCGACCGCGACCGCGCACCGCTGACCCAGGTCGGTCAGCGTCTCCTCGAGATAGGTGAGCAGCTCGTCCTGGTCAGCCCCCGGCTGGTCCACCAGCAACAGATGCGGGGTCCAGGTGTCGGCGACGGTGTCGCTGACCCGCCCGTGGAGAGAATCGGCCAGCCGGTGGTTGCGTAGCGCTTCCGTCCGCTGGGCGAGGCGCTGCCGCAGTGTGGTCACCGCCGCCGGCAGCGACTCCGCCACCGAGATCCGCTCGGGGTTGAGCGCCGCCAGGTGAGCAGCCACCTTCGGCGGGAACCCGGCCAGGGTCACCTCCACCCCGTCGGACCACGGGTTATGGCTCAGCTCCGCCACCAGGTAGCGCAGCAGGCCGCTGGTGCGCTCCGCGGACCCGGTCACGGTCAGCATCCCCATCCGCTCCAGGTCCACCAGCAGGTGCTCACCTGGACGGGAGCCGATCGTCACCAGGGTGGGCAGCGGCGCCAGCACGCCGTCCACCTCCGGGAGGGGGGCGTCGGCGGGCAGGAACCAGTTCCCTGGGCCGGCCGCGTGGAACGGTGGCGGTGGCTCCAGCTCGCACGGGGTGGCCAGGATCAAGTGGATCTCGCCCTGTCCGATCCAGACCGCCCCGATGTCCGGCAACTGGGCGGGGTTGGCGCCCTCGGCCAACCGCGCGGCCAGCCCCGCGGACAACACCCGCAGCGCGTGATCCAGCCGGGCGACGTCCGCGGTCGCGGCCTCCCGTAGCTGCACCTCGGCGGCGGCGCTGGCCGCGCTGGTGACGGTGCGGCGGTGCCGGCGACGAGCCATCTTCCGCCACCGATACACCCCGATCGCGCCCAGCAGTACCGCCGCCAGCACCCCGGCGGCGAACAGCGGCCCCGAATCAGGATCCGTCTCCGCCGCCTCGGCCGCCTCCACCGGGTCGGCGTAGTCACCCGCCGGCGCCGGTCCGGTCGAGGTGGGAGCGGTCGGGCTGGTAGTCGCGGGCCCCACCCCACCCGGGGGCGGCGGGAACGGGACCGGGGCCGCCGACTGGGCGGGTGGGGTCACCACCGGCGGGGTACCGCCGCCGGTGCCGGAGGTCGCGTCCCCGACCTCGGAGTCGGTCTGCTCCGGTGCGGGCGAGATGGTTCCCGACTCGATCGGGGCCGGCGCGGTGTGCTCCGGCTCCGTGGCCTCCGGCGCGGTGGGTTCCGCGTCGCCGTCCGTGCCTGGCTCCTGTTCCTCCGGCGCGGGAGCTGGCGCGGTCTCCGCCGGTGCCGGGTCCGCCGCCGGCGGCGCAGCCGACGCCTCCCCGACCGGATCACCGGTGGCGTGCGCGCGCTCCCCCCGGTCGTACGCGTCGGCGGGCAGGATCGAACCGGTCCCCAGGTTGGATGTGGTCGGGGTAGTTGGCGTACCGCTCGGCGTACTGCGGATTGAGCGCGGCGATCTCCGGGTAGCGCAGCTCGTCTCCGAGGTATCGACCGGCGATGTGCCACATCCAGTCCCCGGGCGCGACCTCGTGCACCAACGGCTGCGTAGTGGCGCCCGCCGGTGGCTCCGCTGGTGACGGCTGCGCCAGCGGCGTGGTGGCCGAGGTGGACGGTGAGTCGGCGGTCTCCGTGGCGGTCAGGATCGGCCAGCCGTCCTCGTCGCTGGCCGCCTCGGTGGGGTCGGCGGGAGCAGTGGCCACCGGGGGTGAGTCCAGATAGGCCGCGTGGGCGTGACTGACTCCCGGGGCGGTCAGGGCCGCCAGCACCGCCGCCACCAGCACCGCGGCCAGCCGCTGCGGCATCCCCAACCCCGGCACCCGGGGGGCGCTGCGGCCGGTGAGCTGCGCGATCAGCTCCAGCAGCACCGACACCGCCGTCACCGCCCAGGCCAGCCAGCCCACGATCGACAGCGCCCACATCAACAGCCGGCCGTCATCCGGGCTGGTGAGCACCTCGACGATCCGGTCCAGGCTGGGAACCTGATCCGGCAGTGGATCCGCCCCCAACCACAGCAGCAGCGCGGGGGCGCCGATGACGATCGCGACCAGCGCTGCCAGCGCGGCCGGACCGACCACAAGCACCTGCACGAGCCGGCTGGGTGGCCGGTGTCCGTACCCGGTCATGGTGCCTCCGTCGTCACTCGTCCACCAGGTGGGCGTTCGCCTCACCCTCGGCGGTGAAGTTCCCGAACCCGAACGCGCCAAGGAACATTGGCTCGTACGGTACGACCACCGTCACCCCCACCTGCCGACCGTCCTCACTGACCCATACCTGGCCGGTCACCCCCGCGTCGGCCAGGTAGGCGGCCGCGGCCTGCTCGGCGGCGGCCGGATCCACCACGATCCCCTGCCCGCTCACCGCGAGCGGGATGTTGATGGCCTGACCAGCTGCCCGCGCGGCCTCGTTGGCGATGTTGTCCGCCCGGTGCAGCGCCCGCAGATAACCGGACGCGTCCCACATCAGGGCGATGAACAACAGCATCACCGGCATGACCGCGGCCACGAACACACTGATCCGCCCTCGGTCCCTCCCGTCGGGCCGGCGGTGGTGCAGCTGACGGTCCATCGTCATCGCCTCGCCCGGTACTGGTCCAACGGGGACACGAACGTGGCCGACATCTCCTGGTCGGCCGGCACCCCCACGAGGTCGATGTCGGCGAATGTGACCCGGCAGGTCACCTGCACCCGTACCGAGGCGGGCGTACCCACCGGCTGGCTGAACCCGCTGGTGTCGATCTCGACGGTCGGCCCGCCCACGCAGGAGTACCCCTGCCGCGACAGCCGGTCGGTGACGGTGGCCAAGGCCAGCGCGTACGCGGTATCAGCGTCTCGGGCAAGCGACGCGGTGCGGGCACCGTCGTAGGCGGCCATCTCCACCGCGCTGAGCGCGTGCCCAGTCCGGCCGAGCACCACCGCGGTGGTGAACAGCACCAGGAACAGCGGCATGATGATGGCCATCTCTACCGCCGCCGAGCCCCGGTCCCGCCTGGACACGTCTGCCTCCCTTCCACCGCCTCAGGTCAGCCGCTCCACCGGGCCGGAGGCAGTCTGTGACACCGTGGTGGTCCACCAGGGAATCACCGGGATCGGGTTACCGGTGACGGTCGCGGTGACATGCTGTCCATCGTTGGTGATTTCGATCTGCGGGTCTTGCAGCACCCCGGGCAGGCGGGCGTGGAACCGTTCGGCCCGTTCCCGGCCAGTCCCGGGGGTGGCGAGCCAACCCCGCTCCCCTTCGACCGCCACCTGTGCCACGGACAGAGCCGCCTGCTGAGCCAGGTAGTGCAGCCCGAGATGGGACACCCCGAACACGCACGTCAGCAGCAGCGGGAAGATGATCGCCATCTCGATCCCGCCACCGCCCCGGTCACCCGATCCGATCCGACGCGCCACGGTTAGTTGCCTCCGCCGGTGCCTCTCGGGGTGCTCTTCATGAACGAGTTGGCGATGTCTTCGCCCCACAGGGCCACCGCCAGGGCCAGCACCACCATGGCGGAGACCATCACGGCGTACGCCATCGGCCCGAACTCGCCTCGGTCGCTCTCCTGACGCAACTGTCCTAACCGAGAGGTGATGGCGGTGTAGATACGGTGCATGGCTGTCCCCTTATCTAGTTGATGCCGAGGTAGACCCGTTGAGTGATCGGGTAGATCACGAACGCCGCCAGGATGAACAGCAGCACCGCCCCCGGGATCTCCAGCCGACCGGTGGTGGCTTCGGCCCGGGCCAGGGCATCGGTGCGGATCTGATCCCGCAGCGAGTCCGCCCGCTCCAGCAGGGTGCGGTTGACCTGGGCGCCACCCTCTCCGGAGCTCCGCATGATCTGCCCCACGTCGCTGAGCTCGACCACCCCGATCTCGTCGCCGAGCTGTTTCAGTTCGTCCCACGGTGGTCGGTGGTGGGCCCGGGCCCGCACCAGTGCCGCCCGGATCCGCTGCATCACCCAACCGTCCCCGATCTCGGCGGCCCGCTCCAGTGACTCCACTGTGCCGTGCCCGGAGCCCCGTTCCATCGCCACCAGCGACAGGTAGACCGCCACCACTGACCGGAATTCCCGCCGAATCCGGCGGGCCCGGAACTGCACGTCCGCGTGGGCGACCACCGCGAACAGCACCGCCAGCCCCAGGCTGAGCCCCGCCCCGGCGGCCAGCAGTGGACCGGGCAGGCTCCGCCCGGCGGCGGCCAGCATCACCGCCACCACCACCGGCAGGGCCAGTCCGCCCAGGGCCGCGGCCACCAGGGTGGTCAGGTACCGGGAAGGGGACTGGCCCAGCAGCGCCAGGCTCTCGAACGGGATCGGGAACCGACGCAGCAGTCGGCGGGCGGTACGGCGACTGTGCCCGGTGGGCAGATGGGGGTGTAGTCGTTGCAGCGCCGGCCCGAGCGCCGGTGGCGCCGGCAGCAGCTCGTTGACCAGGATCAGCACCCCGGTCGCGGCCAGCGCCCCCACCAGCAGCGATCCCACCAGCACCAGATCCATCACGCCACCTCCTGCGGCGGGCGTAGGAACCGCGGCTGCGCCGGCGGACGGGTCAACGACCGCACCCAGGCCAGGGTGCCGATGAACCCGGCGGCGAGCACCAGCAGCACCACCTGACCCCGCGGGGTGGTGTACGCGGCGAGCATGTCGCCCCGGCTGAGCACCGCGATGATCACCACCGCGAACACGGTCATGAACCGGACCGTGATCCGCGGCTGGGTCCGTTTCGCGTGCACCTCCCGGCGCATCGACACCTGCTTGGCGGTGTCGGAGGCGATCGCGCTCAGCACCTCACCCAGATGCTCGGCCCGGTCCTGCAGGTGCAGCAGCAGCGCCGCCACCACCTGCTCGGCCACCGGGTCGTCCAGGTCGGCGGCGAACTGGTACAGCGCCCGGCGCGGATCCGCCCCAGCCTGGAGTCGGACGGCCAGCGCCCGCACCTCCTCCGCGATCAAAGACGGCGCCGAGTCCGCGGTGTGGACGATCGCGGAGACCAGCCCGGCACCGGTGGACAGCTGGTCCTTCAACCGCCGGGTCCAGTCCGCCAGCGCTTCGGCACGGGCGATCGCCCGCTCTTCCTGCTTGCCGGCCCCCCACAGCCACGGGATGCCGGGGACCGCCAGCGCCGTCAGCAGCGCCAACGCCGGTACACCGGTGAGGATGAACGTGAGGACGCCGACCACGACCGCGCTGATCGTCAACAGCTGGCGGGTCCGGCGCTCCGCGGCGGTCCGCCCCACCCCGTGCCACCAGCGGCGGAGCCGAGTGGCCAGCGGGGAGTCGGGCGTCGGCGGCGGCTCGGTGGTGCCGCGGAGCCCCGCCACCACCAGCACCACGCCACCGGCGAACAACGCCCCCAACACCGCCACGTACGCGTCCAGGATCATGCCGGTCGACCCCCTTGCGGCGGCCGGGGCGCGCCGGCCACCGGCCGCCACGCTCCCCGTTTCGCCTCGATGTAGGGGATCAGCACCCGGGCGTCGTACCCGGCCAGCTGCAACTGGTCCCGCAGCCGCTCCGGCAGGTGCTTCGGGATGGCGCGGCCGTCCGGCCCGGGGCCGAACACCTCGGTGGTGACGACATGCCCGGACTGGAAGTTGTCGTGCACTTCCAGGATGTTGGAGACGTACCGCAGCTTCGCTCCGCCGCGCTGCCGCTCGTCCCGCAGCGTCAGGTAGACGATCAGGTCCAGGGAACCGGCCGCCATCCGCTGGGCCAGTTCGGCGCTCATGCCCTGACCGTGGGAGAGCGCCAGCTCCACGATCCGGTCCATCACCGCCGCCGCCGAGCGGGTGTGGATGGTGCACATCGACCCGATGCTGGACCGCATCGCCTTGAGCATGGCCACGATTTCGTGGCTGCGGACCTCCCCGACGATGATCCGCGGGGCGGACATCCGCAGCGCGAATGCGATCAGATCGTCCAGCGTGATCTGCCCCTCCGGGCGACCGTCCGGTCCCCGCTCGCCGTGCCCCTCCCGCGCCTCGAAGCTCATCGCCCACGGGTGCCGACCGGTGGTGTGCAGGCCCAGCTCCCGCGACTCCTCCAGCACCACGAACGCCTCATGCGACGGGATCCGGCTGGCCAGCGCCCGCAGCAGGGTGGTCTTCCCGGCGTCCGCCGGACCAGCGATCATGATGTTGCAGCGGGCGTCCACCGCCGCGGCCAGGAACTGGGCGGTCAGCGGGTCCAGGGTGCCCAGCTCCACCAGCTGCTCCAGGCTGATGTTCCGGAACCGGTGGCGCCGGATCGCCGCGTACGGCCGGGGGGTGATCTGGTTCGCGGCGGCGAGTCGGCTGCCGTCCACCAGCTCCCGGTCCAGCAGCGGCTTGGAGGTGGTCAGCGCCCGCTCCGTCCCGGGCCCCTGCCGGGCCAGGGTCTGTAGCATCCGCAGCAGCTCTTCGTCGCTGTCGGCGATCGGCCCGGCCTCCACGATGCTGCCGTCGCTGCGCTCCACCCGGACCCGGTCGTAGCCGAGGATGTGGATGTTCTCCACCTCCGGGTCGGCCAACAGCACCTGTAGCCGGCCCAGCCCCACCAGCTCCCCGAGCACCGCCGCCTGCAGCGCCTGCTCCTCGGCGTCGCTGATCGGGCGGCCCCGGAGCCGTTCCCCGTCCACGTACGCCTTGACGTGCTTGGCGACCAGCTCCTCCCCGAGGGTGGTGGAGTCGGCGGCGGGGCCGGCGGTGCGGAGATGCTCGGCCAGCTCGTCCGCGACCGCCTGGTGCAGCCGCTTCACCAGCGGATAGTCCACCAGCGGAGGTGGTTGCCACCGAGGTGGCCGGGCGTCGCCGGCCGAGGGTCCATCGGTCGGCGGGGTGGCGGGGCGGGGGGCGGGATAGCCGTTCATCCGGTTGCCCAGCACCGGCACCGGTCCGGGCACGGGGTCACGCGGCACCGGCCACCTCCTCAGGTCGGGACTGCACAGGGTGGGCGTCGCCGGTCCGGCGCTCCCGGGTGACCGCCAGGGTCGAATGGACCGAGGCGGCGGCTCGCGCCAGCGGCGACCGCAGATGGACCGGGCCGCCGAAGCTCAACGCCCGGGCGGTGCGGGGGTCGGCCGGCAGCACCGCCGCGATCTCCACCTGCAACCGCGCCGACAGCTCCTCCGGCGAGTACGGCCCCGTGTCGATCACCAGTAGGCCGAGCCGCCCCGGATCCCGGTTGCCGTGCTCGGCGAGCTCTTTCCGGAGCAGCGGGACGATCGGCACCGCATGACTGGCCGACGGCAGGGTGCCCCGCACCACCAGCAGCACCCGATCGGCCGCGTGCAGCAGCGGCCAACCGAAATGGGGCGTGGTGACCCGGCCGCAATCCACAATCACCTGCCCGGTGTCGGACAGTTGCGCCAGAAAGTCGGCGATCGCCGGCCACACCGGCGCCACCGTGGCCGACTGGGCCGGGTCGTGGACCCCTGGTAGCACCAGCCGATGCCGGTGCGGCGGGTCCAGGTCGACCAGTTGGCGAGCGAACTCCTCCCGCATCCGGCCACGCAGCTCCGCCACCGCCAGCGGGGCCAGCCCCCGTTGGCTGTCCAGCTCTCCGCGCAGGTATCCGGCGAGGATGTCTCCGCCGGCGGGGTCGCACTCGGCCAGCAGGCACCGCCCCGGCCAGGTCAGGGTGAACGCCAGCGCGCTGCTGGTCACCCCCGGGCTGCCTTTGGCCGATACGAGGGCGATCATCCGTGGCCCTCCGCCACCAGCACCAGGGTCAGCCGCCCTTCCGCGGCGAGGCTCGCGACCACCGCCCCGTGCCGTTCGTCGACCAACAGGCTCACCACCACGTCGTCGCTGCGCCCACCGGTGCTGCGGACCTCGTGCACCCGGGCGGGGAAGGTGCGGGGCGGGCTGGAGTCGGAATCACCACTGGGCTGGCGGCTGGTCGCCACCAGCAGCACCGGCTGCCCGCCTCGCAGGTTACTGCTGGGCAGCCGCTCCGGTGACAGTCCGATCGCGACCAGCTGCTCGCCGGGGCCGGGCACCGGTTCATCGGTGAGGTGGTCCATGGACAGCAAGGTGCCGGCGACCAGCGGCACGGCCGCGTACGCCCCGATCACCTGCGCCACGTCCCGCTCCGGCACCGGTGACAGGCCGGGGGAGCTGTTCAGCCGCACCACCCGCAGATCCTGGGAGGTCAGCTGGGCACCGACCGGGACGTCCCGAGCCAGCGCCAGATAGGACTGGGACGGTCCGATCGCCCGAAACAGTGTGGCGGAACCCAGGGCTGCCAGCACGATCGCCAGCACCCCGACCCCGACCCAACCGCGCCGGATGTGGCGTTGCCGGACTCGCCGGGGGGCGTCGACCGGGCCGATCGCGGCGAACTCGTCCGGTGGGGCACCGAGGCTGGTCATGAAGTCACCACCTGCAGTTCGTTGATGCGTACCGTGGTCTGGGCGGTGCGGGTGCGGGTCTCCACCCCGCTGATGGCTGTGCCTTCGATCCACCAGTCGATTCGCCACTCGGTGGTGGCGGTGATCTGGTAGACCCCGCCTGGTTGGTGTCGGGACGGCTGCTGATAGGTGTGCCCACAGGTCGGGGACGAACTAGCGCCGTACTCCGGCTGGTAGGGGGTGCCCGGGTGCTGGCACACCTGGGTGGTGCCGTCCCCCATGTCCCAGCCGATCGCCGTAGCGTTGGCTTCGGCGTGGACGGTCAACCCGAGCGCGGTCAGGGACGCGGTCAGCGGCCCCCAGCTCTCCGGGGTCTGCGCGGTCCACATCCACACCGGCAAGCCGACCAGCCCCGCCCCGGCCGGGTCTGGCGCGATCCCGATCTCGGCACCGGACAGCGGCAGCATGGCGATGACCTGCTCAATCAGGCTGCCGACCATCCCCTCCCCGGAGGGGAAGAACATGGGGGTGGGCCAGTGCACGTACGGGGCACCGTCCACGCCGTCCAGCGCGAAGCAGGCGGCGTTGTAGATCACGCCCTCGTCCGGGGTGTGGCCGTCCCACGCGGGGTCCTCCGGCGGCGGCTGCGGAGATAGCGGTTTGATGTAGCAGCCGCCGTGGCTGTAGGTGAACCAGCCGAGCACGTCGTCGAAGCAGGGCACCTCCACCGGCCGGCCTCCTACCAGTACCTGGCAGCCGCCCCCGCCTCCGTCTCCGCCCCAGCCGGTGCCGCAGGTCCAGATCAGCACTTCTTCTCCGTTGGGGCCGGTGCCGAACTCGAACCGGCAGTTGTCCTGCGCCTGCGCCGGGGTGGAGGGGGTCAGCGCGGTCAGCGCCAGCACCGCAGCGGTGAGAGCGGCGAGCCAGCCCCGGCGACGGGCGATGTGGTCGGGTCGGGTCAACACTGCTCGCCCCTTTCCACGTGTGCGTCACTGAGCAGCCACTGACCATCGAGCTTGCGGGCGGTGAGGGTGAGGACGTGCCGGTCCGCGGTGGCCCACGCCGGCAGCCCGGTAGCACCGTCCACCTCGGTCCCGCTCCGATCGGTCACCGGCCAACCGGTCGCGTCCAGACACTCCCGGATGTTGGCGGCCGGTGGCTGCTCATCCATCCGTAACTCCACCACGGTCGCCTCCGAGGCTGGTGCGCCCGCCCGCACCAGCCCACGCGACCGCATCAGGTCCAGCTCCAGCAGGGTGACCGTGAGTAGCGGGTCGGCCAGGTAGTCGGTGAGTTGCTGCTTGGCGTCGGCCGGGGCGGGCGGATCCGCGTGGATGGCCACCGCGGCCGCGCGGTAAGCGTCCAGCAGGGACAGAATCTCGTCCACTGCGGCCGCCTCGGCCGGGGTGAGGGTGGAGGTGGGGGGTGGTGGATCCTCTGGCCACTCGACCGGTTCCTCACCGCAGCTGGCCAGCGCCAGCGCCCCGATGAGCGCGACCGCCCACCCACGCCGGGGGGCGTGGGCAGCGCGCATATGCGCTGGGTCGGTCATGCGGCTCCTCCCCGGTCGGTCTTCTGGGCGCGCCGGGCCCGGCTACACACCCACTACTCTCACTGGACTACGCGCACGAGACAGCGTCGACTGTCCAGGCTGACGGCGGTCGTACCAGGTGGATCAAGGATCGGTTCCCGGGGCGGGGCGGGTCGTCAGGGCGGCGGGTGCCGCTGGTTCCCTCCGTCGTCTGTTGGCGACGGTGGGGAGCCGGACATTCTGTCCGGTGCCATGCGCTTAGTCGGATGACGCAGCATGCGCGGCGCACGCGCGTGCCGAGGCGAGGTGTAGGGAGGCACCGGCGGTGGCGAGGGGCAGACCGGGCGTGCCCAGCTGGGTCAACCCAGCTGGCAATTCATCGTCCCCAACGTCCCCCGAGACCCCGCTCGGGGACGACTGGGAGCGGGCTGGCCCGGTCGGGGGTGTCAGCCGGATGCAGGCTTCCCTGAGTCGAGGGTTGGCGCTCCTGTTGTGGGGGGCGCTCGCGCTGGCCCTGGTGCTGGGGCTGGTGAACTTCACCGGCTTGGCTAGCCGGGCGGATACTTCCCGCACCGCCACCAACACAACTGAGCCGGCACTGGTGCCGCCACCGGGCGGATGTGCGGAACTTGTGATCGCAGGGTGGCTGGCTGGTGACACGGAGTTACTGTCCGGAGTGGCCGGCCTACCCCGAGGACGGATCGAACCGGGGCGTCGGCGCGCCGGCCACATCTACACCGCCGCCGCGACCCCCGGCCACGGCGCCTGGGGTTATCTGATCGGCGCCGAAGTGGAGCAACGGGACGAGAACGGTCGCTGGCGGTCGGCGGGCCTGCGGTTCTTCTCCGTCACCATGGTCCCCACCTCGGACGGCACCGGGTGCCAGGGCTGGGGGCCGGTCGCGCTACCGGCCGAGGTGCCCGCACCGCAGCTAGGCGGCGGCGCCACACCGGGGTACGAGGTGTCGCTGCCGGCCTCCGGGACGGAACTGAGCCAGACCCTGACCGCCTTCTTCAACGGCCTGCTGGCCGGCACGGAAAACGTGGAGCGGTACGTCGCGCCGGGGGTCTTCATCCCCACCCTGACGCCACCGCCGTACCAGCAGGTCGAGGTCACCGACTTGCGGGCTCGCGTCGAGCTGCCGGAGGCGGTGCCCCCGGACGGGACCGTGGCGCAACTGTTGGTCACGGTCAGCACCGAATCAGTCGATCTGCCGTTGGTCTATCCGGTGACGGTCGGAGTCCGAGGCGGACGCTGGGAGGTAATCGCACTCGATCCGTTGGTGGGGACCGACCCGTTGCCGGTCGTCGCGCCGATGGACCAGCCGGACGACCACGAGAGCTTCGCCACCGCCGCCGGGCCGACCGGCCCCGTTGACCGTACGAACGGAGGCTAGCCATGTCCGCACATCCCGGGTTGTTGGCGCAGGACAGTCCCACCCAGACCTGGATTCAGGGTTGGGTGGACTTCCTCAGCAACACCCTGCCGGTGATTTTCCTCGTGGTGGTGGTGCTGGTAGGTATCATGCTGATCGTCAAGTCCAAGGGCGGACTGCAACGAGCGATCGTCTTCGGCATCGGCGCTGCCCTGGTCTTCCTCATTCTGACCAATGTGGAGTCGATCGCCGACTTCTTCGGTGAGGAACTCCCGGTCACCCAAGACTGACGGACCGGACCCGACCAATGGAAACCGGCAGTCCCGGCTCGATCGGGCGGACCTACACCAAGGGCCGCCGGCAGCCGTACCTGATCCGCAAGTGGCCCGGTAGCAACTGGGCGCTGCCGCTGGGTCCGTACACCATCACCCAGCTGGTGGTGTTCGTCGGTACGGTCTACCTGCTGATCGCCTACCGAGAGGTGTGGGCCCACTTCGGTCCGATGAACCTGGTGATCGGGGTGGGGTTGCCGCTGTTGCTCACCTACGCCACCCGCCACACGCGGATCGAGGGGCGGGATCCGTTGCGGGCCGGGGTCGCGCTGGTATCGCTGTTCCTGCAACCCCGCACCGGCTACCTGGGCGGGGAGGCGTTCCGTTCCCCCGGCACCACCGTCCAGCGAGGGGGTAGTTTCCCGGTCGCCCAGTTGCCGCCGGAGCTGGCGGCGCAGGCGGTACCGGTAGAGCCGCCGGCGCCGGTCGCCGGCCCACCCACCCGGCCGTGGCTGGCGGAGCTGTTGCAGGACGTCGCCCGCGAACGGGAGGTGTCCCGATGATCGGATCGCCTGTGCCCGGGGTGCCGTTCCGCGCACTGGTCGGCAACCTGGCCTGGACCCACGACGGCACGGTGTGGGCAGTGTGGCGGATCGAGCCGCTGCCGTACCGGTACGCCTCCGACAACGACAAGCTCAGCTACGGCCGGGTGATCGCCAACCTGCTGCGGTCGCTGCGGGGAGAGCCGCTGATCCTCAGCCTGTGTGGGCGGATCGATGCCCGGGATGCGGTCCCGGACACCCCGCCCTCCCCGCGCCGGCATCCGATCCACCGGGAGATCACCGAGGGGTATCTGCGGCTACTGGACGAGTACGAGCTGCGGGACCGCACCTACTGGCTCGCGCTCCCGCTGCCCCACACCTCCGGCTGGACCACCGCCGGCTCGATCGGGGCGGCGGCCGCCTCATTGGTGGCGCGCGGGTTCGGGATCACCCCGCCGATGCCGAGCCTGGCCGAGGTGCGGCGGCGACTCGACCAGGCCACCCGGGTGCAGCGCGCCGCCCCCGGACTGATCCCCGCCACCCCGGACGAGATCCTGTGGATCCACCGCCGCGCTCCCCGTAAGGGCACCCCCACCGAGCCGACCCTGGCCCGGGCCCGTCGTTCCCAGTACGCCGCGGCGACCGTACGGGGCAACCGGCTGCGCAGCCCCAGCTTCGCCGCGCTCAGCCAGGTCCACTTCGATGAGGGCGGGCGAGCCAGCGGTCGCGGCGGCAACCCGTTCCAGCACCGCTACCTGAAGGTCACCACCGCGGACGGCGGCACCGCCTACCAGGCGTTCCTGGTGCTGTCCGACCTGCCGGAGAGCTGGCCGTTCCCGGGGGGAGAGTGGCTGGCCGCGATGCACGAGGACGTCCGGTTCCCGGTGGACTGGGCGGTCCGCGCGGTGATCAACCCGGGTGCGGAGGCCAAACGGAAGGTCACCCGGAAACGCCGCCAGCTGGCCGACCAGGTGGGTGAGTTCAGCGCCGGGGACAACGAGTCCGACCTGGACGTGGACGCCCTGCCCAGCTGGGTCACGGTCGGGCAGCGTCAGCTCGCGGAGGAGCAGGCGGCGCTGGACGCCCACAGCGCTGAGGTGGAGTACGAGGCCACCGTCATCCTCGGCGTGTGGGGGCAGACCCTGGACGAGTGCGAGGAGTACGCCGAGAGCCTGCGGACCTCGTTCTCCGACGAGCTGACGGCGGTCCGCCCCACCGGGGACCAGCTCGCCTGCTACGCCGCGATGCTGCCCGGGGTCACCACCCCCCGGGTGGTCAGCGACTACACGCAATACCTGCTCGCCGACGACCTGGCCAAGTCGATGCCGTTCGTGGGTAGTCGGTTGGGGGACCGTACCGGTCAGGTGCTGGGGCTGGGGATCGACGCCGGCACCCAGGCACCGGTCCGGCTGAACCTGACCGGGTGGACCAGTCGGGACATCTCCGCCTCCATCGGACTGTTCGCCGAGCTGGGCGCCGGTAAGTCCGTGACCCTGAAGAAGATCCTGGCCGATGTGGCGGCCGAAGGGGGGCGGACCATCGGCTGGGACCGCACCCGGACCCGAGAGCAGGTGACGTTCCTGACCGCCGCGTTCGGCGCGGATCAGGTGCAGGTAGCGGACCTGGCCAACCCGACCAGCTTCTCGCTGGACCCGCTACGGGTGCTGCGGGGGCCGGCGGCCGCCCAAGCGGCCGAGACGTTCCTGTCCCAGCTGTTGGGGATCGAAGCCACCAGCGAGCACGGCACCATCCTGGCCGAGACCATCGACAAGGTCGCCACCGGGGACGAACCGAGCATGGCCGCGCTGCTGGCCGCGCTGGAGTCCATGTCCGACACACCGGCCGCGGCCGACCTGCATCGACAGGTACGGGCGGCGGCGCGCCGCCCCAACACCGGTGTGATCTTCGATCCCACCCTGCCGCCGCTGGACATCTCCGCGGACCACATCGTGTTCGCCACCCACGGCATGAGCATGCCGAAGCGGCACGAGCTGACCAGTGAACGGCAGCTGGCACAGTTGCCGTTCGCGGCCCTGTTCGGGCGGGCGGTGCTCACCTTGACCGCGGTGATCGCCAAAGCGATCGCGTTCGACGATTCCCGGTTCGTGCTGGTGCACGCGGACGAGTGCTATTGGCTGACCCGGGAAGGGGAGGGCAGTCCCGGGTACGACACCACGCTGGAGCTGATCCGGGACGGCCGGAAGAACAACGCCGGGATGCTGCTCGCCGGGCACGACCCGGAGGACACCGGTAACGAAACCCTGCTCGGCCTGCTGTCCGCGGTGTTCCTGGGGCGGCAGCGCAACCGTCAGCTAGCCACCCGGTACGTGAAGGCGATCGGGATCACCGACCCGCAGCTGGCCGAGAACCTGACCTCGATCATCACCAGTGATCTATCACCGCTGACTCACACCGATCCGGTCACCGGCGACATGGTGGTCGAGCCGGGCCGAGAGGGAGAGTTCATCGTCCGGATCCACAACCGGATCGGGATGGTGAAGGTGCTGGAGCCACCGGTGGAGCGGATCCGCCGGGCGATCCGGACCACCCCTGGAGGGCAGACATGATCGGGGCAGCGAAGGGTCGACGTGGTGGGGCGGCGCTCCGACGACGGCGTACGCTCCCGCTGCTTCTGCTGGTGCTGACCGCCGCCGGGCTGCTGGTGGGGCCCGCGGCCGGCCCGGCGCTGGCGCAGCCGGCGGAGTTGGCGGATCCGGTGGTGCTGGCCCAGGCCAGTGGGGACGGCTTCGGGGAACATCCGGTGGTCGACCGGTACGGGATCTCCGTGTTCGACTACTCGATCGAAGGCCGGCAAGGCGGCGGGGTCGACGGCACCTTCCAGCGGATGAGCATCTGGTTGGCGGATCTGTTGTTCTCCACCAGCCGGATGATCGTGGTCGGGCTGATCTGGCTGCTGGACTTCGCTTTGGACTTCGGGGTGGCCGAGTTGATGCTCACCCCGGTGGAGCAGCTGGTCGCCACGTACGAAACCAACTTCATCGGCACCATCAGCGGCGGTGGCTGGGGCCTGGTGCCGCTGGCGTTGATGATCTGTGTGTTCTGGTTCGGACTGGCGGCGATCCGCGGCCGGGTCGGCAAGGGATTCGGCGAGATCATGGTCTCGTTCATCCTGGCGGTGGTGCTGGGGGCGGTGCTCGCCAATCCGGGCCAGATCCTGCTCGGCGACGAGGGGCTGGTCGGGCGCGCCAAGGACATCGGGGTGGACGTGGCGGTGACCGCGGTACAGCCGCCCGAGTCCGATCCACCGCCGTGCGTGCAGCGGCTGCCGGGGGGCAACGAGTCGCTGGTGGACGGATGCTATCTGGATGAGTTCGGCGACGGGGTGCCGCCCACCCGTAACGATCCACAGTATCTGCGCTGGGTGATGCAGATGTGGTTGGTGGACATGTACGTGCGCCGGCCACATCAGCAGATGGCGTACGGGCAGCGGCTGGACTGTCCGTTGGTGCTGACCGTTCGGGGAACCGAAGCCCACGACCCGAACCGGTGCGATGCGCCGTACTCGGAGGGGGGCGATCACCCTTGTGTGGGCCGGTACAACGAGATCCTGTTGACCGACGCCAACACGGCCCCGACCGCTCCCGGGGCTGATCCGCGCAGTTACATGTACGACATGATGCACCCGGATGATCCGATCGAAGGGTGCGCGGAGGGGGCGGAGCTGGCCGCATACCTGGAGAGCGGCTCCGCGGACCGGGTAGTGGTCGGATTCCTGCTGCTGTTGGCGCTGCTCACGCTGGCCATTTTCCTGGTGGTCGGGGTGCTGATCCCGATCATCGTGGGGCAGTTGATGGTGGCGATCCTGGCGGTCGCGTTGATCTTCGTGCTGCCGGTGGCCCTGCTCGGCGGTGGTGGGCGACGGATCCTGTGGAAGTGGTTCGGGCTGCTGCTGGCCGCCGCCTTCATGATCATCATGTCGCTGGTGGGGTTGGCGCTGATGCTGATCACCACTGAACTGCTGCTGCAGAACCATCAGCAGTACTTCTTCATCAACCTGCTGATGATCTGTATCTCCTCCGTGGTGTTCCTGATCCTGCAACGGCGGCTGCTGCGGGGTGCGATGGCCGGCGGCGCCGGAGTCGGGGCGGCGCTGAACCGGATGGGCATCGGCGGTGGCGGCGGTGGCGGAGGCGACAGCGAGGGCTGGACCCGGGTCGCGGTGGTCGGGTACGCCCCGGCCGACCGCTGGCAGCGCAACCGGGAGGCCCGTCGGAACGTGTACCGGACCTCCTCCTACGCTGCTGACTTCGCCAAACGTAAAGCGCGGCGGGAGCGCTGGATGCGGCGGATCACCCGGAGATCTGAGTAACGGGAGACAGAACCGTGGGGCAGCGGCGCGGATTGCTGATCGTGGTGGTCGCCGTGGTGGGCCTGGTCATCCTGGTATGCAGCCGGTGCGGCGCCGCGGACGACGACGCCCCACCGGACGATCCCTCCCGCCCGTCGATGACCGACCAGCAGGCAAGGCCAGGTCCGGTACCCCCACCAGCCGGTACCTTGGCGCCCGACCTGCCGCCCGCCCCGCATGACCGCAGCGACGCCACCGTCGAGGAGAGTCTGGCGCCACAAGATGAGGCAGAGGCACTGGCGGTAGCGGCGGAGTTCGCGGCGGTCTGGGCTAGCGGCGGCCCGGACTGGGCAACAGAGTTAGCACGATTGTCCACTCCCTCTCTGGCTGCCAGGTTCGCTGGTGAGGGACCACCCCAGCCAGCCCCTACTGAGTTCGCCGACCCGCAAGTGTGGTTGGAGGAGTCACAGTGGGCACGGATCGCAATCCAGACTGACCGAGGGGTCCTGATCCTGGAGCTGGCCCTGGAAGACGGGCAGTGGCGGGTGGACAAGATGGACTGGCAGCCGAGATGAACGCCCGGAGGTGGTGGCGGAGCGCGCTGCGGTGGCTCGCTCCTCGGCCCTGGCTGATCATGACCCGTCGCCGGCCAGTGGTGGTCGCCTTGATATCCAGCCTGCTGGCGACGGTGTGTTGCTGTGGTGCCCTGATGGCCGGTGGCATGTTGGGGGTAGTGGGTGACTCGGTGGCCCATGACTCCCGGCTGGTGGACTGCTGGGTCGACCTTGGCGACGTCGGTGAAGAAGCGCTGGCCGCCCTGGATGAAGAACAGCTGGCCAACGGGGCACTGATCGTGAGCGTGGGGCAGTCGATGGGGGTGCCGCCCCGAGGCTGGGTGATCGCGGTGGCCACCGCCATGCAGGAGTCCAGCCTGCGTAACCTGCCCCACCTGGGAGAAGACAACGACCACGACTCACTCGGGCTGTTCCAGCAGCGCCCTAGCCAGGGCTGGGGCACCCCGGAGCAGATCATGGACCCGGTGTATGCGACCACCGCGTTCTATCAGCGACTGCTGCAGGTGGAGGGCTGGCAGGAGATGCCGCTGACACAAGCGGCGGACGCGGTGCAGCGATCGGCCTACCCGGACGCCTACGCTCGGCACGAACCGCTGGCGGTGGCGTTGGTGAACGCGGTGGTCGACGGGGTGGCCGCGGCCGCCGCCTATGGGCAGGGGTTGCGCTGCGCCGCCGGCGACGAGGTGACCGTGGCCGGCTGGACCCGCCCCGCTACGGGGCCTTTGTGGTCAGGATTTCGGACCGCCAACCGACCGGAGCACTTCGGCATCGACATCGGGGCGGAGCGGGGCAGCCCGGTCCGGGCTGCCGCCGATGGAACAGTCATTCTGGTTGCCTGCAACGCCAGCTATCAGGGCCAGCCGTACAGCTGCGACGTGGACGGATCGACTTCGGTGTCCGGCTGTGGCTGGTACGTCAAGATCATTCACGTAGACGTGATCACCTGGTACTGCCACCTATTGTCCGAACCGGAAGTGTCGGTGGGCGACACCGTGGTCGCCGGCCAGGTGATCGGGCAGGTCGGCTCCAGCGGCCACAGCTCCGGGCCGCACCTGCACTTCGAAGTAGAGCTAGTAGAGATCAATGACGACGGTTCCGGGCAGGTCACCGTTACCCACCGGTTGACCGATCCGGTGGCCTTCCTGGCCGCGCGCGGGATCGGATTCGCGTGCGCCACCACTCCCGCGGATTGCGAACCGGTGCACGGCGACCGGATCTGGACGACTAGGCGTTAAGGTGGAGAGGCGGCCGGGCGTCGTGACGATGGGCCACCACACGGAGTCCCAACCGGGGAAACTCCGACTCCGCGAGGTGTCCACTTGAGGTGTCACGTCGACCGGCCGCCACCCCAGGAAGACGGCCGGCCTCGATGACTGTGTCCGCACACCAGAGTCGTCGTGCCCGGCCCGTCTATCCCACTATGCGCATACGACCCGGTGCATCGTCCGACCGGAACCGGTTTCTCCATGGATCCCCACCATTGGTAACGGTTCTGTCTCCGCTGGTGATCAAATTGTGATTGGCAAGCCACACTCCCTGTGCGACGCCCTGGGGTGAGTGCGTCCGACGATGACCTTCTCCGCACCAACCGGGAAGGAATTGTCATGACAACCACCCCTTCGAGCCTGGCGCAACGGCTCGATATCGAGTGGCAACAATTGGTGACCTCTCCCGCCACGGCCCGCACCCTGGCGGAATGGTCCACGCACGAACCGGATCTCGCTGGTTACCCGGATCTGGAGGCGCTCCGCACCGCCATCCACGACCGGACCGACCTGGAGACCAGTGACCGGCTGCTGGCGGCGCTGACCCGCCTGGCCGCGGTCACCGGTCGGGACGACCGGTTAGCCGCCCGGGTCGTGCTGCAGATGATGATCCCGGGCGCGGTCCGGCTGGCGCAGCGGCTCACCACCATGATCGGTGACCCGGCGGCCAGCGAGGCGGTGGTGTTCGCCGAGCTCACCATCTTGATCCGCACTTATCCATGGCAACGCCGCCCGCGTCGGATCGCCGCCAACCTGCTGCTGGATTGCCGGCAGCGGCTCATCCGTGGCCACCATCGGGTTCGCCCGGAGGTGTGTGCCGGGTTGGTGATCCACGACCCGGCCGCCGCCACCGAGGACCAGCATGGTCAGCTCGATCTGGACGACCTGCTGTGGTGGGCCCGCCGGGAAGGGATCCTCAACAAGCTGGAGGCACAGCTGCTGGTGGCGAGCCACGTGGCGGACATCCCCATGAATCAGCTCGTCCGCCGGCTGGGGCGCTCCCGCTCCACCTTGTTCAGTATCCGGTCCGCTGCTGAGCAGCGGCTGCGTCGCGCGCTCGCCGGCGCCCATCGTCGGTGACCATCGCCTGGGGGGTGGGGAGGGCGCTCCTCCCCACCCCCCAGGGGGTCACGCCGCAGGCTGCTGTTCCGCCAGGCCCAGCCGGTCCAGGACCCAGGCGATGATGAACGCCTCTTCCCGCCAGGCGTCGTACCGGCCGCTGCGGCCGCCGTGCCCCGCCTCCATCTCGGTCTTCAGCAGGTACGTGCCGCCCGGGGCGACCGCGCGCAGCTTGGCGATCCACTTGGCGGGTTCGCAGTACCGCACCCGGGTGTCGTGCAGGCTGGTCACCGCCAGGATCGGTGGATATTGCTGGGCGGTGACGTTCTCGTACGGCGAGTACGACTTCATGTACTGGTAGACCTCGGGGGACTCCAGCGGGTTACCCCACTCCTCCCACTCGACCACCGTCAGCGGCAGCGACGGGTCCAGGATCGAGTTCAACGCGTCCACGAACGGCACCTGGGCCACGATCCCGGAGAACATCTGGGGTGCGAGGTTGGCCACCGCCCCCATCAGCAGTCCACCGGCCGAGCCGCCCCGGGCCACCATTCGGTCCGGCGTGGTCAGACCGGAGTTGACGAGGTGTTCGGCGCAGGCCACGAAGTCGGTGAAGGTGTTCTTCTTGGCCAGCAGCTTGCCGTCCTCGTACCACCGCCGGCCCAGCTCCCCACCGCCGCGGATGTGCGCGATCGCGAACACCGCTCCCCGATCCAGCAGCGACAGCCGGATCACCGAGAACGTCGGGTCCATGCTCGTCTCGTACGAGCCGTAGCCGTACAGCATGCACGGCGCCGGTCCGGCGTCCAGTACCCCCTTGCGGTAGACCAGCGAGATCGGCACCCGGACCCCGTCCGGGGCGGTCGCCCACTCCCGCCGCTGTTCGTAGTCCTCCGGCCGATAGCCACCCAGCACCGGCTGCTGCTTCCGTAGCACCAGCTCCCGGGTGGCGAACCGGTAGTCGTACACCGAGCCGGGGGTGATCAGCGACTGGTAGCTCAGGCGGAGGTAGTCGGTCTGGTATTCCGGGTTGTAACCCACACTGACCTGGTAGAGCGGCTCCGGGAAGCTGATGTCGTATGGGTCCCCACCGGCCAGCGGCAGCACCCGCACCCCGGTCAGGCCGTCCTTACGCAGCGATACCGCGAGGTAGTCCGCGAATGCGTCCACCGCGGATAGCCGTACCCCCGGCGTGTGGTCGATCAGAGGGTGCCACGGGCCGGGATCGTCCGCCGGGGTCCACGCCAGCGCGAAGTCCTCCGCCTCACGGTTGTGCAGGATCAGCAACCGCTGGTTGGTGTGGTCGTGCTCGACGTGGTACTCCACGCCCTGCCGGCGGGGCGCCACCACCCGCGGCGAGGCGGTGGGATCGTCGGCGGGGATCAGCCGCACCTCGGAGGTGATCGCCGAATGGGAGTCGATCATGATGAACTGTTCTGAACGGGTGAGGTCCACCCCCACCCAGAACCGCTCGTCGCTCTCCTCGTAGACGATCTCGTCGGTGTCCACCGGCGAGCCCACCCGGTGCCGCCACACCCGGTACGGCCGCCAGGCCTGGTCCACGGTGATGTAGAACAACGTGGACGCGTCCGCCGACCACGCTGAACCGTAGAACGTGTCGGTGATGGCGTCGGGCAACACTTCGCCGGTGGTGAGGTCCTTGATGTGCAGGGTGAACCGCTCGTCGCCGGCGAAGTCGACGGAGTAGGCCAGCCACCGCCCATCCGGGCTGACGTCGAAGGTGCCCAGCGCGAAGAAGTCCCGCCCCTCCGCGAGCTGGTTGCCGTCCAGCAGCACCTCTTCCCCCGGCAGCGGGGTCCCGTCGCCCGTGTCCGGTGGATCCACCTCCCCCGGCTGCACCGCCCGCCGGCAGTAGATCCCGTACTGCTGGCCCTCCACCGTGCGGGTGTAGTACCAGTACCCGCCGCGGCGCGCCGGCACTGACAGGTCCGTCTCTTTGACCCGCCGCTTGATCTCCTGGAACACCGTCTCCCGCAGCTCCGCCAGCGGCGCGGTGACCGCCTCGGTGTAGGCGTTCTCCGCCTGCAGGTAGGCGATCGTGTCCGGATCCTTGGGGTCGGCCAGCCAGGCGTAGTCGTCGATCACCGTGTCGCCGTGGTGGGTACGGGGGGTCGGCACCCGTTTGGCCACCGGCGGCTGAGCGGCGCTGGGCGGGGTCGAAACGGACGGGTTCTGCTGGTCGGTCATGCGGCTTTCTCCTTGATCGGCACCACTCTGGTCCGGGGACGGCTGATGACCGGCGATTCGGTCGGTTCGTTGCGCAACACCAATAGCGCGATGTCGTCACGGGGTGGTTCAGGGGAGAACCCGATGGTAGTGGCCCGCAGTCGGGCGGCGATCACCTCGGCCGAGTAGTGGACCAGCGGGGCGGCCGCCTCCCGCAGCCGCTGCTGGCCGAACAACTCCCGCCCGCGGCGGCGCTCGGTCACCCCGTCGGTGAAGAAGATCAGGGTGTCGCCGGGGCCGAGGTGGACGGTCTCCGGTGGGCAGCTGATGGTGTCGAGCAGCCCCAGCACGGTCCCGCCCGCGCCGATCGGGAAGGTGCGGCCGTCCGCCCGTACCAGCAACGGCGGCTCGTGGCCGGCCAGGTGCAGCTTCACCTCCACCCGGGAAGGGTCGGGGGCCAGCGGGTCGCCCCGGTCCGGCCGCGTCACCGACGCCAGCGCCAAGGTGCAGTGTCGGCCGCCGCCTCGTTCGACCAGGGTTTCGTTGATCCGTTCCAACATCTCCGACAGCGGTCGTCCCGCCCGAGCCAGCGCCCGGATCACTTCCCGCACCAGTCCGGTGACCGCGGCCGCCTGCACTCCTTTACCGGAGACGTCCCCGATCGCCACCAGCCACTGGTTATCCCACAGCGGCACCACGTCATAGAAGTCGCCGCCGACCTCGGCGGCGTCTCCGGTCGGGACGTAGGCGGCGCCGAACCCGAGCCCTGGCACGTGCGGCAGCTTCGGGGGCAGCAGCGACCGCTGCAGCGTGCGCGCGGCGTTGCGTCGCTCGGCATGGATCCGGGCGTTGTCGAGCGCCAACGCCGCGCGGCGGGCCACGTCCTGCAGCACCGCGATCTCGTCCGGCTCGTGCCGGCGCTCCAGGTGGCGCCCCACCGAGAGGGTGCCCAGCAGCTGCCCCCGGGCGATCAGGGGAATCGCGAACCCCTCGGTCGGCGGCGGCAGCGGCACCTGGCCGCCGGTGCGCAGCGCCCCCGGCAGTCGGGACAGCACCGAGTCCGGTCCGGGTTCCCGCAGCGCCGCAGACAGGGAAGCCAGTTGCTCCTCATCGGCGTGAGCGGCGGCCGCCAGCGTCAACCGGCCCCAGTCATCGGCGGTGTGCACCGCCGACCACTGCCCCAGGCGGGGCACCACCAGGTGGGGGATCAACGCCATGGTGAGTTCGACGTCCAGGGACTGGGCCAGCAGTTCACTGGCCTCCGCCAGGAACGTCAACCAGGTGCGGCGGCGCCGGTCGAGCCGGCGCAACCGGTCGTTCTCCAGCGCGAGGCTCAGCCGCTCCGCCACCAACGCCGCGAGCGGCTGCACGTACGAGGTGACGGGGACGTCCAGTTCCAGCTCGCCGGAGGCGGCGCCCCCGAGGGTTAGCGGGATCCGGAGAGTCTCCTGACCGAGGCGGGGGATGCGCCCGTACCGGGCGAGCACGGTCATGCCTTCCCCTTCGCCGAGGTCGACCCGGACCACGGCGCCCCCGGCGCCGGTCAGGTCCCCCAGCTGAGTCAGCAGCGCGTTGGCGAACTCGGCCACCGGGTCGTCCGCGTACGGGTCTTGGGTGACCGCCAGGAGAGCGTTCACCGCCGGCAGATCTACCGCTTCCGCGTCGCTGTCACCGACCGCCGCCAGCTCGGTCAGTTGCCGAGTGGTGTCGGGCGGCTCCGGCGTACCGGGCCGGTTGAGGCGGAACCAGACCCCCTTGCCGCTGTCGTAGTGGGTGGTGCCCCAGCGGGTGGCGAAGTGGTCCACCAACAGCAGCCCGCGCCCCCCGTCGGAGAGCACCGCCGCGTCCGGGGTGACCGGCTCCGCGGTGGAGGTCAACACCCCGCGTGCATGGTCGATCACAGTGACGGTGACTCCATGCTGGTCGGCGATGATCTCCAGCTCGAGTTCAGTGCCGGCGTGGACCACCGCGTTGGTGGACAGCTCGGTGGTCAGCAGCAGCGAAGGGTCGAGCAATTCGGTCAGGCCTGCCTGCTCGAGGACGGACCGGACCAGCGCTCGGGCGGCCGCTGGGGTACGGCGGTCCGCTGGCAGGCGCACCTTCCGGACGATCTTCCCGTTGCCTTGGCCGGTCACGGCCCCATCCTCCCCTGACCCCGCGGGTCCGGCCAACTCGCCACCCAGCGGCGCAGGCAGGTGAGGCCGGGCTCACCCCACTCTTCGGCCTGCCCGGCTCGCGGACTGGTCCGCCAGACAGCCATGATGGGGAGACCCCCGAGTTTGGGAGGAGATCATGCCAACGCAGCCGACTTCCCCACAGGCGGTCCCGACCGAATCGTGTGAGGAGCTGCTGACGGAGCTGGCAGCGGCGCTGCGCCGAGTGCACGCCGGCGACCTTAAGGTCCGGCTCCCCCGGCGGGTGGGACTCGCCGGCGAGGTGGTAGACGCATTCAACGACGTCGTCGCCCTCCAACAGCGGCAGCAGCGAGGTCTCCAGCGGATCAGCCGGGCGGTCGGGCGGGAAGGCCGGCTCACCGAGCGGCTCGATGAGGAGGAGTACGAGGGCGCCTGGCGGGACGGGGTCCGGGCGGTGAACGCGCTCATCGACGACCTGGGCAGCCCGGCCACCGAGATAGCGCGGGTGATCGAGGCGGTCGCCGAGGGTGACCTGACGCAGCACATGCCGGCGGAGATCGACGGCCGGCCGCTGCGGGGGGAGTTCCTCCGGATCGGCCGGACCGTGAACCGGATGGTCGACCAGTTGTCGTCGTTCGCCGATGAGGTGACCCGGGTGGCCCGGGAGGTGGGCACCGAGGGCAAGCTGGGCGGCCAGGCGCAGGTCAAGGGGGTCTCCGGCACCTGGCGGGATCTGACCGACTCGGTGAACACCATGGCGTCGAACCTGACCCAGCAGGTGCGGTCGATCTCCCAGGTCACCACCGCCATCGCGCACGGGGATCTGTCACAGAAGATCACCGTGTCGGCCAAGGGTGAGGTGGCGGAGCTGGCCCACACCATCAATTCGCTCACCGACACGCTGCGGGTGTTCGCCGAAGAGGTGACCCGGGTGGCCCGGGAGGTGGGCACCGAAGGGAAGCTGGGCGGCCAGGCGGACGTGCCGGGGGTGGCGGGCACCTGGAAGGACTTGACCGACAACGTCAACTCGATGGCGTCGAACCTGACGAACCAGGTGCGGAACATTGCTCAGGTCTCGACTGCGGTCGCGCGTGGTGATCTGTCGCAGAAGATCACTGTGGATGCTCAGGGTGAGATCCTGGAGTTGAAGAACACGGTGAACACGATGGTGGATCAGCTGTCGTCGTTCGCCGATGAGGTGACCCGGGTGGCCCGGGAGGTGGGCACCGAAGGCAAGCTGGGTGGCCAGGCGCAGGTGTTCGGTGTCTCCGGCACCTGGCGGGATCTCACCCAGAGTGTGAACCAGCTCGCCTCCAACCTCACCTCCCAGGTGCGGAACATCGCCCAGGTGACCACCGCGGTGGCCCGTGGTGATCTGTCGCAGAAGATCACTGTGGATGCTCAGGGTGAGATCCTGGAGTTGAAGAACACGGTGAACACGATGGTGGATCAGCTGTCGTCGTTCGCCGAAGAGGTGACCCGGGTGGCCCGGGAGGTGGGCACCGAAGGGAAGCTGGGTGGCCAGGCCCGGGTGCAGGGGGTCTCCGGCACCTGGAAGGACTTGACCGACAACGTCAACTCGATGGCGTCGAACCTGACGAACCAGGTGCGGAACATTGCTCAGGTCTCGACTGCGGTGGCCCGTGGTGATCTGTCGCAGAAGATCACCGTCGAGGCGCGCGGGGAGATCTTGGAGTTGAAGAACACGGTGAACACGATGGTGGATCAGCTGTCGTCGTTCGCCGATGAGGTGACCCGGGTGGCCCGGGAGGTGGGCACCGAAGGGAAGCTGGGCGGCCAGGCGCACGTCAAGGGCGTGTCGGGCACCTGGCGGGATCTCACCGACAGCGTCAACTCGATGGCGTCGAACCTGACGAACCAGGTGCGGAACATTGCTCAGGTCTCGACTGCGGTCGCGCGTGGTGATCTGTCGCAGAAGATCACTGTGGATGCTCAGGGTGAGATCCTGGAGTTGAAGAACACGGTGAACACGATGGTGGATCAGCTGTCGTCGTTCGCCTCGGAGGTGACCCGGGTTGCCCGCGAAGTCGGGACCGAAGGGAAGCTGGGTGGGCAGGCCCGGGTCCAGGGGGTCTCCGGTATCTGGCGGGATCTCACCGACAACGTCAACTCGATGGCGTCGAACCTGACGAACCAGGTGCGGAACATCGCCCAGGTGACCACCGCGGTGGCGCAGGGTGATCTGTCGCAGAAGATCACTGTGGATGCTCAGGGTGAGATCCTGGAGTTGAAGAACACGGTGAACACGATGGTGGATCAGCTGTCGTCGTTCGCCTCGGAGGTGACCCGGGTTGCCCGCGAAGTCGGGATCGAGGGCAAGCTGGGTGGGCAGGCCCGGGTCCAGGGGGTCTCCGGCACCTGGCGGGACCTGACGGAGAACGTGAACCAGCTCGCCTCCACCCTCACCAACCAGCTGCGCGCGATCTCCGAAGTCTCCACCGCGGTGACTCGCGGTGACCTGACCCAGGCGATCACCGTGGAGGCGCAGGGTGAGGTGGCCTCCCTGAAGGACAACATCAACAAGATGATCGTCACCCTGCGGGAGACCACGTCGAAGAACGCGGAGCAGGCGTGGCTGGACTCCAACCTGGCCCGGATCGGTGGGCTGCTGCAGGGGCAGCGGGACCTGGGCGAAGTCACCCGCATGATCATGGATGAGGTCACCCCGCTGGTCGAGGCGCAGGTGGGGGCGTTCTTCCTCACCGACACGGAGGACGCCTCCACCCGGCTGCGGTTGACCGCCTCGTACGGCTATGTGGGGCGGGACCAGGAGATCACCTTTGGTCCGGGGGAGGGGCTGGTCGGGCAGGCCGCGGTCACCCGTAAGACCATCCGGGTGGCCGGTGACGGGGGCAGCAACCTGACCGTCCGCTCCGGGCTATCCGAGTCCGCCCCGGCCGACCTGGTGGTGCTGCCGGTGTTGTTCGAGGGCGAACTGCTCGGCGTGATCGAGTTCGCCTCGGTGAACCGGTTCTCGGACCTGCACATCCGGTTCCTGGAGCGGCTGATGGCGCAGATCGGGGTGGCGCTGAACACCATCCAGGCCAACCGGCGCACCGAGGAGCTGCTGGCCCAGTCCCAGCGGCTGGCCCACGAACTACAGGAGCAGTCCGCGGAGCTGCAGCGCACCAACGCCGAGTTGGAGGAGAAGGCGGCGCTGCTGCAGGAGCAGAAGGGCAACATCGAGACCAAGAACCGGGAGATCGAGCTCGCCCGGATCGGGTTGGAAGAGAAGGCGCAGCAGTTGGCTCGGGCCTCGGCGTACAAGTCGGAGTTCCTGGCCAACATGAGCCACGAGCTGCGGACCCCGCTGAACTCGTTGCTGCTGCTGGCCCGGCTGTTGGCGGAGAACCCGGAGAAGAACCTCACCGCCAAACAGATCGAGTTCGCCAACACCATCTACAGCGCGGGCTCGGATCTCCTGGCGCTGATCGACGACATCCTGGACCTGTCGAAGATCGAGGCGGGCCGGACCGAGGTCAAGCCCGGGGAAGTGGCGTACGACGACATCCGGGCGTACGTGGAGCAGGGGTTCGCTCCGCAGGCGGCCGAGAAGGGCCTGAAGTTCTCGGTGGAGGTGGCCCCGGAGCTGGTCGGCAAAGTGATGGTCACCGACGGCCAGCGGCTGCAGCAGATCCTGCGGAACCTGCTGTCCAACGCGGTGAAGTTCACCGATACCGGGCAGGTGATGCTCCGGATCGCGCCGGCCTCCCCCGATCTGGCCTTCGACGCGCCCGCGCTCGCCGCCGCCCAGCAGGTGATCGCGTTCACGGTCACCGACACGGGGATCGGCATCCCGGAGGACAAGCTGTCGCTGGTGTTCGAGGCGTTCCAGCAGGCCGACGGCACCACCAGCCGGCGGTTCGGCGGCACCGGGCTGGGGCTGTCCATCAGCCGGGACTTGGCGGGCCTGATCGGTGGCATCATCACCGTCGCCTCCGAACCCGGTCGGGGCTCGTCCTTCACCCTCTACCTGCCGGACGTCCTGGTGCCGGAGGTCACCGGCGCGCCCACGGCGGTGCAGACGGAGCAGACGGTGAACGTCGCCCCACCGATGCTGCGTAACGACCACCGCAACGAGCGGCGGAACACCCCGGCGGCGAACCAGCTGGCCGGCACCACGGTGCTGATCATCGACGATGACGTCCGGAACGTCTTCGCGCTGACCAGCGCGCTGGAGCTGCACGGGATGACGGTGCTGTACGCCGACAACGGTGAGGACGGGATCCGGCAGCTGACCGAGCACCCCGAGGTCGACATCGTGTTGATGGACGCGATGATGCCGGAGAAGGACGGCTACGAGACCACGCGGGAGATCCGCCGGAACCACCAGTTCGCGGAGCTTCCGATCGTGTTCCTGACCGCCAAGGCGATGCCCGGGGACCGGGAGTCGGCGCTGGTGGCCGGTGGTAGCGACTACATCACCAAGCCGGTGGACCTGGATGAACTGTTGGATCTGATGGCGCGCTGGATCAGTGGCACGGCGACGGAGGCCGAAGGATGACCGTTCCGATCACACCGGGTGGGTTGCCGCCGGTAAGTGGCAGTGGGGTGCCCAAGGCGCTGCTGGTGGACGACCGGCGGGAGAACCTGACCGCCCTGTCCGCCCTGCTGCAGGGGTTGCCGGTGGAGACGGTCGCGGTCACCAGCGGGGAGGATGCGCTCAAGCAGCTGCTGGTCGACGACTTCGCGGTGATCATGCTGGATGCGCAGATGCCGGACATGGACGGGTTCGAGACCGCGAACCACATCAAATCGCGGGAGCGGACCCGGCACATCCCGATCATCTTCCTCACCGCGGCCGACCGGGACGCCCAGCTGGCGCTGCGGGGGTACGCCGCCGGGGCGGTCGACTACCTCACCAAGCCCCTGGACCCGTGGGTGGTGCGGGCGAAGGTGACCGTGTTCCTGGATCTGTGGGAGAAGAATCGGCAGCTCCAGCAGCAGATCGCGCTGGTGCGGCAGCACGAGCAGCGGCAGGCGGCCATCCAGGAGAAGGTGGATGCCGCGCTGGCGGCGCTGCGAGGTGAGGGTGGAGTCCGAGACGTGGGGCGGGCCATCGCCCTGCTGGAGCAGCTCCGCGAGGAATGAGGGTCAGCGGCTGGCGGACTCGTTGCGGATCATCAGGGCGGAGCGGAGGCCGGTGATGTCCAGCACCCGCAGCAGGAAGTCACCCACGTTGGTGAGCACCAGCACGCTCTGGGCGGTGCTGGCCTTACGGCTGAGTACCACCAGGGTGCCTAGCCCCTGAGAGTCGCAGAAGGTGACGCCGGCCAGGTCGAGCACGATCCGGGGTGGGGGGTCGCTGAGGATGTCGTTGACCGTGTTCGACAGCCGGGTGGCGGTCAGCATGTCGATCTCCCCGGCGAGGCTGACCACCGCCTCGCTCGGCGTACGGTGTACTGAGATCGTCAGCTCCGGGCGTTCCACGTCCGCCAGCCTACCCGCAACCGACACCCGGTGCCGCTCCCGGCGGCGACCGCTGCCAGAATGAAAGATATTGTGACGACCTCACCGAGGGTGGAGGTCCCCGCCTCCACCGAGTTGTTCGACCGCGCCCGCACCGTCATCCCGGGCGGGGTGAATTCGCCGGTCCGCGCTTTCCGGGGGGTGGGGGGCACTCCCCGGTTCATGGTCCGCGGACAGGGGCCGTACCTGTTCGACGCTGACGGCAATCGATATGTGGACCTGGTCTGTTCCTGGGGGCCGCTGATTCACGGCCACGCCCACCCCGCCGTGGTGGAGGCGGTCCAGCAGGCGGCGGCGGCCGGCACCAGTTTCGGTGCCCCGACCCCCGCCGAGGTGGAGCTGGCCGCGGAGATCGTGGCCCGTACCCCGGTGGAGCGGGTCCGCCTGGTCAACTCCGGCACCGAGGCCACCATGTCGGCGATCCGGCTGGCCCGGGCCGCCACCGGCCGGACCCGGATCGTGAAGTTCGCCGGCTGCTACCACGGGCACGTGGACGCGCTGCTCGTCGCCGCCGGCAGCGGGGTGGCCACGCTCGGCCTGCCCAGCTCCCCGGGGGTGACCGGGGCGGCGGCCGCGGACACCCTGGTGCTGCCTTACAACGACCTGGCCGCGGTCGAGACCGCTTTCGCCGAGCACGGTGACCAGATCGCCGCGGTGATCGTGGAGGCGGCCGCCGGCAACATGGGGGTGATCGCCCCCCGGGACGGGTTCAACGCCGAGCTGGCCCGGATCGCCCACGCCTACGGTGCCCTGTTGATCATCGACGAGGTGATGACCGGGTTCCGGGTCTCGGCCAGTGGCTGGCACGGGCTCGACCCGGTCGACGCCGACCTGTGGACCTTCGGCAAGGTGATGGGCGGCGGCCTGCCGGCGGCGGCCTTCGGGGGCCGGGCCGAGTTGATGGACCAGCTCGCCCCGAACGGGCCGGTCTACCAGGCCGGCACCCTCTCCGGTAACCCGCTGGCGTGCGCCGCCGGGCTGGCGTCGCTGCGCCTGGCCGACGCCGAGGCGTACCGCCGCCTGGATGCCGCCGCCACCACCGTGGGTCAGCTGGCCAGCCAGGCGCTGACCGAGGCGGGGGTGCCGCACCGGCTGTCCACCGCCGGCAACCTGTTCTCGATCTTCTTCACCGACGCGGACGTCCGGGACTACGCCACCGCCAGCCAGCAGGACACCGGCGCGTTCGCGGCCTTCTTCCACGCCATGCTCGACCAGGGGGTCTATCTTCCCCCCAGCGCGTACGAGGCGTGGTTCGTCTCCACCGCGCTGGACGATGAGGCGATGAACATCATCGCGGCGGCGTTGCCGGCAGCGGCGCGGGCGGCGGCCGCGGGGGGTGCCCAGTGACCACGACCATCGTTCACCTGCTCCGGCACGGCGAGGTCGACAACCCGCGCGGGATCCTGTACGGCCGCCTGCCCGGCTACCGACTCTCCCCGCTGGGGCGGCGGATGGCCGCCGCGGTGGCGGAGTGGTTCGCCGGTCGGGACGTGACCCGGCTGGTGTCCAGTCCGCTGGAGCGGGCCCAGGAGACCGCGGAGCCGTTGGCGGCGACGTTCGGGTTGCCGATCGAGATCGACGAGCGGTTGATCGAGGGGGACAACCGGTTCGAAGGCACCCGGTTCGCCCCCGGCGACGGGGCGCTGCGTAACCCCCGCAGCTGGTGGCTGCTGCGGAACCCGTTCCGCCCCTCCTGGGGGGAGCCGTACCGGGAGATTGCGCAGCGGATGAGCGCCGCGCTGCACGCCGCGGCCGAAGCGGCCGCCGGGCACGAGGCGGTGTGCGTCTCCCACCAGCTCCCGATCTGGACCCTGCGGCAGTACGTCCAGGGCCGGCGGCTGTGGCATGACCCGCGCCGACGCCAATGCGCGTTGGCCAGCGTCACGAGCTTCCATCTGGAGGACGGCCGGGTGACCCGGGTGGAGTACGCGGAGCCGGCCGCACACTTGTTGGCGCTGTCACCGGACGGCGGGACGTCCAAGGGAGCCTGACATGCGGCGGCGGACCTGGGGGTGGGTGACTGCCGGAGCCGTGGTGGTGGCCGTGGCCGCGCTGGTGATCGGGGTGATGACCTGGTCCGGCGGGGGCGGGACGGTCAACACCGCCACCCTGCGGGAGTGGCCGGTCGGGGCCCGCCCGGCCGCGCCACCGATCGCCGGGCCACTGCTGGAGGGCGATGGCGACCTGGACGTGGCGGAGCTCCGTGGAAATGTGGTCGTGGTCAATGTCTGGGGGTCCTGGTGCGGGCCGTGCCGGGCGGAGACGCAGGATCTGGAGCAGGTCTACCAGGAGACCCGGGAACTGGGCGTCAGCTTCGTCGGGATCAACATCCGCGACCGCGACCGCGACCGGGCGATCCAATTCACCAGGGGACGGATGAGCTATCCGAGCATCTACGATCCGGGGTTCGCGAACGGGTTGGGCTTCCACGAGCCCCCCGCACCGCTCGGGCCCCCCGCCACCCTGGTGATCGACCGGGACGGCAACGTCGCCGCCGCCTTCTACCGGGTGGTCGGCAAGGTGGAGCTGGCGCACCTGGTCAAACAGGTGGCCGCGGAGGAGGCGCCTCCGGATGGGTGAGACCTTCGCCGGCATCGTCACCTCCGGCCCGTTGCTGCTCGGCATCGGGGTGGCGGTGGTGGCCGGCTTGGTCAGTTTCCTGTCCCCGTGCGTGCTGCCGCTGGCGCCCGGCTACCTGGCCTACGTCACCGGCCTGACCGGTGCGGATCCCGCCGGTCGGGCCCGCGGGCGGGTGCTGGCCGGCAGCTTGCTGTTCGTGGCCGGGTTCGGGGCGGTGTTCATCGCCATGGGGGTGATCGCCGGCTCGGCCGGGCAGCTGCTGCGGGAGCACCAGCGGACGTTGGAGATCGGCGGCGGGGTGCTGCTGCTGGCGTTCGCCGCGGCCCTGCTCGGGCTGCTCCCGGGCCTGACCCGGGAGCTGCGGCTCCAACGGCTACCGGCCGCCGGGGTGGCCAGCGCCCCGGTGTTCGGGGCGGTGTTCGCCCTGTCCTGGACCCCCTGCATCGGCCCGACCATCGGGGCGGTGCTGGCGCTGGGTGGGGTCGGTGGGCAGCCGGGGCGGGCGGCGGTGTTGGCCGCGGCGTACACCCTCGGGTTGGGGCTGCCGTTCGTGGCGTTCGGGCTGGGCTTCCGGTGGGTGACCGAAGTGGTGGCGGTGGTGCGGCGACACCCGCGGTGGGTGACCCGGATCGGGGCCGGGCTGCTGGCCGCGGTGGGGGTGGCGCTACTCACCGGCGCCTGGGGTGAGTTCACCACCTGGCTGCTGACCTTGGTGGAGGCCACGGAGGTGAGTGTGTGACCGTCCCCCGGCCGGTGGCCTGGCTGCGTAACACCTGGCGGCAGTTGACCAGCATGCGGACCGCGCTGGTGCTGCTGTTCCTGCTGGCGTTGGCGTCGGTTCCCGGGTCAGCGCTGCCGCAGCGCTCGGTCAGTGTGGAGAGCGTCGCCCGGTTCTACGAGCGGTATCCCGACCTGGCGCCGACGCTGGACCGGCTGGGCGCCTTCAACGTGTTCGGCTCGCCCTGGTTCTCCGCTATCTACCTGCTGCTGTTCACCTCGCTGGTGGGCTGCATCGTGCCCCGGATCCGGGACCATGTGCAGGCGCTGCGGCGTGCCCCGGTGCCCGCGCCCCGGCGACTGTCTCGGCTGCCGGCCCACGCCGCCGGCCTGACCGCCGCCGGCTCCCCGGCGGAGGCGGCGGACCGGCTGCACCGCGCGCTGCGGGCGCGGCGGTGGCGGTCGATCGTGCGCCGGCACGAGGACGGGACGGTGACGGTCAGCGCCGAGAAGGGATACCTGAAGGAGACCGGGAACCTGCTGATGCACGCGGCCATGGTGGTGATCCTGGTCGGGGTGGCGCTCGGAGCGGCGTACGGTTGGCACGGCAACCGGCTGGTGGTGGCCGGCGAGGACGGGCAGTTCTGCAACACCCTCTCCCAGTACGACGAGTTCGGGCTGGGTAACCGGGTGGACGGTACCGGCCTGCCGCCGTTCTGTCTGCAACTGGATGAGTTCCACGCCGAGTACTCCGAGCGCGGGGAGCCGTTGGCGTTCCTGGCCCAGGCCCGGGTGCACCACGGGGACGGGCAGTGGCGGCCGGTGGAGTTCACGGTCAACTCGCCGTTGCGGTTGGACGGCGCCAACGTCTACCTGCTGGGCAGCGGGTACGCCCCGGTGCTGCGCTACACCGACCGGTACGGCCAGACCCAGACCGTGGTGGCGCCGTTCCTACCGGTGGATTCGCTCGGCACCTCGGAAGGGGTGGCGGTGTTCCCGGACGCGAACGTGTCCCCGGACGGGGAGCGGGACCCGTCGTTGCAGGTGGCGTTCGAGGGGCGGTATCAGCCGACCGCCAGCGCCGCGCCGATGCTGTTCGGTTCTCAGCACCCGGCCGAGCAGGACCCGCTGCTGATGCTGCTCGCCTACCGGGGCAATCTGGGGATGGACTCGGGGGAGCCGCGGTCGGTGTGGTCGCTGGACGCCAACCAGATCGCCCGCGGGGAACTGGTGCAGGTGGGGGAGCCGGAGTTCCTGGCCCCGGGCGAGACCATGACGTTGGATGATGGCACCACGGTGGAGTTCCTCGGCACCCAGCGGTGGATCACCGTGTCGGTGCGGTACGACCCGGGGCAGCCGGTGGCGGCGGTGGGGGCGTTCCTGCTGGTCGCCGGGGTGGTGCCGGCGTTGTTGGGTCGGCGCCGGCGGGTGTGGTTCCGGGTGACACCAGCAGAATCGTCTACTACCGATCGTAGTATTGTCGAGGCCGGTGGGCTGCCTCGGTCGGGTCATCCCGGGTTCGCTGAGGAGTTCCGCCAGCTGGTGGCGGACCTGCCGTTGACCATCGTGGACGCGCCGGCACCGGATCCGGCCGTTGCGGGAAGGAGCACCTGATGGCCGCACTCTCCGATGCGCTGCTGACGGTCACCGTGCTGCTGTACCTGGCGGCCATGATCGCCCACGCGGCCGAGTATTCGTTTGGTCGCCGCCCGACTCGGCAGGCGGCGCTGGCCGGGGTCGCCGCCGGTGGCGGCGCGGTGGGAGAGACCGCCACGTCGGCGAGCCCGGAGCCGGCGCGGCCGGCCCGGGACTGGTGGGCGTGGGCCCGCGGCGGCCCCTTGGGGGCGATCGCGGCCAGCCTGGTGTTCCTGGCCGCCACCGTCCACCTGGTGACCATGGTCACCCGCGGGATCGCGGCCGAGCGGATTCCGCTGGGCAACATGTACGAGTACGCGCTCACCGGCACGTTCATCGCGGTCGCGGCCTGGCTGGTGGTGCTGGTCAGCCGGCCCACCCTCCGGCACCTCGGCCTGTACGTGGCGATGGTGATCGCGATCGTGCTGGGGCTGGTCCGGTTGGTCGCCTACACCCCGGTCGGGCCGCTGAGCGCCCCGCTGGACTCGTACTGGTTCTTCATCCACGTCGGCTCGGCGGTGGTGGCGTTCGGGGCGTTCCTGACCGGGTTCGTCACCGCCGCGATGTACCTGGTGCGGGCCGGCCACGAGGAGGGGAAGAGCCGGTTCCCGTACCCGCTGGGGGCCCGGGTGCCGGCCGCCGAGGGGCTGGAGCGGCTGACCTTCAAACTGCACGCGTTCGCGTTCCCAATCTGGACGTTCGCCATCATCTCCGGCGCGATCTGGGCGGAGGCGTCCTGGGGGCGGTACTGGGGCTGGGACCCCAAGGAGGTGTGGGCGTTCATCGCCTGGGTGATCTACGCCGCCTACCTGCACGCCCGGGCCACGCCGAGTGTCCGGCGGCGGATCGTGATCTGGTTGGCGATCGCCGGGTTCGCGGCGATGCTGATGAACCTGATCGGGGTGAACCTGTTCTTCAGCAACAGCCTCCACTCCTACGCGTGAGCTGAGCAGCGGCCGGGCGGGTGAAGCGACGGCCCAGCGGGGCCGGGCGAGGGAAGGGGCGTGGATGTCGGAGCAGGACGGCGCGGAACTGACCGCGCAGGAGCAGCGGTTTCTCCGGCGGGCGATCGAGTTGGCCTGGGAGGCGCGGCGGGCCGGCCAGCGGCCGTTCGGGTCGGTGCTGGTCGACGGCGAGGGCAGGATCGTGGCCGAGCGGTTCAACACCGCCCTCCAGGATCAGGACATCAGCGCCCACCCGGAGCTGAAGCTGGCGGTGGAGGCGGCGCGGTTGCTCTCACCGGAGGAGCGTCGCTGGGCCACCCTCTACACCAGCACCGAGAACTGCGCCATGTGTTCGGGGGCGTTCGTCCTCGCCGGCCTCGGGCGGCTGGTGTTCTCGGTGAGCGCTGCCCAGCTCGCTGAGCTGCGGGGTGAGCAGACCGCCCCGGCGGTGGACGCCCCGAGCCGGTTCCTGTTCGCCCGGGCCAACTATCCGATCACGGTGGTGGGGCCGGTGCTCTCCGAAGAGGGCCTGGCGGTGCACCGCGACTACTGGCACTAGTCGCCTGCCTCAAGCTGGCGGTAGCGGGGGATCTTGCCCCGGGAGGTGCGGTTCCCCTGGGGCAAGATCCCGCTACCGGTCAGGTCCACCCACCCGGGGGTGGGTGTGGTTACAGCCGGGCGAGGGCGGCCCGCAACGGGTCGAGGCCGAGCCCGCCCAGGTTGAGGGCGTCCCGGTGGAACGCCTTCAGGTCGAAGTCCGGCCCCTTGCGGGCGGCCGCCTCCTCGCGGGCCTGCAACCAGATCCGCTCCCCGACCTTGTACGAGGGGGCCTGCCCCGGCCAGCCGAGGTAGCGGTTGAGTTCGAACCGGAGGTGCTCGTCCGGGATCCGGCAGTGCGCCCGCATGAACTCCCACCCCAGCTCCGGGGTCCAGCGCTCACCGGGGTGGAACCCGAACGGGTTGTCCCGCGGGATCTCCAGCTCCAGGTGCATCCCGATGTCGACGATCACCCGGGCGGCCCGGAACGCCTGGCCGTCCAGCATGCCCAGCCGGTCACCCGGATCCTCCAGGTAACCCAACTCGTCCATCAGCCGCTCCGCGTACAACGCCCAGCCTTCGGCGTGTCCGGAGCAGCCGGCGATCAGGCGCTGCCACCGGTTGAGCAGATCGGTCCGGTAGACGGTCTGGGCGATCTGCAGGTGGTGGCCGGGCACACCTTCGTGGAAGACGGTGGTCACCTCGCGCCAGGTGGAGAAGGAGTCGATCCCCTGCGGTACCGCCCACCACATCCGCCCCGGCCGGCGGAAGTCCTCGCTCGGACCGGTGTAGTAGATGGCCCCGTCACTGGTGGGGGCGATGCAGCACTCGATCCGCTGCACCGGCTCCGGGATGTCGAAGTGCCGTCCGTGCAGTTCGCGGATGGCCCGCTCCGCCAACTCCTGCATCCAGTCCCGGAACGCCTCCTTGCCCTTGATGGTGCGGGCCGGGTCAGCGTCCAATACCTCCACCGCCTGGTCCACGGTGGCGCCGCTGCCAGCGATCTGGGCGGCGACCTCCCGCATCTCGGTCTCCAGCCGGTGCAGCTCCCCGAACGCCCACGCGTAGGTCTCGACCAGGTCGATGGTGGCGCCGAGGAAGTACCGGGAGGCGAGTTGGTAGCGCTCCAGCCCGACCGCGTCCTTCTCCCGCGCCAGCGGAGCCAGTTCCTCCCGGAGGAACCGTCCGAATTCCACGGTCGCCTCCCGGGCGGCGACCGCGCGTTCGTTGAGGTCGCGCGCCAGTGAGGCCGGCAGATCCGGGTTGGCTTCGATCACGCGGCGGGCGAGCTCCGGCCAGACGTTGTCCGCCTGCGGGTCGGCCCACAGGTCGCAGTGCTCGGCCACCGCGGCCACCTGCCGACGGGAGGTGACGTGACCGGCTCGGGCCGCCTCCAGCAGCGTGCGCTGGTACCGCCGCATGACCTCGGGAAATGCCGCCATCCGGGCGGACAGGTTGGCCGCAGCCTCCTCCCCCTCCAGCGGCATCAGGTCGAAGACCATGCGGGTGTCGTGCAGGCCGCTGGTGAGCACGTTCAGCTCACTGGTGGTCTCGCCCGCTTCGTACCGCTCCAGCTCCAGCGTCAGCCGTTCGATCATGGCCTCTTTGGCCACTCGTTCCGACTCGTCCGCCGGGGCGAGCGCGGTCAGCTCCGCCAGCGTGCGTCGATGGTGGTCGGCGATGGCGGCGAACCCATCCGGGCTGAGGTCAGTCAGCTCGTGGTCATGGCCAGTAACCCCGATGAAGGTGGCCGCGGTCGGGTGTAGGGCGGCCAGCTCGTCCACGTACCGGTCCGCCAGCTCATGGATGTCTCCCATTCCGGAGAAGGTACCGGACGCCTCCTACCCGGTCGGGGTACGACAGTCGGGGGATTCGGCAAGCCGCCACCAGGTTTCACTGGCCGGACGTACGATCGCGGCGTGCGGAGCCTGCCGGACGCGGTGGTGATCCTGGCCGGCGGCGCCGGTCGGCGGCTGGGTGGGGCGGCAAAGCCGGTGCTGTCGGTGGGCGGGCGCCCCATGCTGCACCGGGTGCTGGCGGCGGTGGCGGAGAGCACCACCCGGGTGGTGGTCGGCCCGGCGGGGCTGCCGTTGCCGGCCGGGGTGGTCCAGACCCGGGAGGAGCCGCCCGGCGGCGGCCCGGTCGCCGCGTTGGCGGCGGGGCTGGCCCGGGTGCCGGCGAGCGCGGTCGACCTGGCGGTGCTCGCCGCGGATCTACCGCTGCTCACCCGGGAGGCGGTGGCGCGGCTGCGGAGCGCGGCGGTGGGGTACGACGGCGCGGTGTATCTCGACGGTACCGGGCGTCCTCAGTGGTTGTGTGGCGTGTGGCGGGTCGCGGCGGTGCGGCGGGCGCTCACGCAGGAGGTTTCCGGGGGCGGCGCGGACGCCGCGGACGGGGAGGGAGCAGCGGCTCGGTTCGCCGGGGTGCCGCTGTGGCGGGTGCTGGCTGGGTTACGGGTCCGGCCGGTGTCCGCCCCGACCGGGCCGCCGGTGTGGTGGGACTGCGACACCGAGGACGATCTGGAGGCAGCGAGGAGGTGGGCCGATGGCGGCCCTTGAGGAATGGACCACGGCGGCCAGTGAGGCGGTCGGATTGGACTCGAGCACCCTGGCGGAGCAGCAGCGGATGGTGCTGGAGTTGGCCCGGGAGGTGGCGCATCACGTGGTGCGGCCGGCCGCACCCTTGACCACCTATCTGCTGGGGGTGGCGGTGGGGCGGGGCGCGGATCCGGCCCAGGCCGCGGCCGCACTGCGCGCGTTGGCGGCCCGGTGGACGCCAGAAGAGATTGATATAGGATGATATATTCGGGAGTGCTTCCGGGCCGGTAAGGTGATCCCCCGGAAGGGGGAGCGATGCTGCTCAGCGACGACCCAGATACCACCGACCTCCGCGCCAAGGTGCAGCGGGCCTGGCAAGAGTTCCACGCCGCCCTCGGGAAACTGCTACCGACGTTGCCGGCCGGCGGGCAACTCCGGCTGGTACTTGATCCCACCGCGTCCGGCGCCGGGGCCGCCGACTACGAGGTGACCGTCACCGCCTTGCTGGATGGGCGGATCCGCGCGTACGCGGTCGGCAACGCCTCGTTGCCGAAGGAATATCAGCTGGACCGGACCGCGGTGGCCGAACTGGTCGCGCTGGGCTGGTCCCCACCCGGAGTGGAGCCCGACTCCGGGAACCGGTTCGGGCTGACCACCAACCAGATCCCGGCGCTGGCGACGGTCCTCACCCGGACCCTGCGAGACATCTACGGCGCCCCCCATCCGGCGTTCCTGCGGTACGAGGCGAACGACGCGACCGGGGAGCCACTGTCCGAGGTGGCGCTGGGCACCGCCCGGGCCGGTCGGGCGGTCAAACCACCGCCGCCGGAGCCCTCCGCCCCCACCGGCCCGGCGGATCCGCAGTTGCTGCGGGACCAGGTCCGGATGGTGATCGCCGGGATGCAGCACCTGTCGCCGGAGCAGCTCACCGCCGACCCGGACGGTGACATCGGGATCCGGGCCGGCACCGCGATGGTGTTCGTCACCGTCCGCGACAATCCCCCGCTGGTGGACGTACGGTCGCCGGTGCTCACCGGGGTGACGCCGAGTGAGCAACTGTACGAGCGGTTGTCGGAGCTCACCAACCGGATGCCGGTGGGGCGGCTGTACTACGTGCGGGACACGGTCTGGGCGTCGGTGCCGGTGTTCGGGCGGGACTTCCGTCCCAGTCATCTGGTGTTGGCCATCCATGTGATGACCGGACTGGCGGACGAGTTGGACGACCGGCTACAGCAGGAGTTCGGTGGGCGCCGGTTCTTCGCCGACGACGACCATCACCGGCCGGAGGCGCCGGGCACCGGAATGTACCTGTGAAATGACGGGAGCGAGGCCGGTGGGGGTGGCGCCGCAGTCGTGGCGCCACCCCCACCGGTACCTCAGGTGAACGGGATCCAGGCGACTTGGTGGAAGGTAGACAGGGCGTTTGCCTGCAATCCCGCGGAGGAGACGGTCCAGAGGGTGTCCCCAACGACCAGGGCGCGGTTGATGGTGGCCGAGGGCTGATCGGGCCCCAGGGCCGGATGCGACACCAGCGCCAGCTCGGTGAGGGTGTTCCCCTGTATCCGTAGGGCCAGCGCCCCCATCTCCGGCAGGTCCCGCCCCTCACCGGCGCCCCAGGTCATGATCGGCACTACCAGCAGCTGCTGCTCCGACCACCACAGCACGGCGTGCGGATCGTGCTCGGCGTCGCTGACGGCGTGCGGAACGTGGAACCGGTCCAGCACGGTCGGGTTGGTCAGGTCGGAGACGTCGTACAGGGACACCTGGGTGCCGAGGGTCCGGCCCTCCTCATCCGCCTCCTGACCGATGCCGAGCAGGCGGTCCTCCCCGATCGGGTGCAGGTACGAGGAGTAGCCGGTGACCTTCAACTCCCCGAGCACCTTCGGCGCGGTCGGGTCACTGAGGTCTACTGTGTAGAGAGGGTCGATTTGCCGGAAGGTGACCAGGAAAGCGATCGGGCCGACGTACCGCACCGAGTAGATCCGCTCGGTGACTCCCAGCCCGGTGACCGCACCGACCTCCACCAGCCGGTTGTCGCGCTCCGCCAGCACGTAGACGGCGGACTCGCTGTTCGCCGCCTCTCCCCAGGCGTCGCCGGAGGTGGTGGCCACCCGGAGGAACCCGTCCCACTCGCTCATCGCGTACTGGTTGAGCAGCCATCCGTCCACCTCACCGGCGCCGACGTAGCGCGGCTTCCCCGGTGCCGAGACATCGAACTTGTAGATCGCGGTCCGGTCGTAGCTGCCCGCCTCGTCCGTCATCACCCGCCAGCGCTGATCGCTGGCCACGTACAGGCTGGTGCCGTTGCTGTAGACGGTGTCACCGTCGGCGACGATGCTGACCGGTAGGCCGTCGCCCAGGCTGTCGGCGGTCAGATCGAAGGTGAGCACGGTCAGCATCGAGGTGCCGGAGTACTCCGCCGGGTGGCTGACCGCGGTGCAGTCGACGTGGCCGCTCTCCGTGGTGCCCCCGGTGGTCACCTCGTACCGCGGCAGCCAGGCGGTGACGTCCGCTTCCTCGATCGCGGCCTGCTGGGCGGCCGGGTCGTCGGTGTGGTGCGGCAGGTCCAACCGGGGGGTGCTGCGCACCACCACCCGGGCGGTCTGCCCCACCGCCCGCGCGTCCAGCAGCGAGCCGTCCACCGCGTACTCACTGATCACCGTGGGGGCGGAGCCGGACAGGTCGACCAACAGCAGTTTGGGGCCGGCGATCTCCGCTACCGGCAGTGGCATGGGGGCCGGCAGGGCGACGCTGTCGACGGGGGCGTCCGGATCGACGTCACTCGGCTCCGCCTGCCCCACCTGGGGAGCGTCCAGCGCCGGCTCCGGTACGGGCTCCGGCAGTGGGACGGGGGCGCCGCCCCACCAGGAGCCGTTCATCAGCACCAGCGCCCGGTCGCCGTGCAGCAGCAGATCCGACGGCTGCCACCAGCCGGCCGACGCGTGCTCCGGATGCGGGTCGGTCAGCGCGAGCTGGCCGGTCTCCACCCGCCGCTGCGCGTCCACCACCCGCAGGACTCCATTGTGAACAGTGACGATCCGGCGCCCATCGGTCTTCACCAGATCTGGCTCGTCCACCCCGGACTCATGCACGTTGGTGCCGCTGTAGTCGGTGCTGGTCCGGGTATTGGGGGCGAACTCAGCCGCGGCCGGTGCGCCGGCGGCATCCATCAATGTGGCGTCGACGGGAAGCGTGTCCGGGGCGGCGAGCGCAAGGTGCCCGGCCGTGTTCAGCGTGGCGAGGGTGGCGGCGCGTAGCTCCTGGGTCGCTTCGTCACAAGAAGTGAAGGACACCAGGCGCAGCTCCGCCGAGGTCAGCGCGGAGTCGCCTGGGAGGGCGGAGCAGCCGGCGGTGACGATCAGACCGGCGCTCAAGGCCACTCCCAGTAGCGGGGAGGTACGGGAGGATCTCATGCCGGTTTGGACGGCGGAGCGGTGAGTTGGGTTCCCACGGTGTCGACCAACCGGGACAGCACGATGGTGCTGCGGGTGGAGGAGACGAACGGCTCCGCCCGCAGCCGCTCCAGCGCTTGCTCCAGGTGGGTGATGTCGGCGGCCCGCAGATGCACCAGCGCGTCCGCCTCCCCGGAGACGGTGTAGGCCGCTACCACTTCCGGGTGACGCGCGGCGGCTTCGGCGATCTGCCCGGGGGAGGTGCGGCCCACGCAGTAGAGCTCCACGAACGCCTCCGTGGTCCAGCCGATCGCCGCCTGATCCACGACCGCGGTGAAGCCGCGGATCACCCCGGTCGCCCGCAGCCGGTCCACCCGTCGTTTGACCGCGGGCGCGGACAGCGACACCACCGCGCCGATCTCCGCGTACGAGGCTCGCGCGTTGTCTACCAGCGTTGCAACGATCTGCTTGTCAATCTCATCCATATGCAAGAACCCGTAGGTCAGATGCAAGATTCGCCACTGTCACTGCTGCTGAAGGCTGCCCATACTTATGAAGTATGACGTCCCCTCGTACGTACCTCATGTGCCCACCTGAGCACTTCCAGGTGGCCTACGCCATCAACCCGTGGATGGACCCCACCGGCTCGGTGGACCCCGAGCTGGCGATCAAGCAGTGGCGGCAGTTGCGTGAGACGCTCGTCGGGCTGGGGCACACCGTGCACGAGCTGGTGCCCGCGCCGGGCCTGCCGGACATGGTGTACGCCGCCAACGGGGGGTTCGTCCTGGACGGGACCGCCTACGGCGCCCAGTTCCGCCACCCGCAGCGGACCGCCGAGGCCGACCACCACCGTGCCTGGTACGAGCAGCACGGATGGCGCTTCGCGGCCCCCACCCTCGTCAACGAAGGGGAAGGGGACCTGGCCTGGACCGGGGAACTGATCCTCGCCGGGTACGGGTTCCGCACCGACCACGCCGCCCACCGGGAGGTGCAGGAGGTGTTCGGTCGGCCGGTGATCTCGCTGGAGCTGGTGGACTCACGGTTCTACCACCTGGACACCGCGCTGACGGTGCTCGCCTACCCCGGTGAGCGGGCCGGTCGGCCGGCGGTGGCCTACTTCCCGGAGGCGTTCTCGTCCGGCTCCCAGCGGGTGCTGCGGCAACTGTTCCCCGATGCGGTGATCGCGGATGAGGCGGACGCGTCCGCGTTCGGGCTGAACGCGGTCAGTGACGGCCAGCACGTAGTGCTGAACGCGGAAGCCACCGGGATGGCGGACAAGCTGACCGCCGCCGGGTACACGCCGGTGCCGGTGGACCTGTCGGAGTTGAAGAAGGGCGGCGGCAGCGTCAAGTGCTGCGTGCAGGAGCTGCGGGCCTGATCAGCCGAGGGTGCCGAGCTCGCCGACCACCAGGTTGGCGATGACCGGCCCGTCCCACGCCACCTGACGCAGGTACCACCGCTGGGTAGGGGTGCGGCTCTGGTTGAACTGCCAGCGTCCTCGCGGGCTGTCGATCAGACCCACCTCACCCAGTGCGAGCGTCAGGAGGCGAGGGGTGATGTCGCCGTCGACCAGCCGGATCGCGGTGTCCAGCACGGCGGCCGCGTCGTAGGCCGCCACCGCATAGGTGGTGGGCGGGCCGAACTCGTCCCGGTAGGACAGCGCGAACAGCTGGTTGGTGGATCCCCGCAGCTCCGGGGCGTAATTGCTGGCGGTCCGAATGCCCAACGTGTCCTTGCCGAGCGCCTCCAGCACCGGCCCCTCGGTCAGGTCGGCGGGCCCGTACAGCCGGCGCGGACTCAGCCCGGCGTGGAGATATTGGGTGAGGAACGCGCTGGCGGCCTCCCCGGAGTAGGCGGCGAAGACGGCGGCGGGGCGTTGGTCGGCGAGGAGATTCAGCGTGCCAGCCAGGCCGTCCTCCGCCAGCACGTCCCGGTGCCGGGTGAAGATCGGCTCGGCGAGCCGGTTGCTGGCCTGGGCGGTGGCGAACGCCTCCCGTAGCCCGGCGACCGCGTCAATTCCGAACTGATCGTCCTGGGCGATGATCGCCACCGGGCCGTCGACTTCGCTGGCCAGATAGCGTCCCAGCGCCAGGCCCGGCTCGCTGTTCAGGAACGCGGTGCGCCACAGGTACGGCCCGCCCCGCAGATCCGGGGCGGAACCGTTGGCGGACAGCAGCGGCACGTGCGCCTCCTCCACCAGCGGCGTCAGCTCGGCCAGGACGGCGGGGTTCGCCACCCCGACGATCGCGTGTACCTCCTGCTGCAGCAGCTGCTCCGCCGCTTCCCGGGCCGACTCGCGTGTCTCTCCTTCGTCCGCCACCACCTCGCGCACCGGGTGGTCACCGAGCAGGCCTCCGGTCTCGGCCAGGTAGTGCCGGAAACCGTTCCGGATCTGCTCCCCGATCGTCAGCAACGGGCCGCTGCTGGGCACCAGCAGACCGATGCGAAGCGGCTGCGTGGAGGAACTGCGGGAGTCGGACCGGTTCCGGCCGCCGCATGCGGTGACGAGGCCTGCGGCTCCCGCCGTGGCGAGGAGCTTGAGCACACCTCGACGGTCTAGCCTGGACACGGGTGGCTCCTTCCGGCCGGCGGCGTGACGCCGCGAACTGGCCTCCACGGTTGTACCGTGCCTCCTCACCGGAGTCAACAATGCCCGACGATCGTCCGCACCACCGCGGGCCAGGCGGAGGAGCGTGGGTCGATTAGTCCGAAATGTTCAACACCGGGCAGGGCGAGCAGGGCGACGTCCCCGCCGGCTGCCCGGGCGGCCGCCACCCAGGCCTGGCTGATCGCCATCGGCACCTGCTGGTCCTGGTCCCCGTGGATCACGGTGACCGGTACGTGCGGAGGGACCGCCGGCTGCGCGTACTGGAATCGGTCCGGCACCGCGGCCGGGTCGCCTCCCAGCAGCGCCACCACCGCGCCCCGGTCAAGGTCCTGGGCGTGGGCGGCGGCCAGGTCAGCCACCGGCGCCAGCGCCACCACCCCGCGGGCGGTCCGGTGCCGGCCGGCCCACCACAGCGCCAAGTGCCCGCCGGCGGAGTGCCCCAACAGCAGTGGCGCCTGCTTGAGCCCGGTCAACCGGGGCAGGGTCGCGAGCGCCGCCGCCACGTCCTCGAACGTGGCCGGCCAGGCACCGTCCGGGGTGCCGGTACGGCGGTACTCCAGCTGGATCACGGGCCAGCCTCGGCTAGCGAGATCAGCAGCGAGCGGGTCGGTGTGGCGGCGGTCGTACTCTGCCCGCCAGAACCCGCCGTGGATCACCACCACCGGTGGGCGGTCCGGGTGCCCGGGCGCGGGCAGCCGAAGGTCCACCACCTGATCGGGGTGGTCGCCGTAGGCCACGGTGCGATCCGGCGCCGGCGCCGGGCGGGTCAACACCTCCCGTGGGTTCGGGGGACCGCTGCCCGCTCCCTCGGTCGGCGGGGGGCCATCCTGGGTGGGCTCGGAGTGCACGCGCCCACGGTAGCGCCGGGCGACCAGCGGGCCCACGGCGGACGGACTGGTACCGAGGACCGGGAATCCTCCCTCCCGCGCGCTAAGGTGGTACACGATGACTGAGCCACAGATGTCCGACAGGCAGGACCAGCGGCCGGACGACGAGGGGCGCGGCGTGATGGTCGTAGGCCCGGACGGACGGCCGATAGGGGCGTTGTCAGTGGGTGAGCAGCCCGGGGAAGAGCAGCCCGAGGGCGAAGCCCACGAAGATCCCGCGAAGCTGGTCGAGCAGCCGGCCAAGGTCATGCGGGTCGGCAGCATGATCAAGCAGCTGTTGGAGGAGGTCCGGGCGGCGCCGCTGGACGAGGCCGGCCGGCAGCGGCTCAAGGAAATCCACCACCAGTCGATCGTTGAGCTGGAGGACAGCCTCGCGCCGGAGCTCCGGGACGAGCTGCGCCGCCTCTCGTTGCCGTTCGGGGACGAAGAGGTTCCCAGCGAGGCCGAGCTGCGGATCGCGCAGGCCCAACTGGTCGGCTGGCTGGAAGGACTGTTCCACGGCATCCAGGCGGCGCTGGTCGCCCAGCAGATGGCGGCCCGGCTCCAGTTGGACCAGATCCGGGCCGGGCGAGCCCTGCCGGCGGCCCAGGGCGGAATGGTGCTGCCTGGTCAGGGACAGAGCCGGCCCAGCGACGACCGGCTGCCCGGCCAGTACCTCTGATCGCAGACCGGATCGGGTCGCTTCCGCCGGCTCGGCGCCGGGTCAGCCCGGCACCGGGGCGATGATCAGCACCCCACAGCCGACCAGCGCCCACAGCAACAAGCGGCGGAACCGCTCCGGATCGAGCCGGTGGAACACCCGGTCCCCCAGCCACCAACCCACCAGCGTGGCGGGAATCCCGGCACCCCCCAGCATCAGCACCTCCGGGGTGAACTGACCGGTCAGCCCGAACCCGGTCAGCGCCAGCAGCCCGGAACCGGTGAACGTGACCGCCAGGGTGGCCCGGAACGCCCGCGGCGCGTACCCCATCGCCTGCAGCGCCGCCACCAGCGGCGGGCCGTTGGTGCCGGTAGCGGTCGCCAGGGCGCCGGCGAGGATCCCCACCCCGACCACCACCGGCCGGCGATTCGGCAGCCGTAACCCCCGCCAGATCAGCAGGGCACACCCGATCACCCCGGCGCCGATCAGCAGCGTCAACACCCGCGCGGGAGCTGACCGCAGCACCAGCAGCCCGGCCGGCATGCCGACCACCGACGCCGCCACGAGCAGCCCCGCGGTGGACCAGCGGGCGTGCCGGCGCTCCCGCACCGCCGCCATCACCGTCATGGCGAGTCCGGCCACCCCTACCGAGACCACCGCGGTACGTGGGTCGGCGGTCAGCGCCAGCAGCGGAATCGCCACCAGCGCGAACCCGAATCCGGTGACCGCCTGGACCGCCGCCGCGAGCAGCATGACCAGGACAGCGGCGAGGACCAGGGATTCCACGGTCCTGAGTATCTCGACCCCCCACCGGCAAACCACCGCCCGGCCGACTCAGACCGACCCGGCTCACATTCGCCACCACGGATCGGTCGACCGTCGAGCGAGGTGTACCCACCCGGGAAGGAGCAACGGTAGGCTCGCCGGCGTGACGGAACGCCTCACCCACCTCGACGAGTACGGCACCGCCCGGATGGTGGATGTCAGCGGCAAGACCCCCACCTCCCGGGAGGCGGTGGCCGCCGGGCTGGTCCGGACCACCCCGGAGGTGGTGGCGCTGCTGCGGGCCGAAGCGCTGCCCAAAGGGGACGCGCTCACCGTGGCGAGGATCGCCGGCATCCTCGGCGCCAAACGCACCCCTGACCTCATTCCGCTGTGCCACCCGATCGGGCTGCACGCGGTCACGGTCGGATTGACCCTGGTGGACGGTGGAGTGGAGATCACCGCCACCACCCGGACCGCCGACCGGACCGGGGTGGAGATGGAGGCGCTGACCGCGGTCGCGGTCGCGGGACTGACTCTGATCGACATGATCAAGGCGGTGGACCCGGCGGCCAGCCTGGACCGGGTACGGGTGCTGCGGAAACGCGGCGGCAAGACCGGCGACTGGGTACGCCCCGCGGAGCGGCCATGACCACCGCCCGGGTGATCGTCGCCTCCCGCCGGGCCGCCGCCGGGATCTACCCGGACACGTCCGGCCCCATCCTGGTCGAGGGACTGCGCCAGCTCGGATACCAGGTGGGCGAACCCGTCGTGGTGCCGGACGGGGAACCGGTGACCGAGGCCCTCCGGCAGGCGGTGGCCGACGGCGTGGCGGTGGTGCTGACCAGCGGCGGCACCGGTATCTCCCCCACCGATCGGACTCCGGAGGCGACCCGGGCCGTACTCGACTACGAGATCCCGGGGATCGCGGAGGCGCTGCGGGCGTACGGAGCGACCCGGGTGCCCACGGCGGTGCTGTCCCGCGGAGTCGCCGGCGTAGCCGGCCGCACCCTGATCATCAACCTGCCCGGCTCCACCGGCGGCGCCCGGGACGGACTGGCGGTGCTCCGCCCCCTGCTGCCGCACGCGGTCGACCAGGTGCACGGCGGCGACCACCGGTAGTCGCCCGCACTGTGCGGCGCGATGGAGGTCGGGACCGCCGGTCAGGCCGGTTGACCGTAGCCACCGCCCCCAGGGGTCTCGACCACCAGCACATCCCCCACCCCGACCTCCACCGAGTCCGCGGCGGCCAGCTCCACCACCCGACCGTCGGCACGCTCCACATAGGTGCGACCACACGCGCCCGGTTGGCCGCCGGCCATCCCGTACGGGGGCACCCGTCGGTGCCCCGCCAGGGTGCTGACCGTCATCGGCTCACCGAACCACAACCGGCGCACCGCCCCGTCCCCGCCGCGCCACCGGCCCGCCCCACCGCTACCCCGGCGAATGGCGAACGACTCCACCCGCACCGGAAACCGCCACTCCAGCACCTCCGGATCGGTGAGCCGGGAGTTGGTCATGTGGGTCTGCACCACGTGCGCGCCGTCGAACCCCTCCCCCGCCCCGGAACCCGAGCCGACCGTCTCGTAGTACTGGTGGCGGGCGTTGCCGAAAGTGACGTTGTTCATGGTGCCGGACCCCTCCGCCTGCACCCGCAGCGCCGCATACAGTGCCCCGGTGACCGCCTGCGACGTCTCCACGTTGCCGGCCACTACCGCCGCCGGATACTCCGGCGACAGCATGGTGCCCGGCGGCACCACGATCCGCAGCGGCCGCAGACAGCCGTCGTTGAGCGGAATGTCATCGGCGACCAGGGTGCGGAACACGTACAGCACCGCGGCGGTGGCCACCGAGGTGGGGGCGTTGTAGTTCGACTCCAGCTGCGGGGAGGTGCCGGTGAAATCGATGGTGGCGCTGCGGGTGGCCCGATCCACGGTCACCTTCACCCGGATCACCGCCCCGCTGTCCATTTCGTACGCGTACTCCCCGTCGGACAAGGCGTCGATCACCCGGCGCACCGCCTGCTCGGCGTTGTCCTGCACATGCCGCATGTAGGCCAGCACCACGTCCAACCCGAAGTGGTCGATCATCCGCTGGACCTCTTCGATGCCCTTCTCGTTCGCGGCGATCTGGGCCCGCAGATCGGCCAGGTTGGTCTCCGGGTTCCGGGACGGGTACGGCGCCTCGGTCAACAACCGGCGGGTCTCCTCCTCCCGGAACCGCCCCCCGTCCACCAGCAGCCAGTTGTCGAACAGCACCCCCTCTTCGTGCACGTTCCGGCTGTGCGCCGGCATCGACCCAGGGGTCAGGCCGCCGATTTCGGCGTGGTGGCCACGGGAAGCTACGAAGAACCGCACCCGCTGCCCGGCCTCATCGAACACCGGGGTGATCACGGTGACGTCCGGCAGATGGGTGCCGCCATGGTACGGGTCGTTCACCGCGTACACGTCCCCGGGTTTCATGGTGCCGGCCCGGCGGCGGATCACCTCCTGCACGCTCGCGCCCATCGACCCCAGGTGCACCGGCATGTGCGGCGCGTTCGCGATCAGGTTGCCGTCCGGATCGAACAAGGCACAGGAGAAGTCCAACCGCTCCTTGATGTTCACCGACTGGGCGGTCTGCTCCAGCCGCGCCCCCATCTGCTCGGCGATGGACATGAACAGGTTGTTGAAGATCTCCAACCGGACCGGGTCGGCCTGGGTGCTGGCCGCCACCGCCGCCGGCTGCCGCACCCGGTCCATCCGGAGATGCCCGTACGGGGTGACGGTCGCCTGCCAGCCGTCATCCACCACCGTGGTGGCGTTCGCTTCGGTGATGATCGCCGGTCCCGACACGCGGTGCCCGGGCGCCAACTGCTCCCGCGTGAACAACGGCACCCGGTGCCACCGGCCGCGATGCCACATCGGGACCCGGTCAACCGGATCCGGGGCGACGTCCGCCGACACCGGAGCGAGGGTAGGCAGCTCCGGGGGATCGGTGACCCCGGTCGCCTCCACCGACAGCGCCTCCACCACCAGCGGCCGGTCCAACAGGAACGAGTACGTGCGCCGGTAGGCGGCCTGAAAGTCGGCGACCATCTGCTCCGGTTCGCCGAACGGCACCACCAGCGCGGTATCGGTGCCCTCATACCGCAGATGGGCCCGATGGGTCAGGGTGATCCGCCCCTGCGGCCACTGTGCCCGCAGCGCGGCGGTGGCCGCCTCCCCCAGCGCCTCCGCCAGCTCCCGCAGCCGCGGCAGCAGCTCCGGGGTCAGCGGCTGCTCCACCGACTGCTCCCGCAGCACCGTCAGATCGGCCAACCCGATCCCCAACGCCGACAACACCCCGGCCATCGGTGGCACCAGCACGGTCCGGATCCCCAACGCGTCCGCCACCGCACAGGCGTGCTGCCCACCGGCACCCCCGAACGTGGTCAGCACGTACTCGGTGACGTCGTGCCCCTTCTGCACCGAGATCTTCTTGACCGCGTTGGCCATGTTCGCCACCGCGATCTGCAGGAACCCGTCCGCCACCTCCTCCGGGGAGCGGGACACCCCGGTAGCGGTGGCCATCTCCTCCGCGAGGACCGTGAACCGTTCCCGCACCACGTCCTGATCCAACGGCTGATCCCCGGTGGGGCCGAACACGTGCGGGAAGTACCTCGGCTGAATCCGTCCCAACAGCAGGTTCGCGTCGGTGACGGTCAACGGTCCGCCACGCCGGTAGCAGGCCGGGCCCGGATTGGCCCCAGCCGAGCCGGGCCCCACCCGGGCCCGACTCCCGTCGAAGGTGAGCACCGACCCGCCCCCGGCCGCCACGGTGTGGATCTCCAACATGGGGGCGCGCAACCGCACCCCGGCCACGGTGCTGTGCAGCACCCGCTCCAACTCACCGGCGTAGTGGGACACGTCCGTGGAGGTCCCACCCATGTCGAACCCGATCACCCGGTCGAACCCGGCCAGCGCCGACATCCGGATCATCCCCACCAGCCCGCCGGCCGGACCGGACAGGATCGCGTCCTTGCCCCGCACCCGGTCCGCGGTGGCCAGCCCACCGTGCGACTGCATGAACATCAACCGGACCGGCCCGAGCGCCTCCGCCACCTGCGACACGTACCGGCGCAGCACCGGTGACAGGTAGGCGTCCACCACCGTGGTGTCGCCCCGCGGCACCAGCTTCATCAACGGGCTGACCTCGCTGCTCAGCGACACCTGCGGAAACCCGAGCCGCTGCGCCAGCTCCCCGATCAGCTGCTCGTGCGCCGGATACAGGTGACTGTGCAGGCACACCACCGCCACCGCCCGGATCCCATCGGCGTACGCCTGCGTCAGCTCCCGCTCCAGAGCGGCCAGATCCGGCGAGCGGAGCACCGTACCGTCGGCCGCCACCCGCTCGTCCACCTCAATCACCCGCTCGGCCAACTGCTCCGGCAGCACGATCCGCCGGTCGAAGATCCGAGGCCGGTTCTGGTAGCCGATCCGCAGCGCGTCCGCGAACCCCCGCGTGATCACCAAGGCGGTACGTTCCCCGGTGCGCTCCAACAGCGCATTGGTGGCCACGGTGGTGCCCATCCGCACCACCTCCACCAGCTGCGGCAGGTCCAGCTCCGCGGGTGGGATCCCGGTCTCCGCCGCCAGCACCTCCCGGATCCCCGCTACCGCGGCATCGGAGTAGCGGGCGGGATTCGCCGACAGCAACTTGTGGGTGATGAGTCGACCATCCGGCGACCGTGCCACCAGGTCGGTGAACGTACCGCCACGGTCGACCCAGAACTGCCAACGCCCGGCCGTGCTCTCCATGCCGGCAGCCTAGAACCGCCCGGTCCGCCACCGCGCCGGGCGCCCCGATGATCCCAGGGCGCCCGGACGGAGCGGGAAGATCACACCCGGGCGCGGGGAGACCGGATCACGTACCGCAGTGGGTACTCCGCCCGCATCGACGTGGGGGCCGGGTCGGCGCCGACCCGCCACGGCAGCAGCGCGGTCAGCAGAATCACCCCGAGCGCCAGCGAATTCTCCGCCAACAGGCCGTAGATGCCGCTGTCGTAGTGCGAGCTCTCCGGGAGCCGGTGATGCACCCACCAGATCGGTGACACCACGAACAGCAGATAGGTGCCGAGTGCCGCGGCCGCGTACCGCAGACCCGCCAGAGAGGCGCCCGGATGCATCCGGCGAACGGTGGCCCGGCGCCGCATGGCCGCGTCCACCAGCACGATCAGCGCCGGGATCACGAACACCAGGTGGTGGCTCCAGGAGATCGGGCTGATCACGGTGGAGGTGAGGCCCACCAGTGTGAACGCGGTCAGCTCGTCCCCTTCCCGGTGCGCGGCCACCGCCCGGGACAGGCCCAGCGCGGCGCACAGCGCGGCGAAGGTCAGCCACAGCAGCCCCGGCGCCTCCGGCGAGTCGTACAACCGGGCCAGCAGCCCCGACAGCGCCTGGTTGGGGGTGAAGTCCGCCGTCCCCACCCGATCGGTCTGCCACAGCGCGCTGGTGAAGTAGGTGAACGACTCCTTCGGCGCCACCACCGCCGCCAGCAGGGTGGCGCCGGCCGCGGTCCCGGTGGCGACCAGCGCCGGCCGCCACTGCCGCGACAGCACCAGATAGAACAGGAACAAGCCCGGGGTCACCTTCACCGCGGTAGCCAGGCCAATCCCCACCCCGGCCCAGGCGCCGGAGAACCAGAACCGGCTCAACCAGGCGCCGGCCTGCTGCGCGAGCGCAGCCAGATCCCCCCGGGCGGGGGAAGGAGCCGCCGACCGTACCGGCCGCCGGGTCCCCGCGTTGGCCCGCCACCGCAGCGCCAGTAGATCGGCGAACACCAGCGCGAACAGCAGCAGGTTGACCTGTCCGAACCCGAGCGTCTCCCGGGTGGGCTCCAGCGCCAACGCCAACGGCACCGCGATCCCGAGCGTCGGCCAGCGCGGCCAACCCCACCGGTCCGCCACCGGGAACAGCAGCGCGGCCAACAGCGCCGTCAACGCCGCTACCGAGGCGAATGTGTTGACCCAGCCGGCGGTGATCGCCGACATGCTGGCCATCGGAAGCATGGTCAGGGCCGCGAACGGGGGATAGGTGAACCCGAGGGTGGTATTTGGAGCGATGAATTCGTACAGCTCACCGCCGTGGAACCACCACTCCACCGCCCCGTGGTAGATCTTCATGTCGAAGTAGGTGTAGCGGCGGCCGAACCGCCACACCGCCACGGCGGCGAACACGATCGCGCCGACGATCGCCCACACTTCCCACCGGCGGTGCCACCCCACCCAGGGGGACGGTCGCCGGACCGCCTGCACGCGCGCCCCGATGCTCCCGGACGCCCGGTCCACCCCGGCTGTCATCGCCGCGTCATCACCCCGTGTCTGAAAATATGTGTCGCTGTCAAGCTCGTATGAAGACTGCACGCTGGCCAAGCGAGACTGGTCGGCCCTACGCCGGCATCGCTCCCTCGCCAGACTGGTCGAAACCCGCTGACGCGCCCCACCGCTCTACCCGGGGTGGGAACGCAGATAACGCCCGAAATGTGGCACGGTGAACGCCACCGTGCCTCGTTCTCCAGAATAGATGAGACCTTTCTTGATCAGGGCGTCCCGGGCCGGAGAGAGTGACGTAGGTTTCCGTCCCAGTGCGGCGGCGATGGCCGCCGTGGCCACCGCCGCGTCCCCGTCCCGGTCAGCGAGATCCGCCATGGTCCGCAGATACTCCCGCTCCGCGGGGGTCGCCCGCTCGTACCGGGCCCCGAAAAATCCCACCGCCAGTTCCGCTTCGGCCTCCGGGGCGGCCACCCGGACGTCGGCCGCGGTGATCGGGGACCGTGGCGCATGATCCCAGGTGGCCTTCCCGTAAGCCTGCACGAAGTACGGATACCCGCCGGACCGCTCGTATAACGCGTCCAGCGCCTTCTCCTCGTACTCGACCTGCTCCCGGGCGGCCGGGGCGACCAGTGCCCGGTCCGCGGCCAACCGGTCCAACCGGTCGATCCGTTGGTAGCGGAACAGACGCTCTGAATAGGACTTCGCCGCGGACAGGGTCACCGGCAGATGCGGCAGGCCGGCCCCCACCACGATCAACGGCGCCCCCGACTGGGACAGCTCATGGCAGGCCGCGCACAGCGCGGACAGCTCCGCCGGTCCGAGGTCCTGCATCTCGTCCAGGAACAGCGCCACCCCGGTGCCGGTATCCGCCGCCACCTCGGCCGCGTCCGACAACAGCTCCACCAGGTCGATCTCCAGGTCGCCGGAGTCGGCCCGGCCGACGGCCGCGGGTACGTCAATGCCGGGCTGCCAGCGGTCCCGCAGCCTGCCGCCGCCGGTGGCCCGCAGCGCGAACGCCTTCAACACCCCGAGGAAAGCGTCCACCCGGTCAGGGGCCCGATGCCGGGCGGCCAACTCCCGGATCGCCATGTGCAGCGCGGACGCCAGCGGTCGGCGTAGCGACTGCTCCGGCCGAGCTTCGATCTTGCCGGTGCCCCACAGCCGGGCGATGGCCTGCGATCGCAGCGCGCTCAACAGCACCGTCTTGCCGACCCCCCGCAGCCCGGTCAGGATCAGCGACCGCTCCGGTCGGCCCTTGGCCACCCGCTCCAGCACCACCTCGAAGGCGGCCAGCTCCCGATCTCGACCGGCCAGCTCCGGTGGGCGTTGGCCGGCCCCAGGCGCGTACGGGTTCCGCACCGGGTCCATGTCTGGCACAGTATCGCGGTGTCTAGGTTTTGTCCTAGATTTCCCTAGACATCGCTACCGCTCGTCCCCATGTCCGGTGAATATATACAAGATCACCTATGGTAGTGGTCGGCTCAGGATCGGTCGGATGGTGGTAGTCGCGCGGCGACTACCACCCTTCACGCACTAGCCATGGTGTTCAGCCCGGACGGCTCGGCTGCGGTGGGCGCCTGGACGGCAGTACGAGAGACCGGCCCGATGTGGGCGGTCATGTGGGGCCAGTGTCGCCTGGATGGCAGGGATGCACGCCCTCCGAACCGGAGCGGCAGGTCGGTGGGGGGCACGGAGGGCTCTCATCCGGGCCTGTTGGCGACCGCATTACGACTTTGCGGCGAAAATTTTTACTGAATGTTCTTTTTGGTGGAGTGGTTCGAGTCTAGCGCTGACTGTCGGGTCGTGCTTCGATCTAGTTCGATGTGTAAGATGGCCTAGCAGTGCATCGGCCCGCTGAGCGGGACATGGGCGCTGTGCTGTCCCGATTTCGGCTATGATTGATGCCTCGACAGCGCACGACAAAGTGGGCGACGGTTCCCGGCGGTACTGTGGAGCGTGTATGCAAGCGGTAGAACGGGTTGCGAGTATCCTTCTCGCCTTCGCCCATGTCCGTGGAGAGCAAGGGGTATCAGAGCTTTCACGGCGACTCGGCCTGCCCAAGAGTGCTGTCCACCGCACCTTGGACGCATTGGTGGACACCGGCCTGATCGCGCGGAATCCCGCAACCTCCAAGTACTACCTGGGGCCGCGGGCGTTGGAACTTGGCATGGCAGGCTTTGGCACCCCTGATCTGCGGACACTGGCAGAGCCGGTGATGCGAGAGCTGATGGAGGAGACGCAGGAGACGGTCACACTCTCCTATCTAGTGAATACCGAGCGAGTCTATGCCGCTCAGGTAGAGAGCCGTCAGCCGGTTCGGATGACAATAACTGTGGGGATGAGGGTCCCGTTGTACGCAGGCGCTTCGGGACGAGCCATCCTGGCGGCGATGTCGGAGAAGGAGCTCGACGAATACTTGGCGAAGGTGGAGCTCCGCCCGCTCACCGGCACCACTCTTTTCGATCCCTCCTCGCTGCGGAATGCGCTGGAGGAGGTCCGTGACGCCGGATATGCAGTAAGCTTCGGGGAACGGGATCCATGGGCTGCCGCTGCCGCCGCCGCGATCGTCACTTCCTCCGGGCGGCCGATCGGTTCACTGAGCGTATGTGGACCACTGGCGCGGTTCCAAGGGCCGTTGGTGAAACTTTGCGGCGAAGCTGTGCGTGATGCAGCTCAGAAGATTTCCAAAATGCTCTCGTGACTTCGGGCGGACACCAGTCAGCCCTGCGCTTAGCGTCAAGAGTTGGAATTCCGATCCTCGCCCAACGCCCCTGGGATACGCGAACTTGAAATACGGTCGCGTGATGCGCGGATCAGGTTGATTCCAAGGGCAGCTACTAGAGTCGGCCCCGCAGTGACTGTGCCGCGGCCGCAACGGTGTCCCCTGCCGCAACGGTCAGGCCTGCGAACCGGCCCTCAAAGGCGGCTTCCAAGAGCCCCCGAGGCGCATACGCATCGCCGACAGTGACTACTCGGTCAGCCAGCTGGCTTTCCTCCAGCTTCAGCTGGAGCTCTGTACGGGCGACTCGTGGCCTCACGTACACCACATCATCGCAAGGAATCTGTTCCTCGCGACCACTGATCGGGTCGGCAATGGTGAGTTCGCTTCCTGACCATGCTGTGGCTATCCGGTTCACGTGGACCACCACCCGCCCCTCGGTGAGGAGCTGAATCAATGACGGCCTGGAGTACATGGTGATCCGCCAACCGGCGACCCCATGAGGGCTGACCAGCTCCACAGTATGCCCAGCATGTGCCAGGTGGGCCGCGAGACCGGCGCCGCGCCAGGATCCGTCCTCGTCTACCACGACCACTACCCGGCCCAGTGGGGTACCGCTAAGCACCTCGTGCGGACTATATGTTCTGTGCCCGGTCAATTCGTGAGGAGCGCCGTCACTAGCGCCGACCGCGATGATCACTCCGTCCCAGTCCCCGGCCAGCACCTCGTCAGCGACGACATGATGGCCAAGTCTGATAGTTACTCCCGCCGCAGTAAGGGCCTGGACCTGCTCAGTCACCAATAGTGCAAGCCGATGCCGTCGATGCATTCGGGCCGCCAGCCTCACCGCACCGCCCAGCTCCTGCTCCCGCTCGACGATGGTTACGTCCCGGCCGGCTTCAGCAGCGGCGAGGGCTGCGGCCAGTCCAGCCGGACCGCCGCCCACCACCAGGATCCGCTTACGTCCGGCTTGCCGTGAAGAGCGGCGCAGTTGCCGCCACTCCTTCTCCAACCCAGCCTCAGGATTCACCACACAGGTGATGGGCAACCCCAGCTCGAGCCGCCCTACGCATCCCTCGTTACAGGCTATACAGGACCGGATGGTGTGGGCCCTGCCAGCTTGGTATTTGGAGATGATGTCCGGGTCGGCTATGTGCGCCCGGGTCATCGCCACGAGGTCAGCTGCCTTCGACTCGACCAGTTCCGCCGCGAGGTCAAGGCTGTCGATTCGGCACACGGCCAGAACTGGCAGGTCCGGGAATTCACGTTTGAAAGCGGCCGGTAGGTGGCGGAATTGACCAGACTCGAAGGTCATGTCCGCCATTTGGGTAGCCAGGGTGTATCCAGAGGCGTAGGCCGCGTGGGAGACATGGAGAAGGTCAAAATCATGTATTTCTCGTAACTTGGCGACGACCTCCAGCATGTCATCGAGCCCCAGCCCACCGGGTATGAACTCTTCAGCGCTAATCCGGACGATTATCGGGAAGTGGGGCCCGACGGCTGTCCGCACGGCATGCAGGACTTCGTGGGAAAGCCGCATGCGGTTGTCCAGGGAGCCGCCATAGCGATCTTGACGACGGTTGCTGGCCGGTGACAGGAACTGCTGTAACAGGTGCCCGTGGCCGAGGTGCACCTCCACCGCATCGGCCCCGGCGGCGACCGCCCGTCGCGCAGTAGCAGCGAAGCTTTCGACTAGTTCGGCGATTTCCCGGAGGGACATCGCGTGTGGACGTCGACCGGTAGGCGACCAGGGGATCTCTGAGGGCCCCCAGGGGGGAGTGAGATTGAGGTGACTACCTGACTGCCGTCCAATATGAAGTAGCTGAACAGCGAAGGCGGCGCCTTCCGCATGTACGGCGTCGATCAGTGTGGTGAGTGGATCGATCAGGTCATCATCGAAGCCGGAGATGGTGTTGTCGCGCCCAAGGCTGGTGGGGTGGACGCGGACACCCTCAGAGATGATGAGCCCGACTCCGCCGCGGGCCCGCGCGCGATGGTAGGCGACATGTCGTGCGGATGGTTTGCCGTCACGGGCGTAGTTGGTGGTGTGGGCGGAGAACACGATCCGGTTTCGCAGGGCGAGTCGGCCGGCATGGAACGGCGCCAGGAGTAGCCGCTGGATGCGCCCGGCTGAATTGGTAAGGGCGCTGCGGTTGTCAGGTTGGGTCTGAGTGCGGAGTGCGCTTGCCGGAGCGGTGCAAGGCGAACTCGCCGAGTCCCCGCCAGTGGAATGGGACATAGCTACTCCTGTTTTCCAGTTAGCGCCGTGCTCAGGGCAGCCCTTCAGTGCCCCACGTCCCACCCGCATCGGGCAGAAGTGTTGTGGTTTGTTCGGGTAGACCCCTTGACACTGTGGCGTGAGACTAATAGATTGCGGGACACTCAGTCAAGATCGTTCCGTTCTGCGGGACAGGATCTCGTAGGGGTTGACCTGCATGCATACATCCTCTAGCGGAAGCTGCACAGACGCTCCGTCGTCCGCATCCCGCCGAATCTTTCAGGCACAGCCACTGGTAGGAGCGGCCACGGCTGCGACGCTGTTCCTTGTCTCAGCTTGTGGGGGTGGCTCATCTTCCGCGGACGGAGAAGCCAACACCACGTTCACTTATGCGATGACTAGCGTGCCGACCATCCTCGACCCCTCCGTTCACCAGGGCGACCCCTCGCGGCACGTTGGGTTCGAGCTCGGAAGCACGCTGTTCGCCTACGACGTCGAGAACTTGGCGGATGCCGGCTGCACGCAGCTCGCCGGCGCGGGTGACATCCGTGGCGAGCTGGCGGAGAGCTGGGAGTACGCAGAAGACGGTAAGAGCATTCGCGTTACCTTGCGCGACATCAAGAGCGCCCGAGGTAACCAGCTCACCTCTGCCGACGTCGACTGGAGCTTCGATCGGATGATCGCGCTCGAGGTCGGCAATCCCAACCTGCTGATGTTCAATGTCGCCGACTACGCGGAAGATCCGATCGTTCCCATCGACGACCGCACCTTCGAGATCAGGCTCAACCGCCAGACCGCGCTTGACCTAGCCATCCTGACCTGGTACCAGTTCCGGATCCTGGACAGCACTGAGATCAAGAAGCACGTCACCGAGGACGACCCATGGGGCAAGGAGTGGCTGGCGAACAACGTCGCGGACTTCGGTCCGTGGCAACTCGACCCCTCAGACTTTGATCCAGGGAACCGGCTGACTCTGACCGCCAACCCGCACTACCAGAAGGAGCGGGGGGATGTCGAGAAGCTGGTCTTCATCGCTACGCCTGACGCCTCATCGCGGATGCAACTCCTGCAAAGCGGCGTCGTCGATTTCGCTGACCGGCTCTCCTACGACCAGTACGCGAACCTGGTCAATGCACAAGGGGTTGAGGTGCACCGCTGCATCTCGGCGGACCGGATCCCCTTGGTGCTGAGCTTCAACACTGACGCCTTCGCTGACAACGTCGTGCGGCAGGCGGTTTCCATGGGGATCGACCGCGAAGCGATTGTGCAGGGTGTCTACCAGGGCTTCAATCAACCAGCCCGGTACGGCCTGAGCGCTGCATACGAATTCGAGCGGACCCCCGACAACACCTACACCTATGACCCGGAACAGGCCCGCCAGCTTCTGCAGGATGCCGGCTACGACAAGATCACCGCGGATCTGACCATCAGCCCGACCCGACCGGGTGAAGAGGCGGAGCAGATTGCGGTGCTGTTGAAGTCGCAGCTGGCGCAGATCGGGGTGGAGTTGAACATCAAGACCATCCCGGGCGACAACCAGTTCACCACCATCTACCACGACGGTAGCTACCAGGCGCTGCTCTACCTGGAGCCGCCGGGAGTGGCCGACCCGTTCTACTCGCTCAACCTGTACAACTCCTCGACTAGCTACCTGAACACCCAGGGCTACCACAACCCCAAGTACGACGAACTGACCACTCAGGTCCGTCTTACCCCAGTCGGACCGGAGCGGACAGAGCTGATCGCTCAGGCCGCGACTGAACTCGTTCAGCAGCCCGGGTTCATTTACTTGATCGACAAGGAGTTTGTGCACGCCGTCAGCGACCGGTTCACCAACTGGCAGCACCAACCGACTGGTGAGCTGTTCGTCCACACGCTGAAGTTGAAGTGATCAAGGCCTGAGGAGGAGTAGTCGGTGTCCGAGCGGTACCCCACGCTATTCAGCCCGATCCGGATCGGGCCCAAGGAGGCCAAGAACCGGGTCTGGATGACCGCCCACAGCACCCAGTTGGTGAAGGACCACAACTTCACTCAGGAGCACGTGGACTACTACGCCGAGCGCGCCAAGGGGGGAGTGGGCGTCATCACCATGGAGGCGATGGCGGTCCACCCCACCACGCAGCCGTACAAGGGGAAGATCTTCGCCTTTGACCCGGCGGTCATCCCCAACTACCGGAAGCTGGCGGCCGCAGTCCACGAACATGGCGCGCTCCTGCTGGCTCAGCCCTGGCACAGGGGGCGGGAGACCAGCGGCAAGGTCAATCGGTTGCCGGTCTGGGCGCCGTCGGCCGTGCCCTGCACGGTCTATCGCGAGATGCCCCACGTGCTCACCGATGAGGAGATCCAGGAACTCATCGACGGGTACGTATTGGCGGCCAGATACGCGGCTGAGGGTGGGCTGGATGGCGTGGAGGTACACGGTCTGTCACACGGCTACCTCCTCGGGCAATTCCTTTCCCCAGCGACCAACCACCGTACGGATGAGTTCGGTGGCAGCTACGAGAACCGGATCCGACTGGTCCTCGAGATCATCCGGAGGACCCGGGAGGAGGTCGGTAGCGGCCTGATCGTTGGGGTGAGGATCAACGGTGACGATGGCGAGGTGGAGGGCGGTCTGCGGACCGCGGACTGGGCCCAGATCGCCCGCACCATCGCTGACACCGGTCTGGTCGACTACATTTCCGTGAGCCAGGGAACCTACCAGGACCGGATGCTCATCTACGGCGCGGTACCGACGGAACCTGGTTACCAAGTACCGGCCACCGAACAGATCAAGGCGGCGGTCCCTGAACTACCGATCGTCGCCACCGGTCGGATGACCTCGCCCGAGCTGGCCGAGTGGGTGTTGGCTAGCGGCAAGGCTGACATGATCGGGATGGCTCGGCCGTTGATCGCCGATCCTGAGTGGGCCAACAAAGCCCGAGAAGGTCGGGATGCCGATATTCGGCCATGTGTCGGCGCCAACTGGTGTATGGCGGCGATCGTGAACTCCCCCTTGGCGTGCCTGCACAACCCAGCGGTGGGCCAGGAGAAGACGTTGGGGATCGGCACCTTGACTCCGGCCAGCACCCCTCGCAAGGTAGCGGTCGTAGGTGGTGGGCCGGCGGGGCTGCGGGCCGCGTTGGTGGCTGCTCAGCGGGGGCACGAAGTCACCCTGTACGAGAAAGAAAAGGAACTCGGTGGGCAGCTGCGCTGGATCATCAAAGCATCCACGTACCGGGAATGGGGCAGCATCGTAGGCTGGCTCGTTACCCAGCTGGAGCGGACCAGCGCCACGGTGAAGCTCGATACGGAGGCTAGTGCTGACCAGCTGCTCGCGGAGGGCTACGACGCGGTGGTGGTCGCTACCGGCTCCGTCCCGCTGCGGCACGGCTGGAGCATGAATCATCCGTACCGCTGGCGGGGGGAAGAGATCCTGCCCGGTGCCGATCAGTGGAATGTGGTTACGGCTCGGGAAGCGTTGCTGGACGAAGCCGAACTCGGTCCACAGGTGATGGTGTACGACGATATCGGCGCCCGGAACGCGGTGGTGGTCGCGGAATACCTACGGGAGAAGCGCCACCAGGTGGAAATTGTGACGACTCTGCCGCAGGTGGCTCCCGAGTTGGAAGCGAGTCGGGATCTGCAATCCACATACAAGCGGCTGCGGCGATCCGGGATCGTCTTCACCACCGACCACGAGATTGCTGCCATTGATGAAGACCGAGTTCGGCTGGTCGATGTGCACACCGGTGAAGAGCAGCTGAGAGAGCCGGTCGATGCAGTGGTGCTGGTTACTGGTCACGCTGCCCAGGACCAATTGCTGCATCAGCTCAAGGGCAAGGTCGAGGTACACGGGGTGGGGGACTGCCTCGCTCCCCGGCGCATCTTCAACGCGATCTGGGAAGCCGAGCTCGTCGCCCGCAAGCTGTAGGGAGGAACGTATGACCGCTACTAGCGATGAGAGCAAGGAAGCACTAAAGGAAAAGCTGCTCGGGGAGATCCGGGCCCGGCGAGGGTTCACTCTTCCGGTCCACGAACTCATGGCTGAGGTGGATCCCGAGATCCTGCGTCGTTACAACGAACTGGCGGGATATCTACTGTTCGGCCCGGAACCGCGGGCACTGGATCTGAAGACAAGGTATCTGGTGTTGGTCGGGATTACGACCGCGGTACGGGGTGACGCTGACGGGATCAAGTGGAGTGCCCGGCGGGCGAAAGAATTCGGGGCTACCGATGAGGAGATTCTCGAAGCGGTGGTCCTTGCCGGGCTCCCCGGTGGGATTCCCGCGGTCGAGGAAGCGGCGCTGGCGCTCGGCTACACCTACCCCGATGAGGGTAACGACGACACGGGAAGCGCCGCATGAGCAGGGGATCACGCACCGCGCACCAGTTGGTGGTGGTGGAGCGGGATGGCAGCAAGGTTGAGCGGCCGTTCGTCGTGGAACGAATGCTCAACCTCGGCTCAGCTACCCGGGATCCTGAGACCGCGGTCGGCCACCAACGGGAGGTAGCGGAGGCCGGGGTGCGGATCGCGTTTGACGTTCCCGCGCCCCGGATCTACCCGATCGATGTCTCGGCGCTGACCACCGATGACCGGGTCGGCGTCCATGGCCGCCGGACTTCGGGCGAAGCCGAGATCGTGTTGTTGGTCGATGATGAGTTGTACATCGGAGTGGGATCTGACCATACCGATCGAGACGTCGAACGGTTCAGCATTCTCTGGTCCAAGCAGGCGTGCCCCAACGTCCTCGGGCGTGAGATCTGGCGATGGCGGGACGTGCGTGAGCACTGGGACGAGTGTGTGCTCACCTCCACGGTGGATGGGAAGCCGTACCAGGAGACTCCGGTTTCCGCCTTCCTGACCCCCGAAGCGATTTTGGAGTTGGTGGCGGAACGGGCCAATGCTCAAGGTCCTGGTCTGGCGGTGTTCTGCGGAACCATCGTCAGCCTCACTGGTCATTTGGGCTTCGGTGACCGATGGGAATGCCAGCTCACCGATCCCGTACTAGGACGGCAGATTTCGGTGGGATACGACCTGACCTACCTCATGGAGGAGATCAGGGAAGAGTACCGCGTGCCGGTGTTCCGGGAGGGAGAGGGCTAGATGTACGGCTGGCGGGCGCAGCTAGGTGTCCTCGTCCCATCGACGAACACCACGGTGGAGCCTGAGTTGGTGCGGGCTCTGCCGGAAGGTGTGGCCATGTTCGCCACTCGGGTACCGGTAGCCGAGGTTTCCCGACCGGAGGACAAGGTCGCGAGCCTGCTGGCCATGCATGAGCGGATCGGTGAGGCAGCGTCGCTGCTCGGCAGCATGATGCCGGATGTGATCGGTTATGCCTGCACGTCCGGCAGTTTCCTGGGTGGCGCGGGAAGCGATCAGGACATCTGCCGGCAGATGTATGAAGCCACCGGTGTGCCGTCGCTGACGACATCCACGGCTGTCGCCGCCGCACTGAGAGCTCTTCAGGCGGAACGCATCGCGCTGGTGACTCCATACATTTCGGCAGTGGCGGAAGGGGCGGAGGCGTATCTGGCTGAACTCGATATCTCGGTGACCGCCCGGGCGGACCTGAACCTGTTGTCCAATTTAGAGAAAGGGCGCCTGCCGGCCACCGCCAGTTACCAGCTGGCCCGCACGGTCGACACCAACGGCGCTGACGCGGTGATGATCAGTTGCACCAACTGGCGCACCCTCGACATCATCCCCCGCCTCGAGGCTGACATGGGCCTTCCGGTGATCTCTAGTAACAGCGCCACGTTATGGGCGATGCTGCGGCTGGCCCGGATACCTGATACCGGGTTGGTGCAATGTGAACTGTTCGAGCGGCAATTGACATGGTTGCCTGATCACGTCACCCCAGTGAAGGAGAGTGCCTGATGCCAGCCACTCCGCAGGTGAGTTCTGAGCGCAGAGTTGCGCTCGTCACTGGAGCGGCACAAGGGATCGGCGCCGCGATCGCTAGCCGCCTCGCCGCTGATGGGGTGAACCTCGCGCTGGCGGACCTGGGGCCGAGGGAACGGACCGCGGAGGTGGCCACCTCCTTGGCGGAGGCGCACGGAATCACCGCGCAGGCGTATCACGTGGATATCCGCGACTCAGCTTCCTGCCAGAGGTTGGTGAAGGATGTCGTGGCCGACTTCGACGGTCTGGACATACTGGTCAACAACGCCGGTGTCAATGCGCGAGGCAACACCGTAGAGATGCCGGAGAGCACCTGGCTCGATGTGGTAGACACCAACCTCAACGGCACTTACCGGATGTCCGTTGCCGCATATCCCGCCCTGCGGGAGCGGCAAGGGGCGGTGGTGAATCTCGCCTCCACCGCTGGTCTGATCGCGGTGAAAGGTTCGGCGGCGTATGCGGTGAGCAAGGCCGCGATCATCCACATGACCCGGGTGTTCGCCCTGGAGTGGGCGCAAGACAAGGTCCGGGTCAACGCAGTGGGCCCCACCATCGTCCCGACGGCGATGACCGCTGACGTTCGCGACAATCCGGACTACATGCGAGAAAAGTTGGCGTCCATCCCGATGGGTCAAATGGTGCAGGCGAGTGATGTGGCTGAGGCCGTGGTGTGGCTTGCCTCCCCAGCGGCGCGCCTGGTGACCGGACAGACGCTGTTCGTTGATGGCGGCGCGACGATCATCTGATTACTGAGGGGACAGCATGCGACGTTTGCTCATCTACGTTGCCAAGCGATTGGCTATCATCCCGGTCTCAGTGTTCGTCCTGGTCAGCATGGCGTCGCTGTTGACCTCGCTGCTGCCTTCAAACCCCGCGCTGACCATCCTAGGGGACGCGGCCAGTCCAGAGCAGGTAGCGATGGTCAATGAGCAGCTAGGGGTGGACAAGCCTTTTCATCAGCGCTATGTGGACTACTGGGCGAAGGTGCTCAAGGGGGATCTCGGCACCTCGTTCTTCAGCGGTCAGCCGGTGCGAGACGAGATCTTTCGGTATCTACCCAGCACGATCGAGCTGATCTTGATGTCGCTGGCGGTGGCGCTGGTCATCGGCATGACGATCGGCACGGTCGGTAGCTATTTTCGCAATCGCTTTCCCGACAAGATCGGCAAGACCGTTACCTCGGCGCTGCAGTCGACTCCGGACTTCCTGCTGGCGCTGATCCTCATCTACTTCGTCTTCTATCTGATGCGCCTGGTGCCGGCGCCGGTGGGGCGGCTGGACCTGGGTACCGCCAACCCTCCCCGCGTAACTGGGTTCATGATGCTCGACAGCCTCATCGCGGGGGAGTTCGATACTTTCGCCGACCTGTTCGGGCATGCGATCCTCCCAGTGACAGCACTGGGGGTGGCTTATGCCGCGTACTTCGCCAAGACCACCCGAAGCGTGATGGGGCGCGCACTGATCGCCCCGCAGGTGGAGTTCGCGCGCGCCTGCGGTCTGCCGGAGTGGCGGGTGGTCCATTACGCCTACCTGGCCGGGCGAACGCCGATTCTGACCTATGTGGCGATCCTGTTTGGATCGCTACTGGGTGGCGCCTCTATCTTGGAAACCATTTTCAATTGGCGCGGGCTCGGACAGTGGGGCCTGGAAGGGGTGCTCCGGCTGGATGTGCCGATCATCCAGGGATTCGTGCTGACGTGTGGGGCGCTGACCCTGGTCATCTTCCTTGTGTTGGACATTCTGGTGCTATTGCTTGACCCGAGGATCTCGTATGAGTAAGACCACCACAGCGCCGGCCCGGCGGAACTGGCTGGCCGAGCCGGGCGCCAAAGGAATGGTCGTAGGCGGGGGAATCCTGCTGTGCATGCTGGCATGTGCGTTCTTTCTCCCGCTGCCGTACGATCCCACCGAGCCAGATTCCACCAGCACACTCCTGCCTCCCAGTGGTACACACTGGTTCGGCACCGATGTGAACGGGTTCGATGTATTCAGTCGAGTGATCGCAGCTGGCCGGCGAGACATGCCGCTTGCGCTCGGCGGAGCATTTGCGTCCCTCGTGGTTGGGGCGGCGATCGGCCTGGTCATCAGTAGGAAAGGCAAGTTCGGCGAGCGCGCGATGCGGGTGCTGGATGCCTTCCAGTCTTTTCCCTTGATCGTACTGTCGGTGACGATTGTCTCGTTCTCCGGCAACGCGATCCAGAACGTCATCTATGCGATCTTGATTATCAATGTGCCGCGCTTCATCCGACTGGTACGGAGTGAAGCACTCGCCCTGCGAGAGAGTCGATACATCGAGGCGGCGCATGCGATCGGGGCCCGGCCGGCCAGAGTGATGTTCCGTCACATGCTCCCCAATGTGATCGACGTGTGCCTGGTGCAGGTGTCACTCGCCGCGGCGAACGCCGTCATCGTCATCGCGGCTCTCAACTTCCTCGGCGTGGGAGTCTCCCCGCCGGAGCCGACCTGGGGATCGATGATCCGGGACGGTGGCGCAAACGTCGCGCTGGGGCAATGGTGGATCGCTACCGCTCCGGGCATCGCGGTGTTCACGACGGTAGCGGCGCTCAACCTGCTGGCCGACGGTATCCAGCGGAGGTTCTCTGATGAGTGACGACCTGCTTACGGTCTCGGGTCTGAAGACCGAGTTCAATGGGAACCTCGTGGTCCATGGGGTCGGCTTCCGCATCCGACGCGGTCGCGCGGTCGGTCTCGTCGGTGAGACCGGATCGGGTAAGTCGGTTACTGTCCGGTCGATCCTGGGGCTGGTCCGTCCACCGGGCCGGGTGGTCGAGGGCAGCGCCATCTTCGAGGGTCGCGATCTGTTGAAGCTCAGCCAGCGAGAGCTACGCAAGATCCGAGGTGCGCGGATCGGGTTCGTGGCCCAGAACCCCTTCGGGGCCTTGAATCCCATCCTGCCGATCAAGAAACAGTTCTACAACGCGCTCCGTGCCCACCGGAGAATCTCCAGCAAGGAGGCGTACCAGTTGGCGCTGGAGGGGCTCAGCTCGGTCGGGGTGGCGGGGCCGGAGCGGGTGTTGAACGGGTACGCCCACGAGCTGTCCGGGGGGATGGCCCAGCGGGTAGTCATCGCCCTGGTGATGTCGCTCGACCCCACGCTGCTCGTAGCCGATGAGCCGACCACCGCGCTGGATCTCACCGTCCAGCGGCAGGTATTGGAACTGATTGATGGGCTGATTCGCGAGAAGAATCGGTCGATGCTGCTCATCACCCATGACCTGAGTGTGGTGGCGCAATACTGCCAGGACATCGTGGTGATGCGGGCCGGAGAGGTGGTGGAGACCGGCACCGTGAAGGACGTGTTCGCCAATCCCACCCACCCCTACACCCGTCAGCTGCTCAAGGCATCGGCGGATTCGCCGGACGCGCTGCGGGAGGAGAGTCATGCCACTACTTGAGGTAATCGGCCTGAAGCATGTCTTCCACCGTGGCTCCAAGCCGCCGGTGTACGCGGTCAACGATGTTTCCTTCACAGTGGATGCCGGCGAGACTTTGGCGCTGATCGGCGAGAGCGGCTCAGGTAAGTCGACCGTCGGCCGGCTGGTACTCGGACTACTGCATTCCACGTCCGGACAGGTCATCTTCGGCGGCCGACCCATGAAGTCGCTAAGCAAGAGCGAACTGCGCAGGTTACGAGCCAAGCTGCAGGTGGTCTTCCAAGAGCCGTTCGAGTCGCTCAACCCTCGCATGCGCGTAGGAGCGATCGTCGAGGAGCCGTTGCGGATCCACACCTCCATGTCAGCGCAGGAGCGGCGCTCCCGGGTGGTGGAGACATTGGAGCGGGTCGGCCTCGGGGAGCAGTATCTCGACCGGTTTCCTCGACAACTGTCCGGGGGACAGCAGCAACGGGTCGGTATCGCCCGTGCGATCGTCACGCGGCCAAGCCTGGTGGTGCTGGACGAACCCACCTCCTCGCTGGATGTCTCAGTACGGGCACAGACGCTCCAGTTGCTGGGTGAGCTGCAACGAGAGCTGGGCATCGGATACGTATTCATCTCCCACGACATCCATACGGTCTCTCACTTCAGTCACCGGGTGGCGGTGATGTACCTGGGGATGATCGTGGAGACCGGGCCAACCCGGGAGGTACTGTCCAATCCCCGCCACCCCTACACCCGGGCATTGCTGTCGGCAGCGTTGTCGCTGGACCCGAACGAGAAGCGACCACACTTCCCGTTGCGGGGAGAGATCCCGAGCCCGACCCAACTTCCCACCGGCTGTCCGCTGACCGGCCGCTGCCCAGTCGAGCAGCCGGAATGTGGCATCGCCCCAGTGGCGCATCAGCCGGTCGGTGAGGGCCATACCGCTGCCTGTATCAATCTGGAAGGCCGCCCCTCCCCCACGGACATGTCCACCTCCTCTGTCGGTGCGGGAGGTGCGCGGTGACCGGTGTCCTCAGCTGTGGCGTGGCGCAGTTGTCGAGTGGCCGGGTGCACTTCCGCACGTTCACCGGCTCCGAGGAGCGGCCCTTGTTGCTGCTGCTGCATCAGTCCCCGCTATCGTCACGGCGATTCCAGCGGCTGCTGCCGCAGCTGGCCGACCTGGTCCAGCCGGTGGCGCTGGACACCCCGGGGTACGGCGAGTCTGATCCACCGGCATATGAGTGGGAAGTGGCGGACTACAGTCGCATGCTGTTCGAGTTCGCCGACTGGTGGGGCGCGCAGACGTTCGCGCTGTTCGGGAGAGCGACCGGTTCAGTGTTTGCCGTGGACGCGGCGGCCAGTCGGCCGGACCGGGTCAGTGCGCTGATGGTGTATGGGCTGCCCGTCTACACCGAGGAGGAGAAGCGGGACCGGTTGGCATCGTTCGCTCCGCCTTACCAGGTTGACCGGGACGGGGGGCATCTGAAGTGGATCTGGCAGCGGATCCAGGGTGAATATCCGTGGGCGCCGCCAGAACTGCTCACAGAGCTGGTCCACGACTACCTCTCGGCCGGGCCCGATTTCGCCACCGGATACCGCAGCATCTGGCGGTACGAATTGCGACCGGCGCTAGCGAGGTTGCAGGTCCCCACGCTGCTGATCGGTGGGGGTGCCGATCGTGTGGCCTACATGTACGAGCGTGCGCGCGCCTGCCTCCCTGGTGCCCAGACCGTCGTGCTCGACGAAGCAACTGACTTCGTCGCGGAGCAGCGGCCGGAAGAGTTCGCGAAGGTGCTACGGGACTTCCTCGCTCCGATCATCGGTGCCGCATGAAGTCGGCACCGTGGGCAGGCGGGTACACGCATGCTGTTCCGAATTTCCCTTCATATGGACATTCTTCCAATGTGGTAGCGGGTCGACAGTAGCGGAGGGCACCATGGCCGTTAAGTTGATCAAGGATTTGTACACCGCTACGGTGCAGGTCACCGGAGGGCGTCGAGGGGGCATCGCGCGGTCATCGGACAAGATTCTTGATCTCCCTCTGCAGGCGCCTCGGGAGACCGGCGGTCCGGGCGGCGCGACCAACCCGGAGCAGCTGTTCGCCGCTGCCTACGCCGCTTGCTACACGTCGGCACTCGGGGTGGTTGCGCGGGAACGCAAGCACGCGCTAGGAGACACCCGCGTGACCGCCGACGTAACACTAGGTACGGACAGCGCGGGACGGTACGGCATTCGGGTAGCGCTCACGGTCGAGGTGCCTGACACGGATAAACAGCTAGTGCAGGAGCTCGCCGAAGCCGCCCACGAGGTGTGCCCCTTCAGTCGGGCGATCGCCGGTAACACCGAGGTGACCACCCAGGTCAGGTGATTGCCAGGTCGATCATTTCCACGCGGTGGCTGCCCCGAGGCAGCGGAGGTGCCCATCGGGCCCGGACGGATGGCGGAGTGGGCTCGAACGGTTCTGTTGTTGACCATCGCATCGAGTGCTACCGTTCCTGAGATCCGAACATCGTTTCTGTGAGCAGTATGCGATGGGGTGGCGCTCGATGAGCTTGGCGGTGAGCCACAGACCGTACCCAGCGAAGAGACAGCGACGGGACGGACCGGAGGCGGCAGGTCCTGGCGCGGTCGGCGGGAGCTAGGCGACTCCACATAGTGACGGAGTGTCTACGGAGTGGAGACAGCCGGCGACCATATCGATTGGTTCATGGTCCGTGGAGGCGGGCGAGCATACCCATGGCGGCGAGGCGCACCTGGCAGCATCTCAAGGTCATGGGCATGTCCGCCCACTTCGCCTGTGCGTAATACGTCATCGCGGCGTATCACACCGTCTGGAAGGTAGCGGAAATGGACACCTCACTGCGGGTTGACAGTGGCAATCGGTCCGGGCTGCTGCGGGCCCTGAGTGTCATCGAATTGCTCGCTGAGCGAGCGCCGGAGACGCTAGGGGTCTCGGCGATCGCACGTGATCTGGGCTTGCCGAAGGCGGTCGCCCATCGCATCCTCAAGGAGCTGACCGGCGCCGCTTTCTTGGACTTCGACGACACCACCAAGCAGTACCGACTTGGGGCGGGCGCCTTGACGCTAGGGCTGGCGGCCCTCCGTTCGTTGGACGTGCCGGTGGTGGCGCGGCCGCACCTGGAGCGGCTGGTGGCGGAGACCGGTGAGACCGCCACTCTCTCCATGCGTCAGGGATGGTCCAGGGTTTACATCGACCAGGTGGTATCCCCGCATGAGGTCCACATGCGGGTGAAACTCGGTAGCCGCCATCCGCTTCACGCCGGGGCCTCCTCCAAGGCGATCCTGGCGGGGTTGACCCAGGAGGAGATCGACCGTTACCTCGACAGCCACGAGCTGAACAGCCTGACGCCGGCGACTATCACCGTCACGTCGCAGCTACGGGACGAACTGCGCCGGATTCGGCGCCGGGGGTTCGCGATCAGTGTGGGCGAGCGGCAGCCGGGGGCGGGCAGCGTGGCCGCCGTGGTGCGGGACGCCAATGGTGAGGTGTGGGGATCCATTTCGTTGTGTGGTCCCCGAGACCGGTTCGACGCCGGCGTGTGTGAGGCCCACGGGGAGCGGTTGGTCGCCGCGGCGGAGAGCATCAGCAAGCAACTCGGCTATCGCGGGGCTTCCACCTTTGACCTGGCCGTCGAATCTCACTAGTCTTATCAGAGGAACGGCGTTCGCGCTTCACGAACAGGGGTGGGAGAGGTGTCTGACGGGCCACTGACCGGGTTACGCGTAATCGACTGTTCGACGATCCTCGCCGGTCCCCTGTGCTGCCGGATCCTGGGTGACTACGGCGCTGACGTCATCAAGATCGAGCACCCGGTGGCCGGAGACGGCATGCGTGGCCACGGGAAAGCCAAAGACGGCGTACCACTGTGGTGGAAGGAGATCTCCCGGAACAAGCGGACTATCGGCCTGAGCCTCTCCGCCCCGGAAGGAGCGGAGATCTTCCGAAAGTTGGTGGCAACCGCAGACGTGCTGGTGGAGAACTTCCGCCCCGGCACGCTGGAGCGCTGGGGGGTCGGGCCGGAGCAGTTGCACGAGGTCAACCCGGGGTTGGTGATCGTCAGAGTCACCGGCTTCGGCCAAACCGGGCCGTACGCCGCCCGCCCCGGATTCGGCACCCTCGCCGAGGCGATGAGTGGGTTCGCCCACCTCACCGGCGAGGCAGACGGTCCGCCCACACTTCCAGCGTTCGGCCTAGCGGACAGCATCTGCGGAATCGCCGCCTCCAGTGCGGCCATGATGGCGCTGTGGGCGCGGGAGCGCGGCGATGGTCGAGGGCAGGTGGTGGACATCAACCTCCTTCAACCGATCATGACCGCGGTGGGGCCGGCGCCGATGGTGTACGACCAGCTCGGTCTGGTCGAGAAGCGGCACGGTAACCGGTCCACCAACAACGCCCCTCGCAACACCTACCGGACCCGGGACGGCAAGTGGGTGGCGATCTCGACCAGTGCCCAGGCGATCGCGGAGCGGGTCATGACCCTGGTGGGCCACCCGGAGGTCATCTCCGAGCCGTGGTTCCGCAGCGGCCGGGAGCGGGCGAAGCATGCGGACCTACTGGACCGGTACGTGGGAGACTGGATCGCCCAGCGGGACTGCGCGGAAGTGGTGGCCGAGTTCGAGGCGGCCGGCGCCGCGGTCGCACCCGTCTACGACGCCCGGGACCTGGTGAACGACCCCCACATCCAGGCGACCGAGATGCTGACCCGGGTTGCCGACGACGACCTCGGCCCAATGCTCATGCACAACGTGATGTGGCGGATGAGCAGCACACCCGGCCGGATCCGGTTCACCGGTCGTGATCTTGGCGCCGACACCGACGACATTCTCATCAATCAGCTTGGATATGAGCCGTCCCAGCTGGCGGAACTGAGAGAACGGAAGATCGTGGCCTGAGCGGCCTAGGCAGTCATTCACGAGAGGACAGATACACGTGACCAGCGCCACCCCCGTCCACCCGGGGGTAGATCCCCTCCTTCAGGCGGTCTGTCGGGGCGTCCGCTGCTACGACCTCGGGCGCCCGCTCACCATCGGGATGCCGCAGTCCCCCAACCATCCGCCCTACTGGCACACGCTGCCCCGGCGGCATGGCGACATGGTGCGGCCGGACGGCGGATCCGCCGCCAACGACCTCATCACCATGGGCACACACGTCGGCACCCACATCGACGCGTTGTCGCACGTTTCTCAGGACGGTCGACTGCACGACGGCTCCGATGCCGCCGAGGCCAGCCGTGGCGGTCGGTTCATCCAGCTGGGGGTGCACACCATCGCGCCCATGGTGTGCCGCGGCGTGCTGTTGGACGTGCCCGCGGCGCTGGGCACTCCGGAGGGGTGTCCTGCCGGATACGAGATCACTCCCGCCGACCTGGAAGCCGCCGAGGCACGGCAGCAGACCACAGTCGGCGCCGGCGACGTGGTACTGGTGCGGAGTGGGTGGGGGCGGTTCTTCGACCACCCTGACCCGAGTGTCTACGTTGGTCGAGACAGCGGTGTGCCGGGAGTGGGGGAGGCGGGCGCGCGGTGGCTCGCCGACCGCGGGGTACGGGCGGCGGGGGCGGACACGATCGCCTTCGAGTGTCTCGCACCAGGTGCGGGACATAGTGTGCTGCCCGCCCACCGAGTCCTACTGGTAGAGCGCGGAATCTACATCATCGAGACGATGGCACTGGAAGAGCTGGCGGCCGCGCAGGTGTACGAGTTCGTCTTCGTGCTCTCGCCGCTGCCGCTGTTCGGTGCCACGGGTTCCCCGGTGCGGCCGCTGGCGGTGGTAAGCGATGGCTGACCGGACGCTCACGGAGCAGTTGGCGCAGTTTGCTGGCCAGACCTCGCTCACCTCCCTACCGACAGAAGTGGTCGCCAGCGTCCGCCAGCGGGTGTTGGACATCCTCGGCCTCTGTGTGGCCGCACACCGCCTACCCACCAGTCGAGAAGCGGTGGAGTTCGTCCGCGACCAGGGAGGCAGGCCGGAGGCGACCGCTATCGGACTGGCCGAGGCAGTGCCGGCACCACTGGCGGCATTCGCCAACGGGGTGTTGGCGCACTCGCTGGACTACGACGACACCCACCTGCCGTCGGTGCTGCATCCGAGCGCGAGCGTGGTGCCGGCGGCATTGGCGGCTGGGCAGGCAGCGGGCGCCAGCGGCGGTGAACTGGTCGCGGCGATCGCGGTCGGATTGGAGGTAGCGGTCCGGCTAGGTATGGCCGGATACGACACCACTCTCGGCAATTCGGTCTTTTTCGAGCACGGCCAGCACGCCACTTCGATCTGCGGGGCCATGGGCTCGGCAGCGGCCGCCGCCATGCTGTTCCGGCTCGGGGAGAGCGGAGTGGTCCATGCGCTCGGAGTGACCGCCTCCATGGCGTCCGGCATCATCGAGGCCAACCGGACCGGGGGTACAGTCAAGCGACTCCACTGTGGATGGGCAGCGCAGTCGGCGGTCACCGCCGCCCGGCTGGTCCAACGAGGCTTTACGGGACCGCCGACCGCGCTGGAGGGGAGATTCGGGTTCTTCCAGGCGTTCCTACGGGGCGAGGCCGACTTCTCCCAGATCACCGACGGGCTCGGCACGGAGTGGTCCGTACCCGGGATCTTCTTCAAGCCCTATCCGGCCAACCACTTCACCCATACGGCCATCGATGCCGGCATGGCACTGCGGGCGCGTGGGCTACCCCTGGACCGGGTGACAAGGATTGAACTGCGCGTGCCGGCCGCGGTGATCCGCACGATCGGACAGCCGATCGAGGTCAAGCGAGCGCCTGAGACCGGATACCAGGCGCAGTTTAGTGGGCCATTCGCCGTGGTGGCCGGGTTGGTCGGAGGCTCCGGGCTGGGGGTCGGTCTAACTGACTTCACCGATGAACTTGCGCAGGATCCGCATCGTCGGGCACTGATGTCCAAGGTGGAAGTCCTACCGGACGAGCGTTGCGACGCCATCTTCCCGTACCAGTTCCCGGCGATCGTTCGGGTTCATCTGGATGACGGCCAGGTCTGGACGGAAGAGGTGTTGGCCAACCGGGGCGGACCACAGCGCCCGCTGTCGGACGCGGAGCTTGAGCTGAAGTTCCAGGAGAACGTCTCTGGTGCCCTGGCACCAGACCGGGCGCGGGAGGTAGCGGATCTGGTAAGCCGGCTTGACCAGTTGCCCGCACTGGATGCCGTGCTGCACCCGCTGACGCAGATCACCGGACCAGGTGTCGTGGCGTGACGACACCTAATCGATAAGGAGGGCATCCGTGACCCCGTTTGACCTCGTCATCAAGAACGTTCTCGTCGTCCGGCACGATCGGCCCCGGTTGGAGGCGGCGGACATCGCCGTGACCGATGGCCGGATCAGCCGGATCGCACCAGACATCGACCCGAGCCAGGCTCGTACCGTCGTTGACGGTGGCGGGAAGCTCGCCTTCCCCGGAGTGGTGGACGCCCACCAGCACTGGGGGATCTACAACCCGCTACCGGAGGACACCACGTCAGAAAGTCGCGCGTCCGCGCAGGGTGGGGTCACCACCGCCATCACCTACATGCGGACTGGACAGTACTACCTGAACAAGGGCGGGGAGTACGCCGAGTTCTTCCCGGAGGTGCTGGAAACCAGCGCCAACCGCTCGTACATCGACTACGCCTTCCACCTGGCGCCGATGATGCAGCGGCACATCGAGGAGGTCCCGATGCTGATCCGCGAGCACGGGGTCACCTCGTTCAAGATCTTCATGTTCTACGGCAGCCACGGGCTGCACGGCCGCTCCGCCAACCAGAACGCCTTCCTGATGATCCCGGAGGGGGAGCGGTACGACTACGCGCACTTCGAGTTCGTCATGCGTGGGATACAGCGGGCCCGGGAGGAGTTCCCGGAGCTGGCGGACGAGATCTCCCTGTCGCTGCACTGCGAGACTGCGGAGATCATGACCGCCTACACCAAGTTGGTGGAGGAGCGGGGGGACCTCTCCGGGCTCGCTGCCTACCACGCTTCCCGTCCGCCGCACTCGGAGGGGCTGGCCATCAGCATCGCGTCCTACCTGGCGCACGAGACCGAGCTGCCGACCATCAACCTGCTGCACCTGACCTCCCGGAAAGCGGTGGACGCCGCGCTGCGGATGGCACAGGCCTTCCCGCACATCGACTTCCGGCGCGAGGTCACGATCGGTCACCTGCTGGCGGACATCGAGACCGCGGCCGAGGGGGTCGCCGGCAAGGTGAACCCGCCGATACGACCGCGGGAAGAGGTGGAAGCGCTGTGGGAGTACCTGCTCGACGGGAAGATCCACTGGGTGGTCAGTGACCACGCCTGCTGTCGGGACGAGCAGAAGTTCGGTGATCCCCGCAGCGACGTCTTCCTCGCCAAGTCGGGCTTCGGTGGGGCGGAGTACCTCCTGACCGGCCTGATCACCGAAGGGGTGCGGCGCGGGCTGTCGCTGCAGCGGATCGCCGCGCTCACCTCTTTCCACCCGGCCCAGCGGTTCGGTCTGCGTACCAAGGGGCTGCTCGAGGTCGGGTACGACGCGGACATCGCGTTGGTCGACCCGAACGCCACCTGGACCGTCCGGGCCGAGGACTCCGAGTCGACCCAGGAGTACTCGCCGTTCGAAGGGTTCGAGATGACCGCAAAGGTGACTGACACCTTTGTCCGGGGCCACCACGTGCTCCAGGGCGGCAAGGTGGTCGGGCAGCCGGTCGGACAATACCTGCGGCGGCCTACTCAGCGGGGGTGACGGTGGTAGCACGCCAGCCACGTAGCTATCTCTACGTTCCCGGGGACCGGGAGGACCGCCTGGCCAAAGCAGCCCAGCGAGGCGCCGACGCGCTCATCCTCGACCTGGAAGATGGCGTCGCGGTCACACAGAAGGATGCCGCTCGGGAGTGCGTCGCGCGGTTCCTGTCCCAGGCCCCACCCGGTCCGCAATGGTGGGTGCGGGTCAACGGCGACCGGCTGGCGGAGGACATCGCGGCGGTGGTCCGCCCCGGCATCACCGGGCTGGTGGTGCCGGGGGCGGACCCCGACCGCCTGCAGCAGGTCGACGGGTTGGTGAGCCAGGCCGAAGCCGCAGCCGGGATGCCCGCCGGAAGCGTCCCGGTGATCGCGCTGTTGGAGACGGCGCGGGCCGTGCTGCAGGTGGCGCAGGTCGCCAGTGGCCCTCGGGTGGTTCGTCTCGGTCTCGGCGAAGCGGACCTAGCCGGCGAGCTGGGAATTCAGCCGGATGCGGAGCGACGTGAACTGTGGCCGATCCGGTCGACGGTTGTCCTCGCCTCCGCAGCCACCGGCCTCGCCGCCCCGATCGGGCCGGTGGAGACGACCCTGCGTGACCCGGAGCGGCTGGCCGCCACGAGCCGGATCCTGCTACGGCAGGGCTTCCGAGCGCGGACCGCGATCCACCCGGAACAGCTGTCGGTGATCCACGCCGTGTTCACCCCCACCACCGAAGAGGTGGCGCGCGCCCGAGAGGTGATCGAGCGCTGGGAGGCGGCGGAGCGTGCTGGCTCGGGGGTAGCGGTCGGCCCGGGTGGGCAGATGCTCGATGCGGCGGTGATCCGGAGCGCTCGGGAGGTCCTGTCCCGAGCGGAATGATCCGCCACGGCGCCCGGCTGGTAGGCGCTATCGGGACGAGACCGCGGCCGACGGGGTCGCCGAGGCGGTGGTGCTGGGGAGGAGCCGATTGAGGATGTCGGCCATGGTGACCACCCGCACGCACCCGTCGGCCAGGCGCACCACGGCGAGGTGGTTTGCGCTCTCCCGCATCCGGGTCATGGCCACGTACAGCGGGGTGGTGGGGTCGAGCTCGAAGACTCGCTTGGTGACCGACGTGATCGGGGCGTCGTCGTCGAGGAGCAAGGTGTCGCGCACGTGCACCACCCCGGTCGGGACGGTGCCTTGGTCCGGACGGACCAGGATCCGCAGGTGGCCGGATTCGTGGGCCACGCGTCGCACCTCCCCGGCGGTGGCGGTCGCCGGTACGTCGACCGGTGAGGGATGCTCCTTGACCACGTCGGCGACGGTGAGCCGGCGTAGATCCAGGGCGCGGGAGAGCTGAGCGGCGTAGAGCAGGTCGAGGGCGCCGACGCTGGCCGAGTGCTGGACGAGGTGACGCAGCTCGTCCGGGCCGTGGCCGGTGACGATCCGCTGGGCGGGCTCGACCCCGACCCGCCGCAGACACCAGTTGGCCGCCTCGTTGAGGGCTACCAGGACCGGGCGGGTGACCGCCATGAAGGCCCGCATGGGCAGTGCGAGCAGGATGGCGGACCGCTCCGGGTGGGCGATCGCCCACGACTTCGGCGCCATCTCCCCGATGACGAGGTGCAGGAAGGTGATGACGACGAGCGCCAGGATGAACCCGGCGATGTCCGCGAGCACGTACGGCGCCCCGAGCCACTCGATCGCCGGCGTCAGCCAGTGGTGGAGCGCGGGTTTGGCGACCGCCCCCAAGGCGAGGGTGCAGGCGGTGATGCCGAGCTGGGAGCCGGCGAGGAGGACGGTCAGCTCAGCGGAGCTCCGCAGCGCGGCCCGGGCGGACCAGCTGGTGGCGGCCGCCTCCTCGAGCCGGTAGCGGCGGGCGCCGAGCAGCGCGAACTCGACGGCGACGAAGAACGCGCTCAACCCGATGAGCACCACCGTAGCGGCGAGTACGACCCAGGGGTTACTCACTGGAGCACCTTCCCGTCCTCAGCCACCTGCTCCGGCAGGGCGACCGGGATCTCCTTGAGCAGGCTCAGCCGCAGCCTGGACGGCACGCGGCGTTCCACCTCGAGAATCTCGATCCGCAGGGCCCGGGCGGGAGGCTCCTCCTCGAGCGCGAGGAGCGCCGGGTTGACCGGGAGCGCCACGGTGACGGTCGTGCCGGGCGGAGGTAGGGTGCCGCTGACCTCCATGGTGAGGCCGGCGATGGTCTCATAGTCACCCGTGGGCAGGTCGTGACCGATCGCCCGCTCGATTTCATCGATGTGCGCATCCCCGGTGACGAGCCAGGCCCCATCGCCGGTCGGCACCAACGGGGGTGGAGCGGGGGCGTCGTGCTCGTCGTTGATCTCGCCGACGAGCTCTTCGGCGATGTCCTCGATCGTCAGCACGCCCGCGAAGCCGCCGTATTCGTCCACGACGCACGCCATCTCGTTGCGGGTCGCGGACAGTTCGCGCAGGGCCTCCGGCAGCCGCATGGTGGTGGGCAGCGCGAGGGCGGGGCGTAGCAGCTGGCTGACCGGGGCGTCCAGATCGACCTGGCCGGCCAACAGGTCGGACAGGTGCACCATGCCGACGACGTTGCCGTACCGGTCGACCACGGGATAACGCGAGTGGCCGGTGGCCATGCGTTCCCGTACCCGCCGTAGCGGCTCGTCTTCGCGGACGACATCCACGCGGGTCCGCGGCACCATGGCGTGCTCGACGTCCTGCTGGGGGAAGTCGAGGATCCGATCGAGCAGGACCGACAGGTCCGCGGGGAGGTCGCCGCTGGCGCGAGACTCGGCGACGATGCGCTCCAGGTCCCGGACGGTGGCCGAATGCTCGACATCCTGGACCGGGTCGATGCGCAGCAGCCGCAGCAGCTGGTTGGAGGCGGCGTCGAAGATGCGGATCAGCCAGCCCAGGGCGGCGAGGTAGGCGGCGGTGGAGCGCGCCAGCCACACCGCGACCGGTTCGGGGCGGGCGATCGCGAGATTCTTCGGGAACAGCTCGCCGAAGAGCATCTGCACCAGGGTCGAGAAGAGGAGCGCCAGCACCGTACCGACGCCCACCCCGACCGCGGTGGGGACGCCGACCCCGTCCAGCGCATCCCCGAGCGCCCGGCCCACGAGCGGCTCGGCGACGTAGCCCACCAGCAAGCCGGTGATGGTGATGCCGAGCTGCGCACCCGAGAGCATGAAAGAGGTGCGCCGGGTGATGTTGAGGGCACGCGTGGCGGCGGCGTCACCAGCCTCCGCGCGGGCGGCCAGGCGGGATCGGTCCACCGCCATGTACGCGAACTCTTGGGCTACGAAGTAGCCGGTCACAGCGGTGATGACCAGGATCACGAGGACCCCGATCAGCAGACTCACTACCCAGGTCATCGGGCCCGCCCTCGTGCGAGGCGGACATTAGTCACCGCCTGGGTGTCGGTATTACAGTCCTCGTCCATCGTCCTTCAGTAAGGCAATGGCGCCATAGCCTTTGCAGTGGCGCCATCAAAATGATAACGCCTGGTTTTCGGCACAACTATGGAACGAATGGGCCCAGGTCCGCCCCGGGCGCCAGCGAGGGGGCCCGGCCTGATGTCCCGGTTCAGTCCAGTTCGGCCAGGCAAAGGACGAAGCTGGCCGCCTCGCCCACTTCGTAGTAGTGGTGGGTGTAGCCGTCCACGTCCGCGCAGATCTGTTGCGCCTGCTCGTCCGCGACCTCGCCCTGGCCCTCGACCTCTTCGTCGAAGATCGCTAGGACCCGGAACACCTGGCTGCTCTCGTCGGTGTCACACGACACGATCCGCATCTGCGGGTCGTCCATGGTGCCGTCGTTGACCAGGCAGTCGTCCACCAGCGCCATCGCCGCGTTCATCCCCAGGTTGTCCCGGGGGTTCGGGGTCGGCTCCGTGGCGGGGGTCGGGTCACCGGTGGCGGTGGGGGTGGTGGTCGGGGCCACGGTCAGGTTCTCATCCGGCTCATCGTCGCCGGTCAGCAGGAACAGCGCGTACCCCACGCCGGCGGCGGCCACCAGCACCAGGGCGGCCACCATCGCGTACAGCCCCAGCAGTCGGGACCGCGCGGACCGGGGTGGGCGGCCTGCGGAGGGAAGCACCATCGGATCCGGCCCAGCCGGGGGTGGCGCGGGGCTGCTCGGGCCTGGCTCGGCCTGGGAGAGCGGGTGGGGCCGGGCCGTCCCCTGGTACGGCGGGGCCGGGCGCTGTGGTGGGTAACCGGGCGGAGGCGTCGGTTGGCCGTCCAACGGCATCGGGTAGCCGGCCGGTGGTGCCGGGTGGTGGCCGGCGGGCGGTACGGGATGGCCGGCGGGAGGGGTGACGGCATCGCTCCAAGCTTCGGCGGTGTGGCCCCACGGGTCAGACGGCGGGCCGTAGTCGTCCCGAGCCGACCCGTATGGCTCCTCGGGCGATCCGTAGCGCGACATCAACCTTCAACCTCCTGGACGCCGGGGGAGTAGCGCCCCCGTCACCGTAGCGTGACTGACCAAGCCGACCGAGCCGAGCGGATCCGGGGGTGATCCTGCCGCCGGCAGGTGTCGGCGGACCCCGGGTGGGCTTACAGCAGCCGGGGCTGCTGGTGCCGGGGGCGGCGGCTCCGCACCGGGTTGAGCAGCTCAAACAAGCCGGTGTCGATCACCGACAAGAACCGGCTGGGGCGTTCGCCGTGGCTGAGGTACAGCCGGTCTTGCGCCCGGGTGAGCGCGACGAAGAACAGCCGCCGCTCCTCCGCGACCGCCTCGTCGGTCAGGTTGCCGCCGAACGAGTGCGGCAACAACCCGTCGTCCACCCCGATCAGGAACACCACTGGGAACTCCAGGCCCTTGGACGCGTGCATGGTCAGCAGGGTCACCGCCTCGGCACGCGGATCCAGGGCGTCCACTTCGGTGCCGGCCGCCAGCGCGGCCAGGAAGCGGGGTAGGTCGTCGCCGCACTCTTCGGCGAGCGGCAAGACCAACTCCACCGCCGCCCACACGTCTTCCGGCGCGACCGTCACCGCTTCGTCCGGGTCCAGGGTGGGGGTGTCGTACCGTTCGGCCAGGGCCTGCCCGACCTGTTTGATCCGGGTCACCAGGTCGGTCCGGTCGTCCCCCAGCCCGGCCAGGGTGAGCTCGCGGGCGAGCTCCGCCACCCCGGTGCGGTCCCGCAGCCGGTTGTGGGAGCGCTTCTGCACGGGGATCCCGGCCCGCTGCAGCGCGTCGATCACCGGGCCGGCCTGGGCGTCGGTCCGGTACAGCACCGCGATGTCCGAGAACGACACCGCCTCGGTGACCGCCCGCCCGTCTACCCGGCCGCTGTCCAGTGACCGGTGGGACACCCCGCCCACCAACATGTCGATGGTGCGGGCCACGAACGCCGCTTCGTCGGCCGGGGACGATGCTTGGTAGCGCCCGAGCAGCGGCGCGTCCGGGGAGAGCCGGACCGGCTCCAGCCGCCGACCACGTACCAGCGTGGAGGGTGCGATCGCCTGCACCGCCGCCGCGATGATCGGTGGGGTGGAGCGGTAGTTGCGGCTGAGTCGCACCATCCGCGCGTCGGTGAAGTCTTGGGAGAACCGGAGGAAGAACCGTACGTCCGCGCCCCGGAAGGAGTAGATCGCCTGGTCCGGGTCGCCGATCGCGCACAGGTTGCCGTCCGGCCGCGTCAGTTGGCGCAGCAGTTCGTACTGGTCTTCGTCGACGTCCTGGTATTCGTCCACGAACACCCATGGCCACCGGTGCCGGTACTCCTCGGCCAGCTCCGGGTGGGCGCGCAGCAACTCCAGCGGGGCGGACACCAACTCGTCCAGGTCGACCAGGTTGGCCTTACGCAGCAGGCTCCGGTACCGCCGCCAGGCGGGGGCGTCCGGACCGTCCTGTTGGCTCAACCCGGCCTCCTCCCGCAGCTGGGTCCGGACCGGTTCGTCGGCCACGGTGAAGTCCGGTCGGAGCCCGGCCTTGGTCGGATGTTCCCGCAGGATCATCAACCCCAAGGCATGGAAGGTGGCCACGGTCACCCCGTCGGCGGCCTCCCCCAGCAGCGCCCGCAACCGCGCGCGCAGCTCGTCGGCGGCGCGCCGGGTGAAGGTGATCGCCAGGCACGCGTCGGGGGACACGCCCAGTTCCGCGCACAGGTAGGCGATGCGGTGGGTGAGGGTACGGGTCTTGCCGGTGCCCGGTCCGGCCACCACGAGCAGGGGCCCACCGGGGGCGGACGCGGCCACCCGCTGCATCGCATCTAGGCGGTCCAGCAGGCCGGTGCCGACCTCTTCCATCCCCACCAACACCGGCTCCCCGGCCGGCACGGTGGGCAGGTCCACCGCCCGGCTCACCGGTGCCGCCAGCGCGGGCGGCGCGGACGCGGGCACCTCGAACAGGGCGGCCGGGCCGGCGATGCCCCCGGGGCGGTCGAGTTCGTCCGGATCGAACAGCCGGATCACCCCGTACTCGCCGTCGTAACCGGGGGTGCGCCGGACTTCCCCGGCGCGCAACCGGCGTACCGCTTCGGCCAACACCTCCCCACCGGCCCGAGCGATCTCGTCCAGCGGCGCTTCGGTGAGGATGGACAGCTCCGGACCGAGCGCGGCCACCAACTGGTTCAGTTTGCCGGCGACGGTCTTGGTCTTCGGGCCGACTTTGTGGATCTCGCTGAGGATCTCCGCCAGGGGAACGAGGTGGGTGACCTGCTTGGCGTGCGGGGGTGGGGGCGCGTCCGCGGGCCGGTCGGCCAGTTCGGTCACTCGGCTGAGCACCCCGACCGTCAGCGGCCGCCCACACTCTGGGCACTTGCCGCCGGCGGCCCGGGTCTGCTCCGGTGACCAGTTCACCCCGCAGGCCCGGTGGCCGTCCGCGTGGTACTTCCCCTCCTCGGGGAAGAACTCGATCGTGCCCTGCAGCCGGTCGCCGGTGCGGAGTGCCTGGCGGATCTCGAAGTAGTTCAGCGGTTCGGTGAAGACGGTCGCCTCCCGCCCCAGCGCCGGTAGCGAGTGCGCGTCCGAACAGGAGATCAGCTGGTAGGTGTCGAGGCTCGACACCCGGTAGTTCATGGCCGGGTCGGAGCTCAGCCCGGTCTCCACCGCGAAGATGTGGTCGGCCAGGTCGGCGTAGCAGTCGGCGATCGAGTCGAATCCGGACTTCGACCCCAGCGCCGAGAACCACGGGGTCCAGATGTGTGCCGGCACCAGATAGGCGTCCGGGCTGCTCTCCAGGGTGATCTCCAGTAGGTCCCGCGAGTCCAGCCCCAGGATCGGCCGGCCGTCCGAGGCCAGGTTGCCGATCCGGCCGAGGGCGGCGGCGAATCGGTCGGCGGCGGTGAAGTCTGGCAGATACACCAGGTGGTGCACCTTGCGGGTGCGTCCGTCCCGCTTGTAGATGGTGGAGATCTCCACGGACAGCAGGAACCGGGCCGCGGGCAGGCTCGCCAACCGGGGCGGCAACGTCCGGTTGACCTCCTCCTCCACCTCCGGAGCCAGCCGGAACAGGCCCGGCTCGGCCGGGCGCAGTTGGGAGCGGGCGTGCTCTCGCCAGGCCGGATGGGTGATGTCGCCGGTGCCGAGCACCGCGATTCCCTTCCGCCGGGCCCACCACGCCAGGTTCGGCAGCTCCAGGTCCCGGCTACAAGCCCGGGAGTACTTGGAGTGGATGTGCAGATCCGCGACGTAGCCGAGCCGTCCGTCGCGGGCACCGGTGGGAGATGACAGGGATGGCAGTGGCGCCGCGTCGGGATACGAGGGCACGCCGCATTCTGGCACGAACGCGATCGCGGCTGCACCCATGCCACGCCTTCAGCGGCAGAAGGCACCCCTCCTCATCCGAATAATCAGGACAAGGGCGCCTTCCGGGAGCCCTGCGCCGGCGGGGTAGGCTCCGGACGTGGTCGAGCCGGTGGTGGTACTGCTCGGACGAGGCCGGGTGTCGGTGGACACGCCCATCCTGCGCGCGGACGACCTGGGCGTGCTGCGCGGCGACGGGGTGTTCGAGACGATGCATGTCCGGGCGGGGCAGCCGTGGCTGCTGGATGAGCATCTGGCCCGGATGCGCCGGTCGGCGCAGTTGCTTGACCTCGACTTGCCGGACGAGGCGACCCTGCGGGAGCTGGCCGCGACCGCCTGTGACGGGTGGCCGGCGGAGGTGGAGGCCGCGCTCCGGTTGGTGTGCACCCGCGGGCCGGAGCACGGTGGTCCGGTGACGGTGTACGCCACCGTGAATCCGGTGGCGCCGGCGGTGCGGATGGCGCGGCGGACCGGGATCGCGGTGGTCACCGCCACGCTGGGGATCCCCGCCGACCTACGGACCGCCGAGACACCGTGGCTGCTGGGGGGAGCCAAGGCGCTGTCGTACGCGGTGAACATGGCCTCCCAACGGTGGGCGCGGTCGCAGTCGGCCGACGATGTGCTGTGGACCTCCCTGGAGGGGTACGCGCTGGAGGGACCGACCTCCACCCTGGTGTGGCTGGACGGGGAGGAGCTGTGCACCGTCCCCGCCGACACCACCGGGATCCTGGCCGGTACGACCGCGGCGTGGCTGCTCAGCCAGGCGGAGCGGCTCGGGTGGCGACCCGTGCGGCGGATGGTGCGCCCGGCCGACCTGCTGCAGATGGACGGGGTCTGGTTCGCCTCCTCGCTGCGGGGGGTGGTGCCGGTGCGCAGCCTGGACGGGGTGGAGCTGCCGCCGTCTGCCGCTACCCCGGTGGTGCAGGAGGTGCTCGGCTACCCGGTGCCGGCGGCGGAGTGACGCCGCGGCGCGTGCGGCGGCGGGTGGTCGCCTGAGGGGTCTGGGGCGGCTCGCGCGCCTTTCCCCCGCCCGGACAGAACGTGAATAATCCGCACATACGCGGGTACTGCCCGGAATGTGGGAAAGGGGAAAGTACGAGGTACGGCGCTCCGGCGGCCGGGTCGCCCCGGTCGGCGTTGGCTACCGGACCGGTTCCGGCGGCCCCAATCTCGGACCGACCGGCGGGGTCTTGCCCGGGCGCGTCGACGGATCCGGCGCCCCGCGTGGCTGGCCTGGGTCCCTGGTTTTCTCTCCAGAGTAGAGAGATGGTGGCAGCGCCGCGGACCGGTCACCGCGGTGCGCACCGCGGCGGTCGCCGGACTGTCCGTGTTGACCCTCGGACCGGTGGTGGTGGCGTGGGGGGTCTGGTCCTACCTACGCCCGGCCTCCCCCAATGAAGTCGCCGCACCCCAACCGATCGGGGTGGAGGTCCGGGACGGTCAGGTGGCGTTCGTGGTGCACCTGGTGCGGTGTGGCCCGTCCGCGCGGGCGGTGCACGGACAGCGGTGCGAGGTGGTGGTCGGCGCCCGTAACGACGGTAACCACCCGGTGCGGGTACCGGCCGGCGCCCAACTGCTGTTGGCGGACACCGGAGCCCGCCACCTGCCCGTGCCGGAAGAGGAGCGGCTGCCGTTCGGCACGCTGGTGCCCGGAGAAGCGGCCACCGCCATCCTCACCTTCGACCTGCCGACCGAATCCCGGCCGCTCGCGGTGCAGGTACACACCGATCCGTACACCGAAGGGCAGGCGGTCCGGATCGGTACCCCGCTCCCCCTGGCCGAATAGCGTCAGGACTCGGTGACCCGGGTCAGTCGCGCGGACAGGTGCGGGGTCAGGGGGTGGCCGACCGCCGCCATCTCCTGGGCGTACATCAAGGCCCCCTGCACGATCCCGTACAACCGGTGCCCGGCGGTGACCTCCTTGGCGGTGGGGGTGCGGACCACCGCGTCGGTGGCCAACTCGACCGTGCCGCCCTTGATATGGCCGATGTGCAGCTCCATGATCCCGGTCGGGCTGGTGAACAACGCCTCCAGCTCGCCGGTGGGCTCCCCGTCGGAGGTCAGCACCGGTCGCCACCAGCCACTCTCCCGGGCCGCCGGCCGCACCGGCCGGGAGTGCTCGTCCAGCACCCAGCTCCAGGACTCGTACGCCACGAACGGCCGGCCGTCGTGGCTGATCCGCACCTCCTGGGCGTAGTCGAAGTCCTCGATCGTCGGGTAGCCGCCCCGGCCCCGGCCCCGCCAGAACCCCAGGTACGGCACCAGGTCCCGGATCGCTGGATGGGGCTTGGGACCGGAGTCGGGATCGTGGGTGTCCGAATAGGGGTAAGGCTCCGCCGGAGGCAGGTGCGCCCACGGCGGCTCGGCGTACGTCATGCTCCTCGTCCGATCCTGATCGCGAGGTAGATCAGGCTGCCTGCCAGCACCCCGAATCCGGTCACCAGCAGGCTCACGAACCCGATCTCAGTCACCATCCGACCGATCATATGCTGTCGGGTATGGCTCGGACGCTGGTAGTGAAAGCGACCGCCGGGGCGGACGCGCCGGAGCGGTGTGGGCAGGCGTTCACGGTAGCGGCCACCGCGGTGACCGCCGGGGCCACCGTCTCCTTGTGGCTGACCGGGGAGTCCGCCTGGTTCGCCCTGCCCGGGCGGGCGGCCACGTTCGAGCTGCCGCATTCCGCGCCGCTGCCGGACCTGCTGGAAACGGTGCTGTCCGGAGGGCGGGTCACGGTGTGCAGCCAGTGCGCCGCCCGGCGGGGAATCACCGAGGCGGATGTGCTGCCCGGGGTCAGGATCGCCGGGGCAGCGGCGTTTGTCGAGGAGATCCTGGCCGACGGGGTCCAGGCCCTGGTCTACTGAGGCCCGGGGCTACTGACCGGCGCCGGCTGGTCTAGCCACCGGGCAGGTGCTCCGGGCGGCAGCCGGTGTTCAACGTCAGCCTGACCTGCCCGGGAGCCGTCACCTCACCCCGAACGGTCACGAAGTTCCCGGCGTCGGCGTAGAACCGTTGGCTGCTCGGATAGTGGCGGGCCTGCCACTGCTCCGGCAGCTGCTCCGCCAACCGCTCCAGCAGCGCCTGCTCCTGACCGTCGGGCACCTGGAAGGTGAGCCGCTGCGTCAACTTCTGCCCGGTGCGGCCGAGCGCCAGCCGACAATCGGTGATCTCGGTCAGCTCGGTCGGCGCGGTGGAGACGACCGGAGCCACCAGCTCCCGCAGGGTGGCGGCCGCCGCCTCGACCGTCCGGGCCCCGCTGGACAGGTCACTCTGCGCCCGTACCGTCGGCGGGTCGTGATGAACCGACCAGATCCCCGCTACCAGCAGCCCGACCGCCCACGCCGCCACCAGCCCCGCCCACCACAGGCGCCTCCCGGTCCACCGCACCCGGCCATCCTGCCATGAAGATCGGGCGGGCGGCTTCCCCGCAGCCACCCGCCCGATCTCACGTCAGGCGACGGTCAGCGCTACCTGGTTGATCCCGACCGTGGCCGGCACCTCGACCTGGCCGGTGCCCTGGCGGGACAGCGCCCGCACCTGCCAGGTGCCGGGGGCGGCGTAGAACCGGAACGCACCCTCCGGAGAGCTGACCACCTCCGCGGCGAACTCGCCGGTGGCGTCCAACAGCCGCACGTACGCGCCCCCCACCGCCGTGCCGGTGGAGTTCCGCACCACCCCGGTGATGACCGTCTCCCGGGTCGGGTCGACCCCGGTCAGCGGGGCGGACTGGTCCGGCGCCCCGCAGCCGGATGCCGCCGCGGCGCTCACGCCGGCTCCCCCGGCTCGTCCCCGGTCGCCACCGGCACGCCCACCAGCGAGCCGTACTCGGTCCAGGAGCCGTCGTAGTTCTTCACGTTCTGGTACCCGAGCAGCTCGTGCAGGGCGAACCAGGTGTGCGAGGACCGCTCCCCGATCCGGCAGTACGCGATGATCGGCTTCGAGCCGTCCAGCCCCGCCGCCTCGTACAGCGCGCGGAGCTCCTCATTGGACTTGAAGGTGCCGTCCTCGTTGGCGGCCTTGCTCCACGGCACGTTGATCGCGGTCGGGATGTGGCCGCCCCGCTGCGCCTGCTCCTGCGGCAGGTGGGCGGGGGCGAGCAGCCGGCCGGCGTACTCGTCCGGGGAGCGCACGTCCACCAGGTTCTGAGTGCCGATCGCGGCCACCACCTCGTCCCGGAACGCCCGCAGCGACAGGTCCTGCTCCTTGGCCCGGTAGGTGGTGCGGGGCCGCTGCGGCACCTCGGTCACCAGCACGCGGTTGTCCAGCTCCCACTTCTTACGGCCGCCGTCGAGCAGCTTGACCGATTCGTGGCCGTACAGCTTGAAGTACCAGTACGCGTACGCCGCGAACCAGTTGTTGTTGCCGCCGTAGAGGACCACCGTGTCGTCGTTGCTGATCCCCTTGGCGGACATCAGTTCCTCAAACTGCTCGCGGTTGAGGAAGTCCCGGCGTACCGGATCCTGCAGCTCAGTCCGCCAGTCCAGCTTGATCGCACCAGGGATGTGTCCGGTGTCATAGGCGGAGGTGTCCTCATCCACTTCGACGAAGACCACTCCGGGCGTGTTCAGGTTCTTCTCGGCCCACTCGACCGTGACGAGCGCGGTGTCGCGACTCATGTGACGCTCCTTGATCGACTCTAGAAGAGTCGCCGCACGGCACCGGCGCAGCCAGACCGTGCGGCAACCCTGGGTGGATGGGAAGCTGCACGGGTTCTGCGGAACCGCGCGAGGAACGGAAAGAGCGTCGGCTCCGCCTCAGACGGAGCGACACAGGCAGGTGGTCACGCGGCACAGATCAACCGCGCGCCGTTTGGTAAGCATGAGTACCCTGCCCACGGCAGCGACCATAGCACTGATCAGCGCGGATCGACATTTTCTGCCCAGCATCCGAGAGCCGGCGAGTGATCTCGGTCAAACCAACCGCACCTGGTCCGCGGTCACCCGGACCACCAACCCGGCCGGCTCCGCCCGGACCGATTCCAGCTGCAGCCCGTACGGCAGCGGCGGCAGCACCACGGTGACCGACAACCGCTGAGCCAGCTCCGCCAGCAGCGCCTCCGCCCCGATCGGTATGGACGGCTCCACCAGCCGCAGTTCTTCCACCGCCAACCGCACCGTGTTGTCCACTACCGTGGCGCTGGCCACGCCGCTCACCTGCACCGGCGCGCCTAGCGCCTCGGTGGTCAACGCGATCCGCAGCCGTCCGTCCTCCGCGGCGGTCAGGGTCAGCTGCGGCAGCCCCGTCAACTCCACCACGCGGGCGTATCCGACGGTGATGTCGCCGGTCAGCCGGTCAGCCACCACCGGCCCTTCTCGGTTGAGCAGGTCCCGGGCAGCAGCGGTGACGTCGTGGGCGGTCAACTCCACCGTCGCCAACCGCAGCTGGTCGGTGCCCACATCGCGTAGATGGACGGTGATCAACTCGTACCGCCCGGCCGCGACCTGAGTGAGAAACGGCACTCCTGCGATCGAGACCTCCGGGGGCGCGCTGTCCACGCCGCGAGCAGCCAGCTCCTGGCTGACCTGGTCGGCCAGGGCCCGCTGCGCCACCCACGCCCCCACCCGGTCGGCCACCGCCAGCAGCACCAGCAGCACCAGCAGGGCCACCAGTACCCGTCGCAGGGTCCGCATCTGTCGCTCCTTGCCCCCGTTGCCGACCCCTACTGATAAGTCGGCGCCAAGAAGATTGCTGTCAGTAAATAAGCCAGGGGGGCGGCCAGTCCGAAGCCGGCCAGCGGCCCCTGCAGGTGGCGGGCGATCCACAGGGTCGGCGGCTCCCCGCCCAGCCGGCGCCCCGCCTCGGCGTACCCCACCGACAAGTCCGCCAGCACCGCCGCCATCGCGGTCGCCACCCCCACCAGCGCGGCGCTGCCCGGGGTGAATCCGGCGACGTACCTGCCCAGCATCCCGGCCGCGGCCGTGCCGAACATGGCGCCCAGCACCACCCCGGCCGCCCCCCGCGGCACCTGCGGCGCCAGCCGGGGCCACGGCAGCACCGTGTCCGTCACCCGGGCCACGATCAACGCCACCCCGGCCGCGGACAGGCATACCAGGATCGCCTGGGTGCCGCTGGGCAGCCGGGTGAGCACGATCAGCACCGCGTAGGCGATCACCCCGGCCACGACCACCAGGCTGGCCGACAACGACTCGGTCACCCGGATCCGGCCCGGGCGGCGGAGCAGCTGGCCCACCACCGCCGTCAGGAAGCCACCGGCTGCGATCACCCCGAGCGGAGCCACGGTGGGGGCGGCCGGCACCACCGCGGCCACATCCGCCGCCACCGCCGCCACCAGCCCCACCCCCGCCACCACCCGCGGGTCGGGTGGGCGCAGCGCGATGGTGAATGCCAACACGAACAGGGCCTGGATGCCGAGGATCACCACCGCGTACGAACTGCGCAACCACCCCAGACCGGCGGCGTGCGCCCCAAAAATGAGGCCGACCGCCAGCAGCGCCGAGAACCCCGCGATCGCCAGCGACAGCAGTCGTCGGACCGGTCCGAACCGGACTGGTCGCACGGCCGGCGCCGATCGCCGCGGAGGCGGAGACTCCTGAGGAGGGGTGCTGCCAGACACTCCCTGATCGTGCCAGAGCACCGCTGGTTCCGGGTTAGCTACACGGTGGGTGCACCGTGTGTGCCGGATCGGGCCGGTCGGTGCCGGTAGACTGAATCACCGCCAGGCCGCCGCCGATCCGCCTGTTGGGAGGTACGCCGTGGAGATCCTGTTGCTGGCGGCCCATCCCACTACCGACCCCGGAACCGTGCTCCCCAGCCTGGATCTGCTACCCCATCGGGTACGCCCGGCCGCGCGGGATCTGCAGGCGCTGCTGACCGGTCCCAGCCCCGACGTCGTGCTGGTGGACGCCCGTACGGAGTTGGCCGAGGCGCGCGCGGTCTGCCGGCTGCTGCACACCACCGGCCTGCCCGCCCCGTTGCTGGCGGTGGTCACCGAGGCCGGGCTGGTCGCGGTCACCGCCGACTGGGGCATAGCGGACGTGATCCTCGCCAGCGCCGGCCCGGCGGAGGTGGAGGCCCGACTGCGACTGGCCACCGGGCGGCACGCCCAGGCGGACGACCAGCGCGGCGGGATGATCCGGGCCGGTGACCTCCTCATCGACCCGGACACCTACTCGGCCCGGCTGAAGGGCCGGCCGATGGACCTCACCTACAAGGAGTTCGAACTGCTGAAGTTCCTGGCGCAGCACCCGGGGCGGGTGTTTACCCGGGATCAGCTGCTCCGCGAGGTGTGGGGGTACGACTACTTCGGCGGCACCCGGACGGTGGATGTGCACGTGCGACGGCTGCGCGCCAAGCTCGGTGCGGAGTACGAGGGGATGATCGGCACCGTCCGGCAGGTGGGGTACAAGTTCGTACAGCCCGCGGTCCGTCCGCTGCCGGATGAGGGTTGGGAGCCGGCCCCGGACGGGCCCGGCGCGCACGTCGAGGACTCGTCCCAGATTGGAGTGGCATGACTACCGCCCCCGGGCCGATCACCGTCACCACGTCCGCTGGCCCACTGTCGACCGCAGAGGTCGACCAGGTGCTGGCGCTGGCCGACACCGCCGCGGCCACGGACGGGACCTACCCCTTCTCCGAACAGGTGGTGCTGCAACTGCGGCACGGCGGTGGCGTGCACCTGCTGGCGCGCGACTCCGCCGGGCGGGTGGTCGGCTACGGCCAGCTCGACCTCGCGGGTGACCCCAGCGCCGAACTGGTGGTGCATCCGGAGGCCCGGCGGGCCGGGATCGGCCGGCGGCTGCTGGCCGCGGCCCAGGAGCGGATCCCGGCGGACCGGCCGCCGCTACGGGTGTGGTCACACGGCGACCTGCCGGAGGCGGCCGCCACCGCCCAGGCGCTCGGGTTCCGCCGGGTGCGGGTGCTGCACCAGCTGCGGCGATCGTTGCAGGAACCGATCCCGGAACCGGTGCTGCCGGACGGGGTCCAGCTGCGCCCCTTCCAGCCCGGGGTCGACGACGCCCAGTGGCTCACCGTCAACGCCCGTGCGTTCGCCGACCACCCGGAGCAGGGGCGCTGGACCGCGGACGATCTGCGGATGCGGATGGCGGAGCCGTGGTTCGACCCGGAAGGGTTCCTGTTGGCGGTACGGTCGGAGGACGATCGGCTGCTCGGGTTCCACTGGACCAAAGTGCACGGTCCAGGTAACTGGCACCACGGCGAGCCGATCGGCGAGGTCTACGTGGTGGGAGTGGACCCAGCCGCACACGGCACCGGCTTGGGGACCGCGCTCACGCTGGCCGGCCTGCGGTACCTGCGGGACCGCGGGCTCGAGCAGGTGATGTTGTATGTGGACGACGACAATCAGCCGGCGCGCCGGCTGTATGCCCGACTCGGGTTCACCGCGCACGCGGTGGACGTGATGTGGCAGGCCGCCGCCTGACCGCCGCGCTATCCCGTGGCCCGCTCCGCCCCGGCGAGCTCCTCGGTCACCGGGGACGGCACGTCCAGGTGGAACAGGCTGTACGCCTGCCGGATGACCGGGTGAGCGACGTTGCGGACCAGCACCCCACCCGGGGTCATGCCTCGCTCACTGCCGTAGTGGGCATGGCCGTGCACCGCCAGCGCGGTGGGCGCCGAATCGATCGCCTGCGCCAGGAGGTAGGACCCGAGGAACGGATAGATTTCCAGCGGTTCCCCGGCCAGCGTGTCCGGCACCGGTGCGTAGTGGGTCAGCGCGACCCGGACATCGCACTCCACTGACCGCAGCGCTTCCCCCAGTCGATCGGCGAGGGCGCCGCTGGCCCCGACGAACGCCTTCATCTCCGGTTCCCCGAACGCGGTAGCGCACCGGCCGGCGAAACCACCTCCGAACCCCTTGGTTCCGGCGATCCCCAGCCGCCCCGCCGGGGTGTCGATCACCGTACTGTCGCCTTCGAGAACCGTGATCCCGGCGTCGGCGAGGATACTGACCAGTTCCGGCACCTGATCGCTCTGGTAGTCGTGGTTGCCCAGCACCGCCACCACCGGGACCGGCAACCCTCCGAACTCGGCGGCGACCAGCCGCGCCTCGTCCGGGGTGCCGAACCGGGTCAGATCTCCCGCCAGGAGCAGCACATCCGCCCGCTCGGCCAGGTCGGCCATTCCCGGCCGGAACTGCCCCGCCACGTCCTCAGCGATGTGGACATCCCCCACCGCCGCGATCCGGACCATCCCGCTCATGGCAGCTCCTCTGGTGCGTCGGGCGGATGGGTGGCGCTCACCGAGATGTCTGCCCGCAGCGCCAGTCCCGGGAACCGGTTCCGGACCGTCCGCAGGATCTCCCGCCGTCGGCCCGGGCTCTCCACCTCCCCCCGCAGCACCAGTACGCGTTCCCGGTGCCGCACTTCAATGCCTTGTTCCCCGATCCCCGGGTCCTCGGCCAGCAGTCGCCGGACCTCGGCCTCCACATAGTCCAAATCACCGGTCGGTGGCCCACCGGTCGCTGGCGTCGTCATTGGACCTCCGCTAGATCTCGTACCATCGGCACTATCCCCAACCGGTCCAGCAGCACCAGAAACGCTTCCGCGAACGGGGAGTGGGAGGTTTCTCGGCGCACCCGGTGCCAGTCGATCTGCTCCCGCAGGGAGCGCGCCATCGGGAGCGCGCGGGTGAAGTCGCAATGGTGCTGCGAGAAGGTGAGCAACTTGTAGATCATCAAGGCGGTCGCCGACATCACCGGTAGGTGCATCGAGGTCACCATGACCACCGTCGAGTCCGCGAGCGTGGCGTCGGTTACCGGCCGCTCCACCGGCCGGTGAATCAAGTCGACCGGTCGGTCACCGTCGTATACCTTCACCAGCCAGTCCTCTGGCGGTTGCTCGGTGACGAACCCGGCCTCCTCCAACGCCTCCCGGACCGCGGGCAGGTCTTCTTCGCGCAGCAGGAAATCCACGTCGTGATCACTGGACGCGCCGCCCAGGGCGTACACCGCGAATCCGCCCGCCAGCGCGAACGGCAGCTCGGTCCGCTTCAGCACCGCTGCCACCCGCTTCAGGGTTTCCAGCAGCGCGTCATCCAACCGCCCGGTCAGCAGGTTGTCCCGTACCGGCACCGCCATGCGCAGGTGTTACCCGGTGCCGGAACGGTTCACACCTCGCCAGCGCCGGAGCACCTTGTCCGCTTCCACCACCACGATCACCGAGAACGCCACCGCCACCATTCGGATCCACGCCGAAAAGTCGACCGGCTCGAATCGCAGCAGCCACTGGGTGGGAGGGAGGTAGATCGCGGCCACGTGGATGGCCAGCGAGACCACCGTGCCGATCAGCAGGAACCGGTTGGAGAACGGGCTAAGCTGCCACACTGACCGCCGCACCGCCCGAGCGTTACCCACATGCAGCGCTTGGAACAGCACCATCGTGGTCGCGGCCACCGTCTGGGCCTGGCTGACCGATCCGGTGCGTTCCCACTCCCACCAGAACATCAGCAGGGTGCCGGCGGCCATCACCGCCCCGGCGAGCCCGGCCCGCCACCACAGCACCCCGTTCAGAATCCCTTCCCGCGGAGACCGGGGTGGTCGTCGGCGTAGCGTCCGGTCTCCGGGCTCGAACGCCAGGGCGACATCCTGCACCCCGCTGGTGACGATGTTCAACCACAGCAGCTGGGCCGGCAGCATGACCAGCGGCCAGCCCCACCACAGTCCCAGCAGGATCGCCAACACCAGGGCGACCCCACTGGAGAGGAGAAAGAAGGTGACCTTCCGGATGTTCTGGAAAGTCACCCGGCCCTCCGTCACCGCATCCGCGATGCTCACGAAGTTGTCGTCGGTGAGCACCACGTCCGCCGCTTCCCGAGCCACGTCGGTGCCGCCACGCCCCATCGCCACCCCGACCGCCGCCGCTCTCAGCGCGGGGGCGTCGTTGGCGCCGTCCCCGGTCACCGCCACCACTTCGCCGCGTTCCTGCAGCGCCCGGACCACGCGCAGTTTGTCCTCCGGAGCGGCCCGGGCGTAGACCGCGACTTCCGGCACCAGCTGGCGCAGCTGAGCGTCGGTCAGCCCGGCCAGTTCGGCACCGGTCAACACCCGGTCACCCGGGCCGGCGATGCCGAGGGTGTCGGCGATCGCCCGGGCGGTGACCGCGTGGTCCCCGGTGATCATCACCACCCGGATCCCGGCCGCCCGGCAGTCCGCGATCGCCTCCGCCACCCCCGCCCGGGGCGGGTCGAGCATGCCGACCAACCCGAACAGCGCCAGCCCGGTCGGCTCGCCCACCTGCGCGGGGGTCGGCACCGGCTCCGGCAGCTCGCGCCCGGCCAGCGCCAGCACCCGCAACCCCCGGGCGGCCAGTTCCGCCGCGGCCGCGTTCACCCCCTCGGGGTCCAGCGGCGCCGGACCTTGCCCGGTCCAGCGGTGGGAGCACATGCCCAGGATCCGCTCCGGTGCCCCCTTCGCGACCACCAGGTGACGGCCGTCCCGCTGGCGGATGCTGGCCGAGTACTTCCGGGCTGGTTCGAACGGGATGTCGGCGAACACCGCGTGGCGGTCGCGCAGCTCATCCGGCACCAGGCCGGACTCGATCGCGGCCACCAGCAACGCGGTCTCGGTGGGGTCGCCGGTGGCCTCGATCCCCGCTTCGGTCCAGTACGCCTCGGCCTCGTTGGTGAGCACGCCCGCGGTCAAGGTCCAGGCCAGGGGCGAACCGGCCGCGGGAACCTCACCCACCGGGTGGAATCCATCGTCGGTCCAGATCTCCCGGACGGTCATCCGGTTCTCGGTCAGGGTGCCGGTCTTGTCGGAACCGATCACGGTGACACTGCCGAGCGTCTCCACCGCCGCCAGCCGGCGCATGATCGCGTGACGCTGGGCCATCCGGCGCACCCCGAGGGCCATCGCCACCGTGACCGCGATCGGCAACCCTTCCGGGACGGCGGCCACCGCCAACGCGACCGCGGTCAGGAACATCTCCTCCACGGTGCCGCCCAGCCACAGCCCGGATCCGAACGCCACCCCGGCCGTGACCGCCACCGCCAACCCGATCACCCGCGCGAACCGGGTCATCCGCTGCTGCAGCGGAGTCTCGGCGACCCGCTCCCCTCGGATCAGGCCGGCGATCGCCCCCAGCTCGGTGGCCTCGCCGGTGGCCACCACCAGCCCCCAGGCCCGGCCGCTGGTCACCATCGCCCCGGTGTACGCCACACTGTGCCGATCGGCCAGCGGCGCCGCGGCGGGCACCGGCTCCACCTGTTTGGTCACCGGGGTCGATTCCCCGGTCAGGAGGGACTCGTCCACCCGTAGACCGGTGACGTGCATCAGCCGCAGATCGGCCGGCACCCGGCTGCCCGGTTCCAGCAGCACCAGGTCGCCGGGGACCAGATCCCGGCTGTCCACCAGCCGTTCCTGCCCGTCCCGGACCACCCGGGCCTGCGGGACCACCAGCTGGGCGAGCGCCCGTACCGCCTGATCGGCCCGGCGCTCCTGCCCGAACCCGATCCCGGCGTTGACCGCCAGCGCGATCACGATCACCACCGTGTCCAGGAACTCCCGGAGAAGGAGGGTGACCACAGTGGCGATCAGCAGGATGTAGATCAAAGGGCTGCGGAACTGCCGGAGCAGCACCAGCCACGCCGGGGTGGGCGGCTGCTCCGGCAGCCGGTTACGGCCGTACTGTTCCCGCCGTCGACGAGCCTCACCGGTGGACAGGCCCTGCCCATCGGTCCCTAGCCGGGCCGCGGCCTGCGCTGGAGGCAGCGCGTGCCAGGCGGGGACGGTCATCCGTCAGCCCACAGCCTCAGAGGCTTCAGGGTCGGGGCGGTGGGGTACGGGACCGGCCAGCCAGCGGTCAACCGACCAGCGCGTCACCGGGCGGAACAACAGGAACACCGCCATGGCCAAAAACAGCCCGTCCCGGGCGAGATCCAGCCCATAGGTCGGGGTTTCGGTCGCCGCGAGTTCCCCACCGCCGCCGAAGCAGCCGCAGTCGATCCGTAGCCCCCGGGCCCAGGCGGAGGCGATGCCGACTACGAACCCGGCCATCAACAGCGCAGACACGCTGGCCGCCACCCGGGTGGCGAGCCCCGCGAGCAGCAGTAGCCCCAGGGCGATCTCCACGAACGGCAGCGCCGCCCCGACGAGCTCCGCCACTGTCGGCGGTAGCAGCTGGTACGCCTTGACCGCCCGGATCGAGGCGTCCAAGTCGCCGACTTTGGTGCCGCCGGCGTACAGCCACACCCCGGCCAGCCCGAGCCGGCAGGCCAGCCCGACCAGCCCGATCAGCGTGCTCCTCGTCATCCACGCTCCTATCCGCTCTGGGGTGTCCTCGGCCCGCCGCGGCGGTGGCTCACGATCCGGCCGCGGCCCGGTCGATGGCTGCGGTCAGGGCATCCAGACTGAGCGGGTCGAGGCGTTGGCCGTCGACGAACACCGTCGGAGTGGCCTGGACGCCCCGGTCGGCGGCGGCGTCGGTGTTCAGCTTCGCCCAGTCGTGGTAGGTGCCGTCCCGGACACACTGCGCGAACTCTTCGCCGAGCCCCACCGAGTTGCCCAGCTCGACGAGCTGATCATCGGAGAGGCCCGCCCCGCCCTGCTGGGGCTGGTTGGTGAACAGCGCCGCCACGTACGGATCCAGCTGGCCCGCGTCGGCGGCGCAGCCGGCCGCGGCCGCGGCGCGGGTGGAGTACCGGGTGGTCGAGTACCGGTTCAAGATCGCAATTGGCCGGTAGATCACGGTCACCGTGCCCTCGGCCAGGTACTCCTCCAGGATCGGGCGGGACGCCGCGTCGAATTGCTGACACGCCGGACACATGAAGTCCAGGTAGATCTCGACTGGGACCGGTCCGGTGCCGACCGCTAGCCCGTGCTCATCGGAGGTGGCGGAGGGCGGGATCGCTGCATCCGGATCCGGCCGGGTGGCTAGCCAAACCCCGATCCCGAGGATGCCCACCACCAACAGCGCCGCCACTGCGATCGATGAGATCAGGATCGCGCGACGCTGTCGTTCCGGTCGCAGGCCACGGACAGCCCGGCGAGCCGCCGCCTGCTTGTCCGCTCGCCCGGATCCCCGCTTTCCCGTCTGCTTACCCCCTTGGCCGGGCTTGCGCCTGTCCGGCCTGCCTCCCTGCTTCGCCACGCTCTCACTTTGCCCTGGTAGTACGGCCGGTGCAACCGATCACGCTGGTCGGGTGGTTCCACTGTTTCCGACCTCACCGACCGGATGTCTCCGACCGGCGGGACTAATCGAACTTTGAGTCAGGGATGGTGCAAAACATCGAGTCGCGCGGGCGGACGAGCGGTTACCGGGGCTTGCCCGGCGGGTAGCAGCTGAGTATGGCGAACACCGAGAATTCCCCCACCCGACATGCGGGTCCGGAACCGGGCTCGGTGCTGCCGGCGGACCGCGTGCCGGCGAGTGAGTTGTCCCACGACGACCTCATGCGGGAGCTGGCGACCGTGCACCGGACCCGACACGACACGCTGCGGCACGGGTCGGACCAGGCCCTTGCCCACCATGATCAGCGGATGCGGGAGTTGGAGCGGGAGTATCTGCGACGGTTCCCGGAGCGAGAGATCGACCCGGATCGGCTCACCGCAGGTGCCCGGGCCCGGGCGGAGAGTTTCCGCACCGGGGCGGAGCAGCCGTGGGATCCGGAGGATCTGGCGATCGCCGAGGGGCGGGATCCCACGCCGGAGAACGTGGCCTGGGCGCGGCGGAAACTCGCTGAGGAAGGGCCGGCGGCGATCGACCGGACCGTTCCCTGAGCACCCGCGCCCGGACCCCGGCGGCGGGCGGTCAGACCCCCGGCGGCGGGCGGTCAGACCTCAGTGGGGTCAGCGGTCAGACCTCAGTGGGGGTCAGGGAGCCGGCCAACTGGGTCGCCCACTGCTGGGCGCGATCGACCTCCCCTACCAACAGCGGCCCCGGGGTACCGGAGACGTAGAAGCTTTCCGGGCGGGTCACCAGCCGGCAGCCGCGGCGTTCCAGTCGCTGCTTGGCCTGCCGACCAGCGAACGTCGGTAGGGGCGGTCGGCGTACCCGGGTGATGAACACCGCGGCCGCGGTGCCGTTCGGCACCCGTACCTGATCCAGCCATTCGCGCAGCCCAATCCCCTGGGAGACCAGTTCCTGCCCGGTTTCCACCTGGTCGGCGGCGGCCTGCCGGGTTTCGGGCCGGCTCAACATGAACGCGTGTGTCGGCGCTCCCACCACCAGGAGATCAGCGGTCACCTCCGTGGGCGCGGAGCTGACTTCCTGCACCTCGACGTCCATACCGTTTCCCGCCGTGGACAGCCCTTCCGCGATGGCCTCCGCTATCTGGCGGGTGTTGCCGAACATCGACTCGTATACCACTAATGTCCGCATGGTCGCTCCTTTTCCCGCCCGGGCGACCGGCGACTTCCTCCCGCGGGTGGCTCACCGACCGCGTCGAGGGCGATCCCGCCCCCGGGGACAGGCTCTTCCGTCTAGAGTGCCCCGGCGCGCCGCGGTCTATGCCGGTTCGCCGGTCCTGTCCGGCCGTCTTCCCGCGGTGGTGGTGTTGCTCGAGGGGCCGCTGAGGTTCCCTGGTCACCCGGATCAGCGGTCCAGCGGCCCTAGCTGTGGACCTGACCAGGGAGGATCACGCATCCTGGAAGTGGGGGGCGACACACATGGGTACGGGTCACGACTATGTCGTACTGGTAGGGATTGACGGTTCGGAAGCCAGCCAACGGGCGTTGGAGTGGGCGGTGAGCCGGGCGGCCGAACAGGGCGGCCTGGTGCGGGCGATAACGGTGTGGCGTTCGGACCTGCCGGATGCGGGGTTGCGGTGTGACGGCGATCCCCGGCAGGGGCCGAAGCAGCAGGCGGTGGCGGCACTCACCCGCGTGGTCAACGCGGTGTCCTGCCCGGTTCCGGTAGCGGGGGAAGTGGTGGAGGGGCGGCCGGCGGAGGTGTTGCAGACCGCTTCCCGGGACGCCGATCTCTTGGTGCTCGGTAGCCACGGCCAGACCCGGCTGCTCCGACCGGTGTTAGGCCAGGTAGCGGCGCAGTGTGTGCAGAACGCGCACTGTCCGGTGGTGCTGGTGCCGGTGAACGGGCCGGCTACCACCGCGCGCAGGCCGCAGTCCGGGCTGGTCAGCCGGAGCAGCTAGCGCCGTACGTCACCGCAGGTGGGCCTCGAACCACGCCACCGTGTGCTGGCCGACCTGCTCCAGGGCGCCTGGCTCCTCGAACAGGTGACCGGCGTTCGGCACCACCTGCACTCGATAGGGGGCGGCGAGTTCGAGCGCGGCGGTCTCGTTGTAGTGGAGCACCTGCCGGTCCCGACTACCCACCAGGAACAACGTCGGGGCGGTCACCTGGTCCAGGACGCGAGCGGCCAGATCCGGCCGCCCACCCCGGGACACCACCGCTCGGACCTCCGCGGGGCGCTTGGCGGCCGCCATCAAGGCCGCGGCCGCCCCGGTACTGGCCCCGAACAGCCCGATCGGGTGCCCTTGCGTGGCGGCCTCCGTGCCGGCCCAGTCCACCAACGTGACCACCCGCTGGGACAGGAGTTCGATATCGAACCGGAACTGCCCGGTCTGGGCATCGGCCTCCGCTTCTTCCTCCGTGAGCAGGTCCGCCAGCACCGTCACGAACCGGTGCTCGTGCAAGTGCGCCGCCACCTGCCGGTTCCGGGGACTGTGCCGGGAACTGCCGGAGCCGTGCGCGAACAACACCACCCCGGCGGGGTGTTCCGGGATGGTGAGATCCGCGGCCAGGGTCACCGCACCGGCGGCGACGACGACCGGCTCAGTGGTCAGCACCGCTCATCCCGTGGATCGGGCCTGACCGTTCCCGGAGGCGGGGCGTCCGATGGTGATCGCCCGCCGCCGCGCCTGCGGGGAGCGAGGCAGATGCACCCGTAGCAGCCCATGGTCCATGGTGGCGTCCACCCGGTCCTGGTCCACCTCGTTGGGCAGGGTCAACCGGTAGTGGAAGGCCGACCGCTGGAACTCCTGCATCTCCTCGGACTCTTCCTCCGCTTCGGCGCGACCCCGGATCGACAGCTCCCGTCCTTCGAGCTCGACCGTGACCTCCTCCGGAGCGACCCCGGGCAGCCGAGCGGTGACCAGCCACCCATCGTCGGTCTCGGTCATCTCCACGTCGTTGGTCCAGCCGTCGGTGCCGGACAGCGCCCCGAGCATCCGCAGGATTTCACTGCGGAGCTGGGTGAGCTCACCGGTCGGATCCCAGATCGGGCGAGAGAACGGACGCCAGGGGCGAGTCGCTGGAAGGGTCATTTTCCGCTCCTCCTTCTCCACAGGCAGACAGACATGCCTGGTACGGCTCGTTCGCCTTCTCATACCCCCGGCGGTGAGGGGTATGCCTCGGTCACTTCAGCGATCCCGGCGAATGCCCGCCGGGCGGGTAGCCTGACTGACTATGAGCCAGCCCACTCAGCCATCGCTGCCCCGCCGACTAAGCCTGAGCACCACGCCAGAAGTGGAAGCTGGGGTATACGCCGATTTTGTGAGTGTGTGGCATCAGCCACACCAGTTCATTCTGGACTTTTCGGTTCACACCGCTCCGCCGCAGGTGGTGGAGGTGGACGGCCAGCGCATCATCAACGTACCGGCCCGGATGGTGTCCCGGGTCCGGCTCCGGCCGGAGCAGATTTTCGAGATCATGAAGGCGCTCAACCACCAACTGACCCGGTGGGAGAAGGAGCAGGGGAAACTCACCGCCCCGCAGGAGCCACCGGCCGAACCGTCGGCCTGAGCGCGACGGTGGCGGCTACGGGCCGCCACGCCAAGGTGCCCTGCCGCCGGCGCCGGTCCGGGAGCAGGGCACCTGTCACCGTCTGGATTCAGGAACGGGTGAACTCCGGCGCGAGCAGTTCGGCGATCTGGATCGTGTTCAGCGCCGCCCCCTTGCGCAGGTTGTCACCGGTGAGGAACAGGTCCAGCGCCCGCGGGTCGTCCAACGACCGGCGGATCCGCCCCACCCACACCGGGTCGGTGCCGACCGCGTCGATCGGCATCGGGAACTCCCCGGTGGCCGGATCGTCCACCACGATCACCCCGGGTGCGTGCTGCAGCACCTCCCGCGCCGCCTCCGCCTCCACCTCGGTGCCGAACACCGCGTGGAGCGCGATCGAGTGACCGGTGATCACCGGCACCCGGACACAGGTCGCCGAGACCTTCAGATCCGGCAGCCCGAGGATCTTGCGGGATTCGTTGCGGAGTTTCATCTCCTCCGACGACCAACCGGCCTCGCGCAGCGAGCCCGCCCACGGCACCACGTTGAGCACCATCGGGGCCGGGAACGGCCCGAGGTCGTCGCCGACCGCCTGCCGGACGTTGCCGGCCCGGGTCCCGAGCGTGCGGTCCCCGGCGGTCTTGAGCAGCTGATCGTGCAGGGTCTCCACCCCGATCTGCCCCGCCCCGGACACCGCCTGGTACGAAGCGATCACCAGCTCCCGCAGCCCGTACTCCCGGTGCAGCGGCGCCACCGCCACGATCATCGCCAGGGTGGTGCAGTTGGCGCTGGCGATGATGCCCTTCGGGCGGTTACGTGCCTGCTCGGGATTTATCTCCGGCACCACCAACGGCACGTCCGGATCCATCCGGAACGCGCCGGAGTTGTCCACCACCACCGCCCCGGCGTCGGCCGCCACCGGTGCCCATTGCGCCGACACCTCATCCGGCACATCGAACACGGCCACGTCCACCCCGTCGAACACCTCGGTGGACAGCGCCTGGACGGTGACCTCCTCACCCCGTACCACGATGGTCCGGCCGGCTGAACGGGGAGAGGCGATCAGGCGGATCTCCCCCCAGACGTTCTTCCGCTCGGACACCAGCTCACATACCACGGTGCCAACCGCTCCAGTGGCACCGACCACCGCAAGGGTGGGCAGACGCTGGCTCAATCGAGTCACCTCCCGGTTCCGGCGTAGACCACCGCGTTCTCTTCCCCGCCCAGGTTGAACGCCTCGTGTGCGGCCCGGACGGCAGTGTCCAAATCGGTGTCACGGCAGACCACCGATACCCGGATCTCAGAGCTCGAGATCATCTCGATGTTGACGCCCGCCTCCCCGAGCGCGGCGAAGAACTTGGCCGCCACCCCCGGGTTGGAGCGCATACCGGCGCCGATCAGCGACACCTTGCCGACGTGATCGTCGTAGAGCAGGTCGGCGAACCCCACCTCGTGCTGGATCCGGGCCAGTGCGTTCATCGCGGTGCGCCCATCGGCCTGCGGGAGGGTGAAGGAGATGTCGGTGTACCGCCGGGAGTTGTCCCGATCAGTGGTCCTCGTCGACACGTTCTGCACGATCATGTCGACGTTGAGTTCGGCGTCGGCGATGGTCTGGAAGATCCGGGCGGCCTCGCCTGGTTCGTCCGGTACCCCCACCACCGTGATCTTCGCCTCGCTACGGTCGTGTGCGACGCCGGTGATCAACGCCTGTTCCACCTGGGAATCCTCCATCGAGCCGGTGACCAGCGTGCCGGGCTTGGATGAGAACGACGAACGCACGTGAATGGGAATTCCCCATCGACGTGCGTACTCCACGCCTCGTAGGTGCAAAACTTTAGCCCCACACGCGGCCAGCTCCAACATTTCCTGATAGGTGATCTGCCGGATGTGCCGGGCGTTGGGCACGATCCTGGGATCGGCGGTGTAGACGCCGTCCACGTCGGTGTAGATCTCGCACACGTCGGCCTTCAGCGCCGCGGCCAGCGCCACCGCGGTGGTATCGGAGGCGCCGCGGCCGAGGGTGGTCACATCCTTGGTGGCCTGGGCGACCCCCTGGAAGCCGGCCACGATCGCGATCGCGCCTTCGTCGAGGGCGCTGCGGATCCGTCCGGGCGTGACGTCGATGATCCGGGCCCGACCGTGCGCGGAGGTGGTGATCACACCCGCCTGGCTGCCGGTGAAGGAGCGGGCTTCGTACCCGAAGTTGTGAATGGCCATCGCCAACAGCGCCATGGAGATTCGTTCCCCGGCGGTCAGCAGCATGTCCAGCTCCCGGGGCGGCGGCAGCGGGCTGACCTGATACGCGAGATCGCGTAGCTCGTCGGTGGTGTCACCCATGGCGGAGACCACCACCACGATGTCGTTGCCGCTTTTGCGGCTGGCGACGATCCGTTCGGCCACACGCTTGATCCGTTCGGCGTCGCTGACTGAGGAGCCGCCGTACTTCTGCACCACCAAGGCCACGGCGACAACCCTCCTTCTCCTGAGCTTTCCGGGGAAACGCGACCCAAGGGTACCGACTGGCGAAGCCGATCGAGCGGTACCCGGTCAGAATGAGGCGGTGCGTACAACCGGATCCGCCGTGAAAACTCCGCCGCGGTCGACGAAGGTGGGCGGGGCTCGCCGTGGAAGCACCACTGACGCGATCCCCCCGGGCGCGGCTTCCCGTGCCACGCCGCCGCCCGCGGCGGCGCCGGAATCGGTTCAGCCCAGCGGAGGCGGAAACCGGCCGGTGGTGGGAGCACTCGTCGGCGTACTGGCCGGGGTGGCGGTGCTGCTGGCCGGCTGTGGGGACGGGGATCCACCGCCGGTGGAGCCACCGGCCACCTCACCCCCTCCGGTGACCGGCGCGGCGGTACGGGCCGAGTTGGCCGCCCGCGCCGCCGCCGCTTCCGACCTGGCGGGAGTGCGGCTTTATCGGGTGTCCTCGCCTGACCTGCCGGACCGGGAAATGGTGGTGGTCCGCGCCGCCGACGGCAGTTGGCGGGTGGACCTCACCGGCGGCGCCTGGAGCGGCACGCTCGACATCGCAATGATCGGCATCGGGGGGCAGCTCTACCACTGCACCCTGCCGACCCCACCCCAGCCGACCCGGTGCGTGGCGGTCAGTGGCTTGACTGAGGAGACCGACCCGCGGGTACACCACCTGTTCAGTGACTGGCTGGACGTGTTGCGGGACCGGAGCGCGCCGGTAGCGGTGAGCGGGGCGCCCGTCCCGGAAGGGGTGGGGGGCCAGTGCTTCTCCGTGCAACCCAGCGCTGCTTCCCTCGTGCCGCCACTGGATCCGGGGATCTACTGCTTCGACTCGGACGGCACGCTCACCGGCGCGCAGTTGCCCCTGGGCACCATCACCCTGATCGGCAGCGATCCGGCTACCCCGGACACCGTCACCCTGCCCGGGCCGGTGGTGGAGGAGTCGCCCCCGTCGCTGGTGGCGCCGAGCCCGACCGCTACCCCGTCCGAGACCCCCACCCCGTCTCCTGTCCCCACCGAGGGGTGAGTGGGCGCGCCGGGTGGGCCACTCCGCCCGGGCGCGGGGTGCGGCCGCGCCGGTGGGGCGGAGGGGGCCGGCAGGACAGGTGTGGCCGACGTCCCATCATGTGAGTCGTTGCTCCCGGAGTCCACCCAGCTCGCGTATGGTTAGTCCCGTCATGTGGCAGGCGCTGCTTCTTCGCTGCCGCGACGAGGCCCGTTAGGCCGGCACCTCGTCGCGGAGCTCGCGCGTGCAGCGCCCAGCGCCGGTCGATCCCTATTGCCTACCCCGGACGAACCGCGTCGTCCGCCCGGGATCGTTCCACGCACCGTCACATGACTGAGGAGTTCTCTCGTGTCCGCATCTGTTCCCTCGATCGGTTCCCCGCACCGGGTAGCTGACCCGATTGCTCGTCAAACCCCCAGCCGGATGCCGTACCAGCGCTACCGGCCGTACCACGAGCAGCTGAAGGTAGACCTGCCTGACCGCACCTGGCCCAGCCGCCGGATCGAAGCGGCGCCCCGGTGGTGCGCGGTCGACCTCCGCGACGGCAACCAGGCGCTGATCGACCCGATGTCCCCGGAGCGCAAGCGGCGGATGTTCCAGCTGCTGGTCCGGATGGGCTACAAGGAGATCGAGGTCGGCTTCCCGTCGGCCAGCCAGACCGACTACGACTTCGTCCGGATGCTCATCGAAGAGGACCTGATCCCGGACGACGTCACCATCCAGGTGCTCACCCAGTGCCGGGAGCACCTGATCGACCGGACGTTCGAGTCGCTCCGCGGAGCCAAGCGGGCGATCGTGCACTTCTACAACTCGACCTCGGTGCTGCAGCGCCGGGTGGTGTTCGGGCTCGACAAGCCCGGCATTACCGCGATCGCCACCGACGGGGCCCGGATGTGCCAGAAGTACGCCGAGATCCACACCCCGGACACCGACATTTACTACGAGTACTCGCCCGAGTCGTACACCGGCACCGAGCTGGAGTACGCGCTGGAAGTCTGCTCGGCCGTGATCGACGTGCTGGATCCGACCCCGGATCGGCCGTTGATCGTGAACCTGCCGGCCACCGTGGAGATGACCACGCCCAACGTGTACGCCGACTCGATCGAGTGGATGAACCGGCACCTGCCGCGCCGGGGGTCGCTGGTGCTGTCGCTGCACCCGCACAACGACCGGGGCACCGCGGTGGCCGCCGCGGAGCTGGGGCTGATGGCCGGCGCGGACCGGGTGGAGGGTTGCCTGTTCGGCAACGGGGAGCGGACCGGCAACGTCGACCTGGTCACGCTGGGGCTGAACCTCTTCTCGCAGGGCATCGATCCGCAGATCGACTTCTCGAACATCGACGAGATCAAGCGGACCGTGGAGTACTGCAACCAGCTACCGGTGCACGAGCGGCACCCGTACGCCGGTGACCTGGTGTACACCGCGTTCTCCGGCTCCCACCAGGACGCCATCAAGAAGGGGTTCGAGGCGCTGGAGCGGGACGCGGCCGCGGCCGGGGTGCCGGTGGATGAGTACGAGTGGAGCGTGCCGTACCTGCCGATCGACCCCAAGGATGTGGGCCGCACCTACGAGGCGGTGATCCGGGTCAACTCCCAGTCCGGCAAGGGTGGGGTGGCGTACGTGATGCGCACCGAACACCAGCTGGACCTGCCGCGCCGGCTGCAGATCGAGCTGTCCGGGGTGATCCAGCGCCACACCGACACGTTCGGCGGCGAAGTCACCCCGGAGGAGATGTGGCGGATCTTCGCCACCGAGTACCTCGTGGAGCAGCAGGCCGAACCGAAGCTGGCGGTGACCGCGCATCAGTCTCCACCATGGAGGGAAAGGTGGAGATCACGGTCACTGTGGACGAAGCCGGTCAGCGGCGCACCCTGACCGGGATCGGCAACGGTCCGATCGACGCGTTCACACACGCGCTGGAGACACACGGGGTGGCGGTCCGGGTGCTCGACTACGCCGAGCACGCGCTGTCGGCGGGGGAGGATGCCCGCGCGGCCGCGTACGTGGAGTGCGAGGTGGGGGACCGGACCGTGTGGGGGGTCGGGATCGACGAGAACATCGTCACCGCCTCCCTACGGGCGGTAGCCAGCGCGGTCAACCGCGCCCGTCGCTGAGTTTTCGTGATCGTGGTGGGTGGTCCGCCCACGGGCCGCCCACCACGATCTGTGCAGGAGTGCGAGGCCACCCCGCGACTGTTGCTGTTCCGGCTAGCGGTCTACCACGTGATCCACGGGTAGTGATCGCGGTGAGAAGCAGTGTGGCCGCATAGGATACGGCCGTGTCCCCTCGCAAACGTCGCTCCTCCCGCACCTCTTCCCGCCCCGTCCTCACCCCTCGCAGTCTGGTCGGGGTACTGGTTGCGGTAGTCGTCCTGGCGCTGGTCGGCTACTTCAGCGGGGAAGAGTACCTCCAGGAATGGTTCTCGGATGATCCGTCCAATGGCACCGTCGCTCCGATCACCCGGGAGGAGGTGGATGCCGACCGGGCCCGGGCGCAGTTGGCCGAGTTGACGGTGGCCGAGTGGGGCTCGATGGCCGGCTACAGCCGGGACGAGTTCCCACATTGGCAGATGATGGACGGGTGCAATGTCCGCCACGTCGTGCTGGCCCGCGATGGTGAGGGCATCGTCACCGAGGACGACTCCTGCAAGGTGATCAGCGGCACCTGGGTCAGTGTCTACGACGGTGAAACCTTCACCGACCCCGGTGACATCGACATTGACCACATGGTGCCGCTGGCCAACGCCTGGCGTACCGGCGCCGCCTCCTGGACGAAGGAGCAGCGGACGGAGTTCGCCAACGACCTGGAGCGGCCGCAGCTGTTCGCGGTCTCGGCCACCTCCAATCGGGCCAAGGGAGACCAGGATCCCTCGCAGTGGAAGCCGCCACTACGCGCGTACTGGTGTCAATACGCCCACGACTGGATCGTGGTGAAGCATCATTGGGAACTGTCGGTGACCGCGGCCGAACGGGACGCGCTCGCCGACATGTTGGACACCTGCGAATAGGAAGGCGAGGGGGACGGATGAGCGAGCCGGCGCCACCGCAGGACAGTCGGACCACCCACATCACCGCCGGCCCGGGCGGGGTGATGACCGACGAGGTCGGGGTGATCACCGGGGACCTGACCTTACGGACCGAGCTCGCCGCCGACGGTCAGGTCACGGTACGGGTGCAGTACCGGGACGCCGCCGAGTGGTACGTGGTCACCGGTGGCCGGGTGACCCTCACCGACCCCGCCGACCTGGACGCCGTCCACGCGCTCGCGGTGGGGCTGCTGGACCGCCCCCTGGGTTGACAGCACCGCGTCAGGTGGACTGGTCGTCTTCCCGGCTGCGCCACAGCACGTCCAGCGGGGTGGCGACGATCGTCCGCTCCTGGTCCAGGGTGGCGGTGTGGTAGCCGAGATGCAGCACCACCCCGCCCCGCCACGCCTCACCGAGCCGGTCGGCGAGGCTGCGTAGTCCGCGTCCGTCTGCGCTGCTGACCCGGGAGGACGCCTTCACCTCGATCCCGACGACCGTTCCGTCCGCGCGTTCCAGCACCAGGTCGACCTCGGCGCCGTCCCGGGTGCGCCAGTGCCCGATCGTGACCGGAGATTCCTGCCAACTCACCTGCTTGCGGATCTCGCCCACTGCGAAGGTCTCCACCAGGTGCCCGAACTCGGTCAGTGCCTGCGGCTGTCGTCGGGCCAGCTTCTCACGGGTGAGCCGGAGCAGGTGCGCGCCGAGGCCGGAGTCCAGCACATGTACTTTGGGGGCTGCGCCTATTTTGGATCCGAGGGTGGTTCCCCACGCTGGCAACCGATAGATGAGAAAGACCGCTTCCAGCAACTGGGTGTAGTTCTCCGCCGAGGAAGCTTCAATGGACACCGACCGGGCCGCTTCGGCGATGTTGAGTACCTGAGCCGTCTGGGCTGCCAACCGGGCCAGCAGGCGGGGTAGTTGCTCCCGTTGCCTCACTTTGGATAGTGCGACCACGTCCCGCTCACACACCAAGGACACGTAGTCGGCGAACCAACGGTCGCGTGCTGCCACCGGCAGCATCAACGCTAGCGGGAAACCGCCGGTGAGGATTCGGTCGATGTACTCCTCCCGAGTCGTCCCACCACCCTGATAGGTGGACAACGCCCGCGGATCCGTCAGCAAGGTTTCGACGAACGTCTCGTGCCGTCCGTCAATCTCCCCCTGGGACAGCGGCAACCCGGCGCCACGGTCGCGCGGCCGGTCAGGGACTGCGCGGACCGGGGGAGCAGGTCGTAGCGGGTCGAGCCGGTGATGACGTACCGACCCGGGACGGTGGAGCGGTTCAACTCCGCTTTGATCGCGTTCCAGCACTTCTGGCACGTGCTGGAATTCGTCGATGAACACCGGGGCCAATCCGGTCACGAACGTGGCCGGATCGGTTCGGCCAGGGCACGAGTGTCCAGGTCGTCGAGATCCACCACCGGAGCGTCGAACTCGGCCGCCAGGCCCCGTAGCAGAACGGACTTGCCGACCGCGCGAGCACCGGTAGCACCACCACCGGAGCCCAGGTCATCCGTTGTCGAAGCACGCTGGTCAAACGGCGGGGGACCAGGTCACTCAAGCGGGCGCCCATGACCCCCATCGTAGCCATGATTTCCGTATTCGTCGCCAAGTTGTTTCCGATTTCGTCGGCAAGGAGAGATCGCCAGCGGGGCAGGGCGCGGATGGGCAGTGGCGCCGCACCGATTTCTCACAGCAGTACGGCGATCGTGACCAGCCAGGCCGGGCCGGAGTCCACCGGCTGCGCCGGTACCGCCCAGGAGCGGACCGCGCCGTCGCGTAGCCGCGGTGAGGCGACCTCTTCCTCACCCCTTCCGCTACCGCAGGGCCCTCCACTAGCGCAGGGGAGTGGGCTGGAGCTCCGGCCCGCCCGGCGCGCCGTCGTCCGGGCGGACCAGCTCGGCCGACACCCGGTGCGGCTGAATCTTGCCGTCGGCGATCTCCTGCGCCCAGTGACAAGCCACCCGATGGCCCGGACGCAGCTCCACCAGCGCCGGCCGTTCGGTGGCGCACCGCTCCGGCTGCGCCCACGGGCACCGGGTGTGGAACCGGCAGCCGGCCGGCGGGTTCGCCGGGGACGGCAGGTCACCGGAGAGCAGGATCCGTTCCCGCCGGTCCTCCACGTCCGGGTCAGGCACCGGCACCGCCGACATCAGCGCCCGGGTGTACGGGTGCAGCGGCTCGGCGTACAGGTCGTCCGACGGCGCCTCCTCCACCAAGGCACCCAGGTACATCACCCCGACCACATCGGAGATGTGGCGTACCACCGCCAGGTCGTGGGCGATCACCAGGTAGGTGAGCCCGAGCGAGTCCTGGAGCTCCTCCAGCAGGTTGATCACCTGGGCCTGGATCGACACGTCCAACGCCGACACCGGCTCGTCCGCGATGATCAGATCCGGGCCGAGCGCCAGCGCCCGGGCGATCCCGATCCGCTGGCGCTGGCCACCGGAGAACTCATGCGGATACCGGGACAGCGCCCACCGCGGCAGGCCGACCTTGTCCAGGGTCTCGCTGATGATCTCCCGTCGCTCCGCCCGGTCCGCGCCGATGCCGTGCGTGGCCAGGCCCTCGGTCAGAATCGACTCCACGTTCTGACGTGGGTCCAGACTGGACAGCGGGTCTTGGAAGATCATTTGCATCCGGCGCCGCATCGCCCGCAGCGGCTCCCCTTCCAGCTGGGTCAACTCCACGCCGTCGAACGTGACCGAGCCGGCGGTAATCGGGTTCAACCGCAACACCGCCCGCCCCAGCGTGGACTTGCCGCAGCCGGACTCGCCCACCAGGCCGTACGTCTGGCCCGGATAGATCGTGAGGTCGACCCCGTCCACCGCCCGGACGTGCCCGACCACGCGGTCGAAGATGATGCCCCGCTTGATCGGGAAGTGCACCTTCAGATCCCGCACCTGAAGCAGCGGCTGCCGCTGTGCCTCGTCCGTCATGCTCCCACCCTCACCGTGTCCCCGGGTCGGCCCGCCGGCCCGCTCCGGGTGAATACACCGGTACGCCCGGCCGTCCGGTTCCTCCACCAACGCCGGTAGCCCGTCCAGACACTCCTCGCTCCGGCGGGTGCAGCGGGGCGCGTACGCACACCCTTCCTGCCACGGCAGCAGGTCCCGCACGGAGCCGGGGATCGGGGTCAAACCGTTCCCCCCGGGCCCCGTCCAGGCGCGGGATCGAGCGCAGCAGCCCCACCGTGTACGGGTGGTGGGGATGGGCGAACAGCGCCCGCCGGTCCGCGGTCTCCACCACCCGACCCGCGTACAGGACGTTGACCCGGTCGCACATGCCGGCCACGATCCCCAGATCGTGAGTGATCATGATGAGGGCGGTGCCGATTTCCTGGACCAGTTCCTTGAGCAGCTCCAGGATCTGCGCCTGGATGGTGACGTCCAAGGCGGTGGTGGGTTCGTCGGCGATCAGCAGCCGGGGTTGGCAGGCCACCGCCATCGCGATCAGTGCCCGCTGCCGCATCCCCCCGGACAGCTGGTGGGGGTATTCCTTCAGCCGCCGCTGCGGGTCCGGGATACCCACCCGGTCCAGCAGCTCCGCCGCGGTGCTCCGGGCCTGGCGCCGGGTCATGTTCCGGTGCCGGGTCAACACCTCCGCCACCTGCACCCCCACCGGCACCACCGGGTTGAGGGAGGAGATCGGATCCTGGAACACCATCGCGATCTCCCGGCCGCGCAGATCGCGCCGGCTGCGGCGGTCCAGGGTCAGCAAGTCGGTGCCGGCGAACCGGGCCTGCCCGCCGACCCGGACCCCTCGTTGCGGCAGGAGCCCGGTGATGGCCAGCGCGGTCACACTCTTGCCGCAGCCGGACTCCCCGACCAGGCCCACCACTTCCCCTGCGTCCACTGTGAAGGAAACCCCGTCGACCGCCCGGACCGGACGCTGGCCCTTGCGGTGGAACTCCACGGACAGGTCGGAGACCGCCAGCAGCGGCCCCTCCGTCGGGGACACGGTCAGTTCCACACTCACCTCCGCAGCTTCGGGTCGAGCGCTTCGCGCATCGCCTCACCGAGCAGGGTGAACCCGAGCGCGGTGATGATGATCGCGATCGCCGGGTAGACGGCCAGCATCGGCTGGACCGCCAACTGGGCCTGCGCCTGAGCCAGCATGGTGCCCCACTCCGGCCACCGGGAGTCTGGGTTGCCCAGACCCAGGAACGACAGCCCGGCCGCCTCGATGATGGCGGTAGCCAACGTCAGCGTCGCCTGCACGATCACGGGGGCGAGGGAGTTGGGGAACACGTGCGACAGCACGATCCGCGGCCGCCGTACCCCCAGCGAGGTGGCGGCCAGCACGTAGTCCCGATTGGCCTGGGCGATCATCGAACCGCGCAGCAGTCGGGCGAAGATCGGCGTAGCCGCCACCCCCACCGCGATCATCACCGCGGTCAAGCTCCGGCCGAGCACCGCCGCCACACTGAACGCCAACAGCAACGGCGGCATGGCCAACAGCAGGTCGATGAAGCGCATCAGGATCGAGTCGATCCACCGGCCGATCCGACCGCCCAGCCCGTACGCGGCACCGGCGACCCCGCCGATCACCGCGCCGGCGGTGAAGCCGATCAGGGTGGCGACCACCCCGACCAGCAGGGTCTGTCGCGCCCCGTACAGCATCCGGCTGAGCTCGTCCCGTCCCAGGTGATCCAGGCCCAGCCAGTGGTCACCGCTGGGGCCCGGGATCTGGCCGGGGCGGATCTGCTCCAGCCCCACGTTCTCGATCGGGGAGTACAGCGGCAGCGGCAGCCAGCTCGGGGGTGGGGTGAGCAGCGGCCCGATCAGCGCGATCACCACGAAGATCAGGACGATGGAGGCGCCGACCATCGCCATGGGGCTGCGCCGCAACCGGCGCAGTGTCTCCCGGGTGAGACTCTCCCCCGCTCGTCGGGTGGGGTGGCGGCCAGCTCGGCCAACCGGTCCAGGCGTTCGGCGCGGCGCCGTCCGATCGGTCCGGGGGGTGAGGTGCGCTGGGCTGGTTCGGTAGCCATCAGTGAACCCTCACCCTCGGATCGATGATGCTGTACGAGATGTCCACCAGCAGGTTGATCGTGACGAACGTCAACGCGATGAACATGATGAACGCCATCAGCACCGGATAGTCGGCGTTCTGGATCGCCAAGTAGACGAAGCGGCCGATGCCGTTGAAGGCGAACACCGTCTCGGTCAGCACCGCACCGGACAGCAGCGCCCCCGCCAACACCCCGATCGCGGTCACCACTGGCAGCAGTGCGTTGCGCAGGACGTGGCGGCCCCGGATGGTGCGGTCGGTCAAGCCCTTGGCCTCCGCGGTCCGCACGTAGTCCTCATTCAGCACCTCCAGCACGCTGGCCCGGGTCATCCGGACGATCACTGCGAACGGGATGCTGGCCACCGCGATCGCGGGCAGGAGCAGATGGAGGAAGGCGTCCCAGGCGGCGTCCCACTCCCGGGTGAGCAGGCCGTCCAGGACGAAGAAGTTGGTCACGTGGGTGGCGTTGATCCCTGGCGACTGACGACCGAACGTGGGCAGCCACCCGAGCTGCTCACCGAACACCCACTTGAGCACGAACGCCAGGAAGAACACCGGGGTGCAGATCCCCACCATGGATCCGCTGACGACCAGGTTGTCCAACCACCCGCCGCGGCGGCGGGCGGCGAGGTAACCCACCGGGATGCCGACCCCGACCGCGATCGCCAACGCGGTGAAGGCCAGCTCCACCGTGCCGGGGAACCGGATCAGAAACTCGTCGATCACCGGCTGCTGCGTCTGGGTGGAGACCCCGAAATCCAGCCGGAGCAGGTCCTTCATGTACCGGCCGTACTGCACCAGGATGGGCTCATCGAGCCCCAGCCGTTCCCGGATCGCCGCCCGGGCTTCCGGGGTGGCCCGCTCCCCCAGCAGGGCCGCGTCCGGTCCACCTGGCAGCCTGCGTAACCAGATGAACAGCAGTACCGACAGGGCAGCCAAGGTGGGGATCACCTGGAGCAGGCGCCGGATGATGAATCGTGTCATCGACAACCACCGTCACCAGTCAGTGGAATGGCGGATGGGGGTGGGCACGGCCGGTGCCGTGTCCACCCCCACCCGATCAGTAGGTCAGCCCGTGATCTGGGCGGTCTCGAACCGCTCGTCCAGCAGTGGGCTCGGCGGAACGCCGGTCACGTTCGGCGCGAACACGATCGCCACCGGAGTGTGCGAGATCGGCACGCCCGGCAGGAACTCCATGATCTGAGCGTTGATCTGCTCGTACATGGCGTACCGGGTGTCCGCGTCCGGCTCCGCGTCCGCCTCGGCCAGCGCGTCGAAGATCGCCTGGTTGTTGAAGCCCCACTGCGGCAGCGGCCGGGCGAACCAGGTGCCGATGAAGTTGTACATGTCCGGGTAGTCGGCGGTCCAACCGAGGAAGTGCAGGTCCGCCTTACCACTCTGGACGTCGGCCAGGTACTCCGGGCTCCACGGCTCGGCCACCGGGTTGACCACGATCCCGACTTCCTCCAGGTCCCGCTGGAACAGCTCGAAGATGCTCTGCGGGTCCGGCATGTACGGCCGGGTCACGTTGGTCGGCCAGTAGAAGTCGAGCTCCAGCTCACCCTCGTCGTAGCCGGCCTGCGCCAACAGATCCCGGGCCTTGTCCGGGTCGTACTCGTACTGCGGCACGTCGGCGTTCCAGCCGGGCAGGATCGGCGGGCCGAACTGGCTGGCCACCTCGGCACCCTCCGCCATCACCGCATCCACCATGGCCTGCCGGTTCAGCGCGTGCGCAATCGCCTGGCGGACCTCCAGCTTCTCCAGCGCCGGGTGGCTGTCGATAGTGAACGCGATGTAGAGCAGGTTCATCGGATCCCGGATCTCCAGGCGCATCCCGGCGTCCTGCAGCGCCGCCCAGTCCGACGGCGACGGCTGGTCGTAACCGTGGATGTCCCCGGCCAGCAGCGCCTGCCGGCGGGCGCCCTCGTCCGGGATCGCCCGGAAGATCAGCCGGCCGATGGTGGCCTTGCCGCCCCAGTAGTCGTCGTTCCGGACCAGGGTGACCTCCTGGTTCGCCCGGTCCCAGGACTCGAACTTGAACGGCCCGGTGCCGGTCGGGTGCTCCAGCGAGTACGGCGGCCACTGCGGAGCGTCCGCGGTCCCACCGACGTTGTCCGCGTCGTACTTCTCCAGCGCGGTCGGGCTGTGGATCGCGAACTGCTGCCGCACCAGCAGGCCGGGGAACTTGCTGGAGGGCCGGCTGAGCGTGATGACCGCGGTCAGCTCATCGGTCGCCTCGCACCCCACGTACAGCGGGTCCCCCAGGTCGTCCCGGTCCGGGGTGTTCTCGGCGAAGCCACCGGAGAGTGCCTGCCAGTAGTAGCTCATGTCCGGGTCCTGCGCCAGCCCGGGCGGAAGGTTGTGCCACCGGTCGAAGTTGAAGCACACCGCTTCCGCGTTGAACTCGGTCCCGTCATGGAACGTCACGTTGTCGCGTAGGTGGAACGTCCACACGGTGCCGCTCTCGTCCGGCTCCCAGCTCTCTGCCAGGCCACTGACGATCTCTACCCCGCCCGGCTTGAGCCGGACCAGCGTTTCGAAGATTTGGTTGGCGACCCGGCTAGTGATGCTGTCACTGGAGAACGTCGGATCGAGGGTCTTGATCTCGCCTTCCGTACCAAAGATCAAAGTGGCGTCGTTGTCGGCGCCGTCGTTATCACCACCCCGGCCACTTTCGGCACAACCGGATAGGGCCAGGGCGGCCGCGGCGGCCGCGGCGATCCCGGCCTTCCACCGTGGTCTACGCATGGAGGATCACCTCTGTCGCAACGTCTGACGGTATGCGCAGACCTTAGCGGCCGGGTGTCACGCCGGGGAAGCGTTGATCAATGAGTTGGTATCGAACTGTGTCCTGTCGACGGAAGCCGGGCCTAGATCTCGCGGCGCCCCTCGAAAGCGCGGCCCAAGGTGATCTCGTCGGCGTATTCCAGGTCGCCGCCGACCGGGAGCCCACTGGCCAGGCGAGTCACCTGCAGCCCCATCGGCTTGACCAGCAGGGCGAGATAGGTGGCGGTGGCTTCGCCCTCGGTGTTCGGGTCGGTGGCCAGGATCAGCTCCTTCACCGTCCCCCCGGACAGTCGCGCCATCAGTTCCCGGATGCGGAGCTGCTCCGGGCCGACCCCCTCCAACGGGTTGATGGCGCCCCCCAGGACGTGGTACCGCCCCCGGAACTCGCCGGTGCGCTCGATCGCCACCACATCCTTGGGCTCCTCGACCACGCACAACACGTCGTCGCTGCGGCGCGGATCCCGGCAGATGCGGCACTGCTCGGCCTCGGCCACGTTGAAACAGGTGGCGCAGAACCTGACCAGCTCCTTGACCCGGCGCAGGGCATCCGCCAGCCGCTGTACGTCCGGGGCGTCCGCGGCGAGCAGGTGGAACGCGATCCGCTGGGCGCTCTTCGGGCCGATGCCCGGTAGCCGGCCGAGTTCGTCGATCAGATCCTGAATGACTCCCTCGTACACGGAACTACCTAGGCTCCCGGCATCCCTGGTAGCCCCGGCATCCCTGGTAGCCCCGGCATCCCCGGCAGGCCGGCGGTCAACGGGCCCATCTTCTGCATGGTGAGGTTGCGCTGCTCCTCCGCGGCCGCGTGCAGCGCCGCCACCACCAGATCCTCGAGGGTCTCCACGTCGTCCGGGTCCACCGCCCTCGGGTCGATCTTGATGGACTTGACCTCCCCGCCGCCGGTGAGCGTGGCGGTCACCATGCCCCCGCCGGCGGTGCCGGTCACCTCTGTCTCCGCCAGCTCCGCCTGAGCGGCCATGAGCTGCTCCTGCATCTGTTGTGCCTGCCGCATCAACTGCTGCAGGTCGGGCTGTCCACCCGGCGTCATGTCATCTCCTTGCTGTTGGTCAAGTCCGGTCGGGTCCGGTGCGGGCAAGACCCACCTGACCAGCTTACGGGGACAACTCCCCGATCTTCTCCGCTCCTAGTCGTTGCTGGAGCAGCTGGAGCGCCTGTTGGTCACTGAGCACCCCGCCGGGCAGCGTCGACGAGGCGGCTTGGGGAGCCGGGGGCTCCGAAGGGGGGGTCGGGGTCGATGCCGCTCCCCCGCCCGCCGGGGCGGCCGGCGGGGGCGGACTCGCCGGTGGCGGGGTCGGGCCGCCGGTCGGTGGAGGCGACGGTGGGGTGGGCGCCGGATCGGGCGTCGCCCCGGCGGAGGCGCCACCGGGTCGGGTCGGCTCCGGCCAGTCCGACTCCGGGGCGGCAGCGGTGGGGGCGGCGGCACTGCCCGTACCGCCGGTGGTCGCGGGCGGAGCGGCCGGAGCCGTCGCCTGCTGGCGGGGAGCCTTGGCCCGGTCACCCCCGGACCTGCCGTTCCCGGATTCGCAGCGCACCTGCCACTGGCCGCCGAGGACGTCGTGGACCGCCTCCAGCAGCGGTTTGGGGGCGGCCGCGAGCATGGTGGCGTGTACCGCGTGCTGGAAGTGCAGCACGATGGTGTTGCCTTCCACGTCTTGGACGGTCGCCTCTCGGACCACCGCGGCGGTGCGTTTGCTGCGTCGCCCCACCGTGGCCACGATCTCTTCCCAGACCCGGCGCAGTGCGGCCGCGTCCAGGGCGCCCGCCGGGGCGGCCGGGGCGGGGGCTGGTGGCGGCGGGGTAGTCGGCGCGGGGGCGCTCGCTGCCGAAGCGGCCGCTGCCGAGGCGGCGGGCGGTGGGGTAGCCGGTGCCGGAGCAGCCGGCGGAGTGGGCGGGGCAGGCGAGCTCACCGCCGCGGGCGGCGGAGCGGAGGGGGTCGGCGCTGGCGCCGGCGGAGCCGGGGTACCGGCGGCCGGAGCCGCCGAGACCGCTCCCAACCGCCGCTCCAACTGCTCCAACCGCTGCAACAGGGCCCGCTGAGAATCCTCGGCGCCGGGCAGCAGCATCCGGGCACAGATCAGCTCCAGCAGCAGCCGGGGCGAGGTCGTCCCCCGCATCTCCACCAGCCCGTCGTGGACGATGTCGGCGTACCGGGACAGGGTGGCCGCCCCCAATTGGGACGCGTGCCCCGCCATCCGGTCCAACTGGTCGGCGGGGGCGTTGAGCAGGCCTTTGGCGGCCGCGTCCGGCACCTGCTGGAGCACCATCAGGTCCCGTAGCCGTTCGAGCAGGTCAGCGGCGAACCGACGGGGGTCGTGCCCCGCCTCAGCGACCCGGTCGATGGTCGCGTACACCGCGGCGCCGTCGCCGGCCACCAGGGCGTCGCACAGTTCGTCCAACAACGCCGCGTCGGTCACCCCGAGCAGCGCCGCCGCCCGCGTGTAGGTGACTCCTTCCGGGCCCGCTCCGGCGATCAGCTGGTCCAGCACCGACAGGGTGTCCCGCACCGAGCCGCCACCGGCCCGTACCACCAGCGGGAACACCGCCGGCTCCACCTGGACCCCTTCCGCGGCGCACAGCTGCTCCAGGTACGGACGCAGCACACTCGGCGGAATCAGCCGGAACGGGTAGTGATGGGTACGGGACCGGATCGTCGGCAGCACCTTGTCCGGTTCGGTGGTGGCGAACACGAACTTGACGAACTCCGGCGGCTCCTCCACGAGCTTCAACAGGGCGTTGAAGCCCGCCGAGGACACCATGTGCGCCTCGTCGATGATGTAGATCTTGTACCGGCTGGCCACGGGGGTGAAGAACGCTCGTTCACGCAGGTCCCGGGCGTCGTCCACCCCACCGTGCGACGCCGCGTCGATCTCCAGTACGTCGACCGAGCCGGGGCCGTCGTTGCTCAACGCCCGGCACGACTCGCAGGTCCCGCACGGCTCGGGGGTGGGGCCTTGAGCGCAGTTGAGGGATCGGGCCAGGATCCGTGCCGACGACGTCTTACCGCAGCCTCGGGGACCGGAGAACAGATACGCGTGGTGCAGCCGCCCGCTCCGCAACGCCTGGATCAGCGGTTCGGTGACGTGTTCCTGCCCGATCAGCTCCGCGAACGTGGTCGGCCGGTATTTGCGATACAGCGCCAGCGCCACGGGTCCCACCTCCTCCGCCGGCCCACCGTACCCTGGCCGGCGGACTCGCACCGCCGCGTGGCAACTCCACTGGGCGGGGAGTAAAAAGGCCCCTCGCGCACCCGCCAGAGCCTGCTTATCCTTGCTGCCTTCCGGCCCTGGGGAGGTTCACAGGATGACGCCGCACGAGGGGCGGTCACCAACTCTACACGGCCCCAGGTGGAGTAGCGAATCCGGCACGGGATTCGCGCGGGCGGACGGTACCCCGGCCAGGGGACGGTAGCGGGCGACCTCGACCGGGGTGGGTGGCGGGCGGGGCGAGCGGCGGGGCCGAGCGAGTGGCCAAAAACGACGTCGGCCGGACCACAACCCTGCGGTCCGGCCGACGTTCCGTTCAGGTGCGGAGGATACGAGATTCGAACTCGTGAGGGGTTGCCCCCAACACGCTTTCCAAGCGTGCGCCCTAGGCCGCTAGGCGAATCCTCCGCTCATCAGGATAGCGAACCATTCCGAGTTGTCATCCCCCTGGGCGGGGTGAACTTGCCCTCAGCCGGAGGAGAGACGGCGGCTACGCTGGCATTAGCGGGGACGCTATGCCACCACGCTGGCTAGCTGGGGGGATGCCATGCCACAACGCATTGTGGTCGTGATGGTGACGACGCTCCTGGCGCTAGTCGGCCTGGCCGGCTGCCGCGCCAGCACCGAAGTGGGAACAACCGCCACACCGGTCGTCACTTCGACTCCGTCTCAGCCGGCAGACTGGCGAGTGGTGACGTACGACGGCCTGGGCGAGATCGAGTTCGGGGCTGCTCGGGCCGATCTGGTCAGTGAGCATGGGCTGTTCGAAGAAGTAGGGGACTGCGCTCCGCAGTTCCCGGACTACCCGACGGTGTCACCGGTGTTCGACCAGGAGGACCGGCTGGTCCTACTGTGGGCGGACCCACCGGTGCATACCGCGGAGCAGATCGGGGTTGGCTCGCTGGTCACCGAGGTCCGGGAGGCCTACCCCCAGGCGCGGGAACTCCCGGCGCCGCCCGGTACCTACCGGTTCGACGGTCTGCTGGTGCCCGAGGGCGACCGGGCCTATCTGTTCCTCCACGACGGGCACGAGGTGCACAAGCTGATCGTCGGGTACACCGACTACGTGGAGCTGCTGTTCCACAGTGACTTCGGCACCTGCTGACGGCAGCGCGCCCGCGACGACAGCTCCGGTCGACCGACCGGAGCCGGCCACCGAGAGAAAAGAGAGCGGTGGCGGTGGGATTTGAACCCACGGAGGGCGTGAACCCTCACGCGCTTTCGAGGCGCGCTCCTTCGGCCGCTCGGACACGCCACCGCCGGAAAGGTTACCTGACCGGCGCGAGGCCCGCGGTCCCGGGCGCACCTCGAGCCGGAGTGCCGGGTGCCACCGGCATGGAAGGTGTCTTCCTGGGCAGAAATGACGAAGGTGCCCTGCGGCGGCTCATCGCCACCGCAGGGCACCTTCCTGGCCTGGCCCGGAGCGTCGGGCTAGGTGAGGACTTCGACCAACCTCCTCGCCAGTTCCTCGTGCTTGGCGTAGTGGTTGGGGTACGCGGACACCTGCACCCGCTGGGCGGCCACGGTCACCGGCAGGTTCTGCCAGTTGGGCACCCGGGTCAGGGCCCGGTAGAACGAGCGGGCGGAGTGCTCAGGGTCCATGCATTCCGCGACCGTGCCCCAGCCGGAGACCGGCCGCTGCTGGAACAGCCCGACCGAGTCGTGGTCCCACCCTTCCCCGTCGTGCGGGAGGTCGTACGACTCTGGATAGACCGGGTTGGCCAACACCCGCAGGGTGCTTTCCTGCATGGCGGTGGCGAGGGCGATCACGTACGCCTGCTCGGGCAGGCCCATCTCCTGCCCCACCCGCACGATGGTGGCCGCGTGCTCCATCTGCCGCTCGTTCAGCCAACCGATCGGTTCCGGGATGGAGGCCTGTTCGGCCTCGTCCGCGGACTCTTCCGCCGGCGGATCCGAGGTTTCCGGCTCCGGCTCGGGGGGCGGTTCCGTGGGCAATGCCAGGTCGGCGGGCTCTCGGGGCAGGGAGCGGGACGAGGAGTCCGCGGCCTGTTCCCGGTCGGTGAGCGCCCGCACCGCGGCTTCGCTGACCTGGATCACCGGATCCGGCGGGGGAGAGTCCACCCCGCTGGCGGCCGGGGTCAGACCGAACAGCATCAGCAGCCCGGCGGCGGCCACCGGGATCCGCCGTTGCCACCAGGGGTACGGACCGGCGGGTACCGCCAGACGCAGTCGCCACCGGTTGGTGGCGGCCCGGTGCCGACCGGGTCGATGCCTCCATCGGCGCCGAGCCCTGCCCTCGGCCAGGTGCCGAGGGGTGTAGGGGACGGATCGAGTTACTTGAAGCCGGTCACGCAACCACCGGGTCGTGCTCCCGGCCGGCCGCCATGACCGGTCTCTCGGGGGGATTCTGGGGGGTTGCACCCGCCAAAGGTTAGGCAAGATCAAGTAGAGAATCAGCAGGTCAGAGGCGTGTTTTGCCTTACAATTCATCGATAGATTTGGCTATCGATGTCGTTCTAGGGCTGGCAATGGTCATACCTGATATTTCCGATAAGAACGGCATGTAGGCAGCAGTAGGCAGGTTCGGCGCGAGGGCGCGAGCGAACTATCATCGAGCAGTGCCGGAGACGTCGTTGGCCCAGGTGCTGCGGTCCCGCGGGTTGCGGATGACCCCGCAGCGGCAGCTGGTGCTGGAGGCGGTGCGGCGGTTGGAGCACGCCACCCCGGAGCAAGTGCACGAGCTGGTCCGGCAGCAGGCGAAATCGGTGAATCTCACCACCGTCTACCGGTCGCTGGAGCTGCTGGAGGAACTGGGGCTGGTCACCCACACCCATCTGGGGCACGGCGCCCCCACGTACCACCTGGCCGGTGATCATCAGCACATCCACCTGGTGTGCCGCGGGTGTGGCATGGTCGAGGACGTGGAGCCGGCACTGATGGAACCGGTCGCCGCGCAGCTGCGCGATCGGCGAGGGTTTCAGGTCGACATCGCGCACGTGTCGTTGTTCGGATGGTGCACCAGCTGTGCCGAGGAGCGAGGGAGCCGGTCGTGAACGCCACCCTGCCTGGCGCGGTCCCGGTCGGTGCGATTGACTCGACGTCGCCGGACGCGCCGGTCGCCGCCCACTACGGGGATCCGTTGCGGGAACAGCGGACCCTGGCCACCGCCGTGGGCTGGGTCGATCGTTCCCACCGCGGCGTGGTGGCGGTTCCCGGGGAGGAGCGGCTGAGCTGGCTGCACAATCTCACCACCCAACATCTGCTCGACCTGCCGCCCGCCACCGGCACCGAGACGCTGGTGCTGTCTCCGCACGGGCACGTGGAGCATCACGCCCAGCTGCTGGAGGACGGAGAGACGGTCTGGCTGGACGTGGAACCCGGCACCGCCGGACCGCTGTTGAAGTTCCTGACCGGGATGCAGTTCCTCACCCGGGTGGAGCCGCGGGACGCCACCGCGGAGCAGGCGGTGTTGGCACTGGTCGGGCCGGGTGCGCCGGAGGCGCTGACCACGCTGGGGGCGGAGGTCCCGGGGCCGCCGGACCTCCTGCCGGTGCCGGGCCCGAAGTTCGCCAGCGGCACCGTGCCGGCCCGCCCCACCAGCCGGTACGAGGCGCGCCCCCTGCCCCACGGGGGGTGGGTCCGGCGGGGACGGCTCGGGTTCGACCTGCTCGTCCCGCGGACAGCGGTGGGTGAGGTGACCGAGGCGCTGACCGCCGCCGGCGTGCCGGCCTGCGGTCTGTGGGCGTACGAGGCGCTGCGGGTGGCCGGCCGGATCGCCCGGCTCGGGCCCGACACCGACCACCGCACCCTCCCGATGGAGATCGACCTGGTGGCCCCGGCCGTACACCTGGAGAAAGGCTGCTACCGCGGCCAGGAGACGGTGGCGCGGGTGCACCATCTGGGGCGGCCACCGCGCCGGCTGGTGTTGCTGCACCTGGATGGGATCACCACGGACCAGCTGCCCCGCCCCGGCGCGGCGGTCACCGCGGGGGAGCGGGCGGTCGGGTTCATCGGCACCGCGGTGCGGCACTACGAGCTCGGGCCGGTCGCCTTGGCGGTCCTGCGGCGCAACGTGGCCGACGATGCCGCGCTGACCGTGGGTGACACCGCCGCCGCGATTGACTCCACCCCCGCCGCCGCGATTGACTCCACCTCATCGGAGCGGTGATGGCCTACCCGGCCCACCGGTCCGACGGTGGTCGTACCTTGATCGTTTCAAGCGGAGGTGGCGGATGACGGCCGGCACGTTGATCACTGTGGCACCCACCGGTGCGGAAGCAGACAAAGCGAAGGTGCCGGCGCTGCCGGTGACTCTGGACGAACTGGTGCGCACCGCGCAGGACTGTCAGGCCGCCGGAGCGGCCATCATCCACGTCCATCTGCGGGACGAACAGACCCGGCCCACCCTGGACCTGGGGCGGTTGAAAGAAGCGGTGGCCGCGCTGAAGGAGTCCACCGACCTGGTGGTGCAGCTGTCGACCGGTGGGGCGGTGACCGACTCGTTCGACGACCGGCTGCGGGTGCTGGAGGCCGGGCCGGAGATGGCCTCCTGCACCCTGGGCACCGTCAACTTCGGGGAAGACGTCTTCCACAACCCGTGGGATCTGATCGTCAAGCTGCACACCGGCATGCAGGAGCGCGGGGTCGTCCCGGAGTATGAGGTGTTCGACCTCGGTCACCTGTGGACTCTGCAACGGCTGCTGGATCGGTACGGCTTGCCGGCCGGCGGCCACGTACACCTGGATCTGGTGATGGGGGTGCCCGGCGGGATGCCCGGCACCGCCCAGGCGCTGGTGGCCTGCGTGGAGGCGATGCGGGATCTGCCGGAGGGCACCACGTTCTCGGCGACCGGGATCGGGCGGACCACCCTGCCGGTGATGCTGGCGGCCTTGGCCACCGGCGGCCACCTGCGCGTGGGAATGGAGGACACCCTCTCGTACGCCAAGGGACAGCCGGTGGAGTCGAACGCGCAGCTGGTGGCGCGGGCGGCGGGACTGGCGCGGTTGGCTCAGCGGCCCCCGCTGACTCCGGCCCAGGTCCGGGAACTGTTGAGGATTCCATGAGCTACCAAGGCGGGACGCTGCTGGCAGAAGTGGTCCGGTCCGGGTTCGTCGAGGGTCGGCACCACGGCTCGGTGGTGGTGTTGGACGCCGAAGGGCAGGTGGTCGACTCCGCCGGGGATGTGACCTCACCGGTCTTCCCTCGCTCCGCCAACAAGCCGATGCAGGCGGTGGGGATGCTGCGCACCGGGCTGGTGCTGACCGACCCGGCCGATCTGGCACTGGTGTGCGCCAGTCACTGGGGACAGGACTTCCACATCAACCGGGTCCAGACCATGCTGCACAGTGTCGGGTTGGCGGAGACGCATCTGCGCTGCCCGCCCGCGCTTCCGCTGGATCCAGAGGCGGTCGCCGCCGTGTATCGGGCCGGGGGCGGGCCGTCCCGGGTGCTGATGAACTGCTCTGGTAAGCACGCCGGGATGCTGCTGACCTGTCGGGCGGCGGGGCTGCCGGTGGAGGACTACTACGAGCCCGACCACCCGCTGCAGGAGCGGCTCCAGCAGGCGGTGACGGACTGTACCGGGGAGCCGGTCGCCGCTACCGGAGTGGACGGCTGCGGAGCGCCGTTGTATGCGGTCTCGCTGACCGGGCTGGCGCGCGCCTTCCTCACCTTGGTGGGAGCGGTCCCCGGTTCGGCCGAACGGATGGTCGCCGACGCGATGCGCGCCCATCCCGAGCTGGTGGCCGGTACCCACCCGGAGGCGACCGACACCCGGCTGATGCAAGGGCTGCCCGGGCTGCTGGTCAAAAGCGGGGCGGAAGGCGTGGTCGCAGCGGCGCTACCGGGCGGCGGCGCCGTCGCGGTGAAGATCGATGACGGGGCGGGGCGAGCCCGGGTCCCGGTGCTGGTGTCCGGGCTGCGCCGGCTCGGCGCGACCGCCCCGGTCCTCGATGAACTGGCTACCACGCCGGTGCTCGGGGGCGGCCGACCGGTGGGGGCGGTCCGCAGCCTCTGGTGATCGTCGCTAGGTAACTGGTCCCCCGCAGGCCTCTTGCGGGGGACCAGTGTGCTGTCGGCGGCGGGTTGCCGCCGGCGGCAGGGAATAGTGCCGGTAGGGGCACTCCGCCTTCCAGGGGCGGTAACTTTAGTTAGCGAATCGCTAGCAATTGTTAGCGCCCTGCGCTACCGTGGAGAGGTGGACGGGCAGCAGGAACCGGGTGTGGGACGGCACATCGGCGACTTCATTCGTGACCTGCGCCGTAACGCGGGGGTGTCGTTGCGGCAGCTCGCCGAGCGGGCAGGGGTGAGCAACCCGTATCTGTCGCAGATCGAGCGCGGGCTACGGAAGCCCAGCGCGGAAGTGCTGCAACAGATCGCCACCGCACTGCGGGTGTCCACCCCGGTGATGTACCTGCGGGCCGGGCTGCTCGACGCCAAGGATCGGGAGGGCGTCCTGGCGGCGATCGCCGCGGATCCGGATCTGACCATCGCGCAGAAGCAGTCGCTGAGTCAGATCTACGAGACGTTCCGCCGGGAGAACGCCCGAAACCGGTCTGAAACTGCTCGGACTGACCCGAACGATCAAGAGGGGGCAACAGATGACCACGGACACGACCGAGCGGCGGATTGAGCTGCCAAAGCCGCTTTACGCCGCAGCGGGGGCGGGTGAACTGGCCTACCAGCGGCTGCGGCGACTGCCGGAATTCGCGGTTCGCACCATGCGGACGGCGAGCCAGACCGCTGAGCAGCTGCGGGCGCGGCTGGGCGAGGAGGGGGATCTCGCCGACCGCCTGCGCGCCACCGCGTCGCGGGGGACGGCCCTGGTGAAGGAGCGGGCGGCGCGGGCGAAGCAGCGCGCCAGCGCTAGCTACCAAGAGTTGGTTGCCCGGGGGGAGCGGGTGGTAGCCACCCGGCTGGGTGCTCGGGAGCGCGACGAGGCGAGCCAGGTCGAGGTGATCGTCGGCCCGGTCAGTCGGGACGAGCGCCCGAGTGCACAGTCGGGTGGGCAGGCCGCCCCGGATCAGCCCACCGGTGAGGCGGGGTCGGACCAGTCCTGACCCGGCCGGCACGGATCAGGGGCTGACCGCATCGGGCCGGTCACCTGGGCGCAGGTGACCGGCCCGGGCGTATCTGGCGGGGGTCTCGCCGAGGCCACACCGCCGGGCCCTGGGGCGTTCGACGCCGCCAACCGCGGGGGCATACGCTTGGCGTATGGGCAATTGGCACCTGATCGTGGTGGCTTGGATCGATGGCGTCACCACCCTGTTCGCGCTGGTGCTTGGGCTGGTGGCGTTTGTCCACTGCGCACTGCAGCGTGCCGACGCCTTTCCTGCGATCGGGACCCTGCAGAAGCCGGCGTGGCTGGCGATCATTGGGGTGACCACGCTGCTGGCCTGGTTCGGTCGGGGAGGGTTCCTGCTTTTCACCTTGATCGCGCTAGGGGCCGCCGCCTTCTATCTGCTGGACGTACGCGCCGGCCTGAAGGGGCTGACCGACGGTCGAGGATGGTGACAGCGGCGGTTGCCCCGCAGTAGCCGCCGAACCGGGTAGGCTGCCGCTCCATGGGCATCACTCATCACGGGCGTACCGAACGCCTGGACCTTGCCGACCCCACGTTGCGGGAGTGGCAGTGCACGGTGCTGTACTCCGGTGAGGACGGCATCGTGCTGGACCGATCAGCGTTCTACCCCGGCGGTGGCGGCCAACCGCCGGACCACGGGGTCCTGCTCTGGCAAGGAGTGCAGACCCGGATCGTGGACACCCGCAAGGGAGACGATCTCTACCTGATCCCCGCGGAGGGTGATCCCATCCCGCCGGCGGGGGTTCAGGTCACGGGCGCGATCGAAGATGAGCGACGGACCCTGCTGATGCGCACCCACTCCGGGTTGCATGTGCTGTGCGGAGTGGTGTTCCGGGACTTCGGCGCGTTGGTGACCGGCGGCAACATGCAGCCGGGGGAGGCCCGGATGGACTTCAACCTTCCGCAGATCCCACCCGACTTCAAGACCACCATTGAGGATCTCGTCAACGCCGAGATCGAAGCCGACCGGCGGGTGGACATTCGGGTGCTGCCCCGCGAGGAGGCGCTGGCGATCCCGGACATCATCCGGACTCAGGCCAAGTTGATCCCGCATGACGAGCCGGAGATCCGGGTGGTGGACATCGTCGGGCTGGACGTGCAGGCCGACGGCGGCACGCACGTGGCCTCCACCAAACAGATCGGCCGCGTGAAGGTGACCAAGGTGGAGAGTAAGGGTAAGGCCAACCGGCGGATCCGGCTGCGGCTGGTCTGAGCCACCGGATCCGACCGGCCGGTTCCCATGACCGGGGTGGACCGGTTAGGTTCCCGGCATGAGTCTCCCCTCGGCCCAGACCCGACCGCCTGCGCAGGCGCCGTCCTCCTCCCCTGCCCGCCCGCCGGCCGCGGCCGTGAGCCTGCTGGTCGCGGCGGTGTTCCTGGCGGCGGTGGAGCTGTTGCGGGCCACCAGCCCGCTCCTTGACCTGGTGTCCGCCACGGCGGGAGTGGTCGGTGCCGCCCAGCTGGCGGTGTTGATCTTTCTAGCGCCGGCGCTGGTCGGTGGACTGGTCGCGGCCATCGGCCTCGCCCGGGCCACGACGGTGACGGTGCTCGGGCTGCTGGGGCTACGACTGGCCGCGCAGGTGCCGCACCCCCCGCCCCTGCTGTTGGTCGCTGCCGGGGCGGCGGTGGGGATAGCAGCGTTGGTGCTGGTGGTAGCGCAGACCGCGGCGATCCGCTCCCCGGTGGCGGCGACGATCGGTGTGCTGCTGGGTGGCGTAGCGGATCTGGCGGTACGCGCCGGATACAGCAGCTGGGACCCGTTGGTCCGGCCCGGGATAGCGGGATGGCCGGTGACGCTGCTGGTCGGCGCGGGGCTCGCGGTGGCGTGGTGGCGGGTCCGGTCGGCGTTCGTTACGGCTCCCGCGGTACGGGCGGGGGCGCTCGGACCGTACCTGGGGCTCTATGTGCTCAGTTACGGCAGCGCGCCGATCCTGGCCGCGCACGCCGGCGTATCCCTGACCACCGCCTCACTGGTATTGATCGCTACCGCGGTATTGACCATTGAGGTGCTTCGGCGGATGCGGCTGCCTGGGGGCAACGGGGCGATCTGGGAACCGCAGCGGTGGTTCGCGGGCCTGCTGGCGCTGGTGGGACTCGGGATCGGGCTGGTCGGCGGCTACTGGTGGAGCGGGGCGCCGGTGGTGGTGGCGTTTGCGCTGGCCGGGGGCGCCGCCGCGGTCTTGCTGGCCCGGGCGCTCACCCCTCGGCCGCAGGCGCGATCGGGCCGCCCCGGGATCGGGTTCACCGCCGCGGGGCTGTTGGCGGGCCTGGGGTACGTGGCGCCGGTGATGCTCTACCAGGTCCACTTCGAGCTGGAGTTCCCGTTCGACAACCGGCTGGTGCTGCTGGCCGCGGCGCTGGCGTTGGGGCTCGCGGGGATGGGGGCCCGTCCGGCGTCGGAGGAGCTCCAGCCGGGCCGGCGGGGGCTGTTCGTCGCCCCGGCGCTGGTGTCCGGGGTAGCCGCGGTGGCTCTGGTGGTGCCGTTGGCGATGGCGGTCACCCGGCCGGCGCCGGCGGCCGCCGAGCCTCCGGCGGGGTCGATCCGGTTGATGAGCTGGAATCTCCACTACGGACGCCACCACACCGATGGCGTGCCCGATCTGGAGGCGATCGCGACCGCGGTGGAGGCGGTGGCGCCGGATGTGCTGACGCTGCAGGAGGTGAGCCGGGGCTGGCCGATCGGCGGCGGGGTGGACATGGCGGAGTGGTTGTCCCGCCGATTGGGGATGCCCTACTACTGGTCACCGGCGGCCGACGGCCAGTTCGGCAACGTGATCTTCACGCGGCTGCCGGTGCAGGAGGTGACCGCCGGGCGGCTGCCGTTTGTGCAGGGGCCGATGCAGCGGTCGTACCAGGCGGTGACGGTGCCGATGGCGGACGGCCGTACGCTCCGGCTCATCAACGCTCACCTGCAACACCGGAAGGTGAACACCCCGACCCGGTTGGTGCAGAGCGAGGCGTTGCACCAGGTGTGGGGTGGGCGAGCCCACACCGTGGTGGCCGGAGACTTCAACTTCTGGCCCAGCTGGCCGGAGGCGCGGCTGTGGCGCGCGGCCGGATTCATCTCCGCGCAGGACGTGACCGGGCATGGGGCGGAGTTCACGGTGCCCAGCGACGCTCCGGACAACCGCGTGGACTGGATCTTCGGCACCCCGGACCTGACCTTCCGGGATTTCCGGATCGTCACCGAGGCGCGGGTCTCCGACCACTTCCCGCTGGTGGTGACGGTGGTGCTGGATTGATCACTAGCCGGTGCGGAGGCTCGTCAGCAGCTCCGCGTCGCCGGAGATCTCCAACACCTCGAACGGCACCCGGCCGTACAGCGCCAGCAGCAGATCGCTGGCGCTGCCGCGGCCGATCGCCCGGGGGTCGTGCTCCTCGTGGTTGTGCCAGGCGCCGGTGTCCAACAGCGCGATCCCGGGCCCGCGTAGCCGGACCAGCCACTCCTGCTCCAGGTCGGTGGCGACCAGCCGGATCAGGCCGGAGCGGTCCAGCGGCCCCTTCCGCCGACCAGCCGGCAGCCAGGAGTCGAGCACCTCGCTGACCCCGTCGGCGGCCAGTTTGGTAGGGATCGGCTCGGCTTTACCGAGCGCCATCTGCGCGTCCCAACGGTGCACCGCGGTCTCGTGCGCCATCCGCCGCTGCCAGAACCATGCCTGCTTCGGCGCCGGGGCCCAGTTCCAGGCCGGCATCTGGGGGTCGAGCGCCTCCAGCAGGGTCAACAGGCGGGCATGTTCGTCCGCCCACCACTGGATCGCGGCCGCCCCCGTGGGGAGCTCCTCGAGGGTCTCGCGCGGGTCGCTCTCCGGGCGGCTGGTCACTCCCCGACTGACGTGGGAGCGTACCCACAGGTAGATGCCGGCTAGGTGGTGGACCAGATCCTGCATGGTCCACCCCGGGCAGGACGGGACCGCCACCGCCAGGCCGGACTCGCTCAGTACCGCCTCCTCGAACGCCAACCGGGTGGCCTCAGCCTCGGTGCGTAGGGCGGACAACCACAGTTCCTTGCGTTCGTGGAGCCTCGACATCGCGTCCTCCCCGTGTCGGATGCGCTCTCCATCCTCCTGCCGCCTAGGGTGGGTGGCGTGCCCGACGCAAGCGCCGACCAGCTGTGCCGGACCATCCCACTCGCTGAGCACACTACGCTCCGGCTGGGGGGACCGGCTAGACAGTTGATCACTGCCACCAGTGCGGATGAGATCGCGCAAAGTGTACGGGACGGGACGGCTAGTGGAGAACCGACACTCGTACTGGGCGGTGGCAGCAACGTAGTGATCGCCGACCGGGGGTTCCCCGGCACGGTCGTCCTGATCCGGTCCCGGGGAGTGCGGGTGGTGGATCAGGACGAGGACACCGTCACGGTGCAGGTGGCGGCCGGAGAGCCGTGGGACGAGGTGGTTACCCGGGCGGTCGCGGAGGAGTGGTCCGGGATCGAGTGCCTGGCCGGGATTCCCGGCCGAGCCGGGGCCACGCCGATCCAGAACGTGGGGGCCTACGGCCAGGAGGTGGCCGAGACCATCACCCGCGTGGAGGTGTATGACCGCAGCACCGACCAGGTCACGTGGATGGCCGCCGAGGACTGCCGGTTCGGTTACCGCGCCAGTGTGTTCAAGCGGTCGGATCGCTGGGTGGTGCTGACGGTGGAGTTCCGGCTGCGTCGCTCGCCGGACTCCGCGCCGGTCCGGTATGCCGAGCTGGCGCGGGCATTGGGGGTACCGCTGGGTTCCCACGCTCCGCTACCGGTGGTACGGGAGGCGGTGCTGTCACTCCGGGCCGGTAAGGGCATGGTGCTGGACGACAGTGACCCAGACACCTATTCGGCGGGGTCCTTCTTCACCAACCCGGTGTTGTCGGCCGAGGCTGCCGCCGAGGTCCGGGGGCGGTGTGACGGCCTGGGGGAGCCTCCGTGCTGGCCCACCGGGGACGGCCAGGTGAAGATGAGCGCGGCCTGGCTGATCGAACGGGCCGGTTTTCCCAAGGGGTACGCCCGGGGGGCGGTGGCGATCTCCTCCAAGCACACGTTGGCGTTGACTAACCGGTCGGGCGGTACTACCGAGGCGCTGCTCGCGCTAGCTGCGGAGATTCGGGACGGGGTGTATCACCGGTTCGGGGTACGTCTGTCGCCGGAACCGGTTCTGGTGGGTTGCACCTTTTGACCGTTTAAGCGACTTTGTTGTCCGTTTGCTCGTTATGCGTAGCGTGAGCAAACGTGTGCAACTCAGTCATCTGAAGCGCGGGGCGGCGGCGGCTGCCCTGCTGACCATGACCGGACTGGCCGCGTCGCTGCTACCGGGCGCGGCATGGGCGGAGGAGGCAGCGGCGCCGACCGAGGCGGCGATCGTCCAGAACGAGGTTCAGGACGCGCTCGGGGAGGCTGACGAAGCTCTCACCGGAACCGAAGCGGGCGACGCGCAGCCGGAGTCCCGGGCCGAAGGCCGCCGGGACAAGGACTGCAAGGCCTGGTGGGATCACAAGCCGTGGCGGGGCCCCGGCTACGACCCGTGTGACCAGAAGGACCGGAAGCACCACAAGAAGTGCCCGCCGCACAAGCGGGACTACCGGGAGAGCGGCGTTGCCGAGTCCGGTGAGGAGGCGCTCGAGGAGGGCCGCGGCTGGCACGACAAGTGCAAGAAGGACCGTAAGGACAAGAAGTGCCCGCCGCACAAGCGGGACTACCGGGAGAGCGGTGTTACCGAGTCCGGTGAGGAGGCGCTCGAGGAGGGCCGCGGCTGGCACGACAAGTGCAAGAAGGACCGTAAGGACAAGAAGGACTGGAAGCACAAGAAGTGCCCGCCGCACAAGCGGGACTACCGGGAGAGCGGCGTTGCCGAGTCCGGTGAGGAGGCGCTCGAGGAGGGCCGCGGCTGGCACGACAAGTGCAAGAAGGACCGTAAGGACAAGAAGGACTGGAAGCACAAGGACAAGGACAAGGACGACAACGACCTGCTGCCAGTGACCGGTAGCCGGAACCTCATGTTGGGTGGGGCCGGGCTGATGCTGATCGGCGCGGGTCTGTTCAGCTGGCTGCTGGCTGGTCGGCGGCGGGTGCGGGCCTGACGGCCCAGCCGCCTCGGCGGTCAGACTAGTTGACACGTACAAGGTCCACCGGGGGTCAACCCCGGTGGACCTTGTGCTGTGCCGCCTGGGCCAGTGGCCGAACCACCAGGCGATCCACGTTGACATGGTGGGGTCGGGTCACACACCACGCCACGCAGTCCGCGATGTCCTCCGCGACCAGCGGCTCCGCCACCCCCTCATAGACCGCTGCCGCCCGCTCGGCGTCCCCCCGGAACCGCACCAGCGAGAACTCGTCCGTCTTCACCATCCCCGGGTTGATCTCGATCACCCGGATGGGGCGGCCGCACAGCTCCAGCCGCAGGGTCTCCGCCAGCGCGGTTTCGGCATGCTTGGCCGCCGTGTAGCCACCACCGCCCTCGTACACGATCAGGCCAGCGGTGGAGCTGATCACCACCACCGTGCCCTGCCCCGACTCCTCCAAGGCCGGTAGCAGCTGCTGGGTCACCCGCAGCGTGCCCAGCACGTTCACCTCGTACATCCACCGCCAGTCGGCCACCTGGGCGCTCTCGATCGGGTCCAGTCCCAGCGCCACCCCGGCGTTGTTCACCAGCACCTGAAGCGGCCCCGGGATCCGCTCCCGGACCGTCTCCGCCAGCGCCGCCACCGAGTCGTCGGAGGTGACATCGCACGCGACCGCGGTGGCTTCCCCGCCAGCTTCCGTGATATTTGTCACTAGTTCGGCGAGGCGGTCCGCACGCCGCGCCGCCGCCACCACGTGGAAACCCTCCCGGGCCAGCCGCTGCGCAGTAGCCGCGCCGATTCCGCTGGAGGCGCCGGTCACTACCGCGACCGGTCGGATACCGTCGTCAACCATGCACAGATCATGCCGGATGGCCCGAGTCGGGAAGGAGTCCGCGGCCAGGTCGGTTACCGCCAGTGGTGCCGTTCCTCGGCGCCGGTACCGATCCGAAGGAGGCGACGTGCGCCGGTTGGCGACCATCTCCGTGCACACCTCTCCGCTGCACCAACCGGGCACCGGCGACGCCGGTGGCATGAATGTGTACATAGTGGAGGTGAGCAAGCGGCTGGCGGCTGCCGGAGTAGAGGTGGAGATCTTCACCCGGGCCACCGCCAGTGACCTGCCTCGCACCGTGGAGCTCGCGCCCGGAGTCCGGGTCGAGCACATCCTGGCCGGCCCGTTCGAGGGCCTGGCCAAGGAAGATCTGCCCGCCCAGCTCTGCGCCTTCACCCAAGGGGTGCTGCGGGCCGAGGCCCGACACGCTCCCGGGTGGTACGACCTGGTTCACTCCCATTACTGGCTGTCCGGGCAGGTCGGGTGGCTGGTCAAAGAACGGTGGGGCGTACCGCTGGTTCACACCGCCCACACCCTCGCCAAGGTGAAGAACTCTTCCCTGGCCGCGGGGGACCGCCCCGAACCGATGACCCGAGTGATCGGGGAGGAGCAGGTGGTGGCTGAGGCCGACCGGCTGGTGGCCAACACCGAGGCCGAGGCGGGGCAGCTGCGCGAATGGTACGGCGCGGCCCCGGAGCAGGTGGCGGTGGTGGAGCCCGGGGTGGACCTGGAGCGATTCCGTCCCCCGGTGGCGGGGCAGGAGCACGCCGTCCGGCAGCGGGCGCGGCGGGCGCTGGGGCTGCCCGAGCGGGGGCTGCTGGTCAGTTTCGTGGGTCGGGTGCAGCCGTTGAAAGGGCCGGACGTGCTACTGCGCGCGGTCGCCGAGCTGCTGGCCCGGCAGCCGGAGCTGACCGACCAACTGACGGTGGCGGTGGTCGGTGGTCCCAGCGGCAGCGGCCTGGATCGTCCCCGGGCGTTGATTGAGCTGGCCGCGGAACTGGGGATCTCGCTCCAGGTGCGGTTCCTGCCGCCGCAGACCGGCACCGCCCTGGCCGACGTCTACCACGCCTCCGACCTGGTGGCGGTGCCCTCGTACAGCGAATCCTTCGGTCTGGTGGCGCTGGAGGCACAGGCGTGCGGCACACCGGTGGTGGCCGCGGCCGTCGGTGGCCTGGTGACCGCGGTCCGGGATCAGGTGTCGGGGGTGCTGGTGGACACTCACGATCCGGTTGACTGGGCGCGGGTGCTGGGGACGCTGTTGGCCGCCCCCGGTCGGCGGGCGGAGCTGTCCCGAGGAGCGGCCAGTCACGCTGCCCAGTTCTCCTGGGACCGTACCGCGGCCCGGCTGTTGGCGGTCTACCGAGAGGCGATCGCGCACAATCGAGCCCGGCAGGCGGCCCAACTGGTGTCGGCGAAACGGCAAGGGGCTGGTCATGAGTCAGGCCGAAGTGGCGGCGCTGATCGAGCGGGTCTGTCGGGAACGGGAACTGGAGTTCCGGTCGGTCGGTGATTACGCGTATGCGGTGACCCTGCCCGGCACTCACAAACTCGCCACTGTGTGCAACCTGATCGTGGGCGAGCATGCGTTACGGATCGAGGCGTTCGTGATGCGCGCCCCGGAGGAGCGGCACGAGGAGTTGTGGGCCTGGCTGTTGCGGCGCATGCCCGGATGTACGGGGTGGCGTTCGCGATCGATGCGGTCGGTGACGTCTACCTCATGGGGCGAACCAGTCTGGCCGCGGTCACCGAGGACGAACTCGATCGGTTGCTCGGCGCGGTCCTTACCTACGCCGACGAGTCGTTCGACACCATGCTGGAGATCGGGTACGGGTCGGCGATCCGTCGGGAGTGGGCGTGGCGGCGTTCCCGCGGAGAATCCACCGCCAACTTGGCGGCGTTCCGGCACCTGGCCGACAGTCCAGATCGGCCAGAGGCGGGTCAGGTCTGACCGTGCGTATGGGCGCCTACGGGTGCGGACGGGCCGGCTTGGGTTTCCACCGGGCGGTGAGGCGTTCCAGGTCATCCGGGGGCTGATGGGTAGACCGGGGCATCCGGGGGTTGATGGGTAGACCGGCCTTGCCGGGCAGCACCGGACGGTATGTCAGGGCTGGGACGGCGAGCACACCGATAACGACGACACTCGATTGTGATCAATAACGCAGCGCGTCGCGTTGGTTTCATGGCTGGCGGGCCGGTATCTTCGGAACTGCACAGCGCTTTGGGAGCGGTCTGTCAGTGACCGCGATTCCCCAAGTTCCGCGGGGGTGATGGAGAGCGCTTGTGCCTCGGGGGATGGGTGGAGACCGCCGTTGGGGGACGGCGCCACCTGCATCGAGTCGGCGGTCGGGCGGCGCCTTCGGGGGTGGGCGCCACCCGACCGCTGCGTTTTCTTCCCGGCCATGACAGGTTTTCCCCACCGCCGCCGGTTTTCTTTGCCCCCCGATGCCAGCGGATCGTCGCGAGCCGGCAGGATGGAACCATGAGTATCGGGACGCTGGTGCTGCTGCGCCACGGCGAGAGCGACTGGAACGCCCGGAACCTGTTCACCGGCTGGGTGGACGTGGACCTGACCCCCAAGGGGGAAGAAGAGGCGCGCCGCGGCGGTCACTTGCTGCGGGAGCACAACCTACTGCCGGACGTGGTGCACACGTCCCTGCTGCGGCGGGCGATTCGGACCGCCGAACTCGCGCTGGCGGTGTCGACCGGTCGTGGATTCCGGTGGCCGGTCCTGGCGGCTCAACGAGCGGCACTACGGCGCGTTGCAGGGCAAGAACAAGAAGCAGATCCGGGAAGAGTTCGGCGACGAGCAGTTCATGATCTGGCGACGCTCGTATGACACGCCACCGCCGCCGCTGCCCGACGACGACCAGTGGTCACAGGTGGGGATCCGCGGTACGCGGCAGCTGCCGCCGGAGCTGCTGCCGCGCACCGAGTGCCTCGCCGACGTGGTGGAGCGGGCGCTGCCGTACTGGTACGACGCGATCGTTCCGGACCTGCAGGCGGGGCGGACCGTGCTGGTCGCCGCGCACGGTAACTCGCTGCGAGCGCTGGTCAAGCACCTCGATCAGATCTCGGACCGCGACATCGCCGGGCTGAACATCCCCACCGGGATCCCGCTGCGGTACGACCTCGACCCGGAGACGCTCCGGCCGGTGCAGCCGGGCGGGCAGTACCTCGATCCGGACGCGGCCGCCGAAGCGATCGCCGCGGTGGCCAATCAGGGTCGCTGAGCGTCCCGGTGTGAGGAAGGTGCCCGGTGGGGTCATCCGCCGCCGGAAGGGCACCTTCCTCAGCCCGGGAGTCATTCCTGGGCCTTGCCGGTGATCAGGTAGACCACGTGGTGACTGGAGTTGACGGCGTGGTCGGCGTACCGCTCGTAGTACCGGCCGAGCAGCGCCATGTCGACCGCGGCCTCCACCCCATGGGACCAGCTTGGGTCGAGCACGGTGGCCAGCAGGCGCCGGTGCAGGTCGTCCATGGTGTCGTCGTCCCGCTCCAGTTCGGTGGCGCGGGAAACGTTCGGAGTGGTGAGGATGCGGCTTATCTTGCCGGCCATCTGATCGGCGACGCTCCCCATCTCCCGGACTATCCCGGTCAGCTCTTCCGGCACCGCCGGGCTGGGGTGCCGCCGCAGCCCGGTCTTGGCCACGTGCACCGCCAAGTCGCCCATCCGCTCGAGATCGCCGGCGATGTGCAGGGCGGTGAGGACTAGGCGGAGGTCGGAGGCGACCGGTGCCTGCAGCGCGATCACCTCGTACACCTTCTCTTCGATGTTGCGGTACTGCGCGTCGATCTCCTCGTCCCCGGCGATGACCAATCGGGCTTGGTCGGCGTCGGAGTGCAGCAGCGAGCTGGTCGCCTGACGCAGCGCTGCCCGTGCCCCGTCGGCCATCTCGACGAGGAGGTCAGCGATCAAGGTCAGGTCGTTCCGGAATCTCTCACGCATCGTGACATCGTGGCACGTGATTGTGAAATCTGCCCGTCCGAGCGGTGAACCTATGGTGGTACCAGCCGGTTCGCCCAGTTCGCCGAGGGATTCGGGCCGGCCCGAGACATACGATCGAGGGGATGGACTGGGCAGTGGCTTCCTTCGTCGGCATGGTCGCGGGCGCGCTGGTGGGCGCGGTCGTGACGCTGCTGACCATCCGCGCGCGGGGGCGTTGGGCCGCACCGGTGGCCGATCCGGCGGTGCCAGCGCCGGCACCGGACCCACGGGACAGCCTGGCGCGGAAGGCGTTGGACTCGGTACGGGTCGGGGTGGTGATCCTGGATGGCACCGACCGACCGGTCCTGGTGAGCCGGTCAGCCCGCGCGATGGGGCTCCTGCGGGCCGGTCCACAGCCCGGCACCGTGGTGGCGCATCCGGTGGTGCGCACGCTGGCGGCCCAGGTCCGTCGCAGCGGGGTACGCCGGGAGGTAGAGCTGGACCTGCCCCGCGCCACCAACCGCTCCGCGGATCCGCTGGGGGTACGGCTGCACGGAGTGGGCTTAGGTGGGGAGTACGTGGCGGTGGAGGCGGCCGACGTGACCGAGTCCCATCGGGTGGCTCGGGTACGGCGGGACTTCGTCGCCAACGTGGGCCACGAGTTGAAGACCCCGATCGGCGCGCTGCAACTGCTGTCGGAGGCGCTGCTGGACGCCACCGGGGACCGGGAGGCGGAGGCGTCGGCTGCGGAGGCGCCGCGGGAGAACGGAGATGGTGGCCGGCCGGACGACCGGGCGGCGGTCCGTCGGTTCGCCGAGCGGATTCAGCGGGAGTCGACGCGGTTGGGGCGGCTGGTCGAGGAGCTCCTGGAGTTGTCCCGGGTGCAGGGGGCCGAACCGTTGCCGGAGCGGAAGCCGGTCGCGCTGGACTGGCTGGTGGGTGAGGTGCTCGACCGGGCCCGCACCGGGGCGGCCGCCAAGCAGGTGGAGATCGTGGTGACGGGGGAGACCGATCTCACGGTTTACGGCAGCGACCGACAGTTGGCGACCGCGCTGTCGAATCTGGTGGAGAACGCTGTGGCGTACTCGCCGGAGGGCAGCCGGGTGGAGGTGCGTTGTGGGCGGGAGCAGGACCACGTGGTGATCGCGGTGGTGGACCAGGGGATCGGGATCGCCGAGCACGAGCAGGAACGGGTGTTTGAGCGGTTCTACCGGTCCGACCAGGCCCGCTCCCGCGCCACCGGCGGCACCGGACTGGGGTTGGCGATCGTCAAGCACATCGCCACCAACCACGGCGGCCGGGTGGAGGTCGACAGCGCCCTCGGTAAGGGGTCGACGTTCACTTTGCGGTTGCCCGCTCGTCCCCGAGATGTCGCCGATCCGATACCTAGTCCGGGTGGGATCGAGGGGGCGGATCCGGCCCGGACGCGCGGCCCTGGATCACGCACCATTCCGGCCGCCGCCGGTGAGGGCGGCTGACGCGGAGCGGTACCGTGCCCGGCAGAGGAGGGGGAAAGGTGGCTCGGGTGCTTGTAGTCGAGGACGAGGAATCGTTCTCGGACGCCTTGTCCTACATGCTCCGTAAGGAGGGGTTCGAGGTATCGGTGGCTGACACCGGCCCGGCGGCGCTGACCGAGTTCGACCGGAGCGGTGCGGACATCGTCCTGCTGGACCTGATGCTGCCGGAGATGTCCGGCACGGAGGTGTGTCGGCAGCTGCGGGCCCGTTCCCAGGTGCCGATCATCATGGTGACGGCCCGGGACAGCGAAATCGACAAGGTGGTGGGGCTGGAACTCGGCGCCGACGACTACGTCACCAAGCCGTACTCGCCTCGGGAGCTGGTGGCGCGGATCCGGGCGGTGTTGCGTCGCCGGGCGGCCGAGCCGGCCGAGCAGGCCAGCTCCACTCTGGCTGCGGGCCCGGTGCGGATGGATGTGGACCGGCACGTGGTGACGGTCAACGGCGAGCCGGTGCAGCTACCTCTGAAGGAGTTCGAGCTGCTGGAGCTGTTGCTGCGGCACGCCGGCCGGGTGCTGACCCGCGGGCAGCTGATCGACCGGATCTGGGGCGCTGACTACGTCGGGGACACCAAGACGCTGGACGTGCACGTGAAGCGGCTGCGCTCCAAGGTGGAGCCGGTGCCGTCCAGTCCGCGCCACATCATCACGGTGCGTGGTCTGGGCTACAAGTTCGAGCCCTGAGGTGGCCGGCGGCGTCGCGCCTATTGACGCGCCTTCGCCGACCGCTGGCCGGTCCGCCGGGGCGTCCGACGCTTCGCGGTCACCTCGGACGGCTCCGCCGGCTCCAGCAGGTCGGCCGCGGCGACCGTGGCCGGATGTGGGGCCACCTGCCCTTGCCGCTCTCGCCGCTCGCACAGCTCCGCCAGGGTCCGGTAGGCCGGCTCCCCGATCAGCGCGACCAGCTCCGCCCGGTACGAGACGTACACCGGCTCGGCGCTGGTGTGGGCTTCTGGGGCACCGGTACACCACCAGTAGTGGTTGTGGCCACCCTCACCCCAGCCGCGGCGGTCGAACTCCCCCAGCGTGGTCAGCAGCACCTGGGTATCGTCCGGGCGGGTGACCCACTCCTGCTCTCGCCGGATCGGGATCTGCCAGCACACCTCCGGCTTGTACTCCATCGGGTGCACCCCGTCCCGGAGCGCCTGGGCGTGCAGGGCGCAACCGTGTCCGCCGGGGAAGTCCGGGTCGTTGTGGAACACGCAGGGGCCGTTTTCGTCCCGCAGGGCGGTCCGCCGGGCCGGCGTCTCACCGTCCACAGTGTCCATCTCGGTCCAGCGCTCGAAGCCGCGCCGGTAGTGCTGCCAGGTCTGGCGGTTCAGCCGCCGCACCGCCTGGCGGACCCGCTTCTCGTCGTCGGCGTCGGTGAAGAACGCGCCATGCGAGCAGCAGCCTTCATCCGCCCGCCCGGCGATCACACCGAAACAGGAGCGTCCGAACAGGCACTGCCAGCGAGACAACAGCCAGGTCAGATCGGCCCGGATCAGATGCTCCGGATCAGCCGGATCGAAGAACTGCACCCACTCCCGCGGGAAGTCGAGCCCCACCTCCGGCCGGGGGCGAGGATCGGGCAGAGCGACAGGACGGCTCACACGCGCCATCCTGTCAGCGTAACGGGCGGTGGGAATCGCTACCGTGAAGCCATGCGGTTGGGCGTGCTGGATGTCGGCTCCAACACGGTGCACCTGGTGGTGGTGGACGCCCACCGCGGTGGCCACCCATGGCCGGCCCATTCCCGCAAGACGGTGCTGCGGCTGGTGGAACACCTCGGCCCCGGCGGAGAGATTCGCCCGGAGGAGGCGGACGCGCTGGTGGCGGCGGTGGCCGAGGCCCGGGCCGCCGCTGACCAGCTCGGGGTGGAGGAGTTGCTGGCGTTCGCCACTTCGGCGATCCGGGAGGCGACCAACGGGCCGGAGGTGTTGGCCCGGGTTCACGCCGAGACCGGCGTCATGCTGGGGGTGCTCTCCGGTGACGAGGAGGCGCGGATCACTTTCCTGGCGGCCCGTCGGTGGTTCGGCTGGTCCGCCGGCCGGCTGCTCGTCGTCGACCTCGGCGGCGGTTCGCTGGAGCTGGCCACCGGTTTGGACGAGGAGCCGGAGTTCGTGGTCTCGTTGCCGCTGGGGGCCGGTCGCCTCACCCGGGAATTTTTCGCCGACGCCGACCCGCCCACCGCGGAAGCGGTGGACGCGCTGGCTACGTACGTGGCCACGGCGCTGGACCCGGTGGTGGACAAGCTGGCCGGGCGGGCCTGGGATCGGGCGGTCGGCACCTCCAAGACCCTGCGCACGTTGGCCCGGCTGGCCGGGGCCGCCCCCAGTAGCGCCGGGCCGTGGGTGCCGCGGCGGCTCACCAGCGCCGGGTTGCGGCAGGTGCGCGGGTTCATCCAGCACATCCCGTCGACGGCGCTGGCCGGTATGGAGGGGGTGAGCCCCACCCGGGCACACCAGCTGGTGGCTGGCGCGGTGGTGGCCGATACCGTGCTGAACCGGCTTGGGATCGATGTGCTTCACCAGTGTCCGTGGGCGCTGCGGGAAGGCATGATCCTGCGCCGGCTGGATTTGACCTAGTTCACGTCGAGGCGGTTTTCGTGGACTCCGCCGCTAGGCTGGGGCGGGTGGGTATCCCCGTGCTGTTGTCGACGTCGTCGGTGTTCCCCGAGCCGACCGCCGCTGCGTTCGAGGTAGCGGCCAAACTCGGCTACGACGGGGTAGAGGTGATGGTCTGGACCGACGCGGTCAGCCAGGACGCGGACGCCCTGGCCGGCCTCGCCCGCCACTACCGGATGCCGGTGCGCTCCATCCACGCCCCCTGCCTGCTGGTGACCCAGCGGGTCTGGAGCGGTGATCCGGTGGTGCGGCTGCGTCGCTCCGCCGACCTGGCCGCCGCGTTGGGCGCGAGCGTGGTGGTGGTGCATCCGCCGTTTACCTGGCAGCGGGAGTACGCGCGCGGGTTCCGCAAGCTGCTGGAGCAGCTGGGCGGGGAATACCCCGGGCTGCGGTTCGCGGTGGAGAACATGTATCCGGTACGGATGGCCCGCCGGGAACTCGTCCCGTACGCACCCGGTTGGAACCCGACCGAGGTCGGGTACGACTCGTACACGTTGGACATTTCACATTGTGCGGCGGCCCGGACGGATGCGCTGACCATGGCGGATGCGATGGGGGACGGGCTGGCGCACGTGCACCTCGGGGACGGCACCAGTCGAGGGCGGGACGAACACCTCGTGCCGGGGCGGGGCAACCAGCCGTGTGGCGAGCTGCTGCAATCGCTGTCCGCGCGTGGCTTCACCGGCACGGTCGCGGTGGAGGTGGCGACTCGGCGCGCGCCCAGTCGGGAGGCGCGGGAGGCCGATCTCGCCGAGACGCTGCGGTTCGCGCGTACCCACCTGGGGAGCCCCACCTCAGTCGACGCCTGATCCTCCGGTCCGATCCGAGCGGAACCCGGCGAACCTGACCGGGGCTGGCGCGGTCGCCCCGGTACGGTGCGGTCCGCCGTGGTCAGAGGTTGTCGGGCATGTGGACGTCGTCGACCACCAGGTTGACCTCGGTCACCCGCAGGTCGAGCATGTCCTCCACCGCCCGGATCACCTCCGTCCGGACCGCCTCGGTGAGCGGGTGCACCTTCACCCCGTACTCGACCATCAGGGTGAGGTTGATCCTGACCTCTTCCCCGCTCAATCGCGCCGACACCCCGCGGGTGCCCTGGTCACCGTCGCCGAGGCCGACGCGTTCCCGCATGGAGGCGAAGAACCGCGCGGTGTCGCCACCCAGGTCATGCACCCCGGGCACGCTGCGGGCGGCGATGGCGGCGATCTTCTCCACCACTTCGTCTTCGATCCGGGTGGTCCCCCGGTCGGTGGTGAACTTTCCGTCGTTCCGCAGCAGCTCCACGGCGCGTGAGGCGGCCCGGCCGGACGCCGCCGCGGCCCGCTCGACCGCATCCCCGGCCCGCTCCATCAAGGCGCTGGCCCGGTCCGTCGCCTCGCCGGTCGGCTCCCCCACCTCTTCGGTGGGATCGTCCTGGACGGTGGGGGCGGCCGCGTCGGCGGGTGCGGACTGGTCGACCGGTTGGTGCGGGACGTGCTCGGTCATGGCTCCCTCCAGGTGTCCGCCGGCCAGTGGCGATGTGGCGTGAGCTTACCGGCCCGCCGCCGCTCCGAGATTGCGCAATAAGGATGATTGGTGATTAACGGTCAGGGTCGACCGAGTCTGCCGGTCAGTTGCCCTCCGCGCGAGGTGGGGTGGCGGCTGCCCAAGATCCGCTCTCCGGAGTGGCGGGGTAGGCGATACGCTCCCTGCATGCTCCTGCGTTCGGTCATCCTCGCCGCCGCTCGCTCTCACCGCCTCGAACAGGCGGTCTCCACCACTCCCATCACTCGTGACCTGGTCGGGCGCTTCGTCGCCGGTACCACGGCCGACGATGCGCTGCGGGTCGCTCGGGAGCTCGCTGCGGAAGGGCTCACCGCCACCCTCGACCACCTGGGGGAGGACACCCGCTCCCGGGATCAGGCCACCGCCGCCCGGGACGAGTACCTCCGGCTGCTGTCCATGCTTGCTGAGGCGGGCCTGACCTCGACCACCGAGGTAAGCCTGAAGCTGTCCGCGCTCGGGCAGCGGTTCGACGAGCAGCTCGCCTACGACTACGCGGCTGAGGTGTGCGCCGCCGCCGCCGCGGTCGACACGACCGTCACCCTGGACATGGAGGACCACACCACCACCGATTCGACCTACGACATCCTCGGTCGGTTGCGGGAGCGGTACCCGACCACCGGGGTGGCGTTGCAGGCGTACCTGCGGCGTACCGAGGCCGATTGTCGGGATTTATCTGGTCCCGGCTCGCGGGTGCGGCTGTGCAAGGGTGCGTACGCCGAGCCGGAGTCCATCGCGTATCAAGCCAAACTGGACGTTGCAAAGTCCTATGTGCGCTGTCTGAACATTCTCATGGGTGGCGAAGGGTATCCGATGATCGCTACCCACGATCCGCGACTGATCGCGATCGCGAAGGATCGGGCGAAGTGGTTTGACCGCAGCCCGGACGAGTTCGAATTCCAGATGCTGTATGGGATTCGGCCGCGTGAGCAGCGCCGGTTGGTGGCCGAAGGCTACCGGGTGCGGGTGTACGTGCCGTACGGCACCCAGTGGTACCCCTACCTGATGCGCCGACTGGCGGAACGCCCAGCCAACGTCGGGTTTTTCCTACGCGCACTGCGGTCTCGGGACTGACGGTTCCGAACCGCGCGACGGAAACGGAAGACCCCGGAGGGTGGCATGGAGTTCGCAGAGGTGGTGCGGCGCCGCCGAATGGTCCGCAACTATCAACCGGATCGGCCGGTGCCGCCAGAAGTAGTGGATCGGTTACTGTCCCACGCGATTCGGGCGCCGAGCGCCGGGTTCTCGCAAGGGTGGGAGTTCCTGGTGCTGTCGGAAGCGGCGGACCGGGAACGGTTCTGGGCCGCGACCAGTCCGCCGAACGCCGGCGGCCGATGGTTGGCGGGGATGCGGAACGCGCCGCTGATCGTGGTGCCGCATTCCGACAAAGAGGCTTACCTATCTCGATACGCGGAACCCGACAAGGGGTGGACGGATCGGGACGAGGCGCGCTGGCCCGTGCCGTACTGGCACATCGACACCGGCATGGCCGCATTGTTGATCCTGCTGACCGCGGTGGATGAAGGGCTCGGTGCGTGCTTCTTTGGCATCCCACCGGAACGGATCGATACTTACCGGCAGGAATTCGGAGTCCCCGAGGGGTCGACTCCGATCGGGGCCATCACGATCGGTTATCCTGCACCGGACTGGCGGTCACCGTCTCTGAAGCGCGGCCGGCGCGGTTTGGATGAGGTGGTGCACCGCGGGCAGTGGGGCTGCACCGGGCGGGTCGGTCAGCCCGACTCGGATGAGTAGGTGTAGGGCACAACAGGCGCTAACCTAAACCACGCGTAGTCAGCGCTTCATCACGCGAAAGGGGTGGAGTCGGCGTGATTTTCAAGGCGGTTCTCGGCGAGCGGCCGTACCCGCCGCACGGGCTCACCCTCCGGGATTGGGCGGAGATCCCGCCCCGACAAGTTCGACTCGACCAGCTCACCACCACCAAGCGTGAACTGGCACTCGACAAACTGTTGGCGGAAGACTCCACTTTCTACGGTGACCTGTTTCCGCATGTGGTGGAGTGGAAGGGCTCTCTCTACCTGGAGGACGGGCTGCACCGGGCGTTGCGGGCCGCACTCCAACAGCGCACTCAGATCCACGCCCGGGTGCTGGTGTTGAACGGCTAGAGCCGATCGTGTCGGTGGCGTTACCCACCGCGTTGGATAGTCTCCACTATCACCTGTTTGGATGATGGGTGCGCCACCGACCGGCTCGTTGTATCTGTCGTGAATGCCGAACGTGGCCTCCGTGACGGGAGTGCTGCCTGTCCGGTAAGCTCAGCGGCGGTCTTCGTACAGGAGGTGGTCCAGCCCCCGGACCGCCGACGGAGACTCCGCCGAATCGTCAACCGACGAGCCGGGGACCCGTCCCCTTGGGGTGAATCCGCGCAAGCGGTAGGGAGTGTTCCGTCCCGAACCCGTCAGCTAACCCGGTAGGCGGCACCACGGAAGGAACGCTTGCTCCGTGCTGACGACGGCTCTTCCCCGCCGTAGTGTGGTGCTAACGGTCGTCTCCGCGGTGGCGGCGCTGGTGCTAGGCGCGCTCGCCGCTCCTGCTCACGCGGAGGAGACCGACGACGAAGGCGGCACAAGATCGCTCCGCGAGGCCCTCGACGAGGCCGCGACCGCATATCAGGACGCGAAGGCGGTCCTGGACGAGTCTGAGAAGCGGGAGCTGGCCCTGCTCGTCCGGCTCGACGAGCTGGAGAACGAGCGGGAGGAGCTGATCGAGCAGATCCAGGTGACCGCCGCCACCGCCTACCGGTCCGGTCGGGTGGGCGCGATCACCGCACTGCTCAACTCCACCTCCACCAACACCTTCCTGCAGCGGGTGGCCGCGGTCGACATGCTCGCTAAACGCGAGAATGAACAGCTGGCGCGGCTGCGGGAGCTGACCGAGGAGGTCGAGGCGCAGCACGAACTGCTGCGGGAAGAGATCGCTCTCCAGGAGGAGGAGGTCGCCAAGCTGGAGGCGGCCAAGGAGAAGGCCGAGCAGGCGCTGTTCGCCATCGGTGGCGGCAGCAGCGGTGAATTCGAGGCGTACCCGTCCGAGGACGCCGCCCCCGCTCCGCGTAACTCGGACGGCTCCTGGCCGGCAGAGTCATGCAGCGAGCCTGACCCGACCACGTCCGGCTGCCTGACTCCCCGGACGTTGCACGCGCTGAACGAGGCCCGGCTGTTCGGATTCACCCGCTACACCTCCTGCTGGCGCGCTGGTAGCTGGGGTGAGCACCCGTTGGGACGGGCCTGTGACTTCTCGTCCTCCCCGAACGGCTTCGCCGGACCGGCGTACGGGACGGACAAGACCTACGGTGACCGGCTAGCGTCGTTCTTTGTCCACAATGCCAACGCGCTCGGGGTGCAGTATGTGATCTGGTATCGGCAGATCTGGTTCCCGGGCAGTGGCTGGAGCTATTACGGCGGATCCGACGGTACCCCCAACGGTGACCACACCAATCACGTCCACGTCTCCATCCGTTGATCCCCCCTCGCCGCCCGTTGTCCCCCCTCGTTCGGGCGGCGTCCCCCACGAGCGTTGGACGGTGTTGGGTTAGGAGCCACCACCTGGCACCACCCAGCACCGTCCAACGCTCGGAACTGTCTGGCCGACCGGGCCGGCTCAGCCAGCGGCCCGGAACCGGAACAACCGGAGACTGTTGGTGACCACCGCGACACTGGAGACCGCCATCGCCAGCGCCGCCAGCACCGGGGTCACCAGGCCCGCCACCGCTAGCGGAATCGCGGCGGTGTTGTAGGCGAACGCCCAGAACAGGTTGGTCTTGATGGTGCGCAGCGTGGCCCGGGACAGCTCGATCGCCTCTGCCGCCGCCAGCAGATCTCCGCGCACCAGGGTGAGATCAGAGGCCTCGATCGCCACATCGGCTCCGGTGCCGATGGCCAGTCCCAGATCGGCGGTGGCCAGCGCCGGGGCGTCGTTGACCCCGTCACCGATCATCGCCACCACCCGGCCCTCGTCCCGCAGCCGGCGTACCACGTCCGCCTTGTCCTGCGGCAGCACCTCGGCGATCACCTCGTCGATCCCGACCTCGGCCGCCACCGCCTGCGCCGTGGCGGTGGTGTCCCCGGTCAGCAGTACCGGCCGGAGCCCGAGCTGCTTCAGTCGAGCCACCGCCGCCGCGGACGTCGGCTTCACGGTGTCGGCCACCAGCAGCGTGCCGAGGTATCGGCCGTCCACCGCCACCGCCACCGGGGTACGGGCGGCAGCGTCCACCGTCGGTACCTCGATGCCCTGGCTGGTGAGCAGCCGGGGGCGACCGACCAGCACCTCCCGTCCGTCCACTGTGCCCTTAGCGCCCAGCCCCGGCAGGTTCTCGAACCCGGTCACCGGGGGTGGATCGGCGGGGCCGGCGGCCACCACCGCCCGGGCGATCGGGTGCTCCGAGGCGTGCTCTACCGCCGCGGCGTAGCGCAGCAACTCGTCCCGGTCGACCCCGGTAGCGGGGAGCACCTCGACCAGCGACAGCTTCCCGGTGGTGACGGTGCCGGTCTTGTCCAGTACCACCGTGTCCACCCGGCGGGTGGACTCCAGCACCTCCGGTCCCCGGATCAAGATGCCCCGCTGGGCGCCCCGCCCGGTGCCGACGAGGAGTGCGGTCGGGGTAGCCAGGCCGAGCGCGCACGGACAGGCGATGATCAGCACCGCTACGGCCGCCGTGACCGCGGGGTTGGTGCCGGCACCGGCCAGCAGCCAGCCCACCAGGGTGGCCAGCGCGATCACCAGTACGGCCGGGACGAACACCGCCGAAACCCGGTCGGCGAGCCGCTGCACCGGCGCCTTGCCGGACTGGGCTTCGGCCACCAGCCGGGCCATCTGCGCCAGCTGAGTGTCCGCACCCACTCGGGTGGCGCGGACCTGCAGGCGGCCGCTGACGTTGACGGTGGCACCAATGACCGGGTCGCCCGGGCCGACCTCAGCCGGCACGCTCTCACCGGTGACCATGCTTACGTCCACCGCCGAGGTGCCGTCGACCACCACCCCGTCGGTGGCGATCTTCTCGCCGGGCCGGACCACGAACTCGTCGCCCGGGCGCAGCTCGGCTACGGGCACCCGGTGCTCCCGGCCGTCCCGCAGCACCGCCACATCCTTGGCGCCGAGGTCGAGCAGGGCGCGCAGGGCCGAGCCGGCTCGCCGCCGGGCTCGCTGCTCCAGGAAGCGCCCCAGGGTCAGGAAGGTGGTCAGCGCCGCCGCCACCTCCAGGTAGATGTGCTCGGTGGCGTCTCCACGGTCGGCGAGCAGGGAGAACGACATCTGCAACTGCGGATCTCCCGCGCCGCCGAACACCATGGCGTACCCGCTCCAGCCGTACGCCACCACGATCCCCAGCGAGACCAGGGTGTCCATGGTGGCGGTGCGGTGCCGCAGGTTGCGTAGGGCCGCCCGGTGGAACGGCCAGGCTCCCCAGGTCGCCACCGGCGTGGCGAGTAGCAGCACCAGCCACTGCCAGTAGGGGAACTGCCAGGCCGGCACCATGGTCAGCAGCATCACCGGCGCGGTCAGCAGAAGGTTGACGACCAGCCGGGCACGCAACCCCTGCTCCGGTTCCTCCGCCTGCTCCCGCTCCGGCTGCGGGATGGTGGCGGTGTAGCCGGTGGCTTCGACGGTCCGGATCAGCTCGTCAACTTCCATAGTGGAGGGAAACTCCACCCGGGCGGTTTCGGTGGCGAAGTTGACGGTGGCGGTGACACCGGGCAGTCGATTCAGCTTCTTCTCCACCCGGGCCGCACAGGCGGTGCACGTCATCCCCCCGACCTGCAACTCCAGGGTGCGGCGGGCGTCGGTGAGTGACCGGGCGGCCTGAGTCGAGGTGGCTGTGGGGTCGCTCATGACTCAAGCGTGTATCCGGCCTCGTCCACTGCCGCCCGTACTTCCTCAGTGGACAGGGGAGCGGAGGAGGTGACGGTGACCTCGCCGGTGGACAGCTCCACCGACACCTCGGACACCCCCGGCAGCCGGTTCAGCTCGGCGGTGACGGCGGAGACGCAGTGGCCACAGGTCATTCCGGTAACTCGGTAGGTGGTGGTGACAGACATGGTTGCCCTTTCTGGCAAGAGATGGATGGACCAAACCGGTTAGGAGCGCACCAGGCGGGCGATCGCTTCGGAGGCCTCTCGGACCTTGGCAGAGGCGTCGCCGCTCCGGGCGGCATCGGCCACGCAGTGCGCCAGATGCCCCTCGAGCAACCCCAGGGCCACCGCCTGCAACGCGCGGGTGGCGGCCGAGATCTGAGTGAGCACGTCGATGCAGTACGTGTCCTGCTCGATCATGCGGTGGACGCCCCGGACCTGGCCCTCGATCCGGCGCAGTCGACTCAGCAGCGCCTGCTTGTCGGTCTTGCTCGAGCTGTACCAGTAGGGGCCGGTCGGTTCGGTGCGCTCCTGGGAAGTCATGCCATAACCATACCCCCGTAGGGTATATACGGGCGAGTCGGGGCGGGATGCTCCCGCCCTCCCCCGCTGGCAGTGGTAGAAAGATCGCGTTCTGCTCGGTCGATCTGCGGGGGTGATGCGTGCGCGGGGCGATGCAGCACCCTGCCCGCTTGCTGCCGGTGGCGTTCCTAGGGGCGATCGCCGTGGTCACGGTCCTGCTCCTGCTGCCTGCTGCCCGGGCGCAGCCTGACTCCATCGACCTGGTCACCGCCCTGTTCACCGCCACCTCCGCGATCTGTGTCACCGGGCTGACCGTGGTCGAGCCCGGTTACTGGTCGGACTTCGGCCAAGTGGTGATCATCATCGCGGTCAAGCTCGGCGGCTACGGGATCATGACCGCGGCCACGCTGCTGGCGTTGCTGGTGGCCCGGCACGCCGGGCTCCGAGCCCGCATCCTGGCCACCTCGGAGGGGCGCAGCCTGGACCTGTCCAACGTGCGGGGCGTGCTGGTCCGGGTGGCGCTGATCCAGCTCGGGTTCGAGCTACTGGTAGCGGTGCCGCTGACCCTGCGGTGGTGGTTGGCCTACGACCGCCATCCCCGGACCGCCCTCGCCGAGGGGGTCTTCCACGGCATCTCCGCGTTCAACAACGCCGGCTTCAGCCTGTTCCCCAATTCCCTAACCGACTACCGGGGCGACCCATGGATCATCGTCCCGGTGATGGTGGGGGTGGTGGCCGGCAGTCTTGGTTTCCCGGTGTTGATGGAGCTGCTGCGGGAGTTCGGCTCCCCCCGCCGGTGGACCCTGCACACCCGGTTGACCATCAGCGGGTCGTGGGCCCTGTTGGTGGTTGGGCTGGTGGGGCTGATGTGGTTCGAGTGGGGTAATGCGGCTACGTTCGGTGGCCTGTCGGTCGGGGACAAGCTGCTGGACGCGACCTTCGCCAGCGCGATGGCCCGCTCCGGCGGGCTCGCCACCGTCGCGCCGGACAGCCTGACCACCGAGTCGATGATCCTGAGCAGCATCCTGATGTTCATCGGCGGTGGCAGCGCCTCCACCGCCGGGGGCATCAAGGTGACCACCTTCCTACTGCTGGGGCACGCGGTCTGGAGTGAGATCCGAGGCGAGACGGAGGTGACCGCCGGCCGGCGTCGGATCAGCGGCGCCACCCAGCGGCAGGCGCTGGCGGTCGGGCTGCTCAGCATCACCCTGATGGCGGTGGGGGTCCTGCTGGTAGAGGCGCTGTCGGAAGGGTTCCGACTGGAGCACATCGTGTTCGAGGTAACCTCTGCCTTCGGCACCGTTGGGCTGTCCACGGGGGTGGCGGCAGATGCCCCTCACCCCGTCCAACTGGTGCTGGTCGGATTAATGTTCATAGGGCGAGTCGGGCCAGCCGTGGTGGCCACCGCGCTGGCGCTGAACGTCCGACATCGGCTCTACCGGTATCCGGAGGAGAAGCCGATCGTCGGGTGATGCCCAGGCACGAGCAAGGAGCGAGGGCCGAGCATGGCAGCCAACGGGCGCACCGACAGCGTGTTGGTGGTCGGGTTGGGCCGATTCGGCGGCCAAGTGGCGATGTCGTTGATCCGGCTCGGGCACGAGGTGCTGGCGATCGACGAAGACGAGCACATCGTGCAGCGGTGGGCGGACCGGCTGCCGTACGTCGTGCAGGCCGACGCCACCGATGAACATGCCCTGCAGCAGTTGGGGGTGGCGGACCTACACCACGCGATCGTGGGGATCGGCACCGAGATCGAGGCCAGCGTGCTGACCGTACTCACCCTCAATGACCTGGGGGTGCGGGAGATCTGGGCGAAGGCGATCTCCGCCAAGCACGGCAAGATCCTTTCTGCGGTCGGGGCGGACCATGTGGTCTACCCGGAAGCGGCGATGGGGGAGCGGGTCGCGCACCTGATCGCCAGCACCATGCTCGATTTCATCGAGTTCGACGACGGGTACGCGATCGCCAAGGTGCGGGCGCCGGCGGAGGCGATCGGCCGTTCTCTGGGACAGAGCCAACTACGCAGTAAGTACGGGGTGACGGTGGTGGCCATCAAGATGACCGGCGCGGACTTCACGTACGCCACCCCGGACACCATGGTGGACCGGGGAGCGCAGCTGATCGTAGCCGGACGGACCCACGACGTGGAGCGCTTCGCGGCGATCACCTGAGCCATCGCTCATCGGGCCGTGTCGCGGGCCTCCTACCACTGTCGCGTCTCCCCGATCGAGAGGTCCCACAGGTGCTCTGCGGGCAGGCCGGCGGCCGCCCAGGCCCGGCGGGTACGTTCCAATGGCTCGAGCACCGGTTCATGGGAGAGGATGAACGTGCCCCAGTGCATGGGGACCATCCGGCTCGCGCCGATCTCCTGGAAAGCCTGGACCGCCTCCTCGGGATCCAGGTGCATCGGGCGCATGAACCAGCGTGGGTGGTAGGCCCCGACCGGCATCAACGCCAGTTCGATTCCTGGGTACCGCGCGCCGATTTGGCGGAAGAAGTGGCCGTACCCGGTGTCACCGGCGAAGTAGACCCGGGTGCCGGACTTCCCGGTGGGCGCGGTCGACCCGCCGGAGGCATCGGAATCCACGGTGAACACCCAGCCGCCCCACAGGCTGCGGCAGGTGTCGGTCAGGGTGCGGCGACTCCAATGATGGGCCGGGACCAGATCGCACCGCACTGGTCCGATCCGGTGGGACTCCCACCAGTCCAATTCAGTCACCCGCGTGAACCGGCGCCGTCGGAACCAATCACCGAGGTTGGCGGGGACCAGCACGGGGGTGTCGCGAGGTAGCCGGCGCAGGGTCGGCGCGTCCAGGTGGTCGTAATGGTTATGGCTGATCACCACCGCGTCCACTCGCGGCAGGGCGGACCAGGGAACCCCCACCGGGGAGACCCGCGGTAGCACGCCCGGGATCCGCCGCGAGAACACCGGGTCGGTGAGGATGATGAGGCCACCCAGCCGCAGGATGAAGGTGGCGTGGCCGACCCAGGTCACCGAGGCCTGGCCGGTCAGGGGTGGTAGCCGCCGGCTGGCGTGGACGGGAATCGCCGGTGCGCCGGCCAGCAGCCGGCGGGTCGGCGGGCGTTCCCGCAGCAGTCGCCAGAGGTCCCGGGTACTCGGCAGCGGACCGGTGAGCCGGTCGGCGAACGACCGGGGCCACGCCCGGTCGGCCGCCGGTTGGACCGCGGCGGCGCCTACCTCGTCGATCATGGTTTCAGGCTACGGGCAGGCGGCGCCGCAATGGTGAATTTGTCTCAAATAGTTAGGCGGTCAACTCTCGGTCGCGCCGCCCCCGTCGCCGCCGCCGTCAGCGGAGCCACCTCCCCCGCTCTCGCCGGCGCCGCCCCGTCGCCGCCGGCGCCGGGTACGCCGGGGTCGGTCCGCGGGCGCCTCCACCGCGGTGGAGGCACCGCCGCCGACCGCCGCCGGCGCGCCGTCCCTCTCACCGGCGCCGCGGGACTCACTGGTCAGCCGACGTCGCCGGCGCCGCCGCCGGGTGGGCGACGATGATTCGGCGGTGGCGGATCCGCCGGCGCCCCCGCGCCGCCGCGACCGCCGACCACCCGACCGGGAGCGTCCACCCAGGTCCTCTTCGGCCTCCGCGGCCAGCCCGGCCCGGGAGCGCTGCGCATGCGGCAATTCCCCGGACACGTCGGTGGGGATGTCCAGGTCGGTGTAGAGCCAGGGGGAGGTGTGATACGTCTCCGGCGGCTCCCCTATCCCCAGGGAAAGGGTTTTGTCGATCAGCCGCCACCGGGCCATGTCCTCCCAGTCCACGAAGGTGATGGCGATCCCGGTGGCGCCGGCCCGGCCGGTCCGGCCGATCCGGTGAGTGTACGTGTCCGGATCCTCTGGACAGTCGTAGTTGATCACGTGGGTGACCCCGGCGACGTCCAGCCCCCGGGCGGCCACATCGGTAGCGACCAGTACGTCCACCTTGCCGTTCCGGAACGCCCGCAGCGCCCGTTCTCGGGCGGACTGGCCCAGGTCCCCGTGCACCGCGGCGCAGGCGAAGCCGCGGAAATCCAATTCCCCGGCGACCTTGTCGACCCCCCGCTTGGTGCGGGAGAAGATCATCGTGAGCCCACGCCCCCGGGCCTGCAGAATTCGGGCCACCATCTCGATCTTGTTGAGGGAGTGGGTCCGGTACACCAGCTGCCGGGTCGGGGAGGCCGGCGCGCCGTCGGCGATCGCGTGGTGAGCGTGGACCGTCACCGGCGAGCGCAGGAACCGGCGTGCCAGCGCCACGATCGGCTCCGGCATGGTGGCGGAGAACAGCATGGTCTGCCGGTCCTCCGGCAGCATCGCCAGGATCTTCTCCACATCCTCGAGGAAGCCGAGGTCGAGCATGCGGTCGGCCTCGTCCAGCACCAGTGCCCGGATCCGGTCGGTGCGCAGATGCTTCTGCCGGCTCAGGTCCAACAGTCGGCCAGGAGTACCGACGACGATCTCCACGCCTCGGCGGAGCGCATCGATCTGCGGTTCGTAGGCCACCCCGCCGTAGATCGCCAGCACCCGCACCTTCCGGGTGCGGCCGGCGGTGGACAGGTCTTTGGCCACCTGCAGGCCCAGTTCCCGGGTGGGGACCACGACCAGGGCCTGCGGAGCGCCCAGTTCCGCCGGATCAGCTTCCCCGGGAGCCACCACCCGCTCCAGCAGCGGCACCCCGAAACTGAGGGTCTTGCCGGTGCCGGTGGGAGCCTGTCCGATCAGGTCGCTGCCGCGCAGCGCGATCGGGATGGCGTACTCCTGGATGGCGAAGGAGTGGGTGATGCCCGCGTCTGCCAGCGCCGCTACCGTCTCCGGGCGGGCGCCCAGCTCGGCGAACGTGGGGCTGTCGGGGCGGGCCAGTGGGCTGAGAGGCTGAGTCCCGGGCTCCGCAGCGGCGCTCGCGGTCGGCGAGCCCGAGGTTGATGGCGTGTCCGGATGCACCGGGTCTGGTATGGGAAATTCTTCTGATGTGTCGGTCATAGGGTAGTCTTCGCGTGCCCTTCATCGGGCCGCCGGCAATGGCCGGCGGATCTGGTGCGCCCCGTCCGGTCGAAGGGCGCGATTCGGTTTGAGTGCAGGGCCACGACATCCGTTGTCATGGCCACTCGGCGTGCCCGCCGGCGCGCTGACCGCGACCATTCCGCGCGGCGCGCCTGGCGCGTCACTGCGGCCGACCGCGGCGACCGACCGTCCGGTCATCACCACTGGTGACACGCGGCACGGGTACGCCCCGTGTTCATTCGCCATGATACGCCGGTCGTGGGCGATCACCGCCGGGTGACAAGAACCAGGTCGCCGCCGCGGGTATAACCTGCGGAGGTGATCAAGCCCACTGGTGTGCCCGAGCCCGCCGCGGTAGCGGAGCTGTTGGGGATGCTCGCCCTGGGAGAGCTGCTGGCGTTTGAGCGGATGGCGGCGGACGCGCGCCTCGCGCCTGACCTGCATCGACGGGCGACCCTTTGCCAGATGGCGGCGCAGGAGATGGTCAACTACCAGCGGCTGGTAGCGCGGTTGGCTGAGCTCGGCGTAGATCCGGAACAGGCGATGGCCCCGTATGAGCCGCCGCTGCGCGGCTACCACGATCGCACCCAGCCCCGGGACTGGCCGGAGGCGCTGACCAAGGCCTACCTGGGAGACAGCGTCGCCGACGACTTCGTCCGGGAAGTGGCGGCGCTCCTGGCACCAGCGGACCGGAAACTGGTGCTGCAGGTACTGCACGATTCCCAGTACGCCGAGTTCGCCGCGGCCGAGTTCCGGGCGGCGATCGATGCCGACGCGAGGGTGGCCCACCGGCTGTCCATGTGGGGGCGCCGCTTGATGGGTGAGGGCTTATGGCAAGCCCAGCAGGTGGCGGGCGCCCGGCCCCACCTGGCCGCCCTGATCACCAGCGGTACCGGTGACTCCGATGGGGTGGCGGCGCTGCTGAAGCGACTCGCCGCCGGTCATACGGAGCGAATGGTGGCGGTGGGGCTCAACCCGTGACGGCGCTCAGGCCGGGATGAAGCCGACCGGCCGCTGCATCTGCTCGCCGATCTCCACGTACGCCAGCTTCTCCACCGGGACGATCACCCGCCGGCCCTTTTCGTCCACCAGCTGTAGCACCTTGGCCGGGTCGCTGATCGCGGCGGTCACCAGCTGCTCCACCTGCTCGGGTGTCTGGGCGCTTTCCAGCACGATCTCCCGAGACACATGCTGGATGCCGATCTTGACCTCCACGTGCTCACTCCTCTTCCGGGCGCGGTGCGGTGTCGTACTCATGGGCGGAATGCCCTCACTCCGTCGCTGACGATACCTGGCCGTCGGACTCGGACTGTAATGGGAAACTCGCAATCCCCCGCCAGGCGAGGGTGGCCAGCAGCGCTTCGGCTTCCGCCCGGGGGACCTTCCGACCGGTCGCCAACCAGAAGCGCGCCGCGGTCTGGGCGGAGCCCACCAGTCCGGCGGCCAGCAGCTCGGCCGGGGCACGCTCCACTCCGGTATCGGCCATGATCGTGTCGGCTACGGCTTCGATCGATTCCCGCTCGGCCCGCTCCATGCGCTCCCGCGCAGCGGGCTCGTTGCGGAGGTCCGACTCGAACACCAACCGGAACGCTTCACTCTCGTGGTCGATGATGTCGAAGTACGCCGACATCGCGGCCCGGACCCGCTCCTTGTTGTCACTGGTAGCGGCCATGGCCGCGCGGGTCTTGGCGACCAACGCGTCGCAGTGGGTGTCCAGCAAGGCCAGGTAGAGCTCAAGCTTGCTGGGAAAGTGCTGGTAAAGCACCGGCTTGGAGACCCCGGCCCGGTCGGCGATGTCGTCCATGGCGGCGGCGTGGTAGCCCTGCGCCACGAACACCTCTTGGGCGGCCTGGAGCAGCTGTCGGCGCCGCTCCGAGCGGGGCAGACGGGTCGGGCGGCCGCCGGTCGGCGTCGTCTCGGTGGACATCGCTCCCCTTCCTGGTGTCGCCGGCTGCCATCGGCGGGGTGAACCACTGGCCCCGTACGGCACCTCGCCGGCGAGCGCCTTCTCAATCATCACGCATAGCGCCGGTCACTGGCGGGCGCCCCGGCGGGTTAACCGACTTGGCTCCGCACGGTAACCTCACTGGGGCAGCAAGGAGCGCGGCGTGGACAATCGACGGCAACCCGACCACACGACCAGCCCCACCGATTCGTCGACGTACGACCCTTCGGCGTACTGGGTGGACGGCGCGGCGGGAGCGGCGGGCACCGACTCCCCGGAACCTGACTGGAACACAACCGGTGCCGAGCCGGAGACGACGGAGCCGCTGGCGCTCGCCACGGACGCTCGGCCCGGTGCCCGCGCCGCTGGTCACCACCAGGCCCCCGGCCTGGACGACGATACGCCGCCGGCGGGCACTCCCACACTCGAGCCGCCGCTGTGGCGGGAAGCCACCCGGTTCGCTCCGAACACCCGCAACTACGGGGCGCCCACCGAGTACGTTTCCGCCTTCGCCACCCGAGGGGATGAGCCGGACGGATACGCCCCCCGGACCGACGGGCACCCCGAGCCTTACCCCGGCCAGGACGCCGAGGCGTACCGTGGACGGTCCGACCGGGAACCCCACGGCGGGCGGCACGCCCCCGAGCGGTACTACCGGCGGCACGACGGTGAGGCCTACAGGCGACCCGATGGCGAGTGGCGGCCGAGCCACCCGGACGAGGGAGCCCGTGGACGAGGTGGAGACGGTGCCGTGGGTGACCCGCCGCGGCAGTCCCGGTCCGCTCCCCCAACCCGCTCGGCGGGGTGTCGCCGATCTCGCCCCCTCCGGTTGATCACCACCCCGCCAGTCCCACCAGCGCCGCCCCGGCGGCGGAGCCCCAGACCGCTGACCCGCTAGGGATGGGCCCTCAGACTGCTGATCCACTAGGGGCGGGCCTCACCGATGCCGGCTCGCCCGCCGCCGAGTCGGTCGAGGCCGGCCGGTCACCGAACGACGCGGCCGAGGCCGAGGCGGGACCGGCGAGCCTGCCGCAGCGGATCCCGTCCGAGCCGGACGTGCCGGTCGTCTCGTCCGATTCACCCGAATCCGGGGAGGTGGACGAGGCCGGGGACCGATGGACCGCCCCGGAGCTGGCCTGGATCGCCGACCAGCTCCGTCGGGACGACGTCCCCGGGGACGCCCCCAGTGAGCCGCTGGACGTCGACGCCGTCCTCGATGCCGTCCGGGAAGTGGCCGGGGTGCAGGCGGCGTCGGTGCGCACCGGGCCCGGGGGGACCCCCACGCTCCGGCTGGACCTGGCCGACGAAGCCGATCCCGGAGAGGTGAGCCGGGCGGTGGCCCGGCTCCTGCTGGAGCGGCTGGGGTTGTCGGCCACCCCACCGGAGCCAGACGGGTCCACCGGCTGGACCCCGCCGTCGCCGCGGCTCCCGATGGACGCGGAGACGCCGGGGCCGGCCCCGGCGACGACCGCCCCCACCTCCGGTGCCCCCGCGGCGATGGCGGTCTCGGCTTCCGAGGCCCCGGCCGCGGCGCAGACCTCTGGCGCCCCGTACCTCCGGTCCGGGACGATCCCACCACCGCCACCCGGGCTGTCGCCGGAGACGTCCTCAGACCGGCTCCCGGCTGCGGAGGCCCCGCCGGAGCCGGTGTCCCGTCCGATCCCCACCCAGCAACCCGGCCCCCGGGTGGTGATAGACCAGATCCGGGTCAGCACCCAGGGGCTGGAGGCGCGGGTGGAGGTCCAGCTGACCGCGGGCCGGCGCCGGGCCGTAGGGCTGGCGCACGGGCCGGCTATGGACTCCTACCTGGTGCGGCTGGCTGCGGTGGCGGCCGCCGGGGCCATAGACGAACTGCTGCAGGAGTCCGAGGAAGTCTCCGCCAGGACTGAGCCGTCCCGGTGCTTCGTCGAACACACCGGGGTGGTCTCGTTCGGGGAAACCCAGGTGGCGGTCGCGGTGGTGCTGCTGGTCTGCGGTGGCTGGGTGGAGCGGCTGACCGGCTCGGCCCTGGTCGACACCGATCCCCGGCAGGCGGTGGTACGCGCGACCCTCGGCGCGGTCAACCGGCGGCTGGAGGCGCTGCTCGACTAAGGCATCCCCGTCCGCCCACCCGGCCATACGGGAACAATGAGGGCATGAGGCGCCCTCGCCGGTCAATTCGTCGGGCCACGCTCGCCCCCGATCACGAGCTGCCGCAACTGCCGGAAGTGGTGGCTCCCTGGCCGGGGCGACGGGTCCGCTGGGACGGCGCGGTCAGCTACGTACGGGACACTCCGCCGACCCGGCCCGGCCTGCCACCCGCCCGGTACGTGCATGGACTGGGCGGGTCTTCGACCAACTGGACCGATCTCGCCACCCTGCTGCGGGGGCACGTCGCCGGGGCGGCCATCGACCTCCCCGGGGCCGGCTACAGCGACCCCGCCCCGCACTACACGCTCGCTGCCAACGCCGCCCGGGTGATCAGCTGGATCGAGCACGACCGGGTGGGTCCCGTGCATCTGGTGGGCAATTCTCTGGGCGGCACGGTGGCGGTGAAGGTGGCCGCCGAGCGGCCCGATCTCGTGCGCACCCTCACCCTGATCTCGCCGGCGCTGCCGTTCCTGAATCCCCGTCGATCCCTGCAGAGTCGGGCGCTGCCGCTGTTGGCGGTGCCGGGGGCGGCTAGGGTCGCGCGTCGGTTCCTGGCCAACACCACCCCGGAGCAGCTGGCCCGACAGGTCATCGAAGCCTGCTTCGCCCATCCGGAGCGGGTGCCGCCCCAACGGTTCGCCGAAGCGGTCAAGGAGATCGAGCTGCGGTACCGGCTCGAGCACTACGTACCGGCGTACCTGCAGACCATGCGCAGCCTGGTGGGGAACTTCCTCCGCGCGTACCTGCCCGGTCGAGGGTCGCTGTGGCGGGCGGCCGCCGCGGTGCAGGCACCGACGCTGGTGATCGGCGGTAGGCGGGACCGGATGGTCGACCCCCGGGTAGCGCCGCGGGCGGCCCGGGAGATCCCGGACAGTCGGCTGCTGATACTGCCGGAGGTCGGGCACCTGGCCCAGATGGAGGCTCCCCGGTTGGTCGCCCGGGCGTTTCTCGGGCTGTTGAACGAGGTCGGTACGGAATCGGCTGGCTATCGCCATCACGCCGATCCGCGCAGGTCAGATATGGCAGACTGACGCGCCATGGGGAGCAGACGGTACCGGGGTAGCCGGCGTCAGTCTCACCGGCGTTGGCAGGCATCGGCCATCGCGGGGTTCGCGGTGTTGGCGCTCTTGGCGGTCGCCGCTTTCCTCGCGCAGGTGCTGCGCGGAGGAGACACCGTCGACTCCACCGCGGCACCCACCCCGACGCCGGACACCACCGCCTCCCCCACCCCTCCCACCTCCCCGTCGCCCCGCCCGAGCCCGACCCCCAGCCCGACGCCGGTGCTCGCCCTCACCGGCTACTACCCCACCGACGGGCCAGGGACGTTCGCCTACGCCACCGGCACCGGGGAAGTGGCGGGGCGGTCCGGGCCGCTGCGGCGCTACCGGGTGGCGGTGGAGGAGGGACTGGCGGACGACGTCGAGGAGTTCGCCGCGTTCGTGGAGGAGACCCTGAGCGCGAGCGCGGGCTGGACCGCCGGTGGGGACCTGCGCCTGCAGCGAGTGGCGGACGGCGACGGTCACGATTTCACGGTCTACCTGGCCACCTCCGGCACCACCCAGCGGATGTGTGCGGCCGGTGGGCTGGACATCATCGGGTGGGGATTGCCCGAGGGCGGGGTGTCCTGCCGGGTGCCAGGCCAGGCGATCATCAACTACACCCGCTGGCGGGAGTCCGTGCCCCACTATGTGGACAGTGAAGTGCCGCTGGTGACGTACCGGCAGATGGTGATCAACCACGAGGTCGGGCACGAGCTCGGGTACGGGCACGAAGGGTGCCCGGCGCCAGGCGAGCTGGCGCCGGTGATGATGCAACAGACCATCCGCTTGGACGGCTGCATAGCCAACCCGTGGCCGTATGTGGATGGCGTACGTCACACCGGACCCCCGGTGCCGTGACCGCGCCGTTCCGCGGAATGGACGGCGGTGGTGGGGCGTTCTCAGAGAAGTAACAATGAGAGGACCTGTTGCCGAATCTGGGGGAGCGCACCGTGAGCTTGCCGCCGCTGGTTGAGCCAGCTGCTGAGCTGTCCACCGACGAGATCCGCCGCTACTCCCGTCACCTGATCATCCCGGATGTCGGGGTGGACGGGCAGAAGCGGCTCAAGAACGCCCGGGTGCTGTGTGTCGGCGCGGGTGGGCTGGGCTCTCCGGCGCTGATGTACCTGGCCGCGGCCGGGGTGGGCACGCTCGGAGTGGTCGACTTCGACACGGTGGATGAGTCCAACCTGCAGCGGCAGGTGATCCATGGTCAGTCGGACATCGGTCGCTCCAAGGCCGAGTCGGCCCGGGACACCGTCCGGGAGATCAACCCCATGGTCAACGTGGTGATCCACAACACCGCGTTGGACCGGGACAACATCTTCGACATCTTCCGCCAGTACGACCTGATCATCGACGGCACCGACAACTTCGCCACCCGCTACCTGGTCAACGACGCGGCGGTGCTGTTGGGCAAGCCGTACGTATGGGGCTCGATCTACCGGTTCGATGGGCAGGCGAGCGTGTTCTGGGCGGAGCACGGCCCCTGCTACCGGTGCCTGTACCCGGAGCCGCCCCCGCCGGGGATGGTCCCGTCCTGCGCGGAGGGCGGGGTGCTGGGGGTGCTGTGCGCCTCCATCGGCGCGATCCAGGTCACCGAGGCGATCAAGCTGCTGACCGGGATCGGTGAGCCGCTGGTCGGCCGGCTGACCGTGTACGACGCGCTCGAGATGAGCTACCGCACCATCAAGGTCCGGAAGGACCCGAACTGCGTGCTGTGCGGGCCGAACGCCACCCAGACCGAGCTGCTGGCGGACTACGACGACTTCTGCGGCACGGTCTCGCCGGAGGCGCAGACCGCGGCGGTCGACTCCACCATCACCGTGGACGAGCTGCAGGAGTGGCGGGAGGCCGGTAAGGACCTGCTGCTGGTGGACGTCCGGGAGCCGGCCGAGTACGAAATCGTCCGGATCCCGGACAGCGTGCTGATCCCGAAGGGAGAGATCCTCTCCGGGGAGGCGCTGGCCAAGCTGCCGCAGGACCGGCAGATCGTCCTGTACTGCAAGAGCGGGGTCCGGTCGGCGGAGGCGCTGGCGGCGCTGAAGGGCGCCGGTTTCAGCAACACGGTCCACCTGCAGGGCGGGGTGCTGTCCTGGATCCGGCAGGTGGATCCCTCGCTGCCCACGTACTAGCCCCACCAGTGGCACAGCGTGTCGCCGGCCGTGCGGGGTCAATGGTGATCTGGTCCCGCTCGGCCGGCGGTAGGGCCGGCCGGCCGCCTATGTGGCGTTATTGCGGGTGATCCGCCGTCCACGATCGGGGTGGGTGATCCACATAACCGTTGATTGTGGTTCAGCGCCGCTATCCTTCCCCTCGTGGGGGGAGCACCTTCGGTAGACCTTGAGGCGGCCATCGGGTTCGTGGTCGCCCACGGCGACGACGTTGATCGGGCCCGGCTGGCCTACCTACGCACGGGTGTTCCGCCGGAGCCTGACCTGCTGGAACTGGTGGAGCGGGGCCAGGTGCCGGGCGCCGGGTGGCCGGCCCAGCCGGACAGCACCGTGGCCTCGATCGACGCGACCTGTTTCCGGTTGGCGGAGCTGGCCGACCTGGGGGCGCTGGGGAGACCCGCCGCTCGGCAGGCGCTGGACTGGCTGGCGGAGATCCAGCGGGAGGACGGGACCTGGGACGAAGACGAGGCGCTGGCGGAGCACGCTCCGCCCTGGGCCGCTCCCGGTGATCCAGAGGCACAGCTGTACCTGACCGCCAACGCTGCGTTCTGGTTCTCGGTGGCCGGGCGGGCCGCCCGCTCCGGCGGGCCGATGGACACCCGGGTGGGTGGCGCGTACGCCGGGGTGGTGACCGCCGCTACCAACGCCATCGTGGCACGGCTGCGGCCGGACGGAAGCTGGCCGTCCTATCTGGTCACCGGCTGGTTGACGGCGGCGGTGCTGTACGCCCAGGGGCGGTACGAGCCCTCCATCCGGATGCAGCTGGTGTTGGAGCGGCGGCTACCGGACCTGGCCGCCGGCGAGGTGGCCTGGTTGGCGTGCTCGCTGCGGTGGCTGGGGGTACGGCCGGAGGAGCGGCTGTTGGTGGACGCGTTCCAGCGGTTGGCCGACACTCAGCGCTCTGACGGTGGCTGGCAGAACCCGGACGAGGACCCGTTGGCGGTCCACACCGCCCTGACCGTGCTGCGCGCCTGCCTGCCGACGCCGCCGGAGCAGCCGAGCTGAGCCCAGTGCCGCGGTCGGGAGAGCGTGATCCCGTCAGCTGACGCGATCTGCATGGGCGACGGGGAGGGCGTCCCATGAAACCAGATAGGGCGCCCATGCAGGGCGCCCCATGACGTCGCTCAGTCGTCGGTGGAACGGATCTCGTCCGGGACCCCGTCCTGGTCCCGGTCGATGATGGTCAGGTCCGGCTTGCCGGTCCCGGTGGTGTCGAACTCGTACACATCCGCCACCCCGTCACCGTCGGTGTCCCGCACCCACACGTCAGGACGGCCGTCTCCATCGCTGTCGCCGGCGAACAGCGTGTCCCCCTGCTCGCTTGCGGCGGCGGTTGGCTCAGTCATGCTGACTCCCCTCTCGTGAACCACCGCTGACCGGCCGGCCGGCGGTAGCGGGGATCATACCGTCCTGAGTCAATCCCGCGCTGAGCCGAGCACGTCGTCAGCGTCCAGGATGGTGTATGCGTACCCCTGCTCAGCGAGGAACCGCTGCCGGTGCGCGGCGTAATCGGTGTCGATGGTGTCGCGGGCCACCACGGTGTAGAAGTGTGCTTGGCGACCGTCCGCTTTGGGGCGTAGCACCCGGCCCAGCCGCTGCGCCTCCTCCTGCCGAGAACCGAACGTCCCCGACACCTGGATCGCCACCGCCGCCTCCGGCAGGTCGACCGAGAAGTTGCCCACCTTCGACAGCACCAGTGTGGACAGTTCACCTCGACGGAACGCCTCGAACAGCCGCTCGCGTTCCCGGCTGGTGGTCTGGCCCTCGATCACCGGTGCGTCCAGGAACTCCCCGAGCTGGTGCAACTGCTCCAGATAGGCGCCGATCACCAGCACCTGTTCGTCCCGGTGCCGCTCTCGCAGCGCCCGGACCACCGGCAGCTTGCTGCGCGCGGTGGCGGCGGTGCGGTACTGGACGTCCGGCTCGGCGGTGGCGTACGCCATCCGCTCCGCGTCCGTCAACGTCACCCGCACCTCGATACATTCGGCCGGGGCGATCCACCCCTGCGCCTCGATGTCCCGCCACGGGGCGTCGTACCGCTTCGGCCCGATCAGGCTGAACACGTCCCCTTCTCGGCCGTCCTCCCGGACCAGGGTGGCGGTCAACCCCAGCCGACGGCGCGCCTGCAGATCGGCGGTGAACCGGAAGATCGGGGCCGGCAGGAGATGCACCTCGTCGTACACGATCAGGCCCCAGTCCCGAGCGTGGAACAAGTCCAGGTGGGTGAACGCCCCTTTGCGGCGGGTCGTGAGCACCTGGTAGGTGGCGATGGTGACCGGCCGGATCTCTTTCCGCTCCCCGGAGTACTCGCCGATCTCGTGCTCGGTCAGGCTGGTGCGGGCCAACAGCTCCCGCTTCCACTGCCGTCCGGCCACGGTATTGGTGACCAAAATCAGGGTGGTGGCCGACGCCTGCGCCATCGCGGCGGCACCGACCAGGGTCTTGCCCGCCCCACACGGCAGCACCACCACGCCGGAACCGGCCGCCCAGAAGTGCTCCACCGCCTCCTTCTGGTACGGCCGCAGCGACCAGCCGCTCTCCACTAAGGAGATCGGGTGCGCCTCACCGTCGACGTACCCCGCCAGATCCTCCGCCGGCCACCCCAGCTTGAGCAGCGCCTGCTTGAGCCGGCCCCGTTCGCTGGCGTGCACCACCACGGTCTCGTCGTCGATCCGGGCGCCGAGCATGCCGACCAGCTTCTTGCTCTTGGTGACCTCGGTCAGCACCGCCCGGTCCAGTCCGCGCAGCACCAGCCCGTGCGCCGGGTGGTTGATCAGCTGCAGCCGGCCGTACCGGTCCATGGTCTCGGCCACGTCCACCAGCAGTGCGTGCGGCACGGGGTAGCGGGAGTAGCGCAGCAGCGCATCCACCACCGATTCGGCGTCGTGGCCGGCCGCTCGGGCGTTCCACAACCCCAGCGGGGTCAGCCGATAGGTGTGGACGTGCTCCGGCGACCGCTCCAACTCCGCGAACGGGGCGATCGCCATCCGGCACGCGTCCGCGTCGGGATGGTCGACTTCCAGTAGCAGGGTCCGGTCCGACTGGACGATCAACGGTCCACCGGTCATGCCTCGCACTCCTTCGACGAGAGAGACCAAGTGTGGCACGCCCCGGTGACACCGTCCCCGGATGAGCGACCGTGGGGTCGGTCACGTTAGAGAAAAACCCTGATTTGGTGGCAACCGGCAGCAGGGTCCGGGACGTCCCATCTGTAACCGGCGTCGCAACGGGTGCGTCCAGTCACTGTCTCGGGGGCCAAACGGGGGTGGACGCACCCCGCGGCGCCGCGTCGTGGAGGTCACGACTCCCGAGCGGCGCCGGTGATCCGGTGCAGTGCAAACGTATGCAGGGTGTCGGTGCGCTCGTCCTCCGCCCGGAGATAACCGGCGCCGATCGAGACCGGCCGCAGCAACCGGGAGGTACGGGCGCCGTGGGCGTCCACGTACCCGATCCACACCAAGGCGCGGTCACGGAGCGCCTGCTGCAGCACCGCCAGCGCCTCGGTGTGGGACTGCGCGGAGACCACCGGGGCGTCCCCTTCGGGATGCAACGTCGCCGGCGGCCGCAAGGTACGACGGCGCGCCTCCGCCCGCCGTAGATCCTCGATGATTCCGAGCAAGCGGGGGGCGCTCATCCGGGCCACCCCGAACGGATCCACCGGCGCCGGCGGCCAGCCACCGGCCGGGGCCCGGGGTGGGCGGGGACGGCGTAGCACCGCCGCACCCCCGGCGTCTTCCGGCACCGGGGCATACCCGGCCCGCCGGAGCGCGGCCAGCAGCTGGTCCGGCCCCACCCGGCTGACCAGCACGGTCGGGGCTAGTCGGCGCAGCCCCAGGTCAGCCAGGCGTCGGTCGGCCAGCACCTGCGCCACCAACGCTTCATCGTCCCCTCGAAGATAGGAGGCGGTCCCGCCGATACGCAGCCCACCGTGGGCTCGGGCCGCGTCGTCGATCAGATACCGCAGCGCCTGCGGCACCGGGGTCCGGGAGCGGCGGGCGAACAGGTCCTGGAGCTCCTCGGCGGAGTACCCGGCGTCCAGCCCGCGGCGCAGGCTGTCGCGGGTCAGGCGATAGACGGTGGCGCCGCCCGCGGACTCGGGGTCGGCCACCAGCTCCAGCTCCGCGGCCAAGGTGGGCTCCGGCGGCCCCGGCACCACCACCGTCAGGTCAGCCTGCACCAACACCTCATCCACCGGGGCCGGCAACAGCTCCGCCAACTGGGCCACCGACCGGGGCGTGCCGGCCGGGAGATCACCCTTGTGCACGCCGAGTGGATCGTGATCCGGCTCCGGCGGCCCGGCCGCCTCCGCCAGCAACAACGACCCGTAGGAGGTGAGCGCCCCGCGTCCGGTCAGGCCGAGCGTGGCCGCCTCCCGCAGCACCTGCCGCACCACCGCTTCTCGGCCGACCACCCAGCGGGGGGCGTACCACGCCAGCAGCGCCACCGCCTCTTCCGGCGTCGGGGCCTGCCCGGCCGGCAGCTGATCCAGCACCGTCAGCACCCGACGGCGGGCGGCGGCGCCCGCCGGCCACGCGGCGGCGCTGGTGAAGGGGGCGATCAACCGCCCCCGGTCGTCTCGCTGCCCCACCAGCCCGGGCTGCCGGGGCATGACCAGCCAGCTGTGGGCGAGCGTGTGCCAGCGGGTGGCCAGGGTGGCGTGGCGCCACTGGTCGAACGCGTTGGTCGGACGGAACAGTTGCTCGTCGGTGACCCGGACCGGCTCGGTGCGGCCGAGCAGCCCGGCCGCGTACCCGATCTCCAGCAGCAGCGCGGCGGTGGCTTCGTCCACGTCCGCGGCCCGGGCCAACCGGCGCAAGTCCCGTACCCCCATCCCGGCCGAACGCAGCACCGGCGCGGGCTCCTCCGACAGAACGGTCAGCAGCGTGCTGACCCGCTGCAGCACCTCCAACACCTGCCCCGCCCCGGCCGCGTCCACCTGACCCGGGTCTTCCGGGGTGGCGGCCGGGACCGGTGGGGTGGGGTGGACCGGCCCGAGCGGGCCGGCGTCCCGCCGCAGCAGCACCCCTACCTCTCGGGGCAGCTCCACCTGGGTGGGGGAGATCGCTACCAGCAGGTGGTGTTGCAGCAGCCAAGCCACCGGGCTGTCGGCACCGGGGCCGGTCAGCGGCCCCTCCAGCGCCCCCACGGGCGGGCCGGCGGCGAGGCGTTCCAGCACCGCCCGGGCGGCCGGTGGCGCCGCCAGCAGGGTGCGCCGTAACCGGGCCGGATCCTGCACCAGCGCGGCGGTCAGGGCCGGGTCGGCGCCGGCCTCCCCCACCGGCGGGTACCGGTGGGCCAGTTCCGCGGCGGGGCGGCCCAGCCCCGCGGGGTACGGGCCCAGCACGTCGTCAGCGGCGTCCACCACCCGCAGCCGGGTGTCCGGCCCATACACCAGCAGTCGTTCCCGCAGCCGCTCCACCGCCGCCCGTACCGCCGCCGCATCGGCTCCGGTGGCGGGGGCGGCGGCGAGCGTGAGCAGCTGATCCACGCTGGTGTAGCCGTCGGGGTCCCGGGCCAGCCGGAGCGCATCCAGGATCTCCAGGTCGAACCGGTGCAGGTGGTCCAGCGCCCGCGCCACCGAATTCCGGGCGACCGCCCGCGCCGCGAGCGTGGACAAGTCCGCCGGCACCGGTACCAAGAGATCGGGGCGGGCCCGCAGCAGCTTCGCCAACGCCGGGTCCGGCAGGCTTCGTAGTAGGTCGGAGAGAGTCGAGGACATCGTCGTTCCACGCTACCGCCCGGGGCGCTCCCCGACCGGTACCCGCGGTCGGCCTGATTGCTGGAGACAGGCTCTGACGGTTCGCGTTAGCCTAAAGCCGTAGCTGACGAGCGGGCTGCGCTCACGGGAGTCCTTTAAGTTCCTTTTCAGCCAGAAATTGAGGTCTGCGGTGCCGACGGGTCGAGTGAAGTGGTACGACGCGGAGAAGGGCTACGGCTTCGTCACCAGCGATGAGGGTGGTGACGTATTTGTGCCCCGGAGCGCCCTGCCCCGCGGGGTCACCGAACTCAAAAGCGGACAACGGGTCGAATTCGGGGTGATTGAAGGCCGTAAGGGAACCCAGGCGTTGAATGTGACCCTGTTGAGTACCCCACCGTCGATCAGTGAACTGCGCCGCCGCCCGCCGGAGGAGCTACACGGTGTCATCGAGGACATGATCAAGCTCTTGGAGCTCCGGATCCTGCCCGACCTGCGCAAGGGTCGCCATCCCGACCGGAAGACCGCGCACAAGGTCGCCCAGGTGGTGCACGCGGTCGCGCGGGAGCTGGGCGGCGGCTGAGTACGCCCCACGTCGATCGGGCCCGGCGCCGCGGTGCCGGGCCCGATGCGTTGCCCACTGCGTGGCGGCCCGACGTGGGGGTGCGTTACCGGAGCGGGTTACGAGCGAGATCCGGCCGGTAGCGCCGCCGCTCGCCGCAGCAGGGTGTCCACCGCCCGGTGCCCCTCTTCCCCGAGGTCGGCGGTGAACTCGTTCACGTACAGGGCGATGTGCTGATCCACCACCTCCGGCTCCATCTCCTGGGCGTGGGCGAGCACGTACTCCCGGCTGGCGGCCGGGTTCGCCCAGGCGGCGCGGACCGACGCCCGGATCCACTCCGCGGCCTGGTCGGGATCCACCCGGTCGCGGCGGGCCAGGATCGCACCCAAGGGAATCGGTAGGCCGGTGTCCTCCTCCCACCACTCGCCCAGGTCGACCAAGGCGCGCAGGCCGTGGCGCGGGTAGGTGAACCGGGCCTCGTGGATCACCAGCCCGGCGTCGTACTGGCCGGCCGCCACCCCCGGCATGATCTTGTGGAACGGTACGACCGATACCCGGGCCGGCCGCCGCTGGCCGGCCCACAGTCGGAACAGCAGGTAGGCGGTGGTCTGCTCGCCTGGAATCGCCACATGGGCCGTGGTCAGGTCCAGGTCGGCGCGGTCGCCGGCGACCAGCAGCAGCGGGCCGCAACCGCGGCCCAGCGCCCCACCACACGGCAGCAGGGTGTACTCGTCCGGCATCCCGGGCAGGGCGGCGAAGCTCACCTTCACCAGGTCGAATCGCCGCTCGGCCAGGCTGCCGTTGGTGACATCCACGTCCGCGTAGGTCACCGTCAGCGGAGGGGCACCAGGAACGAGGCCGTGCACCAGGGCGTGGAAAGCGAACGTGTCATTGGGGCAGGGCGAGATCGCCAGGGACAGCGGGGTTTCGGTCACGCCCTTACGGTAGTCCGGCTCCGGTCCGCACCTGCCAGACCGTCAGCGCGGGGCTCTCTCCCGGGCGGGTGCGGTGCCGGCAGGCCAGGTACGGCCATTCGCTGATGCAGTATCCCTCTGTGAACTCCGTGATCGGTGGGAGCGGGAGTTCGCCTAGCACGTCGATCCGGGATCGGTCGTCGGCCAGCCGGCCCACCCACACCGGGACGGACCGGAAGTACCGGATGGCCACGACTGACTGCTCTTCCTCTTCGCTCGGTGGATAGAGCGTCCAGTCGGCCAGGTCCAGCACCGGTTCTCCGCTGCTCGCGTCCACTAGCCAGCTCTGTGGGCTCTGGTCGACGGAAATGCTGACCACCAGCAGGTCGACCTGCGCGGGATCGGGCAGCGGCTCAACCCGAATGGGCTGATCCTGGTCGGGGGAGTGTTCGCTCGGTGCGAAGGTCCAGCGGAAGTCTCCGGTGCTTGGGTCGAGCACGTAGAGCACATGATCGTGAGCCAGGCAGATGAGCGCGCCGCAGGCGTGGAGGTTGAGGATGCTCTGGGACGGTGGCCGAGGCAGAGACTGGGTCCACTGATGGGTGAGAGTGGTTACGTCGTACCCGCTGACCTGTACCGCGCCGTCGGTCCGGTGGACGAAAAGGAGCAGCGAGCCGATGAGCTGGCTCTCGACGGAGCGCACTACTGGAAGCAGTCCGGTCGTGATCAATTCGCCCGCGGCGGGGTCGTATACCTGAACCAGATGCTCGTCCGGGTCGGCGTTCGACCCTATCCGGACCAGGTAGTGAGTATCGAACAATGTTCGAGTATCGAATTCTTCGGCGAAGCGCCACACCTCGGCGCCGGTGTCGGGGCGGATCGCGGTCAACCCCGTATCGAAGCTGTGGAGAATCAGTAACTGGTCTTCCCCTTGCCCTATGACTCCGGTTCTCCATCCGTCGACAGTCCAGAGCGGCTCCCCGGTGTGCCGGTCGAATCCGCGGATCTGGGGGCCGCTCGTGCTCTCCCCGGAGAGCACGAGAACGCCGCCCTGGATCGAGGGCGTCACATTGGAGGAATTCGGCGGCAGCGGGGAGTGCCACTGGAGAGCGCCGTCGGAGAGCCGGTACGCCACGACCTCCTGTGGCTGGCGCGAAGAGTCTTCGGTGATGAAGTAGAGATGCTGGTCGTCCACGATGTAGTCGTGGACACCGTCATGCTGGAAGACGAGCGTGAGCCGGTCCCGCGCCGGTCCGGCGGAGGCGAACAGGGTGAGCGTGAGCGCCGCCACGAGCACCGCAGCAGCTAGTTGGGTCCAGTGCGGGCTCTGTCGACGGAGCCGCTCCCATAGGGGCCAGCCACCAGCGGGCTGGGGCAGCTGGTCCGCTCGTAGCTCTCCCAAGTCGATTGGGGTATTCGTCATTCCGGGACACGCTAGTGCGTATCTGTCCGGATGTCATCCGACCGTGGACCAACGACCGGGTTGGCGCAGCTCAGTGGTCGACCCGCCAGACGGTGAGGTGGGGGCCGTCTTTCTCAGCGAAGCCACCCAGACATACGAGATAGGGCCAGGTTGACATACACCCATCTATCCCGCGGCTCATCGGCGCCAGCGGTTCGATGGCGGAACCGTCCGGTCGCAATTGGCCCACCCAGAGCAGGCCAGTGTCGTCAGGAGGGTGGAAACCGAGCGGCTGAGCGACTTCGCCGGGGGCCTGGAACCACCACCCGTGCAGGTCCGTCAGTGGGGCGCCGGTGGTCGAGTCCACCAGCCACGCACTCCCAAGGGAAGGAACGGTGATCAGCAGCAGCTCGGGTGACATGGGGGGTGCGAATGCGGAGATGGCAGTTGAGATGGGACTGGGTTGGCCGGTCAGCGGGAGGCTCCACCGGTAGGCACCGGTCGCCCAGTCCAGCGCGTGCAGCTGGCCGCCGCGGTCGATGAGACAGACGGCTGAGCCGCAGCGCCGCGGAGGATGTGGGGAGGGTTCTTCGTCGGGGTGGGGAACAGTCCACCGATGGGTGAGCATGGGCAGGTCGTACGCGCTGATGCTCAGCTGCCCGTTCCCCTTGTGGAAAAACAGCGCTATCGATCCAGAGACGTAGATGCCGGAGAGTGGAGTATGCGGGGCGGGACCGGCCGCGGTCAGGTCACCGGTTGCCAGGTCGTATACCTGGGTCAGGTGCCCGTTCACGTCGCTGGTCACCACATGGGTGGCGTCCGGCTCCAGCTGAGGCAGATGCGCGTCCTGCCAGGGAATGCGCCAACGCCCCGCCCCGGTGGCCAGGTCTACCGCGTGTAGCTCAGAAACGTCGTGGGCGTCGATGACGCGCTCCAACAGGAGGGCGGAGTCAGTGAGCAAGACCAGGTTGCCGGCGGCGGTCCCGATGAGTTCGCCGCTGTCGCTGTCCACCAGGGTTATCCGGGGGCTGCGGGAAGCCAGGTTCTGGAGCAGGATCCGGTTGCCGTGCACGGACAGCCGCAGGTCGGTCTGGCCGGGTGGGAGGGGGGTCTGCCAGTGCACCGCGCCGTCGGTCAACCGGTAGGCGGTCAGCGTGGCGCGCTCTCCGAGTCGCTCCCGCGTGAGCGCATAGAGGTGCTGACGGTCCAGTGTCATCTGGTCGACGCCGTGGACCTGGAACATCAACTTCAGTGGACTCACCGCCGGGGTAGCGGCGGCGAGGCTGAACACCAGTGCGGCGGCTAGCGCGCCACCGATCAGCCGGAACATGCCCCGCTGGTGACGCCGTAGCCGCTCCCACAGTGGCCAACCGTGGGTGACCGAGGGTGAGGACCGGGAATCCAATTCACCCAGGTCGATCGTGGCGTCCGTCATGGTGGACCACCCTAACCGGATCGCGCGGAGGTGATTTTCCGGCCGGCCATCGGTGCCGCCTCACCGGCCGGCGGGCCGCCCACCGAACTCAGTTGGGTATGGGGTGGTCATGGGATGATCTGCCAACGATCGTCGATGGTTGGCGTGGTGCGGCAACGGCGTGACCCCCGGGGATATCCACAGCCTGTCCACAGCAATGACCTGCCCATCCCCAGTAGGAAGTACGTTTTCCACACCATCGGGGCGATCTTTTCCACAGGTTATCCACAGGGGGATCGTGGCGCTGGGGGAGCTAGCTGCGAACACCCCAGACGGTCGCGCGGGGGAAACAGAGCGTTAGGAAAGACCCGTCTGTCGGCTCACTGGGGAGTACGCCGTGCGCCGATCTCAGCCGGCGTCCGCGAGCGACACCAGCCGGGTCAGCGCCGAAGCGGCGGCGGTGAGCGCATCCAGCGCCTCGCCGATCCGCCACGCCGCCCGGTCGCGGGGCCCCACCGGGTTGGAGATGGTCCGTAGCTCGCCATACCGGACCCCGGCATCAGCGGCGGCGCAGCCGACCCCGTACCCTTCCATACCTTCGGCGACCGCCTCCGGATGGCGAGCGGCGAGCGTAGCGGCCCGTTCCGCGGTACCGGTGACCGTGGTGACCGTGAGCACGTCCCCCAGCACCGCCTCCGGCAGCGCGGCGGTCAGCGCCGCCAGCACGGACGGGTCAACCGTGAGCACGGTGCTGCCGAAGCCGAGCTGGTCCAGCGACTGCCACCCGTCCGGTGACTCCGCGCCCAGGTCGGCGTGCACGCTCCGACGGGCCAGCACGGTGGCCCCGATGGGGGCGCGGTCCGGGAAACCGCCGGCGATCCCGGCCGAGATCACTACCTGGTACGGGCGGCCGGCCGCCTCGGCGAGCCCGAGCAGGCGGGCGGTCCGGGCGGCCGCGGCGGCGGGCCCCACCCCGACCGTCCCCACGGTGATGTCCGGCCCGGTGCTGGGGGGAGGCTCCGGGTCCGGTCCGGTCACGAGCGCGGCCCCGGCGGGGAGGCCGGCCAGCACCGCGTCCCGTTCCGCGATCACCGAGGTAGTCACGAGGACCCGTACGCTCATCCGGTTGCTCCTGACCCTGCCGGCGTCGCTGACGGCGATGTCGGTGGCCGGCCTAGCAGTCGATCATCCCGTAGTCGGATCGCCGCCACCACCGACCACACCAACGCCAAAGTGATCAACCCGGCGGCCAGCCCGATGCCGAGTTGACCGGCCATCGGGATCAGCCCGATCGCCCCACCGGTCACAAACCCCAGCATCAGCAGCGTCTCCGAGTGAGCGAACGCGGTGGTGCGCACCTGTTCCGCCAGGCGTTCCTGGATGGTGGAGTCCACCGCTACCTTCACCAACCCGCTGGAGACCGCCGCCACTAGACACAGCAGGGTCACCGGAACCAGGTTAAACCAGATGGTCGCGCCGATCGCGACCATCGCCACTACGGCCAATCCAGCGGTCAGCCAGGCGGTGGGGCGGCGGATCCGTAGCCGACTACCGGCCGCGACCGCCAGGAAGGTGCCGGCCACCAAGGCGCCGCTGACCACCGCCAACGTGGTGGGCTCCCCCAGTGTCATACCGCCCAGTTCGGTAGGGAGATCACCAGCCCGGATCGCGAACGCGAGGAACACCAGCAGGAACCCGTACAGGGCCCGGTGGACCAACCCCCCGAGCAGGGAGGTCAGCACCAGCGGACCGGTGAGCACCGCCCGCCCGTTCGGTCGGTGGGCGCGGAGCAGCCGAGGGGGCGTCTCCGGTGGGTCGGAGTCGGCCTGCGCGGGCAACCGCAACGCGATCACCATCCCCGCTAAAAAGATCGCTGAGGCTACCCGCAGCGGCCACTGCGGTCCGAACCAGAACGCCGCCGCCCCGATCGGGGCGACCAGGGCCCCTACCGTGGTCCCGTACACGCTGCCTCGGGCGTTGATCTGGGACAGCCGCAGCCGTTGCGGAAGCAGGCGGGGAACGGTGGCGGCGCGGGCCACCCCGTACGCCCGGGAGAACACCAGCACCCCGAACGTGGCCGGATACAGCCAGAACTGGTCGAGGACGTCGGCGACCAGCCAGGCCAGGATGGCCCGGCCGAGCATGGTGGTCGCCAGCGCGTACCGTCGGCCATGCCGGAAATGGTCCAACAGCGGCCCGATCAGTGGCGCGAGCAGCGCGAACGGCACCATGCTGACCAGCAGATAGAGCGCCACTCGGCTGCGGGCCTCCCCGAGCGGGACCGCGAAGAAGATCGTGCCGGCGAGCCCGACCGCGACCAGGGTGTCCCCGGCGATCGACAGGGCATGCAGGTCGAACAGGCGGATCATGCCGGTCTCGCCGCCCGCCACTCGGGAGCGGACCCGGTTGACCCGCTGGCCGAACCAGCGCCCGCCGGCCGCCAGCCGGCGCCCGAACCCGCGGGCGGCACGCCGCACCGGGCGGCCGGGGCCGGGGGAGTTCCTGCCCGCGCCTGAGCCACCAGCGGCCGGAGCCGGACGCGGTGCGGGCTCAGGGTCGGACATGTCTCCATCCTCCCTTATCCGGCTCTTCATCCTCCCTTATTCGGCCGCGGGGAGCGGGCAACCACGTGACCGCCAGCAGCAGGGTGGACAGCGAGGCGTGTGACAATGGCGGTATGCCGACGACCAGCAGCACCGGCACCTCCGGAGCTCGCAAACGTGCCCGCTCGCCGCGGCTGGATGCGGTATGTGCGCAGGCCGTAGACCTGGCCCGGGAGGCGATTACGGAGGTCGATCCGGAACATGTCGGTCCGCACCTGAAGGCGGTGGCCGAGGGGGACCGGCTGGTGACCCACCTGTTTGAGTGTCGGCTGCCGGGCTACCGAGGCTGGCGGTGGGCGGTGACCGTCACCCGGGTGCCCCGCAGCCGGAAGGTGACCGTGAACGAGACCGTGCTGCTGCCCGGGCCGGAGGCGCTGCGTCCACCAGAGTGGGTGCCCTGGGAGGAGCGGCTCAAGCCGGGTGATCTCGGGGTGGGGGATGTGCTGCCCACCCCGCCGGATGACGAGCGACTGGTGCCCGGCTACTTCTACACCGACGACCCGGCGCTGGAGGACATGGCCTGGGAGCTGGGGCTGGGGCGGGCGCGGGTGCTGTCCCGCCTGGGCCGGCAGCAGGCCGCGCAGCGGTGGTACGAGGGCCCCGGTGGGCCGGACGCCCCCATCTCGGTGGCCGCCCCGACCGACGCGCGGTGCGGCACCTGCGGGTTTTGGTTGCCGCTAGCCGGGGCGATGCGGCAGATGTTCGGGGTGTGCGCGCAACGTGTTCGCCCCCGATGACGGCCGCGTGGTCAGCGTCGACCATGGTTGCGGCGCCCACTCGGAGGTGCTGGCCACCACGGAGCAGCCGGTGGACGAGCTGCCGACGGTGTACGACGACGGCGAGATCGAGCCGGTGCCGGTCAACGAGCGCGACGAGCGCGGTACCGATCGCGGATGATCATCAGGCCGGTGAGGAGTACGCCGATGGCCACGCCGGCCACGCCGGTCCAACGGACACTGGTCGGGGCGTCGGTGAGCAGCAGTACCGCCGACACCACTACCCAGACCGCGGTGCCCCCGGCCGCGAACGGCACCATGGGCGGATCCAGGGGCTGAATCGGTGGATGCGGTCGCTGGGGCACCTGCTCACGATACTGCGGTGCGTGACGCCCACGGCTTGCCAGGGGCGTAGTACGCTGCAACAACCGTGTGGTGACCGGGATCATAAAACGTGGTCGTTAGCCAAGCTTATTAGGTAAGCTAATAATCTGTGACGGAGCAGGTGATGGTGGCTAAACGGGTGTCCGCACCGCAACTAGCAGCGATGCTCCGCGACGCCATCACCCGGCTCAACCGGCGGATCCGCCAGACCCGTCCGGTCGGCGACCTTACCGTTACGCAGCTATCCGCGCTTACGACCCTGCAACTCGCCGGCGCCATGACTCCGCGAGAACTCGCCGACACCGAGCGGGTGCGTCCTCCCACGATGACCAAGATCGTCGCGCGGCTGGAAGAGCGTGGGCTGGTCCAGCGCACCCCCCATCCCACCGACGGCCGACAGGTCATTCTGTCCGTGACCCCGGCGGGGCAGGAGGTGCACGGGCACATCGAACGTGCCCGTAAGGAGTGGTTGGCGAACCGGCTGGCCCAGCTCTCCGTGGACGACCGCGAAACGCTACGCCGCGCCGCTGAGCTACTGCGTTGGGTGGCGGAGGCGTAACCGGCCTGCCGGGAGTGCCGCCGCTGCGGTGACGCCGCGGCCTGCTTCGTCACTGATGGAGTGGCCGTCGAGCGTTAGGAGGCGCATCCGGCTGTGTGGCAGCGTGTGCGATTTACGTTTCAATCCCTCACCGTCCGCAACTATCGACTGTTCGCCAGTGGTCAGCTGGTCAAGCTGATCGGGGTGTGGATGATGTTCGTGGCTCAGGACTGGCTCGTCCTGAAGTTGTCGGACAACTCCGCTACGGCGGTGGGGATCACGGTGGCGGCGCAGTTCACCCCGGTACTGCTGCTCACTTTGGTCGCGGGGGCGCTGGCGGACCGCTACGACAAGCGAAAGCTGCTGCTACTGGCCAACGGTGCATTCGCCTCTCTGGCTATCTTGTTCGCACTGCTCGTGCTCACCGAGGTGGTGCAGCTCTGGCACGTGTACGTGCTCGCGGGGGCGATGGGGATCGCCAACGCGATCGAGAACCCCACCCGGCAGGCGTTCGTGTCCGAATTGGTGGGTAACACGCTGCTGCCGAACGCGCTCGCGCTCAACTCGGCCGTGTTCAACTCCGCGCGGATCGCCGGCCCTGCCCTCGCCGGCGGCTCCATCGCCCTGTTTGGACTCGGGCCCACCTTCTTGATCGCAACGGTAGCGGCGTTGTCGCCGTTGGTGAGCTTGGCGCGGATGCGACCGGCCGAACTGTACCGGGAGGCGGTCGGCGGGGCCGGCCAGCGGCGTAAGGCCCGAGTCTCCGACGGGTTGCGGTACGTGGCTCGCCGCCCCGATCTGATGCTGCCCATGGCGATGGTGATGATCGTCGGGGCGGTGGGGTTCAACTTCAACGTCACCCTGCCGGTACTGTCCCGGGTGGTCTACGGAACCGAAGCGGCCGCGTTCGGGATCTTGGCCACTACGCTCGCGGTCGGCTCCCTGGTCGGCGCACTGGCCGGCTCGTGGCGCCGGTCCCGCCCCTCGGCGTACGTGGTGCTCGGCGCCGCGCTCGGGTTCGGGTTCTTCTCCACGGTGGTGGGCTTCGTCCAGCCGTACTGGCTGGTGATGCTCCTGCTGCTACCGACCGGCTTCTTCGCGATTTTCTTCGCGCAGGCCGCCAATCAGCGGGTGCAGCTGGGGTGCGACGCCTCCGTCCGGGGCCGGGTGATGGCGCTGTACGTGCTGGTCTTCCTCGGCACCACCCCACCGGGGGCGTTGGCGATCGGCTGGTGGGCGGAGCAGTTCGGCCCCCAGTCCGCGATCTGGGTCGGCGGACTGGCGTCGCTGCTGACCGGCCTGGTCGCCTTGATCTGGCAGCTGCGGCGGCGTGGGGAACAGCTCCGGATCGCGCTTCGCCCGGTTCCCAAGCTGTACGTGGTCCGCACCGGTTGCTGACGGGCTGGGTAGCCTGGCAGGTGTGAGGCTGTTCGCGGCCATCTATCCACCGTTGGTGGCGGTGGACGAGTTCGCCGCCGCGGTAGACCAGCTGCGGCTGGGGCAGGCCGCGGCCGCTGGCCGGTCCGTGGGGCTGACCGCCCCGGACCGATGGCACGTGACCCTGGCGTTCCTGGGGGACGTGCCCGATGACCGGGCACCGGAGGCGGCGGCGGCGATAGCGGCGGGAGTGGAGCGGTGGCGCAGCCGGGGCGATGAGCCGCCCCGGCTGCGGTTGGCCGGCGCCGGCCGGTTCGGTCGGGGCCGGTTCACCGTGCTGTGGGCTGGTCTCGCAGGAGACCTGCCGCAACTGCGGCAGCTAGCCGCGGACGTCGGGCAGCAGCTCCGACAGGCCCGGCTGCCGTTCGACGACCGGCGCCCGTTCCGGCCGCATCTGACGTTCGCCCGTCCGGGCGGCCGGCTCCCGGAGCCCCAGGTCGCGGCCGACCTGGCGGCGCTGGCCGAGTTCCAGGGCCAGCTGTGGCAAGTGGAGGAGGTCCGGCTGATGAGGAGCCGGCTCGGCCCCCGCCCCGCCCACACCCAGGTGGCGGTCGCGCCGCTGCGGGCGCGTTAGCCGGTCACCAGGCCCAGGCCTCGGGGCCGGGACCGCCCTTGCCGATCGGCGGGAACAGCTTCTCCAGCGCGCCAGCACCTCCGGCGTCAGGGTGACCTCCAGCGCGCGCAGGGCGCCGTCGAGCTGTTCGGTGGTCCGAGGACCGATGATCGGGGCGGTCACCCCGGGCTGCGACAACAGCCACGCGACCCCCATGTCGCGCCGGGTCGTGCGCCGAGCTCCGCGCACAGCTTCTCGTACGCCTCGATGGCCGCCGGTGCTCCGCAGCGCCTCTGCGGCCCGGCCGGTGGTGGCGCGGGCGGCCCTACCCTCGGCCAGCTTGCGCAGGCCCCGCCGAGCACCCCGCCGTGCAGCGGGGACCAGGGAATGATGCCGATCCCGTACGCCTGCGCGGCCGGTAGCACCTCCAGCTCGACGTGCCGGGTCAGCAGGTTGTAGATGCACTGCTCGGAGACCAGGCCGAGGAAGTGCCGGCGGTGCGGCCGCCTCCTGGGCCTGGGCGAGGTGCCAGCCGGCGAAGTTGGACGAGCCGACGTAGCGCACCTTGCCCTGGGCGACCAGCATCTCCATCGCCTGCCAGATCTCCTCCCACGGGGTGTCCCGGTCGACGTGGTGCATCTGGTACAGGTCGATCCAGTCGGTCTGCAGCCGGCGCAGCGACTCCTCGCAGGCGTGGATGATGTGCCGGGCGGAGAGGCCCCGCTCGTTGGGCCACTCGCCCATCGTGCCGTACACCTTGGTGGCCAGTACGACCTTGTCGCGCCGGCCGCCGCCCTGGGCGAACCAGCGGCCGATGATCTGCTCGGTGACGCCTTCGCCGAGCTTCCAGCCGTACACGTTGGCGGTGTCGAAGAAGTTGATGCCGTGCTCGAGCGCCCGGTCCATGATCGCGTGGCTGTCCGGTTCGCTGGTCTGCGGGCCGAAGTTCATGGTGCCGAGGCACAGCCGGCTCACCGACAGGCCGGTACGGCCAAGGTACGAATACTCCATTCGTCCAGCCTGACATGGTGACCCCGCCGCGCGGGCGCGAACACCACCGGTGGCGGGTCAGGAGGACTCGCGGGCACTGGGCGGGCTGCCGAACAGCACCTCGTCCCAGCTCGGCCCCCGCTTGCGGGGGGTCTCCCCGGTGCCGCTCGCGTCGCTGGTGGTGGTCCGGCGCGGCCGCAACACCGCCAGCGAGGGCACCACCGGCGACTCCTTGGCGGGTTCGCTGTCGTCCTCGAAGGGGGAGGTGGTGCGCTTGCGGGAAGCCTCGGCCATAGCCGCGGCGACCGCCGGCGGGTCCAGTCCACGACCGGCTGCCCCCAGCGGACGGTCCAGGCTGGCGAGCAGCGTGTCCCGCCCGGATCGGATCGGATCCCGGGTCGGTCGACGTGGCGCCAGCTCCTCGGTCGGGATCGGCAGGCCGTGCCCACCCCGGCTCGGCTCCCGCTTGCCCCGCCCGGGCCGGCGCAGCGGCTCGTACTCCGGCGTGGGTTCCTCGTCTTCCTGACCGAGGATCGGGGTGGGGCGCTCCGCGCACAGGTACTGCGCCATGTCGTCCAGCGGGGAGACCTGGGTGCGGGTCTTGTCCAGCTCCCAGACCGCTTGCGCGGTCGCCCGCCCCGAGGGCCAGGTGGCGACCACCCGCCAGACCCCGTCGTCGCGGCGGTAGGCGTCCCAGGAGATCTTTTCTGCGTCGACCCCGTGCTGGTCCAGCCGGGCGTCGACCACTTCGGCCAGGGTGGCGCCCCGGTCCGAAGTCTTCAGTCGGGTCCGCCGTGCGTGCTGGGCGACCATCGCCCGCTCCTGCAACACCGGGCCGGCGTACCGGAGCACCCGGTCCACCGGCACCCCCGCGATCCGGGCGACCTCATCGGCAGATTCGCCGGCGCGGATCCGGGCCTGGATGTCTCGAGGAGACAACGAGGAAGTGACTTCCGCCGTCCCGGCGCCGGCGCCGGAGACACTGTGGTCAGCATCGGCCCGCAGGGCCGCCATCAATCGCTCGTCCTTAGGGAGGGCCAGCAGCCGGCCGACCTCGTCGGTAAGTACCAGCGCTTGACCGTCCTCGGAGAGGGCGACGAACCGTACCGGTCGCATCGCGTGCCTCCCTCCCGTGCTGCCGCGCACTCAGCCGGGGATGGTCCCCAGCGTCCCCCCAGTGCCTCCCACCCACGGTACGCGGTCAACGCAGATTCTGCAGGTAGGCCACGCCGAGGAGGTTGGCTGCGCTGGAGCGGCGAAATGCCGCTCCAGCGCAGCCAACGGCTCATTCAGCGATGGAGCCGGTCCGGGGACCATCAGGGTAGTATGTGATGCACACCACTTCTCGGTCGCCGAACGACCACGTGTCCTCACTGGGATACAGGTAGAAGATCTCCACTCCGGAGTCGCGATACGCGGACGGAGCGTAGTTCTGCAGGCGGCTGTCGCAACCCTGCTCCGCCTCATCGATGATCGCGTCCTCGCCCGGGTAGGTGATGCCGTCCAGGCTCACATCGAACAGGGCGTACACCTCGCCCTCGTGCGGCTCGGAGCAGGGCACCACCGGCAGGGTCGCGAACATGCTCCCACTCAGATCGGACAGGCAGTCGCCCACCGACAGGGAGAGCACGTCGATGTCCTCCGGAGCGGTGGTGGTGTCACCGCCATTGTCGGTGCCGTTGTCGTCCCCGTTCGAGGAGCCCTCGTGCTGGTCTTCGGCCACCCGATCGTCGGACCGTGCGCTTTGGTTGGTGTCGTCGTCCCCGTCGGCGGCGAGGATCCCGATCACGACAAAGAGCGCGACCAGCAGGATCCAGACCGCGGTGGCGACCATGCCGCCGATCGCCAGGCCCCGCCCCTTCTGGCCGTTCTTCTTGATCTGGGAGAGCGCGATGATTCCGAAGATCACGCTCAGCAGCCCACCACCGCAGGGGGCGACCAGACCGCAGATCAAGCTGGCGATGGCGAAGCCGTTGGTCTTCTGCTCCTGACCGGGCAGGGTGCCGTACCCGCCCGGGCTGGTGGGCGGCGTGCCGTACCCCGCGTTACCCGGCGGCGGTCCAAAAGTGGAACCGCTGGAGCTGCTGAACGCGGAGCCGGAACCCGACCCGAAGGTGGAGCTGGATCCGCTACCGAACGTGGAACCCGAGCTGCTCGGGCTGCCGTAGGTGGAACCCCCCGACTGAGGGGTGCCAGCGCCGTACCCGCCTACGCCGGGTGAGGTGGCGCTGCCGTACCCGCCGTCGGAACTCGGCGGGTTGTGGTAGCTATTGCCGTACCCGCCCGGCGTACCGCCGGGATTCGATGAAGGGGTCGGCTGTGAACCGTAGTTTTGGGGGTGGTCGGACACAAGTTCTGAACCTTAGCAGGTGCCCGCAACCCCGCCGGGGCGCGGAGAACGCGATGTGGATCAGCCGAAACTATCGACAGTCAACTATCCGAGAAGTATGGGGTCGGTCGGTCCGCACAGTCCTATTCCAGGCCTCGGAACAGTTCTCCCCTGGAATACTTCCTGGAAGATTCCGTGCCGGAATCGGGAGCAGGGCACACCTTGCCGCGAGCTGGTCGCGGTCGCCCCGTCTGAGGCTCCGCCGGATGACCGGAGCCTCAGACGCGCTCGAGCAGATAGTCCAGGCAGGCGGTCAGCGCCTCCACATCCGCGGGCTCCACCGCGGGGAACAGGGCGATCCGCAGCTGGTTGCGCCCCAACTTGCGGTACGGCTCGGTGTCGACGATCCCGTTCGCGCGCAGCGCCGCCGCGAGCGCCAAAGCGTCCACTGAGGAATCAAAGTCGATGGTCGCCACCACGTTCGAGCGCAACGCGGGGTCGGCCACGAACGGTCGCGCCACCGCGCACCGCTCCGCCCAGCCGTACAGGATTCCGGCTGACTCGGCGGTACGCTTGGTCGCCCACGCCAGGCCACCCTGGGCCAGGAGCCACTCCACCTGCTCCGCCGCGAGGAAGATGGTGGCGAGAGCCGGGGTGTTGTAGGTCTGGGCCTTCCGGGAGTTCTCGATCGCGGTCACCAGATCCAGGAACGCCGGCACGTACCGGCCGGACTCCTTGATCTCGTATGCCCGGGCGATCGCGGCCGGGGACAGCACCGCGAGCCACAACCCGCCGTCGGCGGCGAGCGCCTTCTGCGGGGCGAAGTAGTACACGTCCGACTCGCGGATGTCCACCGCCAATCCGCCCGCCGCGGAGGTGGCGTCGTGCAGCATCAGGGCGTCGGGATCCGCGCCGGCCACTCGACGCACCGGCACCGCTACTCCGGTGGAGGTTTCGTTGTGCGGGGTGGCGTACATGTCCACCCCTGGCTCGGCCACCAGCTCGGGAGCCGAGCCAGGTTCGGCGGTACGCACGGTCGGGTCAGCCAGGAACGGGGCGGCCGCCACCGCCTTGGCGAATTTGCCGCCGAACTCGCCGAACGACGCGCACTGGGCCCGGTGGCGGATCAGTCCGAATACCGCGACCTCCCAGAACGCGGTGGTGCCACCGTTGCCGAGCACCACCTCGTACCCCTCGGGCAGCTGGTACAGGGCGGCGATGCCGTCCCGCAGGCGGGCCACCTGATCGCGCACCGTGCGCTGGCGGTGGGAGGTGCCCAGGTAGGTGTCGGCCACCGCCCGGAGCGCCTCGACCGCCTCCGGACGGACTTTGGACGGCCCCGAGCCGAATCGACCGTCGGCCGGCTTGAGCGAATCAGGAATGCGGATGGCGGTCAGGTCAGCCACGTTGGTCTCCCGCGGTCGGAATGGACGGGTGCGGCGCCATTGCCGGTTCCCATCCTTCCACTGCCTACTGCCGGGGTGCCGCTGGTTTCCCCTGGAACGTGATCAGGACCTCTCGCGGAGCGCGGGTACGCCGTCAGCGGTGAGGGATGGTGTCCCAGCCCGGGACCTCTTCCGGCTTGCGCGGCTCCGGCCCCACGTATCGCGCGGACGGGCGCACCAGTCGGCCCAGTCGCTTCTGCTCCAGGATGTGGGCGCTCCAGCCCGCCACCCGGGCGCAGGTGAACATCGAGGTGAACATGTGCGGGGGCACCTCGGCGAAGTCGAGCACCACCGCGGACCAGAACTCGACGTTGGTGGCCAGCACCCGGTCGGGGCGGCGGGCGTGCAGCTCCGCCAGGGCGGCCTTCTCGAGGGCCTCGGCCACCTCGTACCGGGGGGCGCCCAGCTCCTTGGCGGTGCGGCGCAGCACCCGGGCCCGCGGGTCCTCGGCCCGGTAGACCCGGTGTCCGAAGCCCATCAGCCGCTCTCCCCGGTCGAGCACCTGCTTGACGTACTTCTCCGCGTCGCCCATCCGCTCCACCGCTTCGATCATGTGCAGCACCCGGGACGGGGCGCCGCCGTGCAGCGGCCCGGACAGGGAACCGATCGCCGACGAGATGCAGGCAGCGGCGTCAGCGCCGGTGGAAGCGGCGATGCGCGCGGTGAAGGTGGAGGCGTTCATGCCGTGCTCCGCCGCGGCGATGAAGTACGCGTCCACCGCCTGGACGTGCCGGGGGTCGGGCTCGCCCCGCCACCGCTTCATGAAGCGCTCGACAATGGTGGTGGCCTTGTCGATCTCCCGCTGCGGTACCGCGGGCAGGCCCAGGCCCCGGGCGGACTGGGCCACGAAGGACAGTGCGGTCACCGACACCCGGGCCAGGTCGTCCCGCGCCTGCTGGTCGGAGATGTCCAGCAGCGGCTGCAGCCCGTAGTACGGCGCCAGCATCGCCACTGCGGACTGGACGTCGACCCGCACATCACCGGAGTGGACCGGTACCGGGAACGGCTCGGCCGGTGGTAACCCGGGGCCGAATTCCCCGTCCACCAGCAGCGCCCACACGTTACCGAACGACACCCGACCGATCAGGTCCTCGATGTCCACTCCCCGGTAGCGGAGCGCGCCGCCTTCCTTGTCCGGTTCAGCGATCGAGGTCTCGAACGCGATGACACCTTCCAAGCCGGGCTTGAAGTCTGACATGTGGCTCTCCTGGGTCGAAGGGTGCCGGCGTCGGTAGCGCCCAGTCGCGGGCAGGCACCGGCCTGTAACCCCATCTTGCCGGTGCCCCCTACCGATGGGTAGCCGGGGTTGCGCGAGGATGGGACGCGTGACACCGGAGACACCGGACCTACCCCGACTGCGGTACGACTATCCCGATGACACCGGCCTGTCCGAGGCGGAGGTGGCGTCGGACTGGCTGTCCCAGTTTTCCGCCTGGTTGGCCGACGCGATCGCGGCTCAGGTGCCGGAACCGAACGCGATGGTGCTGGCCACCGCTGATCCGACCGGCCGACCCAGCGCCCGCACGGTCCTGCTGAAGGGGTACGACCCAGACGGCTTTGTCTGCTACACCAACTTGGAGTCTCGTAAGGGGCGAGAGGCGCAGGCCAACCCGTACGCCAGCCTGGTGTTCAGCTGGCTGCCGCTGCACCGGCAGGTGGTGGTGTGCGGGACGGTGCGCCTGGTGCCGCGCGCGGAGGTGGAGCGGTACTTCGCGCTGCGGCCTCGCGGGGCTCGGCTGGGCGCGTGGGCCAGCCGGCAATCTACGGTGATCTCTTCCCGGCAGGAGCTGCTGGACCGGTACGCCGAGGCGGCCGCGCGGTTCCCGGAGCCGGAGCCGGTGCCGCCGCCGGAGTACTGGGGTGGGCTGCGGGTGGTCCCCGAGACGGTGGAGTTCTGGCAGGGCCGGCCGGACCGGTTGCATGACCGGATCCGGTACCGGCGGGTCGGCCCCGACTGGGTGGTGGAGCGCCTGGCGCCGTGAGCGCCTGGCGCGAGGGGTGACGGGCGTGGGGCGCCGTTGGCGCCGGTGCGGCCGGAACCGGCCGGGCGACTCTTCACCCGATAACGAAGTGTGTCAGAATCGTTACCAGGGGTGTTGGTGAGCCTGTGGCAAATGAGAGAATAATTCGCCTAATTCCCTCTCGCCCCGGTACTGTACTAGGGGAACGCAGGTAGCGGGGGTATGCGATGACTAGACCATTCGCACTGAAGGTGCGTTGGCCGATGTGAAGTTCCTAACCGTCGCCGAGGTGGCGGCGCTGATGCGGGTGTCGAAGATGACCGTCTACCGACTGGTGCACTCCGGCGACCTCTCCGCGGTCCGGGTGGGGCGGTCATTTCGGGTCCCGGAGCGGGCGGTTCACGAGTACTTGCGGCAGTCGTTCGGCGAGTCCGCCTGACCTGGCTTCCAACGCCGGCCAGCGAACCGTTACCCTAAACGCCGACCGCGCGGGCCGACCGCGTGCCAGCCGAGGGCGAAAGGGTTGTTCAGTATGGGCTCGGTGGTCAAGAAGCGCCGCAAGCGCATGGCCAAGAAGAAGCATCGCAAGCTGCTGCGTAAGACCCGGATCCAGCGCCGCCGCTTGGGGAAGTGACCTGCAGGTCGGCGCTGTGCTCGCCGACCGTCGGAGGTCCCCGTGACATCCGCACCGTCTGCAGGGTCCCCGTCGGAGCATCCCGACGGGGATCCAGGTGTGGTCGTGGTGACCGGAGTAGGCCGGTACCTGGGCGCGCGGGTGGCGTCCCGCCTCGCCGCCGACTCGCGGGCGGGCCGGGTCATCGGGGTAGATCAGGCGCCGCCGCCACCGGAGTACGCCGAATGGCTCTCCGGGGTGGAGTTGGTTCAGGCTGACTTGACCACCGGCGCCGGAGTGATCGCCGCGCTGGACGCCGACATCGTGGTGCACCTGGGCGTGGTGACCGCGCCCGACCCCGCGGCCGGCGGGCGAGCGGCGATGAAAGAGCAGAACGTCATCGGCACCATGCAGCTGTTGGCGGCCTGCCAACGGGCGCCTCGGCTGCGCAAGCTGGTGGTCCGCTCCTCCACCGCCGCCTACGGCGCCTCGTTTCGGGATCCATCGGTCTTCACCGAAGACACCGAGCCGCGGGAGACACCCCGCGGTGGCTTCGCCCGCGACATCCTCGACCTGGAGGGGTATGTGCGCGGGTTCCGGCGCCGGTGCCCGCACGTGACCACCACCGTGCTACGGCTGGCCCCGCTGATCGGATCCGCCGCCGACACCACCCTCACCCGCTACTTCGCCCAACCGATCGTGCCGACCGTGCTGGGGCGGGACCCCCGGCTACAGTTCGTGCACGTCGACGACGCGCTGGAGATCCTGCACCGGTCGGTGGTCGAGGACCACCCGGGCACCTACAACGTGGCCGGCCCCGGGGTGCTCACGTTGTCGCAGGCGATCCGGCGGTCCGGTCGGGTACCGGTACCGGTGGCCGAACTCGGGCTGTCCGCGGTGGCGGCGCTGGCCCGCCGGTTCGACCGGGGTGGGTTCGGCCTTGATCAGGTCGACCTGTTCGTCCACGGCCGGGTGGTGGATATCAGCCGCCTCGTCCGGGAGTACGGGATCGTCCCGCGTTCGACCCCGGAAGCGTTCGCCGATTTCCTCAGCGGCCGGGGAGCCGGCGGAGAGCTGCTCAGCCGGGAGCGGTTGGTGAGCGTCGAGCGGGCGATCCTGGCCGGGATCAACCGGGTTCGGCAGGGCCGGAAGGGCGGAGGGACGGACCAATGACCGCTGACGTGTGGGATCAGCGGGTCGCCGATGCGCTCGCCTTTCTGCGCCGCCGGCTGTCCGGGGACTATGAGGTGGACGAATTTGGATTCGATCCCCACCTGACCCAGGCGGTGTTCCACCCGCTGCTGCGCCTGCTCTACCAGCGCTGGTTCCGCACCGAGCTGCTCGGGGCGGAGCACCTGCCCCGGTCAGGGCCGGCGCTGCTGGTGGCCAACCATTCCGGCACGATCGCGTTGGACGCGCTGATGTTGGCGATCGGCGTGCATGATGCCACTCGGCCGGCCGGCGGAGTGGCCCCGGGCCAGTCGGGACCGCCCCTGTCCGGCCGGCATCTGCGGTTACTCGGCGCTGATCTGGTGTTTCGGCTCCCGGTGCTGTCGGAGTTGGCGCGCAAGTCCGGCGGCACCCTGGCGTGTGCTCCGGACGCCGAGCGGCTGCTGCGGGCCGGGGAACTGGTCGGGGTGTTCCCCGAGGGCTTCAAGGGCGTCGGCAAGTCCTATCAGGACAGATATAAGCTGCAGCGGTTCGGGCGAGGCGGGTTCGTGGCCGCCGCGCTACGGACCGGGGCACCGATCGTGCCCGTCGGGATCGTGGGGGCTGAGGAGATCTATCCGAAGATCGGTGACCTGGGACCGGTGGCGAGGCTGCTGGGCCTGCCGTACTTCCCCGTCACCCCGACTTTCCCATGGCTGGGACCGCTCGGGCTGATCCCGCTACCGAGCAAGTGGCTGATCGAGATCAACCCACCGATCGACACCAGCGAGTGGGCTGGCCAGGCGGACGATCCCGTGGTGGTGTTCAACCTCGCCGACCAGGTCCGGGAGACCATCCAGCAGACCCTCTACCGGCTACTCGAGCGGCGCCCCAAGCCATTCGAGTGGTGACCCGAGCGGAGCCCACCCCCCGCCACTGACCCACGCGTGAGGTCAGGCGGTGGTCAGGACCGGCGCGTACGGCGGCGGACCGCGGTGGCCGCGACTACCGCGCCAGCGACGGCCCCGGCCGCCGCCACCGGCGCCCCGATCCGCGCCGCTTTCCGCGCGGTACGGAAGTCACACACCTCCCAGCCGCGGCGGCGAGCCTCCCGCCGCAGTTGCGGGTCAGGGTTGACCGCGACCGGGTGACCGACCATCGACAACATCGGCAGGTCGTTGATGGAGTCGCTGTAGGCGCTACACCGGGACAGATCCAACCCCTCCGCGGCGGCCAAGGCGGTGATCGCCTCGGCCTTGGCCGGGCCGTGCATCAGGTCACCGTCCAGCGCCCCGGTGTAGACCCCGTCCGCCACCTCGGCCACGGTCCCGATCGCGCCGGTGAGCCCGAGTCGAGCGGCGATCACCCGCCCCAGCTCCACCGGGGCGGCGGTCACCAGCCACACCCGCTGCCCGGCCGCCAGATGTTGCTCGGCGCGCCGCCGGGTGCCCGGCCAGATCCGGCTGGCCATGGACTCGTCATAGATCTCCTCCGCCAGGCGTTCCATATCCGCCACCCGCCAACCGGCCACGAACGCCAGCGCGGATTGTCTGGCCAGGTCGATGTGTCCGGAGTGCTCCGTGGCCAGCAGCCGGAACCGTACCTGGCGGAGGGCGAATCGCAGCAGGTCACCGACGGTGACGTACCGCCGGGCCGCCAGACCGCGCGCGAACCAGTAGATGGACGCGCCGCGCATCATGGTGTTGTCGACGTCGAAGAACGCTGCGGCGGTCGGATCCGGCGCGGGCGGCGGCGCGGCGGTCTCCTGAGCGCTGTCCGGCAGCGGTGGATGAACGGTGGATGGCGTGGCCGCGGCCCCCCGGCCGCGACGGCCGGCCCGGGTACCCGGCACGGCGAACCCCCCTCAGCGGTCGTCTCACCCGAGCGTAGTAGCGCCCCGCCACCCGGTGGCGGGGCGCGGGACGGCTCAGCCCCCGAGCAGGTCGCCGAGTAGTCGGTTCAACCCACCGAGCAGGCTGCCGCCGCGAGCCGGTTCGACATCATCGGGGGTCGCCGGCGCCGGCTCCGTGGGGGAGTCGGTCTCCTGGCCGGCGGTGGCCGGATCGGTGGGCTCGGACGGGTCGGTGACGGCTCCGGAGGGCTCTTCCGGGTCGGAGGTTTCTCGATCGGTGGCGTCGGGCGCGTTGTCCGCGGTCCGCTGCTCCGGCACCGTCGGCGGTGGGCTCAGCGGATCCGGCGCCGGCAGGGTGACGCAGTCGGCGGGGACCGGTCCGAGCGTGTCGATGCTGGAGATCGTGCCGCAGTCTTGCTCCATCCCGCGGCTGAGCTCCGCCACCCGCTGCTCGACCAGCGCCAACAGGCTCAGGGAAGCGTCGACCCGGCGGCGGTCCGCCCCGCTGAGCTGGGTGGCCAGTGCCTCCAGGCGTTCCCGCTGCCCGCTGGCGAAGCCGCGCACTACTTCCAGTACCGCCGGGTCGTCCCGACTGACCGCGGCGGTGGTGAGTAGCCGGACCCCTTGATGGGTGTCGCGGTCCATGTCTTCCAGCACCCGGGCCAGATCGTCACCGTGTAGGCCGGCGGTTTCCAGCAGGCGGGTCCGGGCGAACTCCAGATACAACTGTCCCCGACCGACGTCCGAGCTGGCCAGAGCGAGCTGTGCGCGTTCAGTAGAGCGCTTCACGCCATACAGCGCGTCGCCGGGCATCGCGTTCTCGCTGGCGGCCGACATGCCGGTGAAGGCCACCGCCCCGACCGCCACACCAGCGATCACGGCGGTACGGGTACGTGGGCCACCGGTGAGGCGGCGGGTCCGAGTCGGCTGCGCAGGGTCGGGCAGTAAGTCTGTCTCGGCCGTGGCCGGCTCGGTCGCGGTGACGCCGATGCCTTCCCGCTCCGCGGTGGCGACCAGCATCGCCCGCAGTCCGGTGCGGAACTCTGGATCGATCTCTGGAGCCGGGTCGCATGTGGTCAGCCGCTCCCGCAGCTCGAGCAGAGGAGCCAGTTCGTCGTCGTACGAGGTGCGGCGACGTTGGCGCCGTCCCCCCTCGGCTTCGTCAAGCAACTGGGCGAGTCGCTGGGCCCGGCGACGGTGCCACATTGGCATGCTCATCACCTGCACCTCCTCTCTTCGCCACGGCGCTCGCGCCCCCGGGACGCGACGACGACCGCCGCTGTCGACAGCGACGGTCGTACCCAGCACAACGGCTGGCCGGCGCGGAAAGTTACGGCCGGTCGCCCCATCTGAGGGGTCATCCGCGGAACCCGTCCGGTAGCAGGCGGGCCAATGCGCGGACCGCGCGGTACTGCAATGCCTTGATAGCGCCTTCGTTCTTGCCCATCGCCTGGGCGGTCTCGGCTACGGAGAAGCCTTGGAGGAATCGGAGCACAATGCACTCTTGCTGTTCGGGGTTGAGCTGTTTGACCGCCGACAGCAGGGTCACGTTGGTGATGTGGGTGAGCACCGCCGACTCCGGGGTGCCTTCCGGACGGTCTTCCTTGTCCGCGTCGAGGACGTCCCCAGTGGTGATTTCCAGCCGGTGGCGGCCGGATTTGAAGTGGTCGGCCACCAGATTGCGCGCGATGGTGACCAGCCAGGCTCCCAGATCCCGTCCCTGCCAGGTGAAAGAGCCGATCCGTCTCAGCGCACGCAGGAAGGTTTCGGAGGTCAGATCCTCGGCGAGCTGGCGGTTGCCGACCCGGAAGTAGATGAACTTGAAGACAGTGTCGACATACCGGTCGTAGATCAGGCCGAACGCCTCCGCTTCGCCCGCCTGGGCCCGCTCCACCAGTGCCCAGACTTCGGCGGCGGCGTCTCCCGGGGCAGGCCGGGCCGGGGAGGTAGCCGTCCGGGTGGCGGTAGCGGTGTGGGCCGTGGCCGGTTCCCCCGTGACCGTCGAGTCGGGTGCGTTTCGGTGGTCGCGAGCCGCGGTGGTGGTACGGCTGGCGCTGGCCGAGGCAGCGGCGGTGCTCGGGGTGGCGTAGCCGGCCGGACCGGTCGGTTGCGTAGGAGGCCGGTTACGGGTCCGGCGGGGTGCCTGAGCCGTGAGTGAGTAGAGCCTGCCACCGGGTACGACGTGTGCTTCGCTCACGTCCACCGCCCCTCGAAACCCATGACCCTGGTGGGTCGCTCGCCGCTTCCGGGCATATCAGCCTCCTCAAGACTGAGGCATATAAACTTTCATATTCATGAACGATCTGTGCCAATAGGGATGATAGGCCGTATCGCGTCCATCTGGTGGGAGTCTGGCAACTCTCGTTCGAAAATCCTTTCGTCATCGCGGCGAGGTCGTCGCACAGCGTGTGCGATTACTCCGAACGGGCGAGTCGTGTCAGAATTTCGCCCCGATGGCAGCGGGCATGACCGCTGGTCTACGCGGTGAGCGACCGGAGGGCAGGAGCGGCGGTATGGGAAACGGTGTGGACGGTGACGTCGAAGCGACTCCGTCGGTGGCCCGGATCACGTTGCTCACCCGGGCGGAGTGTCACCTGTGCGAATACGCCCGCGAGGCGCTGGCCCGGGTGCAGGCCGCCACGGGCGTGTCCTGGGTCGAGATCAGTGTGGATAGTGATCCGGAACTGGAGCAGGAGTACGGGGACCGGATTCCGGTAGTGCTGCTGGATGGGCGGGAGCACGACTACTTCCGGGTGGACGAGCAGCGACTGCTGCGGGCGCTGCGAGGCTGAGTGGATCTCACTCCTCGCGAGGCGACCGTCGTAGGTGGTGGTTGGTACGGTCGAGATCATGCGGCAGCCTCGGCACTTGGTCTGGGACTGGAACGGCACTCTGCTCGACGACCTCCCGCTGGTGGTCGCGGCCACCAATGTCGCGTTCGCGGCGGCCGGCGGCCCGACGATCACCGCGGAGGAGCACCGGCGGGACTTCCGCCGGCCCATCATCGAGTACTACGCGCAGGTGCTGGGCCGGCCGGTGGATGTGACCGAGTTCGCTGCTCTCAACAAGATTTTTCACGATGCGTATCAGGCCAAGCTGCCTTGCTCGTTGACCGCCGACGCCCGGACCGCGTTGGCGGAGTGGCCCGGTTCCCAGTCGTTGCTGTCGATGTGGTTCCACACCGAGTTGGTGCCGGCGGTGGCGGGGCATGGGCTCACCCCCTTCTTCCAGCGGATTGATGGACTGCGGGAGCCGCTGGAGCACGGTGGTGACCACAAGGCCCCCTACCTGGCCCAGCACCTGGCCGCCCAGGGGCTGTCCGGGGAGCAGGTGGTGATGATCGGTGACTCGGTCGACGACGCGCACGCCGCCGCTGCCGTAGGCGCCCGATGTGTCCTCTATACCGGCGGGTTCACCGATGAGGCACAGTTGCGGGCCACCGGGGCCCCGGTGGTGGATTCGCTGCGGGCCGCGGTGGCCTTGGCGCGCACACTGCCGTGAAACTCACACTGAGCCGGCGGACGCGGCTGGCCGCCCGCGACGCGGCGGGGTGGGATGAGGTCGGGCGGAGGGGAACGGGCCGGTTCAGGGGGCGATTCTCGCGCGGCAATCCGGGATAAGCTGGTACTAGCTGGAATAATCAGACGAAGGCCCAGCCGGCGCGGGTGCCCGTGCGGGTGAGGGCACCGGTGCACCGGGTCGGTCCACCGGTGGCTGCGGGGGCGCCCACCACGGCCGCGCCCGCGTCGGTTGGGTTCCGAACAGCAAGATCGCGATTTGTGCACGGCTTCACAAACACTTACCCTGGCGGGGGTGGCGCGCTGCGCACGGGCCGTCATGGCCTGTGAAGTCGCGCGGGGAGGCGTGGGGATCGCGACGTCGGCACGGAGTCTCATGAACCAGTTCACCGGACCGGGAGAACCCGGCGAGATGGTGGTTCCGGAGTTTCCGGATCTTCCGGAAGCGACGGTTACTCGCCTGCCGGAGTACTTGCGCGCTCTCCACCAGCTCGCCCAGTCCGGTGTCGAGACCATCTCCAGCGAGACCTTGGCCGCCGCCGCCGGAGTGAACTCCGCCAAGGTGCGGAAAGACTTGTCGCACCTGGGGTCCTACGGCACCCGCGGTGTGGGATATGAGATCGCGCGCCTGATCCGGCAGATCGAACAGGTGCTGGGGCTCACCCAGCAGCGCAACGTGGCCCTGATCGGGATAGGAAACCTGGGGCACGCGCTCGCCGGTTACGCCGGGTTCGTCAATCGCGGCTTCCGGGTCAGCGCGCTGGTGGACGCCGATCCCGCCCGGGTGGGGGAACGGCTGGGCGACATCACCGTCACCCACATCGATGACCTGGCCGCCACGGTGGCAGAGAAGCAGATCACGATCGGGGTGATCACCACGCCCGCCTCGGCCGCGCAGGAGGTCGCCGACCGCTTGGTGGCCGCCGGGGTGCGCAGCATCTTGAACTTCGCCCCGTGTGTGGTCACCGTGCCCGACGGGGTGGATGTGCGCAACGTCGATCTGGCGATCGAACTGCAGATCCTGTCCTTCCACGAACAGCGACGCGCGTTTGATCGGGCCCGTCGCGCTCACGCCGACGGCGCCGCCGATTCCGAGGGCGTGACGCTGGCTACCCCCCGCCGGACCGGCTCACGCACGCACGCCCCCGCACGGAAGGCCCGGAAGGTGGTCGGTCCATGAACCTGCTGCTGGTCGGTGCCTCCTACCGCACCGCCGACGTGGGACTGCTGGAGCGGCTCGCCACCGCTCCGGACGACGTGGCCGCCCGGCTGACCGAGCTGGTGCGGTTGGAACACGTGGCAGAAGCGCTCCTACTGTCCACTTGCAACCGAGTGGAAGTGTACGCGGCGGTCTCCGGATTCCACGGCGGGGTCACCGACGTCTCGGGCTGGCTGGCGGCCCAAGCCGGGGTGGAACCGGCCGCGCTGGCGCCGCACCTGTACGTGCGGTGGGACACCGAGGCGGTCGAGCATGCGCTGCGGGTGGCCGCCGGTCTGGACTCGATGGTCGCCGGCGAAACCCAGATCCTCGGGCAGGTCCGGGAGGCGTACGCGGCGGCGATGTCCGCCGGCACCGCGGGCCGCCTGCTGCACGACCTGCTGCAGCAGGCACTGCGGGTCGGCAAGCGAGTGCACGCCGAAACCGGTATCGACACCGCGGGACGCAGCGTGGTCACCGCCGCCCTGGCGCTCGCCGCGCGTCGGTTGGCTTCCGACTCCGACGGCGCAGCGGATGAGCTGGCGGCGTTGGCGGGCCGCCGGGTGTTGGTGATCGGGGCCGGCGCGATGGGGGCGTTGACGCTGGCCACCTTGAGCCGCGCCGGAGCCGGCCCAGGGTGGGTGGCCAGCCGCACCCCGGAGCGGGCCCAGCGGTTGGCCGACACCTATGGGGCGACCCCGATCCCGTTGACCGAGGTGGCGGCGGTGCTGCCAGCGGCGGATCTCGTGGTGACGGCGACCGCCTCGCGCCGACCGGTGCTGACCGCGGCTACCGTGGCCGAGGCGCTGGCCCACCGGTCGGACCGACCGCCGCTGGTGGTGTGCGACCTGGCGGTTCCCCGGGACGTGGAGCCGGAGGTGGCGGATCTGCCCGGGGTCGTGCTGATCGACTTGGCGCGGCTGGCCGCCGACCTGCCGAAGGAAACCACCGCCCAGATTGAGGCGGCGGAGCGGATTGTGGCGGCGGAGACCAGCACCGTAGCCAGTGGGCTCCGCAACGCCCGAGTGGCGCCGACCGTGGCGGCGCTGCGGGCCCGCGCCGACGAGGTGATGACCGCCGAACTGACCCGGTTGTCCCAGCGACTGCCTGAGCTGACCGAGGAGCAGCGGGCGGAGATCTCCCACACGATCCACCGGCTGGTCCGACGGCTGCTGCACGAACCTACGGTCCGGGTCCGGCAGTTGGCTGCCGAACCGGGCGGAGAGGCGTACGCCCAGATGTTGGCAGACTTGTTCGACCTGCGAATTCCCCATGCCCGGCAGGTGGACGGGCTCCCTGAGCTGGCCGGAGAGGAGGAGCCCGCGTGACTCTGCGGATCGGTACCCGGGGCAGCGCGTTGGCGATGAGCCAGGCGGGGATGGTGGCGCGGCAGATCAGTGAGCAGACCGGGATGCCGACGGAACTGGTCCCGATCACCACCGCCGGCGACACCTCGAACGCGCCGGTGGCCCGGCTCGGGGTCGGGGTGTTCGTCTCCGCGCTGCGGGAAGCGCTGGTGGACAAGGAAGTTGACCTCGCGGTTCACTCGTACAAGGACCTGCCCACCGCGCCGGACGACCGGCTGCAGGTGGTGGCGGTGCCGCCACGGGTGGACCCGCGGGACGCGCTGGTGACCCCACAGGGGCGGGGATTGGCCGATCTCCCGCCGGGGGCCCGGGTGGGCACCGGCGCACCACGGCGGATCGCCCAATTGCACGCACTGGGGCGGGGACTCGTGCCGGTACCGGTGCGGGGCAACGTGGACAGCCGGCTGGCCCGGGTGACGTCCGGGGAACTGGACGCGCTCCTGCTGGCCAGCGCCGGGCTGATCCGGTTGGGGCGGGCCGACGTGATCACCGAGACGCTGGATCCGGCGGTTCTGCTGCCGGCCCCCGCGCAGGGGGCGCTGGCGGTGGAGTGCCGGGCCGACGATCAATACCTGCTGGAGACGCTGGCGGCGCTCGACCACCTACCCAGCCGAGCCGCGGTAGTGGCCGAGCGGACCATGCTGGCCACGCTGGAGGCCGGGTGTAGCGCACCGGTGGCTGGGTACGCCGAGCTCACCCCCACGGGGGCGTTTCGGCTGACCGGGGCGGTAATCGCGCTCGACGGGACCCGGAGCATCCGGCACAGCCGGATCATCGCGGCACCCGGCACCGGACCGGAATTGATCGACGTGGCTCGGCGTCTCGGTGAGGAGCTGGCCGCCGACCTGCTGGCGGCCGGAGCACAGACGATCATGGCCGCGCGCGGGCCGGGCGGGGCGGAGCCCACGCGGTCGACCGGGGAGCACAGTAGGAGCGACGATGACTCGTAGTAATTCCGCCAGCCGGATCACGTTCGTCGGGGGTGGCCCCGGCGATCCCGGCCTGTTGTCTCGGCGCGCTATTGACGCGCTGGCGGCGGCTGACCAGATCATCTACGACCGGGGCCTGCCGGAGCCGTTGCTGGCCGCGGCTCGGTCCGACGCTCGGGCGGACGCGGAGTTCACCCCCGCGGAGGGGGTGCCGGGCGAGGTGGCCAAGGTGCTGGTGGAGGCGGCGCAGGCCGGGCGGAACGCGGTCTACCTGGTCGCGGGGGACCCGTTCGGTCGGGCGTCGGTGCTGGCCGAGGTCCGGGCGGTCGCCCAGGCCGGGGTGCGGTTCGAGGTGGTGCCGGGGATCGACCGGGCCACCGGCGTAGCCACGTACGCCGGCATTCCGCTGGTCGGTATGCGCACCACGGTGGATGTGGATGACGTGACCGCGCTGGACTTCGAGCTGCTGGCCAACCTGGTCACCCGGGGACAGGTGGCGCTGGCGGTGGACGCCGGCGACCTGGCCGAGGTCCGGGATGGGCTGCTGGCCGCCGGTGTGGACGGGGAGACTCCGGTGGCGGTGACCGGGGACGGCACCGGTGACACCCAGTACACCACCACCTCCACTGTGGACAGCTTTGTGGCGGCGGCGCTCGGGTTCAGCGGCCGAGTGGTGCTGACCCTCGGGGAAGGGCTGTCCGGGCGAGAGCAGCTGAGCTGGTGGGAGTCCCGCCCGCTGTACGGGTGGAAGGTGCTGGTGCCGCGGACCAAGGAGCAGGCCGGGGTGATGAGCGCCCGGCTGCGGCGGTACGGGGCGATCCCGACCGAGGTCCCGACCATCGCGGTGGAGCCGCCGCGTACTCCCGCCCAGATGGAGCGGGCGATCAAGGGCCTGGTCGACGGGCGGTACGCCTGGGTGATCTTCACCTCGGCGAACGCGGTCCGGGCGGTGTGGGAGAAGTTCCTCGAGCACGGGTTGGACGCGCGCCACTTCGGCGGGGTCAAGATCGCCTGCATCGGCCCGGTCACCGCCGACGCGGTGCGGGCGTTCGGGATCACCCCGGAGCTGATCCCGGACGGCGAGCAGACCACCGAGGGTCTGTTGAAGGAGTTCCCGCCGCACGACGATCTGCTCGACCCGGTCGGGCGGGTGCTGCTGCCGCGGGCCGACATCGCCACCGAGGTGCTCGCCGCCGGGCTGGTGGAGAAGGGGTGGGAGGTCGACGACGTCACCGCCTACCGGACGGTGCGGGCCTCGCCTCCGCCGGCGGAGATCCGCGACGCCATCAAGTCGGGCGGGTTCGACGCGGTGCTGTTCACCTCCTCCTCCACGGTGCGGAACCTGGTCGGGATCGCCGGCAAGCCGCATGCGCGGACGGTGGTGGCGGCGATCGGGCCGAAGACCGCCGAGACCGCTACCGAGTTCGGGCTGCGGGTGGATGTGCGTCCGGAGCGCGCCACGGTCGCCGACCAGGTAGAGGCGCTGGCCGAGTACGCGGTGCGGCTGCGGGAGCAGTTGGCCACCATGCCGACCAAGCAGCGCCGCGGCTCCAAGACTCAGGGCCCGACCGCGCTGCGGTTCCGGTAATCCGCGGAGGGAGGCGGCGTGTCGTACCCGTGGGTACGGCCGCGACGGTTGCGGCAGACGGCGGCGTTCCGCCGACTGGTGGCCGAGACTCGACTGTCCCCGGCCGAACTGGTACTACCGCTGTTCGTCCGGGAGGGGTTGACCGAGCCGCGGCCGATCAGCTCGCTGCCGGGGGTGGTGCAGCACTCCCGCGACTCGCTGCGCCGCGCGGCTGAGGAGGCGGTGGCGGCCGGGGTAGGCGGGCTCATGCTGTTCGGGGTGCCGGCCGAGCGGGACCCGGTCGGATCCGGGGCCACCGATCCGGCCGGCATCCTGAATCTGGCCATTGCGGACGTGCGGTCCGAGGTGGGGGACAGCACGGTGGTGATGGCCGACCTGTGCCTGGACGAGTTCACCGACCACGGCCACTGCGGGGTGCTGGCCGCGGACGGCCGGGTGGACAATGACGCCACGCTCCAGCGATACCAGGAGATGGCGTTGGCCCAGGCGGTCGCCGGCGCCCACGTCCTGGGCCTGTCCGGGATGATGGACGGGCAGGTGGCGGCGGTCCGGCAGGCCCTGGACCAGGCCGGACACACCGACGTGGCGCTACTGGCCTACGCCGCCAAGTACGCCTCCGCCTGCTACGGCCCGTTCCGGGAAGCGGTGGAGTCCACCCTGCAGGGGGACCGGAAGACCTACCAGCAGGATCCGGCCAACGCCCGGGAAGCGCTGCGGGAAGTGGCGCTGGACGTGGCGGAGGGGGCGGACCTGGTGATGGTCAAGCCGGCGCTGCCCTACCTGGACGTGATCGCGGAGGTCCGCCGGGCGGTGTCGGTACCGGTCGCCGCCTACCAGGTCTCTGGGGAGTACGCGATGGTGGAGGCGGCCGCCGCGCGCGGGTGGCTGGACCGGGACCAGGTGATCCTGGAGAGCCTCACCTCGATCCGACGGGCCGGCGCCCAGATCATCCTCAGCTACTGGGCGGTGGAGGTGGCCCGGTGGCTGCGGTGACCGGTCACGACCGCCGGCGGCGGCCGTGACCGGTCACGGCTTCAGCTGGTGGATCAGGTCGAACACGTCCGCTTCGTACTCTCGCCACTGTCGATCCGGCTGGTAGCCGAGTTCCGCGTTGACCCCGGCCATCGGGTCGTTCTCGGGCGCGTTCCAGGTCTGCACCTCCGCGAGCTGCGGTTCGGCCCCCTGCAGTTCGAGCAGCATCCGGGCCTTGATCACTCGTTCCAGGCCAAGGCCTCGGTGCGCGGGCACCACGATCGTGTCGTACTGGTCGGCCCGGACCGGGTGCTGGGCGGGCACCACCACTTCGGTGAGGGCGGCGACCGCACCGCTGGCCTCGTGCACCGCCAACACCAGGTAAGGGGTCATTCCTCGCCGGTTCAGCGTCTCCAGACTGGCCAGGAGCCGGCGGGCATCGTACGAGCTGGGGTGCAGCTCCAGGTCGTTGTCCTCCCGGCGGGACGCTTTCGCGGCCGCGTAGGGCTCCAGCAGCGGGGGCGGCAGCGTGTGAGGGTGGTACTCCACCCGGTAGCCGGGCGGGGCGGCGTCCGCCATCTCCCGCAGCCGCTTCGTGTCCACTTGGGATAGCTTGAGGACGCTGCGGGTTTCCACGTACACGCACCGGAATCCCAGTGACTCCCAGAATTGGATGGCCGGGGTGTCGCTGACCGCCTCCACCCCGATCGAGGAAAGCCCTTCGGTGTAGGCGCGTCGCACTGCGGTGGCCACGAGCGCCCGTCCGATCCCCCGGCCGCGGGCGGCGGGGCGGACCAGTACCTCCAACACCCCCACGTCTCCCAGCAGCAGCAGGTTGGCGTACCCGTCCGGGGCGGAGCCGTCCGCGGATTCGGCCCGCCAACAGACCCGCCGCTCTCCGGGCATGGTTTCGCTGAGATAGTCCCGCATCCGAGTGGCGCGCCACGGCGGATCGTTGGGTAGATCGATGGCGAACACCTCGTTCAGCGCATCGACCATCGATTCGATTTCTGGGTCCGACGCGTGCGCCGGTGACCACTCCCGCACCATCACCACTCGTACAGCTTGCCTTGCCAGGCGTGGCGACGGAAGGGGGCGATGGTCAACCGACCACCGGATCAGCTCCCCAAACTCCGTCGTCCGTAGTCGTCGGCGGCTGCAAATACCTGATTGGCGTACGCGGCGACGTTGTTGTACGACAGGATCGCCGCCCACCAGTCGTCGGGTTTGGATAGGTCCCGCCCGCCTTGACACAGGTAGTTCCCGGCGGCCAAAGCGGCGTCGTAGATGTTGTGCACGTCGGCGATCCCGTCGCCGTTGGCGTCGACCGCCTGGGTACGCCAGGTGGCGGGGATGAACTGCATCGGGCCGACCGCCCGGTCGTACACCCGGTCCCCGTCCAGATCACCCCGGTCGGTGTCTCGGATCTCCATGCGGCCCTCCCGCCCGTCCAGGGGCGGGCCGATGATCGGCGGCAGCACCCGACCGTCCGGCAGCACCGTCGCCCCACCCGCGCTGCCGTGGCCGGACTCGACCCGTCCGATCGCGGCCAGGGTGGTCCAACTCAGGTGGCAGTCGGGCGCCCGTTGCGCCAGCACCAGCTCGGCGTACCCGTACGCCTGGAGGGGGATGGCGGGGATGTTGGTCCGGCGGGAAATCTCCTCCGCCCAGTCCGCCAGCCGCTCGGCCGGGTTGGTGGCCGGTGGGGTGATCACCCCCAGGGTGGGGACCGGGGGCACCAAGCCCGGCACCTCCTGATCGGTGGGGCGGGTGGGGTCAGGGGGAGGCGGGGCGGCGGTGGGGGCCGCCTCGCCGGAGCCGGCCGCCGGGACCAGGAGCGCTCCCCCGGCCACCGAGGCCAGCAACAGGAGGGTGGTCAGGCCGGCGGGCAGGACCAGCCGGCCGGTGGGGCGCTGAGCCCACGCGCGTACCGCCCGAAAGGTCCGGACGGGGATGCCCCCGAGGAGTCGGAGCAGCCGAGGTAACGGACGGCGGTGTCGGGTGACTTCCGGTAACTCCCCGGTGGCGGCATCCGGCGGGGTGGCTACCGAAGCGGTCGCCCGGGCGGTCGCGAGGTCCGTCTCCGTCGCCGGGGGGCGGGTAGCCCCCGGGATCATCGCCACCGCCGCGATCGGGGCGGTGGGCCGGTCGTCGGTGGCCGGGTCGGTGGGAAGATCAGCCCCGGCAGCGGTCGGAGGGTCCACCGCGGGTGGGAATTCCCGGGTCGTGTCCAACCCAGCCGCGGGCACGGCTGGCCGCAGCGGGGCGGGGTCGGCGCCCGCCCGCTCGGGCGAGTCGGTCATAGCGTCGAGTATTCCGCATCCTCCCCACCGTGCCCACCATCGAGGGGAGTAAGGTAAAGGGAGCGCATTATCCTGGATTTATGCCTCGGTATGAGTTCCGGTGCCGGTCCTGCGGTGACACGTTCGAGGTGGACCGGCCGATGAGCCGAGCTCACGAGCCGGCTGATTGTCCCCAAGGCCACTCCGACACGGTGAAGCTGCTGTCCACGATCGCCCTGACCGGGCGGGCGGGGCAGGGGTCCGGCGCGGCCGCCGGCGGCGGATGCTGCGGCGGTGCCTGCGGATGTGGCTGATCAATAGCGGTTCAGTGGCTGTCCGCAGTCGCTCCGACACTCACCGAAACGGTCGATAAGACTGGCCAGAAGTACCACATCGCCTGCGGGCGGGATCCGGTTGTCCGGGCAGGACATCCATACCGACGCCCGGCCCGGTCCGGCAAGGGCCCTCCGGCCGACCGGTCGCCTCGGTGCATCTGATTTTGGCCGTTCGCAGGATGTGTACGGCCGACTCTGGTCGGAAGACTAAAGCTGCATCGTCGGGGGGTCTGCGTGTCGGCACGTGTAGAGATGCCGAGCGGGTTGGTCACGTTCCTCTTCACGGACATAGAGGGATCGACCAGATTGGCCCAATTGCTCGGCGGCGAGTACCGATCGGTGCTCCATGAGCACCGACGGCTGCTCCGGGATGCCTTCTCCGCCGGCGATGGCGTGGAGATGTTCACCGAGGGTGACTCGCTCTTCTACGTGTTCCCGGACGCCCGGGTCGCGCTGACCGCGTGCGCGGCTGGGCAACGGGCGCTGCTGGAGCACTCGTGGCCGCAGGCGGTCGGACAGCCGAAGGTGCGGATGGGGCTGCACAGTGGGTGGGCGCGCCCGTACGGCGGGGAGTACGCCAGCCCGGAGGTGCACCGGGCGGCCCGGGTGGCCGCCGCCGCCCACGGCGGGCAGGTGCTCTGCTCCGCTGCCGCCGCCGCCCACAGCCAACCCCTGACCGGCGAACTCTGGCTACGTGACCTGGGGCTGTTCCGGCTGCGCGGGTTCGACGGCCGGGAGCGGCTGTACCAGTTGATGGCCCCTGGTCTGCCGCAGGTCTTTCCCCGGTTACGGACCGAGGACGCGGTCGCCCACAACCTGCCCGCCCCCAGCACCTCGTTTGTGGGGCGGCAGGCGGAGACCGCCCGGTTGACCGAACTACTCGCCGCGCATCGGCTGGTCACCCTGGTGGGGGAGGGTGGCGCCGGCAAGACCCGGCTGGCGGTGGAGGTGGCCGCGAGCCGGGTCGATGAATACCCGGACGGGGTGTGGTTTGTGGACCTGGCCTCGGTGGTCGACCCGGGGCTGGTGACCATGACCGTGGCGACCACCTTGGGGTTACGGCCCGAGCCCGGGCGGCCGGTGTTGCAGACCCTGATCGAGTATGTGTCGACCCATCGGTTGCTGCTGGTGCTGGACACCTGTGAAACCCAGATCCCGGCGGTGGCGGCGATGGTCGGCCGACTGTTGGCCGCCGGTCCCCCCACGCGGGTGTTGGCCACCAGCCGGGAGCCGCTCGGGCTCCCGGGAGAGGTGGTCTGGCGGATTCCGCCCCTGTCGCTGACGCCAGCCGTCGATCAACCGGCGGACGCGGTGGCGTTGCTGGCGGAGCGCACCGCGGCTGCCCGGGGCGGCACGCCGGTGGCCCCCGCGGAACTGCCGGCGTTGACCCGGGTCGCCAACCGGCTGGCGGGATTGCCGCTGGCGCTGGAGTTAGCGGCCGCCCGGCTGCGGGTGCTCACCGCGGAACAGTTGGCGGACCGGTTGGAGGTGGAGCTGGCCGGCGGGGCCGGTGACCTGCTCGACACCATCGACGCCGGTCGGGGCCATTACGACGGCCGGCAGCGCGCCGGCGCAACGGACCTGGCGGCCGAGCTGCGGCACGCCACCCTGCAGGCGACAGTGGACTGGTCATATCGGACACTGGATCCGGTGGCGGCCCGGCTGTTGCGGGCGCTGTCGGTGTTCGCGGGCCCGGTCGACCTCGACGCCGCCGGCTGGATGTTGGCGGCCGACCCGCTGACAGCGCTGACCACGCTGGTGGACAAGTCGCTGCTGCGCACCGTGCCGATCTCGATTACCGACTCCGGTCCCGTCCAGTACGGCTACGGGTTGCTGGAGCCGATTCGGGCGTTCGCGGCCCGAGAGCTGGCGGGGGCGGGAGAGGAAGCGGACACCCGAGACCGGCACGTGGCGTGGGCGCTGGAGGTGCTGCGCCGGGCCCGGCACACCACCGAAGGTAAGCGGGAGACCCTGTCGCTGTACCGGCTGGATCCGCTGGCCGACGAGGTGCGGGCGGCCCTGCGTTGGTGCGTCACCGGGGGTGCGGCTAGCAGCGGGCTGCGGCTGGTGCACGGGCTGGAGCAGTGGTGGCGGGAGCGGGGACTGGCTCGGGAAGCGCGGCTGTGGCTGTTCCGGCTGTACGGGCGGATGGCCGAGACCGGGGAGGCGGTCGACGACCGTCTGCTGGCGACGGCCTATCACGTGCACTCCCTGCAGGCCGGGGCCGACGGGGAACTCACCGAGCAGTTGCGCTACGCCGAGCAGGCGGAGGCGATAGCCCGCCGGGTCGGAGCCCCGGCGTTGATCGCTCGGGTGCTGGCCAGCCGGTGCTGGTCCCTGCGAGATCTCGGCCAGTACGAAGAGGCCGAGCAGGCGGCCCGGGAAGTGATCGCCTGGGCGGAGGCGCACGGGGTCAGTCAGGAGGCGGTGTTTTCGGTCCATTGCCTGGCCCAGTTGCTGTGGCGCCGCGGGGCGCTGGATGAGGCGGTCGAGCTGCTGAGCAGCGCCCGGGCGGCGGAGGCGGCGCGGCCGGAGATCCGGGGCCGGCGGGATGTGGACATGCAACTGGGCATGGTGGCGCTGGCCCGGGGCGATCTCGTGGCCGCCCACGACCACCTGGTGGTGGCGCTGCGGTCCCGGATGGCCTATGGGTTCCACACCCGAGTGTGCGACACGCTGACGGCGATGGCGGTGCGGTGCGCACACGGCGGTGACCTGGTCACCGCCGCGCGACTGTTTGGCGCCGCCCATACGCACCGGTCCCGGCTGCGGGCCCGGCAGAGCGGCTACCTGGAGTACTGGCGGGAGCAGGAGCAGCTGCTGCGGGAGCAGCTGGGGGATCGCCGGTTCGACGCCGCGTTCGACGCGGGCAGCACCTTGAGCCTGGACGAGGCGGTCGCGGCCGCCCTGGCGGTGGATCAGGAGGTGGCGGAGCCGGGCGAGCGGGGAGAGGTGGATGGCAATACCGCTGCCCGGTTGTCGTAGTGGCCCCCGGTGGCAACTGCGTCGGCGCAGCCGCTGCCCAGGTCAGCGGCTGCGCCTCCCACGGACGGTCCCACCTCAGGCGATGGTCCAGGTGTCTCCCGCGGCGAGCAGCTCCGCCAGCTGCTGTTCCGGTGAGCCGTCGGCAGCGGCCTTCGCCTCCTCGACCTGCTGCCGCACCAGCTGGTCGTAGGAGGGGCGCTCGACCTGCCGGAACACCCCGATCGGGGTGTGGCGCAGGTCCGCCTCGGGCAACCGGGACAGCGCGAACGCGTAACTGGGGTCGGCCACCGTGACGTCGTGGACCAGGATCGCCTCCGGATCCACGCTGGCGGTTTCCCGGACTACCAGCCCGAACCCGTCCGGGGAGCGGGTGACCGCCCACTGGCCGTCGCTGCCGAAGGTGAGCGGCTGACCGTGCTCCAGCCGAATGAGGTAGTCGTCTCGGGTGCTGGCGTCCTTCAGTGGCTCGAACGCGCCGTCGTTGAAGATGTTGCAGTTCTGGTAGATCTCCACGAACGCCGAGCCGTGGTGGGTGGCGGCCGCCCGCAGCACCGACTGCAGATGCTTGCGATCGGAGTCGATGGTGCGGGCCACGAACGTGGCCTCCGCCCCCAGCGCCAGCGACAGCGGGTTGAACGGCGAGTCGGTCGACCCGACCGGGGTCGACTTGGTGATCTTGCCGAGCTCGCTGGTCGGGGAGTACTGCCCCTTGGTCAGCCCGTAGATCCGGTTGTTGAACAGCAGGATCTTCAGGTTGACGTTGCGCCGCAGCGCGTGGATCAGGTGGTTACCGCCGATGGACAGCGCGTCCCCGTCCCCGGTGACCACCCACACCGACAGGTCCGGCCGGCTGGTGGACAGCCCGGTGGCGATCGCCGGGGCGCGCCCGTGGATGGAGTGCATCCCGTACGTGTTCAGGTAGTACGGGAACCGGGACGAGCACCCGATCCCGGAGACGAACACGATCCGTTCCCGCGGGATGCCCAGCTCCGGCAGGAAGGACTGGAGGGCGGCCAGGATCGCGTAGTCCCCGCAGCCGGGGCACCACCGCACCTCCTGGTCGGACTTGAAGTCCTTGGCGGTCAGCTTCACCGGGACCGGCCCGGTGCCGTTGGTCTCAGGCATTCTTGACGACTTCCTCCAGCATGTCCGCCAGCTCCGCGGCGGTGAACGGCAGCCCGCGCACCTGGTTGTAGCTGATGGCATCGACCAGATACCGGGCCCGGATCACGTTCGCCAGTTGACCCAGGTTGATCTCGGGGATCACCACCCGCTCGTACCGGGACAGCACCTCCCCCAGGTTGGGTGGCAGCGGCGCCAGGTGCCGCAGGTGTGCGTGCGCGATCCGGTGGCCGGCCCGCCGCAGCCGGCGGCAGGCGGCCCCGATCGGCCCGTAGGTGGAGCCCCAGCCGAGCACCAGCACCCGGGCGTCGCCGTCCGGATCCTCGACCTCCACCTCCGGCACCTCGATCGCTTCGATCCGGGCGGCGCGGGTGCGGACCATGAAGTCGTGGTTGGCCGGGTCGTAGGAGATGTTGCCGGTCTTGTCAGCCTTCTCCAGCCCGCCGATCCGGTGCTCCAGCCCGGGAGTGCCGGGGATCGCCCACGGCCGCGCCAGGGTCTTGGGGTCGCGCAGGTACGGCAGGAAGGTGCCGTCTTCGCTGTTGGGCTCGGTCGCGAACTCCACCCGCAAGTCAGGCAGCTCGGATATGTCCGGCAGCCGCCACGGCTCTGAACCGTTGGCGAGGTAACCGTCGGACAGCAGCACCACCGGGGTGCGGTAGGTCAGCGCGATCCGCGCCGCCTCCAACATGGTGTCGAAGCAGTCGGAGGGGGAGCGGGGCGCCACCACCGCCACCGGCGCCTCCCCGTGCCGCCCGAACAGCGCCATGTTGAGGTCGGCCTGTTCGGTCTTGGTCGGCATCCCGGTGGACGGGCCGGCCCGCTGCACGTCGATCACCACCAGCGGCAGCTCCAGCGCCACCGCCAGCGAGATGGTCTCGCTCTTCAGCGCCACCCCCGGGCCGGAGGTGGAGGTGATCCCGAGCGAGCCCCCGTACGAGGCCCCGAGCGCCGCCCCGATCGCGGCGATCTCGTCTTCGGCCTGCATGGTGATGATGCCGAACCGCTTGTGCTTGCTGACCTCGTGCAGGATGTCGCTGGCCGGGGTGATCGGGTAGGCGCCCAGGAACACCGGTCGACCCGAGCGCACCGCCGCGGCCACGATCCCCAGCGACAGCGCCAGGTTGCCGGTGACGTTGCGGTAGCGCCCGGCCGGCAGGGCGGCCGGCTTCACCTCGTACCGGACCGCGAAGTCTTCGGTGGTCTCGCCGTAGTTCCAGCCGGCTTTGAACGCCAGCGTGTTGGCCTCGACCAGCACCGGCCGGTGGGCGAACTTCTGCTTCAGGAACGCCAGGGTCGACTCGTACGGCCGGGAGTACAGCCAGGACAGCAGCCCCAGCGCGAACATGTTCTTGGCCCGCTCGGCGTCCTTCTTCGACAGGTCGAGGTCGGCCAGCGCGGCCACGGTCAGGCTGGTCAGCGCCACCTTGTGCACGGTGTAGCCGGCCAGGGTGTCGTCTTCCAGCGGGTTGCTGGTGTAGCCGACCTTGGTCAGGTTGCGCTTGGTGAACTCGTCGGTGTTGACGATGATGTGCGCCCCCGCGGCAGGTCAGGCAGGTTGGCCTTCAGCGCCGCCGGGTTCATCGCCACCAGCACGTCCGGGGCGTCGCCGGGGGTGAGGATGTCCGTGTCGGCGAAGTGCAGCTGGAAGCTGGAGACCCCCGGCAGGGTGCCGGCCGGTGCCCGGATCTCCGCCGGGAAGTTGGGCAGGGTGGAGATGTCGTTGCCCAGCTGGGCGGTTTCGGAGGTGAACCGGTCTCCGGTCAGTTGCATACCGTCACCGGAGTCGCCGGCGAAGCGGATGACCACCCGATCCAACTGCCGGACCTGCTTGGCCACGTCGTGCTGCCCTCCTACCCGGGCGCGAACTGCGCCGCGTTCGTGTTCCCCTGTCGAGCCTACGCGGCCCGATCCGAGGGCGGTCAGGGAAGAGTCCGACTGACCGGCGTGACCTGCGGAGTTGTGGCGCGACTCACCGGAAAATCGGGGATTTGCCGGCGCGGTGAGACCGAAATCACGGACACGGCCGGTCCGGTGCGGGGCAGCGGCGCAATCCCCGTGCGGCACAGTAACCACTCCGCGCCCCGCCGTACGCTCGATGGGTGACGACCGACCGACCGTTCCGCCGGCTCCAGCAGCGGCTGTTCGACCTCGCGGTGATGGGGTTGGTCGGAATGCTGGCCCTGCCGGCGGTGGTGCCGTACGAGCTGCCGGGGTTCCTCCACGGGTTGGCGATGGCCCTGCCGTTGTGGTGGCGGCGCCGGTACCCGGTGGTGGTGTTCGCGGTGGTGGCGGCCCTGGCCGGGGGGCAACTGCTGACCACCAACTTCGTGGTGGTGCCGCACGACCTGGCGGTGCTGATCGCCATGTACAGCGTGCTCACCTACGAGCGTCGGCTGGGGTGGGGGATCCTGGCCGGGGCGGTGGCCCTGCTGGGATCCGGGCTGGCCGGGGTGGCCATGTCCCAGGAGATGGCCGGCTGGATCCTGACCACCTATCTGGCGGTGGTCAGCATCGGGGTCTGGTTCCTGGGGTTGGCGATCCGGAACCGGCGGCTGTATGTGCGCAGCTTGGAGGAGCGGGCCGCCACCGCGGAACGGGAACGGGACCACCTGGCCCGGATCGCGGTGATCGAGGAGCGGGCCCGGATCGCCCGGGAACTGCACGACATCGTCGCCCACTCCTTGGCGGTGATGATCGTGCAGGCCGACGGCGCGAGTTACGCCCTGGCGCGGGATCCGGCCCGGGCCGCCGAGGCGGTACGCACCATCGGCGCCACCGGTCGGCAGGCGCTGGAGGAGATGCGGCAACTGGTGGCGGTGTTGCGGGATCCGGGCCACGGCGACACCCCGACCGAACCGGCGCCGACCGGATGGGGTCAGGTGACCGAGGCGGTGGAGCGGGCGCGGGCGGCCGGGTTGGCGGTCGAGTTGATGGTCCACGGCTCCCCACCGGAGGCGCCGTCCGGGATCGTGCTGGCGGTGCACCGGATCGTCCAGGAGTCGTTGACCAACGTGCTCAAACACGCCGGACCCGACGCCCGCACGCGCGTGGTGCTGACGTACGCGCCGGAGCGGATCGAGGTGGCGGTGGACAACGACGGCGGTACCCGGCCGGAGCCGGAGCGGCTGCCCACGGGCGGGCATGGGCTGGTGGGGCTCCGGGAACGGGTGTCGCTCTACGGCGGGGAGTTCTCCGCCGGGCCGGGGTCGGACGGGGGGTGGCGGGTCCGGGCGATGCTGCCGATGCCGCCGCCCGGTAGCCGGCCACCGACCCCGGCGGTCCCCGCGGATCGGGCGGCTGCCCTCGGGGCGGACCCTGCCCCGGCGACCTGAACGGATACGGCAGGCTGGAACCGTGACGATCCGGGTAGTGCTGGTAGACGACCAGGCCCTGGTGCGGGCGGGATTCCGGATGGTGTTGGACTACGCCGACGACATCACCGTGGTCGGGGAGGCCGGTGATGGTGCGGAGGCGGTACGGCTGCTGCGGACCGTGGCCGCGGACGTGGTGGTGATGGACATCCGGATGCCGGTGCTGGACGGGGTGGCCGCCACCCGGCAGATCTGCGCCGCCGGACCGACTCCCCGGGTACTGGTGTTGACCACTTTCGACACTGACGAGGACGCGTTCGCCGCGTTGCAGGCCGGCGCCAGTGGGTTCCTGCTCAAGAACGTGCCCCCAGAGGAGCTGCTGACCGCGATCCGGGTGGTGGCCTCCGGCGACGCGGTGGTGGCGCCCCGGATCACCCGGCGGCTGCTGGACCGGTTCGCCGGCCAGCTCACCGCCGCCCGCACCGCGGGCCCGGAGCAGGCGGGGTTGACGGAGCGGGAGCAGCAGGTGCTGCGGCTGGTGGCGCAAGGCCTGTCCAACGCCGAGATCGCCGACCGGTTGACCGTGGCCGAGGCGACGGTGAAGACCCACGTCGGCCGGATCCTGTCCAAGCTGGGGCTGCGGGACCGGGTGCAGGCGGTGGTGTGGGCGTACGAGACCGGTCTGGTCCGCCCCGGGGCGGGGTGGGGCGGGGGCGCACCGCCGGTTGGCCGGTAGACCCGGGCTGCGTGTGGGGCGGGCGGGGTGAGGCGGGCGTACCGACGTACGACCTGAGGCGGACCTCGCCGGTGCGACCAAGGATGGATGTCCGCGCCGGGTACGACCTGCGGTGGAGTCAGAAGACCGGCACGCAGACGGACGCGCCCACCCACCGGTGCTGCCTAGCGTCGAAGCATGTCCTTCCCAGTGGTCGGGCGGCCGGCGGCGGCCGCCCATGCTTTGTCTAAGGTGTACGGTTCAGGGGCGGCGGCGGTCACCGCCTTGGATCGGGTCGACATCACCTTTGAGGCGGGGCGGTTTCACGCCATCATGGGCCCCTCCGGTTCCGGTAAGTCCACGCTGCTGCATTGCCTGGCCGGGCTGGACCGACCCAGCAGTGGTTCGGTGTGGATCGGGGACACTGAGATCACCCGGTTGGATGACCGACGGTTGACGCGACTGCGGCGGGACCGGATCGGGTTTGTGTTTCAGCGATACCACCTGCTTCCCACCCTGACCGCGGAGCAGAACCTCACGCTGCCACTGACGCTGGCGGGCCGGCGGGTGGACACCGAGTGGCTGGCGCAGGTGGTGGCGGTGGTCGGAATCGGGGACCGGCTGCGGCACCGGCCCAGCGAGCTGTCCGGTGGGCAGCAGCAGCGGGTGGCGTTGGCCCGGGCGCTGATCACCCGGCCGGAGGTGATTTTCGCCGACGAACCGACCGGCAATCTCGACTCCCGCACCGGGGCGGAAGTGCTGCGGTTGCTGCGAGAGGCGGTGGACCGGTTTCAGCAAACCGTGGTCATGGTGACCCACGATCCGGCGGCGGCCAGCCGGGCTGACCGGGTGGTGTTCCTCGCCGACGGGCGGGTGCGGGAGGAGCTGCTGCGCCCCCACGTGGACACGGTGTTGGCGACCATGGCCCAGCTGACCGGCGCCCCGGTGGGGAGGTGAGTGGGGTGGTCCGGATCACGCTGCGGTCAGCGTGGGCTCACCTGACCCGCATGGGGCTGTCCTTGCTGGCGATCGCGCTCGGGGTGGGGTTCCTCGCCAGCGGGCTGATCTTCACCGACAGCCTCGAACGGACGACCCTGGCTCAGGCCGGCCGGTTGGACCGACACACGGACGTGGCGCTGCTGACCGACGATCCCGAGGGGTTGGCTCCCGCACTGGTGGACACGGTCCAGCGCGTGTCCGGCGTGGAGGTCGCGGAAGGAGAGTTGACCGGGTGGGGCGTCGGGTTGGCCGCTGACTCCGGAGTGGTTCCGGGGTATCACACGCTGGTCACCGTCCCGACCGACCCGCGGCTGCGCTCGTACGAGGTGACGGAGGGGCGGCTACCGGACCGACCGGGGGAAGCGGTGGTGGACCAGCGGACGGCGCGGCGGTGGGAGCTGCGGGTCGGGGAGCAGCTCCGGGTCAGTGCGGGGGAGGCGGCGGCGCGCCGGTTCACGCTGGTGGGGTTGGTGGATGTGACCGCCACCCGGGTGGACAGCGGCGGCGCCACCGTGGGGATGCTGCTGCCGGACGTGGCGGAGGTGCTCGGGAGGCGGGGCTACCAGCGGATCATCGTGGCGGCCGAAGCCGGGGTGGACCCGGCCACGCTGGTCGACCGGCTGGGGGCGGTGGTCGGCGACGAGGTCATGCTCCGTACCCATGCGGAGCTGGTGGCCGAGGAACAGGACCGGGTGGTCGGGGACGCGCAGCAGTTCTCCACCATGTTGTTGGCGTTCGCGCTGGTGGCGGTGTTTGTGGCGGGGTTCGTCATCGCCAACACGTTCGCGATCCTGATCGCTCAGCGGACGCGGGACCTGGCGCTCCTGCGGCTGGTCGGTGCCTCCCGGGGGCAGGTGTTCCGGTCCGTGCTCGGCGAGGCGGTGGTGATCGGGACGGTCGGTTCGGGGCTGGGGCTGCTCGCCGGGATGGTCATGGCGGCCGGCATGCGGGTGCTGTATGAGGCGGTCGGCAGCGGCGTGACCATCGGGATGGTGGTGACGCCCGGTACGGTGCTGACCGCACTGGTCTGCGGCATCGGGGTGACGGTAGTGGCGGCGACCCTACCGGTGTGGCGGGGCGCCCGGATCCCCCCGGTGGCGGCGTTGGCGGACGCGGCGGTACACACCAGCCGACCGCTCAGCGTGATCCGGTTGGTCTTCGGACTGCTGCTGGGCGCCGCGGGGGGCGCCGCGCTCCTGGCCGCTGGTCGGTTGTCCCTCTTCGAACTCGCGATGATGGTGACGGTCGCGGGCGGCTGCCTGCTCTTCCTCGGTCTGGTGGCGATCAGCCCCTGGCTGGTACCGGCGTTGATCCGGCTGGTGGGGGTGCTGCTGGCGCGGTTCGGTGGGGTGACGGCCCGGATCGCGGTGGCCGACAGTGTCCGCAACCCCCGGCGGGTGGCGGTGACCGCGATGGCCATGGTGATCGGGATCGGGCTGGTCACCGTGTTCGCCGTGGGCGCGAGCAGCCTCAAGCAGGGGGTGCAGCGGCAGGTGGACGCCCGGGTGTCGGCGGCGTTCCTGCTCACCTCGTCGGTGGATCCGGTGCCGCCGGCCATGCTCGAGCGGCTGCGGGCGCTGCCGGAGCTGGGGGTGGTGCTCGCGCACTATGAGGAGTCTGACCACGGCTACACCGTCCGCTCCGCGCATCCGGAGCTGCTGGCCAAGACTGCTCGGACGGTGGTGGACGGAGAGCTGGCGCGGTTGACCTCCGGCACGGCGGTGGTCACGGAGGCGACGGGTGCCGCGGTCGGGGACCAGCTCACCCTCCAGGGCGGACCGGTGACGGTGGTGGCGGTCATCGCGGATATGCCCGGAGACTTTCCGGAGGAGCCACTGGTCTGGTTGACGGAAGCGGACTTTGTGTCGCGGTACCCGTCACCTGATACGTATACAGTGGAGATTTCTCCAGCGAGTGACCGGGAGCTGGCGGCGGCCCGAGCCGCGGTGGAGGAGCAGGTACGCGATTTCCCCACGGTGCAGTTCCAGGATCTCGCGGCGTACCGGGATGCCCAGGTCGCGGTGGTGGACGCGGTGCTGGCGGCGGTGACCGCGCTGCTGGGACTGGCGATCCTGATCTCGCTGGTGGGGGTGGCCAACACCTTGACCCTGTCGGTGGTGGAGCGCGCCGCCGAGCACGGGCTGCTGCGTGCGCTGGGGCTGTCTCGCGGACAGTTGCGGGGAGTGTTGGCGATCGAGGCGGGGTTGCTGGCCCTGGTGGGCACACTCTGTGGCGTGGGGATGGGGCTGGCGGGCGCCGCTACCGCCCTGGCGGTGCTCAACACCGCCAACCATGGGGAGTTGTTCCAGGTGGCGCTACCGGGCGGGCAGCTGGCGGTGTTGTTGGGGGTGACCGTCGGGACGGCGTTGCTGGCGTCGGTGGTGCCGGCCCGGCGGGCAGCCCGCCGACCGGTGGTGGAGGTGCTGAGTACGGAATGACGCCGGTCGCGCTCCGCTGAGCAGCGCACCCTGATGTCCACATGAGACCGCTGTGACGTCCCCGGACGTTGCGGCGGTCTCATGCCGGTCTGCGTCGCTGCCGGGAGGCGGTATGTAGCTGCGCCGCCGGAGGAGCGCCACAGCCGGACCTCGTTTCACTCTATTCACAAAATCATGAATCCGATGTTAGGCTCGACGGTATGACTGCCATCCAGGCCACCGGGCTGGTCAAGCGGTACGGGCGCACGGTTGCGCTGGACGGATTGGACCTGCGGGTGGGCGCCGGAGAGGTGCACGGCTTCCTGGGGCCAAACGGGGCGGGCAAGACCACCACTTTGCGGATCCTGCTTGGACTGTTGCGCGCGGATGCGGGACAGGTCACGGTCCTGGGGCGGGATCCGTGGACGGATGCGGTGGCGCTGCATCGCCGGCTGGCGTACGTGCCGGGCGATGTCACTCTGTGGCCCAATCTCACCGGCGGGGAGGCGATCGACCTGCTGGGTCGGCTGCGCGGTGGGCTGGATCCCCGGCGGCGGGCGGAGTTGATCGAACGGTTTGAGCTGGATCCCAGCAAGAAAGGGCGCACCTACTCCAAAGGCAACCGCCAGAAGGTGGCGATCGTGGCGGCCCTGGCCTCCGATGTGGAGTTGCTGCTGCTGGACGAGCCGACCCCCGGGCTGGATCCGCTGATGGAGGCGACGTTCCAGGAGTGCATCCGCGAGGTCCAGCAGCAGGGACGGACGGTCCTGCTGTCCAGCCACATCCTGGCGCAGGTGGAGAAGCTGTGCGACCGGGTCTCGATCATTCGGCAGGGGCGGGTGGTGCAGCACGGCACGCTGGCGGAGCTGCGGCACCTGACCCGGACGTCGGTGGAGGTGCAGACCGCCCGCCCGGTGCCGGAGCTCGCCAACCACCCCGGGGTTCACGACCTGCGCAGTGACGAGGGGCGGATCCGGTTCGCGGTGGACGCCAACCACCTCGATGCGGTCATGCGCATGCTGGCCGCCGCCGGGGTGCAGAGCCTGGTGGCCAGTCCCCCCACGCTGGAGGAACTGTTCCTGCGGCACTACGGTGACCAGGTGGCCAGCGCCGCGACCGAGGGGGCGGCGTGAGCGCCCCGGCGGTGGGCGCCGTCCCCGGGGCCACCGACCGGCCGGAGACGCAGGCCCGGTGGGCCGGCACGGGCGCGTTGATTCGGTTCGGGCTGCGCCGGGACCGGATCCGCTTGCTGGTGTGGATCGCCGCGGTCGTCTTCCTGACCGTGGTGTCGCTGCTGTCGTTCGTCGCCAACTATCCGACCGAGACCGACCGGATGGAGATCACGGCCGGTCTGGACAGTCCGGCGATGACGGCGTTGACCGGGCCGGACCACTACCTCACGCACTACACCTACGCGTCGATGCTCGGTCACCAGCTGACCTACCTGATCGCCATCGCGCTGGCGATCATGACGGTGCTGTTGGTGGTCCGGCACACCCGGATGGAGGAGGAGACCGGTCGGGCCGAGTTGATCCGGGCGGGAGTGGTCGGCCGGCACGCCCACCTGACCGCCGCGCTGGCGCTCGCGGTGATCGCGAGCGTAGCCACAACCGGGGTGCTGACGGCCGCGTTGGTCGCCGTGGGCGTGGCGAGCGTCGGGTGGGGCGAGGCGCTGCTGTTCTCGGCCGCGGTGGCCTCGGTGGGGCTGGTGTTCGCCGGAGTGGCGGCGGTGACCGCCCAGGTGACGGAGCACAGTCGGGCCGCCTCCGGGATGGGGCTGGCGCTGGTGGGGCTGGCGTACGCGCTGCGGGCCATCGGTGACGCCGGTGACACCCCGGCGCTGTCCTGGCTGTCGCCGATCGGGTGGGCGCAGCGCACGTACGTCGGCGTCGACGACCGATGGTGGCCGGTGCTGCTGGCGGTCGGGCTGTTCCTGCTGCTCGCCCTGCTGGCCGGCTGGTTGAGCACCCGTCGGGACGTGGCCGCCGGGTTGCGCCGCCCCCGGGCCGGGCGGGCGGCGGCCACGAGCGCGTTGGTGCATCCGCTGGGGTTCGCGCTGCGACTGCACCGAGGGCTGCTGATCGGGTTTGGGATCGGGGCGGCGTTGGGGGGAGCCGCCTACGGCTCGGTGTTCGGTGAGTTGGAGGAGATGCTGGCCAACCTGGAGTTGGCCGATGAGCTGCTGGCCCGCTTCGAATCCACCGCGGTGGACGCGTTCGCCACCGTGATCCTGCTGATCCTGGCGGTGGTGGCGGCGGCGTACGTGGTGCTGGCCGCGCTGCGGCCGCGGACGGAAGAGGTGGCGGGGCGGGCCGAGCCGGTGCTGGTCACCGGGCTGTCCCGGACCCGCTGGCTGGCCAGCCATCTGGTGGTGGCGCTGGCCGGGGGTGCGGTGGTGATGGTGGCGGCGGGGGCGGCGTTCGGGGCGGCTGCGGCGGCCAGCACCGGAGACCCGGAGCTGTTCGGTCGGATCACCGGCGCCTCCCTGGTGTACCTACCGGCGCTGTGGCTGGTCGCCGGGTTGGCGGTGACCCTGTACGGGTGGTGGCCACGCGCCGCCGGGCTGGTGTGGCTGGTGCCCGCGTACGGGTTCGTGGTCGGCTACCTGGGGCAGCTGTTGTCGATGCCGGACTGGTTGGCGAACCTGTCTCCGTTCGGGCATGTGCCGCAGCTGCCGGCCTATGAGTTGCGCTGGACCCCGCTGCTGATCCTCACCCTGATCGCCGCCGTCCTGATCGGCCTGGGGTTGGTCGGGTTCCGCCGTCGGGATGTGATCGGTAACTAGCGCGTCGTCGGCGAGCGGTGAGGCGTCACCGGTGGAGGCGTGCCCGGTGTTGCTGCCATTCAGCCAGTAGGTCAGTCAACCGCTGGTCGAAGAACCGGTAGAACTCCCGGGTCTCCAGCATCCGTCGGCCGCCGGGAGTGTCCGCGCCGAGCAGCCGTACCCCTTCATCGGCGAGCTGGATGAGCGGGTCAATGGTGTGGGAGCGCTGCTTTACGATGGTGCTCCAGAGGTTGTCGTCGTAGACCCGGTAGGTGTCGACTCGGGAGCCCGGCTCCCGCTCCTTGCCGAGGAGCCCGGCCTGCACCAGGGTGCGCAGCGCGCCTGAGATGGCGGCTGGGCTGACCTGGAGGCCGCGACTGAGCTCACCGGCGGTGTAGCGTTCGGCATCGTCGATGAGCACGTAGGCGAACACCCGGGCGGGCATCCGCGGGAGTCCGGTGGTGGTCAGGGCGATCGCGAACCGCTCCACGAACCGCAGCACCTCGTCCCGGCTCGGTCGCGCGCCGGCGGGGGTCCGGTCAGCGGCCGGAACAGGCTGGTCTGCGGCGGCCAATCCTTCGCCCTCCTTCTGCCACCAGGTCAAAGTCAATTTTAACCGTTCCTGATATTCAGGAATCTGTGAACTCTTTGGTCAGCCGCCAGGGCCCTGGCATGGTGGCCGCGCCGAGGCGACCAGGGACCTCTGGTAGTCGCACCAAATCGGACAAGGGGATGGCTTTGATTAATTCCTATCTGTAAAGTTATGGGTGCGATGTGCCCGACAGCGGGTGCTCACGGGGGCGCGACTGACCCCTGAGGAGGAGCATTGCTGTCATCACGGATAGCGGCCCCGTCGCCCCGGCGGCGTCGATGGGCCGGCCTAGCCGCGGTCATCACCGCGGGAGTCCTGGTGCTGACCGGCGCTCCCGCCACCGCCCAGACCCCACTCGGCGCAGACCAGTCCGGAGCGGCAACGTTGGACCCCGCCCTCTACGAGGCGCTGGCACGTGATCTCGGCCTCAACCGGGCGGAGGCCGAGGCGCAGCTGGCCGCCCAGGCCACCGCCGAACGGTTGGCGGGCCAGCTGGAGGAGCAGATCGGGGCCAGGTTCGGCGGCGCCTGGTTCGATCCGGAGCGGTTGACGCTGGTCGTCGGGGTGCTCAATCGCGCTGACGCGGCGGTGGTGGAAGCCGTGGGTGCCCACCCGGTCCCGGTCACCTACCGCTACCAGACCTTGGTGGAGGTGGTCGAGCAGCTCAACGCCCTCCACGAACACGATCCGGACCTGCTCGCCGCCGCGACCTCTTGGGGTGTGGACGTAGCGCGCAACCGGGTGGAGGTGGTCGCGCGGGCCGGTCGGGCCGACGAGCTCGTCGACCTGCTGGAGCCGTACGGTGAGCTGGTCACGCTGACGGAGAGCGAGTTCGAACCGCGGCCGATGGAGTGGCTGGACGCCGGACAGCCCTACTGGATCAACCACGTTGCCAGGTGTACGGCGGGCTTCAACGTCACCAACGGTCAGCAGAACTACTTCCTGACCTCCGGCCACTGCGGAAGGAACGGCGGTACCGCCTGGCGGAACGGCATCGTGATCGGGCCGATCGTGCACTTCCGGTTCCCGGGCTACGACGATGCGCTGGTGCGGGTGGACAATTCGTACTGGCAGCAGGGCGGTTACATCGCTACCTACCCCGGGTTCCGCACCATTTTCGGCTACACGCGGGCGCCTGTGGGATCGGCCGTGTGCAAGTCCGGTTCCACCACCGGCTGGACCTGCGGCACGATCACCGCGTGGAACCAGACCGTCAAGTATCCACAAGGTACGGTGTACGGGCTCAACCGCAGCAGCATGTGCGCGGAAGCGGGAGACTCCGGAGCCCCGGTTGTTTCCATCACGGGTGGATCGGCCTACGCCGAAGGCATCTTGAGCGGTGGAACCGGCAACTGCCAGTACGGCGGTATCACCTACTACATGCCGATCGCGAGCACGCTCGATTTCTACTCCACGATGTATCGGATCGAGCTGATGCACTTCTGACCAGCGTTCCGCGCTGAAGGGCACCGTCTGGGGTGTGGGCGAGGTACCGTCCACGCCCCGGCCGGGTCAGGCATGGCCGACCGCGACCAGCATGCTCCCGCCGTCGGTGGCGTCCACCCGGCGCTTCAGCCGCGCGATCTCGGTGGGGGACAACTTACTGACGCCGGCCGCGACCTCGTCGCCGTAGAAGGAGGCGAAACTGGTGCGGGAGAAGCCGGCCGCGGACAGCAGCCGGGGCAGGGTGTCCCGGCTGTAGAACATGAGGTGGTTGCGGGTGAACCCCTGCCACCGGTCGGCCAGGCCGGCCAGATGGAGCGAGCCCGCGTTGACGGTCAGGATCACCAGCTTCCCACCCGGCGCCAGCAGGCCGCGCAGCATGGACAGGTCCTCCACCGGCCGAGGCAGATGGGCCAGCACCGACCACATGGTGATCACGTCGAAGCCGCCCGCCGCGATCTCGGCCACCGTCAGGGGGGAGCCGTGGAACACCTTCGCCCGGGTCAGCCGCTGCCGGGCCTGCTCCACCGAGTCGGGCGACAGGTCCACGCCGTACGCGTCGAAGCCTCGCTGCTCGGCCAACTCCAGAAACAACCCCGCCCCGCAGCCGAAGTCCAACAGTCGCCGCCCGGCGCCATCGTCGAGTACCGGGGAGACCGCGTCCATCACCACCCGGTAGCGGCGCTGGCGGTTGCGGGCGTACTTCCCGGTCAAGAACCGGCTGTAGCCGGTGGCGTACAGGTCACCCAGGCGTTCGGGCCGGATGTTCGGATTGCGGTAGAGGAACCCGCAGCCGGGGCAGCGGACCACGGAATATTCCCAGGAACCGTCGCGGGCGCGGGGCCGGTACAGCGGCTGCTGGCGGCTCTCCCCGCACAACACACACGTGATGATTTCTTCGATCTCGCCCACGGAGACCCGGGCCTGATACTCCGCCAGCGAGAGCACGGGGGCGCGCCGGAGCCGCCAGGCGCGCTGCCACATGCGGATCTGTCGTTCGCCGGGGCGGAGATAGACCTGTTGCGGCCACGGTATGTGGTCATACCGCTGGCCGTACACCATTTTTTTGATCAAATTTTTCATCGGATCATGCTAAGTCTCCGGAAGCATTTCTGATTTTCGCGAAACGGACACCGAGTGTCGTAAAACTGACAGATTCGGGTCCCCTCGGCGGGCGGGGAGACTGGCGCGGCGGGACCGGTCAGGGGGTCGGGGCGCCGCCCGGAGGGTGGGAGCGCGGCGACTAGAGTTTCCCGCGAATGATCGACGTCAGCAGCCGCGGGGAGGCACGGTGTCCAAGACTCCGACCGTGTATGTGGGGATGAGCGCGGACCTCATCCATCCGGGGCACATCAATGTCCTGAAGCAGGCCGCTGCCCTGGGTGAGGTGACCGTCGGGCTGCTCACCGATGCGGCGATCGCCAGCTACAAGCGGCTGCCGCACATGACGTTCGAGCAGCGTCGGGCGGTGGTGGAGAACCTCAAAGGAGTCGCTCGGGTGGTCCCGCAGGAGACGCTGGACTACGTACCGAACCTCGAGCGGCTGAAGCCGGACTATGTGGTGCACGGCGACGACTGGCGCACCGGGGTGCAGCAGCAGACCCGACAGCGGGTGATCGAGGCGCTGGCCCGCTGGGGTGGGCAGCTGGTGGAGGTGCCCTACACCCAAGGGATCTCGTCCACCCAGCTCAACCAGTCAATAAAGCAGATCGGCACCACCCCGAGCGTGCGGCTGTCCCGGCTGCGTCGGCTGCTGAACAACAAGCCGATCGTCCGGATCATGGAGGTCCACAGCGGGCTGACCGGGCTGATCGTCGAGAACACCAGCGTGACCGTGGAGCACCAGACGGTCGAGTTCGACGGCATGTGGTCAAGTTCACTGACCGACTCCACCGCGCGGGGCAAGCCGGACATCGAGGCGGTGGACATCTCCTCGCGCCTCCAGACCGTCAACGAGCTGTTCGAGGTGACCACCAAACCGCTGGTGTTCGATGGCGACACCGGGGGCAAGCCGGAGCATTTCACCTTCACGGTGCGTTCGCTGGAGCGGCTGGGGGTCTCCGCGGTCATCATCGAGGACAAGGAGGGGCTGAAGCGCAATTCGCTGTACGGCACGGCGGTGGCGCAGACCCAGTCCTCGATCGAAGACTTCTGTGCCCGACTGTCGATTGGGAAGCGGGCGCAGATAACTGACGACTTCATGATCATCGCCCGGATCGAGAGTCTGATCCTGGAAAAGGGGATGGACGACGCGATCCGCCGGGCGGAGGCGTACATCGAAGCCGGCGCCGACGGCATCATGATCCACAGCAAGCAGAAGAGCCCGGCTGAGGTGTTCGAGTTCTGCGACCGGTACGCCAAGCTGCCCAACCGGGTGCCGCTGGTGGCGGTGCCGACCAGCTACCACCAGGTGACCGAGCGGGAACTGGCCGACCGCGGCGTCAACATGGTGATCTACGCCAATCACCTGCTGCGGGCGGCCTACCCGCAGATGGTGAAGGTCGCCCAGACCATCCTGACCAACGGACGGGCGCTGGAGGCCGACCCGTATCTGGCCAGCATCGAGGAGGCGCTGGCGATCATCCCGGAGAATCAGCGGTGATCGAACCCGCCCGGTTCGTCGACGAGCTGGCCGCGCTCGGGGTGACCTTCTACACCGGGGTGCCGGACAGTCTGCTCAAGCACCTGGGCACCCACCTGATGACCACGCTGCCGGCCGACCAGCATGTGATCGCGGCCAACGAGGGGGCGGCGGTCGGGATCGCGATCGGACACTATCTGCGCACCGGGGCGCCGGCCGTGGTCTACCTGCAGAACTCCGGGTTCGGCAACCTGGTCAACCCGCTGCTGTCGCTGGCGGACCCGGACGTGTACGGCATCCCGATGCTGGTGGTGATCGGCTGGCGGGGGCAGCCGGGGGTACCGGACGAACCGCAGCACCGCAAGCAGGGGCGGGTGATGACCCCGCTGCTGGAGGCGATGGAGCTGCCCTGGGCGGTGCTGCCGGCCGAACCGGAAGCAGCCTCGGCCTGCCTCGCGGAGGCGGTGGCCACCGCCACCGACCGCGCCTGCCCGTACCTGCTGCTGGTGGAGAAGGGGACGTTCGCCGCGACCGCGGCCACCGCGCCGGTGACCACCCCCGGCACCGCCACTCGGGAGGCGGCGCTGGTGGCGTTGACCGAGGCGGTCGGGGACGAGGCGGTGATCGTCGCCACCACCGGGATGCTGTCCCGGGAATTGTTCGAACATCGGGTCCGCACCGGCCGCGGTGGGGAGCGGGACTTCCTGACCGTGGGCGGGATGGGGCACGCGAGCGCGATCGCGCTCGGGGTGGCGATGCGGGAACCCCACCGGGAAGTGTGGTGCTTCGACGGGGACGGGGCGCTGCTGATGCACCTGGGTGGCCTGCCGGTGATCGCCCAGCAGGCGCCGGCCACCTTCTACCACGTGGTGTTCAACAACGGGGTGCATGACAGCGTGGGGGGCCAGCCGACCGCGATCAGCGCGGTGGACGTACCGGCGCTGGCCCGCGCCGCCGGCTACCGGTTCGCGGCGACGACGGACGATCCGGCGCGGCTGCCGGCGCTGGTGGCGCAGCTGCGGCAGCACGGTGGACCGTCCCTCCTGGAGCTGGTGGTCCGGCCCGGGCACCGCGCCGACCTGGGGCGCCCCACCCGCACCCCGGCCGAGAGCAAGCGGGCGTTCATGGCCGCCCTGGCCGGCTCATGAGCAGGTGGCGGGCCCGGTACGGGGTCGGCGTGATCGACCGCGTACCGGAGGTGGTGCGGCAGTACCGCGCCCAGCGGGTGCTGCTGGTGTGCGGGCGCCGCTCGTTCGAGGCGTCCGGGGCGGCCCGGATCCTGCCGGGGTTGGCGACGGTGGCGCGGGTGCAGCGGTGGAGCGACTTCGCCGCCAACCCGGACGTGGCGGATCTGCGCACCGGGCTGGCGCTCTGGCGGGAGTTCCAGCCCGACCTGGTGCTCGGGATCGGCGGCGGCAGCCCGATGGACATGGCCAAGCTGCTGTGCGGGTTCGCCTCCCTCCCGGAGGGTGGTGACCTGCCGGCCGCGGTGGCGACCGGAGAACCGGCGGCCCCCCGCCGCACCCAGCTGGTGTTGGTGCCGACCACCGCCGGCTCCGGGGCCGAGGCCACCCACTTCGCGGTGGTGTACGTGGGTCAGCGCAAGTACTCGGTGGCCCACCCCTCCCTGCGGCCGGACCTGGCCCTGCTCGACCCGGCGCTGTCGCAGAGCGGTGCGGCGTATCAGCGCGCCACCTCCGGCCTCGACGCGGTCACCCAGGCGATCGAGAGCCTGTGGGCGGTCGGCGCCACCTCCGCCAGCCGCGCCTGGGCCCGGCGCGCGTTGGCGTGCCTGCTACCGGCGATCGCGCCGTTCGTGGCGGACGCGGACGAGACCGCCGCGCGGGCGATGACCATCGGCAGCCACCTGGCCGGGCGGGCGATCGACCTGTCGAAGACCACCGCCGCCCACGCCCTGTCGTACGCGCTCACCAAGCGGTACGGGGTGAGCCACGGGCACGCGGTCGGACTGACGCTGGGCGCGTTCCTGGCCGCCCACGACCCGGCCGCCGCCCCCCGGCTGCGCCCGGGGGTGGATCCGGCGGCCCACGCCGCCGCCATGGCGGACATCTACCACCTACTCGGGGTGTCGGACGGGCGGGCGGCGCGGACCCGGTTCGAGGCCCTGATGCGACAGATCGGTCTCCCCACCAGCCTGTCCGAGGTGGGGGTCACCACCGCGGCGGAGCGGGTAGCGCTGGCGGAGTCGGTCAACCCGGAACGGCTGGGCAACAACCCGGTCGATTTCACTCGGTCGGAGTTGATCGGGCTGCTGACGGAGTAGGCCACCCCCGCTCCGTATGATGCCCGCGTGCACCACGGGGCGGGAGAAGCGCGTCACTGGTACGACACCGCGGTCCTCGCGGAGCAACGAGGAGACCGGGTGGCCGCGATCGCGGCCCTGGAGCAGGCGGTGGCGCGGGATCCCAGCCAGGCCGGTTGGCACCATCAGCTCGGGCGGTGGCGGCTGCGGCAGCGGCGCTGGCGGGAGGCGGTGGCCGCCTTCGAGGCCGCGTGGCGGTTGGAACCGGAGCGGGCAGCTCGCTACTACTGGCTGGGGCGGGGGCGGGAGCGCTGCTGGGACTTTGACGGCGCGCACGCCGCGTACACGGAAGCGGTGCGGCGGGCGCCCAGTCGACAGAAATGGGCGGCGCGGCTCGCCAGAGTGGCGCAGCTGCGGGAGCAGTTCCGCCCGTACTCCGGGATGGTGATCGCCCATCGGGGGCGGTGCGGAGACCTGGCGGAGAACGCGGTGGAGAGCCTGTCGGCCCTGCCTGGCCACATCGCCGGGGTCGAGGTGGATGTCCGGTGCTCCCGGGACGGCGTGCCGGTGCTGATGCATGACCCCACTGTGGACCGCACCACCGACGGGCAGGGGCGGGTAGCGGACCTCTCCTATCGCCAGCTTCGGCAACTGCAAGGGGTGGCCGGGGCTCGGGTGCCCAGCCTGGAGTCCTATCTGGAGGCTTGCCGGGCGTTTCCGCTACGGCTGATCGTCCTGGATCTCAAGGAGCCGCGCGGAGTGACCTTGGACACCATCCTGACGGTGGTGACCCGCTCGCCGGTGGCGGACCGCTGCGTGGTGATGGTGCGGGACGCCCAGGAGATGGCGAACGTCCGCGCGCGTGACCCGGAGATCCGCCTGGGGTGCTTCGGCGTCACCGAGGAGAACGTGGCCGAGCGGATCGCGGCCGCCCGGGAGTACCGGGCGGAGGTGCTGCTCACCATGTTCGGCAGCCGGCGCTATCTGGCCAACCGGGGAGTGGTGGCGCGAATCCGGTCAGCGGGGCTGCGGGCAGGCGCCTCGACCATCAACAGCTGGTCCGCACTGGACGCCGCCCGGGTCGATGAGTGTGATCTATTCCTCACCGATGTGGGGGAGCAGCTCGACCGATTCGTGGGCGCGGCCGGCCGGTGAGCGCCGGTCGCCGGCTCAGGAGGACAGCCGCTCGGCGCGGGCCTGGCGACGCTGAGTGGAGGAGACACCGGCGGTGTACGGCAGGAACACGCACGACACGCCGACATCGGTGAGGCGTTTGCGGTAATCCTCGTACTTTTCGTGCCCGTACCAGTCGTCCCCGACCACCCAGACATCGAAGCCGATTTTCTCCCAGGCGGCGAACTTGTCGGTCGAGGTCTGGGGGATCGCCAGGTCCACTCCGCGGATCGCCCGCACGATCTCCAGTCGCTCCTCAAACGGCACCACGGGCGGTTCCTTGTAACTCGCCGCAAGCTCATCGGTGCTGACAGCGACGATCAGGGTCTCCCCGAGCGCCCGCGCGTTCTCGATGATGCGCAGATGGCCACGGTGGAAGAGGTCGAACGTGCCGCAGGTGTAGACGACTGGTCGCTTCACTTCACACTCGATCCTGAGGGATGGATGCCGGGCTTATGTCCGCTAGGTTACTCCCATCCACCCGCACGCGATGTGGTGGTGCCAAGCGGCGGACATTGAAGGAGGAGCCGTGGTACGCGCCCGGCTGCGCGCGAGGTTGAAGGCTTCGCAACGACCGGCGGTGTGGTCGACGTTCGCCCGGGTGGCCCGGGCGGCGCGCCTGGTGAGCCGGCACCGCGCCCGGTGGTCTTACCGGCTGGGGTACGCCCTGGAGCGCGCCGGCCGACTGGACGACGCGTGGGCCGCGTACGCCGAAGCCACCAGCGGCGAGCTACCGCCGAAGCCGGACCCGTTGGAGCCGGTGGCGGTGGAGACCGCCCGGCTGCTGGCGCTCCGGAAGGTACGCGAGCGCCGCCCCCGCTGGTCGATCCGCGGCCTGTGGCAGCGCCGCGGCCGGGTGATCCCGATGGTGCCTCGGCGCCAACGGCGCCGCTGGGAACAGGCCCCCGCCGACGACTGGGCGTCCCGACTGCACCTGCTGTACTGGCAGCATCGGGAGCGGTACCTGCCCCGCTACTTCGCCCGGGCCGAGTCCTACCGGATGCCCCGCACCCGGCTCACCCGCGCGTGGCGGTGGTACGTGGGCGACGTCCTCATCCAGTCGATGAAGCTGGCCCGCGCCAACGGCAAGTTCGTACGCCAGGCGGTGGGGGTGCCGGTACGGCGGCAGCTCCGGGAGATGATCTGGCTGTCGCTGACCCTGCCGTCCATGCCGGAGAACTACTACAAGTACGAGTTCTACCGCCCGTCCCAGCGTGCCCGGGCCAACGACTACCTCCACGGGCACGAAAACTCCCCGGTGCTGTACGAGGCGTTGGCCGAAACCACAGGGACGGCCGAGCTGGCCCCATTGACCGACAAGGTGGCGTTCGCCGCGCGGGCCCAGCAGCTGGGCCTGGCGGTGGTGCCGACGCTGGCGGTGGTGAACAACGGGAGGATCGTCGACCAGGTAGCGGAACTGCCGAAGGCCAGCCTGTTCGTCAAACCCTTGGCGGGCAAGGGCGGGCGGGACGCGGCCCGCTGGACCTACCTCCCCGACTCCGACCGCTACCGCAGCGACGGGGAGGCCGTCCCCCGCGACCAGCTGGTCCAGGTGCTCGCCGACCGCTCCGTCGGCGGCGCCTACCTGCTGCAACCGTGTCTGGCCAACCACCCCGACCTGGCCGACCTCGCCCTGGACGCGGTGGTCACCTGCCGGATCGTCACCATCACCAACGAGCACGGAGAACCCGAACCGGTGATCGCCACCTTCCGGATGCCGGCGGTGCCGAACACGGTGGTGGACAACATGCACCGCGGTGGGGTCGCCGCCCCGATCGACATCGCCACCGGGGTGCTCGGCGCCGCCAGCGACTACGCGATCGCCGGCCCGCCCCGCTGGCACACCCACCATCCCGCCTCCGGTGGGGTGATCGAGGGGCGGAAGCTGCCCCTGTGGGATCAGGTGGTGGCGCTGGCCTGCGACGCCCACCGACGGTTCCATCCCCGACTGCTGATCGGGTGGGACATCAGCATCGGGCCGGACGGGCCGGTGCTGCTGGAAGGCAACGAACGCCCCGGGGTGGGGGGCTTGCAACGCCTGCACAACGTGGCCCTGGGCGCGCACCGGTTCGGGGAACTGCTCGTGTTCCACCTGACACAGCGGTTGGGCGCGCGTAGCGAGGTGGCCCGGTGATCCCGGGACGGCTGCGGGCGGCGCTGCGGCGACGGGAGCGGGTGGTCCCGGTCGTACCGGCTAGTCGACGCCGCCGCTGGGAGCGGGCCGCCCCGGACGATTGGGCCGCCGCCCTCCACCTGTACTACCTGCGGCACCGGGACGAGTACCAACCCGCCTACTTCGCCAAGTTCCGGGCCTACCCGTACCCGCGGAACCGGCTGGCCCGGGCCTGGCGCTGGTACGTCAGCGACGTCCTGGTCCAAGCCGCCCGCCTGGCGCGGATCAACGGTCGGGCGGTCCGGGCCGCCGCGGGAGTACCGGTCCGTCGACAGCTGTGGGAGATGCTGCGCCTGGCGGTGAGCCTGCCGTCCATGCCGGAGAACTACTACAAGTTCGAGCTCTACCGCCCCGCCAACCGCGCCCGCGCCGACCAGTTCCTGCACCGGCACGAAACCAAAGGCGGGCTGTACCTGATGCTCGCCGGCGGCGCCGACCTGGAGGCGGTCGCACCGGTGAACGACAAGCCGGCGTTCGCCGCCCGGGCGCAGGCCGCGGCGCTGCCGGTGGTGCCGACCCTGGCCCGGCTCGCCCCGGGTGGGCAGGTGGAGCAGTTCGCCCCGCTGCCCGCGGCGGACCTGTTTGTGAAACTGGCCGCCGGCAAGGGTGGCCGGGGAGCGCAGAAGTGGCGGTACTTGGCCGACCAGGACCGGTATCACCGGCTCGGGGACGGGGCCGAGGTGGCGCGGGACCAGTTCCTGTCCTGGCTGGCCGCGCACACCCCGGACGCCTCCCTGATCGTCCAGCCCAATCTGGTCAACCACCCGGACTTGGCCGACCTGGCGTTGGATGCGGTGGCGACCTGTCGCATCATCACCATCCTCGACGAGTCCGGGGTGCCCGAGCCCGTCATCGCGATCTTCCGGATGCCCGCGACCCGGGGGGCGATCGTGGACAACCTGCACCGGGGCGGGGTGGCCGCGCCGGTGGACATCACCACCGGGATGCTCGGGCCGGCGTCCGGGTACGCCACGGAGGGAGTGGTCACCCGGCACCGCCACCACCCGGTCTCCGGCGCCCAGATCGACGGCCGGAAGCTCCCCCTCTGGGAGCAGGTGCGGCAACTCGCCTGCCAGGCGCACACCGCGTTCCAACCCCGGGTGTTGGTGGGGTGGGACATCGGCATCGGACCGGACGGGCCGGTGCTGATCGAGGGGAATGAGCAGCCGGGGGTGGACGGCCTGCAGCGGTTGCACAACCAACCGCTCGGTTCCCACCGGTTCGGGCAACTGCTCGCCCACCACCTCCGCGCACGGTTCGGGTGACCGGCCCCTCGCCGCGGCCGGCTATCATGCGCCGGTGGGCGCGCCACGCATCGATACCGTCACCCTCGCCCGGTACGTGGGGCCTGGCCGTGCGATCCGCCGACCGCACGGGCTGGTGGTGCGGCTGGTAGCCGCCGGCGTGGCTGGCATCGGCGAAGCGGTGGTAGCCGGCGACACCACCGAGGCGGCCTGGCGGGAGCTACGCCACCTGGCGGGCCAACTGGTGGGAGCGACCCTGCCGGCACAGGTCGATCCGGCGGCGCCGCTGAGCCGGATCCGAGGCTGGCAGCCGGTGGGGGCGACCGATCGCGGGCCTCGACGGGCGGCGAAGCTCGCTCTTGAGCTGGCGCTGCTTGATGTGGTGCTCAAACGGGCGGGTGAAGCGGGCGGATCAGTCGCCGCCCCCGCTCCGTCCGCAACCCCGCTACCGGTCCACCCGCTGCCGCGCGTGGAGCCGGGATCGCCCTTGGAGGACCTGACCGATGCGGTGGCCGCCGAGCCGGCATCCGCCGCCATGCTCAGGCTGCGCCTGACCGGAGATCCGGAACACGACCTGGCGTGGATACGCCACCTGAGCCGGGTCGAACGAAAAGCGGGCCGGGACCGGCCACTCTGGCTGGTCGGGGGTGGGGGGAACCGGGAGGAAGCGGCTGACTTTGTGCGTCGGCTCGCCGCGGCGATGGCCGCCGGCGAGGTCGTCGACCAGGTGCTGTGGGAAGAGCCGGTGGTCAGGAAGCAGCAGTCGCTGTTGTCCAAACTCCGGCAGCGTTCTCCGTTAGGTCGGCTGTCCGGGCGGCCCGAGTTGGCCGCCCTGCAACGCCTGGCTGACCAGCTGCTGGGGGAAGGGCAACCGCGGCCCCGGCTGAGCATCCTGGCCGGGCAGAGTGTGGTGTCTCCGGCGCAAGCCGCGGCGCTCGCCGGTCGGATCGGGGGGCTGCATCTTTCGCTGTCCCGGTTCGGCTCCCTGGTCGCCCTGCGAGAGGCGGCCCGGGCGGTGAAGCGGGCTGCTCCACAGACGACGGTGCTGCTGGCGCATGAACGAGGCAGTGGCATCACGCGCTCGGTGCTCCACACCGTCGCCCACACCACTCCGGAGATCGATCTTCACCTGCCGGAACCACCCGCCTCCGGCTGGCCGGAATTGACGGGGACACCGGCGGAGGAGAGTCACCGGCGCGGGCTGGTCGACGAGCTCGACCTGGCGGAACTGTCCACCGTCGCCGACGGGGTGGTCACCCTACCGGAGCCGAAGCGCCCGGCGGCCGCCGTACCACCGAACCGGTTCCCGGACTATCCGCTCGCCGGCGCCGCGCTGGCGGTCCGATCGATGCTGCTGGAGACGGAGGCGCTGCGGCTGGGCCTGGCCACCCGCCGGTTGGCCCGGGATTTCTTCCTGGTGGAGCGCCCCGGGACCGGACAGAGCCTGGGCTTCTTCGACTCTGAGTCCACTCAGACCAGTGTGGCCGCGTCCATGGCTGCTGCAGACAAGGGCGTGACCCGGATCTTGCTGGAACGGGCCGGATTGCCGGTACCGGAGGGAGCGACGTTCCCGGCGACCGCGCGCGACCAGGCGTACCAGGCGGGCTTGGCGTTGGGTTTCCCGTTGGTGGTCAAACCCGCCGGTGGCTCCAAGGGCACCGCGGTCACCACCGGAATCACCTCGGAAACCGCGCTGGCTCGGGCGTTGGATGAGGTGATCGCCTCCAAGTACGCCGACACCGGGATCGTGATCGAGCGGTTCGCCACGGGACATGACTACCGGCTCCTGGTCACCCGGCGAGGACTGCTTTCGGTGGTGCGGCGCGAGCCGGCCTCGGTGATCGGAGATGGGCAGCGGTCGGTGGAGGAGCTCGTACTGGCCGCGAACGTGGTGCGGCGCCACAACCCCCACCTCGGTAAACGACTGATCCGGTTGGACGAGCGGGTGGACGAGCAGCTCGCACAGCAAGGGTTGACCCGTCATTCGGTTCCCGCCGCGGGGCAGCGGGTGCAGCTGCGGGCGGAAGCCAACCTCAGTCTGGGGGGAGACAGCCGGGAGGTACGGGACGAGACCCATCCTTCCTTTCAGGAGCTGGCGGTGGCGGTGCTCGACGCCATCCCGGGACTGCCGTACGCGGGGCTGGATGTGCTGTTGGAGGACCACCGGATCCCGGTGGACCAACAGCAGGTAACGATCATTGAGGTCAACTCGCGGCCGGTGCAGTCCTTGCACCACTTCCCGATGTACGGTCCACCCCGGAACGTGTCCGTCGACTTGGTCCGGGAGGCGGTGGTCGCGGCCGGGTGGCCGGTGACCACGCCGACCGATCAGCTCACGGTCGCGCTCACGGTGGCCGGGCGGGTCGATTCCCGTAGTTACCAGCGTTGGCTGGCGGGCATGGCCGGCCCGCTGGGAGTGTCTGGCTGGATCGGGGACGGCGGGGAGGGGCGGATCGAAGGGGTGCTGCATGGCGCCCCGCCCCAGGTCGGGCTGCTGCTCCGGCTGGCGTTCCACGGACCGGCCGACGCCGGGATCGTGGAGACGCGGGCGGTCCCGGTGGACGTGACGGTGCCGGACGGGTTCACGGTCGGCCGCAAGGGGAGGTCGGCATGACGGCCGAGATGTCGTCGTCGAATGGGCTGACGGAGACCGCCCCGGATCCAGATCTGGTCGCTGGATCGAAGATCCTGGAGGAGGCGGCTCGGGCGGCGGCGGTGCCGGTCCAGCGCTTGTCGGACACGCTGCTGCGGTGTGGTGAGACCGCCGGGATCATCTTCTACGGCCTGACCGGGCAGACCTGCGGCCGGTCGGCGGAGATGCTGTGCAGCAACGACGCCTGGCTGCGAGCACACCTCGCTGACCAGGGCTTGCCGGTGGTGGCGTGCCAGCTGCGCGATGTGGCCGCCGGGGACACCGCCGGTGCGGCCGCGGCCGCGCTGGGCTTCCCGCTCCGACTCCGCCCGGCCTTGGCGGATCAGCCGGTGTACGAGGTGGCGGGCCCGGAGGAGCTACCCCAGGCCTGGCGGGCGGTCGCGGACGGGCTACCGCCGCGGGCGCAGCTTCTGCTGGAGCAGGCGCCAGTGGCGCAGGAGCTCCACCTGGCGGTGGTGGCTGGCCGGGTGGTGGCTGGCACCCCGGATTCCGCGCCGTCGGCGGAGGTCGCTGACCTCGCGCTTCGGGCCGTGGAACTGCTGCCAGGTGCCCAGTACGCCTCGGTGGAGTTCCGGGTGACCGAGGCGGGGGCGTGGATCTACCGGGTCGACCCCCTGCTGCGCCGGTGGGCGCGCCATCCCGAGCCGGCCGCCCGGATTGCGGCCGCGATCCTGGCGACTGAGCTAGGTCAACCTCCTGAGTGACTGATCAGGCTCCCGCGGCAGCCATGGTCATGGGGAACATCACGTCGAGGACTGCGTCATAGACGTTGCGTGGCTGCCCCTCCCAGGGGTACACGTGCATCGTCAACATCGGGCTCGAGTTGATCTCGATGATGGCCGGCTTCTGGCTCGGATCCTTGGGATGAGCACGTCGAATCCTGCTAGGCGCAGCCCAGGAATAGCTCGGTTAGCCTGCTCTACCAGATCTTTGATCGACTGATCGATGAGATCGGTCTTGTCAATCGCCTCACCACCCAGCGAGATGTTCGACGTGTACCTGAGCCAGGTGAGGGATCCGGCGGGTGGGACGGAATCAAGCCCGAGGCCCTGGTCTGCGAGGGTGGCCCTGACCGCGTCGTCGACGATGAGCGGCTTGTGGTGCAGGGGGTTGTGCGGGTGCGACGCTCCTCATTCTTCAGCGTATCAGCTCACTGACGGTGGAGCGGCCGTCGCCGACGACATGCGGCGGTCGTCTTCAGTAATGGCGAACACACGACCATCGATCACGGTAAACCGATGTTCGGCGCCTTCGAGGTGTTGCTCTACCAGAACCTGACCGAATTCCGCTGCCACGACCTGGAACGCGCGCTGGAACTTGTCAAAGGTTTTGACGCCGACGTGCACAAGCTTGCCTTTGCTCGCGGTGTTCGGTTTCAGCACCACCGGCAGGATCGGCTCGGCCCACCGCCACGCGCGGTGCACGTCTTCCTTGCCGAAGACGGCGTTCTAGGGGCGGGAAGGTTCCGCTGCTCGGAGAAGTCGGCTGGTGACCTCCTTCTGCGCCAAACAGCGTCGCGCCAGCAGGGTGTTGAGGGTCGACCGGCCACTTCGGAATCTATGTACTACATTTTCATAGTGTAATTCCAGCGTATGGGGCGAAATCTTTTTGACCTGGATGCCCGGGAAACCGCTCGTTCCGCCATCAGCGCGGCCGTGGCTGTGGCTGGCCAGGTTGAGTGCCTTTACGTCAGCACTCGAACTAGCGGGTCAGGCTAGGTTGATCTGGGCGCGCCTGACGTAGCAGCTTCCGCACCCCTGCCGGAAGGCGAAGATTTCTAGATGACACTGTGTCACCACCCATCAGTTTCGGGTGTTGGTAGCTGGACTGCCTAGCTGGGCCGGCGCCGCCGGAGCGGCCACCACCAGCGGGCGCGGCTGGCGCTGGCAGGGCGGGAAATGATGGCCTCCACTGCGCGATTAAGGTCCCCCGCTATCAGCTGAGCACTGGCAGGGTAGCGGGGGGATTCGTGTCATGGCCTCAATGGTGATGGGGTTTCGAGGCGCACCGTCCGCTGCTCGGAGCCGGACCGCCGCTCACCGTAGCTCTGGTACGGCCCGGATGGCCTCCACGGCAGCCACGCTGGCGCGACCGAGGAGATCGTGGTGAACCGTCCCGCACTCTCAAGATCAGCGATCGCGGCTAGTGGCTCATTGGTGGTGGCTAGCACCCACAGCGAATGTCCTGGTGGGGAGCTCCTCGCGTACACGGCGCCGTGTGCGGCGGCAGTCTCCCACGCTGATGCGATCTCGGATGCCGTCGGGGTAGCGCCGAGCGACGCGAGCACCGTGTAACCAGTCTCCCGGTTGGGCAGAGAGCACCAGAGGTGAGCGCACCTTGGTGGCGAAGCGTTGAATGTCTTCCGCGGAGCGGACGATGGTGCCCTCGGCTACTTCGACCCCGGCTTTCCGTAGTAGCCGGCTCAGGATCGAGTGACGATTGATGATTTGTGTGGTTACCGCAAGGTCGTCGGTGGTGCTGGCGCCATAGAAGAGCCGGACTTCCCCATGCTGGCGTACGCGGTGCAAGCGGAGCGCTAGCGTTTCGATCTCCGCGCCTTGAGATACGCAGCTGAGCCGTGACCTAGTTGCGTCCAGGTGAACGTAGCTTGTCACCAGCCGCCGTGGTTGACAGTGGACGCGGTACCGGCAGCCGCTTCAGGGAGGTGATCTGTCTGCTGGTCGGCGCCGCCGTTGCCGCCGCCAGACGGGTGCGCCACAGCTTGCCCGCGATGTCTCGAGGCTTGCCGACCAGCGGATAGTGGAAGCCGGAGATGCCCGAATTTACATTGACTTCCAGGACGAATGCCTCAGGAGTCCCACCAGCTGATGGCTCTCGAAGAATGATGTCGACGCCGCTCCAGTTGAGCCCGGGAATCGCCCGTACGGCGGCGATGGCGGTCTCTTGGACGATCTTCGGGACGGTATCGGTGCAGTCGATATTGTCCCCACCGATGGTGAGGTTCGCTGCCCCGCCCAGGTAGACCTTTCTGCCGCGCTCCGGTACGGAGTCGAGCGTCAACCCTTCCTTCTCGAGGAAGGAGATAAGTGATTCATCGATTACGATTGGACGCTTATGTAGTGATGGGTTGCGTCGCCGAATGTCATTTTTGAGAGCGATGAGCTCGCCAACCGTGTGAACGGAGTCCCCGACCACGTTGGGGGCATCCCGCTGAATGACGGCGATGCACTCCTCCTGCGTAGCTAGGCAGCGAAACTCAGGTCCCTCGATGAACTCCTCGATCAGGACCCCAGCGTCAGACGCCGCCTGTTCGTACGCGGTCTTCAGGCCACGATGGATGTGACTCCAACCGTGACCGCCTTCCCTCGGTCACCATCGACCGGCTTGACGACCACGTTGGGTCCTAGCTGCTGGAAGAGGTCCTCTGCTTCTGCGAATGAGTGGGCGGCTCCTCCCCTAGGGTGACGGACGCCCGCTTCGCTAAGGAGCTGCTTGAGGAGCGCCTTACTGCGAACCGCGCGGGCAGCAGGGGCGGTCTCCAAGCAACGGTTACCCCTGAACAGCAGCTTCCGGTCTCCCAGTGTTGCCAGAAACGTGTCCGCGGCGAGCCATTCCACGGTTGCCCCGTTACGCTCTGCGGTCCTTGCGATCAGCTGGGAGCTGGCGATCCTTCGATCCAGTCGGTTGATGATCGCTACCGACTCGCGATCGTCATACACGTTGAGCTCAAGAGCTGAGTCACTGGTGCCGGTTGAGGCCGGTGTGGTGCGTGCGTGACGATCCGTGCCGGCGGTGTCGAATGAGAAGGCGATGTGGTAGCCGAACGAGTCCTTGGCGGCCCGGGCGCGGCGGATGAACGAGCCATCCAAGTCTTCCTTTGTTAAAGCGTCCCAGACCGCCCGGAATCCCTGCTCGTCTACTGGTACGGGCCGGTGGCCAGACTTCTGATTGTCGATGAGGATCGGGTAGAGGCGAAGCTGTACCTGCCACCGGTCGCTCTGGTAATCGAGACCGACTCGCGCGACTAGGCCATACGGGGGGCTCCGTACTTGTCAAATCGGCCAGCCCAGTTGAAGAGGAAGTTGCCGAGTGAGTAGACGACCGCGGTGTGCTGCCCGAACGTGCACTGCTGGAGCATGTGCGCGCCGTGCCCGATGATCAGGTCGGCACCGGCGTTGATGAAGTCGTCTGCTGCGGAGCGGATCCGGTTGTCTGTCCATTGATAGTTTCGGCCCCAGTGTGGGAAGAGAATGATCAATGAGTGAGGATCATCCTCACGCAGCTGTGCGATCGTTTTTGCCAGGCGGGAGCGCGCCAGGCCATTGACTCCCGCCTGCTGCGACCCAGCATAGAACTGGTATTCGTCCCGCAGCTTGGCCTGGATCTGCATGCCAGCGATTACGTGGACGCGCCGCTCGACCCCGTCAAAGTCCAGGCGCAAGGTCAAAGGGGCGGCCGCCTCTTTCCGATCGGCTCCGGCCCCGAACGCAGAGATGCCCGCCTTCTCCAGATGCGCCCTGGTCTCCAGGAGGTGGGACGCCCCGTAGTCCATGGAGTGGTTGTTGGCGAGGCTCACCGCGGTGACGCCCAGCTGGCGGAGGCAATCGGCGGTCCGTTCCGGGTTGTCCCACCCTAGATACGGTTTCTTCCCTTCAAACGGACTGGTCGGTGAATCCGCCAAGACCGTTTCCAGGTTCAAGATCAGGGCGTCCGAACCGGTGACCAGCGGCTGGAGTCCGGCGAGGAAGGACATGGGGTCGTGCTGGAGGCGCGTGAGCAGCTCCCCACCTTGCCGCTGAACGTAAACATCACCGAGGCTGGTGTCACCACCGAAGCTGAGGACCCGGGTGGAGGTATCGTCGGGCACCTGCTCGATGGTGAGAGCAGTCGATGTTGCCCCGGCGTTTGAAAGCGTGCTGGTCTTGATGTACGGCGTGAGCTTGTCCAGCCGTAGGCTCGTGCCTATACCAGGGAGGACTTGGGGGGCGATGATATTGCTTCCTTTAGCGACATATCTCGCCAGCGGATCGCTGATCCGTTCCTCGACATTCTCGGGGGGACCGCGGTGAGGTAGTCGATCCGAGGTAGTGCCCGAGCCAGGTTGTGCAAAGTCCAGGCCGTGATGTCGCTGGTGCCGACCATCCCCCCGATGCACAGGTGGATGTCTGGTTGAGCCGCAACCGCGGCCTCCGCGAGATCCAGAGAGGGAAGCAGGCCGCCCGCCTTGGGGGCTTTGATGTTGATGGCTCGGCAGCCGCCCGCATCGAGCAACTGATGAAAGTCAGTGATGTCCCACAAACCTTCGTCGGGCATGATCCGCAGGTCCAACCCGCGGCCGTCATCAAGACGCGTGCACTCTGCGTCTGCGAGCCGCTGCAGCTCGGCTAGGCGAGTGAACTCGGCCTTGGGAAGCATGCCCTCGACGACCAGGGAAGTCGGCAGGATTCCCTTGGCCATCTTTTCCGCGATCGCGCGGAGCAGGTCGGCCGCCTCCTCGTACCGCAGTCCCTCGTTGATGTCGATCCAGAGTGGTTTTTCCCGTCCCACAGAGCGGTTGGCGCTGGCGACGGTTTCCAACAACTCCAGGTCTTTAGTGAGATCCCCCCACTCCCTTGACCCGGGTCATGGGGAACCGCTGTTGCTTAATTACCCTTTCCGGAACTTTTGCCAGTTCGACATTCGCACCGATGGTGGAGATGCTGATGCCGATCTGGTCACGTCGCTTGCCCAGCAGCTCCGCGAGCTGCAGATTGAGTGCCCGCGCAGCGGCATCGAGGAGGGCCACCTCGATGCCGAGGGTGGTCCCCCGATAGGGCTTGTCCCGGTTGCTGTCGTCGGCGTACGCGATCGCCACCGGCTGTAGGTCACGCATGAGGGCTCGGACGGAGCGGACAGCGGCCGCAGGATCAGCGCAATCGATGGTCCGATCACGCAACCAGTCCGCGGCGGCGCACAGGAAATCCCAGGCAGCAGTCCGGTCCTTGCCGCCGTCACCGGTGAGAGCATGGCGGGGTTGACATTCCCCGACGCCACGGATGGTTCGTCCGGCCCCCTCCGCGGTCACCATGACTAGGAAGTTGATGCTGTGAGTGGTGCCCCCCTGGCGGTACCGTAAGGCCGCTTCAACGGCATCTGGTACCAGATGATGTCCACTTCCCGGAGCCGAAAATGCCGGTCGTGGCTCACCCAAGCCTCCTACAAGTGTCGCGCATCGACCAACATCGCCCGTTGGCCGTCGAGCTCACCGGCGACCAGTAGTTCGAAGAGGCGTGCGATGTGGTCTGCCGAACCGTGCAGATTGCCGTTTACAGTACCGTCCACTCGGTCCAGAACACTCACCTGTTTGGTCAGCCCTGCGTCAGCTGCTGCGGCGGCGATGGCTGATACGACAGCCTCCGGATTGGTGGCGCCCTCGATGAGGAATTCGACCGAGACGTCGTCTTTGGATGGAGGCAGGGAAAGTCCAGCGGCATTCGCCTCGTACTGGAGGATGGCCTCGCCGATGCGCTGGCTGGCATGCTCGGAGATAGCCGCCTGGGTGCTAAGCCAAGGCCGCTCGGACAGCTCCACAATCCACACCTGTTGCTCGTCCACCGGACGGCGGTGGTCGGTCAGCACCACATCGATCGCGGCGAGGGGAAGCTCAGGGATAGTGCGGAGAGCCGCTGTCGCCAATGCCCGGAGCGACGGGTGCAGCTCGTCAGTGACTTCCTTATCACCGGCGGTGGGGGTGGGGCCATCCGCACAATGGATCGCGGAGATGATCTCCTCGCCGAGCACCACTAGTCGTAGGTAATTGCCCTGGACCTGACGCTCGAGCAGGAACTGATAGCCGGCCGGGGCAACTGTCCGGCCATCTTCTTCCTCCGGCTCCAACAGCAGGGTCAGGCCGTACGCAGACCGGGTGAAGGACGGCCGCTCCAGCTCAGGCTGGCGCAGGTAGGCGATGGCTTCCCGAAGCTGCTGCTCGTCGCCAATATCCACTAGCGACTCGCTGATATTGTCGCCTACGGCCGGCTTGACCACCACCGGGTAACCAATCTCACTGGCAAAGGCGAGCGCCTCGTCGAGCTCCCGACCGATCGCGAATGAGCCCCCCGGCGGTACGAGCAGTCCCGCCCGTTCCAGCAGCTCCCGCCGCATCCGTTTGTCCTGGGCATACGTGACCGCCGCCAGCGACGAGGTCTGCGGTATTCCGTGCACGAAGGACAGTTCCGGGCCACCCTCGGCAGGGCGGGTCATCATCACCTGCCGGGGGTAGAGCAGGACGTTGAGACCGTGCCGGAGCGCGGCGCGATGTACCTCGTAGCCATCCCGGATGACAGCCGGGATGGCCGGGTCCTCAATGGTGCGTAGCCTCACGACACGTCACGTCCTCTCCGGTGCTGATTCGAGGATCTGGAAGGAGTCCAGTGACGGGGCGGTGATGTGCTCCGTCGAGACTGATGTGGGACGGGCGCGACGCGGCCCAAGCACCGCTGCGGCGGCGAGGGCGGTAACCGGTGCTGCGTCACCCACCAGCACCGCCTCGACGGTCTGCGAGTCGACGTTCCGCACCCACCCGGTCAGGCCAAAGTTGAGGGCGTGCCGCTGCATCCAGGTCCGGTAGCCAACCCTGGTGACCCGGCCACGGATGGTCAGCCGGAGGGCGAGCTGGTCGGCGTACTCGCCGTTCACCTGCAGCCCAAAGTGCTCCACGCTCTGCTTCATCACCGTCCGGGCCACTTCCCGGGGGGTGCCGTAGAGCGGGTACTCGCAGTTCCCGATGGCCGCATGCGCGTTCAGCTCGCAGATACCCGCCCGTTGCTCCGACAGCGGTCGAGTGTGGTCTTCGATCAGGAAGTCCACGCCGCAGAACCAGAGCCCAGGGACCGCCTTGACCGCCTTCACGCAGGCTTCCTTGATGCTGGGGTGCAGCTCGTCAAGGACATCGATCGAGTCTCCGCCCTGTGACAGACTGCAGGAGCTGCTCAACAGCACCTTCTGCCCTGCCTCCGGGATGGAGGTGAGAGTGAGCCCCGCCCGCTGCAACTGATAGCGAGCGGCGGCGTCGTACTTGATCGGGCGGCCCCACAGGTGCGGATTGAGGCGGCGGGCAGTGTTCTTGTTGATGATCAGTTCGGCGACGGTGTGCTCGCCATCACCCTCCACGGACGCGGGATCACGCAGGATCGCGGCGATCACCTCGTCCCCCACCACGACGATCCGGTAGTCCCGGCCGGTGATGTGCTGCTCGACAATGAAGTCGCCTTTGCCGAGCCGACTGTTCACCAGTTGCGCGAAGGCTTGGTCCAGTTCCTGCTCATTCTGAATGTTGGCGACCACCCCGATGCCGCGTACCCCCATCGCCGGCTTCACCACCACCGGATAGCCGATCCGGGCCGCGAACGCCTTCGCAGCCTCAAAGTCGCCGTAGGCGAACGTCCGCCCCTGCGGGACCGGGACGCCTGCGCGCCGCAACCGCATCCGGGTGGCTTCCTTGTGGGTGCACAGCGCCAGCGAAACCGCGCTCGAGCGGGGGGAGCGGCTCCACTTGAAGATCAGAGGTGGCTGCTTGCCGTCGGTAGCGAGGAACGCCCCCTTGGAGAACCGGACCGTGCTCAGCCCGAGCATCAGCGCTTCCCGCTCCAACAGGTGCCCCTTGGTGCCGTTGGAGCCGAGCGGCTTGAGGTAGGGCACCTCGTGGTAGGTGGTCGACGCCATCCCGTTGTAGGTGGGGGCGGGTGGGGGCGGGAACGCGGCTGATTCGATCACCCGGTGGCTCAGTACCCGCTCAAAGACCGTGGTCGGCTCACCCGGTTCCCCGAAGGGTAGGGGCAGGTGGGGGCGGAGTCCGGCGGCCTGGCGCCCCAGGAGTGCTTCTGGCGACTGCGCGAACGCCCGGGTGAGAAGGTCGACCAGCGCGGCCTCTAGTGCGAGCAGGGTTCCTTGGAAGGGCTTCGGCTTCCGCCAGAAGGTGGCTTCGTCCAGCACGGTCCGCACGGTCCGCTTGACCGCCCGCTTGGCTGCCCGAATCCCAGTGAGCTGGATACCCAGCTCGCGATCCCGGGCGGCTAGCTCCTCTGCCTGGACCGCCGCCAATTTTTCACACTCGGCCAGTACCGCCTGGACGGCGGCGAGGGCCGCCGCCGGATCGGTCCCCGGCAGCTCCCGCCCCTCAAGCTGGCGCAGGCAGTCGACCAGAAATGGCCACCACGCACCGGCCCGGTCACCCGTGTCGCGGCCCCGAGGGTAGCCCTCACCGAGAGCGTCGATGTGCCGACCGTCTGGCAGGCGCCCCCGCACCTGGACGAGGACATTCAGTCCCTCCTCCACCTTGTAGGAGGTGGCGCGCAGACGGGTGAGGACAAGGCGTGCCTCAGCGTTCGACATCCGGTTTCTCCTCCGGGATCGAGGGGCGGCAGCGCGGACCCAGGGGTATCGACCGGCCGGTCACCGGTCGAGCACCCGGCGGAGGGTAGCTGCGAGAGCACAGCATAGCCATCGGCCAGGTGGGGTGTAATGGCGCTTGGCGGACACTATGACCGGCGGAACTACCCACGACCTACCTGTAGCGTATATTTTTGCCCGTTTAGGAGCATGCTGACGACCATCGAGTAGACCTCGTGCTGTTGATCATCACCGGCCCATGGCCAGACGAACTGTGCCAATACCGGATCCGGATCCAGCCCGGATACCGCCCACCGCGTGCGACCGCGGGCGGTCAGACGAGCGGCAAAGTCAACGGAAAGCATGGGTGGATTCCCCACGAGTGACCGCACGGTCTGGGCTACGTCCGGTAGGTCGGGCACCGGGCAGCCGCGGAAACCGATGGTCTCCAGTTGCGTGACGAGAACGGGAGACGTGGCCAAGGGCACCCATTGGCCGGCGGGCAGCACACTGTCCGGGGTGAGCCCTGCGGCCTGGGCGGGGGCGCTCTCCAGCAGCTGCTCCGGGAGCGGATGATGACGGAAGAACGGGTGCTGTAGGCGAGCGTTGATCTTCTCTGCCAGCAGCTCTGCGGCAGTGGAGACACCGTCTCCGACCAAGCCGACCGGGACCAGCAATTGACAGCTGGCCACCTGGTCATCGATCAGCAGGACCCGGAAGGCAAGCTGCTCTGGCGCCTGTTGCAGGAGCAGCGTGCGTGCGTTGAGGGCGAGCTCTGACCAGGCCTGTTCGAGAGTGGCCTGGTCGTGGCACCCGTACACCCCTTCACCGATCCGCGTGTGCGGCCCGGGGCGCAGGTTCCACGGTCCACGCTTCTTCTCAAGAATGTTTTGCGCCTTTTCCCACTGGCGACTGCTGATCCTCGTGGCGAAGCATGACGGCAGATCGGCCTCGCGCAACAGTCGATAAATGGCGTCTGGCCGCCTGCTCAGCGCAATGGTGAACATGTCGGCACCACTGCGTTCCACTATCATCTCGCGTTCGCCTTGGCGGAGATAGGCGAGGCGGTTCCGGAAGCGGACACTGTCCGCCGCGCCTTGATCGGCGAATGCCTTTGCTAGTTGCTGCTCGTCGAGTTCACGGACTGAACTGGCGCTACCCGCCTCTTCCCCGTATTGGCAGGGTTTAGCCAGCAGATCCGCCAACTGTGGCCACTCTGAAAGTGACGCCTTGGCAGTCACGCGTACGGGGGTGGCGTGTTGCTGCTGAGGTGACCGGGAGGCACGGCCGGTCACCAGATCGATCGTTCGGTGTCGCAGCCGTGACCACCGGGACTCCTGAAAGTATCCGAGCACCTCCAGCCGCCCCACATCCACGGGATCACCGAACATCGGGAATACGTGGAGCGGCATGTCGTTGTTGGCGTTGACCTCGCACACGACGCACCGTTGTGCGGCGATCGGCTTCCGCAGGTCGGTGGCGAGGAGGTCCACGCCGGCGTGGCGCATCGAGCCGAAGCTCGCCGCGGCGCGCTCCGCGAGCCGGAGAAAATCGTCATGTAGGTGGCCGCTGACGTTGTAGCTGTCCCCACCCGAGGAGACGTTGGCCTTGTAGTGGAGGAACACGCGCTGCCCGGGAGGAAGGACGCTCACAGGTGAGAGTCCCTTTTCCCGGAGCCGCTCCTGTACGGCGGGGGACAACTCCAGCGGCGCGTGCTTGAGATAGGCATTTTTCGCCCGGAGCGCGTTCTTCTGGGCGACCAGCTCCTCGATGGTGGATTTCCCGTCGCCTACCACGTTCGCCGGCACCCGGAGCACGGCCGCGATCGCCCGGCCCGCGACCACCATGATGCGCAGGTCCACGCAGGGGATGCTTTCTTCAATGAGGAGGCGGCGGTGGTGTGACAGGGCGATCGTGACCGCCTCTGCCAGCTCCTCCGGGGTGCGCACATCGACGGTGATGCCCCGTCCGCCCGATCCGGTGATGGGCTTGACCACCACCGGCGCCGCCAGTTCTCCGAAGAAGGCCCGGGCCTCCGCCAGCGAGTGCACCACTCGCCCACGGGCCACGGGTAGGCCGTTGCTCGCCAGGATGCGTTTGGTCAGCTCCTTGTCGTTGGTGACCTGCCGGTCAAGGGCAGTGAGCGACCAGGGCATGTTCTGATGGAAGCCGAGGCGGCGCCGCCCGTCGCTCAAGATCTCCATTTCCTCGGTGAGCGGCGTGACTGTTAGTTCAAGTTCTTGTGCGGCGCGTGACAACAGGGTGGCGTCGAGCGCCCGTTTACGGGTGCTCCGGTGTTCGAAGGTGTACTCCCTCGCGGGCAGCTGGGGGAGCTCGGCTAACGCCTGATTGATCAGACCTTCGAACGTGACGTTGGCGCCGGTGCTCATCCGATCCTCTCTTCACTGAAGATGGTGAAGATAGTCTCAGATGCTGGACGGGAGCTGTGGACACGGGAGCGTTTCGGCAACGTCAGGGATGAGGCGACAGCATCGGCGCCAGGCGGGCGATGCTCGCCTCCACGAGACAGGTGGCGGCGTCCAGCAGCGGCACGCCCGCCAGCATGGAGGCGCCGGCGAGCGCGGCGGAAACGTCGGTGCACCCGGCCACCAGCGCATCCGCTCCGCGGTTGACCAACTCCTTGGCCCCGGCCTCCAGTGACTCCCGGGCGCCGGCAGGGTCGCCGCCCTTCATCAAGCGAATCCCGCGCATCACCGGGTTGTCCCCGGCACTCGGATTGTCGCCAGCGTCCTGGAGCAGATCGAGTGGCTCCAAGCCCGCGGCCCGCAGGCGTCGGTGGTAGATGCCGGCCTGGATCGTGCCATCGGTGGCGAGCACCCCCACCCGGTGGGCGGGCCGGCCCCGCAGCCGTTCGATGGTGGCATCCGCGATGTGGAGGATCGGCACCCGGGAACGCGCCGCCAGCTCCTCGTACCAGTAGTGGGCGGTGTTGCAAGGGATGGCGATCAACGCACAGCCGGCCTGGTTCAGGAAGTCGATTCCGCGCAACATCGCCGGCAGCGGGCTCGGCCCCCGCCCCAGGATGGCGTCCGAGCGATCCGGGGTCTGTGGATCTGAGTAGACGATGGTGGGGATGTGATCCTGATCCCGCCGGGCCGGGGTGAGTCGGGCGAGTCGGGCCAAGAAGTCGGCGGTAGCAGCCGGTCCCATGCCGCCCAGCACCCCGAGTATGGGGGGCGCCGCCTCGTCAGTTGTCATCCTTGTCGACCTCGTGGTGGGGTTCGTCGGGGCCGTTGTAGGCGTCGAGCGCCTCCTGGATGGTGCCGTCCACCACGAGTCGACCGCCGTTGAGGTACAGGCCGCGTTTGCAGAACCGGGTCAGCTGGGGCTGGCTATGGGAGACCAGCACCAAGGTGCGCCCCTCCGCCAGGAGGTTGTCGATGACCTTGTAGCACTTCTTCTTGAACTCCCGGTCCCCGACCGCGAGCGCCTCATCCACCAGCAGGATCGGATGCGGTAGTCGGGACACGAGCGAAAACCCCAGCCGCACCTTCATCCCCGAGGAGTAGTGGCGCAGCGGAGAGTCGATCGCCCGCTTCACCTGATCACCGGCGAAGTCGACGATCTCGTCGAACATGCTCTTGATCTGCTGCCGGCTCAGCCCGTGCAGGGCCGCCACCAGGTGGACGTTCTCCCGTCCGGACAGGTCCCCAGAGAAGCCCGCCGACAGCTGGATCAGGGGCGCCACCTTACCGCGGACGATGATCTCACCCTCGTCCGGCTTCAGCACCCCGGCGATCAACTTCAGCAAGGTGCTCTTGCCGGTGCCGTTCTTCCCGATGATCCCGACCGATTCGCCGGGCTGGATGTCGAAGGTGAGGTTCCGCAGCGGCCAGAACGTCTCCTGCTCCGCCCGTCGCTGCCGGTCGAACGGCCGGATCACCATCTCCCGCAACCGCATGTTCCGGCGCCGGTTGCGGACGAACTCCACGCCGAGATTGCGGGCTTGGATGATCGGCTTGGTCACTACAGCTCCTTGAGCACGGCCGGCTCGAGCCGGTAGAACACCAGCCAGCCTGCTACGAGGGTAATAAAGCTACCCAACACGCAGGTGGTCAACAGCCCGGGCGAGGGGTAGACCTGCGGGAACCAGGCCGCGTGGTAGAGCTCCACCACCCCCACCAGCGGGTTGGCCTTGTAGATCATCTGCGCCCAGGTCGGCAGGTGCTCCTCCACCGCCTGGAGCGGGTACAGGATCGGGGTGCTGTAGAAGATCAGCCGGTGCAGCATCCGCATGAACCGCTCGATGTCCCGGAGCATGACGTTGAGGGAGGAGAGCAGCAGCGCCACGCCGATCAGGAAGGTTGCTTGCAGCAGGAACGCCACCGGCAGCACCAGAAGGTACCAGGAGAAGTCCGCTCCCACCCAGATCGCGATCGCGAACAGGATCGGTAGGCCGGCCAGGAACTCCGCGGAGCGGGCGAACACCCGCCCGATCGGGAACACCTCCCGCGGCACGCTCATGGTGGTGATCAGGCTCTTCTGCCCGGTCAGGGCACCGGTCGCCTCACTGATCACCCCGTTGGTCCACATGAAGGCGAAGATCCCGGACATCAGGTAGAGGATGTACTGCGAGGTCGGGATGGTGCCGGCTAGCCGCTCGCCTCGCCCGATCACCACGATGAAGACGAAGTAGTAGATCAGGCCGATCCCGATCGGTTCGATCAGGGACCAGAGGTAGCCCATCACCGACTGCTGGTACTTCAGCGCGAGATCCCGGCGTACCAGGTATTTCAGGACGTTCCGGGCGCGCCACACCCCTATCACATTGGATGTCACGCCGCCTCCCCCGCTCCCGTCCTGCATCGGCTTACTCCCCACCCCGATGGTGGGACGCTGTGTCGGTCGCACAGCATCTCGGGTTCAAATTACACGCCAAAGTATCGACCACCCCGCAGACCGGTCGCACCCCCGGTCCGTCCTGGGGTGGCACCGTGGCGAGGGGGTGGGTCCACCAGACGGACTATCATGCCGCACCATGAGCCGCCACCTTCTCGCGGCAGTGTTCCGGGTCGCAGCACCGGCGGTCCTGTCCCTGTCCGCCCTGCTCGCGCTAGCCCTCACTGAAGACGCGCGGCTCGGCCTGCCGCTGCTGGGGCTGGCGGTGCTCAGCAGCCTCGCCGCTCACCGACGCCCCCGGCTAGGCACCGACCTGCCGGCCCGCGTCCTGGCGGCGGCCGCGGTGGTGGTGCTGGCCGCCTCGGCGGCGTCACCACCGGTGACCCTCGTGACCGGGGCGCTGCTGCTCGGCCTGCTGTCAGCGGAACCGGTGCTGCACCGGCTCGGCCGCCCGTGGTACCAGGCGATTCGATTGCCGGTCCGCCCCTCCTGGCCGGCCCGCCTGGTCGACCACGGTGGAGCCTGGTTGATCAACTCGGCCGCGGTGGTCGTCACCGGGCTGCTGGCGGCCCTCCCCGCCCCAGGGTGGTGGTTGGTCGTCCCCGGCGCCCTGGCGGCGGTCGGTAACGGCTGGTGGTTGCTCGACGGCCTGCGGCGGTGGCGCAGCGCCCACCGGGGGGAGCTGGCCGCCCTGACCCGGGCGCTCGAGGCGCACCGGCCGGTGTTCCTGCTCTACTTCAGTGCCCCGCCCGGCAGCGAATATCAGGCCCGGATGTGGCTGCCCTACCTGGCGGAGCTGGGGGAGCCGTTCCTGGTGGTCACCCCCGAGACCCACAACCTCGCGCCGCTGGCCGCCCACACCACCGCCCCGGTGGTGGCCTACGACACCTTCGAAGCCCTCGACGCGATCATGGTGCCGAGCCTGCGGGCCGCCTTCTACGTCAACAACGGGATGAAGAACACCCACTGCGTGCGGTTCACCCGGCTCACCCACATCCAGCTCTACCACGGCGACAGTGACAAGGCGGTGACCGCCAGCCCGGTCAACCAGCTGTACGACCGGCTGTTCGTCGCCGGGCAGGCGGCGGTCGACCGGTTCGCCGCCCACGGCGTACGGATTGATCCGGAGCGGTTCCGGATCGTCGGCCGGCCGCAGGTCGCCCAGCTGGCGGTGGCGGAGACGCACGTCAGCGAGGTGCGTGACCCGGTGGTGCTGTACGCGCCCACGTGGGTCGGGGCGCACGCGGACGTCAACTACTGCTCGTTGCCGGTAGCGGAGCGGATCGTCACCGGGCTGCTGGCCCGGGGCGCGACCGTGATTCTGCGCCCCCACCCCTACAGTGAGCGGCACCGCGAGTCGGCGGCCATCCTCCGTCGGCTGGAGCAGCTGCTGGCCCGGGACCAGCAGCAGACCGGCCGGCCGCACCGGTTCGGTCGGGCGGCCACGGTCGAGCGTGACCTGTTTGCATGCATGAACGAGTCGCATGCCATGATCTGCGACGTGTCCAGCGTGGCGTCCGAGTACCTCTACACCGGCAAACCGTTCGCCATCACCGACATGACCGGGCAGGGAGCCGACTTCCCCACCGCCTTCCCGGTGGCGCGGGCGGCGTACGTGGTCAACGCCGACGCCGGCAACCTGTCGGAGGTGCTGGACGACCTGCTCGCCCGGGATCCGCTGCGGGGGACCCGCCACCAGCTGCGCACCTACTACCTGGGTGACTTCCCGCCCGAGCGGTACCGGCAGGCCTTCTTCGACCAGGCCCGGGCATGCCTGGCCGACCCCGTGACGAGTGGTGTATGAGCTGCAACATTGTGATCCTCGCCGCCGGCGTCGGTTCCCGACTCGGCCGGCCCCACCCCAAACCGCTTACCCCGCTGGCCAACGGTGAGACCATCCTCGGTCGGGCGCTGCGCCTGCTGACCGCCCGGTTCAGCCGCCACTCGATCCACCTGGTGGTCGGCTTCAAGAAGGAGATGGTCATGGAGGAGGTGCCGGATGTCGGGTTCATCTACAACCAGCACTACGGCGACACCAACACCTCCAAGAGCCTGCTGAAGGCGTTGACCATCCTGGGCCCGGGCGGGGTGCTGTGGCTCAACGGCGACGTGGTGTTCCCGGAGGGGGTGCTGGACGACATCCTGCCGCACATCGCCATGGACCGGTCCTTCGTCTGCGTGAACACTGCCGCGGTGGGGGAGGAGGAGGTCAAGTACACCCTGGACGCGCAGGGGTACGTGCGGCAACTGTCCAAGGCCATCACCGAGGGGGCGCTCGGGGAAGCGGTCGGCATCAACTACATCTCCGCCGATGACCGTCCGGTGCTGACACGCCGGCTGCGGGAATGCGAAGATCAGGATTACTTCGAACGCGGCATCGAACTAGCCATCGAGCGGGACGGGCTGCGGATCGAGGCACTCGACATCTCCCACCGGGCGGTGGTAGAGGTGGACGACAACACCGACTTGGCCCGGGCCAACGAATCGATCTAGGACGGACAGTGCTAGCACGAGCGAAGCAGATGGCGGTACGGGCGGTGACCCGCCGCCCGTGGTACCGGCTGATGCCCCCTGGTGGGATGCGGACCTACGCGGCGTTGAAGTACCACGCCGAGCACTCCGGACAGGAGGAGATCGTCCGATACCTCCGGTCGGCCGGCGGGGTGCCGACCAAGTCACTGTCGACCGCGCTGATGGCGGCCAAGGCGTTGTTCCGCGCCGCGCAGGACGACCTGCTGGAGGAGACCCTGACCGGGTTGGAGCGGCGGTACCCGGAGGCGCCCGCCGTCCACGTCCTGCGCGCCGATCTGTTCACTTTCCACGGCCGGTACGAGGAGGCGCTGCGCTCGGCCGAGTTGGGTGACCGGGCCGGTTCGGCGGCCGCGGCCGCGCGGGTGGTGAAGCTGAGCTACCGGACCGGACCGAGGCGGGTGGCGGAGCAGCGGGCGGTGACGACGGTGCGCCGGCATCCGCGCAGCCCGGAAGCCCTGTGGCCGGTGGCGATGCACTGCGACACCGCCGAGCAGTACGCCCGGGTGGCGCAGGCCTGGCGGGAGCGGCCGGACGCGGCCCCGGCCGACCTGTTGCCGGTGGTCCGGCAGCTGGCGGTGGCGGCCTCCCGCGCCGGTGAGCTCGAGGCGGCCCGGGAGTGGTACCTGGAAGCGGTGAAGCTGCTGCTCGCGGGCCACAGCGCCCCGGCGCCGGCCACCACCACCCTGGCCGGACTGGGGGCCCGCAACGCCCTCGGCGACCTGTGTGATGCGCTGGACCGGGCCGGGGTGCCGTTCTTCTTCGCCGCCGGCACCGTGCTGGGGTTGATCCGGGAAGGGCGACCGCTCGGCGCCGACGGGGACATCGACATCGGGGTCTTCGCGCAGGACTGGGACCGGAACGCCCTCATCAAGATCTTCACGGACGATCCGCGGTTCGATCTGGACCTGCACCCGCAGAGCCAGAAGGTGGGGCTGCGGCACCGGGGCGGCTCGCCGGTGGACATCTTCCGGTTCTACGAGGAGGACGGCCGGGTCTGGCACGACGGGGTGTTCGTGCGCTGGCACAACTCCCCGTTCCAGGTGATCCGTCAGGAGATCGGTGGGCGGGAGTTGCCGCTGCCGGAGCAGCCGGAGCGCTACCTGGAGGAGAACTACGGCCCCGACTGGCGGGTGCCCAACCCGGGGTTCGACGCGTTCACCGACGATGCGCCCAACCTGGAGGTCACCTGGCCGGAGTACCAGCGGGTGCACTTCGCCCGGCGGGCGTACCAGTGCCTCGCTTCCGGGCAGCGGGCGCAGGCGGCGCGGGAGTTGGAGCGGGCGGGCGCGGCCGAGTTGGCGGCCCAGGTGGCCGGCTGACCGGTCACCCTCGCCCCCTCAGCGGCCGGGGCTCCCGCGGCGAGTGACAGCAGAGGCGGGCGCGGGTAGGCACCACCACCGGTGCCTACCCGCGCCCGATCGCTAGGCGATGAACTGGCTGAGCGGATAGAGGTCCTGCGACCCCACCGACACCAGCCGGCCCGCCGGGGGTGCTTCCCCCACTTCGCGGCGGACCCGTTCCGCGAGCTCCTTGTATTCCCGGACCGTGATGAGCGCCCGGGACAGGTTCTCCAGGATGGCCGGGTCGATCTCGGAGAGGTAGTACTGGAACCCGGGGTCCGGCACCCGCCAGTTCGGGCCGTAGTGGTTGCGGAGGAACTTCTCGGTGTCCCGCGGCACCAGCACCCGTACGCCCCGCAGCTCGCCTTCGACCACCGGGAGGAAGTCCTCCCGGGTGGCTTCGAAGCTGCAGTGGTTGTGCAGCCACACCCGGCCGTCTTGGAACCACAGTGGCCGTACGTCCAGGTGGAACCCGTCGTTGGCTTCCCGCTCCAGTTGGATCCGGAACAGCCGCCCTCTGCGGTTGAAGCTGATGGTGAATCCGGCCCGCAGCAGCTTGATGATCAGCTGCTTGGTCTCCTCCTTCACCGCGATCGGGTCGGTCTCATTGGAGACATAGCCGCAGTCGAAGTCGTCGTCGCCGGGGATGAAGTCACCTTGCCGGTAGTAGCCCAGCAGGGTGCCGTACATCAGGAACAGCGGCCGGCCCAGCTCCTGCTCGAAGAAGTCCCGCACCTTGGCGTAGATCTCCAGGTACCGCTGCTGCCGCGCCCACGTCTCTTCCGGCGAGGGGCTGATCACGCCCTTCTTGTCCAGCTTGCCGCCGGCCTTCAGGTTGTCCAGGATGCTGCCGTCACCGTGCGGCACCACCAGCCGCAGTCGGTCGCTGCCGCCGGCCGACCGCAGCCGCGGCCCATCGGGGATCCGCACCTCCAGGGTGGCTTCCGGCGGGAAGTACGCCATGGTGGCGCGCCGGATCAGCAGTTCAAACTCTGGCAGGTAGTTTTCCCCGTCGAGCCGGAGCGATCGCAGCAGCACCCCGTTCAGCAGGATCTCCACGTGGGTGACGTCGGCGGCGGTGACCAGGCCGCTGATGGTCAGCCCGGCGTACCCCCACTGGGCCTGGAACAGTCCCGGCGCCGGCGCGTCCTCCGGCACCGGTTCGCCCGGTTCGGTGCGGCACGCGAACAGCGGGTCGGTGACCCGAGGCCGCCCCAGCCGGTGGTGGAGGGACTCCAGCCGGAACTGCCAGCGCTGCTTCACCGCCAGCACCCACCGCCCGGTGCTCTGCTCGGCGTCCTGGAGCGCCGCCTCGTACAGCGTGATCGCCCCGGGCAGGTCACCGTCGAGGGCGCGGGCCTCGGCGAGCGCTTCCCGCCAGACGGTCTTGGCGGGTTCGAGGGCGGCCGCCTGCTCCAGCGCCTGCCGGCCGGCCCGAATCACCTCCGTCGGTGACACTGACTGGAATCGGGCAGCGGCCCGGTCCGGCACGGTGTCGATCAGGGACCCGGCCCAGGTGCCCACCTTCAGGGAGATCTCCCCGAGGCGGCGATGCGACAGCGGATGGCGGGGGTGGCGGGCCAGATTGTCCTGGAGCACCTGCCGCGCTTCCTGCCATAGCCCGACCCGGTCCAACAGGTCCGCCAGCCGCACCGCCCAGCGGGGATGTTCGGCGGCCCCGAGTTCCGCGGCCCGTCGGCGGGCCGACAGCGCCTCCGCCGGTTTCCCGTTCTGTTCCAGGAGGTCGGCGAGCAAGGTCAGCCAGTGCGGGTTGCGGTCGTTGATCCGGCACGCGGCGGCCACCGCTTCGAGGGCGGCCGAGTCGCCCAGTTGGTGGAGGCAGCGGCCGAGCCGGTACCAGGCCGGGGCGTACTCGGGTGCGAGTTCGACCACTCGTTGGTAGGCGGTGGCGGCGGCGCTCCAGTCCTCTTCCCGCTCCAGGCGCTGGCCCTGGCGAAAGGCCGTGGCGGCGTCGCCGTTCAGCTTGCCGCTGTCGGTGGCGGCTCGCCGCTCCGCGCGCGCTTCCCGACGGGCCTCCCGGGCCTGGTCCAGCCGCTCCAGCGCGTACCCGAGTCGGGAGGACCAGCGGGACTGATTACGACTGACCTGCCGGGCGACCCGGCAGATCGTGGTCGCCATCAGCCACACCGCCGGTGACTCGTTCGCCTTTACCTTGGCAACGAGCTCTGCTGTGCGCATGCGTGCTCCTGCGATCCCTCTTCCCGGTGTGAATCAGTGCGACCACCGTACTGGGTGACCTGCGGTTCTATTTTCGGTGGTATCCGCTGGCTTCTATGTCCTAAATTAGGACGGTTAATGATCTGCTGCCCGTTAGTAACTGAATATCCCTCTACCCGTTGATTTCCCCGAAGGCCGACCGCGGCGACGGGGGATCAGGAGGGGTCGTGACGGACACCAGCCATGGTCAGACTGATTCCACCTCGGTGTACCTGGCCCCACCCGGCCGGACCCGGTTGTTCCGGCTCTATGGCCGAGTCGTGCCGGCCTCCCTCCGGGCCCGGATCCGGCGCCGGATGTCCTCATCCCTGCGCGACCAGCTCCTCCGACTGGTGGCCATCCGCACGAGCCGGCAGGGTGGGGGGATCAGCCGGATCTGGGCCGGGCGGCGTCTGCGGACCATGGTGGAACCCGAACTGGCGGTGGTCCGCACCGAACAGTGGCACGTGATCGCCAGTGTGCTCCCCCAGCCCAGCCACCTCGCCATCCGGCGGCTGGTCGCCGATGAGGTGGAGGCCCTGCTGCGGCAGGCCGGAGTCCCGTACTTCTGGGTCCGGGGCTATCGGCGGATCGCCAGTGTGGTCGCGGTGCCGGCGAGCGCCCGCCCCACCGTGCTGGCGGCGCTGCGGCAGCACGGCGCCCACCGCCCCCTCTACCTGGCGCCCGTGTCCGACGACCGCGTCGGCAAGCCCCGACTGGCCCAGCGCAGTCGGGAGCGGCGGCTCCGCCACCTCGCCGTCATCCGCGTCAGCCGGTACGTGGTCGACGCCAGCGGGTCGTTGCTGTTCGGGACGGAATGCGGTTGCGATATCGAATTTTGGCCGGAGAAGGACGGGCGACTGTGGGCGCCCCGCCCCAATCGGATGGTCGACAGCGTACCGGTGCACGGTGACCAGATCCGGCTCCCGGAGGCCGACTTCACCCCGTTCGCCCCTCGGACCAGCACCGGACCGGAGCTGTTGACCCGGGTCGAGTTCGCCGGGCGCACCCTGACCGACGTCCCGTTCCCGATCGACGTGGTCTACACCTGGGTGGACGGTGCCGATCCGGCCTGGCAGGCCCGGCGGGACATGGCGCTGCAGAAGACCGGTCGGCCCGCGCTCGCGCAATCCGCCAACGAAGGTCGATACGCCGACCACGACGAGCTGCGGTATTCACTCCGGTCACTACGGATGTACGCCCCCTGGGTGCGGAAGGTGTGGCTGGTCACCGACGACCAGGTCCCGCCCTGGCTCCGCCTGGACCGCCCGGACCTGGAGGTGGTGTCCCACAAGCAGATCTTCCGGGACCCCACCGCGCTGCCGGTGTTCAACTCTCACGCCATCGAGGCCCAGCTGCACCACATCGAGGGTTTGGCCGAACACTTCCTCTACCTCAACGACGACGTGTTCTTCGGCCGGCCGCTGCTGCCGCAGCACTTCTTCACCCCCAACGGCCTGAGCAAGGTGTTCCCGTCCCGGGCGAAGGTCCCACCCGGACCGGTCGACCCCGCGGTCGACATCCCCTCCAGCGCCGCTGGTAAGAACAACCGGCGCCTGATCGAGCGGGACTTCAGGCTGCGGTTGGTGACCAAGATGAAGCACACTCCCCATGCGCTGCGCCGCAGCCTGCTGTGGGAGATCGAGCGTCGGTACGCGGAGGAGATCTCCGACACCATCCGGCAGCCGTTCCGCAGCCCCACCGACGTGTCGCTGGCCTCCTCCCTCTACCAGCACTACGCCTACGCCACCGGCCGCGCGGTGCTGGGGGAGCTCCGCAACCTGTACGTGGACATCTCCTCCCCGGAGTTCGCCCCGGTGCTCACCCTGCTGGGGGTCAAGCGGAACTACGACGTGTTCTGCCTCAACGACACGGTCTCGAATGGACAAGAGCACCAGGCGCAGACCCGGCTCGTGCAGTCGTTCCTGGCCCGGTACTTCCCCATCCCCTCCCCCTGGGAGGAGCAAGACGAGCACTTCTCGTAATAGCGACCGTGGCGCGGTCACCGGTCGGCATCTCGCCGCGATCAGTCCGGCCGAATCCGCCCTCCTGACGGAAGAGCTGAGCGAGTATTTCGACAAGCGGGCCGGCGCCTGGTGATCAGCGGTGGGGCTGGTCCGCCCGGGTGGCAGGCGGCGGGTCGGGGCACGGGACCGGTCCCGCCCTAGTCAGGGAGGTGCCGATGGAGACGCGAGGGCCGCTGGTCGTACGGAACGACTGGGGTTCGTTGACACCTCCGGCGCTGGACACCTGGCAGCCCTCCCGGTCGGTGAGCGTGATCGTCCCGGCGTACCACAGCCACGGCACGCTGCCGCTGCTGCTGGCCGCGCTGGCCCGGCAGACCTACCCCAGCCACCTGCTCGAGGTGGTGGTGGTCGACGACGGCTCCCGGCCGGAGTTGACGTTGCCGGAGGTCCGGCCGGCCAACTGCCGGTTGGTGCGGGCCGACGACTATGCCGACGGCTGGGGCCCCGCCCGGGCTCGGGACGTGGGGGTGACCGTCAGCGACGGGGAGATCGTGCACTGGCTGGACGCGGACCTGATCCCGTTCCCGGAGCACGTGGCGGCGCAGGCCCGCTGGCACCACCTGATCCCGGACGCGGTCACCCTGGGCTACAAGCGGTTCGTGCCGGAGGGGCGCCCCACGGTCGCCGAGGTGCTGCGGCGGGCGGAGGAAGGCACGCTCGACCGGCTGTATCCACTCGAGCGCACCCAGCCGCACACGTACATCGAGGAGCTGATCGACGCCACCGACGGGCTGCGCACCGCTGACCACCTGGTCTACCGGGCGCATGTGGGGGCGACCGGGGCGCTCCGGCGGGAGCTGTACCTGGCGGCCGGCCGGATGGACACCGAGTTACGGCAGGGGGAGGACAGCGAGTTCGGCTACCGGCTGGCTCAGGCCGGCGCGGTGTTCATCCCGGAGCCGCAGGCCGGCAGTTGGCATCTCGGCCCTTCCCTGGCGATGCGGGACGCGGAGCGGATCCGCCGCTACAACCGCCCCCATCTGGCTGATCGGATGCCGCTGTCCCGATGGCTGCGGGACGGCGCGTGTCGCATCTGGTCGGTTCCGCTGGTGGTGGCGGTGGTACGGGTGGACGGGCAGCCGCTGGAGCAGGTGCGGGCGTGTGTGGATCGGCTCCTCGCCTCCGACGAGTACGACCTGCGGGTGCACCTGGTGGGGCCATGGTCGGCGGTGACCGAGCAGCGCCAGTCGGTGCTGGACGACCCCTGGCTTGAGTTTCGACTGATCGCCGCCACCTATCGCTCCGACCCGCGGGTGGTGTTGGTGGAAGAGGAGCCGGAGAGCGCGTTTCCCGCGCCGTACCTGCTGCGGGTGCCGGTGACGGTGGGGGTGGCTCCGAGCACGGTCCGTCGGCTGGTGGCTGAGGCGGACGCGGCCCGGGTGGGGCTGCTGCGGGTGATGCCGACCGGGGCTGGCGCCGGCGCGACCCCGCCGACGCTGGAGCTGTGGCGGACCGCGGCGGTCAGCCGGGCCCGGCGGCGCCTGCCGGATCAGCCGCTGGCGGTGGCGGTGGAGCAGGTGTGGGGCGCCCAGTGGGTGACCGGGAACCGGTACGGATTGGTGGACCTCACCGCCGTCCCGGGACCGGCCCTGGCCCCGGCGGCCGGCCGGCTGAACGGCCAGGTGACGCGGGTGGGAAGCCAGCCGACAGCCATCCCGGTGGCGGGCCTGCGGTCGCTGATGCGCGCCACCGGGTATGTGGGTCGGCTGGCGTGGGGGCGGGCCCGCCAACGACTGGGACGGACCAGAGCCTGAGCAGGCTTCGCCGGCGCACCCGCACCCGCTGGTCAGACGATCTTGCAGATGGTCGCGCCCGGGGGCACCACGTCCCCGACCGCGGCGGTGAGCCCGCTGATGACGCCCGCCTTGTGGGCGTTCAGCGGCTGCTCCATCTTCATCGCCTCCAGCACCACCACCGGGTCGCCTTCGGCCACCTCGTCCCCGTCGGCGACCAGCAGCTTCACGATCGTGCCCTGCATCGGGGAGGTGAGGTCGTCCCCGCTGACGCTCGCGCCCTGCTGGGTGGCGCCACCCCGCCGGCGCGGCCGGGCCGGGGTAGCGGCGGCACCCGCGGAGCCGCCGGCGGCGAATCCGGCCGGCAGCGACACTTCCAGCCGCTTGCCGCCGACCTCCACCACCACGGTGGTGCGCTCGGCCGGCGCCTCCTGGGCCGCCCCGGCCGGTGGGAACGGCTCGACCCCACCGCTCCACTCCGTTTCGATCCACCGGGTGTGCACGGTGAACGGTTCCGAGGTGAAGGCGGGGTCCCGCACGATCAGCCGGTGGAACGGCAGCGCGGTGGCCATCCCTTCCACCACCATCTCGTCCAGGGCGCGGCGGGCGCGCGCCAGCGCCTGGGCCCGGTCCTCCCCGGTGACGATCACCTTCGCCAGCAGCGAGTCGAAGTTGCCGCCGATCACGCTGCCGGTCTCGATCCCGGTGTCCACCCGAACCCCGGGGCCGGTCGGTAGCTCCAGCCGAGTGACCGTGCCCGGTGCGGGCAGGAAGTTCCGGCCCGGGTCCTCACCGTTGATCCGGAATTCGATCGAGTGCCCGCGCGCGGGCGGGTCCTCGGTGAACCGCAGCGGTTCCCCGGCCGCGATCCGGAACTGCTCGAGGACCAGGTCGATGCCGGTGGTCTCCTCCGTGACCGGGTGCTCCACCTGCAGCCGGGTGTTGACCTCCAGGAAGCTGACCGTGCCGTCCTCACCGACCAGGAACTCGACCGTGCCGGCCCCGTGGTAGCCGGCCTCTCGGCAGATCGCCTTGGCGGCGGTGTAGATCGCCTCCCGTTGCGCGTCGGTCAGGAACGGCGCCGGTGCCTCCTCCACCAGCTTCTGGTGGCGGCGCTGCAGGGTGCAGTCCCGGGTGCCTACCACCACCACGTTGCCGTGCTGGTCGGCCAGTACCTGCGCCTCCACGTGCCGGGGCCGGTCCAGGTAGCGCTCCACGAAGCACTCGCCCCGGCCGAACGCGGCGGTGGCTTCCCGGGTGGCCGATTCGAACAGCTCCGGGATCTCTTCCAGGGTGCGGGCCACCTTCAGGCCCCGCCCGCCGCCACCGAACGCTGCCTTGATCGCGATCGGCAGCCCGTACTTGCGGGCGAATTCGACCACCTCGTCCGCGCTGCTGACCGGGTCGGGGGTGCCCGGGACCAGCGGGGCGCCGGCCCGCATCGCCAGGTGCCGGGCGGTTACCTTGTCGCCGAGGTCCCGAATCGCCTGCGGGGTCGGACCGATCCAGGTGAGGCCGGCGTCGATGACCGCCTGCGCGAAGTCCGCGTTCTCGGCCAGGAAGCCGTATCCGGGGTGGACCGCGTCGGCGCCGGACCGCTCCGCCACCGCCAGCAGCTTGTCGATCCGGAGATAGGTCTCGGCCGCGGTATCCCCGCCTAGTGCATATGCCTCATCGGCTAGCCGGGCCGGGAGCCCGTCACGGTCGGAGTCGGCGTAGACCGCGACGCTGGTCAGGCCCGCGTCCCGACAGGCGCGGATCACCCGGACTGCGATCTCGCCGCGGTTGGCGATGAGGACCTTTCGCATGCCGGCAGTGTATCGGCCGCCGGATGACGGGCTTCGACCAGAAGACCCGCCCAATTTTCGGGACGGCCGCGGCGGTCCGAGGTCAGGAAGGTCGGGAGCGCAGGAAGGTGTTGCTCCCCCAGGGGCGGCGAGCGTCACCCGATCGGGGAGCGGGAGGCGCGGGAGCGTCGTAACCCGGCGGTACGGTGCCGCCGGCAAAAGGTCGTTGCCGCGCCGGCAGGGAGGCGCTAGGGTCACGTCGGCGTTAGCATGACATCGCACATGACATTAATTTGACATCATTAGCGGCAGCAGGCGTCGTCACTCGAGGGGGCGAGGAAAGACCAATGATGATCAAGACACGCGGGCTGCGGAAGTCCTACCGCTCCCGGCAGGGGCGGGAGGTCAAGACCGTAGAGGCGGTCCGAGGGGTCGACATGACCGTTCACAAAGGGGAGATTTTCGGCTTCCTTGGACCTAACGGCGCGGGCAAGACCACCACCCTGCGCATGTTCGCCACACTGATCGAGCCGGACGGTGGGGAGGCCACCATCGCCGGTGCCGACCTGCGCACCCAGCCCGGCGAGGTGCGTCGCCGGATCGGGTACGTCGCCCAGGGCGGCAGCACCTGGGACGAGGTCACTGCCCGCGAGGAGCTGGTGCTGCACGCCCGCTCCTACGGGTTGAGCAAGGCGGAGGCGCTGCAGCGGGCCGAGCGGGCGTTGGCGGCCTTCCAGCTCACCGAGTTCGCCGACCGCAAGTGCAAGACCTACTCCGGTGGGCAGCGTCGGCGCGTCGACATCGCCCTGGGGATCATCCACGAACCGCAGATCGTGTTCCTCGATGAGCCCACCACCGGGCTGGATCCGCAGAGCCGTGCCCACATGTGGGACGAGATCCGCCGGCTGCGGGAAGAGGGCATGACCGTGTTCATCACCACCCACTACCTGGAGGAGGCGGACGCGCTCTGCGATCGGATCGCCATCATCGACCACGGCGTGATCGTGGCGGAGGGGACCCCGCAGGGGCTGAAGCGGGAGATCTCCGGCGAGGTGGTCACGGTCGGGGTGCCGGGGAAGGTGCCGCACGCGGCTCAGGCCCTCGACGCCCAGCCGTACGTGCGCAAGCTGGAGACCCTGGAGCAGGCGGTCCGGCTGTACGTGGACGACGGCGCGACCGCGGTGCCGCAGATCATGCGGACGCTGGACACCGCCGGAGTGGCGCTGAACTCGGTGGAGGTGCACCGCCCCAGCCTCGACGACGTATTCCTGGCCAAGACCGGCCGTTCCTTGCGGGAGAGCTGATCTGATGAAGTTGCTACGTGACACCTGGCTGATCTATCAGCGGCAGGCCCTGCTGCAACTGCGCCAACCAGTGTGGATCTTCGTCGGCGTTTTCCAGCCGGTGATGTATCTGCTGCTGTTCGCGCCGCTGCTGAAGCCCGCGCTGGCCCCGCTCGGGGTGGAGACCAACGCGGACGCCTACCAGATCTTCGTGCCGGGGCTGCTGGTGATGCTGGCCATCTTCGGCGGGCTGTTCCAAGGGTTCGGCCTGATCGCCGAGCTACGCGCCGGGGTGATCGAACGGTCCCGGGTGACTCCGATCAGCCGGCTGGCGCTCCTGCTCGGACGCTCCCTACGGGACGCCAGCACCCTGCTCGTGCAAGCGTTCCTCATCACCGTGCTGTCGCTGATCTTCGGGCTGTCGGCCCATCTGGCCAACATTCTGTTGGCCTACCTGATGCTGGCGTTGATCGCGTTGATGACCTCCGCGGTGTCGTACGCGGTGGCGCTGAAGGTCCGCAGCGAGGACGCGTTGGCGCCCCTGATGAACACGGTGGCGCTGCCGCTGATGCTGCTGTCCGGCATCATGCTGCCGATCGTGGAGCCGTACGCTCCCCGGTGGCTGGAGAACCTCTCCAAGGTCAACCCGTTCTCCTGGGCGGTGGACGGCGTACGCGCCCTGTTCGCCGGCAACATCGGCGACGACAGTGTCTGGCAGGGGGCGCTGGTCGTGGCCGTGTTGGCGGTGTTGGCGGTGGTCTGGGCGGCCCGCGCGTTCGCCCGCACCGTGCGCTGACGCGGCTGGGGCGGGCGGTGCCCCGCCCCAAGGATGACCCCGGCCGGTCGACGGGTTCCCCGTCGACCGGCCGTTCACCGCCAGAGCGCGGTGATGGGGACGTCGAGCTCCGCGAGCAGCCGCCGCAACAGCGGCAGCGACAATCCGAGCACGGTGCCCGGGTCGCCGTCGATCCGGTCGATGAACGGCGCCCCGTACCCCTCGATCGTGAACGCGCCCGCCACCTGCAGCGGCTCCCCCGTGGCCACGTACGCGGCGATCTCCTCATCGGTGATCTCGGTGAAGTGGACCCGGGCCCGGCTGACCGCCTCCGCTACCCGGCCGGAACCCACCTCGACCACCGCGTGCCCGGTGTGGAGCACCCCGGATCGGCCCCGCATCCGCCGCCACCGGGCGGTCGCGGTCGCCGCGTCGCCCGGTTTACCCAGCACCTGACCGTCGAACTCCAGCAGTGAGTCACACCCCAACACCAGCGTCGGTGCCCCGACCGGGGCGGCCGGCGTCGCTGCCGGCGACCGGTCAGGGACCGATAGCTGGTCCCGGAGCTGGTCCGCGACCGCCTGGGCCTTCAACCGGGCCAGCGCCTGACAACGCCGGGTGATGTCCGGCTCTGTGATGGTCGATTCATCCACCCCGCTCACCATCACCTCGGCGGCGATGCCGGCGCTGGCGAGGATCTGCCGGCGGCTGGCGCTGGCGGAAGCGAGCACCAGCCGAGGCCGGGACGACGTTAGGCGATCACCCACGAGGGCACAGGCTACCCGCAACCCACACCGCTGCTGCGGCGTGGAACATGATGAACCGCCACTGTCCCGGAGCAAAGGAGCGCCCATGCCTCGCCGCCCACCGTCACTCCCGGCCCCGGTGCGGGGTCTGGTGGCGGCGCTGGTCGCGGTGCTGTTGGCCGGTTGCCAGAGTGCCCACCCCGGGGCGGAGTCGATCGAGGCGGAGCAACCCCCGGTGGCGGAACCGTGGGCGTGGGAGCTGCCGGATTGTGTCGGCTACCGGGCCGCCGACTACCAGGCCCCGGCTCAGCGGCAACAGGTGCGGGTGAGGTCCAGGTCGGACCGGACTGAGCAGGTGGAGATCTATCAACCGGGCTGGGGCGAACGGGCGTTCGCGGAGATCCGCCGGGTGCTGCGGGAATGCGCCCGCTACGAAGCCGGCGGACGGGACGACCCGGACGCCTACCGGCAACAGCATCTGATCATCGACACCGGGTTCGCCGGCGACGAGTCCCTGCTGGTGAAGAGCATCCGGCTGCGGCCACCGGAGCAGCACACCGCGTACGCGGTGGTGGTGCGGGTAGCAGACCAGATCACCACAATTCGTACCGAAGAGCTGGGGCCGGAGGAGCTCCGCGCCCTGGTGCGGTGACGGGTGCAACCGGAGCGGCGGCAGCCGCGTGTTACGGGCGTGGAGGATCAGGCGAGCTTCGACGCGTTCTACCGCGCCACCCGGCAACGGGTGTACGTGTGTCTGGTCGCCCTGACCCGAGATCCGTCCGAGGCGCAGGACGCGGTGCACGAGGCGTACGCGCGGGCGTGGCAGCACTGGTCTCGCCTGAAACGCTATGACGACCCGGAAGCGTGGGTACGCACGGTCGCCCGACGGGTGGCGGTGAGTCGGTGGCGGCGGGCCCGGAATCGGCTGCTCGCCCAGCGCCGGGCGCCCGCACCGGCCGCGCCGCCTGAACCGGATCCGGACGCGGTGGCGCTGCTCACCGCGCTGGGGCAGCTCCCACCGGCGCAGCGGACCGCGATCGTGCTGCATCACCTGGTCGGCCTGTCGGTGGCCGACGTGGCCGCGGAGACCGGGGTGGCCGAAGGCACCGTGAAAGCGCGGCTGTCCCGGGGGCGTCGGGCGCTCGCCCGGCTGCTGGAAACGACGGAGGAAGCGTATGTCCGAGCACCTTGACCGGTGGTTCGACCGACTGCGGGCGCAGCCACCGCCGACTCCGTTCGTCCCGGCGGAGGAGGTGCGGCGGCGAGGGCAACGCCGTAGGTATCGGCAGTACGGCCTGGTGGCGGTGGCGGTGTTGGCGACCACCGGGCTGGCCGCGACCGGGTTGGGGAAGCTGGCCGGGAGTCCGGGCACCGCTCCGCCTCCGATCGCTGGTCCGTCCACCGCGGCTGACGCGCTGACGTCACCGACCGGGGCGCCACCGGTGAGTGAAGACGATATCTCCACTATCGACAGCCAGGTCGACGGTGGCTGGTTTCTGACCACAGCGGACCTTGGGGAAGGCGATTGGCGGCAGCTCGCCGCGATGGTCCTGTATCTGGACGGCCCACCGGACTGGCTGTGGGCGGTGGCCTGTCCCGGGTTTACCCCGGCGGACCATCCGTCCCTGGCGCTGCGCCGGGAGCTGGCGCTGCGTAGCTGGGGGACAGGGGCGGGAGCGGACGCGGTGGAGACGGCTGATGCCGGGAGCGGGCGCGACTGGTTGAGCCAGGATGCGTTCATCCGGCAGAAGGAGGGGCTCCGGCTGGTCCAAGCGGTGGACCTGTTCCAGTCGGGGGGTGCACACCAGCACCTGGCGGATGTCCGGAGGGTGGTGGAAGAGTGTGACCCGAGCGACTGGGGTGACGATCCGGTGTCTTATCAGATCGTGCGCACCGGGTTCGCCGGTGATGAGTCATTGCTGATCACTGAGGCGTGGCGAGACTCGGTCCAGCTGATCGCCGTGGTCCGGGTAGGCGAGGTGGTGACCACGTTGCGCCTGTACGACTCCCAGGCGGATCTCAACTGGTTGCTGGAGTTGGCGCGGGTCGCGGCCGCTCGGCTACCCCGCGCCTGATCGCGGAGTGGTGCACCGTCGTGGTTACTGCGCGTGGCGCCACGGCGCAAGGTTGCCGGCAGATGTCCAGTTTGTCGATCACACTCAGTGATTTACATTGCACGATGTGATCTGGATACGTACGGTGGTGATCCGGATAGGTCATGTTGATGAGGAGGGCAGTTGATACCCACCCCGTCCGTGAGGTCGCGACTCCGTAACTTGTGGACACATCACCGGGGAGCCGCCAGCCGCCGGGGCCAGCTCCGGCGTGCGTTGGTGGGGACCCTTTCGCTGACCCTGCTGGCGACCACGATGCTGGGCAGCCCAGCGGCGGCCACCGAGACACCCGCACCGGTCGTCACGGCCAGCCTCCTGGGGAAGCCGTATCCACCGGACCAGTTGGGGCTCGGCGGTGACTGCCTGGTGTGCGAGTCACCGGCCGCCGTACGGTCAACGCGGCCCTGGTTGCAGGCGCGCGTGAGTCACCCGGACGGTGCGCTGCTGAATTTCGTGCGGTTCCAGGTCCGCACCATGTCCGGATCGCTGGTCTCCGCTGGGGTGGTCCGTGACGTCAGCTCCGGTGCCATCGCGCAGTGGCGCCCGTCGCTGGAGCTCACCGACGGGGAGACCTATCAGTTCCGGGTACGGGCGCACAGCCGGGGCGGGAGCAGTGACTGGTCCCCCGATTTTGTGTTCACGGTGGACACCACTCCGCCGGGAGCCCCGGTGGTGTGGTCGGATTTCTATCTGCCCAAGGACACCGGCACCTGGAACGGTGGGGTCGGCCAGCCTGGGCCGTTCACGTTCGATCCGGACGGGGCCACCGATGTGGTCGAGTTCCATTACCGCTGGCTCAACGGTGACGGGGCGGTCGTGCCGGTCGCCGCTGGCATGCCGGCTGAGGACGTGATGATCACGCCGGTGGCGGACATGGAGCAGGTGCTGCGGGTCCGCGCGGTGGACCATGCCGGCAACGTCTCCGATTGGACGTCGTACGCGTTCCTGGTGAAGCCGGAACCCCCTGAGTTCCTGCAATGGAAGTTCGACGAGGGGCAGGGGGACCAGGCCCTGCCCACCAACGGTGACCCCACGTACGCCGGCACCCTGCGGGGTAGCGCCACCTGGGGCCCCTCCGGCATCAACCCGAGCAACCCTGCGGCGACCGGTACCGCGATCGTGCTGGACGGTGACGGATATGTGGAGATGGGGACGGTACTTTCCACCGACTACCACGCCGGTTTCACCGTCATGGCCTGGGTCAAGCCGGACAGTTTCGCCGACCGCACGGTGGTGGTCTCCCAGAACGGGCTCGCCGACACCATGGCGGCGCTGGTGTATGACCCGGCCGCCAACAGTGGCCAGGGCGGTTGGTGCTTCGAGGTACGGCACGGGGACGGACTGCCGGATGTCACCTCCGCCTGCTCGTCGAGGCTGCCACAGCCAGGGGAGTGGGTCCACCTGGCTGGTAGCTACGATCCGCTCGCCGGGCAGATCCGGCTCGTGGTAGACGGTGGACCGTACAACGGTGACCCCGTGCCCGGTACGGTGACCACCGCTCCTGCCCCGTCCGCCTGGGCCGCCACCGGCACGTTCACGGTCGGCGCGGGACTCGACGCCGACCACCTGATCGGTTCCATCGATGAGGTGCGTGCCCATCAGCGGGTGCTGTCCGAGTCCGAAATCACCTTCGCGTTCCTGCAGTGCCGCTACGGCGCCTGCTAGGAGGCAGGAGCAGAGTCGGCCGGTGGCGGGTGACGGTGACCCCGTGGCCCGCCACCGGCTTGTCGTAGGAGCAACCGGGGTGCAGCCTGCCATCGGATCGCGTAGTTGCCCCTTGCCGGCATGCTGGACGATGGCCGGTGCGAAGCCACCCACTGGCGGCTCCCCACCATCCCGGCCACCGGAGCGGAGATCTCAGAAGGGGCATACGGAATGATTCACCAGATGCCGGAAACCCTGGCGGGGAGCTTGCTGTATGCCCTGCTCAAGAGCGAGCTGAAGTTCAGCGAGCTGGAGGAAACCGGAGTGGCTGACCTGGTTGGGTCAAGCCAGCTGGATCTTGGTTCGTTGAGTCGATTGGACCTTGGTTCGTTAGACCAGGCAGACGAGGCTTCCCTGGGGGTGGCCTTGGGAAGGTTGTGCACCGCCACCTTCACCCTCGGGGTACGGCGACACTGGAGCCCGGATGTGGATATCCGGGAGGTGACGGCACACCTTGGACGGTTGTGTGATCAGGCGTGGCCGGACGAGGGGCAGAAGGAATCGAGGAAAGAGGTAGACCGGTGGGCACTTGAGGTGCTGGCGCGGATGGCGTTAGGGGAACTGTATCTGGCAGCGGAAACCGACCCAGACACGATCGGGACGCGGGAGATCGACGTATTGATGGCGTTCGTACGCGGGCTCGATCTGTCGGAAGCGGCGCTGGCGGTGTTGGTGCGTGAGGCAGAGTCCTTGGTGGAAACAGCGGATCCTCTAGCCGGGTCGGGAAACGTTGAGCACGAGGAGCGGCTAGTGCCGCCGCGGAGCGCCACGCCGCTGGAGCTGGTGTCGGCCGACGCGCAGCGGTCATTGCAGCGGCTCCAGGCTCGGAAGCCGTCCTCCATCCCCGCGCAGTATCTGCGCGCACTGGCGTTGGATGACCGACCGCTGCGGGATGAGCTCGACCTACGGATGAGGGAGGCAGGGGAATGGGAGGAGCCAACGACGCTGCTCCTCTTCCACCATGCCGGAGCTTATGCTGTGCGGCTGCGTTTCCGGCCGGGCGAGGACATCCGGACGATTACCGCCTGGGTGATGCAGCTTCGCAGGACGCTGCAGATCACCCACCATCCTCATATGGCGTTCGAGGCGTGGGTTCGTACCGCCCTCAGGGAGCGGACCTGGCTCGGAGGGCTGTCCCCTAGCCGGACGTCGTTCTGCTCGGCGATCTGCTTCATGTACATAGCCCGGGAACTCGGCTTGTCCAGCCATCAGCTGGATGTGCTGCTCTCGGACGTGGAGGCTGGTCGACAGCCCAAGCCCTATCCCAGGGTCTCACCGATCTATGAAACCTGACTTTAATCGAGAAGTTTCGATCTCATTCCGGCGTTAGTGGAAGCTGGTGCTGATGCCTGATCTGGCCGGTCGGAAAGGTGTTCATATCGCCCCTGTCAGACGGTGGTCGCCTGGCGGCGCTCGGCGCTCTGGTTGAGATCGGTCCATCTTTGTTGATATCGCCTCAGCGGTGGTAAATTGTCCTTAGTGGATAAGAGCGTGAAGGTGGTCTCCCATGGCCGATGCCACCCAGGAGCGCCCCAAGACCGCAGGCGGGCGGCTGGTGCGGGCGATCTTGAAAGACCCTCGCTTGCGCATGTCCAACTTGCGCGAGGGCGTCATAGATGACGACATCGCTCAGGCTGCGCGGGAGTGGGACAACGACAACAAGCCAGCTCTGGAATTTATTCTCAGCTCTGCGCTAACGCTGGCTATCCGAAAGCGGTTTCCATCCGACGTCGACATACGTCAAGTGACGACGTATATCAGGGAGCTGAGTCAGCGAAAGTTCCCTGGGGAGTCGGTGGATCTCCATGCCGCGGAAGTCCAGATTCGGATCGCGCTCGGTGAGCTCTATCTCGCGAATGAGGTGGATATCGGCGCGCTCACTGAGGTCGATGCAGATTTTCTGCTCGAGCTCATCAGAGACCTGCGGTTGTCCGAGTCTGAACTGGATGCGCTGATCGCTCAGGCTGAGCAGCTGGCGCAAAATGCGACCGCCGCCGGCCTCGTTCTGCTGATGGCGTATAGGTTAAATACGGTCCTTCCTGTCAGCAGCGCTAGCAATCCCAAGGCGACTGTTCGGTCGCGGTCCAAGAGATCTGGCTCTGTCAAGCGAGGTATTATTCGTCTAATCGGCCGGAGGCCGAGTGGAAAACCCACCACCACAGTTGCGCTCTGGCTCAGAGCCTCCGCGCTGGATGACAAGCCTGCCCGGAATGCCCTTAAAGCAGAGATGAAGGCAGCGGATGTATGGTCGAATGCTCACACCTACCGCCTGACCGAATCCGCGCTGGCGGAGGTGGCGCGTTTGGCATTTCGTGAGGACGAAGACATTCGTGTCATCGCCAACTGGGTATACCGAGTCCGGAGGCAGTTGAACGTCCCGCAAGGCCACATGATATTTGAGTCGGTCGTCCGTCGGGCGTTGGGCGAGGAGCAGTCCCTTGGGAAGGCGTCACTCAATGACATCGGGCTATGCCAGGTCGTAGCATTTGTAATGCTGACGCGAGCGCTTGGGATTAAAGCGAGCCAGCTCGATGCCATCTTGGCGTCGGCTGAGGCCGCTGCTGACAGGGCCCAGACCTGACGATCAGGCAGGCGGCGGGCTAGCGGTGCTGGACCGCGGCGCGCCAGGCGGCCGGGCCGCGGTAGGGCGGCAGGGCGGGGCGGAACCGACCGACCCGTGCCCAGGCGGACTGTTGCGGCGTCGGCTGGGTAGGCGACGTCTGCGCGGCGGCGGCGACCACCACCCCCACCAGCGCGGCCAGCTCCTCCTCGGTCGGGTTGCCCCGGACCACCCGCAGCAGCGGCTGTTTCTCCTCGGCCATGCCTGGCAGCTTATGCGCCCGCCGACCGAACCCGGCAGCCTGGGGCGGCGGTAGATCACCCCTCGGAACCCATCGACCGACCGCCGATCCACCCCCTAGGCGGGGGCGGGGATCTGTGGCAGGCTGATCGGCCGTGGACCACCTCTCGCAATTCACCGACCGGCTGCTGGCCACCAGTGATCCGGTCACCGCCGCGGTGGTGGTCGGCACCGCCGCGCTCGCCCTGGTGGTGGTGGCGGTCCGGCCGGTGTGGCGGGTGGCCCGCCACGGCGTCACCATCGCCCACGAGGGCGGGCACGCGCTGGTAGCGGTGCTGGTGGGGCGTCGGCTGTCCGGCATCCGGCTGCACTCGGACACCTCCGGCCTGACCGTTTCCCGCGGCAAGCCCCGCGGGCTGGGCATGATCCTCACCCTGTTGGCCGGCTACCCAGCCCCGGCCCTGCTCGGCGTGGGTGGGGCATGGCTGCTGGGACAGGGTCGGGTGGCGCTGCTGCTGTGGCTGGCCCTGGCGCTGCTGGCGGTGATGCTGCTGTGGATCCGCAACCTGTACGGGCTGGTGGCGATGCTCGTCGCCGGCGGGCTGGTGTTCGTGGTCACCTGGTACGCCGATCCGTACGTACAGGCGGGGTTCGGGTACGCGCTGGTGTGGTTTCTGCTGATCGGGGCGATCCGACCGGTGGCGGAGCTGCAGGCCAGCCGGTGGCGGCGCGGCTCGCCTCAGTCCGATGCCGACCAGTTGGGGCGGCTCACCCATCTGCCGGGGCTGCTGTGGGTGGGGGTGTTCGGTCTGATCAACCTCGCGGCGGTGGGGTACGCGGTTAAGTTGCTCCTATGGCCGGCCCTGGTCGAGCTGGTCGGATAGGGGTGGAGCCATGACCGTCACCCGGCACATCATGGTGGTGGCGGGGCGCTGCTGCTGTTTGCTCGGCGCCGGGCTCACGATCAGGCTCCCGTCCACCAGCTCCACTCGGTCCGGGGTCTCACCGAGCCGGAGTAGTCCTCCTCGGTCCACGGGCCGAGTGGTGCTGGAGGGGGACGGTCACCGCGACGCACCTCCTTCACCAGCGAATCTGACACAGCCAGCCCCCGGACGGGGGCACAGTGTGCCAGCGCGGTGCAAGTCGGTCAGAGCGGGATGTTGCCGTGCTTCTTCGGCGGCAGGCTGTCCCGCTTGTTCCGCAGCGCCCGCAGCGCCCGGACCACGTGGATCCGGGTGGTGGCGGGGCGGATCACCGCGTCCACGTAGCCGCGTTCCGCGGCGATGTACGGGTTGGCCAGCGTCTCCTCGTACTGCTTGATCAGCTCGGCGCGGCGGGTGTCCGGATCCTCCGCCTTGGCGAGCTCCTGCCGGTAGAGGATGTTCACCGCCCCCTGGGCACCCATCACCGCGATCTGCGCGGTCGGCCAGGCGAAGTTCATGTCCGCGCCCAGGTGCTTGGAGCCCATCACGTCGTACGCCCCGCCGTAGGCCTTGCGGGTGATCACCGTGACCTTGGGCACGGTGGCTTCGGCGTACGCGTACAGCAGCTTGGCGCCCCGGCGGATGATCCCGTTCCACTCCTGCTGGGTGCCGGGCAGGAACCCGGGCACGTCCACGAAGGTCAGGATCGGGATGTTGAACGCGTCGCAGAACCGGACGAACCGGGCGGCCTTCTCGCTGGCGTCGATGTCCAGAGTGCCGGCCAGGTGCATGGGCTGGTTGGCCACCACCCCGACCGAGCGCCCCTCCACCCGGCCGAACCCGACCACGATGTTCTGCGCGAACAGCGGCTGGACCTCCAGGAACTCCCGGTCGTCCAGCACCGCCTCGATCACCGCGTGGATGTCGTACGGCTGGCTGGCGGAGTCCGGGATCAGCGAGTCCAGCGCCAGGTCGTCGTCGGTCAGCGCCAGCTCGGCCGGGGCGTCGTATGTCGGCGGGTCCTCCAGGTTGTTGCTGGGCAGGTACGACAGCAGCGCCTTCACCCAGTCGATCGCGTCCGCTTCGTCGTTGGCCAGGTAGTGGGCGTTGCCGGAGCGGGTGTTGTGGGTGCGCCCCCCGCCCAGCTCCTCGAAGCCGACGTCCTCCCCGGTGACCGTCTTGATCACGTCCGGGCCGGTGATGAACATGTGGCTGGTCTGGTCGACCATCACCGTGAAGTCGGTGATCGCCGGCGAGTACACCGCGCCGCCGGCGCACGGTCCCATGATCAGTGAGATCTGCGGGATCACCCCGGAGGCGCGGGTGTTGCGGTAGAAGATCTCGCCGTAGAGGCCGAGGGAGACCACGCCCTCCTGGATGCGGGCGCCGCCGGAGTCGTTGATGCCGATCACCGGGCAGCCGGTCTTCATGGCGAAGTCCATGACCTTGAGGATCTTCTCGCCGAACACCTCGCCCAGCGAGCCACCGAACACGGTGAAGTCCTGCGAGAACACCGCCACCGGCCGGCCGTCCACGGTGCCGTACCCGGTCACGACACCGTCGCCGTACGGGCGGGTGGCCTCCAGCCCGAAGTTGGTGGAGCGGTGCCGGGCCAGCTCGTCCAGCTCCACGAACGAGCCCGGGTCGAGCAGCTGGTCGATCCGCTCCCGGGCGGTCTGCTTACCGCGGGCGTGCTGCTTCTCCACTGCGCGGGCGGAGCCGGCGTTCACCGCTTCGTCCAGTCGACGTTGCAGATCGGCCAGCTTGCCAGCGGTGGTCTGGAGGTCCGGTGCGGTAGCGGGCGGCTTGCCGGTCAGGTCGGCGACCGACGCCGGCGGCTCGGGGTGCTGTGCGGTCACGCTTGGATGGTAGCGACTCAGCCGCTGTTGACCTTCATGGCGTTTCGGGTGATTAGTCCCGATCGTTAACCGGCATGTGTTGCTCCTCGGCGTCGCGTTGCTGCTCGGGGGCGTCGGCGTCCTGGTCGGATTCCAGGAGGAGCTGGGGATCCGCTGGCTGCGCCCAGTCCGCCGGGTGTGTGCTCGGCTGGCCGCCCGGTGGGGACCGGTGTTGGCCCTGGTCGGTTCTCGGTTGTTGGCGTCCGCACTGACCGCGCCGTTCCAACGCACCGGCACCCGCAGCCGGTTCCTGTGGTGGTCGCCGTTTCGGCGCCCGTTCAGCCGCTGGCTGCTCACCCGCCGGCCGCCGATCCGCCAGCCGGTTCGGAGCGGCCCGGTGCGGCAGCCGCCGGTCCGCCGGGGCCCGGTCCACCGGGATCCACGGCCGCAGCCGCCGGTGCGGCGGGAGCCGACCCGGCGCTGGCCGGTGCGCTGGTCCCCGCTGCGGCGCCGCCCGGCCCCGGTGACCGGAGACCAGGCCACGGTCCGCGCGGTGGGGCGGGCGCCGGTGCCGGGGCGGACCGTCCCCCGCGCCGCGCAGCGACTGGCCTCCCGGTCGATCTCCCCCACCACCCGCTCGTCGAGCATCCACCGCACCACCCGGGGCCGACCCACCCGCCGAGGGGAGATCCCCCCGGCCGGACCTCGGGCATGATCACCGGCCGGTACGGTGGGGCGGTGGAACCGACCCTGCTGGCGCGGGCACCACTCGACCCGGACGCGCTGCGTCGGGCGGTACTGCGCCCCGACCGGTTGTGGCGCCGGGTGGTGGTGCTGGCCGAGACTGACTCCACCAACGCCGAGGTGATCAAGGCAGCGTGGGACGGGGAGCCCGAGGGGCTGGTGGTGGTGGCCGAGCACCAGCGCGCGGGCCGGGGGCGGATCGGGCGCCGGTGGAGCTGCCCACCCCGGGCCGGGCTGACGTTGAGCGTGCTGTTGCGCCCCGCCGAATCCACCCCGGGGCGGCCACCCGCCCCGGTACCGCAGTGGGGTTGGCTGCCGTTGCTGGCCGGGGTCGCGTTGGTGGAGGCGGTCGGAGCGGTCACCGGGCTCACCGCCCAGGTGAAGTGGCCGAACGATCTGCTGGTGGCCGACGGCAAGTGCGCGGGGGTGCTGGCGGAGGTGGCCGGGGACGCGGTGGTGCTCGGGATCGGGCTGAACGTCACGGTGGGGCCGGCAGAGTTGCCGCCCCGGGCGCCGGACGCCCCACCCGCCACCTCCCTGGCGTTGGCCGGGGCCACCAACCTGGACCGGGTGGCGCTGGCGGGAGCGCTGCTGGATCGGGTCGGGGACTGGTATCAGCGGTGGCGGGCGGCCGGCGGGGACGCCGACCGGTGTGGGTTGCGGCCGACCTACCTGGCGGCCTGCGCCACCGTGGGGCGACCGGTGCGAGCAGTGCTGCCGGGCGAAGATGAGCTGATCGGCACCGTGGTCGGGGTGGACCCGGACGGTCGACTCGTACTGTCTACTCCCACGGGTCGGCAGGAGGTGGCCGCCGCCGACATCGTGCACCTGCGGGCCACGCCGGAGAACACCGCCGGCGGCCGGTGACCGGACCGGCGGTGGGCCGGACTGATCGTCGGATGCGCCGGTGGCGACCAGGAACTAGTCTGTCGCCGTGAGCTTTCCGGAGAACATCCTCACCGACGACGAGCAGGTGGTCATGCACCTGCACCCGCACTGGCGGGAATTGGCGCGGCCGGTAATGGTGCTGGTGCTGTGCGTGGCGGCGCTCGTGGCGGGGTGGCTGTTTCTGCCGGAGGGGGACGTCTGGCAGATCGTCCTGTATGTGCTCGGCGCGGTCGCGCTGGTGCTGGTGCTGTGGCTGACCGTGTGGCCGTGGATCGTGTGGCGGACCACCCACTACATCTTCACCAACGAGCGGGTGATCCTGCAGTTCGGCATCTTCCACCGGGAGCGGCGGGACATCCCGCTGCACCGGGTGAACAACCACACCATGAACCAGACCCTGATCGACCGGCTCTTCGGCTGCGGCACCCTGGTGATTGAGTCGGCGGGCCAGGACGGCACCACCCAGTTGATCGATGTGCCCAAGGTGCACCGGGTGCAGACGCTGCTGTACGAGTTGGTGGACGCCGACCGGGACCGGCACTCCCTGAGCGACGAGGAGTTCCGGGAGATGCTGGAGCAGTTCAGCGAGCGGCAGCAGCAGCCGCCCACCCCGCCGTCCACACCGGCCTAATCGTTTCCGTGCCCCGGGTGGGCCCCGCCGGCGGTCCGCTGCGGTCGACCGGTCAGCCGCGGCGGTGGAACCAGCCGCGGAACTGGGTCCGCAGCACCGGTACCGGGGGGTCCACCGGCCCGGCCGCGGTGGCGACCCGGGTCATGGTGCCCCGTAGGATGACCGTCCCGCACCCGGGCTTGGCCTTCGACGGCGCCTGTCCGACCACCAGCAGTTCGGTGGCCAACCGGTCCCCGGCGTACACCGCGGCCAGCCACCGTAGCTCCTCCAGGCCGGGGGAGGCGTCGGCGGCCGCCCGGGACAGCAGGTGATCCACGTACGCCCGCATGAACAAGCTGACCGTGAAGAACCCGCTGGCGATCAGGTCACCGTACGGGCTGGCCTGCGCCAGCTTCTCGTCCACGTGGTACCACTGCGGGTCGAAGCGCTCCGCGAACGCCACCATCTCGGCCCGGTCGACCACCGTGAGCCCGAGGTCGAAGCGGCGTCCGGGGGTGAGGTCCTCCCAGTACAGCTCCGGCACTCCGCCGGTGCCGGAGCGGGCCGGTTCATATGCCGAGGTAGTCATGACCGACTGGAGGCGATCGGGGTGGTCGGGGGCGGCGGCGTCAGCTCCGGGCTGGAGGCGCCGGCCGGCAGGGGCGACTGGGACAGGTCAGACGAGGCGGAGGCGGCCGCCGAGGCGGAGGTGTGGGCGGGAGAGGCGTCGGTCGGGACCGGCCGTGGACCGGCGAACACGAACGTGCGGTAGGTCCAGAACCGGAACACGGTGCCGAGCCCGAGCCCGGCCACCTTGGCCAGGTTGATCGCCCACAGCGCGGTCAGGCCCAGGCCGTACTTGATCAGCCCCATCACCGCCAGCTCGATCCCCAAGCCGATGCCGTTGAACAGGAAGAACAGCACGTACTCCCGGCGGATCCGGTCGGTCTTGCGGTGCCGGAAGGTCCAGGCCCGGTTCATGAGGTACGAGCTGGTGGTGGCGAACGCGGTGGCGACCACATTGGCCTTGAGTTCGCTGTCGCTGAACCAGGTCACCACCAGCACGTTGAAGAGTAAAAAGTTGATTAGCACATTGGTGGCGCCGACTAGGCCGAACCGCCACGCCTCCCCGATCAACGTCTGCCAACGTCGGTACCACGCACGCACGCCGGCCACTTTACGCGACCCCGTCCGGTTCACTCGGGGCCGCAGCCGGCACCGAAGAGCGCCTTCCCGGGGTGGTCTCCGCGGCGACCGGTTCGCGGAACACGAACCGGCGGTAGGACCAGAAGCGGAAGATGGTGGCGGCGGCCAGGCCGATCACGTTGGCGGAGAGCACGTCGGCCAGCGGGGTGGCGAACCCGGGCCAGATCCGGCCCAGCCCGTAGTGGCTGATGCCGAGCACCGCGAGGGAGATTCCCAGCCCGATACCGTTGAACGTGAAGTACAACACGTACTCTCGGGTCAGCCCGGATCGTTGCCGGTGTCGCCAGGTCCAGAATCGGTTGCCGAGGAAGGCCACGGTCGCCGCGACCACCGTGGCCGCGGTCTTGGCGAGCAGGGACTCGACCTTCAGCTGCAACAGCACCGCGAGCAGACCGGTGTCCACGATGAAGGCTACGGCCCCGACCGTCCCGAACTTGCCGAGCTCGTGGACCAGGTGCCGGAACCGCCGGTACAGCCGGGTCAGCCACACGTGGCGAGCGTAGCGCGGGCGACCGGCGGGGCGGGCGGTAACGCGCGTATCTCCCCCCACGATTATCAGTGCATATCAGCATAAGAGAGATCGAGTAGGGACCGTCGGTAATTTCGGAAACGTTGTACTAGCAGCCTGAGAACGAACCCGGGCTCCCCGCGAGAGATTTCTCTAGTTCGTCCGCGCTCCCCCGGCGGTTTTTTATGCGTACGCCACTCTGGCCACAAAGCTTGTGCAGATCTTCACAAGGCCTTGTCGGTGTTCACCTCAGGGTTCAGGGCTAGGCTGTGGGCATACCCACACGTGACGTCGTCTCGGCTGACGACCGCACGTTGGTTGAGTTCACAAGCAAGGAGAGAACTGCCATGACCGCGACCGCTATACCTGGGCTCGAGGATGCCCCGACCACGCACCCCCGACTGCTGGCCTGGGTAAGCGAGGTAGCCGCGCTCACCACTCCGGACCGGGTGGTGTGGTGCGACGGCTCCCGCGAAGAGTGGACGCGGCTGACCGACGAGCTGGTGGAGGCGGGGGCGCTGGTCCGGCTCAACCCGGATCGCAAGCCCAACTCGTTCTGGGCGCGTACCGACCCCACCGACGTGGCGCGAGTGGAGGAGCGGACCTTCATCTGCTCGGTGGATGAGGCGGACGCCGGGCCCACCAACAACTGGATGGACCCGGGCGAGATGAAAGCCATCATGACCGATCTCTACCGCGGGTGCATGCGGGGTCGCACCATGTATGTGATCCCGTTCTGCATGGGTCCGCTGACCGCCGAAAAACCGATGTTCGGCGTGGAGATCACCGACTCGGCGTACGTGGTCGTCTCCATGCACATCATGACCCGGATGGGGAAGCAGGTGCTGGAGGCGATGGGGGACGACGCCGACTTCGTGCCGGCTCTGCACTCGGTCGGCGCGCCGCTGGAGCCTGGCCAGCCGGACGTTCCGTGGCCGTGCAATGAGACCAAGTACATCTCCCACTTCCCGGAGACGCGGGAGATCTGGTCCTTCGGTTCGGGGTACGGGGGCAACTCGCTGCTCGGCAAGAAGTGCTACTCCCTGCGGATCGCCTCGGTGATGGGGCGGGACGAGGGCTGGATGGCCGAGCACATGCTGATCCTGAAGCTGACCTCCCCCGAGGGGAAGGTCTACTACATCGCGGGTGCGTTCCCGTCGGCCTGCGGTAAGACCAACCTGGCCATGCTGGAGCCCACCATCCCAGGGTGGAAGGTCGAGACGCTCGGCGACGACATCGCCTGGATGCGGTTCGGCCCCGACGGTCGGCTGTACGCGGTGAACCCGGAGTACGGCCTGTTCGGGGTGGCCCCGGGGACGGACTGGAACACCAACCCCAACGCGATGCGCACCCTGGAGCGGGGTAACTCGATCTTCACCAACGTCGGCCTGACCGACGACGGGGACGTCTGGTGGGAAGGGATGGGGGAGCCGCCGGCCCACCTGACCGACTGGCGGGGTCGGGACTGGACGCCGGACTCCGGTGAACTGTCGTCCCACCCGAACTCGCGGTTCTGCACCCCGATCACCCAGTGCCCGATCCTGGCGCCGGAGTACGAGGACCCGCTGGGGGTGCCGATTTCGGCGATCCTGTTCGGTGGGCGGCGGAAGACCACCATCCCGCTGGTCACCCAGTCCCGGGACTGGGTGCACGGGGTCTACATGGGAGCGACCCTGTCCTCGGAGACCACCGCCGCCGCCACCGGGAAGGTCGGGGTGGTGCGTCGGGACCCGATGGCGATGCTGCCGTTCATCGGCTACCACGCCGGCGACTACTTCCGGCACTGGATCGAGATGGGTAAGGGCGCCGGGGAGGGCGCCGGCGACCCGGAGAAGCTACCCAAGATCTTCTACGTCAACTGGTTCCGTCGGGGTGAGGACGGCCGGTTCCTGTGGCCTGGGTTCGGGGAGAACTCTCGGGTGCTCAAGTGGATCGTCGAGCGCCTGGAGGGCACCGCGGACGCGGTGGAGACCCCGATCGGGTTCGTGCCGACTCCGGAGGCGCTGGACCTGACCGGGCTGGACGTCCCGCGGGAGGACGTGGAGGCCGCGCTGCGGGTGGACGTCGAGGAGTGGCGGGAGGAGATTCCGCAGATCGTCGAGTGGTTCGAGAAGTTCGGTGACAAGCTGCCCGGGGTGCTGTGGGCGGAGCTGGACGCCCTGAAGGCGCGGCTCGGCGTCGAGTGAGCTCCCGGGTCGCGTGACCCACGGGTGGGGCTGTCGCGGTGCGCGGCAGCCCCACCGGTCTTATCGGCCGCAACCGGGCCCTTCCCCCCGTGGTTCGGGGAGGCAGGGCGCGGTTCCTCTGCCCCCACGCCACCGCCTCGGGGCATTAGGCTTTCTGCAATGGCGGTGCGTAATCTCCTCTACTCGCTGTACGAGCGGCGGCTGGCCGCGTCCCTGGTTGGTAAACCGTTGCCGCGGCACGTGGGAGTGCTGGTCGACGGCAATCGGCGCTGGGCCCGGGAGATGGGGTTCGGCAACCCCAACGACGGGCATCTGGTGGGGGCGGAGCGGGTCAAGCAGCTGCTGCGCTGGTGCGATGAGATGGGAATCGGCCACGTCACGGTGTGGCTGCTGTCCACTGACAATCTCTCCCGACCGGCGCGGGAGCTGTATCCACTGCTGCAGATCATCGAGGATCTCGCGGTCTCGCTGGCCGCCGAGGGCAACCCCTGGCGGCTGCGGATGGTCGGCGCGCTGGACTTGCTGCCGAACGGGCACGCCAGCGCGCTGAAGGAGGCGGAGGAGCGGACCGTGGGGCGCACCGGTGGTGCCCAGGTCAACCTGGCCATCTGCTACGGCGGGCGGCGGGAGATCACCGACGCGGTGCGGGCACTGCTGCAGGAGTACGCCCAGGCAGGCCGGTCGCTGGAGGAGGCGGCGGAACTGGTCGATATGGACCAGATCGCCCGGCATCTGTACACCAAGGGGCAGCCAGATCCGGACCTGGTCATCCGGACCAGCGGGGAGCAGCGGCTCAGCGGTTTCCTGCTGTGGCAGTCGGCGTATTCGGAGTTCTACTTCTGTGACGTGAACTGGCCCGGATTCCGGCGAGTGGACTTCCTGCGGGCGCTCCGCAGCTACGCCCACCGGCAGCGTCGATTCGGCAGCTAGTTCGCTGCACGGTTGGTGCGCCTGCGTGCGGCCTGCGTGTCACCGGCGCGGCGGTGTCCCCTCCCCGGGATCACCGGCGGGCGGCTCGCACCCGGGCCCCTGTGCGGGGGTGTATCCGGCGAGGGTGGCCGAGACGTGCTCGTGGGCGAGTAGCCGCAGGGTGGTCAGGAGCGCCTCCCCGAGTACCGTGCCGGTGACCACGGCCGCCATGACCGCAGCGGGGTCACCGGCGTCCCGGGCCGTCGGCACTTCCTGCTCCGCCAGGGTCAGGGCCGTCGCCGCGTACTGGGGCAGTCCGGCGATCAGATCGGTGCGCTCCACCCGGTGGAGCGCTAGCAGCACATCCGCCAGCCGGTCCAGCGCCGGGTTGTCGGGGTGGACCCGCCACCCGAGGCTGGTGATCCAGCGGCCGGCCTCCTGCCGGGCGGACCGCCAGGCCGGGTCGTCGGTGTCGGAGGAGCGCGACCCGGTGAGGGGGCGGATCACCGCCTGATGGGCGTGGCCCATGAGCTCGTGGGTGGAGCGGACCGGTTCGTCCAGCGTCGCCAGCACCTGCCGGGTCGCGGCTACGCTCAGCCCGCCGACTTCCCGCAGGGCCCGGATCAGCCGCAAGCGGCCCAGGTGCCGCTCGTCGTACTCCGCCTGATTACGGCCGGTGGATGTGCCGGGCGGCAGCAGCCCCTCCCGCAGGTAGTACTTGATGGTCGGGATGGAGGTCCCGCTGCGCCGGCTCAATTCCGCGATCCGCACGCGCCCAGGATACCTGGCAGTGGATAGTAGATAGTATTACTATCTACTTATCTGGTGCGGATCGACGGGAGGAAACAGCGATGGCGGCGGTGGTGCCCGGGCGGATGGCCGCCCAGCTCGACGGTGACTTCGTCGTGTTCATGGTCGGGATGCGGATCAACAAGTGGTGGAAGGTGCACCGGTGGCTGCCGGTCTTCCTGGCGATGCGCCCGATGGTGAAGACCCTGTTCCAGCGACCGGAGCTGGGGTTGCTGCACGTGGAATACTGGCTGTCCCCGCGGGGGCCGATGGTGGTGCAGTACTGGCGCTCGGTGGAGCAACTGGAAGCGTTCGCCCGGGATCCGGCCCTTCCCCACCACCCACAGTGGCGGGCGTTCAACCGGGCGGTGGGCAGCAGCGGGGACGTCGGGATCTGGCACGAGAGCTACCTGGTGCGAGCCGGGGACTGGGAGGCGCTCTACGCCAACATGCCCCGCTTCGGTGCGGCCGCCGCAGGTGCGCTCGTGCCCGTAACCCTCCGTGGCAACACCGCCGCGGAGCGTCGGCGCGCGGGGCGGGCGACCGCCGATCCGGCCGCCCCGACGGGGGCGACCCCGGCTGCGCGGGACAATTCGTGATACCAACGAAGGGTGATGGGGGAACTGGCACGCCCGGATGACCGACCACTGCGGTTCGGCACCGAAGAGTTCTACGCCAGCATCGGGCGGGCGTTCGTGGTCATGTGCGGGGTGGTGCCGGTGCTGTTCCTGGTCCACCTGTTGGACTGGGCCCTCCCCGGCTACTCGTTGGCCCGGTCGCACGGCATCGTGCCGCGCGCGCTGGACGGGCTGGACGGCATCCTGTTCGCGCCCCTACTGCACGCCAACTTCGCCCACGTGGCCGCCAACAGCGTCCCGTTGATCCTGCTGGGCACGTTCGTGCTGGCCGGTGGGCTCCGGCGGGCGGTGTGGTCCACCGTGCTGATCATTCTGGTCACCGGCATCGGGGTGTGGCTGGTCGGCGACCTGCTGTTCACCCACGGCCCGGCCACGGTGACCCGGGTGCACGTGGGCGCCAGCGGGGTGGTGTTCGGTTTCCTCGGGCTGCTGCTGACCCGAGGGATCGTCGAGCGCAGCTGGTGGAACGCCGCCGTGGCGGTGCTGGTCGGGGTGCTCTACGGCTGGCAGTTGCAGGGGGTGCTACCGGGACAGGCCGGCATCTCCTGGGAGGGGCACCTGTTCGGGTTCATCGCCGGGGTGGTAGCGGCGATCGTGTTCCGCCGCCGGCGCTCGCAGACCCCGGCCGCACCGGACGACTTCATCCCACCGCCCGACTTCCCGCTGCCGCGCTAACCCGCGTCCGGCGGGGCGGTGAGTTCCCCCGCGTCGTACGCGGCGGCGGTCCGTTTACCCACCACCATCCGCCACGCCTCGGTCAGCAGCTCCCGCAGCTCCACCTCGTCCACCACGGCCAACCGGACCCGGATCCAGCGGTAGCGCAGATCCGCCGGAGCGGGCGGCAGAAACTTGTCCGGCTCCGCGGCGATGGCCGCCTCCCGCTCCTCCTTCGGAAACCCCACCCCCAGGATGGTCTCGTCCGGAGACAGGGAGGCGTAGACGATCCGCCCCACCCGGAACCGCACCCGGTCCCGGACCACCCCCTCGGTGGTTCGCGGCAGGGAGCGGGCGATCCGATAGACGTCCTCAGCGGTGGCCACCTCGGCCCCCCTTCCGCACCGCGCCGCGTCGCGGCCCCGACGGTCGCAGCGTGATCAGCACCGCGAGTAGGGCCAGCCCCGCACCGGCGCACGTGACCAAGGTTGGTGGGGTGGCGGTGGGCGCCACGAGATCCACCGCCAGCGCCCCCAGCAGCTGACCGGAGATGGTGCCGAGCATCAGCAACAGCACCCCGGTCAGGCGCACCACCGTCGCCCCCACCGCGACCACGACCGCTCCGAGTAGGCCGCCGGTGTACAGCCAGGGTTCGGTCGGAAACTGCCCACTCGGCCAGCCCCGCACCGCGACCGAGATCGCCATGCCCACCAGCAGCGCCGCCCCACCGACCATGAAGTTGACCAAGCTGGCCGCCCGCACCGAGTTGGACACCACCCGGACCCAGCCGTTGACCGCCTGCTGCCAGGCCACCGCGGCCCCCGCCAGCAACGGCAGCGCCGTCAACCAGAGCGTCTGCGGGGCGTGAAACTGGTCGGCCACCGACACCAGCACCGCCAGCACGCACAACCCCGCCCCCACCACCCGGGCGGTGGTCACCGGCTGGGCGCCGGACGGGGAGAGCCCCGCGCGGTCCACCATCAGGCTGCTGCCGGACTGCCCCGCCACCAGCGCCACCGTGAACACCGCCACCCCGAGGGTGGCCACGGCGATCCCCTGCGAGGCCACCACAAAGCCACCGCTCACCCCGCCCAACAGCTGCCACCACCGCAGCTGCCCGCCCCGCAGCGCCCGCCCCACCGCCTGAAAGCTCTGGCGACCGGTGCGGGTGCTCGCCACCAGGATCGTCATCAGGGTCAGGCCGGTGCCGAACGACACCAGCGCCGCCAGCACGCCGTCGTCGAGCCGGGCCCCTAGTTCGCCGTTGACCAGGGCCTGGACCGAGCTGGCCACGCCGCTGAGCGCGGCCAAGCCCACCCCGATCACCCGCCGGGTCGCCGGCGCCGACCAGCCGGAACGCCACCGGACCAGCCAGCGGGGACGAGGGGAGGACGTCCCGGACCGGGTCCGGTTGGTAATCGTCACTCCCGGCCGTCACCGCCCAGAGGATCGTCGGCGGCCTCGTCACTCCGGCGGCCGTCGAAGTCCACCACCGCGTACTGGGCCAGCTTCTCCAACCGATGGTACGAGTCGATCACCCGGATGGTGCCGCTCTTGGAACGCATCACGATCGACTGGGTGTAGGCGCCCCCGGCCCGGTAGCGCACCCCGCGCAGCAGATCGCCGGAGGTAATCCCGGTCGCCACGAAGAACGCGTTCTCCCCGCGTACCAGGTCGTTGGTGGTCAGGACCCGGGAGAGATCGTGACCGGCGGCGATCGCCTTCTCCCGCTCAGCGTCGTCCCGCGGCCACAACCGGGCCTGCATCGCCCCACCCATGCACTTGAGGGCGCAGGCGGCCACGATCCCCTCCGGCGTGCCGCCGATCCCCATCAGGACGTCCACCTCCGAGCCCTCCCGGGCGGCGCTGATCGCCCCGGCGATGTCGCCGTCGGTGATGAACCGGATCCGGGCCCCGGCGTCGCGGACCTGCTCCACCAGCTCGGCGTGGCGGGGCCGGTCCAGGATGCAGACCGTCAGCTCGGAGACGGACGAGCGCTTCACCTTCGCGATCCGGCGCAGGTTCTCCTTCACCCCGGCGGTGATGTCGATCACGTCCGCGGCATCGGGGCCGACCGCCAGCTTCTCCATGTAGAACACCGCGCTGGGGTCGAACATCGCCCCCCGTTCGGCCACCGCCAGCACCGCCAGCGCGTTCGGCATCCCCTTGCTCATCAAAGTGGTGCCGTCGATGGGGTCCACCGCCACGTCCACTTCCGGGCCGGTGCCGTCTCCCACCCGCTCGCCGTTGAACAGCATCGGGGCCTGGTCTTTCTCACCCTCGCCGATCACCACCACGCCGCGCATGGGGATGGAGTTGATCAAGCGCCGCATGGCGTCCACCGCCGCGCCGTCCCCGCCCTCTTTGTCGCCGCGACCTACCCACCGGCCCGCGGCCATCGCTGCTGCCTCGGTGACCCGTACCAGGTCGAGTGCGAGGTTCCGGTCCAGATCCTGTCGCGTCCGCGTCATGCTGGTCACCCCGACCACCTCCCAACTGGCGTCCGCCTGCTGGCATCCTGGCATATGTGAACGACCAGGCGCCCACAGACCGTGTCCAACCGGCTCCCAAGCCCACCCGGCGTCCCCGGGACATGGCCATCTCCCTGCTGGTGTTGCTGGTGCCGGTACTGCTGCTCATCGGCGGCTACCAGATCATCTCGGGTCGCACCCAGCCGCTGCCTACCGACCCGGAGGAGGCGTTGGCCGCCGGTGAGCGCGCCGGGATCGCGGTGGTCGCCCCGGAGGGGCTGGGGGAGGACTGGGTGCCGATCAGTGCGGTGTTCCAACGTGAACCAGCCGCCACGGTCCGGATTGGATATGTGACCCCTAGCGGGGACAGTCTGCAGCTCCTCCAGACCCTGGCCCCGGCCGACCAGGTGTTGACGCGGGAACTGCCGGAACCACGGCAACCCGGCGGCGAGATCGAACTCGGTGGGGTGACCTGGCAGCAGTACCGAGGCGGCGCCGGGCAGCAGGCGGTGGTCTGGCTGGAACCGGACCGGACCGTGGTGGTCTACGGCACCGCCGCGATCCCGGAGCTCCACACGTTCGCCGCCGCGCTGCGCTAGCGCCGCCCGGAGCGGCCCGCGGTGATCACTCCGGCTCGGTGGCCGCGTCCAGCCGGGCCCGGACCCCGTCCAGCTTGCGCTGACAGTGGGCGGCCAACGCCTCCCCCCGCTCCCACAGCGCCAGCGCCTCCTCCAACGCGCAGCCGCCGGCCTCCAACCGCTCCACCACCGCGGCTAGTTCGGCTCGGGCCTGCTCGTACGTGAGGTGGCTGAGATCCTCCGGGGACGCGGGCTGGTCACTCATGCCTCCAGTCCACCATGCCGGTCCGACCGGTCGGCGGCAGACCCGCCGGCCCCCGGCGGTGCGGCGGCGCCACCGCCGCGGCCCCGTCGCCGACCTCAGTCGGCTGGTTCCGCCGAGGCGTCCTCCCCGTTGACGAACACCTCCGGCTCACCGCCGTAGGTCACATGCGAATCGGCGCCGTTCACCACGATCATCTCCGCCGCGTCGACCACCAGCGTGGCCTGCGCCGCATTGATCACCACGATGCCGCACGCGCCGGTCAGATGCAGATCCGAACCGTCGCCGTTGATGGTGATGTTCTGGCCGCCGCAGTCGTACGTGCCGGTGGTCTGGTCGTTGAAGGCGGCCGGGGCAGGTTCCGGGCCGTCGCTGGGGGAGTCACCGGATCCGTCAGGGTCGGCCGGAGTGTCGCCAGCGGGCGCGGTGGTGGTCGGCGGCTCCGCCCGGTCGGCCGGATCCGCGCCCCCACTGCACCCGGCGAGCAGCGCCAACACCCCCGTGAACCCGGCTGCTGCTGTCCTGATCCGCATGGGTCCTCCTCGTCACGGCCCCCGCCGCCGTCAGGCTACCGGCTCGAGATCATCCTGCGGAAGCTCCAGCCAGCCGTGATCTTCCAGGTGGGTGAGCACCCGCTCCACCGCCTCATCGACGCTCAGGTCGCTGGTGTCCAGCACCAGGTCGGCGTCGGTGGGCTCTTCGTACGGCGTGTCCACGCCGGGCACTCCGGTCACCAGCCCGGCCCGCGCCCGCGCGTACCGCCCCTTGCGGTCCCGCTGCTCACACACCGAGCGCGGGGTGGAGATCCAGATCAGCACGAACCCGGCCCCGGCCGCCTGCGCCCGGGCCCGGGCCTCCGCGCGGGGCTGACTGTGCGGGGCGGTGGGGCAGCAGATCACCAGTCCCCGATGCCGGGCGATCTCCGCCGCCACCCAGCCGATCCGGCGTACGTCCCGGTCGGAGGTGAGTAGCTCTTGCCCATCGGTCAGCTCGCGCCGGAGCACGTCCCCGTCCAGCACCGTGACCGTACGCTCGCCGGATTCCCGGATCCGGGCGGCCAACCCCCGGCCGATGGTGGACTTACCCGACCCGGGGAGGCCGGTGAAGAACAACACCAGGCCGCGGTGGCGGCGGGCCGGCCGTGCCCGGGTGAGCTCCCGCGCCACCGCCGGCGGGGTGTGCCACTCCGGCAGCGGGAAGCCCCGGTCCAGCAGCTCGGCGATCTCGGTCGGACGCAGTGGCAACCGCCGGTGTGGGGGTGGGATGTCCTCTTTGCCCCGCCACTGGCCGTCCCGGTTGTCGTAGGCGAGCTCCCGCGGCAGCACCACCCGCAGGCCACCCCCGGAAAGGGTCTGGTCGGATGCCAGCAGGTGGGTGACCCCGTACGCCTGGGCCACCCGCGCTCGCGCCAGCGCGTCGTAGATCTCATTACCGCGGCGGCGCAGCGGCACGGTCACGAAGGTGGCCGGTGGCAGCCGGTCCCGGGCGGCGAGCACACACCGCACCAGCGCCTCCGGCGGCAGCCCATCGGGGGTCGGGCCCGCGACCGGGATCAGCACCAGGAGGTGAGCCTGCAGCGTGCGGGTGGCCAGCACCAGCTGCGCCAGCTGCGGTCGGTGCAGGGGCCGGTCCGCCACCACTCCCACCACCCGGCCGGGCGGTAGCTGCGCCCGCACCTCCGCCGGAGTCCGGCGCAGGGAGGCGAACGGCCAGCGGCGCCGCTCCCCGAGCGCCCGGACCGGGCCGCCGACCGCGCTCACCCCGTCCCGCACCGGCCAGGAGTCGATCACATCCACCGCCGCCATCGGCTCGCCCTCGCCGTTGGTGACCACCAGCGCGCGGCGCAACGGGTTGTGCCGATCCCGGGTGGTCAGCAACTGGCTGGGAACCTCCAGCGTCAGCGGAAGCGGCCACGGGGTGCCGTCGGCGAGCCGCCCTCGCTCGGTGATCGAGATCAGGTCATCCCGGGTCGGCAGCCCGGTCAGCGGGGCGAACGCGCCGGTCAGTAGCAGCTCCAGGTCGGCCAGCTCGGCCGCGCGCGGTGTGTATGAGGGGGCCTCGGTCAATACCCCGTCGGGTAATACCCACCCGGCAGTCATGATGGTTTCCCTCCTGTCGCGGCGTGCTCAGTCTGGCACCAACCCCGCCTGATCCGCGCGCCACCCCGGGGCTACGGCGCGCCTTTCCTATTGGAAACTCTCTAGCCGCCGGATGAGGAAATTCGGACGGATCAGATCGAAATGCGAGGTCAGTGAGCATTCCAGGCGCACGCCCAGCCGCTGGGGAACTCGGCCAGCCAGGGTGGAGTACACCTTCTCGTGGTCCCGGGACAGCACCACGGTGGTGGTGGACACCAGGTTGTTCAAGCGCGCCAAGGAGGCGAGGAACGGGCGGTAGTCCTCGGTCCGATACCGCTGCACGATCTCCTTGGCGAGCCCCCGGACGTGGGCAAAGTCCTTCGAGGCGATCTTGCTGACGTACTCGGCCAGGTAGACGAACTCTGACTGGTTACGGGCGCCCCGCAGAATCGACACCAGCTCCCGCACCTCCCGATCGCCGGAAGTGCCGGCGATCGCGGACGAGAAGGTGGTGGTGGTGTGGTTGACGTTCGGGTCGAGCAGCAGGGCCCAGCGGGGCCGGAGCAGTGAGAGGGTCTCCGGTTCCCGCTCCGCCAGCATCAGCAGCAGATCCGCGCCGCTGGAGAACCCGACCAGCGAGATTCGCTTACGCGGATACCGCCGGTGGAGTACGCGCAGCGCGTACCCCAGCAGATGGACGTGGGCCGCCAGCGAGATCGGGCGGTAGTCCGGATGGTCACGCTCTTCCCGGTTGAACCCATACTGGGTGAACGCGACCGAGTGCAGGCGGCACTCGGCCATCACCGGCCGAAAATCGCCCGCGTCCAGCCCCAGTCCGTGCAGCAGCACCACCAGGTCAGCGGTGGTCTGCGGAGACTCCAGATAGTGCAGTTGCCGCCCCGCCACCGGTGTCTCGGAACGAAACCGGGGGTCAAGCGCCGCCTGGTCGATGCGGATCCGACCGGCGATCACCCGGTGCGGTCGCTGCCGCCGGAACAGGAACTCATAACAGATCACACTGGATACGCTGGCGACCACGGCGGTCAGCAGGATCGGTACGGCATGGCCGGCCAGGCCGCTGACCGAAGCCTCCAGCAGTCGACGTAGCTCCTCCGAGTAGAGGCTGGTCACCAAACCGAACAGGGATCCGCCGATGGCCGCCACCGCCTGCCGCCCCCGGCGGCGGCGGGCAGCCTGAGTGCTCGCGCCGTCCGGCCGCATCCGCGGCTCGCGCGGCATGTCCACTCCTCTCGTCGCGGTCGGCTTCACCAGCTCCCACCGAGAAACTTGTCGTAACCCTCCCGCGGACTCACCTCGCCCAGGAAGTGTCCATCAGAGACAGTACATACTGGCTGCAATCCGGCCTCGGGCTGCGTGGTGTCGAACACCGCCACCGTGCAGCCCGGCTGAGTCAGATCCTGGTGAGGCTCAGTGACGATGACCAGCCCAGGGACCGGCAGATTTTCCCGTAGCACCGACAGCACGCGCGCCCGGACCGGCGGGGCCAGCTCGTACAGGGTGTAGCAGAGATTGACCGCGTTGATCTGATGCTGGTGGAGGAAGCGGCGCAACCGGACCGGGTCGGTGAAGTCCAGCTCCACGAGCTCGACCGGGGCCGTGGCGACCTCCGGGGTGCGCAGTACCTCCAGCAGCTCGGCGAACCGGTCCCGGTAGTAGCCGGACGGGCCGTAACACGTCCGCACCCACGCCAGATCCGGAAACGGCCCCCGGTCCACGCCGTAGCGGCCCGCCAGCGGGATCGGACGATACTCGGGCACCCCGTCCGGCCAGCGCAGATCAGCGGCGAACCGTCGGAAGATCCGTGGAGAGTTGAGCTGCCGGGGCATGACCCCCAGCCCGGTGCCGAGATCGGCCACCCGGGCGGGGCGGCGGTGCGTGGTGAAGTACTGGGCGAGGAGCAGTTGGGCGAGTAGGAACCGGCGGGGCGAGGTGAAGGAATTCTGTCGACCGGTCACCAGCTGACGCACCTGATCGGCGTGGGCGGTGAGCAGTTGCTCCAACTGGCGCAGGCGCGCCGCGACCGGCCGGTCATCGACCAACTCAGTGATCGTGGGGCCGGCGACGTGTCGCACCGCGATCCCCACCAAGGTCACCAGGTGTTCGTCGCCGCTGTCGGGGCGGGCGGCCCGCACCGCGGTGACCAGCTCCGCTAACCGAGGAGCGGGGGGAGTCGCCAGCCCCGCGGCGAACAGGCGGTACAGCTCTCGCCAGCCGTGATCCTGCGGATGCGCCCCCAGCCGTTCGGCCGCGGCCCGGAAGGTCGCGACCGTTGAGCCGGATGACACCGCCGCCGCCTCCATCTCCCCGGACTGTCCACCAGCATGGCCGGAGCCAAGGAACGAGTCCGAACAGGTGGGTTCTTTTGCCCTTTGTGGAAATTTACCACAGTCATTGGGATTTGTCGTACCGTGATCCACTCTGGTCGGGAAGCGACGGGCGCCGAGGCGCGGCGCCGGCCAGCGACCACCGGGTCAGCGCCCCAGGGCCGCCGCCACCACCTGCCAAAACTCGTACGGGTTGTCCACCATCGGGAAATGGCCGGCGCCGCTTACCGGATAGGCCGGCGTCGGCCCCAGATGCGGCAGCAGATGGCGGAGATCACTGTTTACGCCGTAGACGTAGCTCGCCCCCGGTAGCTGGCGCAGCCTGGCCAACAGCTCACCACTGCGGGACCAGGCCAGCAGCGACGTGGCCAACCGGTGCAGCGCGGCCGGCTCGGCCTGCTTGTACCAGCCGGCCCACTGCCGCAAGTCGGGCCGATCCGACGCGGCCAGCTCGGTCAGGAACCGGGCGTATCCGGTGGTGACGAACTCGTCCCGGGACTGGGTGGCGGTCTGCTGGGTCACCAACCCGCAGTCGGCGGCCACCAGGTTGCCTTCCACGCTGATGAACCGGTCTACCGGCACCGCGTGGGTCGCCACCAGCCCGACCGCACCCCCCATGCTGTGCCCGAGGAGGAACAACCGGCGAGGAGCCAGCTGCTCGGCCACCGCGGCCACCACCTGGGCGTACGCCTCGATGACGTCGTCCACCTCCGGCAGGCCCCCGGAAGCACCGTGCCCGGGAAGGTCGACCGCACAGATCGATAGGTCCGCCAACGCGGCGGCGGCGTACCCGGAGTCGAAACTCTCCTTGGCGCACCCGAACCCGTGAATACACACCAGCAGGTCTCCGCCCCGGCCGGGACGGAACCGTATCACCACGTCGGTGGTGTGCCCGGCGAGCCGGAGCGGCAGAACCCGCTCTCGCGGCGGTGCCGGAGCCAGCAGCGTCGACACCTGCTAGACCTCCTCGTCACGACAGCCGGGTATGTCAGCCTAATGTCCCATCGCGGCGGATGTCCATGAACGTTTGGTGGTTTTCTGGCACCGTCTGGGTGGTTTAGCTCATCGGGCGACCACCGGTAACCGCCAACAGTTCCCCGGTGATATAGCTCGACTCCGGCGAGGCGAAGAACACGAACGCCGGTGCGAGCTCCGCCGGCTGCCCCACCCGCCCCAGCGGGGTGTTGGCGCCGAACTGCGCCACCTTCTCCGGCGGCATGGTCGCCGGGATCAGCGGCGTCCACACCGGGCCAGGGGCGATCGCGTTCACCCGGATGCCCCGGTCGGCCAGCCCGGCGGCCAACGCCTTGGTGAACGCGGTGATGCCGGCCTTGGTGGTGGCGTAGTCCAGTAGCCCCGGAGAGACTGCGCCGCCTGGATCGAGGACAGGTTGATGATCGAAGAGCCGGGCGCCATCCGGGGCACCGCGGCTCGACACAGCCAGAACAGTGCGTACAAGTTGGTCTTCATCACCCGGTCGAACTGGGCGGTGGTGATGTCGGTGATCTCCGGTTGGTTCATCTGGAACGCCGCGTTGTTGACCAGGATGTCGACCCCGCCCAGCGCGGATTCGGCCAGCGCGATCAGCTGCTCGCAGTACTCCTCTTCCCGCAGGTCCCCGGGGGCGGTGACCACGGTCCGCCCCGCCTCCCGCACCCAATGCGCGGTCTCGCGGGCGTCCTCCTCTTCCTCCGGCAGGTACGAGATCACTAAGTCCGCCCCCTCCCGGGCGTACGCGATCGCCACCGCGCGCCCGATCCCGGAGTCCCCGCCGGTGATCACCGCGCGCCGGCCGGTGAGCCGACCGTGCCCCTGATAGGAGTGTTCGCCGTGGTCCGGCCGCCGCTGCATCTCCCCGGTCCGCCCCGGCCACTCCTGCTGCTCCGCCTCCTGCGCCTCCGGCCCGGGGTATTGCCGGGCCGGATCCGGTGCCGGCTGCTGCTCCTGCATGATCACCTCTCCGCGGACGGTCGTCGGGCTGGTACCCCGGACCCGGGATCGCCATTCCCCGACGCGGTGATCGACTGGAGCACGGGGGACCACAGCCGCTCACACTGTGCCAACGCGGTGTCGGCGAGCCGACGCGCGCAGGCGGTCTCCGGAGCGTCCGGTTCCCCGACCGCGACCGCCAGGGCGGCCGCCTCGGCGGTGTGCAGCGGCATCCCGTACCCGTCGAACTCCTGCGCCACCGCCAGCAGCGCCGCGGCATCCCCGGCGCGCGCCGCACGGGCGAATCTGCCGGCGGCGTCACCCAACGGCCACCCCGCCGGGGGTGGGAACCGGGTCAGCAGCGCTACCGCCTGCTCCGCCTGGCCCAACCGGACCAGATCCATCGCTCCCAACGTGACGCTGCCGACCGCGCCGTTCTCCCCGTGCCGGATCAGCTCCGCGGCCAACGTCTCCCCGGCGGCGGTCAGATCACCCTCGGCCGCCGCGTGCCACGCCAGCCCCCGGGCCACCTCCAGATCGAACAGCCACACCCGCTGCGGCCCGCTGGCGGAGCGGGCCAGGTCCGCCAGCGCCCCCGGGAGCTCCGCCGGGACGCCCGCCTGCACCGCCGCCTGCAACCGGAGACCCGCCGCCCACCGGGACAACGCCCGTAACCGCATCTGCCCGGCGGCCAAGGCCGACTCCCGCGCAAACCTGAGCGCGGTCTCCGGCTGCCCCAACAACAGGTGCTGCCGGGCCAGCGCGAACGCCGCCATCGACTGCGCCACCGGGTCGGCCGGGTGCAGGGTCGCCTCGTACGCCGACCGTGCGAACGTGACACCGGCCCGTGGCCCCTCCAGGTAGCCGCGCATCTCCGCCGTGGCGATCGGGAACATGTCCGACTGCAACTGGGCGGGGCCGTGGTGGTGGGCGGCGATCGGGAGCGCCTCGGCCATCAGCGCGACACACTCGGTGTACCGGCCGGAGAGCATCAACGCCGTCGCGGCGGCGCCGACCGCCACCAGCCGCGCGCCCGGATCCCGCGCGGTGCGGAACGCGGTCAGCGCCGCCTCCAGCACCGAGCAGTCCAGTTGATACGCCCGCAACATCAGCGCGTAGGCGGTGGCCGCCTCCTGAGCGACCGGGCAGGGCAGGTCAGCGACCTCAGCCAACTGGGTGCGCGCCGCCGCGAGGTCGTCGGCGCCGTGCAGCAGGATCGACAGGTGCTGGAGCGCGATCTGCACCCGCTCCTCCGCCGCACTGGCCTCGGTCGCCAACTGTCGGCACAGCCGCAGGGCGGTGTCCCGGCGGCCGGACCGGAACAGCGCATGCACCTCCATCAACCCGGCCCGCACCCCGCCCCCGCTCTCGCGCGCGCGGCGGGCCAGCCGCTGCGCGACCGAGAAGTCGTGCACCAGCGCGGCCTGGGTGGCGGCGGTCAGCATCAGGCCGGGGTCCAGCTCGCCGCCTCCGTCCAACCGCCACAGCGCGATCCGCATGATGTCGTCCGCCCGCCGCGCACCGCGGCCTTCCAACGCTCCGGCGAGGCGCCGGCTGTGTCGCAGCCGAGCCAGCTCTGGGGTCCCGGCCCGCAGCAGCTCGCCGTACAGCGGGTGACTCAGCTGCACCGACCGGCGCCGACCGGACGTGATCACGTCCACCAGCCCCCGCCGCTCCAACCGTTCCAGGACCTCGTCCCGGATCAGGTCGGTGGCCACCGCCAGCGGCAGCGGCTGGCCGATCGCCAACAACTCCAGTCCGTCCCGTTCATCCGGGTCGGTGGTGGCCAGGCGGTCCCCCAGCAGCTCGATCAGTCGGGGAGCGACGCTCAGCGGCTCCGTCAGCCGCCACACCCCCGCGCACTGGGTGAACCGGCCGGCTTCCCGGGCCGAGGCCAGCAACTCTCGTAGGAACAGCGGATTGCCGCCGGCGGCGGTCCGGGTCTCGTACAGGGTGCGCCCCTCCACCGGGCCGCCCAGCGCCGCCACGATCAGGGTGTCGATGTCGGACGGCCGTAGCGCTTCCAGCTCCAGCCGGCGCACCCCGGTGTCCTTCCACAGGCGAGTGACCGCATCCGGGACGAACGCGTCGGTGCGCAGGGTCGCCAGCAGCGGCAGGGTCCGCTCGGCCACCGCTTGATGGATCACGGTCGCGGACACCTCGTCCAGCAGGTGGGCGTCGTCCACCAGCAGGAGCGTGCGCTGGGGCGCCGCCAGCCGCCGCAGCTGCGCCAACGCGCGCGGCACCGGGCCGGAAAGGGGGGCCTGGGGTGGCTCGTCGACGGTGGGCAGACCCGCCAGCGCCGCCAACGGCAGGCCGGCGCCGGAACCGGAGGTGCGGGCGGCCAACACCCGCCACCCGGCGTCGGTCAACTGGCCGGCCGCCTCCAGGGCCAACCGGGTCTTGCCGACCCCCGCGGGGCCGGCGATCAGGATGCCCCGCCCGGCCGGATCCATCAGCGCTTGGCGAACCGTCTGCAGCTCGTCGTCGCGGCCTACCAGCGGCAGCGGGTCGCCACTGAACACCATGCTCCCAGGGTGGCAGGTGCGCTGGTGGTGGTTGGGGCGGGTACCCCGCCGTGGAGGTTCGGAAATCCGACGAACCGGCACTGTCCTGGCCGGTGCCCGCCGGTTAGGCTGATACGGCAGACACTGGCGTGACGCATGGGCAGACGACTACGGAGTGGTGACAGAATTGCGAACGACCAATCCGGTGCTGACCCGGTTGGCTGCTGATGCCGCGCGGGAGCGGGCAGCGGCCGCGGGGCACCAGCAGATGTACGGGGCACCGCCCCAGGCCTATCCGACCAGCCCGGACGTAATCGGCGCGACCCCGCCCACCGTCCGGACGATGACGGTGGACGACGTAGTAGTCCGCACCGTCGGCCTGCTCGCTCTGGTGACGGTCGCCGCCGGAGCGGTCTGGATGCTGGCCCCGCCGGAGACCGCGGGTGCGCTCGCCTTCCCAGCCGCCATGGTGGGGCTGGTGCTGGGCCTGGTGATCTCCTTTGCCCGGGTCACCAATCCGTTCGTGATCGGGGCGTACGCGCTCGTGGAGGGCGTGTTCATCGGCGGGTTCAGCCAGTTCCTGGCGAACGTGACCGGCCGGCCGGAGATCGTGCTGCAGGCGGTCATCGCCACCCTCGGGGTGTTCCTGCTGATGACGATCCTCTACAAGAACCGGGTGATCCGGGCCACCCCGAAGTTCCGGCGGGGCATGCTGGCCGCCCTGGCCGGCTGCGCCGGGGTCATCCTGATCAACCTGGTGTTGTCGCTGTTCGGCGTGGACACCGGCATCCGGGGCGGCGGCGGCCTGGCGATCGTTGCCAGCCTGGTGTTCATCGTGGTGGCCGCGCTGAGCTTCATCCTCTCCTTCCACGAGGTCGAGGAGGGGGTCCGGCTCGGCCTGCCCGAGAAGTACGCCTGGGCGTGTGCGTTCGGCATCCTGGTCAGCCTGATCTGGCTCTACCTTGAGGTCCTGCGTCTGCTCAGCTACTTCAGCGGCGAATAGCCCAGTCGTTCAAGAAAAGCGCCCTGCCGGCCGGCAGGGCACTTTTTTCCGCGCCTCAAGACAGGCGTTCGATGATCATGGCCATCCCCTGGCCCCCACCGACGCACATGGTCTCCAGCCCGAGCGTCCGGTCATGCCACTGCAGCGCGTTGATCAGCGTGCCGGTGATCCGGGCACCGGTCATGCCGAACGGGTGGCCGACCGCGATCGCCCCGCCCATCACATTCAGCTTCTCCAGCGGGATCCCCAGCTCCCGGTACGAGGGGATGACCTGCGCCGCGAACGCCTCATTGATCTCGAACAGGTCGATGTCCGAGATGCTCATCCCGGCCCGGGCCAGCGCCTGGCGCGTGGCCTCGACCGGGCCGAGCCCCATGATCTCCGGGGAGAGGGCGGACACCCCGGTGGCCACGATCCGGGCCAGCGGAGTGATCCCCAGCTCCCGAGCGCGCGTGTCGCTCATGACGATCACCGCCGCCGCCCCGTCGTTGAGCGGGCAGCAGTTGCCGGCGGTGACCCGGCCGTCCGGCCGGAACGCCGGCTGCAGCGCCGCCACCGCCTCCATGGTCACCCCGGAGCGGGGACTGTCGTCCCGGTCGACCACGGTGCCGTCCGGTGTGGTCACCGGTGTGATCTCTCGGGCCCAGAAGCCGTCGGCGATCGCCTGCTCCGCCAGGTTCTGGGAGCGCACCCCGAACTCGTCCATCTCCTGCCGAGTGACGCCGTACACCTGGGCCAGGTTCTCGGCGGTCTGGCCCATGGCGATGTAGATGTCCGGCAGTGCGCCATCCTGGCGAGGATCGCGCCAGACCGGTGCGCCGCCCTCGGCGCGGGCGCGGGTGCGGGCTCGGGCGTCGGCGAACCGGGGGTTGTGCCAGCCGCCGCCGACGCGGGCGGCCGCCTCCGGCGGCAGCGAGTCGGAGTTGCCGCGGGCGTACCGGGACACGCACTCCACCCCCGCGGAGATGAACACGTCCCCTTCCCCGGCCTTGATGGCGTGGAACGCCATCCGGGTGGTCTGTAGCGACGAGGCACAGTAGCGGGTGATGGTGGCGCCGGGCACGGTGTCCAACCCGAGCAGCACGGCCACCACTCGGGCCATGTTGAACCCTTGTTCACCCCCGGGCAGCCCGCACCCCAGGTACAGATCATCCACAGTGGTGGGATCCAGCTGCGGCACCTTGTCCAGCGCGGCCCGCACGATGGTGGCGGCGAGGTCGTCTGGACGCATCTCCCGCAGCGAGCCCTTGACCGCGCGCCCGATCGGGGAGCGGGCCGTGGCGACGATGACTGCTTCTGGCATCTGTCCAGGCTAGCCACGGCCGGCGGTCCGGTCGATCAGCCGTCCCGGTCGGCTGGGGGCGCGCAGGCGGGGCCGGTCACCGGCTACAGCTCGTGGTCCACCCCCACCGCGGCGGCCCGCACCGCGGGGTACAGCGCATGCGCCCACACCCGGTAACCGTCGGCCGACGGGTGGAACCCGTCGAAGCAGAGCGTGCCGGAGTCCGCGCGGAACACCGGGCCGGTCTCCGCCCCCAGGTCCACCACCTGGGCACCGGCCGCCTCCGCCGCCAACGCCTGGGCGCGGGCGATGCGGCGACTGTGCCACCCCAGCAGCTGCCGTAGCGGCGGCGCGAACGCCCGGCAGGCGCCCAGGTCCGGGCAGGTGCCGACCACCACCGACGACCTCGGCGTGGCGGAGCCGGCGGACCGCGGTGCTCAGCTCGACCGCGACCTCGGACGGGCGGCGAAGGTCGGTGGCGTCACCGGCGCCGATCAGGATGACCGCCACGTCGGGGCGGGTGCCGATCAGGGCCCGGGAAACCTGGGTGGCGAGATCGGAGGAGCGGGAGCCGGCCACCGCCACGCTGGACAGTTCGACTCGCCGCCCCCGCACCCCGCCCGGGCCGGAATCGTCCAGCACCAACAACGAGGCGAGCTGGCCGCCGAGGGTGTCCCGCGGGGACTCCACCCCCACCCCCAGCGCGCTGGCGTCGCCGAGCAGGGTCAGGCGCAGGGGAGGCGCGGTCGGCTCCCCGAGGGAGGCGCGCACCGCCAACCCGAGCGAAGGAGTGGCGTACCGCCGGGTGCGGGCGGCCACCACCTCGCCGGCGAGCAGCGCGGCGAGGGCGGCCACTCCACCGAGCCCGGTGACAGCGGCGGTGAGAGCGGCGGCGCGGGCAACACGCCGGGTCAAGCTGGTCATCTGGTCTCCAGGGGACGGGGTCGGGCTGCTCAGGGGCGCGGATCCGGAACCGGACCCGTTGGCGGAGCGCCGCCCACCGCCAGGGGGGCCACGCTCTCGGCCAGCGACGGCGGCGCCGGACACCTCGGTACCGCCGCGTTGCACGGCGGTGGCCGCGGCCTGCGGCAGCGACCGAACCGCACTGGGGGTGGTCGGCCGGGTGGCGCCGAGCGCGGCCAGCACGGTGGGCAGGAGCGCCGCCGCGGCGGTGGCGTACCCCTCAGGGGAGGGATGGAACCGGTCGTGCCCGAACAGTCGGTGCGGTTCGGCGGCGAACCGAGGGCCGAGCAGGTCGGCCAGGGAGACGGTCCACGCGCCCTCCTCCACCACCGCGACCGTCTGGGCCGCCGCCAACTGTCGGCTCCACCGCCGGGCCAGCCAGCGCAGTGGTGGACGAATGGGTTGCACCGTGCCAAGGTCCGGGCAGGTGCCGACCACCACCTGGGCACCGGCGGCCCGCAGTTGCCGCACCGCGGTCACCAGGTGCCGTACCGCGGCGGCCTGGTTCTTCCGGTGGGTGACGTCGTTGCCGCCGATGATGATCACGGCGAGGTCGGGGCGCAGCTCGAGCGCCGCCTCCACCTGCGGAGCCAGCCGGGCGGAGGTAGCGCCCACCACCGCCAATCGGTGGAGTCGCACCGGTCGACGCAGCCGGCGAGAGACACCGGTGGCCAACAGCGCGCCGGGGGTCTCCCGCGGTTTGGTGGCGCCGTAGCCGGCGGCCACCGAGTCGCCGAGAATCACCATGGTCAACGGGGTGCCGCGGAACCGGGCCCCGTAACAGCCGTCTCCACGCGGGGGTGGTGCCTCCGCCCGCGGGATGGTCCGGCGGGCGTGCGCCGCCTGCCCGAGCAGCAGGCCGACACCTCCGGCCGCCCCGGCGACCGCGGCCGCGCCGGCGTATCCGAGGATTCGCCACCACCGAACTCCCACGCCGCAGAGGTTAGCCCTATGCAGCGGGAATCCGCATGTGATGGCGTGCACGTCGCGCGCCGAGCTGAGGCGGGCGTCACGCGTCCTACCTGGCAGCGGGGGGTGGCCAGTCTACGGTCTCCCCAGGCGCGCTCGGCGCGGCTAAGCTGCGGGGGTGCGCTACTACGACAACGTGGTCGAACTGATCGGCAATACGCCGCTGGTGCGGCTCAACCGGGTGACCGAGGGCATTGACGCTCTGGTGCTCGCGAAGGTGGAGTACGTCAATCCAGGTGGTTCGGTAAAGGACCGGATCGCGCTGCGGATGGTGGAGGAAGCCGAACGCACCGGCCAACTCCGACCCGGGGGCACGATCGTCGAACCAACCAGCGGCAACACCGGGGTCGGCCTGGCCATGGTGGCGCAGCTCAAGGGCTACAAGTGCGTGTTCGTCTGCCCGGACAAGGTCAGTGAGGACAAGCAGAACGTGCTGCGGGCGTACGGGGCGGAGGTGGTGGTCTGTCCGACCGCGGTGGCCCCGGAGGACCCGCGTTCCTACTACCAGGTGTCCGACCGGCTGGCCCGGGAGATCCCCGGAGCCTGGAAGCCCAACCAGTACAGCAACCCCAACAACCCGCTTTCGCACTACGAGTCGACCGGTCCGGAGCTGTGGGAGCAGACCGAGGGGCGGATCACCCACTTCGTGGCCGGGGTCGGCACCGGCGGCACCATCAGCGGGGTGGGGCGCTACCTGAAGGAGGCCTCCGAGGGGCGCGTCAAGGTCATCGGCGCGGACCCGGAAGGATCGGTCTACTCCGGCGGGGACGGCCGACCCTACCTAGTGGAGGGAGTGGGCGAAGACTTCTGGCCGGACACCTACGACCGGACCATCTGCGACGAGATCATCGAGGTCAGCGACCGGGACGCGTTCGAGATGACCCGTCGGCTGGCCCGGGAAGAGGGGCTGCTGGTCGGCGGCTCCTGCGGCATGGCGGTCGTGGCGGCGCTGGAGGTGGCCCGCCGGGCCGACCCGGACGACGTGGTGGTGGTGCTCCTGCCGGACGGCGGGCGAGGCTACCTGTCGAAGATCTTCAGCGATGAGTGGATGGCCCGGTACGGGTTCCTGGCCGCGCCGGAGGGGAAGACGGTCGCGGACGTCCTGGCGGGCAAGGGGGAGACCCTGCCGCCGCTGGTGCACACCCACCCGTCGGAGACGATCCGGGAAGCGATCGACGTGATGCACGAGTACGGGGTGTCCCAGCTGCCGGTGCTGAAGGCCGAGCCGCCGGTGATGACCGGTGAGGTGGTCGGCGCGATCGCGGAGAAGGACCTGCTGGACGCGCTGTTCTCCGGCGGTGCCCAGCTGCACGACATGGTGGAGCGGCACATGGGGCCGCCGCTGCCGATGGTGGGTGGCGGGCAGCCGGTATCGGAGGCGGTGGAGCTGCTGGCCAAGTCCGACGCGGCGATGGTGCTGATCGACGGCAAGCCGGCCGGCGTGGTTACCCGGCAGGACCTGCTGCGGCACGTCCCCTCGTGATGCGACCGGCGCGACGCTGCGCCGGTCCCCGTCCCACCGGTCCTCGTCCGGGCGGTCCTGGGTCGGTGCGCCCCACCGGCCCGGGGCCGACCCGTCCCCGCGCGGGTGATTACTCCATCGAGAGAGTGACTTTTGCTCCCTCGGTCGGGTGAGCCCAGCCACATCGCACAGCCTGTCCGGCACCGACCAGCTCACCGACGGTTTTTCTAGGTAGAGCAGGAGACCGTAGCCGTAGCCGCGACCGCGAGCGGACCGGCACGGTACCGGACGGGGCCAGCCGGCCCCACTGCTGTAAGGGGGGTACCTCATGGCACGGCACGACAGGAGGGAACCGGTAGAGGTCGTTGACCGGTTGCTCTGGCGCGATGCGCAACGTCTGATCAAACGTCACTCAGGCCCAGGCCCGGACGGCTGCTGTAGCTGGTGCGGTTCCAGCTGGCCGTGCCCGCCTCGGCAACTGGCCGAACGGGCGGAGGTGGTCTCTCGGCAGCCGTGGCGTACCGTTCCCCGGGTGCCCCGGCAGGAGGTGTACCAGCCCCGGTCGTTCTCCAGCACCCGGGTTCCGACCGGCCATCGGGTCAACCACGGCCGGTTCGACTGATCCTGCTCCTCGCTGAGCTTTCCTCAGGCGCCCGGTGACCGCCCGCTTAGGGCGCCGTTCCCGCCCTCGACCCCATCCAGGGCCGGCCACCTCCACCGGCCCGGCACGCCGACCCCGGCGCGTTCCCCCGGGCGGGGCGGGTGAGGCGAGGGTGCGCGAACGCTCTGGCGACGCTCCGCCGGCAGTCGCCCATCGCGCACCCTCGCCACTCTTTTTGCGTGACGGCCGCCGGTGCGCTCCCCGCCCGGGTGATCTTCGCGGGAGAGGGTGGCGCGTTCACCGCGCCCGCACGTTGGCTGATCAACGGAAGAGGTTGCCCGGAAAAAGAGGCAACCCCCGGGGCTTGCGCTCGTAGCGCGAGCCGGTTGGACTAGACCGGCGCCCCGAGGGTCGGGTAACTGCCTGGTATTCGCCGCGTCGCCGTACGCGGCCTTGGCGTCACCAAGTCCGAACGATGGCGACTTAGCGGACAGTCACCTCACGAGTCCCGAAGCTATACAACGTCGGACCACCTCCTTTCCCGTGTACCCCACACGCTAGCGGCAGCGGGGACCGGCGGCAACGGAATTCTCCAGGTCGGGCGCGGATCAGGGGCGGTCTAGACCGGCGGGAAGCTCCTCGGCGGCTGCCCGGGGATCTTCGTCGGCCCGCGGCAGCACCCGGGCGCCGGTGGCCACCGGCCCGGTGGCCACCGGCGGGGTCGCATCGGCCTCTTCCCACAGCTCTTCCCGCCACAACCGGCGCATCTCCGGACAATCCCGTAGCAGGGTCGCTAGCGGGCCGGCGCCGACCACCCGCCCCCGGTCCAGGACGATCACCTGGTCGGCGCGCTCCAGCGCCGCCCGGCGGTGGGAGACCACCAGCAGGGTGGCCGGCCCCTCCCCGGTCCGGGCCGCCTCCGCCAACCGGTCCCACAGTTGGCGCTCGGTGCGCACATCCAGCGCCGACGACAGGTCGTCCACCACCAGCAGATCGGGACGGCGGACCAGCGCCCGGACCGCGGTGGCGCGCTGCACCTGCCCCCCGGACAGCCGCACCCCCCGGGGCCCCACCACCGTGTCCAGCCCGTCCGGCATCGCCGCCAGATCCTGCTCGAACGCGGCCAGCCGAATCGCGGTGGCCAGCTGCGCGTCGTCGGCCGGCCACCCCAGGCGCAGATTCTCCCCGAGCGCAGCCGAGAACAGCCGCGGCACCTGGGCGGCGTAGGCGACTCGGTCCGGCACCAGGAACGTGCTCGGGTCGCTCACTACCTGACCATTCCAGCGGATGGTGCCGGACTCGGCCGGCAGCAGCCCCAGTAACCCCCGGATCAGGGTGGTCTTGCCGGCCCCGACCGCTCCGGTGATCACCGTGAACGACCCTCGCCGGATGGTCAGATCCACGTCCACCACGCCCCGGCCGGTGTCCGGGTGGCGGACCGTCAACCCCTCGACCGTCAGCGTCTCCAGCCGGTCGGTCCGCGACGGCACCGTGGTCATGGCCGGCGGCGGGGCGCTGCGGAACCACAGCGGTCGGACCCGGGACAGATGGTCGGCGGACTCGTGGGCGGCCATCAGCTGGGTCAACCGCTCGGTGGCCACCATCCCCTGCGGGATCCGGTACAGCATCCGGCCCAGGAACCGCGGTACCTGGGTCAACATCCCCAGGTAGCTGGTGAACAGGGCGAAGTCGCCGACAGTGAAGTCGCCCCGGCGCATGGCCGCGGCCGACAGCAGCAGCACCAGCCCGATGCTCAGCTCAATCCCGGCCCCAGCGGTGGTGTCCACCAGGTCCATGGCCAGTCGGTCCTGCACCGCGGCCTGCCGCCGGCGCCGGTTGTGTTCCCGCAGCCGCGCCAGCGTCGCCGCCTCCGCCCCGGTGGTCTTGATCGCCAACACCCCGGAGAACATCTCCCCGAGGTAGGAGGTGACCATCCCGCCCAGCTGTCGGGCGCGGGCGTGCACCCGCTGGACCCAGGTGCTCAGCAGCCGGGTGGAGAGGATCAACCCGAGCAGCGGCAGAATCAGCACCAGGGTGATGACCGGGTCGATCGACGCCATGATGACCAAGGCGGCGGTTCCGAACACCACCGCCCCGAACAGATCGATCACCTGGTCGGTGAGTATCACCAAGTCGTGCACATCGTCGCGGAGTCGCGCCACCGCCTCCCCCGAGGAGTGCGGCAGCCGGGTCGCGGCGGCTCCCCGGGCAGTCAGTACCGAGCGCAGCACATTCGACTGCAGGGTGGTCTCGGCCCCCACCATCCAATACATCCAGATGTTGAGCCCCAGCAGGAAGAAGCCGTTCCACAGCGCCGCGGCCGCCACCATCGCCGCGCACAGCCACAGTGCCGCGGACAGCTCCACTCCGGACTCCTGGCTCAGGGTGTCGAACAGCGCTTTCAGTAACAGTCCGGTGAGCAGTGGCACCGCCCAGAACAGCGTCCAGCACAGTCCGCCGAGCACGTATCGGCGTGGGCTGACCCGGATCAGCCGCCACATCACCAGCCAGACCGGGGAGCGCAACAGCTGCCGTACCGTGGTCACATCCGCACCCCCGCCGCGGCCAGTAAGCCGGAGAACCGGCTGGTGGGATCGGCCGCCAGCTCCGCCCGCGGCCCGTACTCCACCACCTGGCCATCCTCGATCACCGCGATCTGGTCCACCCGGGCCAACGAGGAGAGCCGGTGGGCGATCAACACCCCGGTGCGCCCCCGCAGCAACCGGGTCACCGCCTGGTCGATGGTCCCCTCGGTAGCCGGGTCCAACCGACTGGACGCCTCGTCCAACACGATCAGCCCCGGGTCAGTCAGGAACGCCCGCGCGAACGCCAGTAGCTGCCCCTCCCCGGCCGACAACCCGCCGCCCTGCGGAGCGAGTACGGTGTCCAGTCCGTCCGGCAGCTGGGCTAACCACTCACCCAGCCCCACCTCCGCCAGCACCGCGCGCAGCTGGTCGTCGGTGGCCAACCCGGGGCGGAACAGGGTCAAGTTGTCCCGCACCGAGGCGGCGAACAACTGCACATCCTGGGTGACGATCGCGATCCGGCGCCGTAACGAATCCGGGTCGGCCTGGCGGAGATCCACCCCACCGACCCGGACGACACCGGTGGTCGGGTCGTACAGCCGCAGCAACATCCGGGCCACCGTGGTCTTGCCGCTGCCGGTACGCCCCACCAGGCCCAGGGTCTCACCGGGGGCCAGCCGCAGCGTCACGTTCGACAACACCGGCTGCTGGTCGTCCGGATAGGCGAACCCGACCCGGTCCAGCTCCACCGCCAGCGGACCCGCGGGTAGCGGTGTCGGGTTCCGCGGGGTCGGCAGGGTCCGACGGACGTCCAGTAGTTGGCTGATCCGGGCCACCCCGGCCAGCGCCTTCTGGTACTGCGGCAGTTGGTCGATCAGCCGCTCGAACGGGGTGCGCACCATCTGGGTGTACTGGAACAGCAGGACGACGGTGCCGATAGTGAGCGCCCCGGTCTGCCGGGTCCATGCCGCCAAGCCGAGCACCACCGCGGTCCCGAGCGCGAACGCCATGCTGGTGCCGGCGAACAGTCCCCCGCCGATCCGCTCTGCCCGCAGGGTGGCGCGGTAGAAGTCGGCGGCGGTCTGGTGGAACCGGTGCACCGCGTGCACCCCGGCACCGTTGGCGCGGATGTCCTCCGCGCCGGCCAGCCGCTCCTCCAGGTTGCCGAACCGGGCCGCTGACTGTTCCCGCGCCTGGGCGGCCGCCGGCACCGCCAGCCGCTGGACGCGCACCATCCCGTACCCGACCAGGGCACAGTAGACCAGCAGGACGAGGCCGATCCGCCAGTCCACAGTCAGCACGATCACCAGCACCCCGGCCAGCAGCAGCAGGCTGACCACCACGTCCAGCAGGAACGCCACCACGAACTCGGCCAGGGCCACGACATCCCCGTCCACCCGTTCGATCATTTCGCCGGGGGTGCGCTGACCGTGGTAGTCCATGTCCAGGGTGAGCGCGTGTGCGGCTAGCGTCTCCCGCAGCCGGTTGGTGCCGTCCCAGGCCAGCCGGCTGGCGAGCCACGCGGTCAGCAGTCGGGCCGCCTGGCCGCTGAGCGTGAGTCCCAGGTAGCCGAGCGCGATGACGATCAGCGTCTGGGTGTCCTCGCCGGCGATCGCGCCGTCCACGAAGGTGCGGGTCAGTTGCGGTGCCAGCAACGGCAGGACGGTGGCGGCGAGCACCATGGCGGCCAAAGCAAGGGCAGCCCGGCGTCCCGGCCATAATTGCCGCAGGACGAGGCGACGAGAATGGGGCATTGACGACATGACGGAGCCCTGACGGTACGGCCGGCGCTCCACCCCTGCAACGGAATTTCCATGGTGAGGGGAGTAGACAACCATGACGCGGGGCAGGCAGACCGGGGGCGGAGCGCGACCAGCGACCCGTTCCGGTCGGCGCGGGAGCTACTGCCGGTGCGGATCACGATGGTGCTTGTGCCCCGCTCATACAGTGTGATGATGAGAATTTCACGGGCATTCATTGCGGTGGCGGTCGCCGCGACCCTGGTTACCGCAGCCTGCAGCAGCGACACCCCAGCCTCCACCGATGGTGACCAGACTGGCCAGTCGAGCACCACCGGGCCGGGCAGCGGCGAGCAGTCTGAGATCCGGGGGGACCAGCTGTACTTCTACCCGCCGGTGGAGGGGGCGGAGCTCACCGTCATCACCGACGGTGACGGCAGTCAGAGTACGGTCCGCGTGGTGGGGGTGGAGGAGACCGCCGCCGGGCAGATCGTCCGGGTCAGCCAGTCGTTTGGGGACGCCGACGGGCTGACGGTCGAGGCCACTTACACCACCGGTCGCGACGGCAGCCTGATCCTCGAAGTTGACTCGTTCCTCCTGTCCACCACGGAGATGCCCGAGATGGACGGGATCGCGACGGAGGCCAGCGGCGACGACATGGTGATCCCCGCCATCGAGGATCTCGAGGCCGGTAAGACCACCAGCGGGACCGCGGTGGTCACGATGGGCATGGAAGGCTTCGAGATCAGCAACGAGACCACCTTCACGGTCAGCGGCCAGGGCTATGAGTCGGTCACCACGGCGCTGGGCACCTTCGAGGCGTACGTGGTGGACGTGGCGCTCACCATCGAATCCAACTTCGTCGGCACCCAGGAGGGGAGCATCCGGTACTGGTTCGTCCCTGGGTTCGGTTGGATCCGCCAGGAGACCTCAATCGGTGGCATGACGATCGTCAACGAGGTGACCGCGAGTACGGTCACTCCGTGACGATGCCCTGGCAGGCGTAGGGCGGGCCGCGGTCTGCGGCCCGCCTCGCAGGTCAGAACGGTCGGTCAGGCCTCGGTGGTGGCGACGCCGACCGGACAAGACAGTCCGTTCGGGCCGATGCCGCAATAGCCGCCCGGGTTCTTGTCGAGGTACTGCTGGTGGTAGTCCTCGGCGTAGTAGAACCGGTCCAGCTTGCCGATCTCGGTGGTGATCTCGCCGTACCCGGCCTCCTTCACCACCGGGGCGAACGCCTCCCGGCTCGCCTCGGCCGCCGCCAACTGGGCGTCGGTGGTGGCGTAGATGGCCGACCGGTACTGGGTGCCCACGTCGTTGCCCTGCCGCATCCCCTGGGTCGGGTCGTGGTTCTCCCAGAAGATCTTCAGCAGCTGCTCATACGACACTTCCGCGGGCCGGAACACCACCTGCACCACTTCGGCGTGGCCGGTCAGACCACTACACACCTCTTCATACGTGGGGTTGGGGGTGATTCCGCCGGCGTACCCGACCGCGGTCGAGTAGACCCCGTCCCGCTGCCAGAACAGCCGCTCCGCCCCCCAGAAGCAGCCCATGCCGAAGACCGCCACCTCGGTGTCGGCCGGCCACGGCCCCTGCAGCGGGGTGCCGAGCACGGTGTGCCGCTCCGGTACCGGCAGCGCGGTCGACCGGCCGGGTAGGGCCTCGGCCGGGGTGGGCAGGGTCAGCTTCTTCCCTAGTCCAAACACCCTTCAAGTATGCCGCGACCACCGTGGGTGTCGCCCCTTCGGTGAGCAGCACCGCCGGCATGATTGACGGCGACAACGTTGGAACGTATGTTCTATGACGAGAGGTGGCTGCCGAGGCGCGGTTGCCGACGGCTACACCCGCTGCTTCCCTTGCGACGAGCATCATCGTGTCGCCGGAGGATGGATCGCCGACGCCGTTGTCCCGATCGCGTACGGCATCAGCGGCGAGCAGCACTACCAGAATCTGGTGGCCTACCAGGCCAAGTATCCGGCCCTCAGCGCCAGACCCGGCTCCGGGACCTCACGCTGCTCTTCCTACGTGAACACTGGGTCTGCCTCACCGAAGCCGCCGGTGGTCGGTTCACCCACCTGGCGGTCGTCCCGAGTACCAGCGGTCGGCCTGGTCCTCACCCACTGACCGGCCTGGTAGCCGCTCACGTTCCGCTGCCCGCCCCCGGGTCCAGGTCAATTTCACCTACCCCGCGACCGAGCGCACCTTCTATACCGGCCGTTTCCAGGTTCGGATCCCGACGAGCGCCCAACAGATCCGGGTACTGGTCCGGGACGACACCTGGACCACCGGTAGCCGAGTCCAGTCGCTGTCCTGTGCCCTCAAGGCCGCGGGGGCGAGGGCGGTCGTGGCGGTGGTCATCGGCCGGCTGCTCCGGCCCGACCACCAACCCAGCCGGCCGCTGTTGACACGGATGGCCGACCGGTCCTTCGACATCGCCCGTTGCTGCCTGGAGCGGTAGCGCGGGCCGACGGTAGGCGCAGGCTTAGCTCGGCGAATAGAGTGCGGACATGGCCGACTGCGTGTTCTGCGGGATCGTGGCGGGCCGCATCCCCGGGTACGTGGTACTCGACCACCCGGACGCGGTCGGGTTCCTCGACGCCCGACCGGTGTTCAAAGGGCACGTGCTGGTGGTGCCCCGGGAGCACATCGAAACCCTGCTTGATCTACCGACCGAGCGGCTGGGGGGGTTCTTCGCCCAGGTGCAGCGGGTGGCCCGGGCGATCCCGGAGGCGTTGGGCGCTACCGGCACGTTCGTGGCCAGCAACAACAAGGTGTCGCAGTCCGTGCCGCATCTGCATTTCCACATCGTGCCGCGCACCAAGGGGGACGGGCTGCGCGGGTTCATGTGGCCTCGAAGGACGTACGCCGACGAGGCGGAGGCGGAGTCGTACCGGTCCCGGATCGCGGCCGCGCTCGACCGGGTGGCCGAGGAATCCCGCTGACCGGGCCGGCTCCGGGGTCGCCTCGCGGACAGCCGATCCCCGGTAGGGCCGGGGAAGTGGGTAGGCTCCCGGCATGAGCCATGGTTTCGAGACCCGGGCGATCCATGCCGGGCAGGCGCCGGACCCGCGGACCGGAGCGGTGATCCTGCCGATCTATCAGACTTCCACCTTTGCCCAGGAGGGGGTGGCCCGGCCCCGGTTGGGATACGAGTACAGCCGGTCCGGCAACCCCACGCGGGATGCGCTGCAGGAGTGCCTGGCCGCGCTGGAAGGCGGCACGCGGGGGTTGGCGTTCGCCAGCGGCCTGGCCGCCGAGGACACCTTGCTGCGGACGGTGTGCCGGCCCGGTGATCACGTGGTGATTCCGGACGACGCGTACGGCGGGACCTATCGCCTGTTCGCGAAGGTGCTGCAGCGGTGGGGGCTGGAGTGGAGCGTGGCCCGGATCACCGACCTGGACGCGGTGGCCGCGGCGATCACTCCGAAGACCAAGCTGATCTGGGTGGAGACGCCCACCAACCCGTTGCTGGGGATCGTGGACATCGCGGGGTTGGCCCGGGTGGCGCACGAGCACGGGGCGTTGCTGGCGGTGGACAACACCTTCGCCACCCCGTACCTGCAGCAGCCGCTGGCGCTCGGGGCGGACGTGGTGGTGCACTCCACCACCAAATACTTGGGCGGGCACTCCGACGTGGTCGGTGGCGCGTTGGTGGTGTCCGATGAGGCGCTCGGCGGCGAGTTGGCGTTCCACCAGAACGCGATGGGCGCGGTCAACGGCCCGTTCGATGCCTGGCTCACGCTGCGCGGGATCAAGACCCTCGGGGTGAGGATGGACCGGCACTGCGACAACGCGGAGCGGGTGGTCGAGTTCCTGCAGGACCACCCGGCGGTGTCCGAGGTGCTCTATCCGGGGCTGCCCAGCCACCCGGGGCACAAGGTGGCCACCGCCCAGATGCGCCGGTACGGAGGGATGGTCTCGTTCCGGGCGGCGGGGGGAGAATCCGCTGCTATCAAGGTGTGTGAGCGGACAAAGCTGTTCATTCTGGCCGAGTCCCTCGGTGGCGTAGAGTCACTGATCGAACACCCTGCGAAGATGACGCACGCGTCCGCGGCAGGGTCCCCACTGGAGGTTCCGTCCGATCTGGTTCGCTTGTCTGTCGGAATCGAGACAGTAGACGATCTGCTCGCCGACCTTGACCAGGCACTGCGCTGACTCGTTGAGTCGGCAGGAGGTCGGTGTGGGGCGACAGGCGAGCGCGCCGGCGGCGGATGCCGCCGGCGACCGGGCAGGAGGTGCGCGGTGAGCTGGATTGGCGCCAGCGCGAAGGAGATCGCCCGGGCGGTACGCCGGGGGGATGTGTCCGCTACCCAGGTGGTGGCGGATCATTTGGACCACATCCGGGACCACGACACCGTGGACGCATTCCGGATCGTCCGAGGTGCACAAGCAGTGGCCGAGGCTGAGCAGGTCGACCAGCAGGAGGACCTCGCCGGGGCCGCACTGGCGGGTGTGCCGGTGGCGATCAAGGAGAACACCGCCGTAGCGGGCTTGCCCACCTGGTGGGGGTCGGAGGCGGCCCGACAACCGGTGGCCGAGGCCGACCACGAGGTGGTCCGGCGGCTGCGGGGGGCGGGCGCGGTGGTGGTCGGCACCACCCGGATGCCGGAGCTCGGGCTGTGGGGCACCACCGACGACGGTGAGGTGGTCACCCGCAATCCGTGGCGACCCGACCTCACCCCGGGCGGCTCCTCCGGGGGCGCGGCGGCCGCGGTGGCGGCCGGCCTCGTCCCGATCGCCCACGCCAATGACGGGCTCGGCTCGATCCGGATCCCGGCCGCCTGCTGTGGGCTGGTGGGGATCAAACCCGGCCGCGGGGTGGTGCCGCGGCAGCTCACCGCCGACGACTGGTTCGGGCTGACCGAGCACGGCATCCTCGCCACCACGGTGGCGGACGCCGCGGTCGGGTTCGCGGTGATCGCCGGACAGTCCCCCAGCAAGCTGGATCCGCCGTCTCGGCTCCGGATCGCGGTCTCGCTGCGGAGCCCGGCGCTGGGAGTGCGGCTGGACGAGGCGAACCGGGAAGCGGTCACCACCACCGCCCGCCGGTTGGTGAGCGCCGGCCACAACGCGGTCCGCGCCAACCCCACGTACCCGGCCTGGCTGGCCTTCCGGACCATGGCCACCTGGACCGCCGCCGCCTACCGGGACGTCGAGACGGCCGGCCTGGATCGGTCCCGACTGCAGCCTCGCACCCGTGGGCATCTGGCGATCGGGGAGCGCGCCTGGCGGCGTGGGTACGTGCGGGAGCTCGACCGTCGCCGCTGGCGGGACCTGGCGCTGGCGTTCCTGGAGCCGTACGACCTGCTGCTCACCCCGGCGCTCGCGGCCACCCCGCCGCCCGCGGTGCGGTGGTCCCAGCGGTCCTGGCAGGCGAACATCGCCGCCAATCTGCGATACGCCCCGTACGCCGCCCCGTGGAACGTGGCCGGGTTACCGGCGGTGGTGGTGCCGGCCGGTATACGCCCGGACGGGCTGCCGGTCGGGGTGCAGCTGGTCGGCCCGCCCGGGTCGGAACGGCGCCTGCTAGCGGTCGCCGGGCAGCTGGAGGAGATCGCCCCGTGGCCGCGGCACGCGGGCGCGGTGCCGGTTCGCTGACCGAGCGGAGGAAGTCGCCCGCCGCCGCCAGGTGGCACGATCAGGACATGACCGATCTTGTCTCGCTGGCCGAGATCGAACGTGCCCGCGATCTGCTGGCCGACGTCATCCGCACCACCCCGCTGGAGGCGTCCCGGCCACTGTCCGCCACCATATCCGGACCGGCCTGGCTGAAGTGCGAAAACCTGCAACGGGCCGGGTCGTTCAAGGTCCGTGGGGCGTACGTGCGGATTGCCCGCCTCACCGACGAGGAGCGCCAGCGCGGGGTGGTCGCGGCCAGCGCCGGCAACCACGCCCAAGGGGTGGCCCTGGCCGCCCGGCTGTGCGGCACCGCCGCCACCGTCTACATGCCGACCGGGGCACCGCTGCCGAAGATCGCTGCTACCCGGGGCTACGGGGCGGAGGTGAAGCTGGTCGGCCACACCGTGGATGAGGCGCTGGAGGCCGCCCAGGAGCATGCCGAGACGACCGGGGCGGTGCTCATCCACCCGTTCGATCACCCGGACATCATCGCGGGACAGGGCACCCTCGGGCTGGAGATCCTCCAGCAGTGCCCGGACGTCGCCACCATCGTGGTGGGCGTCGGCGGGGGCGGACTGATCTCCGGGATCGCGGCGGCGGTGAAAGCGATCCGACCGGAGATCCGGGTGGTGGGGGTGCAGGCGGATGGGGCGGCCGCGTTCCCGCCGTCGCTAGCGGCCGGACACCCGGTGCGATTGGCGGGATACCGCACCATCGCCGACGGGATCGCGGTCGGGCGGCCCGGAGACCTCACCTTCGCCCACGTCGCCGAACTGGTGGACGACCTGGTCACGGTCACCGACGAGGACATCTCCCGGGCCCTGCTGATGCTGCTGGAGCGGGGCAAGTTGGTGGTGGAGCCGGCCGGCGGAGTGTCGGTGGCGGCGCTGCTGGCCGGGGCGGTGACCGGCCCCGGGCCGGTGGTGGCGGTGCTGTCCGGCGGCAACATCGACCCGCTGCTGATGCTGCGGGTGATCGAGCACGGTTTGGCGGCGGCGGGACGGTTCCTCCGGTTCACGGTGCGATGTGTGGACCGTCCGGGTCAGTTGGCGCGGATGCTGACGCTGATCGCCGAGTACGGCGCGAACGTGGTGGATGTCGCCCACGAGCGGCACGACCCCCGGCTCCGGATCGGGGAAGTGGAGGTGGCGCTGTCGGTGGAGACCCGCGGCTCCCAACACTCCGACGAGCTGCTCGCCGCGCTGCGCGCCGCCGGGTACGAGGTGACCTTCCACGCCTGAACCAGTGGGCCACCACCGCGGGACCGCGGCGGTGGCCCACCGGAAAGCATCAGGTCGCTACTCAGCCGGTGTACGGCTCCAGCTTGGTGACGGTGACCTTGACGTCCGCCCCGCTGGGAGCGGTGTAGGTCACCGTCTCCCCGGCCCGGGCACCGATGATCGCGGTGCCCAGCGCCGACTCCGGGCTGTAGACCGTCAGGTCAGTGCTCGCGGCCAGCTCCCGGGAGCCAAGCAGGAAGGTCTCGGTGTCCTTTGGGTCGTCATCGAAGTAGACCGTGACCACCGTGCCGGGGGAGACCCGATCCCCCTCCGGGGCGTCCCCGACCTTGGCGTTGCGCAGCAGCTCCTGTAGCTGCCGGATCCGTGCCTCCTGTTTGCCCTGCTCTTCTCGAGCCGCGTGATAACCACTGTTTTCCCGTAGATCACCTTCCTCCCGTCGCGCGTTGATCTCGGCAGCGATGATCGGACGGTTGGCGATCAACTGGTTGAGCTCGGCCTGGAGCTTCTCGTACCCCTCTCGGGACAGCCAGGTAACCGGCGCCTCACGATCAGCGGACACAGACACTCTCCTTGGTCGACAGGATCCTGCGCGATGGCCAAACTTCCAAGCTACCAGTCATGTGAGCCGACCGGCGCGGTCGCGGATGGCGGCGGAGGCGCGCGAGCGCTACCTGGCCTGCCAGCAGCGCTGCACCTCGCCGGTGACCGGGCGCTGGTCGGTTCGCAGCCGGTGCGTCACCACCGGCTGGGTTTCCCCGTGGGGCGGGTCGACGCGCACTTCTTCTCGGCCGACCTCACTGCCGTCCTCCGCCCGGGCCCGCACCGCGCAGACCGCGGCCTCCCCCTCGGGTACCACCACGCGGAACTCCACCACCACCTGGTGGTCGGTGATGTCGTAGAACCGGAGCACCGAGACGTCGTAGGGCCGGCCCGGTCCGTACATCTGGCCCATCCGGTACGCCATCAGGGCGGTGACAGCTATCACTCCCGCCAGCAGCACGACCATCAACCCGGTCCGCAGCCGGCGGTGCCGCGCGGGGGCACGCCGCCGCCCGTACCGCCCAGGTGGGAAGATGGGAGTGGTCGTTTCGGGCATGGAGAGCTCACACCTCCGTCCCCGGTAGGGACGTTTCGCGGGCACAATTGGTGCCATCCTACGACCGAGGAGTCGACGTGACTGAGCAGCTGCGCCTGATGGCGGTGCACGCCCACCCGGATGACGAATCGAGCAAGGGTGCGGCCACCATGGCCCGGTACGCCGCCGAGGGGGTGTCGGTGCTGGTAGTGACCTGCACCGGTGGGGAGCGAGGCAGCGTCCTGAACCCGAAACTCGACCGGCCGGAAGTGTGGGAGAACATCGCCGAGATTCGGCGGGCGGAGATGGAGGCCGCCCGGACGATCCTGGGAGTGGACCACGCCTGGCTCGGGTTCGTCGATTCTGGTCTACCCGAAGGGGACCCGCCGCCGCCGCTACCGGAGGGGTGCTTCGCGCTGGAGGAGGTCTCGGTGGCGGCCGAGCGGCTGGTGGCGCTGATGCGCCAGTTCCGGCCACACGTGGTCACCACCTATGACGAGACCGGGGGGTACCCGCACCCGGACCACATCATGTGCCACAAGGTCTCCATGGCCGCGTTCGAAGCGGCCGGGGACCCCCACCGTTATCCCGAGGCCGGTCCGCCCTGGCAACCGCTCAAGCTCTACTACCACATGACCTTCCACAAGGCCCGGGTCCTCGCCCTCCATGAGGCGATGCTGGCGGCCGGGCTGGAGTCGCCGTACACGGACTGGCTGAAGCGGTGGGAGGAGCGGCCGGACGTCAGCCACCGGATCACCACCCGGGTGCCGTGCGCGGAGTACTTCCCGGTGCGGGACGACGCGCTGCGGGCACACGCCACCCAGGTGGATCCGGACGGGTTCTGGTTCCAGGTGCCGATGGAGATCCAGCAACGGGTGTGGCCGACCGAGGACTACGAGCTCGCCCGCTCCCACGTGGGCTACCCGGACGGGATCGAGGACGATCTGTTCGCCGGGGTACGAGAGCTGGGACGCGACTGACCACCCCTGGCGCTGTCGGTGCGCTCGCCCTCCGCGTACGGTGAAGACGTGGAGCTGATGGAGCTGGCGCAGAACTACTTCGGGAACACCCGTTCCGGCAGCCTGGCCGGGCCGATCGGCGGGTTCCTGATCGCGGTGCTCGCGGTGAGCACGGTGCTGCTGATCCGCAATATGAATCGACGCATCCGCCGGCTGCCGGACCGGTTCCCCGGGCAGGCGCCGTCGGAAGGGAGCGACCACGAGTCCTCGAGTGACCGTAATCACGCCTAGAACATCGAGTCGCGACCTCGGAATGGGCCGAACGGCTCTATTCCCACCGGTCCGGATGGCCTAGCCTCCCGTATGGGCGGACGAGGGGTCGTCCGCAGAAAGTCTCCCCGGCCCGGTCAATGGAGGGAGGGTCGTGACCTACGCCAGGATCATGCTCCTGGCGGCGGCGCTGGTGACGGTGGTCGGGGGCCTCTGGACCGCGCCGGAGTCGCCGCCCTGGTGGCGGTTCGCGCTCGCGGTGGCCGTGATGGCCGCGTCCCACCTGCTGCGGCAACGGGTGCGGACCCCGGGGACGGTGTTTTACCTGGCCTGGGGAGAGGCCGCCCTGATCGTGGCGCTCTACCTCCTGCCCGCCGGCTGGGTGCCCGCTGCCCTACTGACCGGCTTCCTGACCGCGGTCGGGTTGCGGCTGCTGCGGTATCGGACCCCTCTCCCGCGGACCGTGCCGGAGGTCGCGGCCGTGATCACGTTGGGGGCGGGGGCCGGGGCGGTGCTCAGCGCCCTGACCGGGCCCGCCTACCGCTCTCCGTTCACCCCGAAGGTGACCATCGGACTGGTACTGGCCGCGGCGGCATACCTGTTGGTCACCACCGCAGGGGCCCACCTGATGTCCCGGTTGCGGTGGCGGGTGGCGGTGCGGCCCGCCCTACACCGGACCCTCACCTACAAGCTGCCGATGGCGATCGGCAGCGTCACCGTCAGCCTGACCACGATCGCGATCGGCCAGGCCGACTGGCGCTGGCTCTTAGGGCTGCCCACGGCGTTGTGGCTGCTGCACCACGCGTACACCCAGCACGTACGGGTCAAGGAGCGCCGTCGGATGTGGAACGCCCTGGCGGTGGCCACCCGTTCGCTGAACCGACCGGACGAGGCGCGGGTGGCCGAGGCCGGGGTGCGAGGCGCGCTGGAGGTATTCACCGTCGGACGGGCCGAGATCATGCTCGGACCACCCGACGGCCCCTGGCGGGGCTGGGTCGCCGAGGCGGACGGCGGGGTCCAGCCCCTGCCGGCGACCACCGCACCGGCGCGGCTACCGTCGGCCAGCGCCCGTGGGCGCCCCTGGGTGATGCCGCTACTGGCCGGCCAGGCACAGATCGGGCTGCTGCGGGTCTACTTCCCCGATCCGGAACCCGGGGATGAGGAACTGTCCGCCATGCAGGCGTACGCGGACGCGTTGGCGGCGGCGCTGCATGACACCGCCACCCGGGACAAGTTGCACCAGGTGCTGACCCAGTCCACCCACGACGCCCAGCACGATCCGCTGACCGGGCTGCTCAACCGGGCAGCCCTGCTGGCCCGGGGGGAGACCGCGGTGCAGTTGATGCGGCACGGCGCCCCGGTGGCGTTGCTGCTGGTGGACGTGGACCACTTCCGGGAGATCAACGACACGCTCGGCCACGCCGCCGGTGACCAGGTGCTGGCGGTCACCGGGCAGCGGCTGGGGGAAGCGGCCGGCCCCGGCGATCTGGTCGGCCGCCTGGGTGGGGACGAGTTCGCGATGCTGGTCACCGAGCCCCCCGGGGACACCTTGGAAGAAGCGCTGACGCAACTGGTGCAGCGGGGGCGGGAACTGATCGCGCGGTTGGCCGAGCAGGCCACCATCTGTGGCGTACCGGTGTCCATCGAGGCCTCGGTCGGGTTGGTGGTGGCGCCGGCCGGCACCGCTGATCTGACCGAACTGCTGCGCCGCGCGGCCGCGGCGATGGCGCAGGCGAAGGTGAGCGGCGGCACCGTCGGGTGGTACGACCTGGGGCAGGACGCCGGCGGCTCCGCCCGGCCGGCGTTGCTGGCCGAATTGCGCTCCGCGCTGGAGCGCACCGATGAGCTGGTGCTGGCGCTGCAGCCGGTGGTGGACCTCGCCACCGGCGCTCCGGTCAGTGTGGAGGCGTTGGTGCGATGGCGGCATCCGCACCGCGGCCTGCTGCCGCCGGAGGAGTTCGTCCGGGCGGTGGAGAACAGCGACCTGCTGGCGCGGTTCACCGGATATGTGCTGGACCGGGCGCTAGCGGCGGCCACCGGCTGGGCCGGTGCGTTCCCGACCGTGCCGGTAGCGGTCAACCTGTCCGCGCGGAGCCTGCTCGATTCCCGCCTGCCGGATACGGTGGCGGGGCTGCTGGCCAAGCACCGCCTGCCCGGGCGGAGCCTGATCCTGGAGATCACCGAGACCGCGGTCGCCAGCGACCTGCCCAGCGTGCAGGAGGCGTTGACCCGATTGCGGGCGTTGGGGGTACGGCTGTCGGTGGACGACTTCGGCACCGGCTACGCCTCGTTGACTCTGCTGACCCGGGTGCCGCTGGACGAAGTGAAGGTGGACGGCAAGTTCACCGCCCGGATGGCCGACTCGGTGGAGGCGGCCGCGATCGTCCGGACCACCGTGGAGCTTGGCCGGGAGCTCGGGATCCGGGTGGTGGCCGAGGCGGTGGAGACCGCTGCGCAGCAGCAGCTGCTCACCGAGCTCGGGTGCCCGGCCGGGCAGGGGTACCTGCTGGCGGTACCGGCCACTCCGGACCGGATCGGGGAGGTGCTGCGCCAGCTCGATGCCGTCGCGGGGCGTGTCGCTCATCGTCGGCTGTCCCCGCCCGCCGCTCAGCCGGCGTCGGAGGCCTCCGCCTGATCAGTCGGTGACCCGGAAGACGCCGTGGGCGCCCCGTTCCGCGTCGACCATCACGTGCGACACGAACGGATAGTGCCCCGCCTCCGGGAAGGTCAGTTCGACGAAGCCTCCCTGCGCCGGCAGCAGCGGCAGCACCTGGGCGCCGCCCGATCCCGGGTCGTCCGGCCGTAGCTGGTACGCGCCCTCCGACCAGACGGTGTCGAACTGTCCCCCCACCACGTGGAATGAGGAGGCCCGGTTCGGGCCGGCGTTGAGCACCCATACCCGGACCCGCTCCCCGACCCGCGCCGGCAGCGGCTGGTGGTCGTACTGGTTGGCGTAGCCGTTGAACACCACCAGGTCCGGTTGTTCGGCGGCGAGCTTGTCGACGTCCACCTGCCCGCCCGGTCCTCCCAGATAGAGCTCGGACTGCACCAGCAGGTAACTGCGGTCGACCGCGGGTAATCCGGGTGGCTCGATCACCACCGCCCCGAACATGCCGTTGGCGATGTGGGCCGACATCGGCATGGTCGCGCAGTGGTACAGCCAGATCCCCGCCCGGGTGGCGGTGAACCGGTAGGTCAGGGACTCCCCCGGGGCGATGGTCCGCATGGGACGATCAGGGGCCAGACTGCCGGCGTGGAAGTCGATCGAGTGGCCGATCGTACCGTCGTTGACCAGCGTGATGATGAACTCGTCCCCGACCCGGCCGTGCAGCACCGGGCCGGGCATGGTGCCGTGGTAGGTCCACAGCCGCTGCGTGATGTGGGGGGCGACCGCCTGCTCCAGCTCGCTGACGGTGAAGGTGTGGCGGTGGACCCGGCGCTCCGACAGCGGCGGCAGGGCCGCGTCCCGGGCCTGGAACCCCGGCGGTGGTGGAGCGGCGAGGTCGAGGGGCGGGGGGTGGTCCGCGCCGTCGGAGTGGTGGGGATCCGGTGCCGGGGTGGGCGCCGGCCCGGCGGAGGAGGCGCCGCTCACCTCCACCCGCAACACCATGCCTTGCTGCCGGTGGCCGAGCACGGAGCACCAGCCGTCCATGTCCCGACCCACCACCCCGACGTCCACCACCGCCGACTCACCGGGGGCGAGTCGGCCGCTGCTGACCCCGGAGTCCAGCACCAGGTCGTGCACGTCTCCCTCGTCCACATTGACCAGGTCGATCACCAGCTGGTTGCCGGCCGGCACCTCGATCCGGTCGGGGACGAATCGCATGTCCACCATCTCCACCCGGACCCGGGTGACCTCCCCGGTGGCGGGGACCCCCGCGGCCGCGTCCCGGCCGGCGCCGGAACTGGAGAGCGCCACCGGGTCCACCGCCACCCCCACCGCGACTCCGAGCACCACGACCGCCAACCCGGTGGCGGCCAATCCGGCCAGCTGCCCGCGGGGACGGTCGGCGGCCGGAGGGAGGGGGCCACGCCGGGGCGGGGTGGGGGCGGCCGGTACCTCCGGTGGTGAGGCCATCGCCGCCCTGGCCCGGCGGGAAGCCCGGATGGCCCGGAACAGCAGGGGAAGAAAGGCGGCCAGCCCCGCCAGCACCAGCATCGAGGTGACGACCCGTACCGCGCTCGGCACCGGCAGCAGGCTCACCAGCAGGGAAGCGTTGACCAGGGTGACCCGCAGCGCCCCACCCCGGTCCAACTCCACATTGGCGGCCCGCACCGGGCGGGGGCCGCCGCCCAGCGCCACCGGGATCAGGTAGGAGAGGGCGCCGAGCAGGATCTGGGCGGCGAACCCGGCGGCCAGCGCCGGGGTGATCCACCCCACCCGCTCGTGCACCTGGGACCAGGAGTCGGCGGTACCGGTCGCGATCGCGAGCGCCGCCACCCCGCCCACGAGCCAACCCACCGCGGCCAGCACCGACCAGGTGGCGAAGTGCCGGGGCGGGGTGGTGCGGGCGGCGGCCGCGAATGGTGGGGCGAGCACCGCCAGCCCGGCCAGGTAGAGCAGCAGACCGAGCACCGTCGCCGGTTGCGCCCCGGCCAGGGTGCCGCCGGCGGTGGTCGACACCGCTAACAGCAACACCGGCAGCGCGGTGGCGGCGCGCCGCTCGGTGCCGGCGGCGATCCGGGTGCGCAGCATGGTGGGCCACAGCGTCAGCAGCGTGCCGACCACGGTCAGGCCCAGCCAGCCGAGCACGTTCACGGCGGCGTGGGCGAGCATCGCCCGGAGCTGGAGCGGACCGTCGAGGCCGCGCACCATCAGCGCCCCGAGCCCCGCCCCCACCGGCAGCATGGCCGCGGCGGCGACGTAGTACCGCACCGTGATCGCGAACCGCCCCGCCAGCGCCCGGCGGAGGTCCCGGAACAGGTCCACGCCGTGCCAGGCCACCGCGAGCACCACCGCGCCGGCCCCGACCGCGACCACCGGCCAGACCGCCAGCAGCACCCCGGCGATCACCACCAGGACGCCGCCGTTCAACAGCAGCAGTCGGCGGGTACGGGTGGGGCCGACCGGGGGATCGAGGCGCAGCAGGGTGTCGGCGAAGTGTCGACTCCACACCATGATCGAGTGGGTCACGGCGCCGAGCAGCAGCAGATGCATCATCAGCCAGCGGGGCGCGGGGACGAACGGGTGGACGAGGGTGGCGGCGCCGGTGGCGATCAGCCACAGCAGCGCCGGCAGGTCCCGCAGGGGAGAGAACCCTCGGGCCCGGCTCATGGGACCTCCCTCCTCCGGCCGGCCCACGTGGCCGCCCCGCCGGCGACCAGTCCGAACAGCAGCACCCCGAGGCTGAGCACCCCACCGACCTGGGCAGCGAGGGAGGACCCGAGCGCGTCGCCACCGAGCCACCCCACCAGCGCCCCGTGCCACAGCCCCAGCGGCAGCCACAGCGCCGGGTGATAGGCCAGGGGGCGACCCCGCACCACCGGCGGGCGTACCGGCGTGTGGGCCACCGCCAGCGAGATCGCGAATCCGAGGACCACCGCGTGGACGGTCGCCTCATATCCGAGGCCGTCGACCACCGCCCCGGCGAACAGCCAGGTCGCCCCCGCTACCACCAGCCAGCCGTAGCCGGCGAGCAGGGCCGCGGCCCGGAGCCGGGGCGCGCCGGGCGTCCGGAGGTGGTGCCGTGCCGGCTCGTGGCGGAGCAGCCAGCCGGTGAGCCCGAGCAGCGCCAATCCGTACAGGGGGAGCCCGGGCCCTGGAAACAGCAGCGTGAGCGGGGCTGCGGCGGTCACCGCCCCGGCCGCGAACAGTGCACCCTGGTCCACGGTGGAACCCAGGTGGGGGCGGATACGCGCCACGCGTTCCCCCGCCCCGGTCAGCACCGCGAACCCGGCCAGCCACGGCAACAGCGCCGGGAGCGCGACGCCGGCGAGCCACAGCAGCGCGGCCCCGGTCGCCAGGACCGCTCCCCACGCCTGGGGCAGGACGGCGGGGTCCCGCTGCCGCCGCCACAGTGGCCGGTAGAGCAGCAGCAAGGCGAGCGCGCCGGCGAGCAGCAGCAGCTGACCGACCCGCAGCGGGGCGGGGGACACCAGGGCGAGCCCGCCGACGCCGAGCAGGCCGGGGGCGAGATAGCCGAGCCGGTGACCGAGCGCGACCGCACGCGTGAAGGCGATCCCGGTGCCGAGGACCCCGACCACCAGCAGCATGCCGTGGACGTTCAGCAACCGGTCGGGGAGGCGGGGAAGGGACAGGCCCAGGGGCGCCAGTCCGGCGGCGAGCCCGGCGAGTAGGCAGAGGCCGGCGGGTAGCAGCAGGAGCAGGCGCCAGGAACGAACGGGGAGGGGGACCGGCGCGGCGGTGTCCGAGGCGGGGGCGGTGGTCACGGTGGCCGGTCCGGTGGTCATGGCGTCGCGTGCTTCCGATCCAGGTGCAGCAGGCAGGCGTCGGGCTCGGCGAACGGCGCCAGCTCCAGGTGCTCGGGCCGCCCGCCGTGCTCCTCCGCCACTCCCCGAAGTAGACCTAAGTGGACCGCGCAGACGATGTCCGGGTACTGCCGTGCCGCCGCCAACAGCGGGCAGGTGGTCAACCGGACCGAATCCGCCTCCGGGGCCGGCTCGGGAGAGAAGCCGAGGTCGGTCAGCAGCGTCGTCACCGCGGTCCGGGCGGTGGCGGGGCCGGGGCGGCCCAGGTCGGGGCGCTCCGTAGCGAGGCGGCGCCCCCAGGAGCGCCCGGCCGCGACCGCGTCGGCGACGGGGTCGGCGCTGGTCCGGCGCAGGGTGTCCGCCAGCGCGGTGGCGAGGCCGACGTACTCCGCGCTGGTGGGTGGGGTGGTGACCGCCCGATACCGCCAGGCGGGGCGTCCCCGCCCTCGGGGCGGGGCGGATTCCCGGAGCACCAATCCGGCGTGTACCAGCGCCTCTAGATGTTCCCGGACGGTGTTGGTGTGCAGGCCGCTGTGGCGCGCCAACTCCGCCGCGGTGACCGGTGCCGGCTGGCGCTCCAGCTGCGCCAGCAGCGCCGCCCGGGCTGCGGACATGGCGACGCCGCCGGGGTGGGTGGGGCGCGGCCCCCGGTGTGAGGGGGGTGTGCCGGGCGGAATAATTTCCACGGAAATTATCGTAATAAATAGCCTCCGGGGGGTGGCACCCGGGTGGTCGCAATCGGGGGATGACGGTGGTGTAGCCCCCGAGAGGGGTGGGGTTGTCCCCCCTCCGACGCAGTGTGCCGGTCGCCCTGGTCGTCCTGCCGCCAGTGGCGTGCGGACGGGGGATGCGCCGGTGGCGGGGGCACCCCGACCGGAACTGCGATCATGGGCCACCACCGTGCGCTCGACCGTCCATCCAGCGGACTGAGGAGGTAAGGGCCACCACGGGTGGCGGCTGACCACGGTGCCGCCGGGCAGGGCAACCGTCTGGTGAGTGGAGCCGTCGGGCAGCGCGTGGTCAGCGCGTCTGCTCGCCTGCCGGTGCGCCGTTGGTCCGGATCGATGGGGTAGCCGAGCGGCCAGGGCCGAGATGTCAGGGCATGTCAACCCAGCTACTCCAATCGGCTCAGCCGGTTATCCCGCCTGCTTGATCCTTTTCTTGGAAGTAACGCCCATCGACACTGGCCGTACCGCCAACCGCACGGTAGGCGACGAGACCGGGCCAGGAGGTTGCTGTGGCCAGCGAGGACATGACCGGTACGGTCGTCGAGGACATCCGGGCGTTCTTCGCCTCCTCTCTGCAGGGGCAGGTGCCGGGTGACACCGACGACGTGTTCGCCCGCGGCTACGTCAACTCGCTGTTCGCCCTCCAGCTGGTGACCTTCGTGGAGGGCCGGTACGGCCTGACCATCACCCCGGAAGATCTCGACCTCGACAACTTCCGGACCATCGAGCGGATCGCCGCCTTCGTTGTCCGCGAAGCGCTCCCAGGCCACCGCGGCCAGCGACCCCGCCGGGCGGGCGTAGAGGTGCCCCATGGACGTCGCCGGCTTCATCGACTCGGTCCGCGCCGAGGCCGCCGGGTGGGACCGGCGGGCCGAGCTACCCGCTGACGTGATCCGGACCATGGCCGGGCTCGGCCTGCTCATCCCGGACCTACCGCCCCGCTACGGCGGCAGCGGAGGCACCGCGCACCAGCTCGGCGAGGTCTGTGCCCAGCTGGGCGAGGTGTGCGCGTCACTGCGAGGGCTGGTCACCGTGCAGAGCATGGTCGCCGCCGCACTGGTGCGCTGGGGCACCGTCGCACAGCAGGAGCGGTGGCTCCCCGCACTGGCCGCCGGGGAGCAGGTGGTGGGGTTCGCCGCCACCGAACCGGAGGCCGGCAGCGACCTGGCGGCGGTACAGACCCAGATCGAGATTAGTAGATCTAGGGCCGGTGATCCCACCGAGGTGGTAGTCAGCGGACAGAAATGCTGGATCACCTTCGGAGAGATCGCCGACGTCTACCTGGTGCTCGGTCACACCGAAGCCGGCCCGGCGGCGGTGCTGGTGGAGGCCGACCGGCCGGGAATCACCGTGGAACCGGTCCGCGGCCAGCTCGGCATGCGGGCCGCGCACCTGGCGCACCTGCGGTTCGACCGGGTCCGGGTGCCCGCCGACCGACTGGTCGCCCCACCTGGGTTCGGTCGCTCCCACGTGGTCGGCACCGCGCTCGACCACGGTCGGTTCACCGTGGCGTGGGGCTGTGTCGGGATGGCCCGGGCCTGCCTGGCGTACGCGGCCGCACACGCAGCCGCGCGTCCTTCCGGCCCGGGACGGCTTGCCGACCGACAGCTGGTGCAGGGAATGCTCGCCCAGGCCATGGTGGACACCACCGCCGCCACCGAACTCTGCCGGCGGGCGGCCGACCTGAGGGACGCCGCCTCCCCGGAGGCGATCGGGGCGACCATCCTCGCCAAGTACGCCGCGGCCCGGACGGCTGCCTCGGTCAGCCGGGACGCCGTCCAGATCCAGGGCGCGGCCGGCTGCGCCCCGGACAGTCCGGTGGCCCGGTTCTTCCGAGACGCCAAAGTCATGCAGATCATCGAAGGGTCGGACGAGGTGGCACAAGTACACATCGCGGACGAGGTCATCCGGCGGTACGGCCGTCGGCCCGACATCAGGGAGGCGGCATGACCGCTCCGATCATGGCCCGGCTGGGGCCGGTCGCCATCTGGTTTCCGGACCGGGTGGTGCGGACCGCGGACCTGCCCGAGCTGGTCACCCTGCCCCCTGCCCGGCAGCAGCAGGTACGCGCACTCGGCATCGAAGAGGTGCGCTGCGCCGACGGGCTGACCGAAGTAGATCTGGCCGCCCGCGCCGCCACCGCGGCGCTGGCCGACGCCGGCCTGTCCGCCGCGGAACTGGACGCGTTGATCCTGGTGCAGGGTCGGGCCCCGGAGTACCTCCTGGCCTCCGAGGCCACCCGGTTGCAGGCCCGGATCGGCGCCAGTCGGGCATTGACCTTCGGCGTCGGGGAGCTGGGTTGTGTGTCGGTCTCGGCGGCGTTGAACGTGGCCTCGGGACTGCTGCACGGACCGACCAGATTGCGGCACGTCCTGGTCGCGATGGGCGCCCGGACCCCCACCGCCGCCCGCTACCGCGCACCGATGACCGTGCTCGGAGACGGTGGGGCCGCGGTACTGCTCACCCCGGCCGACGGCCCCGGCACCGGCCGGTTCACGCTGGTCGATCAACTGCTGCGCAGTGACGGCCAGTACGCCGACCTGTTCCGGATCGACTATCGGGACGTCCCCTCGCCCCAGTGGGTGGAGACGTGCGCCGACGAGAGCCGGTACTCGTTCCGGCTGGCGATGACCAGCCGCAGCCAGTTCGCCGCCCTCAACCGGGAGCTGCTGACACGGCACGGGCTGACCCCCGGAGACCTGTCAGCGGTGCTGATGCAGAACCTCGCCGCCGGAGCGTTCGCGTTCTGGCAGGACGCGCTCGACCTGAAGATCGCCGACGTGTGCCGGCAGCAGCTCGCCCGGTACGGACACCTGGGTTCGATCGACGTACTGCTCAACCTGGAAGCGGTGGCGCCGTCGGTTCCACCCGGGGGTGGGTGCTGGTGATGAACAGCAGCCCAGTGGCGGCCTGGTGCAGCGCCCTGCTGCGTCGGCTGCCGGAGACCACGGAGGGGGCGTGATGTCCGCATCCCAGGGACCGCCCACAGTGAAGTGTCTAGTGTGGGATCTCGACGACACCCTGTGGAATGGGGTGGTGCTGGAGGGGGACGATCCTCGTCCGTTCCCCACGGCGCTGACCACGCTGCGGGCCCTTGACGAGCGGGGCATCCTGCACGCGGTCGCCAGCCGCAGCGACCCGGAGGTGGCCCACGCCCATCTCACCCGGCTCGGGCTGGTGGACATGTTCTGTGCGGTAGAGATCGGCTGGGGAGCCAAGTCGGCGGCGATCCGCCGGGCGGCCGAAACGCTCGGGATCGGCCTGGACACGTTCGCCTTCGTCGACAACGACCCGGTGGAGCGGGCCGAGGTGGCCCACGCCCTGCCGATGGTGCGGTGCTACGACGCCACCGAGGTCGGTGAGTTGCCGGAGCGACCGGAGTTCCAACCGGAGTTCGTCACCGACGAATCGCGGCAACGGCGGGCCATGTACCTGGCCCAGCGGCGGCGCGACGCCGCCGAGCGGGAGTGGGAACAGGGCTCGGCCTCGTTCCTGACCTCCCTCGACCTGACCATGACCATCACCCCGGCCACCGAGGAGGACCTGGCGCGCGCGTGTGAGCTGACCGTCCGCACCCACCAGCTCAACACCACGGGGCAGACCTTCACCATCGCGCAGTTGCGCGAGATGTGCGCCTCCCCGGAGTACGAGGTACTGGTGGCGCGGTTGACCGACCGGTTCGGCTCGTACGGGACGATCGGGCTGGCGGTCAGCGAGCTCTCCGACGACGCGGCGGTACTCAAGCTGCTGCTGATGTCCTGCCGGGTGATGTCCCGGGGGGTCGGCACGGTCTTCCTCGACCAGGTGGTGCGTCGGGCGATAGCGGCCGGTCGGCAGCCGCAGGCCGAGTTCATACCTACGTCCGTCAACCGGATCATGCTGGTGACCCTCCGGTTCGCCGGCTTCGAGGTGATCCACCAGGAAGGCGAACGGATGCTGCTGGGCATGGATCCGGCTCGGCTGCCGGCGGCGCCTCCCGGGCACGTCACCGTCCTGACCGAAACCTCGGTGGCGTCATGAGCGGGCTGCTGGCCGAGTTTCTGGCCCAGGCGGAGCGCACCCCGCACGCCCCCGCCCTGGTGGTAGGGGAGCGGCAGCTCAGCTACCGGGAGCTGGCGCAGGCGTCGGCCAGCCTAGCCGGCCGACTGGTGGCCGCCGGTGCCCGACCGGGCAGTGTGGTCGGTATCCGGCTGCCGCAGTCGGTGGAGACCTTCGTGGCCATGCTGGCCGTCTGGCAGGCCGGGTGCACCTGGGCGGTGCTGGAGCCGACCCAGCCGGAGGGGCGGCTGGCCGCCCTGCTGGCCGACACCGACTGTCGGGTGCTGCTGCATCAGGCCGCGGACACCGCGGCCCTGCGGTCGCTACTGGCCGGTCTGCCGGCGCCGGCCCGGCACCGACCGGTACTGATGGCTGTGGACGCCCCAGACGCCCCCGACCACCCGATCGCGCCGGTGCCGGTCCCGGAAGGGCTGCCGGTGTACGTCATCTACACCTCCGGCTCTACGGGCCGCCCCAAAGGGGTGCTGGTGACCCGGGAGCAGTTGGCCGTCTCGGTCCAGGGGCGAGGGTGGATCTACGGCCTGGAGCCACCGATCTTCCTGGACACCCTACGGTTCTCGTTCGACGGGAGCCTGGGAGCGGCGTTCTGGGCGATCATCCGGGGCGGCACCCTGGTGGTGCCGGCCGAGGAGCAGCTGCGTGACCCGGCCGCCGTCGTCGAGTTGGCCGGTCGGCACTACGTCACCCACCTGATCGGGGTGCCGTCCTTCTACCGGCTGTTGTTGGCGTACGCGGAGCGGCTGCCGATCGAGCTGCGGTTGGCCGCGGTCGGCGGTGAGCCGTGCACCCCCGAACTGGTCGCCCTGCACCGGTCCCGGCTACCAGCGGTGGAACTGATCAATGAATACGGGCCCACCGAGGCCGTGGTGTCCTGCACCGCCCACCGGGTGCAGGCGGTGCCGACCCGGGCGGCGCCGATCGGTCGTCCGCATCCGGGAGCGGTGGTCCGGGTGCTGGACGAGAAGCTACGTCCGCAGCCGGTCGGCGTGGTCGGCGAACTCTACGTGGGTGGGGACTTCCCCGCCCTGGGATACGTCAACCAGCCGGCGCGTACCGCCGAACGGTTCGTGGCCGACCCGTACGCGGACCGGCCCGGCGCCCGGCTCTACCGCACCGGTGACCTGGCGGCCTGGAACGCCGACGGGGAACTGGAGTTCCACGGCCGGGTCGATGACCAGCTCAAGGTGCGGGGGCACCGGGTCGAGCCGGGGGAGGTCGCGCGGGTACTGGAGCGACATCCGCAGGTCGTCCGCGCGGAGGTGCTGCCGGTGACCGGGGTCGGGGGTCCGGTACTGGTGGCGTTCGTGGAGACCACCGGCGGCGAGCCGGACGCGGTGGCACTGCGCCGGCACTGTCTCGGTCAGCTACCGGACGCGGCGGTGCCGAGCCGGTTCGCGCGGGTGCACGCGTGGCCGTTGGCGCGCAACGGCAAGGTCGACCGGGCGGTGTTGGCCCGGTGGGCGGCCACCCTGCCGGTGGGAGACCAGCCACCGGCCGACGCGCAGGTCGACTCGTCAGCGGCGGAGGACGAGGACGAGGTACGGGCCGCGCTGCGGACGATGTGGTGCGAGGTACTCGGGCACACCCGGGCCGGGCCGGAGGACAACTTCTTCGAGCAGGGCGGCACGTCCCTGAAGTTGATCGACCTTCATCAGCGGATTGAGCGGCGGTGGCCCGGAGTGCTGCGGGTCGGCGAGCTCTTTGACTTCACCACGGTCGAGGCGCAGGCCCGGGCAGTGCGGGAACGGACCGGACGGACGGTGGAGCCGACCTCGCGTGGGGCGGCCACCAGCTACGAACTGTGACGGCGCGAGGAGAGGCGAGCGCATGGGACACGAGGACGCGCACCCGACCGAGGAGTGGTCAACTGTGGACGGAATCGCGGTCGTAGGGATGGCGGTGTGTTTCCCGCAGGCGGCCTCGCTGGCGGAGTTCCGCGCCAACCTGCGGGCCGGGCGGGACAGCGTCCGGCCCATGCCGTCGGAGCGGAGGGCCAGCCACGACCTCGACCCCGACACCGACTACGGCCTCTTGGGCTACCTGGACCGGATCGACCTGTTCGACTACCGGTTCTTCGGGTTGTCCCGGCGCGAGGCCGAGCTGATGGACCCGCAGCACCGGTTGGCGTTGCAGCTGTCGCAGCACGCCATCGAGGATGCCGGCTACCGGCCCAGTAGTTTCCGGGACAGCCGCACCGCGGTGGTGTTCAGCTCCCCGTCGGCCACCTACGCCAGTCTGCTCACCGAACCCGGCACACTGGCCATGATCGGCACGGTGCCGTGTGCTCTGCCGTCCCGGGTATCCCACCTGTTCGGCCTGATCGGGCCCTGCTACGGGGTGGACACCGGTTGCAACGGCTCGATGGTGGCGGTGCACCACGCCTGCCGGGAGCTGCGCAGCGGTGAGGCCCACTACGCGCTGGCCGGTGGGGTGAGCCTGCGCAGCCTGCACGTGCCCCGGTCTCAGAGCACGGCCTTCCAGGGCATCATGTCGCCGGAATCCAAGTGCCGGGCCTTCGACGCGGACGCCGACGGCACGGTCGGTGGCGAGGGCGGTGCGGTGCTGCTGCTGACCACCCTGGAGCGGGCACTGGCTGACCGGGCCCCGATCTACGCGGTGATCCGGGGGAGCGCAGTCGCCCACAACGGACACCAGTCGGCGACCATCGCCACTCCCAGTCCGACCGCCCAGGCCGCGGTGATCACCCGGGCCTGGCGGGCGGCCGGGCTGGACCTGGCCACCGCCGGCTACCTGGAGACCCACGGCTCCGGCACCGCCCTCGGGGACGCGGTCGAGGTGGAGGGGCTGCGGCTGGCACGGCCGGACCGGCGACGGACGCTGCCGATCGGGTCGGTGAAGACCAACATCGGCCACCTGGATCACGCGGCCGGGATCGCCGGCCTGGTCAAGGCGATCCTCAGTGTCCGGTACGGCGAGCTCTACCCGTCGCTGCACTTCCGTCGACCGGCCGAGGGGGTGGACCTGCCGGCGGCCGGGTTGGAGGTGGTGACCGCGCTCCGCCCCTGGCGAGAGGCGGACGGGCAGCCTCGGCGGGCCGGGGTCAGCTCGTTCAGCCTGGGTGGCATCAACGCCCACTGTGTGGTGGAGCAGCCGCCCCCGCTCCCGCCGGCGCCGCCTCCACCCTCGGCGTCCGCGCTGGTGGGGGTGTCCGCCCGCAGCCGCGCCGCGCTGGAGGCGGCCTGTACCCGGCTGGCGGTGGCGCTGCGGGACGGTCGACCGGGGTTGGTCGACGTCGCCTACACCCTGAACGAGGGGCGGGACCACTACCCGCACCGGGTGGCGGTGGTGGCCCGGGACACGGCGGAACTGGCCGTCAAGCTGGCCGCGCACGCCACCTGGCTACGGCACGACGAGGCCACCGGGAGCGCGGCCGCGGCGGCCGCGACCCCGCCCCGGCTGGTGCTGTTGTTCTCCGGGGACGCGGAGCCGCCCCCGGAGGCGTCGCAGCCGGAGCCGCCGGCCGAGTTGCCGTTGGCCGGCCCGGCGGCGGTCACCGTGGGGTGGCAGTTGGCCGCCTACCGACGGCTGGTGGACACCGGTTTCGTGATCCACGCGATCCTCAGTTCCGGGGTCTCCCGGTACGCGGTCCGGTGGCTGCGGGGGGAACTCTCCGCCAGCGACCGGGCCGAGTTGGCCACCGATGCCGGGAACCGGTCGGCTGATCTGGAGCGGCTCCGGGCGGCCGCCGCCGAGCTGACCGCCACCGGGCCGACGGTGTTGCTGGAGCTTGGGGTCTCCGGGGAGATCAGTCGGCTGCTCGCCACGGAGCTGGCCGGCACCCCCGAGGTCGAGGTCCACACCGTACCGTCCCGACCGGACGGATTGCTGGAGGCGATTGGTCGGCTGTACGAGGCCGGGCTGACCCCCGACTGGTCGGCGCTGACCCCGACCGGTGCGGTGCCTCAGCGGGTGTCGCTGCCGGGATACCCGTTCCGCGGGGAGCGCTGCTGGCCGGGGGTGGCCGCGGCGGATCCGGGCCGGTCGACGGCGGCGGTGGCGTCGGCGGCGGAGCCGGCTGCGGCACTGGTCGCTCCCGGGGAGGTGGAGCCGGTGGCGCCGGTCGTCACCCCGGAAGTGGAGCCGCCGACGGCGTCGGAAATCACCGCGACGGACGCGGTGGCGCCTCCCTCGACATCGCCGACGGAGCCGTCCACTCCGGTCGATGCCTCGGCGACCGGGCATCCGGCCTCCGGTGAGGCAGCCTCCGACGACGAGTCAGTGGACCGCTGGCTACGCGGTACGCTCGCCCGCCTGCTCTACGCCGACGAGGTGCCGGAGGAAGCGGACTACTTCGCCCTCGGCGGCAACTCCGTCATCGCGTTGCAGCTGATCGACGAGATCGAGGAGCGGTACGGGATCAGGCTGAAGCTCATCGACATCTACGACCATCCCCAGTTGCCTGACCTGGCCACCACGATCCAGGAGCGGGCCGGGCTCACCGCCCCGGTGGACGAGCCGCCCGCCCCGGCGGCTCCGTCCACCTCGCAGCCGCCGTCGCACCTGCCACCGATCACCCCCGGTGACGAGCTGGTCCTGTCCTACGGGCAGGAGCGGATGTGGTTCCACCACCAACTCGATCCCCAGACCACCCTCTACAACCTGCCGACCCCGGCACGGATCCGAGGCCCGTTCGATCCGGAGGTGTTGCGAGCCGCCTGGGAGGACCTCGCTGAGCGGCATTCGGTGCTGCGTTCCAACTTCGTGGAGGAGGACGGTCGAGCGAAGCTGGTGATCCGCCCCGCGCTCGGCGACTTCTTCCACCTGGTGGACGTCTCCGGGGAACCGGACCCGCTCGAGGCCGCCCGGCAGGTGATGAACCGGGAACAGGGCCACGTCTTCGACGTCGCCAACGACCCGCTGGTGCGGGTGGTGATCATCCGGATCGCCGAGGACGACCACATCAACTTCACCACCATGCACCACGCGGTCAACGACGGCTGGGCTCCGACGGTGCTGTCAGGGGAGTTGGCCCAGTACATCCAGGCCCGGTCCGAGGGGCGGAAAGCTCACCCTACCCCCGTTGCCGATCCAGTTCTACGACTACGCCCGCTGGCAACGGGAGCTGATGGCCGGCCCGCTGCTGGAACACGAACTGTCCTACTGGCGGCAGGTACTGCACGACCCACCGGAGCTGAACCTGCCGACCGACTTCCCCCGGCCGGAGCGGCGGGACTTCCGCGGCGACGTCCATCCGTTCCTGCTCGACGCTGACCTGGTGAACGCCCTGCGCCGGTTGGGGGAGCAGGAATCCACCACCCTGTTCACGGTCATGCTCGCCGGCCTGTACGCGATGCTCGGCCACCTCTCCGGGCAGGACGACATCATCGTCGGCACCCCGACCATCGGCCGGACCCGGCCGGAACTGTGGCAGCTGATCGGGTTCTTCAACAACACCATCGCGCTGCGGGGCGACCTGTCGGGAGGCGTGACCTTCCGAGAGCTGGTCCGGCGGACCCGGCGGGTGGTGATGGAAGGCCTGGAGCGGCAGGAAGTGCCGTTCGACAAGGTGGTCAAGGCGGTGGTACCGACCAGAAAGGATCTCAGCCGCAGCCCGCTGTTCGACGTGATGTACGTCCATCAGACCCTGCCGCCGACGGTGCCGGGGCAGTTCGGGCGAGGCACCGTGCTGGAGGAGCCGGGTCGGGTGGACCCGTTCCCGGGGCTGCCTCCCGGCACTGCCAAGTTCGACCTCAGCCTGGTGGTCGGCGAGCACTCCGGCCACGAGGACATGGTGGCGATGCTGGAGTACAGCACCCAGCTGTTCACCGCCGACACCGCCGCCCGGATAGCGGACACGTACCTGCAGGTGCTGCGGGCGGCGGCACGGGACGCCGACGCCCCGTGGCGGGAGCTGGCGGCGACCGCGGCTCTCCCGGTCTGGGGTTCCCACACCGCCCGGACGGGGGACAGCGCCGATGCCACCGACCCCAGCGGCGGCGGCGACGTGCTGGCGTACTGGCGCCGGAGCCTGCACGCCGCCCCGGTGCTGCTGCTGCCGACCGACCGTCCCCGAGGCCGGCAGCGGGACCTGACCGCCGTCGGCCACCGGTTCCCGATCCCGGCCGAGCTGGCCGGCGGCCTGGCCGAACTGGCCGGTCAGGCGTCGGCGGACGTGTCCGAGGCCGTCCTGGCCGGGTACGTCGCGTTGCTGTCGTTGCGAGCCGGTCAGGACGATCTGGTGGTGGGAGTACCCGCCAGTCCCGGCGGGTTCGCTCCGTTGCGGCTCGACCTCACCGACGAACCCGGATTGGCCGCGCTGACCAGCCGGGTCCAGGCCGCGGTCCGGCAGGCCCAGGGGCACGGTCGGCAGGATCTGGCCGCGCTGGCCTCGCTGCTCGATATACCGGTCGAGCCCGGCCGGCATCCGCTGTTCGACGTGGCCTTCGATGACCGGGGCCTGTTGCCGGTCGGTGCGGAGTGCCCGTTCGACCTGCTGCTGTCGGTCCCGGCTGGCCCGGGAGAGGCGGACATGGCCGCGTTGACCTTCCGTACCCAACTGTTCGACGAGGACACGGCCGCGGGGTTGGCGGAGGAACTGGTGGCGCTGCTGACTGCCGGGGTGGCCCATCCCGAGCAGCCGTTGGTGGAGATCTGGCTGGCCGGCGCGGTCGCCAGTGGACGACTGACCTGACACAGGGAGGTACGAGGTGGCGCAGGACACGGACGTACCCGCCGCACCCGCCGGTGTGGTGGGGGCCGGGACGATGGGGATCGGGGTGGCCCAGTGCCTGGCACAGGCCGGCTACCGGGTGGTGGTGGTCGACCCGGAACCAGCGGCGCGGCAGCGGGCGCCCCAGCAGCTGCGGGACAGCCTGCGACTGACCCGGCTGCTCCGGCCCGCCCTGGCCGCCACCGGCTTCGAGGAGGTGGCGGGCCGGATCGAGTGGCACGGTGAGCTGTCGGCGTTGGCAGAGGCCTGGTTCGTGGTGGAGTGTGCCCCGGAACGGCCGGTGCTCAAGGAGCAGATCTTCACTGAACTGGACCGAGTGTGCGCCGCGGACACTGTCCTCGCCTCCTGCACCTCGGCGATTCCGATCGCCCGGCTCGCGCGCTGCTGTCGGCAGCCGGAACGCGTGCTCGGGATGCACTTCATGAACCCGGCTCCGGTGAAGGACGCGGTGGAGGTGATCCGGGCACCGGCCACCAGCGCCGAGACGCTCCACCGCGCCGAGCGGTTGCTGGCCCAGATGGGTAAGCGGGCGCTGGTGGTGCGGGACGCGCCCGGGTTCGTCTCCAACCGGGTGTTGATGCTCACCGTCAACGAGGCGGCGACCGTGGTGCACGAGGGCACCGCGGACGCCGACACGGTCGACGAGATCTTCCGGAACTGTTTCGCCCACCAGATGGGTCCACTCCGGACCGCCGATCTGATCGGCCTGGACACCGTCCTGGACTCGTTGTACGTGCTCCACGAACACACCGGTGACGACCGCTTCCTGCCCTGCCCGCTGTTGGTGGAGCTGGTCGAAGCCGGACACCTGGGCCGCAAGTCCGGCCGAGGCTTCCACCACTACCCGACCACCCCGACCGGGGACCCCGTGTCCGCGCCGATGAAGGGCTGACCCATGTACGACCACGGCACCGTCGCTCACCTGCAGTCGCCGACCACTCCGGTCTTCACTACGCAGGATCTGACCCGCCCGGTCCACAGCCTGGCGTTCGCTGTGGCCATCGACGGACCGGTGGATGTCGAGCGGCTCACCCGCGCCCTGCGTCAGGTCGCCGACGAGGCGCAGGCGCTACGCCTGAGTCTGGCCTCGGCCCCGGATCCGGGGCGGCTGGTGGTGGGTCCGGCCCCGGAGCTGATTCCGCTGGACCTGACCGGTGAGTCCGACCCGGAGGAGGCGGCTCGGTCCTGGATGGAGCGGCAGGTGGCCGTGCGTTTCCCCGGGGCCGGTGCGCCGCTGGCCTGCCAGGCGCTACTCCGGTTGGCCGACGACCGGTACTGCTGGTTCCAGCGTTACCACCAGCGGCAGGTCGACTTGTTCAGCGCCGCGCTGGTGACCGGGCGGGTGGCCGAGGTCTACACCGCCCTCGGCGAGGGCGCGTCCGCGGCTGAGCTGGCGGCCGGGGCGTTGCGACCGTCGCCGCAACCGGTCCCGAGCACGGACAACGGTCATGATCGTGACCGGGAATTCTGGTCCCAGCGGATGGCGGACTGGCCGGAACCGGTCAGCCTGGCCAACGGGCACCAGCCGCAGCCCGGAGTGCTCCGGCGCGGCCGGGAACTGTCGGCGGACGTGGCGCAGGCGCTGCGGTCGGTGTGCCGGGCCGCGGGCGCCACCTGGCAGGCGGTGGCGGTCGCGCTGACCGCCGGTTACCTGCACCGGGCCACCGGCACGGGGCAGGTGCCGCTCGGGTTGCCGCTCGACGGCCGGCCTGACGCCGCCACCCGACGGGTGGCGGCCGCGTTGGCGCAGGTGGTCCCGGTCCGGCTGGAGGTATGCCCGCAGACGACTCTGGCTCAACTGGTGCGGCAGGCGGCGGTGGAGATCCGCCGGGTCTCCCGGCACCAGCGGTGCCGGTACGACGAGCTGGCCGCGGGATCCGACCCGGCGTACGGGCCGGTGGTGTGGGTGGCACCGATCGAGACGGAGCTGCGGTTCGACTCCCGCGCGGCGACCCTGACCGTGCTGCGGACCGGTGCGGTCGACGACCTCGCGGTCCTGCTGTCGGAACTTCCTGATGGTGCCGGCCTGCGGGTTGACCTGGAGGCCAACTCCGGCCGCTACACCCCGGAGGAGGTCGACGCTCACCTGGACCGGTTCTGTCGCTTCCTCACGGCGACCCTGGCCACGCCGACGGCACCGGTGGGGACCGTCGACCTGGTGTCGGTGGGTGAGCGGGTGCGGTTGTTGGGGTGGGGTGCGGGGCCGGTGGTGGAGGTGCCGCCGGTGGTGGTGCCGGAGTTGTTCCAGCGGTGGGTGCGTCGGTCGCCGGGTGCGGTGGCGTTGGTGTGTGGTGGGGTCCGTTTGTCCTATGAGGAGTTGAACGGGCGGGCCAACCGGTTGGCGCGGTTGTTGGTGGAGTGTGGTGCCGGGCCGGAGCGGTTGGTGGGGTTGGCGTTGCCGCGGGGTGTGGATGCCGTGGTGGCGTTGTTGGCGGTGTTGAAGGCGGGGGCGGGGTATGTGCCGGTGGATCCGGAGTATCCGGTGGAGCGGGTGCGGCAGGTCCTGGGTGATGCCGGGGTGGCGTGTGTGGTGACGGTCGGTTCCTCGCTGGGGTTGGGGGGTGGGGTTCGGGAGGTCCGGTTGGATGATCCCGGGGTGGTGCAGCGGTTGGCGGTGTTGTCGGATGGTGATCTGTCGGATGGTGATCGGCGGGGGCGGTTGTTGCCGGAGCATCCGGCGTATGTCATCTACACGTCCGGCTCCACCGGCACCCCCAAAGGCGTGCTGGTGATCCCACCGGAGCGGTGGTGAACGCTCGCGGCGATCGACGCCGGTGTTCGTGGGCGAGCGGCGCCACGAACAGGTGTTGGTGCACTCACCGCTATCCTTCGACGCCTCCACCTATGAGATGCTGGGTGCCGCTGCTCAACGGCGGCCAGGTGGAGTTGGTGGCTCGACGCCCTGGCGCTGCTCGACATCCCGACGATGGGGAAGCCTTGTCGAAGGAGCACTAGGTCACCGGAGTGTGGTTGACCGCCGGACTGTCCCGGGTGGTGGCCCACGTCGCACCGGAGTGTCTGGCCGAGCCTCCGGCGGTGTTGGACCGGTGGGAGACGTGGTGTCCCCAGCGGCGGTGGCAGCGGTACAGAAGCACTGTCCCGAGGTGCCAGGTGGTGAACGTCTACGGCCCCACCGAAAGCACCACCTGTCTACCACCTGTCACCTGATCTCCCCCGGCGGACACCGCGCAGCCGAGCCTGCCGATTGGGCGTCCGTTGGCGAATACCTGTGTGTATGTGTTGGACGGTGGGTTGCGTCCGGTGCCGGTGGGGGCGGTGGGTGAGTTGTATGTGGCGGGGGTGGGGTTGGCCCGTGGGTATGTGGGTCGGCCGGGTTTGACGGCGGAGCGGTTTGTGGCGGATCCGTTTGGTCCGGCGGGTTCGCGGATGTATCGCACGGGTGATTTGGTGCGGTGGTCGTCGGCGGGGGTGTTGGAGTTTGTGGGTCGGGTCGATGACCAGGTGAAGGTTCGGGGTTTCCGGATCGAGTTGGGTGAGGTGGAGGCGGTGTTGGCGGCTCATCCGGGGGTGGGTCGGGCCGCGGTGGTGGTGCGTGAGGATCGGGTGGGGGATCGGCGGTTGGTGGGGTATGTGGTGCCGGCTGCTGGTGTGGGGGTGGATGAGTCGGAGTTGCGGGGTTGGTTGCGGTCGCGGTTGCCGGAGTTCATGGTGCCGGCGGCGGTGATGGTGGTGGATGATTTGCCGTTGACCAGTAACGGCAAGCTGGACCGCCGCGCCCTCCCCGCCCCCGAGTGGCGCGGAAGCGATGACCCCGACGCCGCCCCCGGCGACGAACTGGAGCAGCGGTTGGCCGCGTTGTTCGCCGAAGTGCTGGGACGGGAACGGGTCGGGGTCAACGACGGCTTCTTCGAGCTGGGCGGGGACAGCATTCTCGCGATCCAGCTGGTCAGTCGAGCCCGACAGGAAGGGATCCGGCTCACTCCCCGGCAGATCTTCCAGCACCGTACCGTCGCCGCGCTGGCCCAGGTGGTCGAGCTGGTCGACGACCAGACCGAGGAGGCGCCGGGCGACGCGATCGGCGCGCTGCCACTGCCGCCGGTGATGGAGTGGTACCGCCAGACCGGGGGACCGATGGAGCGGTTCACGCTGTCGGTGCTGTTGCGGGTGCCGGCCGACCTGGGCGCAGACCGGTTGACCGCGGCGGTGCAGGCGGTGCTGGACCACCACGACGCACTCCGGATGCAGGTCGACACCACCAACCCGGACGGATGGCACGCCGAAGTCGGCCCGAAGGGGTCGGTGTCGGCGGTGGAGGTGGTCCGGCGGGTGGATGTGTCGGGGGTGGATGAGGCGCAGTGGCCGGAGTTGGTGGCGGCGGAGACGGAGGCGGCGACCGGTCGGTTGCGGCCGGAGGCCGGGGTGATGACGCAGGTGGTGTGGTTTGACGCGGGGCCGCAGCGTCCGGGTCGGTTGTTGTGGTTGGCCCATCACCTGGTGGTGGATGGGGTGTCGTGGCGGATTCTGGTGCCGGATCTGGTGTCGGCCTGGCGGCAGTTGGGTGAGGGTGTGTCGGTGGGGCAGGTGCAGTTGCCGCCGGTGGGCACCTCCTACCGCCGCTGGGCACAGCAGCTGGCGTCCGAGGCCCGGCGCCCGGAACGGGAACAGGAAGTGGACCTGTGGCTGGGGATCGTGGACGGACCCGACCCACGCCTGGGCAACCGGCCGCTGGACCCGACCACCGATGTCGTCGGGGCCGCGACCTACCTCGAAGTCGTCCTCCCCACCGACCTGACCAGTCGACTGCTGACCGAGGTGACGGCGGCGTTCCGGTGTGGGCCGGACGAGGTGCTGTTGGCGGGGCTGGCGGTGGCGGTGGCGCAGTGGCGGCGGCAGCGTGGGATCACCGACGGCGATGACGGCACCGTACTGATCGATGTGGAGGGTCACGGGCGGGAGCCGTTGGTGGAAGGGCTGGATCTGTCCCGCACCGTGGGCTGGTTCACCAGCATCTACCCGGTCCGGCTACCGGCCGGCCGACTCGACTGGTCCGACGTGACCACCGGTGCCCTGGCACTCAGCGAGGTGCTCAAGGGGGTCAAGGAGGAGATACGGCGGTTGCCGGACAAGGGCGCCGGGTACGGCCTGCTGCGCTACCTCAACCCGCACACCGGCGTGCTGTTGGCCGCCACCGGCAGTCCTCAGATCGGGTTCAACTATCTGGGCCGGTTCAGCGACACCATGGGGACCGGACCGGCGGCCGCGGCCGACAGTGACTGGGGTGCCGCGCCGGAGAGCCCCGGGCTGGGAGGTCTCCGGAATCCGCAGACCCCACTCTCCCACCTCATCGAGATCAATGCGTCGGCAGTGGAGACCTCGGACGGGGTGCGGTTGCGCGCGGTGGTCGGGTTCCCCGAGTCAGCGGTGCCCGAGTCGGCGGTACGGCAACTGGTCGACAACTGGCAGGCAGCGCTGACCGGACTGGTGCGGCTGGTGGAGCAGGGCGGGCGTGGCTACACCCCGTCGGACTTCCCGCTGGTGACGCTCTCCCCGGAGCAGTTGGGGAAGCTGGAGGCGACCTATCCGGAGCTGGTCGACGTGCTGCCGTTGACTCCGCTGCAGGAAGGGCTGCTGTTCCACGCCGTACACCAGGACGAGGCCACCGGGGTCTACCTGGTGCAGTTCGGGCTGGAACTGACCGGCCCGCTGGACAAGGCCGCTTTGCGTCAGGCCGCAGCCGATCTGCTGGAGCGGCACCCGAACCTCAAGGCCGGCTTCCAGTATCAGGGCCTGGCCGAACCGGTACAGGTGATCCCCGGCGCGATCGCGCTGCCGTGGCGGGAGGTGGACCTGTCTGGTCTGTCCGATGAGGAGCAGCAGGCCCGGTGGGAGGCGTTGCTCAAGGCGTACCAGCGACTCCGGTTCGACCCGGCCCGCCCACCGATGGTGCGGTTCGTGCTGGTGCGGTGCGGGGAGCAGCGGCACCAGTTGCTCATCAACACCCACCACATCCTGCTGGACGGGTGGTCGGTGCCGATCATCCTCGGTGATCTGTTGTCGCTCTACGACCTGGCCGCCGGTGGTGGCGCTACCTTGGCGCCGGTGCGGCCGTTCCGGGACTACCTGGCCTGGGTACGCCGACGGGACCGGTCCGAGTCGCGGGCGGCCTGGCGGAGCGCGTTGGCCGGGTTGCCCGGGCCGACCCGGCTGACCGAGGAGGACCACCGGGCCGACCCGCCGCTGCCGGAGCACCTCAACGGCCACCTGCCGGCGGCGCTCTCCCAGGCGATGCGGGAGCTGGCCCGGCAGCACGATGTGACCATCAACACCGTCATCGAAACCGGATGGGCGCTGACGCTGCGGGAGCTGACCGGCCGTACCGACCTGGTGTTCGGGCGGACGGTCTCCGGCCGTGACCCGGAGGTCCGAGGGATCGAACAGATGGTGGGGTTGTTCATCAACACGGTCCCGGTGCGGATCCGGCTGGACGACGCCGAGCCGCTCACCTCGCTGCTGGTCCGGTTCCAGCAGGAGCAGGCCCAGCTGCTGCCGCACCAGCACATCGGACTGGGGGAGATCCAGCGGCTGCTCGGGCTGGGGGAGCTGTTCGACTGCTCACTGGTGTACGAGAACTTCCCCAACGACCCGCAGCGGCTGATCCGACCGTTGGCCGGCGGCGTGCAGCTGACCAGCGTCGCCGCCCACGACACCCCGCACTTCCCGCTGTGTCTGGTGGTGGCCCCCGGTGACCAGCTGATGATCCGCCTCACCCACCGGCCGGATCTGATCGCCCGGCCGACCGCGGAGCGCATCCTGGCGTACCTGCGGCACGCCCTGACCCAACTGGTCGAGGACCCGAAGCGGGCCACCGCCGACGTCACCTTCGACTTCGCCGCACCCTTCGAGGAGGCATGAGATGACCAACCCGTTCGAGGACGAGTCCGGTACCTATCTGGTGTTGAAGAACGACGAGGACCAGTACTCACTGTGGCCGGCGTTCGCGCCGGTCCCGGACGGCTGGACAGTGGTGCACGACCGGGACACTCGCCAGGCCTGCCTGGAGTACATCGAGACCCACTGGACCGACCTGCGGCCCCGCAGCCTGGTGGAGGCGATGAACCAGACGTCGTGATTGGGCGGTGGTGAGGAGCAGGAGGGGAACCGGCCTGCCTGACCCGATGTCGCCATACGTGCTCCCGGATGTGCGGCGACGGTGGCGACCGGCTGCGGTGAATCTCCAAGGGAGGCCAGGTGGGCCCACCGACAGGGTGCTGAGGCAGCGTGAGGCTTACGGTGCTGCTCAGGACACAGGAGTCGCGGAACCGCTGGGAGTGGACAACCGGAGGTATAACGGCGGGGTAGTCACTGAGAGGAGTGGGGTTGTTTACTCTCCGGCGTAGTGTTCCGGTCATGGTGGTCGCGCTGTTGTTGGCGGCGTGTGGGCAGGGGGATGCATCCGCGGACGGGGGTGCTCCGGTGGAGACCGTCACCCCTGAGCCGCCTCGGCTGATGCCAGAGTGGTTTCTGGAGGGTTTCCCGCCGCCACCGGAGGGAGCGGAGTTCCATAGCGCCTCCCAAACCGAAAATCCGCTGCTCTTGCAGCACCACACCGAGGAGCGTCGCCCCCTTGAGGAGAAGGGGACAGTCCTCGATAGATATGTACGGCTAAGCTATGGCACGGGCACGCAGGCGGAGCTGGAAGAGGTGCTCGACTATTACCGCACCGCCCTGCCAGAATCGGGGTGGGAGATCCTTTCGGAAGAAGAGCTCGACCCGCAGGAAAACGAGTACCTGGAACATCCCGGGGTGCGGCTAGCCTTTGACGCGCACGGTCACGAAGGCAGGCTGAACGTACTCCGCCACCCAGACCACATCAGTGTGGGTATCGGGGTGTTGGAACAGCATGAGGAACGTGCTCCCTACTCCGCCTACCCGCCCATGATTGAGCTTCCCGCGTGGTACGCCACCCTCCCGGAGCCACCAGGACAGCTCCGGCGGTCACGGATTGAAGTGTCTTACCAGGGATCCCTCATTGAGGGGTGGTACTCCATCAGCTACGAGGCGTACAGCCTGGGGGGCGAGAAAGGGGATGCCGCCGCGGTAGCCGACTACTACCGGAATCAGCTGCGGCAGACGGATTGGCAGATCCTCGATGTGCAGCAGGAGACCGAGAAGAACGAGCTTGGACACACCACGCATCTACGGGAGCGGGTGGTGCTGGAGATCGCCGGCCATGGCGTGACCGGCTATGTCACGGTGAGCCAGGAGTCGCGGGACGGTGAGTGGTCCACCGCCAGGGTGTCCGTGACCGTCGACGGTTGATCGTGGCCCAGAGGGCCCGGAGCCGACGCGCCCCGGGCCCCTCCCGGACCCGGTCGCCTTCCCGCTCGCCCGCGGGGCGTTGTGAGAGGCTGGAGGGGTGAATCGGCTAGCCAACGCGATGTCGCCGTACCTGCTCCAGCACGCGGACAACCCGGTGGACTGGTGGGAATGGGGAGAGGAGGCGATGGCCGAGGCGGCCCGGCGGGACGTCCCGTTGCTGATCTCGGTCGGCTACAGCTCCTGCCACTGGTGCCACGTGATGGAGTACGAGTCGTTCGAGGACGACGAGATCGCCGCGCTCATCAACAGCGGGTTCGTCCCGGTGAAGGTCGACCGGGAGGAGCGGCCGGACGTAGACGCGGTGTACATGACCGCCACCCAGGCCATGACCGGGCAGGGCGGCTGGCCGATGACCGTGTTCGCCACCCCGGACGGGCAACCGTTCCTGTGCGGCACCTACTACCCCCGGGACCAGTTCGCCACCCTGCTGCGGGAAGTGACCCGGGTGTGGCGGGAGCAGCGGGACGCGGTGCTGCGGCAGAGCGGGGCGGTGACCGAGGCGCTGCAGCGGATGGCCGCCCCGACCGCCACCGGGGCACCGCTGAGCGCGGAGCAGCTGGACGCCGCCGCCGACCAACTGGCCGGCCAGCACGACCCGGTCAACGGCGGGTTCGGTGGGGAGCCGAAGTTCCCACCCCACATGGTGCTGTTGTTCCTGCTCCGACAGTACGACCGGACCGGTGACCAGCGGTCGTTGGAGATCGTGCGCCACACCGGCGAACAGATGGCCCGCGGTGGTATCTACGACCAACTGGCGGGCGGGTTCGCGCGCTACAGCGTGGACGCCACCTGGACCGTGCCGCACTTCGAGAAGATGCTCTACGACAACGCCCTGCTGCTGCGGGTCTACACCCAGCTGTGGCGGCGGGACGGCGATCCGGAGGGGCTGCCGGCCCGGGTGGCCCGGGAGACGGTCGAGTTCCTGCTGCGGGACCTGTACCTGCCCACGGGCGGGTTCGCCTCCGCCTTGGACGCGGACACCGAGGGGCGGGAAGGGGCCACGTACGTGTGGACCCCGGCCCAGCTCCGGCAGGTGCTCGGCGACGACGACGGCGCGTGGGCGGCCGATCTGTTCGGCGTCACCGAGACCGGCACCTTCGAAGCCGGCACCAGTGTGCTGCGGCTGGCCCGCGACATCGACCAGGCCGCTCCGGAGGTGCGGGCCCGGTGGGCGGACGTCCGGACCCGGCTGTTCGAAGCCCGGCAGGCGCGACCCCAACCGGCGCGGGACGACAAGGTCGTGGCGGCCTGGAACGGGCTGGCGGTGACCGCGCTGGTGGAGTACCTCACCGTGGCTCAGGCGCTGGGCGACCCGCACGACCGCGCCCGGGTGGACCACCTCGACCGGGTCGCGGCCGCGATCCGCGAGACCGCCGAGCTACTCACCCGACACCTGGTCGGCGACGGTGGCCAGACCCGGCTGCGGCGGATCTCCAAGGGAGGCCAGGTGGGGCAGCCGGCGGGGGTGCTGGAGGACTACGGCGCGGTGGCGGAGGCGTTCTGCGCGGTCCATCAGCTCACCGGCGAAGGGATGTGGCTGTCGCTGGCCGGGGAGTTGCTGGACAGTGCGCTCGCCCGGTTCCGCAACGGTCAGGGCGGCTTCTTCGACACCCCCGACGACGCGGAGCCGCTGGTGACCCGGCCGGCCGATCCGACCGACAACGCCATCCCGTCCGGGCAGTCGGCGCTGTGCGCGGCGCTGGTCACGTACGCGGCGCTGACCGGTGAGACCTCCTACCGGGAAGCGGCCGCGACCGCGTTGTCGACCCTCGCCCCGATCGTGGCCAGCCACGCCCGGTTCACCGGGTACGCGTGCGCGGTGGCGGAGGCGTTGCAGTCCGGACCGTACGAGATCGCGGTGGTCACCGACGATCCGGTCGGCGACCCGCTGGTGCGGACCGCCCGGCGGCTGGCTCCTCCCGGGGCGGTGGTGGTGGCCGGCGCCCCCGATCAGCCGGGAGTGCCGCTACTGGCCGGCCGGAGCCGCCGCGACGGCGCCAGCACCGCGTACGTGTGTCGTGACTTCGCCTGTCAGCAGCCGGTGACCACCGAAGCGGAGCTGGCCGCCCAGTTGGTGGGTGCGGGCGAGGCCGGCGGACCACGCGTGGGCGGGTCGGTAAGCTGACCGACCGTGGACGCGCGCACCGGCCTGCCCGTGGTGGGAATGGTCGGTGGTGGGCAGCTGGCGCGAATGACTCACCAGGCCGCGATCGCGCTTGGTCAGTCGTTGCGGGTGCTCGCCACCGATCCCGCTGACGCGGCCGCGTTGGTGGCGGCATCGGTCGACATCGGCGCCCCGGACGATGTGGCGGCGCTGCGCCGATTCGCCAAGGGGTGCGACGTGGTCACGTTCGACCACGAGCACGTGCCCGGGGAGCACATCCGGACCCTGGCCGCGGAGGGGGTGACCGTCTACCCGTCCGCCGACGCCCTGCGGTACGCCCAGGACAAGCTCGCGATGCGGCAGCGGCTGACCGCACTCGGGCTGCCGGTACCGACCTGGCGGCGGGTGGAGAGCGCGGCGGAGGTGGCGGAGTTCGCCGACCAGGTCGGCTGGCCGGTGGTGCTCAAGGCGGTGCGCGGTGGTTACGACGGCCGCGGGGTGTGGGTGGTGGCGGATGCCGCGCAGGCCGCCCAGCGGTTGGCGGCCCAAGCCACCGTCGGCGGGGAGGTGCTGGCCGAGCAGCGGGTGCCGTTGCGCCGGGAGCTGGCGGTGCAGTTGGCCCGCTCCCCGTTCGGGCAGGTCGCGGTGTACCCGGTGGTGGAGACGGTGCAGGCCAATGGGGTCTGTGTGGAGGTGCTGGCACCGGCCCCGGACTTGCCGGAAGACGCCGCGCTGGAGATCACCCAGTTGGCGATCCGGTTGGCCACGGAGCTGGACGTGGTCGGGATGCTGGCGGTGGAGCTGTTCGACACCCCGGACGGGATTCTGGTCAACGAGCTGGCGATGCGTCCGCACAACTCCGGCCACTGGACGATCGAGGGCGCCCGCACGTCCCAGTTCGAGCAGCACTTGCGGGCGGTGCTGGACTATCCGCTCGGGGCGTGCGAGCTGACCGCACCCGCGGTGGTGATGGCCAACCTGCTGGCACCCGCCACCGAGAGTGGACAGTCCCTCGACGAGCGGCTGCACCATATGTTCGCGGCCGAACCGGGGGTGAAGGTGCATCTGTACGGCAAGCAGCCCCGCCCCGGGCGCAAGATCGGTCATCTGACCGCGCTCGGTGACGACCTCGCGACGGTTCGGGCGCAGGCGGCCCGGGCCGTGGCCATCCTGCGGGAAGGGACTCACGGAGATGACTGAACCCCAGGTCGGGGTGATCATGGGCAGCGATTCGGACTGGCCGATCATGCAGGCGGCGGTGACGGCGCTGGCCGAGTTCGACATACCGCACGAGCAGCGGGTGATGTCCGCCCACCGCACCCCGGTGGCGATGCTGGAGTACGCCCAGACCGCCGCCGCGCGGGGGTTGCGGGTGATCATCGCTGGGGCGGGCGGCGCGGCCCACCTGCCCGGGATGGTGGCCGCCGCCACCCCGCTGCCAGTGATCGGGGTGCCGGTGCCGTTGAAACACCTGGACGGGCTGGACTCGCTGCTGTCGATCGTGCAGATGCCGGCCGGGGTGCCGGTGGCGACCGTGTCGATCGGAGGGGCGCGGAACGCCGGGCTGCTGGCGGTGCGGATGCTCGCCGCCACCGATCCGCAGCTGCGGGCCCGGATGGAGGAGTTCCAACGCCGACAGGCCGAGCAGGTGGCGGAAAAGGACGCGGTGCTGCGCATTCTCAACCCGATCCCCGACTCCGACTGACCACCGGTTTCAGCACCCATCCACGGGGATCGGCGGTGGTCAGCGCATGCGGGAGTAGACGCCCCGCAGTCGCGCCAGGTCCCGGGCGCGTTTCTCCCGGTTGGCCCCCAGCACCAGCAACAACAGCCCCACCGGGATCAGTACCAGCCATGGCCCCGCCAGGCTCAACAGGTGCAGTGCCCCGGCCGCGGTCACCACGGCGCCGATGATCAGCGGTGCGCGTTGGCTCCAGCGGGAACCGGCCACCACCACGATGGCGCCGCCCAAGATCACCCAGGCGTGTCGGATCGGATCGGGGGCGGTCGCGGTGAGGATCACCACCAGGCTGGGGCCGAACGCCGCCACCAGTCCCGGTCCGTGCGTGACCCAGCTACTCAGCTCGGGCCGGTACCGAGTCTCCAGTACCCCCACCACCAGTGCGAACAGCGCGAACGGCAGGGTGTAGGCCTCGATGACCCCCACCTCCCACTGCCGCATCAAGATCCACCAGGCCGCCACTTCCGCCAGGGCGCCGGTCCACCACAGCAGGCGACGGGTCAGGTGCAGACGGCCTGGGCGCAGGCCGGCGAGCCCCAGCACCGCTCCTCCACCGACCAGGAGCGCCGCCACCTGGCCGGCCGTGCCGAGGGTGAGCACCAGCCCCAGCGCCAGCAGCAGCGGCAGGTAGCCCCCGCATCCTTCCACCGTCGCCTGCTCCGGGCGCCGGGTCGGTGACCGCAGTCCCGGCAGGCGCGGCGCCACCAGCAGCCCCAGCGCCGCGACCACCAGGAGCCCGAAGGCCGCCTGGGGCGCGGTCGCGCCGAGCAGGGCGGCGGTGGTCAGGGCGAACAATTGCGCGGCGGTGGCCGCGCCCAGCCAGCCGGTGAGTCGAGCCAGGCCGGTCCGGCCCGCGAACGCGGCGATGAGCCCGACCGCGACCCCACCACCACAGGTGCCCCAGGTCAGGTACGGGTCCGCGAGGCTGCCGGCCAGTCCGGCACCGCCGGCGAGCAGGCCGGTTCCCAGCACCACCATCCGGGCGGCGCGCAACGGCCGGACCGCCCGATCCCGCGGTGGGGGCGGGGTGAGCGCCACTCCGAGCACCGACAGCGTGAACACCGCCAGGGCCGCCAACGTCCCGACCGGCCAGGGCGCGCCCAGCGCCGCCGGGGTGATCAACAGGGTGACCGCCAGCCCGGGAAGGGTCAACGGCACGATCTGCCGGGTGACCACCCCGCCGAACCCGACCGCCGCCAACGCCGTGGTCAGGGTGATCAGCAGGACCGCGAGCACGCTGGTGGCCGGTACCTCGCCGGTGTCCAGCAGCGGGGGCTGCGGTCCCCGCCAGATCGCGGTCAGGGAGTGATACGGGTCCACCAGCGCGGCTGCGAGGGCGGGGCTGATCCCCACGAGGGCGACCGTGGCCGGGGCCGCGGCGGCCAGCAGCGCCCCGATCGGCGGGCTGACCAGCGGAGCGGGCAGATTCTGGCGGTCGGCGGTCCGGTAGGTTCCGGCCCGCAGCAGCTCGGCCAGTACGGTCAGGAGCACCGCCGCCGCCGCGTACACCCCGGTGGGCTGGGTGGTCGGCAGACTGGCCAACGCGGTGCCGGTGGCCGCGACGGTCACCCCGACCGTGACGTACCCCGGGTAGGGCAGGCGCACCGGTCCACCCCCCACCGTGGGGAGCGTGGCCACCAGCGCCAACCCCAACCCGGTGCCGGCCAGCGCGGCGGCGGGAGGCAGGGCGGGGGCGGAGGTCAAGGCGCCGGTCAGCGCCGCCAGCCCGGCCGGGAACGCCATCAACGCGGCGGTCAGCGCCGCTCCCCCCACGGTCCGGCGGGGATCCGGCCAGGGGCGGGCCGCTCCCCAGCCGGCCACGAGCAGACCCACCAGCGTGAGCACGGTCAGGGTGGCGGCGGTGGTCTCGGGGCGGGCCGCGGCGGCTACGGCGTAACCGAACAGGGTCAGCGCCGCCGCCGCCCGGGGCCACGCTGCGGTCCGCGGCGACCACCGCGCCAGTCGGGCCGTCGGTGGCCCTACCGCCAGCAGCGCATATCCGGCACCGGCCAGGGTGGCCAGGGCGGTCGGGGCCCACCAGGGCAGTCCGAAGCCGTTGCCGGCCGCGAGCGTGGCCAGCACCACCAGCGGGGCGGTGACCCGGTATCGGATCGGGACCGGCAGCACCAGGGCGGCCGCGAGCGCCAGTAGCGCCAACGCGAACGGCGCCGACCAGCCGATCTCGAACAGGGTGGGCCCGGGTCGCCATCGGGTGAGGTCGGCCCGCCACCAGGGCGAGGCCAGCGTCAGCGCCCGGGCCGCCCCGACCAGGCCGGTGGGGGCGGCGAGCCCCACCACCAGCGTGCCCAGCGCCGCCAGCCCCACCACCGGGCCACGCCGCCAGGAAGTCGGAACCGTCCGGACCGCTACCGCCATCAGCAGGACCAGCCCGGCGGCGGTGGCCAGGAGGGCGTCCGCGCCACCGAGCGGCACCAGCAGGGTGGTGATCCGGGCCAGGGTGAGCAGGGTGACCACGGTGACCGCCGCGGCCGCCAGGTCGGAGGCGTCCAACCGGCGGTCCGGGCGGCGCAATGCGTCGAGTTGCGTGCTACCGGTGACCGCCAATCCGGTGGCGACCAGGAGCACCACCAGACCGATGTCGACGGTGTGCGGATCGGTGGCGGCCGTGACCACCACCCCCACCACCGTGGCGAGGACGGTGCCCAACCGGATCCCGATCGGCAGCTCGCGTTCCCGTAGTTGGCGGACCGCGGCGTAGCCGAGGGAGGCGCACACCGCCGCATAGGTGGCGGCCAACACGGCGGCGGGCGGCGCGCCGGCCGCGAACGCGGTGGTGGCGGCTGCGGCCGGCAGCGTCAGGCTGGCGGCCCCGGCCGACCAGGTGGTCACCGGGGTCGCCGCCTCCTCAGCTGGTCGGGTGCCGGCGACCACCACCCCGGTGAGGGTGAGGGCGGCCAAGACTCCCGCGGTCAGGACCGGTGCGGCCAGCGCCACCCCGACGGCCAGCAGTCCACTCCCGCCGGCGGCCACCAGATGGGCGACCGCGGCGCGTCGGGTGGCGGCGGTCACCCCGGTCAACGCCAGCCCGGCTGCTCCCACCACCAGGACCCAGGCGCCGGCGCTCGGGGACAACCCGAATGAGGCCGGGATCGCCACGATGGCCAATCCTGCCCCGGCCACGGTCAGCTCCCGCCGGAACGCGTGCGGCACGACCAGGCTCGCCGTCACCGTGGCCGCCGCGGCGGTGGCGGCCAACTGCCAGCCCCCGCCCCACTCCGCGGCGGCCGCCAGCTGGGCCGGGTAGTCGGGCAGCGCGGTCGGCCAGGCCGGCCACACCACCGCGACCAACCCGGCGTGCAGGGTCAGCCCCGCCACGACCACCCCGAGCACACTCGAGGCGCCGATGACCGCTCCGCGCGGTCCCGGGCGGAGCGGGGCCGGCGACGCCCGTACCGCTAGGGCGGTCCCCGCCACCACCAGCGCGATCGGCAGCAGCGACCGGCCCGGCAACGCCAGCGCCACCAGCCGGGTGCCGGCGCCGAGCACGGTCAAGGTGGCGATCGCCGTCCCCAGCCGCAGCAGCAGTTCCTCTTCGGAGCGCAGTCCGCCGGCGGCCGCTACCACGCCGGCCAGCAGTAGGGCGCCGGCGGCCGGCAGGGCGGCTCCCGGGGCGTCGGCCAACAACAGCCCAGCCGCGGAGCAGCTGATCGAGATCAGCAGCGCCAGCCCGTGCAGCGCCCAGGCGACCAGCCCCAGCGGGCGCCGACCGGCCGCCAGCGCCAGTCCCAGGTTCTGCGCCGCCACCAGTGTGAACACCAGGCCCCAGCCGGCGGGCCCGGTCACCACCGGTCCGGCGAGGAGCGGTAGCACCGGCTGCAGCGCCACCAAGGCCGCCCATTGGGGCACCGCCAACCGGGTCAGCCAGGAATACCCGTACCCCAGACCAGCGGTGGCGGCGGCCACCAGCCCGACATAGACCGTGGCCGGCAGGACCTGATCGGCGCCGGTGGCGCTCCACAGCGGATAACCCGCCACGCTGGTGACCACCAGCCCGACCGCGGCGAGAGACTCGGCGGTGGCCCCTAGCCCCCGGGCGGCCACCGGTGGCGGTACCGCGAGGAACATCGCTGCTACCGCCAGCAGGATCACCAGCTGGCTGAGCGGGTCAAGGCCGGTGAAGGCGGCCCCGACGAAGGTGATCGCGGCGATCCCCAGCAGCAGCGAGCCCAGCCCCAGCATGATGGTTTGGGCGGGACCGGGGCTGGTCTCCGGCGGCAGCGGGGCCACCTCGATGCGCGGACCCCGCTCTGGGCGGGGTGATGACACCGTGGGCGGCATGTTCGCCGGCGACGGCTCGGCGGGCCGTCGCTGGTCCGGAGCGGACGGTCGGGTCGTGGGCCGACCGGCCGGCCGCTCGGGGGGAATGTCCGCCATGGTGTGTGAACCTCCGACCGGTCGCGGATGACTGCATCATCGCGCGATCCGGCCAGCCGGCGCCACGCTGACCCGCGGACGACTCAGGACGGAGCGACTCCCGGGCGCCCCATGCCGTGGTATCGCCAACCGGCGGCGGCCCACAGGTGTGGGTCGAGGCAGTTTCGACCGTCGATGACGACCGGATTGTTGACGAGCTTGACCAGGGCCGCCGGGTCGGCGTTGCGGAACTCCGTCCACTCCGTCAGGACACAGACCAGGTCGGCACCGGTGATCGCCTCGGCGAGAGTGGGGTGGTAGGTCACCTCGGGCAGAACTGCCCGGGCGTTCTCCATGCCCTGCGGGTCGTACACGTGCACGTCGGCACCGGCCTTGTGCAGCAGGGCGGTCACGGCCAGCGCGGGAGCGTCCCGCACGTCGTCGGTGTTGGGCTTGAAGGTGCTGCCCAGCACCCCGATCCGGGTGCCGGACAGGTCCGGCCCGGCAGGCCCGAACGGCCGGTCCAGCAGCTGGGCGGCCATCTTCAGGACCCGCGTCCGCCGACGTAGGTTGATCAGTTCCACCTCGTGCAGGAACCGGACGGACTCCCCGGCCCCCAGCTCCTGCGCGCGGGCCTGGAAGGCGCGAATGTCCTTGGGGAGGCAGCCGCCGCCGAATCCGACCCCGGCCTGCAGGTAGCGTCCGCCGATCCGAGGGTCGTAACCGATGGCCTTGGCCAGCAGGGTGACGTCGGCGCCGGTGACCTCACAGATCTCGGACATGGCGTTGATGAAGGAGATCTTGGTGGCCAGGAAGGAGTTGGCGGCGACCTTGACCAGCTCGGCGGTGGCGAAGTCGCAGGTGACTACCGGCACCTCCCGCTCCTCGGCCGCGGCCAGGTCGAACACTCCCTTGTGGGCGGCGTAGAGCATGCCGCCGGCCCACGGGCTCTGGTAGGCCAGCACCAGCCGGTTGGGCCGCAGCACATCCTCCACCGCGTGCCCCTCCTGCAGGAACTCCGGTGACCAGGCGACCTCCACCCCCAGCTCGGGGTCGGCCTGCTTGTTCACCAACTGCTGCACCCATTCGGCGGTGCCGGTGGGCACCGTCGACTTACCCACGATCAACGCTTTGCGGCGCAGCGCCTGCGCCAACGTGGTCACCGCTTGTTCCACGTACGACAAATCGGCGCCGATGCCGTCGTCGCGCTGCGGAGTGCCGACGCAGATGAAGTGCACGTCGCCGAACTCGGCCGCCTCCTCGTACGAGGTCCCGAACCGTAGTCGGCCCGAAGCCAAGTTGGCTCGTAGCAGCTCGTCTAGCCCTGGTTCATGGAACGGCACCTGGCCGGCGGACAATTTCGCGATCTTGTCCGCGTCCACGTCCACCCCGAGCACTTCATAGCCCAGTTCCGCGAAACAGATCGCGTAGGTGGCCCCCAGATAGCCGCAGCCCAGGAACGTCAATCGCGGTTTGGCCGCCCCTGACGGCGGCGACACCACCTCCGGCACCGCAGCCGGAGAGAACGGCGAAGGCGTCGACGAAAAGCTCATCCTGGCAACTCCGGTCACAACAGGCGGCACATAGCCGCAGGGCGGACTTCAGCTTACGCGGCTACCGGACCATAACTGGCCGGGATCTCGGCATAGCCAGCCCGGCCACGATGATCAACGGCGATTCGTCGAATCGTCGCTCCCGATTGCTGGGACATTGCTGGTGGGATCGGTTCCATCCCGGCCTCGGGGAGCGGTAAGGGTGGTCAACCTCACCCTTGACCGGTGGCATCAGGGGTGCCGGTGATCGTCCGGAGCGTCGCCGCCTGGGTCGTTCGGGGTCGCGTCCGGTTGGTCGGGCACCATCGGCAGGTCCGCGGTCGGTTGCTCATCCAACTGCGCGGCCGCCGCCAGGATCTCTTCATCGCTCATCGGCATCGGCCGGGGGGTCTCCCCGCGGTCGGCGGAGCCGGTGGTCACCAGCGACCCCGCGCCGGGGAACGGGGTGGTCGGGGCGGCGGGAGTGGTGAGCCCGGGTGTCCGCTCGCGCCGTCGCCACCGCTCGACGCTGACCACCGACATCAGCAGCAGCGTCCCCACCATCAGGAGAGTGCCGGTGTACACCGGCGCAGCCGGGAGTAGTTCCTGCCCGAGCAGCCGGCGCGGCTGGTCGTACGAGAGCGCCTCCAAGGTGCGCAGTGGGGTGATGAACATGAGCCCGGTCGGGGCCACCAGCAGCAGCCCCGCCACCGCGGGGCCGAGCGGGGACCACCGCAGGGTGCCCAGGAGCCCCAGCACCAGCCCGACCACCACCAGCAGGATCGTGGGACCGATCAGGTCGACGGTGTCGAACCGGTTCGCGGCCCACCAGTCGTGGGCGGTGCGCTGCATCGCCGGCTGCCCGATCGCGAGCAGCAGCCACGCCAGTGGGGCCACCAGGATCCCGGCCAGCAGGCTCCACAAATGCCGCATGTCAGCACCGTACCTATATTTACCTCCCATATCGGGCAGCGACGCTCTTGCGCGGTACGGCAAGATGAGCGATATGACACCCCCAGTGCTGTGGAATCCCCCGCCTGACATCCTCGACCGCTCTCGGATCGGCGCCTATCTCCGCTGGCTAGCGGCTGAGCGCGGTCACCACTTCCGTGACTACCACGAGCTGTGGCGGTGGTCGGTGACCGATCTGGCCGGCTTCTGGCAGTCGATATGGGACTACTTCGACGTGCAGGCCCACACCCCACCGGAGGGTGCACTGGCCGAACAGCGCCTACCCGGTGCCCGCTGGTTCCCCGGGGCCACGCTCAACTACGCCGAGCACGTGCTGCGGATGCCGGGGCTGAGCGACGACGCACCGGTGGTGCTGAGCTGGTCGCAGACCCGGCAGCCGAGCACCCTCACCGCCGCCGAGCTGCGGGAACAGGTTCGGCGGGTGGCGGCCGGGCTGCGTCGACTGGGGGTCGGCCCGGGGGACCGGGTCGCGGCCTACCTGCCCAACCTGCCGGAGACGTTCGTGCTGATGCTGGCCGCCACCAGCCTGGGCGCGGTCTTCTCCTCCTGCGCCCCCGAGTTCGGCACCCGCAGCGTCACCGACCGGTGGCAGCAGATCGAGCCGTCGGTGCTGGTGGCGGTGGACGGCTACCGGTACGGGAAGAAGGAGGTGGACCGGCGGGCGCAGGTGGCGGAGATCCGGGCGGCGCTGCCGTCGGTACGCCACACCGTGTGGCTGCCCTACCTCGACCCGACCAGTAACGACGGGGACCTGCTGTGGTCCGACCTGGCCGCGCCCACCGACGCGCCGCTGACCTTTACCCCGGTGCCGTTCGACCACCCGCTGTACGTGCTGTACTCCTCCGGCACCACCGGCCTGCCGAAGCCGATCGTGCACGGTCACGGCGGGATCCTGCTGGAGCATCTGAAGATGCTCGCCCTGCACCACGATCTCGGGCCGGGGGACCGGTTCAGCTGGTTCACCACCACCGGCTGGATGATGTGGAACTTCCTGGTCTCCGCCCCGGCGGTGGGGGCGGCGATCGTGCTGTTCGACGGGGACCCGGGGTATCCGGACCTGGGGCGGCTGTGGCGGCTGGCCGAGGAGTCCGGCATGACGTACTTCGGCACCTCGGCGCCGTTCCTGATGGCCTGCCGCAAGGCGGAGATCGCCCCCCGCGAGTTGGCGGACCTGAGTCGGCTGCGGGGGATCGGCTCCACCGGCTCACCGTTGCCGCCGGAAGGCTTCAGCTATGTGTACGAACAGGTGTCACCGACCGTACAGCTGCAATCGCTGTCCGGAGGCACCGACGTGTGCACGGGCTTTGTCGGCGGGGTACCGCTGTTGCCGGTGTGGCAGGGAGAGATCACCTGTCGGTGCCTGGGGGCCAAGGTGGAGGCGTACGACTCGGCCGGCAAGCCGGTCACCGGCGCCCTGGGGGAGCTGGTCATCACGGAGCCGATGCCCTCCATGCCGGTGGGGTTCTGGAACGACCCGTCCGGCGAGCGGTACCGCCAAGCGTACTTTGACGTCTACCCGGGGGTATGGCGGCACGGGGACTGGATCACCATCACCGAGCGAGGCTCCTGTGTGATCACCGGGCGCTCGGACGCCACCTTGAACCGGGGCGGGGTGCGGCTGGGCACCGCCGAACTGTACGCGGTGGTGGAGGACCTGCCCGAGGTGCGGGACTCGCTCGTGGTCCACCTGACCGACGACCAGCGGGACGAACTGCTGCTGTTCGTGGTGCTGGCGGAGGGGCATACCGTGGACGACGCGCTGCGGGCCAAGGTCGCCACCGAGCTGCGGACCGCCCTGTCCCCCCGGCACGTGCCGGACCAGCTGGTGCAGGTGCCGGCGATTCCGCGCACCCTGTCCGGCAAGAAGCTCGAGGTGCCGGTGAAGAAGATCCTCACCGGAACACCGGTGGCGGAGGCGGCGGCCGAGGGCGCGCTCGCCAATCCGGACTCTCTGGCAGCTTTCGCCGCCTTTGCCCAGCGCTATCGGGAGGTGGCGTAGAGTCATCGGCAGGGTGGTTGACCCGCGTGGTTGTCCGATCGCAACCGGGTCGTGACCGACCCACGATCAATGGCGGGCAGATGGATGGTTAACGTAGGAGGGACGTCAGGCTTACGTAGGATGGCCGGCGGTGCCGCCGGGGCGAAGCCAGTAGTAGTGCCGGCCGGCGGCCGACGGACGATAGAAGGGTGTTGACCACTGATGGACCTCGCGTACCTCGACCCAGGTAGCGGCAGCATGCTGGTCGCGGCGGTCGTGGCCGGCTTCTCCGGGGCGATGGTCGCGGTGCGGATGTGGTTCCGCCGGGCGACGAGTAAGCTACGCCGCCGCCGGCCGACCGACGTGGACGCCGTCTCCGCTCCGGCCGAGACTGAGCACTGAGCCAATGGCGGTACAGGAACACCCGGTGCCGTCCCCTGCCTCGGGTGAGCCGCCCGCCGGCGCGCCCGTAACCGATCGAGAGCCCGCCTCCTTCCGAGACCCGGCCAACCAGGTCTTCTACGCCGACGGCCAGGTGCTGCGCGGGCTGCGGGGCCAGGCGGTGGCCGACTGGCAGGCGCTGGCGGCGACCCGGTTCTTCTCACAGCTGGTAGCGGAGGGGAAGCTCTGCCCCACCGAGCCGGTCGCCGACGACCACGGGTACGAGCTGACCCTGCGGCATGAACGGGTGCCGTTCGTGTCGTACCCGTACGAGTGGACGTTCAGCATGCTGCGGGACGCCGCCCGGCTGCATCTGGAGATCCTGGACACGGCGCTCGGCGAGCGGATGACCCTGAAGGACGGTTCCGCCTACAACCTGCAGTGGCGGGGAGCGGCCCCGATGTTCATCGACATCGGGTCGTTCGAGCAACTGCGGGAGGGCGAGCCGTGGGCGGGGTACCGGCAGTTCTGCCAGACCATGCTGTTCCCGCTGATGCTGACCGCGCACACCGGGGCGGAGTTCCAGCCGTGGCTGCGGGCCCGGATCGACGGCATTGAGGCCGGCACCATGCGCCAACTGCTCGGCGGCGGGCGGCGGTTCAAGGCGGGAGTGTTCAAGCACGTCTGGCTGCAGGACGCGATCTCCCAGCGGATGGCGGGCACCAGCTCCCGGCAGATCAGCCAGGAGATGCGGGAGGCCGGGTTCTCCACCGAGCTGGTACGGGCCACCGTCCGGGCACTGCGGAAGCTGGTCGACAAGCTGGACTGGCGTCCGCCGGCCAGCCACTGGCAGGACTACCGCACCACCTGCACCTACAGCGAGGAGGACCGGCAGGCCAAGCTGGCGTTCGTGGACGCGGTGCTGGCCGGCTCCGCGTCGCAGCGGCTGGTGCTGGACCTGGGCGCCAACGACGGGGCCTACTCACGGGTCGCGGCGCAGCACGCCGAATACGTCGTGGCGGTCGAGAGTGATCACGCGGTCACCGACACCCTCTACCAGCACCTGCGTCAGGAGGGGGAGCGGCGGATCCTGCCGCTGGTGATGGACTTGGCGGATCCGTCGCCCGGAATCGGCTGGCGGGGCCGGGAGCGGGCGCCCTTCGCGGCGCGGTGCCAGGCGGACACGGTGTTGGCGTTGGCGCTGGTGCACCACTTGGCGATCGGGCGTAACGTCCCGCTCGCCGAGGTCCGGGACATGCTGGCCGAACTGGGCCGGGCGGTGGTGGTCGAGTTCGTCGACCCGGAGGACCCGATGGCGCAGCGGCTACTCGCCAACAAGCCGGCCGGCCTGTTCCCCGACTACCGGCGGGAGGTGTTCGAACAACTGTTGGCGGAGCGGTTCACCATCACCCGGCGCCAGGAGCTGCCGTCAGGCACCCGGGTGCTGTACGCCGGAGTGCCGCGTGAGTGACGGGTCTACCACCGGGATCCGCCCCCCGGTGCCACCGGAGCCGGAGCCGGCGTCGGCAGCGCCGGCGGCGCCCGCGGTAGCCACGGGCGGCCCGCGCTGGCGGCGGGAGCTGTGGTGGCTGGTGGAGCTGTTCGCGCTCTGTGGCTTCGCGATCGTCCAGCCGGTGCTGGACATCGTCGGCCGTAGCCCCGACTTCTTCATCTTCCACGGCCTGGGCACCCCCCAGATCGTCGCGTTGCTGGCGATCATGGTCCTGGTGCCGCCGCTGGGCTTGTGGGCGGTCGGGCTGTTGGTCGGGCTGGCTGGCCACCAGGCACGCCGCTGGACGCACCTGGTCACGGTGGCGGTGTTGGTCCTGCTGTTCCTGATCCAGCTCGGCAAGCAGACCCCGCTGCGGGGAGTGTTGCTGGTGGTCGCCGCGATGGCGGTGGCGGTCGGGGCGATGGTCGCCTACCTGCGACTGTCCGTGACGCGGCAGGCGCTGCGGGTGGCGGCGGTGGGGCCACTGGTGTTCGTGCTGCTGTTCAGCTTCGCCTCTCCCGCCTCGGCGGTGCTGCTGGCCAACGACCGCGCGCACGCCGGGGGTGCCCCGGTGGCCGGCGCGACCACCCACCCGCCGGCCGTGGTCATCATTCTGGATGAGCTGGCACTGGTGTCGCTGCTGGACGCCGACGGTGGAGTGGACCGGGAGCGGTTCCCGAACTTCGCCCGGCTCGCCGAGGACTCCACCTGGTACCGCAACGCCACCACCACCTCCGGCTGGACCCCGTATGCGGTGCCGTCCATGCTGACCGGCCGGTGGCCGGCGGAGCACGTCGCCCCGCACTACGCGGTGTACGAGGACAACTTGTTCACGCTGCTGGGGGAGCACTACCGGATCACCGCCCACGAGAGCATCGCCCAGCTCTGCCCACCGTGGTACTGCGACACCACCGGCCGCTCCCGGGGCGGGCTCCCGGTGGCGTTGGAGGAGACCGCGGTGCTGTGGACCGAGCTGATCTCGCCGGTGGACCGGCAGCGCACCACGTACGACGACTTCGCGGAGCCGACCGTGGCCGAGCGGCTGGGGGAGGCGGCGGCCGCCCGGGAGCAGCCCCCGGACTTCCGGTTCTCGCAGCTGGGGGTCAACCAGCCGATGCGGTTCCACGACTTCCTCACCGGCCTGGCGGAGCAGTCGTGGCCGGATGAGGAGGAGCGGCCCCCGCTGCACTTCCTCCACCTGCTGATGCCGCACACCCCGTGGACCTACTACCCGGACGGGATGCGGTACCCGAACGTGTCGCTGCCGGTGGATGGCCAGTGGTGGGGGCGGTTGGCCCATCAGCGGTACGAGTTGCAGCTGCGCTACACCGACCAGCTGATCGGCCAGGTGCTGGACACCATGCAGCAGACTGGCATCTACGACGACGCGCTGCTGGTGGTGACCTCGGACCACGGGGTGACTCTGTCGCCGGGGAAGGCCGGCATCCGGGAGCTGGAGCCAGACCAGCCCGGCATCGTGGAGCTGGCCTGGGTGCCGCTGTTCATCAAGGAGCCCGGGCAGACCACCGGCCGGGTGGAGGACGGCAACTGGCAGCACGTCGACCTGCTCCCCACCATCGCCGATCACCTCGGGGTGGAGGTGCCCTGGGAGGTGGACGGAATCTCCTGGCGGGAGCGAGGAGCGCACCACCGACGAGAAGCACTTCTACCCCACCCTTGACCAGCGCGGGGTGATCGACGGGCCGGACGGGCTGGGCCGGCTGCTCGCCGACCCGGCGGCGTATCCGCTGGTGCCGCCGGCGCCGCTACCGGAGCTGGTCGGCACCCTGGTGGCGGACCATCCGGTGCAGGACGGTCCTCGTCGGATCACCCTGGCCGAGCCGGAGGCGTACGAGGCGGTGGAGCTCACCAGCGGCACGGTGCCAGCCCTGGTGCAGGCCCACGTGGCCGCGGATGTGCCGGAGGGGACTCCGGTGGCGGTCGCGCTCAACGGACGGATCGCCACCGTGGCGCCGGTGGTGACGACCGGGGACGGTACGCGCGCGGTGGTGGGGCTGGTGGCGGATCCGACCTGGTTCGTCGACGGCGCCAACCAGGTGGAGTTCTTCCTGGTACCGGACGGACGCACCCTGCACCGCGCCTGACCATCGGGCCCGGCCGGGATGCGGCGCCGGCGGCCCACCCGGCGCCCCGGAGCGGTGCCGAGCGGCGCCGGGTGGGCCGGATCAGCCCTGCCAGACCAGGGCGACCCGCTCCTGCTCCATCCGCGCCGGTAGGCGGTCGGCCGCCAATCCCCGACACAGCACGGTGGAGGCCCCCACCATCAGTGGCGCGAGTAGCCAGTCCACCGGGTCCGGATGACTGTCCACATCGATCAGCACGCGGGCGCCGGGGGTGAGGCCGCGGGCCTCCGCGCGCCGGTACGCCTCCTGACACAGCTGCTCGTGGCTGAGATCGGTGGCCGGGTCGGTCGGCGAGACCGGCGTGATCGGAGTGAAGTGGTCCCCGTGCGCCCGCACCTCGAGCACATAGTCGGCCACCCCGGCCGGTCGGTCGCGCATGGGAGCGCCCAGCGGGGCCAGCGACAGCCCGTACACCTCCGGCGTGTGGTCGAGGTAGTCGGCGGCCCGCTCCGCGATGACGAACGCCACCTCCGCCGGCTGGCCGGGGTCGACCACCCGCAGCCCGGCGCTCCAACAACCCAGGAGGACCTGCGCGGTCTGCCAATGCGGAGGGAGGTCCACGCACGCGGGGTCGCCGGCGGCCAGTCCCACGCCGTCGACCACGAGATTCGCGGTCTTCGCCACCCCGTTCGTCATCGTCGCGACCGACAGCTCGACTCGTTCCCCGCTGTGATCGTCGTACCAAGTGATCATGGGGCGGGCCGGGTCCGCTCCGGCCATTTCCGCAAATGCCATGGGGACTGTGGTGAACCGCATGTCGAGACGATACGGTGTGACCTGCGCCGCGTTGCTGTTCCTACCAAAGCGACGGACAGGCGTAGGCTAGACGGTGCATGGTCCCCATACGTGCTCAACAAGGAGTCACTCTGTGGCTGCCGGTCGTCTCCTCCGAGTGCTATTCGACGCCACCAGCGTTCCAGCCGACCGAGGTGGTGTGGGGCGGTACGTTGAAGGTCTGCTCGGAGCGCTGGGCAAGCTGGTAGGCGAGCGCGGCGGGGTGCCACCCGGCGAAGGTTTGCAACTGGTGCTGGCGGTACTGCGCACCGATGTCGAGCGGTACCGTCGGCTGTTGCCGCAGGTAGAGGTGGTGGGCGCGCCGGCCGCGGTGGCGCACCGGCCGGCCCGACTGGCCTGGGAGCAGACCGGGTTGCCGCTGCTGGCCCAGCAGGTGGGGGCGGACGTGCTGCATTCGCCGTTCTACACCTGCCCGCTGCGGGCAGCCTGTCCGGTCACCGTCACCATCCACGACGCCACGTTCTTCACGGAACCGGAGCACTACGACAAGTCCCGCCGCACCTTCTTCCGCAGCGCTATCAGGACCTCGCTGCGCCGGGCGGCCCGGGTGATCGTGCCGAGCAAGGCGACTCGGGACGAACTGATCCGGCTGCTGGACGCCGACCCCACCCGGATCGATGTGGCCTATCACGGTGTGGACCCGGAGGCGTTCTACCGGCCCAGCGAGGAGGAGAAGGCCCGGGTCCGGGCGCGACTCGGCCTCGGCAACCAGCCGTACATCGCGTTCCTGGGGGCCAAGGAGCCCCGCAAGAACGTTCCTAACCTGATCCGCGGCTGGGTGCGGGCGGTCGCCGACCGTCCCGAACCCCCGGCGCTGGTGATCGCCGGCGGGCAGGGGCACGACGACGAGATCGACCGCGCCGCCGCCGAGGTCCCCTCCCACCTGCGCCTGCTACGGCCGGGTTACCTGCGGTACGCCGACCTGCCGGGCTTCCTGGGGGGTGCGTTGATCGCCGCCTATCCCTCGTACGGGGAGGGGTTCGGGCTGCCGATCCTGGAGGCGATGGCCTGCGGCACACCGGTGCTCACCACCCCGCGCCTCTCCCTGCCGGAGGTGGGCGGAGAGGCGGTCGCCTACACCGGGGAGGACTACGAGCAGATCGCTGCCGACCTGGCGGCCCTGCTGGATGATGAACCCCGCCGGCTGGCCTTGGGCAAGGCCGGGTTCGACCGGGCCAAGGAGTTCACCTGGGAGTCCAGCGCCGAGGTGCACCTGGCCTCCTGGACCCGGGCCGCGGGCTGACCGATCGGGGGCGCCGCGCCCGGATTACGGGCGCTGGCCGACTCTCGCCTGGTCATCCGGGAGAATGGGGGCGTGTTCTACGCAGTGATTCCCGCGGGGGGCAGCGGCACTCGGCTGTGGCCGCTGTCGCGTGCCGATCATCCGAAGTTCTTGCTCCCGTTGACCGGCTCGTCCGACTCACTGCTGCAGGCCACCGTGCGCCGGCTGCGCCCGCTGGCCCCGCCGGAGCGCACCTTGATCGTGACCGGCGCCGTGCACGCACCCGCCGTCGCCGCGCAGCTGCCGGAGCTACCCGCCGGCAACCTGTTGGCCGAGCCCTCTCCTCGGGACTCCGGTGCGGCGATCGGGCTGGCGGCGGCGGTGATCGCTCACCGGGATCCGACCGCGGTCATGGGTTCGTTCGCCGCCGACCATCTGATCGGTGATCCGGACCGATTCGTCGCGGCGATCCAGCAGGCGATCACCGGTGCGGAGCAGGGCTGGTTGATGACGGTCGGGATGCAGCCCACCCGGCCGGAGACCGGCTTCGGGTACGTCCAGTGTGGTGAGCAGCTCGACTCGGGGCCGATCCGTCGGGTGCGACAGTTCAAGGAGAAGCCGTCGCACGAGCTCGCGGTGACCTTCCTGGAGTCCGGAGACTACCTGTGGAACGCGAGCATGTTCATCTGGCGGGTGGACCGGTTCCTGGCTGAGCTCGCGCAGCAGCAGCCGGAGCTGCACGCCGGCCTGATCCAGATCGCCGCGGCCTGGGACACCCCCGACCGGGAGCGGGTGCTGGCCGAGGTGTGGCCCCAGCTGCCGAAGATCGCGGTGGAGTACGCCGTGATGGAGGACGCCGCGGCCCGGGGGCAGGTCGCCACCGTCCCCGGTGACTTCGGGTGGAGCGACGTCGGTGACTTCCGTAACCTCGGTGACCTGCAGCCGGCCGACTCGAGCGGCAACGTGGTGCTCGACGTCCCGGTCCGGGGGGCGGCGCAGGCCCCGACGCCGCTGCTGGTGGATGCCCACGACGCGGTGGTGGTGCCGGCCGGGGGGCGGCTGGTGACCGTGCTCGGGCTCAAGGACGTGGTGGTGGTGGACACCCCGGACGGCCTGTTGGTCTGCGCCCGGGACCGGGTGCAGGACGTGAAGCAGTGCGTGAACCTGCTCAAGGAGCGCGGCGACACCGCGTACCTGTGAGGCGCGATCGGTGCGGGGGCCTGGCCCGAGGGCGACGGGTCACTCCTCGGGGCGGGTCACCCGCACCGCCACGGTGGGGGAGGTGGGCGCCGGGACGTCGGTGAGCAGTCGCTCCGCCGCGAGCGCGGCCCGGAGCCGGTGCACATCCTCGCCGAGTCGAATCAGGGCAGCGGGGGTCGAGTCGGCGGGGGCGCACTGCACGACCACCGGCGCGCCGTCGGTCACCGTCAGGCGGGAACGCAGGTACGGCGCCAGGGCCGTGCGCACGCGCTCGACCACCTCCGCCACCGGGGTGGCCTCCTCACCGGGGCCACCCCGGGTGGGGGGCGTGGGGGCGGCGCCGCTCGTGGCCGCGGGCGCCTCCGCGGTCGGGAGGGTGGCGGCCGCCCACAACCCTTCCGCGCGGGCTTCCGCGGTGCCGCGGGAGAACAGATCCTGCCGTGGGTCACGGATCAGAGTGGCGACGACACCCGGGCCGTCCGCATCGGTCACCCACGGCGCGGGCAGTCCCCGGACCACCGCCACCGGTACCCCGTCGACTTTGCCTTTCACCAAGTCAGCGGCGGCGGCCAGGGCGTCGACCAGCGCCACCTCGGTGAGTACCAGCGGGTTGCCGAACCGGTCGGTGCGTCCTCGGTGGTCGATGACCGGGATGATCCCGGCGGCGCCCAGCGCCACATCGGTCAATCCGTTCCGCCATGGGCGGCCCATGGTGTCCGAGATGACCACTCCCACCCGCAGCCGGTAGCGCTCCGCGAACGCCGCCCGGAGGGCGCGAGCGGACGCGTCCGGATCCTTGGGCAGGAGCACCAGCCGGTGGGGCTCGACGTTGGAGTTGTCGACCCCGGCGGCGGCCATGACGAAACCGTGGTGGGTGGCCACGATCCGGGTCGCGCCCCGGCGGGCGACCACCCGGGCGGTCTCAGCGGCGATCACTTCCTGCCGGGCGCGTTCTCGGGCGGGTTCCTCGGTCGGCACCTCCACGAGTCGCCCCTCGGCCTTGGAGACGACTTTGCTGGTGACCACCAGCACGTCCCCGTCCCGCAGCCAGTCGGCCGCGTCGTGGATCAGGGCGGCCAGGTCCGCACCGGGGGTGACTTCACCGATCCCGGTCACCGGCAGGATTTCCAGTCTCATGTCGACTCCAACCCCGCCGCCACCATCGCGGCGGTGGCCTGATCATCGGTCATCCACAGCGGCACCGCCCGGACCGTCACCCCTGGTACCTCGGTGTCGGCGTCCGCCTCCGCGTCCACCAGCCACCGGTCCAGCAGCCCGTCCGCACTCCGGGCGCCGTACATCCGCCCGACCCCGGAGGCGCTGCACTCCACCCCGATCACCGCCAGGCAGGTGTCGGCCATTCCCCGCACCGGCGCGCCGCCGATGATGGGGGACACGCCGATCACCGGGGCGGTGGCGCTCCGGATCGCGTCCCGTACCCCGGGTACGGCCAAGATGGGGGCGATCGACACCACCGGGTTGCTGGGCGCGAACAGGATCGCGTCGGCCGTCTCGATCGCCTCCAGCACTCCGGGGGCGGGCCGGGCGGACTCGGCCCCCAGGAACACGAATCGGCGGGCAGACCGCGCCGCCCGGTGCCGGATCCACCACTCCTGGAAGTGGATCGCTTCCTCTCCGCCGGAGTCGGATTCGACCACCACGTGGGTCTCCAGCCGGTCGTCGGTGGCCGGCAGGAGCCGGACCCCGGGCTGCCAGCGGTCGCACAACGCCTCGGTGACCGCGGACAGGGGATAGCCGGCGGTCGAGCATGGTGGTGCGGACCAGGTGGGTGGCGAGGTCCCGGTCGCCGAGTCCAAACCAGGTCGGGCCGGCGCCGTACGCGGCCAGCTCCTCCTTCACCGTCCACCGCTCGTCGGCGCGGCCCCAGCCGCGCTCCGGGTCGGCCCCGTCGCCCAGGGTGTACATGCAGCTGTCCAGGTCGGGGCAGATGCGGAGCCCGTACAGACTGATGTCATCACCGGTGTTGACGATCGCGGTGACCTGGGCGTCCACGGTGCGGGCATACTCCCGCACGCCGCGGAGAAACCGCCCGCCGCCGATTCCGCCGGCCAGTACCACCAGGTGCATGCGTCAATCCTCGCCGACCGCCGCTACTGCCCGACGTGCGGGTAGGTACTACCCTCGGCAGACATGACCACCTCCACCGACAAGCCAACCTCTACCGGCAAGGCCCTCCCAGACGCGCTGCTGCCGCTGCGGGAACTGATCGCGTTCGCGCTGCTGGGCGTGGCCGGCCTGCAACTGCTGCTCGGGCTGATCCGGCTCATCCCGGCCGAGGGAGAGCTCCCGCGGCACTGGGACATGTCGTACTCCGTCTACCTGCTCCACTACCCGCCGGGCTTCCTGAGTCTGCTGATGGCGCTGTTGCCGCTGCTGGCGGTGTTGGCGGTCACCGCCTTCACCGACCCGGCCTCGCGTGCCCGACTGATCGCCATGATCGGGTTGGGGATGCTGGCGGCCAGCGCCTTCTTCGGCCTGATCTTCGACCTGTTCATCCCCTTCATCGGCCTGGTGGCCAACGACGGGTTCTTCCACGGGCTCAAGAACAACGTGCTGCCAGCGCTGATCTCGCTGGCGTTGGTGCTGGTGAGCGGGTACGTGGTGTTCCGGATCTGGATGACCATGTTCCAGACGCCGAAGCCGGCGCAGCCGGCCTGGGGGCCGTACGGGTACCCGCAGCAGGGGTACGGCTATCCGCAGCAGCCGGGGCAGCCGCAGTACGGCCAGGGTCAGCAGTACGGCCAGGGCCAGCAGTACGGCCAGCAGTCGCAAGTACCGCTACAGCAGCCGGGGCAGGCGCCGCAGTACGGTCAGCAGCCGGGGCAGGCGCCGCAGTACGGCCAGCAGGCATACCCGCAGGCGGCTCCGGGTAGCCCCGCCGCGCCGAGCGCGGGGGCGTCGGCACCGTCCACCCCGGCGGGTCCACCCGCTCAGCCCAGTGGTCAGTCCTACCCGGCCACTCCGCCGGCTGGCGGTCAGCCGACCACGTACGGCACCCCGGTGACTCCCCCCGCAGGCAGTGGCGATGATCCGGACCGCACCGCGATCGTCAACCCGCCTGCCTCCGGCAGCGGCACCGGTGAAAATGGCAACTCCGGGGACCAACGCTGGCGCCCGCCGGCTTCCTGACCCCTACGCTGCTAGGCGTGCGAGCTGACGAGGCGGACCCTGCGCTGCGGCGGGCGTTGCGGCGGGCCGAGGACGGCGCGTCTCTGGACGTGACGGAGGCGGCCACCCTGTTGACAGCGCGGGGAGCCGCGCTCGACCGACTGCTCACGGCCGCGGGCCGGGTGCGGGATGCCGGGTTACGGGAAGCGGGGCGCCCCGGGGTGGTGACCTATTCCCGGAAGGTCTTCATCCCGCTGACGCGGCTGTGTCGGGACCGCTGTCACTACTGCACCTTCGCGACCGTGCCGGGGCGATTGCCAGCGCCTTACCTGAGTCGGGACGAGGTGGTGGCGATCGCCCGGCAGGGGGCCGCCGCCGGCTGTAAAGAGGCGTTGTTCACGCTCGGTGATCGCCCGGAGGCGCGGTGGCGGGTCGCGCGGGAGTGGTTGGATGCCGCCGGCTATGAGTCCACAATAGATTATCTGCGGGCGTGCGCGGTGGCGGTGCTGGAGGAGACCGGCCTCCTGCCTCACCTCAACCCGGGTGTGCTGAGCTGGCAGGAGCTGCAACGGCTGCGCCCGGTGGCGCCCAGCATGGGGATGATGCTGGAGACCACCGCGGAGCGGCTGTGGTCCGAGCCGGGCGGCTGTCACTACGGCTCCCCGGACAAGGAACCGGCGGTCCGGCTGCGGGTACTGGCCGACGCCGGTCGGGTCGGGGTGCCGTTCACCACCGGGATCCTGATCGGGATCGGGGAGACGCTGACCGAGCGGGCGGAGTCGCTGTTCGCGATCCGGGAGGTGTCTCGCCGGTACGGGCACATCCAGGAAGTAATCATCCAGAACTTCCGTGCCAAACCGGACACCGCCATGCGCGGGATGCCGGATGCGGAGCTGGCGGACCTGGTGGCGACCGTGGCGGTGGCGCGGCTGGTGCTGGGACCGCAGGCCCGGATCCAGGCGCCACCGAATCTGATCGATGCCGAGTACGCCTGGCTGCTGCGGGCCGGGATCGACGACTGGGGCGGCGTCTCCCCGGTCACACCGGACCACGTGAACCCGGAGCGGCCGTGGCCGGTGATCGAGGAGCTGGCCCGACACACCGCCGCCGCCGGGTTCACCCTGCGGGAGCGCCTCACCATCTATCCGGAGTACCTGCGGTCACCGGAGTCCTGGCTGGACCCCCGGTTGACCGGGCACGTGGCCGCGCTCGCCGATCCGGCCGGCAGCGGTCTGGCCAACGAGCAGGCGAAACCGGTCGGTCGTCCCTGGCAGGAGCCGGAGGCGATGGTCAGCACCGGCCGGACGGACCTGCACACCAGCATCGACACCATCGGACGCCGCAGCGACCGGCGGGGCGACTTCGACTCGGTGTACGGCGACTGGGACACCCTCCGCGGGGCCGCGACCCCCGCGCCCGCCCCGCGGTCGGGGACCGATCCGGAGCTACGGGCCGGGCTGCGGCTGGCCGCTACCGATCCGGCCGCCCTGCTCGAGCCGAAGCACGAGGCCGCGGCGCTGGCGCTGTTCGAGGCGGACGGTGCGGCGCTGGCGGAATTGTGTCGGATCGCCGACCAGGTACGCGCCGACGCGGTCGGCGACGAGGTCACGTACGTGGTCAACCGCAACATCAACTTCACGAACGTGTGCTACGTGGGGTGTCGGTTCTGCGCGTTCGCACAGCGGGAACGGGACGTCGACGCGTACCGACTGTCGGTGGAGGAGGTAGTGCAGCGGGCGGAGGAGGCCTGGCAGGCCGGCGCCACCGAGGTGTGCCTGCAAGGCGGGATCGACCCGCGCCTACCGGTCACCGGATACGCCGACCTGGTCCGCGCGATCAAGGCGCGGGTGCCCGACCTTCACGTGCACGCCTTCTCTCCAATGGAGGTAGCGACCGCCGCCGCCCGGGCCGGGGTGTCCATCCGGGACTGGTTGACCGAGCTGCGCGAGGCCGGCCTGGACAGCATCCCGGGGACCGCCGCGGAGATCCTCGACGATGAGGTGCGGTGGGTGTTGACCAAGGGCAAGCTCCCCACCTCCACCTGGGTGGAGGTGATAACCACCGCCCATGAGCTGGGGCTGCCGTCCAGTGCCACCATGATGTACGGCCACGTCGACCATCCGCGGCACTGGTTGGGGCACTTCCGGGTGTTGGCGGAGATCCAGGACCGCACCGGCGGTTTCACCGAATTCGTGGCCCTGCCGTTTGTCCACACCAACGCGCCGATCTATCTGGCGGGGATCGCCCGGCCCGGGGCGAGCTGGCGGGAGAACCGGGTAGTGCACGCGATGGCCCGGCTGCTGCTACATGGGCGGATCCGTAACATCCAGTGCTCCTGGGTGAAGCTGGGGGACGCGGGCACAGTGGAGTTGTTGCGGGGCGGCTGCAACGACCTGGGCGGCACCTTGATGGAGGAGACCATCTCCCGCATGGCGGGATCCCACCACGGCTCCGCCCGAACCGTGGCGGAGTTGCGGCGAATCGCCGCCGCCGCCGGGCGGCCGGCGCGACAGCGGACCACCACCTATGGCACGCCGACCAGAGTGGTCGCTTGACTTTTTCGGGGCGACTCGCCGATAGCCCGTTACCCGACCCGGGTCTGGATCGGTAGGGCAGTTTGCGGAGGCCGGTATAGCGGGTCGGTTGAGGCGGTTGCCCAGGCGGCCCCTTTTACCAGGTTCCGCTTGACGACGCACGTATTACACGCGTGTAATTTTTACTGGGGACGTTGTCGACTTGCCCGGATGGACCGTGGCGATCGACACACAACACGCCTTCCGCGTGGGGGGTTGCGTCGGCGACACGCCGGCGCGTGAGAAGGAGGCACGCTGATGGACGGTCACATCGGGATCGATCTGCTGGGCATCGTGCCCGAATGGCAGGAGCGAGCGCTGTGCTCGCAGACCGACCCGGAGGCTTTCTTCCCGGAGAAGGGGGGCTCGACCCGGGAGGCCAAGCGGATCTGCAACCGGTGTGAGGTGAAGGCCGAGTGCTTGGAGTACGCGCTCGGCCATGACGAGCGGTTCGGTATCTGGGGAGGCCTGTCCGAACGGGAGCGCCGTCGGCTCAAACGCAGCAAAGTGGCTGCCTGAGCCGTCTCGGCCGGCCCCGGCTCGGCCGGGGCCGGCCGAGAGTGTCGGACCGTACGGACGTCAGAGCAGCTCCTCCGGATCGATCCCGAGCAGGTTGGCTACCTGCTCCACGATCACATCGTTGACTAGTTCCGCCAGCCCCTCCCGATCGTCGGCGCGCAGCTCCAGCGGGCGCCGATAGAGCACGATCCGAGGGGGCACCGGAAGCCGGCCGGGGCGCCCCGGCAACAGCCGGGCCAGCGGCACCGACCGGTCCTCGAGCACATCGGTGTCGTACCCGATGATCTGCTCGGGGACCTCCTCGACCGCGAACTCGACCCCGGCCAGCTCACGCGCGTGTCGGCGCTCCAGCCGCTCCACCGCATCCAGCACCAGATCGTCGAAGATCTCCGCACGGGTGCGGGCGGCCGGGACGGTCGCGGGCACCAACCGCCCCCGCAGCCCTCGACCCCGCCGGTCCCGACGCCGGCGAGGGCGGGGCGGGCGGTGGCCCGGCTGCTCCTCGTGCGCGACCATCACGGGGCCAGCGTAGACCGGTGATCGGCCGGAAGGGGCGCCGGTCGCGTAGCCGGTCCGGCGTGTCGAACCGGCAACCGGCCCCACCGCCCCGGTCGGAGCGGTACCGTGCCGCCGTGAGGTCATCGCTGCGCCCCCGGCCCGGTGGTCGCGACCGGGCGACACCCGGAACGCGCCGGTGCACCCGCAACGGTTGCCCGGCGCCTGCGGTCGCCACCCTGACGTACGTCTACGCCACGTCCACCGCGGTGGTCGGCCCGCTTGCGGTCGTACCCGAGCCGCACACGTACGACCTCTGCGGCCCCCACGCCCGCACCCTCACCGCCCCTCGCGGATGGGAGCTGGTCCGCCAGGTGGAAGACCTCCCCCTGCCACCGGATGATCTGACCGCGCTGGCGGAGGCGGTCCGGGATCCGCGCCCTAGCACGCGCCTGACCCCGGAGCGGCCCGGACCCGCGGAACCACCCCCACGGAGAGCGCCGGACGGGGGACGGAACGTTCAGTTGCGACTGGTACCCCCATCCTGACCGGCCCGCCCCCCGATCGCCGGTAGGCTGCGGCTCGTGAGCGATCTGGGCAGCATCATCAAGGCATACGACGTCCGGGGGATCGTGCCGGACCAGCTCAACGAGGACGTAGCGCGGGCACTGGGGACCGCGTTCATCCTGACGTTGCGTGAGGGGGGTGACGAGGCAGGGACGATCGTGCTGGCGTACGACATGCGGGAGTCCTCCCCGGGCCTGGCCGCGGCGTTCGCCGACGGCGCCCGGGCGGCCGGGGCGGGGGTGATCGATGCCGGCCTAGGCTCCACCGACCTGCTCTACTTCGCCTCCGGACATCTGGGATTGGCGGGGGCGATGTTCACCGCCAGCCACAACCCGGCCGAGTACAACGGCATCAAGCTGTGCCGGTCCGGAGCGCGGCCGATCGGCCAGGACAGTGGCCTGGCCCGGATGCGGGAGCTGGCGGAGCAGTTGCTGCGTGGGGAGATCACCGCCCCCACCCCGGCCGGGGCCGAGGCCGGCCTGATCCGGCGGGACATGCTCACCGAGTACGCCACCCACCTGCGTGGGCTGGTGGATCTACGGGGGATTCGCCCGCTGCGGGTGGTGGTGGACGCCGGCAATGGGATGGCCGGCCGGACGGTGCCCGCGGTGCTGGGCGACGCCGTGCTGGAGCCTCTGCCGCTGACGGTGATCCCGCTGTACTTCGAGTTGGACGGGACCTTCCCCAACCACGAGGCGAATCCGCTGGTCCCGGAGAACCTGGTGGATCTGCAGCGGGCGGTGCGGGAGCACGACGCCGATCTGGGGCTGGCGTTCGACGGGGACGCCGACCGGTGCTTCGTGGTGGACGAACGAGGGGAACCGGTCTCCCCGTCCGCGATCACCGCGTTGGTGGCCACTCGCGAGCTCGCCAAGCACCCGGGCGCGACGATCATCCACAATTTGATCACTTCCGCGGCGGTGCCGGAGATCATCGAGGAGCACGGGGGAGTAGCGGTGCGGTCGCGGGTGGGGCACTCCTTCATCAAGGAGCGGATGGCCGACACCGGCGCGGTGTTCGGGGGTGAGCACTCCGCCCACTACTACTTCCGCGACTTCTGGTACGCCGACACCGGGATGCTCGCGGCCATGCACGTGCTGGCCGCGCTCGGAGAGCAGCCTCGACCACTGTCGGAGCTGGTCGCCCAGTTCCAGCGGTACGTGTCCTCCGGTGAGATCAACTCGCGGGTGGCGGATCCGGCCGCCACCATCGAGGCGGTAGCGGCGCACTACGCGGAGGAGAAGTCGGACACTCTAGACGGATTGACGGTCCAGTTCTCGGATCGCTCCTGGTTCAACCTGCGACCGTCCAACACTGAACCGCTGCTGCGGTTGAACGTGGAGGCGCCGACGGAGGAACGGATGGCCGCGTTGCGGGATGAGGTCCTGACGCTGGTGCGCGGTCGAGACGGAGGCGACAGCTAGGCTGGGGTCATGGACCAACGGCTGCTGGAGATCCTGGCCTGTCCAGACACCCACCACGCCCCCCTGACCTACGACTCGGCGGCACAGACTCTGACCTGCACGGAGTGCGGGCGGGTGTTCCCCATTCGGGATGGCATCCCGGTGCTGCTGCTGGATGAGGCGGTCGCGCCGTGATCTCGGGGGGTGCCTGGCTCCACGGGGATCGGCAGGTGGACGAGACCCGGCTGGATGACCCGGCGAAGGTGGCGGAGATCGACAGCGCCGGGATGCTGCGGGCAGTCGCCTCCGCCGGACCGCAACTACGCGAAGCCATGCAGTTGGCGGCCGAGACCGACCTGGCCGAACTGGGTGAGGACGGCCGGCCGCGCGCGGTGGTGGTGGCGGGGGTCGGCACCGCCGCCCGGACCGGAGACGTGCTGGCTACGGTGGCCGGTCCGCGGTGCCCCGTGCCGGTGCTGGCCCACCGCAGCGCCGGGGTGCCCGGCTGGGTAGGGGCCGCCGACGTGGTGATCGCGGTGTCGGCCAGTGGCCGCAGCCCGGAGGCGCTGGCCGCGGCCGAGGCGGGCGCCCGGCGGGGAGCCCGCCTGGTCGCGGTGGGGGCGCCGGACAGTCCACTGCAGTCGGTGGCCGAGCGGGCCCGGGCACCATTCGTGCCGGTGCCTCGGCGGGCCCCGGCCCGGGCCACGTTCTGGGCACTGGTCGTGCCGGTGCTGTTGGCGGGCCGGGCCCTGGGACTGGTGAAGGTGACCGAGGCCGATCTGGCGGAGACCGCCACCCGGCTGGACCGCGACGCCGAGGCGTGCCGGGAGTCCGCCGAGTCGTTCGTCAACCCGGCCAAGGAGCTGGCACTGAACCTGGCCGGTACGGTGCCGGTGATCTGGGGCTCGTCCCCGCTGGCGGCGGTGGCGGCCCACCGGTTCGCCGACATGCTGTCCACCAACGCGCGTTATCCGGCGGTGGCCGGCAGCCTGGGCGAGGTGGGTCGGGGACGGATCGGCCTGCTGGATGGGGTGTTCGGCGGCCTGGCCGAGCAGGAACGGGACATTTTCGCCGACTCCGAGGCGGAGGACGGGCCGACCCGACTGCACCTGGTGCTGTTGTGCGATGGCGGCCTGGCCGGAGACGAGCAGGCCGGCACGGAGCCGCTGTCCGTGGCGCAGCGCCGGGCGGAGGCGGTCGCCGCGATGGCGCGGCGCCGGGGGATCCGCTGCACGGAACTGACCGCCGAGGGGGGATCGGCGCTGGAGCGGCTGGCCTCCCTGGTGGCGGTGCCGGACTTCAGCTCGGTCTACCTGGCGCTGGCCCACGGCGTGAATCCGATGGCGGTCCCGGCGGTCGCGGAGCTCAAGTCCGCCCTCCAGCCGGGTCCGCCCGCATAAGCCGCAACGGGAGCTGAGGGGACCGCCCCGACTGGGGCGGATGTACGGGGGTGAGGGGAACGTTGCTGCGGTTGGATAATCCGATCCGGGACTATGCGTGGGGGTCGCGGACGGTACTGGCTGAACTGATGGGCCGACCGACACCGAGCCCCACGCCGGAAGCGGAACTGTGGTTGGGGGCGCACCCGGCGGCCCCGTCGCGGGTGGTGGATTCGGGACAGCCGCTGACGGAGCTGATCGCCACCGACCCGGACCGGGTGCTCTCCGCGCCGGTGGCCACCCGATTCGGGCCTCGGTTGCCGTACTTGCTGAAAGTGCTGGCCGCTGACCAGCCGTTGTCGTTGCAGGTGCATCCGGACTCAGCGCAGGCGGCGCGGGGGTACGAGGCGGAGGAGGCCGCTGGGGTGCCCCGTACCGCCCGCCACCGCCGCTATGTCGATCCCTACCACAAACCGGAACTATTGGTGGCGGTGACTAATTTCCGGGCACTGTGTGGGTTCCGGGAGCCGGTGGCCACGGCGGAGCGGCTGTCCGAGTTGGCCGTGCCGGAGTTGGCGCCGGTGGTGGAGGCGTTGCGCGCCGGGGACCTCGCGGCCGCGGTGCGGCAGGTGCTGACCGCCCCGAACCCGGACGCCCTGGTGGCCGGGGTGGTGCGCGCCGCCGTCGACCGGCCGGAGTTCGCCCTGGTGGGCGAATTGGCGGCGCTCCACCCGTCGGACCCGGGGGTGGTGCTGGCGCTGCTGCTCAACGAGGTGACGCTGGCGCCGGGGGAGGCGGTCTTCATGCCGGCCGGGAACCTGCACGCCTACCTGCGCGGCACCGGTGTGGAGATCATGGCGGCGAGTGACAACGTGCTGCGCGGTGGCTTGACCAGCAAGTATGTGGATGTGCCGGAGCTGCTGCGGCTGTTGCGGTACGAGCCGTTGCGCGATCCGGTGCGGCGGCCGGTGCCGGTGGCTGACGGGGTGGTGACCTGGCCGGTGCCGGTGGCCGAGTTCGCGCTGCACCGAGTCCAGCTGACGGCCGAGGTGCCGCAGGCGGAGCTGGACCGGCCCGGGCCGCGGACGGTGTTGTGCCTGGCGGGGGAGGTGCGGGTGGAGGGCGGAGACGAGTCGACCGTCTTGCGGCCAGGTGAGGCGGGGTTCGTACCCGCTACCACCGCCCGACTGCAGTTCAGTGGGGCCGGCGAGGTGTTCGTGGCCTCAGTGGGGGTAGAGAAGTAGCGGACGGCGGACCCGCCTCCGGTGTGGTGGCCGGGTCCGCATCCGGGCGGCGCGTCGAGGGGGAGGCTCCGCCCATCGGACGAAGAGATCTGTCCGGCGAGTTTCCGCGGAAATCGCTTGACACGAAATACACGTGATGTAACTTAATAGACACGCAGCGTTACTCGACGAGGTCCGAGCTACGCGCGGGGGAACCAAACCGGGGGGAGTACGGGGCGGATGGTCGCAGGCCGTCCGCCCCGTACGTTATTGTCCGCACGCTTCCGGCGGGGCGGGGGCGGTGGCCCCACGACCAGGATCGACCGAGTGTCGGCAGCCACCGGTGAGATGGTCCATTCAGACTGGACCTGGCCGAGCCAGCGGCGGCCAGTGTGCTTCGTTAGGGTTGAGGCACGCAACCGATCTGATGGGAGTTCATGCCATGAGCAGCGCCCCACCCCGGGTCCTTCAGGAGCATGAGTACAAGGTAGCTGACTTGTCCTTGGCCGGCTTCGGGCGCAAGGAGATCCAGCTCGCTGAGCATGAGATGCCCGGCCTCATGGCGGTCCGGGCCGAGTACGCCGAGCGTAAGCCGCTGCGGGGTGCTCGGATCACCGGTTCGCTGCACATGACCATCCAGACCGCAGTGCTGATCGAGACCCTGGTCGAGCTCGGTGCGGAAGTGCGGTGGGCATCCTGCAACATTTTCTCCACTCAGGACCATGCGGCCGCCGCGGTGGTGGTCGGGCCGCACGGCACTCCGGAAGAGCCCCGTGGGGTGCCGGTGTTCGCCTGGAAGGGGGAGACCCTCGAGGAGTACTGGTGGTGCACCCAGCAGGCGCTCACCTGGCCCGGGCACGACGGCCCCAACATGATCCTCGACGACGGCGGTGACGCTACCCTCCTGGTGCACAAGGGCTACGAGTTCGAGCAGGCCGGGGCGGTGCCGCCGGTCGAGACCGCGGACACGGAAGAGTACGCGGTGGTACTGGAGCTGCTGCACCGTTCGCTGGCCGAGGACAACCGGCGGTGGACGCGGATGGCCGCCGGCATCCGGGGCGTCACCGAGGAGACCACCACCGGTGTGCACCGGCTGTACGAGATGCAGAAGGCCGGCACGCTGCTGTTCCCGGCCATCAACGTGAACGACTCGGTGACCAAGTCGAAGTTCGACAACAAGTACGGCTGCCGCCACTCGCTGATCGACGGCATCAACCGGGCCACCGACGTACTGATCGGGGGCAAGGTAGCCGTGGTCTGCGGCTACGGCGACGTGGGCAAGGGGTGCGCCGAGTCGCTCCGGGGGCAGGGTGCCCGGGTGATCGTGACCGAGATCGACCCGATCTGCGCCCTGCAGGCGGTCATGGACGGCTACCAGGTAACGACCCTGGAAGAAGTGGTCTCCACCGCTGACATCTTCATCACCGCCACCGGTAACAAGGACGTGATCACCGCCGAGCACATGGCGGCGATGAAGCACCAGGCGATCGTCGGCAACATCGGCCACTTCGACAACGAGATCGACATGGCCGGGTTGGCGAAGATCGAGGGCATTCGGAAGATCAACATCAAGCCGCAGGTGGACGAGTGGGTGTTCCCCGACGGCCACTCGGTGATCGTGCTGTCCGAGGGGCGGCTGCTGAACCTGGGCAACGCCACCGGACACCCGAGCTTCGTCATGTCCAACTCGTTCACCAACCAGGTGATCGCGCAGATCGAGCTGTTCACCAACCCGGACCGCTACCCGGTCGGGGTCTACGTGCTGCCCAAGCACCTGGATGAGAAGGTCGCCCGGCTGCACCTGGATGCGCTCGGGGTGAAGTTGACCACCCTGACCAAGGAACAGGCCGAATACATCGGGGTGCCGGTCGAGGGGCCGTACAAGCCCGACCACTACCGGTACTGACCACCAGCCTCCCACCATGGAGGCGCCAGGCGCATAGGTGCTAGCCCCGGGTGGGCCGCGACCCGGCCCACCCGGGGCTAGCGCTATCTACCTTGGGGTTGGTTCGCCCCCTGAGTCGGGTTTTGCCTGCTTGGCGGGTTCCCACGGTCTATTCCAGGCCGATGTGACGAGGTGGGCGCGGCAAGGTAACGGCTCTGTCACGAATCCTTTGTGCCTCTTCCCAGAACGAGAGATAACCGGTTGGCTTGTCGCCAAGCTGACCGAGGTGTGTCGTGTGACGCCCCCGCAGCGGCTCAACTGGAGGAGACAAGATGCGGATTCGAACGAAGCTGGCCGGCCTCGCCGCCGCCGGTGCCGCAGTGGCGCTGGTGCTCAGCGGCTGTGGGTCGGGCGGTGGGGACGGCTCCCCCACCCAGAACCGCGGGTTCGAGGACTGCCTGGAGAACCCGAATACCTGCAACAGCGGTGAGCGGCAAGAGGGCGGCGAGATGATCTGGACCCTCGACGTCGCGCCGGACGGATACTTCCCCTGGTCCCCGGAGGGTGGCTCGGTTTACACCCTGCAGGCCACGTGGGGCATTCTGCCGTACTTTGGGCAGTTCATGCCTGACGGGACCTACGAGTACAACTTCGATGTCCTCGCGGAAGAGCCGACCTTGCTCAGCGAGGACCCGGTGAGCTTCCAGTTCAAGATCCGGGACGAGGCGGTCTGGGACGACGGCACCCCGATCAGTGCTGATGACGTGATCATCACCTGGCACATGAGCACCAGCGAGAAGGAGGGCTACTGCGTCGGGTGCCGGCCGCGGTCGACCTCCGGCTGGGATGACATCGAGAGCATCGAAGGCAGCGACAACGGCAAGACCGTGACCGTCACCTACAAGGAAGGCATCGCGGTTCCGGAGTGGTTCGCCTTCGGTAGCGCCCACAACATCATCGGTGGGTTCGCTCCGGCTCACGTGGCCGTGCAGAACGGCTGGGACCCGAACACCCCGGAGGACCTGGGCGAGTACTTCGCCTTCCTGAACGACAACCCGCCGACCTTCTCGGGTGGTCCGTACCTCATCCAGGAATTCGACATCGACAACCACGTCATCAAGGTGCCGAACCCGAACTGGTACGGGGAGGAGAAGGCCACCCTGGACCGGCTGGTGATCCGCTTCCTGACCGACGCGGACACCTGGATCCCGGCCCTGCAGAACGGTGAGCTGCACGGCGCCTCGCCGGCTGGTTACGCCGAGGACGTGATCGAGCAGCTGCAGAACCTGGATGGTGTGCGGGTGCACATCGGGGCGGGTCCGTCCTGGGAGCACCTGGACATCAACATGAACAACAAGTGGCTGGGCGAGCACAAGGCCCTCCGCCAGGCGATCTTCGTCGCGGTGGACGCGGCGGACATCGCGGAGCGGAACTTCGGCCGGCTCTACCCGGACTACCAGCTGCGCACCAACCACGTGCACTCCACCAGCAGTGAGTTCCACAAGGACCACCTGGCGGGCACCGGTCAGGGCAGCGGTGACATCGAGCTGGCGCGGCAGATCCTGGCCGACGCTGGGTTCGAGGGCTACGACGGTGGCGCGGGGGCGCTGACCTACAAGGGCGAGACCGTGGGGCCGTTCCGGCTGCGGTCGACCAACGCCCCGGCTCGGGTGACCGCGCAGCAGCTCATCCAGGGCTACCTGGCGGAGATCGGGATCGAGGCGATCATCGAGCCGACCGACGACCTGGGCGGCACCCTGGTGGCGCAGGACTACGACATCATGCAGTTCGGCTGGAGTGGTGCGCCGCTGTTCACCGGTACCGGTGCGCAGTACTGGGCCTGCGACAGCGGTAGCAACTTCGGTGACTACTGCAACGAAAAGGTCGACGAGCTGATCGAGCAGGAGGCTCGGGCCAAGACCCTGGCGGAGTCGGCTGCGCTGCACGACCAGATGATGGAGATCGTGGTGGAGGACGCCTACGTCCTGCCGCTGTACGACTCCCCGGTGTACGTGTTTGTCCACGAGGACTACGTCAACGTCCGGGACAACGCGAACACCAGCCTCCGGGCGCTCTACGAGCACCACATGTGGGGCCTGGCTGTCCAGTAAGCCGTAACCTTCTCTCGTTGTGAGGTGCCGGGTCCACGACGCCATCGCGAATGCGGTAGCGTCGTGGACCCGGCCCCACCGGTGACGGCAACCCCGTCCACGCATGAAGGATCAGACCCATGCTCGTCTATTCAGTGCGCCGGCTGTTACTCGTCATCCCGATCCTGCTGGCCGCCTCGATGTTCGTTTTCCTGCTGGTGGATCTCTCCGGCGACCCGATTGCGGAGTTGATTTTCCAGGCGGAGGCGACCGGGGAACCGCTGTCTCAAGAAGCTATTGAAGGGCTGAAGAAGCGGCTTTACTACGACCGCTCGATTCCGGAACGATACTGGCTCTGGCTGACCGGGCTGGGCCCCAACAACGGGGACATCGGTTTGCTACAGGGCAAGTTCGGCCCGACTGTCCGCGGTACCGCCTTCGACATCGGCGGCGAGATCAGCAGCCGGCTGTGGACCACCCTCCGGTTGGTCGGCTTCGCCACCATCCTCTCGATCGTGCTGGGGATCATCACCGGGGTGATCAGCGCGATCCGGCAGTACTCCAAGCTTGACCACACCATCACCTTCTTCGGCTTCCTGGCGCTGTCGATGCCGGTCTTCTGGTTCGGTGTCCTGATCAAGGAGGTCGGGATCACCATCAACAACCTGCTCGGCTTCCGGCTGTTCGCCACCGTCGGGTCCCAGTCCACGGTGCGGGAGGGTTTCACCGCCTGGGATACGTTCGTGGACATCATGGGGCACCTGGCGCTGCCCACCATCACGCTGTCACTGTTGGGCTACGCTGTGTTTAGTCGGTTCCAGCGCGCTTCCATGCTGGAGGTGCTCAACAGCGACTACATTCGGCTCGCCCGGGCCAAGGGGTTGCGGAACCGGGTGGTGATGCGCAAGCACGCGCTGCGGACCGCCCTCATCCCGGTGCTGACCCTGGTGACGTTGAGCATCGCCGGCTCCGTGGACGGTGCGGTCCTCACGGAGACCGTGTTCCAGTGGCAGGGGCTCGGCCGCTACTTCGTGGACCGCCTCAAGGACGCGGACACCTTCGCGGTGATGGGCTTCCTGATGCTCAGCGGCACCATGGTGGTGATCGCGAACCTGGTCGCCGACCTGCTCTACGCCGTGCTCGACCCGAGGATTCGTTATGACTGACACGACCACCCCCCTGGACCAGGACGGCCGACCGCCGCTCCCGGACGCTGAGGCGATCACCACCAAGGAGCGCAGCCAGCTACAGCTGGTGACGCGCCGCTTCTTCCGGCACAAGCTCGCCGTGGGCAGCCTGTTCGTGCTGCTACTGGTGTTCGCGTTCGCGTTCATCGGCCCGGAGCTGTGGAAGTGGGACCACACCCTGCACCGGGAGATCCCCCCGAGCCAGCCGCCCAGCCTGGCGCACCCGTTCGGCACCACCAGCGCCGGTCACGACGTGATGGGCATGGTGATGCGTGGCACCCAGCAGTCGCTGAAGGTGGCGCTGACCGTGTCGCTGATGACCGCCGCGATCGCGGCGCTGGTGGGCTCCATCGCGGGCCTGCTGGGGCGATGGATCGACGGCGCGCTGATGCGGCTGGTGGACATCATCCTGGTGGTGCCGCCGCTGGCGCTGGTGGCGGCGGTCGCCGGTAACGTGCGGGGCGGGTCCACCTGGTACGCGGTGGCGTTGATTCTCGGATTCTTCACCTGGCCGGTGTACTCCCGGATCATCCGGGGCATGGTGCTGTCCCTGCGGGAACAGGAATTCATCGAAGCCGCCCGGGCGATGGGCGCCAGCAACGTCCGGATCATCCTGCGGCACCTGCTGCCGAACACCACCGGGCAGTTGATCGTCACCGCCACGATCGTGGCGGCGACCGCGATCTTGGCTGAGGCGGGGCTGTCGTTCCTGCAGCTGGGGATCCAGCCGCCGGACACCTCGCTCGGCTTGCAGGTGCAGAATGCGATGTCGGCGATGAAGACTCGGCCGTGGCTGTTCTACCCGCCGGGCATCATGATCCTGATCATCGCATTGACGATCAACTTCATCGGTGACGGGCTTCGGGACGCCCTCGACCCACGACAGACGATGGTGCGGCGATGACTACCTCTGACTACCGAAACGAACCGGAGATCGCCATCTCCGGACCACCGACCGAGGCGCGGGACTCCGACGTGGTACTGGAGGTCGACAACCTCACAGTGACCTTCCCCACCGAAGACGGGTTGGTGAAGGCGGTCCGCGGCGTGTCCTACCAGGTGCGCCGGGGTGAGGCGCTGGGGATCGTGGGCGAGTCCGGCTCCGGCAAGTCGGTCACCTCCCTGGCGGTCATGGGGCTCCTGCCCAAGACCGCCAGGATCACCGGCTCCGCTCGGGTGCTGGGCGAGGAAGTGATCGGCCTGGATGACGCTGCGCTCAGCAAGATCCGCGGAAAGCGGATCTCGATGATCTTCCAGGACCCGCTCACCTCGCTGAACCCGGTCTACACCGTCGGATACCAGCTGGCCGAAGCGGTGCTGGTGCACAACGACGTCTCCAAGCAGGCAGCGGAAAAGCGCGCGGTGGAGCTGCTGGAGATCGTCGGCATCCCGTACCCGGAGCAGCGGGTGCATGCCTACCCGCACGAGCTGTCCGGCGGGATGCGGCAGCGTGTGGTGATCGCGATCGCGATGGCCAACGACCCCGACGTGATCATCGCGGACGAGCCGACCACCGCCCTGGACGTCACCGTGCAGGCCCAGGTGCTCTCCGCACTGGAGACCGCTCGGAAGGAGACCGGGGCCGCGCTGGTGCTGATCACCCACGACCTCGGGGTGATCGCCGGCCACGTGGACCGGGTGAACGTCATGTACGCCGGGAAGCTGGTCGAATCGGGCAGTGTGGACGAGATTTTCTATCGGCCGCAGATGCCGTACACACTGGGGCTGCTAGGTAGCCTTCCCCGGATGGACGAGGCCCGGGGCGCCCGGTTCACCCCGATCCTCGGGACCCCACCCTCCCTGGTGAACCTGCCCCCCGGCTGTCCGTTCGCCCCCCGGTGCCCGATCGCCAAGCCCCAGTGTCGGGAGGAGGAGCCGGCACTACTGCCGATCAACGAGTCCGGACACAGCACCGCCTGCCACTTCAGCGCCGAGCTGGAGGGGGCCAAGCCGGGTGACCTGTTCAAGCCGATCGCGGTCGACGCCGACGCGCTCAGCGAGTTGGAGGAGCAGTCATGACCACCCCGCCCGTACCGGCGCAGACCAGTCCGGAGGGCTCGCAGACCAAGCCGGTGTTGAGTGCGCGCAACCTGGTCAAGCACTTCCCGGTGCGTTCGAAGGGGCTGATCAAGCGCAAGATCGGTGAGGTCCACGCGGTCTGTGACGTCTCCCTGGACCTCTACCCCCACGAGACCCTCGGGCTGGTGGGCGAGTCCGGGTGTGGCAAGTCCACCACCTCACGACTGCTGCTCAACCTGATCCCGGTCACCTCCGGCAGCGTCTACTACCAGGGGCGCAACATCTCGGAGTTGAGCCACTCGGAGATGCGGCCCTACCGTCGGGAACTGCAGATCGTGTTCCAGGACCCGTACGCCTCGCTGAACCCGCGGATGACCGTGTTCGAGATCATCGCGGAGCCGCTGCGGATCCACGGCCTGTTCGCCGACGGCGGCCGGCAGAAGGTGCGGGATCTGCTGCAGGTGGTGGGGCTCAATCCGGAGCACGGCAACCGGTATCCGCACGAGTTCTCCGGCGGGCAGCGGCAGCGGATCGGGATCGCCCGGGCGCTGGCGCTCCGGCCGAAGGTGATGGTGCTGGACGAGCCGGTCTCGGCGCTGGACGTCTCCATCCAGGCCGGGGTGATCAACCTGCTGGAGGAGCTCCAGGAAGAGCTGGGGCTGTCCTACCTGTTCGTCTCGCACGACCTGTCGGTGGTGCGGCACATCGCGGACCGGGTGGCGGTGATGTACCTGGGCAAGGTGGTGGAGACCGCTCCGGTGGAGCAGCTGTTCACCGCCGCCGCCCATCCGTACACCCAGGCGCTGATCTCGGCGATTCCGCTGCCGGACCCCCAGAAGGAACGGGCGCGGGAGCGGATCGTGCTCACCGGGGACGTGCCCAACCCGATCAACCCGCCGTCCGGCTGCCGGTTCCGTAGCCGGTGCCCGAAGTTCGCCAACCAGCTCTCCGAAGCGGACAAGCAGCGCTGCATCGAGGAGGAGCCGGCGCTGATCGACCGCGGGCAGGGCCACGAGTCCGCCTGCCACTTCGCGGAGGCCCGCGAGCTGGTCAAGCTGCAGGCCTGAGACGACCTGGTCCGCCGCGCGGGAGCGTCCGGCTCCCGCGCGGCGGATTGGTCAGACCAGCAGTTGGTGCGTGGCGAGTTCGCGATACAGCGGGCTGCGCTCCAGCAGCTCCTGATGCTGGCCGACCGCCGTCACCCGGCCCCGATCCAGCACCACGATCTGATCCGCGTCCACCACCGTGGCCAGCCGGTGCGCCACGATCAGCAGGGTGCGCTGCCGGGCCACCGCGTCAATCGCCTGCCGGAGCGCGTGCTCGTTCCGGGCATCCAGGTTGCTGGTCGGCTCGTCCAGCAACAGGATCGGGGCGCCGGACAGTAGCGCCCGGGCCAACGCCAGCCGCTGTCGCTCCCCCCCGGACAGCAGCACGCCACCCTCACCGACCTGTGCGTCCAGCCGCTGCGGCGTCCGGGTCACCAGGTCGGACAGGTTGACCGTGGCCAGCACTTCCAGCAGCTGGTCGTCATCCGCGTCCGGGGCGGCCAGCAACAGGTTGTCCCGGATCGTGCCGGCCAGCACCGGCGCCTCCTGCTCCACGTACCCGAGCTGGGCGCGGACCTGCTCCCGGGGCTGGTCCCGGACGTCCAGCCCCGCCACCCGGACCGTGCCGGAGGAGACGTCGTAGAACCGTTCCGCCAGCGCCAACAGCGTGGATTTACCGGCGCCGGACGGCCCCACCAGCGCGGTGCGGGTGCCGTACGGTACCGCGAAGCTCACCTCGTGGAGGACCGGCTCGCCTCCGGGGTAGGCGAAGCTGACGCGGTCGAACTCCAGCGCGGGCGCCCCCGGCGTCGGCTCGGTCACCGCGGCCGGTGGGTCAGCGGCGGTCTCCGTGGGCACCGCGAGGACGTCCTCGATCCGCTGCAGCGCCCCGAGCCCGGCCTGCAACTGGGCGTACGCGTTCATCGCCTGTCCGATCGGCATCATCAGCAGGAACAGGAACATGACGAACGCGACCAGGTCCCCGACGCTCAGGGCGCCGGTGGCTACCCGGGCCCCGCCGACCCCGAGCACCGCGACGAACGCGCCCTGCACCACCGTGGTGACCGCCGGTCCGATCAGGGCCTGGAGCTTCGCCATCCGCACCCCGGCCTGGTAGGCGGCGGTAGCGCTGGCCACCACCGCTTCGGTCTCCCGCTGCTCGGCGCGGGCTGCCCGGATGGTCCGGGCGGCGCTGATGGCCCGCTCCACCGCCGAGGTCATCTCCGCGGTCCGCGCCTGTGCCTGCTCCGAGGCGCCCCGTACCCGGCGGCCGATCATGATCCCGCCGACCAGCCCGACCAGCGCGAGGATGGTGACCACGAACATGAATGCGTCGATGACGATCATCATGATCGCGGCCCCCACCACGATCACCACGCCGGCGACCAGCTCCAGCAGCCCGGAGGTGATCACCGCCCGGAGCAGGGTGGTGTCCGCGCCGATGCGGGACAACAGGTCGCCGGTCCGGCGCTGGTCGTACTCGGTGATCGGCAGCCGCAGCAGGTGCGCGGCGAGTTTCCGGCGGGTGGCCAGCACCAGCCCCTCCGCGGTGCGCTGCAGGAGGAAGTTCCGCCCTCCGTACAGCACCGCCACTCCCACCAGCACACCCACCAACAGCGCGACCGTCCGCGCGATCGGCTCCCCGGCTCCGAGTTGGTCGAGTACCTGCCGGATCAGCAGCGGTTGGGCGAGGGTGCCGGCCGCATTCAACAGCGACAGCACCGCCACCCCGACCATGGCCGGGACGTGTTCGCGCAGGTAGGGAAGCAGGGTGGATAGGCCGACTCGGGGGCGTGTGGGCGCCGGTTGGTCGATCGCAGTCGCGGCCGCGGCGGTGGTGGCAGCCTGCGCCATGGCTGAGCCTCCTGTCTCTGGGTCCGACCGGCCGGCACTAGCCGGCGTTAGCGAACCTACCCGCGCGCGGCCGGGGCCGGCCACGCTGGCCGGCGGGCGGGTCGTCGATCCGCGGCGGACGTGGGATATTAGGGCCGTGAGAGCCCGGGTTCTGGTAGTCGACGACGATCCCGCCCTCGCCGAGATGCTCGGGATCGTCCTGCGCAACGAGGGGTTCCAACCGCTGTTCGTCGGGGACGGAGAGCAGGCGCTCACCGCCTACCGCGAGCATCGGCCGGATCTGATCCTGCTGGACCTGATGCTGCCGGGAATGAGCGGTATCGATGTCTGTCGGGCGATCCGCGCCGAGTCGGGGGTCCCGATCGTCATGTTGACCGCTAAGACCGACACGGTCGATGTCGTGCTCGGGCTGGAGTCGGGCGCCGATGACTACGTGGTCAAGCCGTTCAAGCCGAAGGAACTGGTGGCCCGGATCCGGGCTCGACTACGGCGGGGTGGGGAGACTCCACCGGAACGACTGGTGATTGGGCCACCGCACAACCAGATCGTGATCGACGTTCCTGCCCACACCGTCACCCGGAACGGGGAGGAGGTCAAGCTCACCCCGCTGGAGTTCGATCTGTTGATCGCGCTGGCCCGCAAGCCTCGCCAGGTCTTCACGCGGGAAGTGCTGCTCGAGCAGGTCTGGGGTTACCGGCACTCGGCGGACACCCGACTGGTGAACGTGCACGTACAACGGCTGCGCGCCAAGATCGAGGCGGATCCGGAGCGGCCGGAGATCATCCTCACCGTCCGTGGCGTCGGTTACAAGGCCGGTACCGGCTGAGCACGTTCGCGCTGCGGGGACGTTGGTAGTCGCCGATAGACTGGCCGCATTGTGGCCGAGTTCGAGGCAGTTCCCCCCGAGCGCCGGCGAGTTCCGCCGACGGTCCTGGCGCTGCGGCGGATCCTGGCGCGGCGGTGGGCGACGCTGACCGGCCGGGTAGTGGCGCTGGTCGCCACGATGCGGCGGGCGTGGCGGCGGTCACTGCAGCTGCGGATGTTGACCATCACCCTGCTCGTCTCCAGCCTGCTGGTGGGGATCTTCGGCTACCTGGTGGTGGAGTTGACCACCCGCAGCCTGCTGGTGGCGGCCGACCGAGACGCCCATGAGCAGGTGGTGGCCGGAGCGGAGAGTGTGCGGGCCCATCTGCCGGCGCTGGGGCCCAGCAACAACCCCCTGCTGGCCAGCCACATCCGCAGCCAGGTACTGGATCCACTGTCCACGGGGCCGGAGCGCGGCCAACGGGTGGTGGTGGCGCTGGTCACCCCACCCGAGGTCGTGGGGGCGGTCTCCGCCCCGGATGTGGACGTGGAGGTCACCGAAGTGCTCAGCGAGGAGTTGCAGGCCTCGGTGGCGCGTGGGGTGAGCCGCCAGATCATCACCGCCCAGCTGTTCCAGGACGGGGAGCCGGTCACCTATCTGGTGTACGGATCGCCGGTGCCTACCGAGTGGCCGGGGCAGGACGCCGCGCTCTACTACTTCTTCCCGCTCACGTCCGAAGTGAACGCGGCCAACAACATCCGCACCATCGTGCTGGCCACCGGGGCGATGCTGGTGCTGCTGCTGGCGGTCGTGACGATGTTGATCACCCAGTTGGTGGTCCGGCCGGTCCGGCTAGCGGCCCGGACCGCCCAGCGCCTCTCCGCGGGCCTGTTGGATCAGCGGATGACCGTCCGAGGGGAGGACGATCTGGCGCTGTTGGCGGCCTCGTTCAACCAGATGGCGACCAACCTGCAGCGGCAGATTGTCCGGCTGGAGGAGATGTCCCGGTTGCAGCGCCGGTTCACCTCGGATGTCTCCCACGAGCTACGCACCCCGCTCACCACGGTCCGGATGGCGGCTGACTTGATCTTCAGTGAGCGGGACTCGTACCCACCGGAAGTGGCCCGCAGCGCGGAGCTGCTGCAGCACGAGCTGGACCGGTTCGAGAGCCTGCTGTCCGATCTGCTGGAGATCAGCCGGTTCGATGCCGGGTTCGCGGTGCCGGACACCGAGGCGGTCGACCTGGTGCCGGAAGTGCGGAAGGCGGTGGAGGGGCTGCGGACGCTGGCGGAGCGCTCCACCACCGAACTACGGCTGCGGTTGCCGGAGCAGCCGGTGATCGCCGAGGTGGATCCCCGCCGGCTGCACCGGATCCTGCGTAATTTGGTGGGCAACGCGATCGAGCACGGAGAGGGGCGCCCGGTAGAGGTGACCTTGGCCGCCGACGAGCGGGCGGCCGCGGTGACGGTCCGGGACTACGGAGTCGGGCTGGCGCCGGAGGAACAGAAGCTGGTGTTCAACCGGTTCTGGCGGGCCGATCCCTCCCGGGCGCGCCGCACCGGCGGCACCGGGCTCGGGTTGTCGATCAGCCTGGAGGATGCCCGTCTGCACGGGGGGTGGCTGGAGGCGTGGGGAGCGCGCGGGCAGGGGTCCCAGTTCCGGCTGACCCTGCCGCTGCGGGCCGGGGACCGGCTGGTCTCCTCCCCCTTGCCGTTGAAGCCCGCGGACGCGATCGACGGGGCCGCCGGCGCGCAGGCCCAGGGGCGGTCCACTGAAGCGGAGCAGCCGGACGCCGGGCCCACCGTCCCCCGACAGTCCGGCGCCGGCGACACCTTCTCCCGCGCGGACGCGGGGTCGGGTGGTTCCGGGACCGCGGGAGCGCGGACCGAGGGGGTACCGCAGTGATTCGCCGGCTGGTAGTGGGGTTGGTGAGCCTGGCGGTGGGGCTGACCGCGATTACCGGCTGCGGGGTGCCCACCAGCTCGGAGGTGCAGTACGTGGGGCCCGGCCCGGAGGCCGGCTCGCGGTCCCGAGACGAGGGGAAGGCGCCCCCTCGCCCGGATGACGCCACCACTCCGGGGGACCTGGTGCAGTACTTCCTGCAGGCGGCCGCTGGTAGCCCCCAGACCGCCGCCGACCGGGTACGAGAGTTCCTGCACCCCAACGAGTGGCACATGTGGCGCCCGGATGAGCAGATTCAGGTGGTGCGGCTGCGAGAGGAGCCGTTTGTCAGCGATCACCTCGACGGCGGCTGGCAGGTGGAGCTGAGTGTGCAGGTCGTGGGGGATCTGCACCCCAACGGCTACCTGGACATCACCACCACCCCGGAGCCGGTGGTGTATTCGCTCCGGGTAGTGGTGGAGGGGCTCGAGGAGACTGTGGACAGCAGGAGTCCCCGGCTGCGGATCATGGACCCGCCCCCGTATCTGCTGCTGGCGGATACCGCACTGGCCAATCCCGACTATTTCCAGCCCCATCTGATCTACTTCTGGGACACGGACCACCGCACCTTGGTGCCGGACCTACGGTGGCTGCCCAAGGCGGGCGAGCCAGCCGATCAGCATCCCTGGACGGTGTTCCGGTGGCTGCTGACCGGTCCGGCGCCGGGGCTCGCCCGCACCGAGGGGTTGCCGGCGGGCACCCGCCACAACGGCATCCCGGTCTGGGACGGCGACCGACTGGTGGTGAACGTCAACGCGGCCGCGGTGGAGGGGCAGGACGTATCCGATCTCGCCACTCAGCTGGCGTGGAGTCTGCTGTCGCTGCGGGAGGAGCGGAGCTGGAGCTGCTCATCGACGACCGCCCGCAGCAGGTGAGCGTGCAGCCTCGACCCGAGTACCCCGAGGCGGTCCGGTTCGTGCTGGTGGACGGCACGGTGCGGCAGTATCTCGCCGCCAGCTCCCGGCAAGCCGACCCCGGCGCTGACGGAGGAGCTCAATCAGGGGCTGACCGCCGCGGCGCTGACCAGTCGAGGGGAAGTAGCGGCCCTGGTCCGACAGGTCGGCCAGGAGCAGGAGCTGATCGTGGTCCGGGCGCTGCCGTCGACCTCTCCCCGGCCGGTGCGGACCGGAGTGACCGGGACGGAGATCAGCCCGCCGATGTGGCTCGTCCCCGGCGCCAATGCGATCGGTCTGGTGGTGGCTGACCAGCGCTTGTACTGGTTCGACACCCGGGGGAAGGCGCACGAGATCCAGGTGACCGGGCTGGCCGGACCGATCCAGACGGTGGCGATTTCGCCGGAGCAGCGGCGGTTGGCGATCATCGCCGGGGACCGGCTCTACCTGGCCCAGGTGGTCTACGAGCGGGATACGGTGAGTGTGCTCGCGCCGCGGGCGCTGCCGACCAGCTTGACCGGGCTGACCGACGTGACATTCAGCCATGAACAGCAGTTGATCGTGGCCGGCCGCCGGGAGAACCGGACGGGGCTGTATCGGCTCACCGTGGACGGGGCGGTCGAGCACCGGCTGTTGGATCTCGGTAACGCCACCGTCACCAACCTCACCGCCCATCCGCGCCCGCCGGCGGCGGAGGTGCCGGTGCTGATGTACGAGGCGGACGGGCGGGCGCACAGCTTCACCGGGGCACCGACCCTGATCCGGCCGGATGACCTGATCGACCCGCCGGAGGAGGCGGTTTCTCCTCCGTACGCCCCGTTCTTCCTGCGATGACCGCGGCGACGACCGGCCGGGGTGGGTGGCTGGCTGACACCTGGGCCAGCCTGACCGACCTGGTGTTGCCGGGCGGATGCGCCGGCTGCGGCCGGCCCGGCCAACCGACCCGGTACGGGGTGTGCGACGCCTGTGTGGCGACGTTAGCGGGGTTGCGGCCCTATGCGACCCGGCCGGACCCCGCTCCGGCCGGGCTGCCTCGTTGTTTCGCTCTGGGGAGTACCACTCGGTCCTGGGGCGGCTGGTGCTGGCGTACAAGGACCAGGGGCGGTATCGGCTGGCCCGGCCGTTGGGGCGGCTGCTGGCCGAGGCGGTGGCGGGGCTGGTGGATGCGATCGGGCAGCCGGGGGCGGTGGTGCTGGTCCCGGTACCGGATACGCCGGCCGCGGCCCGGGCTCGGCACGGGGACCACCTGTGGCGGTTGACCCGCCCCGCGGCGGCCCGGCTCCGTGCAGCCGGAGTGGGGGTGACCCTGGCGGCGCCGCTGCGGGCCCGGGCGGGGGTGGATTCGACGCAGCTGTCCGCCGATCAGCGGGCGGTGCGGGCGCGCGCCACGCTCGGGCTCCGGCCGGCGCGGGTGGCGGGACTACGGCGCCATCTGGCCCGGACGGGAGAGCCGGTGATCCTGCTGGACGACGTGGTCACCACCGGCGCGACCCTGGCCGCCGCCGCTGATCGGCTCGCCGCCGCGGGGGTGCCGGTGGCCGGGGCAGCGGTGCTGGCCGCCACTCGACGTTGGGGCGATAGTCACTCTCAGTGGTGAGAGTGGCCGCTGATGGGTGACCCGCGGTGGGCGACGCACTGGTGACCCGCGCCACATGCACCTAGGCTGAAAAGAGGACTGAGCCGGGCGGTACCGGCGCAGGGGCCGGTACCCACGGCGGAAGGGGGCTGGCGTGGAGATCATCGTCAAAGGCCGCAACGTCGAAGTACCGGATCACTACCGGGTCCACGTGGCCGAGAAGTTGGAGAAGGCCGTTCGTCTCGACCCCGAAGATCATCAACGTGGACGTGGAGCTGACTCACGAGAACAACCCGCGCCAGCAGGATCACTGCCAGCGGGTGGAGATCACCTGCCGGTCGCGGGGGCCGGTGGTACGGGCGGAGTCGAGCGCGCGCGACTTCTACACCGCGCTGGATGAGGCGGTGGACCGGTTGACCATCCGGTTGCAGCGGGCGGTGGATCGGCGCCGGGTGCGGCGGCCGCGCCGGGGGCCGGCTTCCCTGGCGGACCTGCCTACGGATCCGGCGCTGGAAGCGTCGGCGCTGGCCGCGCAGGAAGAGCTGGCGGCGGTCGACCCGGAGACCGGGGAACGGAGCACCGCGGTGGTGACCGACGAGGGGGCACCGGTCACGGAACCGGGCGAGCAGGCGCTCGACGACCAGCCGTGGCGCATCGTGCGGGAAAAGGAGCACCCGGGTGATCCGATGACGGTGGAGGACGCGCTGTTCCAGATGGAGCTGGTCGGCCACGATTTCTACCTGTTCCAGGACAAGGAAACCGGCCGGCCCAGCGTGGTCTATCGCCGCCGGGGCTACGACTACGGCGTGATCAGTCTGGCGGAGCCGGCCACCCGTTCGTGACCCATGTCACGGTCGGGCCGGTCGCTGCGGGGTGGCCGGCCCGACGAGGTGGGGTGCGGATCTGTTGTCGTTCCGCCTACCATGGGTGCTCAGACCGTCGAGGGAGTGCTGAGGACCCGTGGCCATTCTTGAGAAGATCCTCAATGCCGGCGAGGGGCGACAGCTCAAGCGACTGCAGAAGATCGCCGACGCTGTCAACTCGATCGAAGAGGATTACACCAGCCTCACGGACGCTGAGCTGCGTGCCAAGACCGATGAGTTCCGGCAGCGACTGGCCGACGGGGAGACCCTGGACGACCTGCTGATCGAGGCGTTCGCCACCGTACGGGAGGCCTCTCGGCGGGTGCTTGGTCAGCGGCACTTCGACGTCCAGTTGATGGGTGGGGCGGCGCTGCACTTCGGCAACATCGCCGAGATGAAGACCGGTGAGGGTAAGACCCTCACCGCGGTGCTGCCTTCCTACCTCAACGCGCTGGCCGGCAAGGGCGTCCACGTGGTGACGGTCAACGACTACCTGGCCAAGCGGGACGCGGACTGGATGGGCCGGGTGCACCGGTTCCTCGGGTCTGACGGTGGGGGTGGTGCTGCCTGGGCAGACCCCCGCTCAGCACCGCGAGGCCTACCAGTGCGACATCACCTACGGCACCAACAACGAGTTCGGGTTCGACTATCTCCGCGACAACATGGCCATGTCGCGGGATCAACTGGTCCAGCGCGGTCACTACTTCGCGATCGTGGACGAGGCGGACTCCATCCTCATCGACGAGGCTCGGACTCCGTTGATCATTTCGGGGCCGGCGGAGCATTCCCAGCGCTGGTACAAGGAGTTCGCCCAGATCGCGGCCCGGTTGCAGCGGGGCACCGACGGCAAGGGCGACTACGAGGTGGATGAGGCCAAGCGCACGGTGGCGGTCACCGAGCGGGGCGTGGCCAAGGTGGAGGACCGGCTGGGGATCGACAACCTGTACGACCCGGTCAACACTCCGCTGGTCGGTTACCTGAACAACGCCCTCAAGGCCAAGGAGCTGTACCACCGGGACAAGGAATACATCGTCACCGACGGACGGTGAGGTGCTGATCGTTGACGAGTTCACCGGCCGGGTCCTGCCCGGGCGGCGGTTCAGCGAGGGGATGCACCAGGCCATCGAGGCCAAGGAAGGCGTGGCGATCAAGCAGGAGAACCAGACCCTCGCCACCATCACCCTGCAGAACTACTTCCGGCTGTACGAAAAGTTGGCCGGGATGACCGGTACCGCCTCGACCGAGGCCAGTGAGCTGCAGAAGGTCTACGGGGTCGGCGTGGTGTCCATCCCGACCAACCTGCCGATGATCCGGATCGACCAGCCGGATGTGATCTACAAGACCGAGAAGGCGAAGTTCCAGGCGGTGGTCGAGGACATCGCGGAGCGGCACCGGACCGGTCAGCCGGTACTGGTCGGCACCACCTCGGTGGAGAAGTCGGAGATCTTGTCGGTGCTGTTGAAGCGCCGGGGCATCCCGCACAACGTCCTGAACGCGAAGTTCCACGCCAAAGAGGCCGAGATCGTGGCCCAGGCCGGCCGGAAGGGTGCGGTCACGGTCGCGACCAACATGGCCGGGCGAGGAACGGACATCCTGCTGGGTGGCAACCCGGAGTATCCTGGCCGCGGCCGAGGTCCGGCAGCAGGGGCTGGACCCCGAGGAGCACCCGGAGCAGTACGCGGCCGCCATGGAGCAGGCGCTGGCCCGGTGGAAGAAGGTGTGCGAGGCCGAGGCCAAGGAAGTGCGCGCCGCCGGCGGCCTGTACGTGCTCGGCACCGAGCGGCACGAGGCCCGGCGGATCGACAACCAGCTGCGCGGCCGGGCGGGGCGGCAGGGGGACCCGGGGGAGTCCCGGTTCTACCTGTCTCTGCAGGACGAGCTGATGCGGCGGTTCCGGGCCAGCGCGGTCGAAGCGGTCATGGACCGGCTGAACATCCCGGAGGACGTGCCGATCGAGTCCAAGATGGTCTCGCGGCAGATCAAGAGCGCCCAGACGCAGATCGAGGCGCAGAACGCAGAGATCCGTAAGAACGTCCTCAAGTACGACGAGGTGCTCAACCAGCAGCGGCAGGTCATCTACGCCGAGCGGCGCCGGGTGCTGGACGGGGAGGACCTGCGGGACCAGGTCCGGCACATGATCGAGGACGTGATCAGCGACTACGTCGCCGGCGCCACCGCCGAGGGGTACGCCGAGGACTGGGACCTGGAGAAGCTCTGGAGCGCGCTCAAGCAGCTGTACCCGGTCGGCGTGACCATCGAGGAGCTGCTGGAGGAGGTCGGCGGCGAGCAGTCCGCGCTGGAGGCCGACCAGCTGCGGGAACGGCTGATCGAGGACGCCCATGCCGCGTACGAGCGCCGGGAGGAGGAGCTCGGCGCGGAGGTCGATGCGGGAGATCGAGCGGCAGGTGCTGCTCAGCGTCATCGACCGGAAGTGGCGGGAGCACCTCTACGAGATGGACTATCTCAAGGAGGGCGTGGGGCTGCGCGCGTACGCGCAGCGGAACCCGGTCGTGGAGTACCAGCGCGAGGGCTTCACGATGTTCCAGACCATGCTGGACGGCATCAAGGAGGAGTCGGTCCGGCTGGTCTTCCACGTGGAGGTGCGGACCCCGGAACCGGCGGGGACGCCCGCGGCGCAGCCGGCGATGCCCCGAGGGGTGGGGAAGGCGCCGGTGCCGGTTCGGGTACAGGGCATCCCGATGGCCGCGCCGCAGCCGTCCACCCTGCGCTACTCCGCACCCACGATCGACGGGGCCGCTGGCGCAGGCGCGGTCGTCGAGCAGCGGGAGCAGGATCGCAGCGCCGCCCCCGCGCTCGGGCTGGGCGGGGGCCGCAGGTCGGTGCTCGGCCGACGATCGGCACGACCCCGGGGCGGCGTGCCGGCGGCCGACCGAGTCCGGTGCCGCCCGGACGGCGTCAGTCCGCACCCGGGCAGGTCGTGGGGTCCAGCCCCTCCCGGAACGCGCCGTGCCCGTGCGGCTCCGGCAAGAAGTACAAGCGTTGTCACGGAGCGCCGGGGAACGCCTCCTGATCAGTCCGCCGTCGCGGTCGGCAGGGCGCGGCCGAGGGAAACCGGTCGCCGGAGGCGGGCTACAACAACCGGAGGGTGGCACAGCGCCACTGACCGGCGCGCCGCTCCAGCCGGCAGGCCAACGCCCACGCCCGCCCGGTCGACGACGGTGGGTCCGGGGCGGGGCCGGCCATGACCACCGCCGCGACCTCCACCGCGTCCGGACGGGGCGCGCACATCCGTACCCGCCGGATCCTTACCCGGGCCGGGCCGGCTTGGCGGCGCAGCTGCCGGGCCGCTGCTCTGCCGGCGTCGATGACGTCCATCGCGACCAGTGGGTCGGACAGGGCCCGGAGGTGGTGGGCGGGCCGGTAGCCGTTGAGTACCTCCACGCAGACGGTGAGGAACCGACGGACCACCGTTCGGGTCTCCTCCCCGACCGGGGCGGCCGCGGGCGCCGAGCGTACCGGCCCGACGCCGCGTCCGGATGAGGGACGAGGGCAGCCGGAGCGCGCGGCCGTGAAATCCAACGTCGGCTGCCACGGGTCAGGGGCGGGCCAGTCCGGTGGACGTTCATCGTCGTACGGTGGTTCGTAGGCCGGTACCCGATAGATCCGGATCTTGCCCGGAAGCGCCCGGAGGCGAGTCATAGGCCCAAGATCTCCTCTGATGCGTCCCGTTGCCACGGTTTGCCACAGAAAGCCTGTGGAGGGCACCTTAGTGGCGCATGTCAAGAGCTCAGGCCGGGGTGAGAAGCCGGTAACGACGCGAAGGCGTCCCGCCCGTGCGGGCGCGGATTCGCCGCTGCCCCCATGGTCTACTGAGGGGGTGAGTCAGCGCGTACGTGTTTACCTGCCCGCCACCCTGACCACGGTGGCGGCGCTGCACCGAGACCGGCGACTGCCGCCGGGGCCGGCGTTCGCGGTCACCCCCGCGCTGCGGGCGGAGCTCGGTGAGGACGACCTGGAGGAGCTGGAATACCAGGCCTTCCGACTGGCCGCCGACGCCTCGTTGGCGCTGCTGCGGCAGGATCCGACGGCGCCGCGGCGGCGGGTGGTCATCTCCGCGGACGCACGGGTGCAACTGGTGGACGGGGGGCGGGAAGGGCGGGTGCAGCTCACCGAGCCGGTGCCCGTGTCCGCGGTGGCCGCCATCCACCTCGACGATCTCGAGACGGAGCCCGAGGTGGCCGCGGCGCTGACCTCGGACGGCGAGGTGGATGAGGAGCTGTCCTGGTACGACGTGTCGGAGCTGCCTCAGTTGGTCGGCTGAGTCGTCCGCTGGTCACCCGAGGTGGGTTGGTCCGCCGGGGAGGTGGGCGGGGGATCCGCCGGGCCGCTCCCGGTCGGCGGGGCGTCGTCGCTCGGCGGGTCATCAGTCGCCGGACGGGATGGTAGGGACCGACCCAGCAGGAAGATAGCCACCAGGGCGCCCACGAACAGCACGATCAGCGCCCGGTTGATCCGCGCGGCGTGGAAGTAGCTCAGCACCAGCTCGTCACTGACGCTGGCCGCGCTGACCAGCGAGAACAGTCGGGCGCCCCCGAGCCGGGTGACGACCTCGGCCGCCAGCACCAGCAGCCCCGGCATGGCCCCGGCGAGGAGATAGGCGGGCCAGCGTAGCCGGGACGGGCCGCTGCGGCGCAGGTAGAGGTAGCTGAGGACCCCGGCCGCCGCGCCGGCCACCAGGGAGGCGGTCAGCACCACCCATCCGCTGGCCGCCACCACCGATTCGGGATCCGTCCCGGCGCCGAACAGCACCCGCAGATCGCCCTGGAACGCCTGCTCCAGCAGCCCCACCAGGAACACCGCCAAGGTGGCGCCGGTGCCGGCCGCGACCACCACCCGGTGCCGGATCCCGCTCAGGAGACCGCCGAGCAGGGCCGCCACCGCGATCGCGGTGCTGATCCCGGCGATCGACGGCAAATGCTCGTATCCCAGCAGCACCGGGGTGGCCACCGCCAGGCCGGTCACCGCGCCGGCCGCGCCGCTGATCAGTAGACGGCGCACCGGTCGGATCAACACCGAGGGGCGGAACCGGGCGAGGAGGTTACCGGCGGCCAGGCCCACCGCCACTCCGGTGACCAGGCTGGCCGAGATCACCTGCGGTAGTTCGAGGGCGGCCCGGGTGATGGTGAGTGCCCGGTCACCGGCGTCGGTCCCCACCGCTTGCCGTAGGGAGGACAGCATCACCAGGAGCCAGGCCACCGCCAGCACCGCCAAGGTGCCCGCGCCGGGGGCGCCGGTGTCGGTGCCCCGGTCGGCCGGTCCGTGGAGGTGCTGCTGATCGGGGTCGTGATCGCCGGCGGGCCGGTCCGCCATGGCCGCCTCCGTAGGTTCTTCCCCGGCCGGATGCTGGGCCGGGCGCCCCGTTGGGTGGTCGGGCGCGGGCGTCGCCCCTGGGCGCTGCTCGTTCATCTCCGCCGATCCCTTACCTTCGCCAGCAGGCCTCTGTTCAGAGTACGCGGCGGTTGGCATTGGGGTTGGTGGGTGGGTCGGACAGCGTGGGAGGATACGAAACAGACCCGGAGACTCGCCAACGCTGCCGAGATCGAGGAGTGTGCGATGGACGCCATCTTCACCGTGCCCGAACCCCGTAACGAGCCGGTCCGCAGCTACGCCCCTGGGACCCAGGAGCGGGCCGACCTGCAACGGCGACTCGCCGAGCTCGCCGCCACTCCCTTGGATCTGCCGATGACCATCGGCGGGGAGCAGCGGATGGGCGGAGGGGAGCCGATCGAGGTCGTCCAGCCACACCGCCGCCGGCATGTGCTGGGAGTCATGCACAATGCGACCAACGCAGACGCGCAGGCCGCGGTGACGGCAGCCAAGGAAGCCGGGCCGATGTGGCGGTCGATGTCGTATGAGGACCGCGCGGCGATCTTTCTGCGGGCCGCCGACCTGCTCGCCGGCCCGTGGCGGGACACGCTGAACGCCGCCACCATGCTGGGGCAGTCCAAAACGGTGCAGCAGGCCGAGATCGACGCGGCCTGCGAGCTGATCGACTTCCTGCGGTTCAACGTCGCGTTCGGACGCCGACTGTTGGCGGAGCAGCCCCTGTCGGTGCCGGGGGTCTGGAACCGGTTCGACCACCGGCCGTTGGAGGGGTTCGTGTACGCGATCACCCCGTTCAACTTCACCGCGATCGCGGGCAACCTACCGGCCGCGCCGGCGCTGATGGGCGTACCGGTGGTGTGGAAGCCCTCGCCCACGCAGCAGTTCGCCGCCCACTTCACGATGCGATTGTTCGAGGCCGCCGGCCTGCCGCCGGGGGTCATCAACATGGTGACCGGGGATGGGCTGGCAGTGTCCGAGGTGGCGCTGTTCGATGAGGACCTGGCCGGGCTGCACTTCACCGGCTCGGCCGAGACCTTCCGGCTACTGTGGCGCACGATCGGGGAGAACATCGGCCGGTATCGCAACTTCCCCCGGATCGTGGGCGAGACCGGGGGCAAGGACTTTGTCATCGCCCACACCAGTGCCAACGTGGACGCGCTGCACACCGCGCTGATCCGGGGCGCGTACGAATACCAGGGCCAGAAGTGCTCGGCCGCCTCCCGGGCGTACATCCCGCGGTCGCTGTGGGAGGGCGGGCTGCGGGACCGGCTGGTCGCCACCACGGAGTCGTTGACGTACGGGGACGTGACCGACTTCCGGAACTTCGGCGGGGCGGTGATCGACGCCCAGGCGTTCGCCAAGCACGCGGCCGCGCTGGAGCGGATCCGCAAGTCCGATGTCTGCACCGTGCTGGCCGGTGGGACCTGCGACGACTCGGAGGGCTGGTTCGTCCGACCCACCCTGGTGGAGTGCACCGACCCGGAGCACGAGGTGTTCACCACCGAGTACTTCGGGCCGATCCTGGCGGTGTACGTGTTCGAGGACGACCAGTTCGAGACCGTGGTCCGGCAGGCGGAGTCGGTGTCCCCGTACGCGCTGACCGGGGCGGTGTTCGCCGACGACAAGCGGGTGGCGGCCTGGGCTAGCGAGGTGCTGCGGTACGCCGCCGGCAACTTCTACCTCAACGACAAGCCGACCGGCTCGATCGTGGGGCAGCAGCCGTTCGGGGGTGCCCGGGCCAGCGGCACCAACGACAAGGCGGGCTCCTGGCACAACCTGCTGCGGTGGGTCTCGCCGCGGGTCATCAAGGAGACCTTCGTCCCGCCGACCGACCACACCTACCCGCACATGGCGGAGTGACCTGGCGGAGAGGGTGCCCTTCGGGGAAAGCCGCCGGAAGGGCACCCTCCTCCGGGGTCACAGCGGGTGGCCGCGGCGGTTCAGGGTCGCCAGCAGGGATTGGATCTGGACCGCGCCGCTGAGCGCGGCCAGGGCGAGCGCGGCGCGGGGTTCACGCCAGTTCCGGCGGACCGCCTGCCGGGCCCAGTGCCAGGCGTCGCGGCGGTTGCCGAGCGCCGCCGACCAGCAGGCGAGTTGGCCATAGAGTCGGGCGGCGCCGGGGAAGCGCCGGATCTCCGGATGGCGGGCCATGATCCAACGCAGGGAAGAGAGGTCGGTGGCGTACTCGGTGCTGTTCGGTCGTGGGGGCGGCACCCGTACCAGCGGCGCGTCCACGTGCGCCGGTGGGGTTCGCCGGGCGGCCCGCAGCAGTAGGTCCCAGTCCTCGTTGCGTTGGCCGGGAGCGTCTTCGGCCAGCAGGCCGATCCGGTGCGGTGCGACCAGCGCTTCCCGGCGGGCGAGGAACGTGGAGGACGGGAACCGGACCAGGCGCGTCCGCGCCAGGTCGGCCAGGCGGAGCCGGTTCACTCCGGCCAGTCGAGGGGTCCACCCGCCCCGGCTCGGGTAGGCCACCCCGCAGGTGACCAGCTCCGCGTCGGGGGTGCGGGCGAGCGCGGTGACCTGCGCGGTCAGTTTGCCCGGCTCCCATTCGGCGGTCTCGTCGCAGAAGGCGACCAGGTCCGTGGTGAGGGCCAGCACCCCGGTGTTGCGGGCCCCGGTCAGTCCGGGGGTACGGGTGTTGGTCAGGACGGTTACCGGCCGATCCTCCCGGTGTGGGATCAGTGGCCGGACCCGACCGGGGCTCGGGCGGCGGGGCGAGTCGTAGACCACGACCACCCGCAGCGGACCCTGATAGTCCTGGCGGAGGACGGAGGACAACGCGTGGGGCAACCGTCCGGGGCGGTGGCCGGCGGGGATGACGACCCCGACGCTGGGGAGGCCGGACTCGGGGGCGGCGACCGCCTCACCGAGCGATTCTTCACGCAAAAGAACGGCTAGCACACTCTGAGTAACGAAATCCGGCGGATAGGGGGTCCGTGGAATCGCCCGATCGGGACCGATCGCCCCTCTCCCGGAGGACCCGGTGCGGGTTAATCCGCCGGCAGACGGTCCCGGGACGGCGCGGTGGGGTGGACGCTGGTCACCGTGGCGGTCAGCTCCCCCGCGGCCAGGCGCACCCGCACCGGCTCCGCCTCGGTCACCTCGGTAGCGGCCCGGACCACCTGACCGTCGGCCCGCTGCACGATCGCGTACCCCCGGGCCATGGTGGCGGCGGGGGAGAGGGCCCGGAGCCGGGCCAGGGTGTGGCGCAGCTCATCGGCGGCGACCTCCCACCGGTGGTACAGGCAGCGGGCCGCCCGCGCCCGCAGCCCGGCCAGGTCCTCGGCGCAGCGGTCCAGCAGCTGGTGGGGGCGGGCCAGGGCCGGGCGGCTGCGCAGCGCCTCCAATTGCCGTTGCTCCCGGTCCACGAGGCCGGTCATGGCGCGGCGCAGCCGGATCCGGGCCACGTCGAGCAGGCGCCGCTCCTCCGCGAGATCCGGTATGACCCGTTTGGCAGCGTCGGTGGGGGTGGCGGCGCGGACATCGGCCACGAAGTCCACCAGCGGGGTGTCGGTTTCGTGCCCGATCGCGGTGACTACCGGGGTCCGGGCGGCGGCCACCGCCCGGCACAGGGCCTCGTCCGAGAACGGCAGCAGGTCCTCCACACTGCCGCCACCCCGCGCCAGGATGATCACGTCGACCTCCGGGTCGGCGTCCAGCACCCGCAGCGCGTCGATGATCTGCGGTACCGCGCTCGGCCCCTGCACCGCCACGTTCATGATCCGGAACTGCACCGCGGGCCACCGGCGGCGGCCGACCGCCACCACGTCCCGCTCCGCGGCGCTGGCGCGGCCGGTGATGAGCCCGACCCGATGCGGCAGGAACGGCGGGCGCCGCTTCCGGGCGGGATCGAACAACCCCTCCGCCCGCAGCAGTCGGCGCAACCGCTCGATCCGGGCGAGCAGCTCCCCCACCCCTACCTGGCGGATCTCGTCCGCCCGCAGGGACAGGGTGCCGCGGGCCGGGTAGAAGGCGGGCCGGGCGTGCAGCACCACCCGGGCCCCTTCGGCCAGCTCCGGGGCGCCGCTGTCCAGTACGTCCCGGTTGGTGGTGACAGTGAGGCTGAGATCCGCCGCGGGGTCGCGGAGGGTGAGGAACACCGTGCTGGTGCCGGGGCGGCGGGAGATCTGCGCCACCTGCCCGTCCACCCACACCCAGCCGAGCCGGCCGATCCATTCGCCGATCCGCTGGCTGACCACCCGGACCGGCCAGGGCTGCTCGGGGCTGCTGCGGGGCGGACCGCCGCTGCCCGCCGGGGAGGTCACGGGCTGGTTCACGGGCTCAGGGTACCGGCCGGGACGGTCGTCCCCGCCGACCGCGGCGCGGCTGGCCCGGCCCGGTCTTTGGATCGGCCCGTGCCCCCGGCGGCCTCCTCACCCACCGTGGTGGGGCGGGAGCAGCGGCGATCGGGTGGACGCCCTGGTCCGGCCCCGTAGGATGGGCGGCGTGACTGCAAGCCATGACCCCCAGCCGACCGACCTCTCCGAGCCTCAGCGCAAGCGGGTGCTGCTGGCCAGCCCGCGTGGTTACTGCGCGGGTGTCGACCGGGCGGTGCAGACCGTAGAGCAAGCGTTGGAGCTGTACGGCCCGCCGATCTATGTCCGCAAGCAGATCGTGCACAACCGGCACGTGGTCAGCACCCTGGAGAAGCGCGGGGCGATCTTCGTCGAGGAGCTGAACGAGGTCCCCGAGGGGGCGATGGTGATCTTCTCGGCGCACGGGGTGGCGCCGGAGGTGTATCGGCAGGCGGAGCAGCGCAAGCTGCGGACCATCGACGCCACCTGCCCGCTGGTCACCAAGGTCCACAACGAGGCGCGCCGGTACGCCCGGGAGGGGTACGACATCCTGCTGATCGGGCACGCCGGACACGAAGAGGTGGAGGGTACCGCCGGTGAGGCCCCGGACCACATCCAGCTGATTGAGGGTCCGGAGGACGCCGATCGGGTAACCGTGCGGGATCCCTCCAAGGTGGTGTGGTTGTCGCAGACCACCCTGTCGGTGGACGAGACGATGGAAACGGTGGAACGGCTGCGGGCCAGGCTGCCGTTGCTGCAGTCACCGCCGAGCGACGACATCTGCTACGCCACCCAGAACCGGCAGCAGGTGGTCAAGAAGATCGCTCCCGACTGCGATCTGGTGATCGTGGTGGGCTCCCGCAACTCGTCCAACTCCATGCGGCTGGTGGAGGTGGCCCTGCAGGCCGGTGCGCGCGCCGCCTACCTGGTGGACTACGCCCACGAGATCGACGAGGCGTGGCTGGAGGGAGTCACCACCGTCGGGTTGACCTCTGGGGCGAGTGTGCCGGATGAGCTGGTCATGCAGGTGCTGGATCACCTGGCCGAGCGCGGCTTCACCGAGGTCGCGGAGGTGACCACCGCCAAGGAGACGCTGACGTTCGCGTTGCCGCAGCAGCTGAAGAAGGACCTCCGCGCCGCCGCCGCCGCGCGGGCGGCGAAGACCGCGGCGGAGCTGGCCGACCGGGTCGGGCACTGAGCCACCGACCACCGCTCCCATCCGCCCACCGGGCCGGAAGTGTGACCTCTGGTGCCCTCCGGACAGTCGGGTAGCGTTGAGGTATGGAAGCGGTGCTGTTGTTCCTGTTGGTTCTGCTGGTCGGTGGCGCGTTTTGGTGGTGGCAGAAAGAGTCCAAAGCACGCCAGGAACGTGAACTCTCTGACGCCGCCGCGGAGGCCCGCCGCTGGTATGAGCGGCTCGGCGGCCAGATCATGAACCTTGAGGGCGGCAGCGATCCCGCGGTCCGACAGGCGCTGGCGGACGCCAGCGAGCGCTACAACGCCGCCGGTTCCCAGCTGGAGCAGGCCCGCACCCCGCACCAGTACCGGCTGGCGCGGGAGACCGCGCTGGAAGGGTTGATGTACGTGCGGGCGGCGCGGATCGCGATGGGCATCGACCCCGGCCCCGACCTGCCGCCGCTGGCCGCGGCGCAGGGCGCGGGCCAGCTGACCAAGGAGCGGTCGGTGGAGGTGCAGGGCCAGGTGTACAAGGCCGGCCCCAACCCGAGCGAGGACACCCCGTACTACTACCCGGGTGGCCGGGTGCATGGGCGTCCGGTGCCGGCCGGGTGGTATTCGCAGCCGATCTGGAAGCCGGCCCTGGCGGGAGCGGCCGGGGCGGTCGGCGGGATGCTGCTGTTCAACGCCCTGTTCTCGCCCGCGTTCGCTGATCCGGGCTACAGCTACGCGGCCGGCTACGAAGCCGGGTTCGGAGACGGTTTGGAACACGGAGGCGACCCCGGGGCCGACGCCGGCGGCGACTTCGGCGGCGATTTCGGCGGGGACTTCGGTGGCGATTTCGGCGGCGACTTCGGAGACTTCGGCGGGTTCTGACGTCGCCCCGAGGCGCACCCGCCGTGGTGGACACAGCGACCGGCCGCCGGGATTCCGGCGGCCGGTGCGGTTGGGTGGTCGGTGTCACCACCGGTGGGAGGTCGGCCAGAAATCCAACTCGGCCTCGGCCGGAGGGGTGAACCCGGCCATGGCCGGCGCGCTGGTAGGAGACGCGCTCTGGATGGCGTCCCGGTAGACCTGCTCGTACCGGTCGGCCATCAGGTCGGCGGAGAAGGTCTGCTGGACGTGCGCCATGCAGCGATAGGGGTCGATCTTCGTCACCTCGTGGAGGGCGTCGGGAAGCTCGGCGAGCTCGTCGCAGATCAATCCGGTCTCCCCATGCCGGACCACCTCCGGCACCGCTCCCCGGTTCATGGCGACCACCGGTACCCCCATGGCCATCGCCTCCACCATCACCATGCCGAACGGCTCCTGCCAGCGGATCGGCATGATCAGACAGCGGGCTCGCCGGAGAAGAGCCTCCACCCGCTGCCGGTTGGCGTTGAGCACCAGCTCGGTGTCCGGGCCGAGCATCGGGGCGATGGTCTCGCTGAGATAGCGCCGCTCCCCGGGCTCCGTGCACTTGCCGGCCAGCACCAGCGGCAGACCCGCGGCGCGGCAGGCCTGGATTGCCAGATCCGGCCCCTTGTCAGGGTTGAACCGGGCCAGCCACAGGACGTGCCGTCGATCGTCATCCGGCTGTCCGTCCAGCCGTTCCGGTGGAAGCAGGCCAGTGATCGCCTCGGTGGACAGACCGTTGTGGATCACCGCAGCCCAGGGCAGATCCGGACGCAGCCGGCGTTGCGCCTCCGAGATCGCCACCAGCGCCACCGAACCGGCCAGTACCCGGCCATTGAGACCGGCCAGCAGATCCCCGTACTCGGTGGCGGGAGAGTTGTGGACGGTCGCGACCGTAGGTGCCGACCGGGTGGGTGCGGTGAGCAATCCGGCCGAGGTGTGATCGTGGACCACATCGACGCCCAGATCCTCGATCACGTCGTTGGCCCTGGCGACGTGGACGAGCTCCGGCAGGCCCTCGCCCAACCGCAGATGTTGCGGCTCATCCATGGTGGAGATGAATCTCCCTAGCGTTCCATTTCGGATACCGGCGCCGATTACCGTCACATCGTGACCCTTCGCCACCAGCGAATCCACCAGGGCTGCGCACATCTGCTCCAGCCCGCCGTATCCGGGTGGCGGCAGCTCGTACCACGGGGGAACGAGCATGGCTATTCGCAGCCGACCACCGCTCGGGCGTTCAAACATGAAACGGTCCATAATTGTTAACCCCCTGTGGCAGACCCCCGTAGGGACTCCAGGAACGTGCCTACCCGTACGGCTATTCCGCAAACCCGGTCGGTGGATCATCGTGGAATTCGGGAAACGATCCAGTCCCATTGTGGTCGGTGGAAATTGGTGGGGATTTCTGTGGTGAGGTAGAGCCGTGGCGGCAAGGAGCTCCTGCCGGGACTGCCGAGGATGGCGGGGCGGATGTGAACCGTGTCCAGCCATGGGGTATTCGCCATACGTCACCGATGCGTTTAATCCCGCGGATTGCCGGGGATTCCGGGTATGGCGACTGGTGCGAGGCCGGTCGCGTTAGGGAGCGAGGTGCCAGATGTTAGTGGTTACCACTGACAGCGTTCCCGGCTACCATGTCCGGCAAGTGCTGGGAGAGGTCATCGGCGTAACCGGGCGTACTCGAAACCCATTCCAGGAACGAGTCCGGATGCTGGACGGTGGCGGCAACCCGAAGGTCGTCCAGGTGCTTACCCGCTATCGGTTGGACGCGGTGCAAGCGATGATAGAGCACGCGCGTCGGTTGGGAGCCAACGCGATCGTGGGAATGCGGTTCGACACCCGGTACGTCACTGAAATGTGGTCAGAAATCTGCGCTTACGGTACTGCTGTGTTTGTCGTGGAGGTCAGTGACCCTCGCGCAGATCAGGATCCGTTGCCACTGACGGCGGATGCCGCCATGTCCACGGCCGAATCCGAATAGCTGGGTGCCCCCTGCTCGTGCGCCAGTAGCCACTGCTTGACCGATAGTCCCCACCGGTAGCCGCCCAGCCCACCATTGGTGCGGACCACCCGGTGGCACGGGACGAACAACGCGACCGGATTACGGGCGCAGGCGCTGGCGGCGGTCCGGACCGCGGTGGGCCAGCCGGCGGCGGACGCCAGGGCGGTGTAGGTCACCGGTCGGCCCGGCGGCACCTTCCGGAGCGCCTGCCAGGCGGCCAGGAGTACCGGACCGCTGGTTGCGGGCGCCTGCACCGGCACGGCGTCCAAGGCGGTGAGCTCCCCGGCCAGATAGGCGGTGACCGCGTCGACCGCGCGCCGCAGCCCCGCCGTCGCGGCGGCCGAAGGCTCCGCCGCCCAGGCGGCCGGGTTCAGGATGAGCAGGGCCGGGTCGGCGGTGAAACCGGCCGCGGTCACGGTGCCGGCGGCGTCCACCACCACGGTGAACGGGCCGACGGGCGTGGTGAGGGTGGTGTGGTTCATGCGTACCTCCAGAGTCGGATCAGGGCGTACGAGCGCCAGGGGGCCCAATGCCGGCGGGCGTGCTCCGCCAGCGGCCCAGGTTGGTCAGGGAGCCCGAGGGCGGCCGCCCCGCGCCGCACCCCGAGGTCCGTGGGCAGGAACGCGTCCGGATCCCCCAGCCCGCGCAGGGCCACGTAGTTGGCGGTCCACTCCCCGATGCCGGGAAGCTGCCGCAACCGGGCCAGGGTCTCGGCCCGGTCCCCGCCCAGGTCGAGATCCAGTTCTCCTTGCGCCACCGCGGCGGCCAGGGTGCGTAGCGCCTCCCGGCGCCGGGCCGGCATCGGGAAGGCGGAATCCGGGAGGGCCAGCAGTGCCGCGGCGTCCGGAAACGGTCGTAGCTGCCCCGGTGCCTGGTTCGGCGCGGCCGGTGGTTCCGTGCCGGCCCGGGCCGCGCGGTCACTCGGCGGCGGTGCGATGCCGTAGGAGGCCGCCACCATCCGGGCCAGGACGGTCCGGGCGGCCGCCACCGACACCTGCTGGCCGACGATCCCCCGGACCGCGATCTCAAACCCGTCGGTGGTCCGTGGCACCCGCACCCCGGGCTCCTTGGCGACCACGCCGGCCAGCGCCGGGTCCGTCGCGAGCCCGGCGTCCACCGCCACCGGGTCGGCGTCCAGGTCCAGCAACCGCCGGCAGCGGGCCACCGCCGGTGCCAGGTCCCGGACATCCGCCAGGCACAGCCGCGCGGTGACGGTGGTGGTGGCCGGATCCGGGGTGAGGGTGACCGTCGCCGGGCCGTGCGGCAGCCGCAGCGCCCGCTGGTAGCGGCCGTCCACGCAGCGCTCCACCCCGGGTACCGCCCGGAGGGCCAGGAACTCCAGCAGCGCCGGCGCGTACAGCGGCGGCCGGTACGCCAGCCGGAGGGTGATCGTCTCTTGGCTGGATCCGGCCGCATCGGCCCCGGTGGGCCGGTGGCGGTTGCGGGCACGCAGCCCGGACGGCGGCATCCCGTACACCTGTCGGACGGTGTCGTTGAATTGACGGACACTGCCGAACCCGGCCGCGAACGCCACCTCGGTCAAGGGGAGGTCGGTGGTCTCGATCAGCAGGCGGGCGGCGTGGGCCCGCTGGGCCCGCGCCAACGCCAGCGGCCCGGCGCCCACCTCGGCCACCAGCAGTCGGTGGAGGTGTCGTTCGGTGTACCCGAGCCGGCGGGCCAGCCCCGGCACCCCCTCCCGGTCCACCACCCCGTCGGTGATCAGCCGCATCGCCCGCCCCACCACGTCGGCCCGGACATCCCACTCCGGGGAGCCCGGTACGGCGTCCGGCCGGCACCGGCGGCAGGCGCGGAACCCCGCGGCCTGGGCGGCGGCGGCCGAACGGAAGAACCGGACGTGGTGCCGCAGCGGGGTACGGGCCGGGCAGGACGGGCGGCAGTAGATGCCGGTGGAGGTGACCCCGAGGTAGAACCAGCCGTCAAACCGGCTGTCCCGGCTGGTCACCGCCCGGTAGCACCACTCGAAGTCCAGCTGCTGGTCAGGGAACACGCCTCCGATCCTCCTCCCGTTCGCCCTCGGATGCTCGCGGGAATCGGACCTGGCGGTAACGAGCGATAGACTGGCCCGCCGTGAGCCTCACCATCGGGATCGTCGGGCTGCCGAATGTCGGCAAGAGCACTCTGTTCAACGCGCTGACCCGCGGCGGCGCCCTGGCGGCCAACTACCCGTTTGCCACCATTGAGCCGAACGTGGGCGTGGTCGGGTTGCCCGACCCGCGACTATCGAAGCTGGCGGAGATGTTCGGGTCCGAGCGGATCCTGCCGGCGCCGGTGCGGTTCGTGGACATCGCGGGGTTGGTGCGGGGCGCGTCGCAAGGGCAGGGCCGGGGCAACGCGTTCTTGGCCAACATCCGGGACGCCAGCGCGATCTGCCAGGTGGTCCGGGCGTTCAAGGATCCGAACGTGGTGCACGTGGATGGCCGGGTGTCACCAGCGGAGGACATCGAGACCATCAACACCGAGCTGATCCTGGCCGACCTGCAGACCCTGGAGAAGGCGCTGCCGCGGCTGGAGAAGGAAGGCCGCACCTACAAGGACCGGGCCGGCCGCGCGGAAGCGGCCCGGGCCGCGGCGGCGTTGCTGGATTCGGGCACCACGCTGTACGCCGGCGCGGCCAAGGCCGGTATCGACCTGACGGAGCTGCGGGAGCTGCACCTGCTCACCACCAAGCCGTTCCTCTACGTCTTCAACGTCGACGAGGAGGAGTTGGGCGACCAGGACTACCTGGATGAGCTGCGGGCGTTGGTGGCGCCGGTGGAGGCGGTGTTCATCGACGCCAAGCTGGAGGAGGAGCTGACCGAGCTATCCGAGGAGGAGGCGCGGGAGCTGCTGGCCAGCATGGGGGTGGCCGAGCCGGGGCTGCACCAGTTGATTCGGGTCGGGTTCCGCACCCTCGGGCTGCAGACCTTCCTCACCGCCGGGCCGAAGGAGGCACGGGCCTGGACCATCCCGGTCGGGGCCACCGCGCCGGAGGCGGCCGGAGTGATCCACTCGGATTTCCAGCGTGGCTTCATCAAGGCGGAGGTCGTCTCGTTCGAGGACCTGCTGGAGGCCGGGTCGATGGCGGCGGCCCGGGCGGCCGGCAAGATCCGGATCGAGGGCAAGGACTACGTCATGCAGGACGGCGACGTGGTCGAGTTCCGGTTCAATGTCTGACCCCTACGGCGCGGTCAGGGAGCCTGGCCGGTGACGGCACGGTAGGCGTCCTCGATCCGGGCCGCCATGGTCACCTCGCTGGCGGTCAGGGAACCACCCTCGGGGGCGTCCAGGCGGATCTCGGTCGCCCCGTTCTGGCGGCTGATGCGGGGCTGGATCTGTAACGCGTCCGCCGCCACCTTGATCCGCTCGGTGAGGGCGGCGTGCTGGGCGTCGTCGATGGGGAGGGTACGGGTCAGGGTGTCATCGCCTCGTTGCCAGCCAGCCAGCAGAGCGAGCGCGTCGTCCAGATAGTCGTTGCGCATCGTGCCGCGAGGCGTCCGCATCCGTACCCCTCCTTCGGCGGTCGTTGCTGGCTTGTGGCCGATTCGTCGCCAAACTGTCACCTGACGCGTGTCCCTAGTCTGCCGGCGAACATGGCGGGTGTCCATCGGAGCATTTCGGGCTTCCGCCCCACCACCGGACACCAGACCTGGCTGATCAGTTGGAAACCGACGCTGTTCGGTTGGTTTATCCGCCCGAGTTGCTGGTCGTATACGTCTTTCGTCCGATCCCGAATCGGGGTGATGGGCGGAGAAGAGTGTGTCGGTGTGGTAACGGAACCGGGCCCGGGTGGGGGCATCGCCCACCCGGGCCCGGTCACGAGCCGTAGCGAATCCTCACTCCGCCTTTGACTGCGGGTGGTGGTAACGCAGCTGGTCCGGCTCGAGCGGGAACGACTGGTCGTCCCCGAACGGCGAGGCGCCACCGGCGTTGTACATCGAGGTCTCGGACAGCGGCAGCTTGCCGTCCGCCCCCACCGGGGGAGCCTGCGGAGCCGGGACGGTCTGGGCCCAGTTCACGCCAGCCGGACGCCCGGCGGCCACGTAGTGCACCGCCTCGTTGTCCTGCTGCTCAAGCTGGTCGCGACGCAGGATCTTCCGGCCCAACCACACCAGAGGATCGTACCGCCGATCGACCACGCGCTCCTTCATTGGAATGATTGCGTTGTCGGTGATCTTGATGTGCTCGGGGCACACCTCGGTGCAGCACTTGGTGATGTTGCAGTAGCCGATCCCCTGCTGCTTGCTGGCGAACTCCTTCCGGTCGGTCCGCGCGTCCAGCGGGTGCATGTCCAGCTCCGCCGCCCGAATGAACAGCCGCGGACCGGAGAACGCCTGCTTGTTCTCCTCGTGGTCACGGATCACGTGGCAGACGGTCTGGCACAGGAAGCACTCGATGCACTTACGGAACTCCTGCGACCGCTCCACGTCCACCTGCTGCATCCGGTACTCGCCCGGTGCCAGGTCCGCCGGCGGCTGGAACGCCGGCATCTCCCGTGCCTTCTGGTAGTTGTAGGACACGTCCGTCACCAGGTCACGCAGCACCGGGAAGGTCCGCAGCGGGGTGACGACGACCGGCTCGTCCTCCGGCAGGGTCGACATCCGGGTCATGCAGGCCAGCCGAGGCTTGCCGTTGATCTCCACCGAGCAGGAGCCGCACTTACCGGCCTTGCAGTTCCAGCGGCAGGCCAGGTCCGGAGCCTGGGTCGCCTGCAGCCGGTGGATCACGTCGAGGACGACCTCGCCCTCGTTGACCTCAACCTGGTAGTCGGTGAGTTCACCGCCGTCGGCGTCGCCTCGCCAGATCCGGAACTGGCGCATGCTCATCGGGTGCTCTCCTTCGGGGTCAGACCGGAAAGCTCTTCCTCGGTCAGGTACTTCTCCAGCTCCGCACGGTCGAACAGGCTGATCAGCTCCGGCGGCATCGGCGGCACCGGAACCCGCTCCAGCCGGATCTCGGAGCCGTCCTCAGACAGCGAGCACGCCAGGTTGACCTTGCGCCACTGCGGATCCATGTCCGGGTAGTCATCCCGGGTGTGTCCACCCCGGGACTCCTGCCGGGTCAGCGCTGCCTTCGCGGTGCACTCCGAGACCAGCACCATGTTGCGCAGGTCCAGCGCCAAGTGCCAGGCCGGGTTGTAGGCGCGGCCACCGGTGGCGCTGACCTTGGCGACCCGAGCCTTCAGCTCCTCCAGCCGCTTCAGCGCCTCCACCAGCTCCGACTCCCGGCGGATGATGCCGACCAGGCTGTTCATCACTTCCTGCAGCTCCTGCTGCAGGGCGTACGGGTTCTCGCCACCGTCCCGGTTCAGCGGCGCCAGCGCGGTGTCCACCGCCTGCGCCACCGCCGCCTCGGAGATCTTCGGCCGGCGGCCGCTCCCCAGCGGGAACTGGTCCGCGTACGCGGCGGCGTACTCCCCGGCCCGCTTACCGAACACCAGCAGGTCCGACAGGGAGTTACCGCCCAGCCGGTTGGAGCCGTGCATCCCGCCGGCCACCTCACCGGCGGCGAACAGCCCCTGCACCTTCCCGATCGTGGCGGTGCTGTCGGCCTCCACTTCGATCCCGCCCATGATGTAGTGGCAGGTCGGGCCGACCTCCATCGGTTCCTTGGTGATGTCGACGTCCGCCAGCTCCTTGAACTGGTGGTACATCGACGGCAGCTTCCGCTTGATCTCCTCCGGCGACAGCCGGCTGGACACGTCCAGGTAGACCCCGCCGGCCTTGGTGCCCCGCCCCGCCTTCACCTCGGCGTTGATCGCCCGAGCCACCTCGTCCCGGGGCAGCAGCTCCGGCGGGCGGCGGTTGTTGTCCGGGTCGGTGTACCAGCGGTCCGCCTCCTCCGGGGTCTCCGCGTAGAACTTGCGGAACACCGCCGGCACGTAGTCGAACATGAACCGCTTGCCCTCGGTGTTGGTGAGGATCCCACCGTCACCGCGGACCGACTCGGTGACCAGGATCCCGCGCACACTCGGCGGCCACACCATCCCGGTCGGGTGGAACTGGAGGAACTCCATGTTGATCAGCCGGGCGCCGGCACGCAGCGCCAGCGCGTGCCCGTCGCCGGTGTACTCCCAGGAGTTCGAGGTGACCTTGTACGACCGGCCCACCCCACCGGTGGCCAGCACGATCGCCGGCGCTTCGAACAGGACGAACTCACCGGTCTGCCGGCGGTAGCCGAACGCTCCGGCGATCCGGTCGCCGTCGAGCAGCAGCTCGGTGATGGTGGTCTCGTCGAACACCCGGAGCCGGGACTCGTAGCTGCCGGTCTCGGCGTGGTCCTCCTGCTGCAGCGAGACGATCTTCTGCTGCAGGGTCCGGATCAGCTCCAGCCCGGTCCGGTCACCGACGTGCGCCAGCCGGGGGTATTCGTGGCCACCGAAGTTACGCTGGGAGATCTTGCCGTCCTTCGTACGGTCGAACAGCGCCCCGTACGTCTCCAACTCCCAGATCCGGGCCGGTGCCTCCTTCGCGTGGATCTCGGCCATGCGGTAGTTGTTGAGGAACTTGCCTCCCCGCATGGTGTCGCGGAAGTGCACCTTCCAGTTGTCGTTGGGGTTGACGTTCCCCATCGCGGCGGCGGCGCCACCCTCGGCCATGACCGTGTGCGCCTTGCCGAACAGCGACTTGGAGATGACCGCGGTCTTCTTGCCGGCCAGCCGCGCCTCGATCGCGGCCCGTAGCCCGGCGCCCCCGGCGCCGATCACGACTACGTCGTACTGGTGTCGTTCGATGTTCTCAGTCATCTGTTGTCGGGCCCCTAGTTGAACAGCCGCAGGTCGGTGATCCAGCCGGCGGACACGGCCATGATGTAGAAGTCGGTGACCGCCAGCGTGCCCAGGGTGATCCAGGCGAACTGCGCGTGCCGGACATTCAGCTTGGACACGAACGTCCACCAGCGGTACCGCACCGGGTGCTTGGAGAAGTGCTTGAGGCGGCCGCCAGTGACGTGCCGGCAGGAGTGGCAGGACAGGGTGTAAGCCCAGAGCATGAGCACGTTGCCGACCAGGATGAGGTTCCCCAGCCCGATCCCGAAGCCGTTCTCGCCGCCACCGAAGGCGAGGATGGCGTCCCACGTGTTGACCAGGGTGATCAGGAACGCGGCGTAGAAGAAGTAGCGGTGGGCGTTCTGAAGGATCAGCGGGAATCGGGTCTCACCGCTGTACCGCTTGTGCCCGTCCGGCACCGCACAGGCCGGCGGCGACAACCAGTAGCTGCGGTAGTAGGCCTTCCGGTAGTAGTAGCACGTCAACCGGAACAGCAGCAGAAATGGCAGGGAGAACGCCGCGTACGGGATCAGCGGGTGGTCCGGCAGGATCCGCCCGAAGTGCGCGGCCCCCTCAACGCATCCGGTGGAGACACACGGGGAATAGAACGGAGTCAGATAGCCGTGTTCTCCGACCCAGTAGTAGTTCTGCTGGAATACCCGGAAGGTGGCGTAGGCCACCCACGCCGTCAGCCCAAGCACGGTCAGCGCAGGCGCCAACCACCACCGGTCTTTACGTAGTGTCTTCAGCCCGATGGCGGCCCGCGGTCGCGCGACCACCGAAGGCTTCGTTGCCGTCGTCGTCATGCCCTCTCCGCTGTCGAGCCCGTCCGCCGGGCGGGCACAGTTCGGAACCGTCGAACACGTTACGCGGCCCGAACTGGGCACGCTAGGCAGGGAGCCCTTACTTGTGGTCTTTCGACATGAACCTGCTCTCGGCACCTAGGTGAGTGCCCGGGACCTTCCCCAATACCGAGGAAGGCGCCCTGCTTAGGATCCAACCCCGAACCAGGGACCCTGCTCAGGTGAATAGCCAGGAGAGGGGCACTTTCTCAAACCTCGTCCCTCAGCCGGAGGCCCCGCCGGTGAAGTTCCAGGCGGCCAGGTGGAGCGCGGGAGCCCGGATGGCGCCCCGGCCCAGCCGGGTGGGGAGCACCGTCACCGCGTCACCGACGCCCTTGACCGCACCCGGGGCCAGCGCCTGCGGGTACGACTGGGTGAACCGCAGGTTCATCACCGGACTGGTGATCGTTCCATGTTCGATCAGCCACACGCCGTTACGGGTCAGCCCGGTCACCACCATGCTCTTCGGATCCAGCACCCGGGTGTACCACAGGTCGGTCACCAGCAGCCCCCGCTCCACCGACCGGACCAGGTCGGCTGCGGTCGGGTGCGCCACCCCGACCTCGCCGGCCGCGGAGCTGGCCGGCACCGACTGCCCGGAAGGGAGCAGACCGAGGTGCCGCGGGATGGCGCCGAGGCCACCGGCGTGCCCTCCGGGGAGGGCATGCCCGGTCGAGCGGGCCTGGCCGCCCACCATCGCCGCGGTCCGTCGATCATGGGCCACCGCCCGCGTGACGCCCTCCTCCACCAGCACCAGGCGCTGTTTCGGAGTGCCTTCGGCATCAAACGCCATCCCCGGGGAGCCCTCGGCGAACGGATCGTCGACCAGCGTCACCACCGGGTCGAACTGCGCCGCCCCCAGCTCGGCGAACGAGCGTCCCTGGGCGTACAGCAGGCCACTGAACCCCCAGAGCGCGAAGTTGGTGAGCAGGTCGGCGACCGCGGTCGGTTCCAGCACCACCTCGTAGCGGCCCGGTGGTAGCTCCACCGGATCCACCCCGGCGTGCGCCTTGGCGGCCGCCTGCGCCCCCAGCCAGGCGCCGTCCACGTCAGCGAGCCGAGTGGAGACCAGCCGGGCGGTGCCGTCGACGCCGTCCCGACGGGCGATCCCGTCCAGGGTCGCCGAGGTGGTCTCGTCGGTGGCGGACTGGCCGGCGGTGTTGGCGTACGCGCTGCGGAAGGTCCGGGTCTCACAGTAGCCGGCGGCCGGCAGCCCGGCCGCGTCCACGAACCCTCGGACCCGCGCGGCCCGCTCCTGTCCGGTCGCCGCCGCGGTCGCGGGATCGAACCCGGCCTGGCCATGGGCGTTGGCCGGCGGCGTCAACCCCGGCCAGCCCGGATCCGGCGGGGCTACCCGGACCGAGGCCACGGTCCGCTCCACCAGCTGCCGCAACCCGTCGGAGTCGGTGCGGGTGGTGGTGGCGGTGGCGGTCCGACCATCGGCGTGCAGTACCAGCTGAACCGTGGTGGTTTCCTCGGCCACGTGCTGATGGATGAACGAGTTGGCGAACCGGGTCAGGCCCTGGGCCTGCCAATCCACCAGCACCTCCGCCTCCGCGGCGAGGCCGGTGCGGCGGACCAGATCCAGCACCTGGTCGGCCAGGCGGAGCTCAGCGGTCATGCGCGGACCCCCACTCGCACGTTACGGAACCGGGCCGGGGCGGCCGGATGCCCGGTGTGGCCGATCTGGAGCGGCTGACCCTTGCCGCAGTTGGGGATGCCCCACGGCACGATCTCGGAGGAGAGCATGTCCATCGAGCGCCAGAACACCGGCCCGATCCCGGTGTACGTGGGGTTACGCAGCATCCGCCCCCGGCGCCCGTTCTTGATCTCCCAGCCGATCTCGCACCCGAACTGGAAATTCAGCCGGCGGTCGTCGATCGACCAGGACCGGTTCACATCCATCAGGATGCCGTCATCGGTAGCGGCGATGATCTCCTCCAGGGTGTGTGGGCCGGGCTCCAGCCCCACGTTTGTCATCCGCACCATCGGCAGCCGGGCCCAGCCATCGGCCCGGACACTGCCGGCGTAGTCCAGACCCGCCACCGCGGCCGAATCCCGGCCGGCGAGCACCCCCACCCACCGGCCGTCCCGCACCGCGTACCGCCGCATGGCCGGGGTCCCCTCATCGTCGAAGCCGAACGAACCGAGCGCCCCCGGGATGGTGGGATCGATGGTGATGTTCATCAGCTCGGAGCCGTACTGAAGCTGACCGAGCTGCGACAAGTCCAACCAGGAGGTGCCGGCGAACGCGGCCTCCCACCCCAGAATCCGGTCCAGTTCGATGGCGTGCCCCACCGACTCGTGGATCTGCAGCGCCAGCTGCTCCCCACCCAGGATCAGGGTGGTCTCCCCCTCCGGGCAGAGCGGCGCGGTCAGCAACGCGCGCGCCTGTTCGGCGAGCTCGGCCGCGTGGCTGAGCAGATCCAGCCGGCGCACCAACTCCCAGCCGCGGGTACCGTACTGGCCCCCGTAGGAGGGGTAGGAGCGGCGCTGACTCTCGTGCTCACCGACGGCGGTCGCGCTGATCCCGGCGCCACACTCTCGGATCCGCTGGTCGATGCGGTGCCCCTCACTGGAGACGAACCAGGTGGTGGTGTCCCAGATCTGGTACAGCCCCTCGGCCTGGTCGGCGCCGTGGTCGAGCATGAGCCGAGTGGCGGTCGTGAGCAGGTCGCCCTTCTCCGCCAGCGGCACCGACAGGGGATCCTCCTCACACTCCGAAGCCCAGGACGCCACCACCGGGTTGATGGGGACCAGTTCCGAGGCCGGCCCCGGGACCATCGCGCTGGCCTGGGCGATCTCGGTCGCCCGGGTGCCGGCCGACCGGGCGGCGCGGGGCGACAGATCCGGCAGCGCGAAGAACCCCCAGGAGGAGCCGACCAGCGCCCGCACCCCGATCCCGGCGCTCTCCTCCTGTTGGAGTGCCTCTACATCACCGTTGCGGACGGTCATCGACTCGTACCGCCGGTGTCCCACGCGGGCGTCGGCGTACCGGGCGCCAGCGTCCAGCGCGGCCTGCACTGCGGCTTCGGCCACATCGAACTGGCTCATGCCGCCACCCTACGCCAGGTCAGCGAAGCGGGGAGTGGAGTGCACTGTGTAGCCAGGTGAGGATCTCCGCCTCGGTGGCGGCGGGGCGGACCGTGGCGCCGGGCAGCGCCCGATCGGGGGCGCCGACCACCAGCAACCGTCCGGTGACCTCCGCCTCGGGCGCCCCGGCCGCGACCGACAGGGAGTGCCGCCGATAGATCTCGTTGCCGTCGTCCAGCCGGCCCAGGTAGCGCTCGGCCAGCGCGGGCTCCGCCCGCTCCCACTCCAGCAGCGGGGACTCGGCCACCGCGGCGGTGAACAGATCCGGACGGCGCAGCACCGCCAAGGCGGCCAGCCAGCCACCCACCCCCGCGCCCCGCAGCGCTACCCGGGTGAGGTCCAGGTCGGGGTGTTTGTCGGCCAGCGCCGCCAACCCCTCGGCGAGATCGGTCAAGACCAGGTCGGCCAGCCGACGGTGCACCACTTTCTCAAAGGACGGGGCTACCCCGGGGGTGCCCCGATGTCCGATCACCACCACCGCGTACCCGGCGTCGGCCCACTCCTGCCGTGGCTGCCAGTCGTCGCGGACCGCGCGGATTCCCTGCGCCAGTCCGGCCAGGTGCAGCAGCACCGGTAGCGCCCGCCCGGCCACATGTCCCTGTGGATAGATCACCCCGCAGGGCAGGCGGCGGTCGGTGACGCGCTGCAGCGTCGGGCGCGGGCCGGACACCGCGGCTGGCGGGGACGCCCCGGCGAGCTCTCCGACCGGGACCCCTCCCCGCCACACCAGCCAGCGAGTGCCGGGGTGCTCCAGGGACCGGGACCCCACCACCAGGGTGCCGCCGCCGAGCACCCCGTGATGCCAGCCGGGGCTGCTGGTGATCGCCCGGGCGTCCAGACCACCGGCGCCGATCCCGGTGGGGATCTGGAACAGGTGCTGTTCGCTCGGCTCCCCGGCGGTCCCCTCCACCACTACCTCACCGGTGGGCAGTGAGCCGACGACCCGCCGGACGTACAGCCAGGGAGGGGTGAGCAGCGTGCCGTCGGCGAACAGACACCGGGAGTCGTACCCGTCGTGAGCGAGCTCGCCCCCCACCAGCACCCGGCCGTCGGTCAACTGGCACGGGGTGCCGGTCACCGGCTCCACCCAGCGGGGGTCGGCCAGCTCCGCGTGCACCTGGGTCTCGCCCGTGCGGGCATCGATCGCCAGCACCAGCCCGTGCTGCTGCGGACGGCGGAGCACCGCGATCAGCGGATCCCGATGTGACCAGGAGACCCCGGCCAGGTACGGGTAGGTTTCCCGGTCCCAGTGCACGTCCACCCAGCTACCGTCCAGCTCCAGCAGGTGCAGCGACACCTCCGGCCGCGGGCGGGAGCGGTCCAGGCGAACGGCGAGTACGCTCTGCCCGTCCGGGGCCCACCACCAGCCGCGGCGCCGGCCGAAGTAGTACGCAGCGGCGGGTTCCGCCATCGCCCAGGCGACCCCGGGATGGCCGCCGTCCGACACCGGCGGCTCACCGGCCAGCAGTAGATCAGTGCCGGTTTCGTCCCGAACATACAGTTGGCCGCCGATCCGGTACCCGAGTCGGCGGCCGGTCGGGTCCGGTCGGACCTCGGTTACCGGGCCGGCCAGCGACAACCGGTGGGGGGTGCCGTCGGGGAGGCTGACCTGATACCACTGGTCCGGGCCGAGCCGCACCACCGCCAGGCGCGCCGCCGTGTCCATGGCGTACCAGGTGATGCCGCGCTGTCCGATGGTGCTGAGGTGGGGGAGGTCCGGCAGTCGCATCGGGTCGACCACCAGGCGTTCGGTGCCGGTATCGACCTCGTACACCCACAGACCATGGATCCCGTCCCGGACCGGACGGAGGAAGACCACCCGCGTGCCATCCGCGGCGACCCGGACCCGTTTCGGTCCGAGGTCGGATTGACGATCTTTCTCCACAATAGCCATGGTGCCGCCCGGACCGCACCGGCGCGACCGCTTTGGCGTAATCCGCGGCGGGGCCTTAGCGGTAGAGTGGCCGGGTGCGCGGCATCCTGCTGGTTCACGCCCATCCCGACGACGAGACCATCACCACCGGCGCGACCATGGCGCACTACGCCGCTGCCGGGGTGCCGGTCACGCTCGTCACCTGCACCCTGGGGGAAGAAGGCGAGATCCACCTGCCGGAGTTGGCCCAGCTGGCCGCCGATCAGGCTGACCAGCTGGGCGGGTATCGGATCAGCGAGCTGGCCGCCGCCTGCGCGGCGCTGGGGGTGACCGATCACCGGTTTCTCGGTGGCGCCGGCCGGTACCGGGACTCGGGCATGATGGGCACCCCCGCGAACCAGCATCCTCGCTGCTTCTGGCGGGCGGACGTGGATGAGGCGGCCGGCCAGTTGGTGGAGGTGATGCGTCAAGTACGGCCGCGCGTGCTGATCACGTACGACCCGAACGGGCTGTACGGGCACCCGGATCACATCCAGGCCCACCGGGTGGCGATGCGGGCGGCGGCGCTGGCGGGCCCGGCCGGCTGCGCTCCGGAGAAGATCTATTGGTGCGTGGTGCCCCGGTCAGCGATGGTCGCCGGGATGGAGCGGTTCCGACAGGCCAGCGACAACCCGTTCGCTGAGGTGGAGCGGCCGGAGGATCTGCCGTTCGGCACCCCGGACGAGGAGGTCACCACCGCGATCCGGGCGTCGACGGCGGCCCGGGCGGCCAAGGAGGCGGCGATGCGGGCGCACGCCAGCCAGATTCCGCCCCGCTCCTGGTTGCATTCGTTGGCCGGTACCGCCAGTGACGCGCCGGAGGTGGTGGAGTGCTACCAACTGGTGGCCGGCCCGCGGGGGCCGGGGGAGGGTCGGTACGGGTGGGAGACCGACCTGTTCGCGGGGCTCGATCCCGCATGATCCCGCCTGACCAGGCCGGTACGGAGGTGCCTGACCGGTCCGCCGCCTCGACGGGATCCGGTGGGGCCGCCGTGGTCGACCGGATCCTACGGGTGATCGGCGGGGCGCTGTCCCTGATCGGAGGCTTCCTGGCGGGGCTGCTGTCGATTCTGCTGGCACCCTTGCGGGTGGGGGACGTCGCGCAGATGCTGGCGGAGGTGCGCGGTGGCGAGGCGCCGATCCTGTCCGAGTTCGACGCGACGCCGATTCCGGTGTCGGTCCTGCTCGCTCCCCTGCTGATGCTGGTGTTGACCTGGTACGCCCGGCTCAGCACCGGGGTCCGGTGGGGGGTGCTTCTGCCGGCGGCCGGATGGTTCGGGATGGTGCTGCTGGTGCTGGTCGGTACCGCCGAGGGGGACCAGCTGGTGCTGGCGGATAGCTGGGTGGCGGTGCTGACGTTGTTCGGCGGCACCCTGGTGCTGGTGGGGGCGGTGCTGGTCGGGCTCACCGACACCCGCCTGCCGGGCGGTGCCCGGAACAGGTGACCCACGGCGCCGGGCCCGGCGGTTACCGGCGTGCCCGGCGGTCACCAGGTCGGGGGTGGCCCTCGCGGACCTCTCCGTTACTAGATCAGGCTGCGTACCATGACTGTCCGTGAAGATGTCCCGCCGGCAACGGCAGATCCTGTTGGCGCTGGTCACGGCCGTGGCAGTGGTCGTGACCAGCATGGCTGGGGCGGGCTGGTACGCCTACCAGGGTGAAATTCCCCGGGGCACGGTGGTGCTGGGGCTGGACATAGGTGGGATGAGCCGGCAGGAGGCGGAGGGGGCGCTCACCGCCCACCTGGCCGCCCACGCCGAGGCCCTGGCTGAGCCGGTGCCGATCCGGGTGGGTGACACCGAGTTGACTGTGGACCCGGCTGAGGTGGGGTTGACGGTCGACGTGGCGCAGACCGTGGCCCGGGCCGCCGAGCAGTCGGTGGGGCCGTTCGCCCGGCTGTACCGCACCCGGGAGGTGCGGCCGGTGGTGACGCTGGACGCCATCCACCTGCACGAGCTGCTCGGGGACGTGGCCGGCGAGGTCAGCGAGGCGATGACCATGCCGGAGATCGTCTTCGAGGGCCTCGAGCCGGTGCCGGTGTACCCGAAGCCGGGGCTGGGGTTGGATCCGCAGCAGTCCGCGCAGGCGATCGCCGCAGCCTGGCCGCTGCTGGGAGAGACCGGGTTATGGCGGCAGCCACGGGTGATCACCATCCCCTTGGTGGAGATCCACCCCGTGACCACCACGGAGGAGGTGGACCGGCTGCTGGTGGAGCTGGCGCGTCCGGCGGTGGCGGCGCCGGTGACGTTGCAGGTGGATGGGGCCACGATCGACATTCCGCCGGAGGCGATCGCCGCCAGCCTCGACCTGTCCGCCGATGAGCGGGGCGAGATCGTCCCGAAGGTGAAGCCGAAGGCGCTGCGGAAAGCGTTGAAGGACCAGCTGGCGGCGGTGGAACGGGATCCGGTGGACGCCACGGTCCGCCTGACCGGCAGCGGGCCGACGGTGGTGGAGGGCCAGGACGGGGTGCGGGTCGACCTGGCCACGCTCGCGCCCCAGTTGCTGGCGGTGCTGCCCGACCCGGCGCCGCGGACGGTCGAGGGCGAGCTGATCACCGAGGAGCCGGAGTTCACCACCGCGGATGCGGCGGCGCTGGGGATCGTCGAGCAGGTCTCGACCTTCACCACCTATTTCGACGGCGGGCTGAGCCTGCCCCGCAACCACAACATCGCCCGCGTGGCGGAGATGGTCGACGGGGCCCTGGTCATGCCCGGGGAGGTGTTCTCGCTCAACGGCTACACCGGGGAGCGGGGCTATGCCCAGGGGTTCCTGGACGCGCCGGTGATCCTCAACGGCCGGCTCACCCCGGCGGTCGGGGGTGGGATCTCCCAGTTCACCACCACCTTGTTCAACGCCGCCTACTACGCCGGGCTGGAGGACGTGGAGCACACCCCCCACTCGTACTACTACTCCCGCTACCCGGCGGTGATCGAGGCGACCATCTTCTATCCGACGCTGGACATGAAGTTCCGGAACAATACCGAGTACGGGGTGTTGATCGATACCTCGTACACCGACAGCTCGGTGACCGTGACCCTGTACAGCACGAAGGTGTGGGACGACGTGACCACCGAGTGGGGGCCGCGGCGGAACATCACCCAGCCGGAGCGGCGTTACATCGATCCGGGGCCGGACTGTATCGCTACTGAGGGTATTCCTGGATTCACGCAGGATGCCTGGCGGATCTTCTGGCGGGACGGTATAGAAGTCAAACGGGAGAAATTCACCTGGCGGTATGACGCGCAGCCGGAGTTCATCTGCGGTAAGCGGCCCTGAGCTCCGGGCAGCCACCAGGCACGTCACCGCCTGGGGCAGACAGGAGGCCGGATGAAGCAGCAGTGGCTACGGATCGGGGTCCTGGCCGGTGCCTTGTTCGCGATCAACGTGGTCGGACGGCTGGTGGTCCGGTTCGGTGGGGTCGATGACATCGGCACCCAGCAGACCCTGACTCTGCTCGCGTACGGCGTGATCGCGGTGGTGATGGCGATCCTGGCCGGTTGGTGGGTGCGGATGCGCCCGACGAGCCGGGTGATCGGTGAGCTGGCGGCCGCGGTGGTGGCCGCGGGCGTGCTGATCCTGGGGGTAGGGCCGTTCCTGTCCGGCACCACCCCGGCGGCGGTTGGCGCCGGCGACACCTTCAACGCGGCGTGGCAGTACGCCGGATTCGCCGCCGGTGGAACCGCCCTCGGCCTGATGATCATCACGGCGCTGGGGAAGGACTACACCTCCCGTTCACTGGCGCGGTACGCCGAGATCAAGCGGGCCAAGCCGCGCCGGCCGGTGCGGCGGTGACGGGCGGGGCGATTCGGTACCGGTTCATCCGTGGTTACCGGTTCCCACTTTCGGTTCGTGAACCATGGCGGTACGGAGAGCATCCACGCTATCGTTCCGGGCATGACCGGCATCGCGCGCGAGCCTGGCGCCTCCGGTGACCCCGGAGCCGAGCCCACCGTGAAGTTCGAGAAGCCGACCGGCTCCTTGGTGGGATCGCTGCTGGTGGCTACGCCAATGCTGCGCGATCCCAGCTTCGAGCGCACGGTGGTGCTGCTGGTGGCGCACGAGCCCGCGGGGGCCATGGGAGTGGTGCTCAACCGGGCCACCGAGATTCCGGTGGCGGAGGTGCTGGGAGAGTGGGCGGGGCTCGCCCGCCACCCCGCGGTGTTGTTCGAAGGCGGCCCGGTGCAGCCCGATTCCGCGATCTGCGTGGCCCGGGCGCGGCCCGGCGCCGGGCCGGTGGAGGGCTTCCAGCCGTTCTTCGGTGCGCTCGGCACGGTCGACCTGTGCCAGGAGCCGACGGCGATGCGGCGGCAGATCGAGGCGGTGCGGGTGTTCGCCGGGTACGCCGGCTGGTCTCCCGGACAGTTGGAGGAGGAGATCGAGCAGGGGTCCTGGTTCACGTTCGACGCCCTGCCGGGCGACCCGTTCGTGGACCGGCCGGACGACCTGTGGTCGCTGGTCCTGCGCCGCCAGGGTGGGCTGGTAGCGGCGGTCGCGCACTACCCGCCGGACCCCAGCCTCAACTGAGAGCGGGATCCCGGTCGTGCATCCCCTAGCGGGGATGTGTACTATTGCCCGGGTGCCACTTATGGCACCCAGCGGGGCTGTAGCGCAGCTGGTAGCGCACCACACTGGCAGTGTGGGGGTCAGGGGTTCGAGTCCCCTCAGCTCCACCCAGCCCAGGGCCTTGATGTCAAGGCCCTGTTTTTGTTTCGCGGCGCCATACCTGGTGCGAAGACGTGGGCGGTGATGCCGCCGCCGATGCCGACATCCAGGAGATGCGTCTGGCGCTTGGGCGCTATCCCGAGTAGCCCGCGTCGGCCAGGATGTTCCGCCCTATCGCCATGCGGCTGGCCCGCCGTTTGGGCATGGTCGTCCAGTAGTACCAGATCATCAGCGTGATGCAGAGTGCCCAGGCCCGCCCCCGCAACCACGTCGCGTCGTCGACCCCCAGCTGGGTACGGAACAGTTCCCGGGCCGGGGGATCAAGGACTTCCCAGGCCACCACGAGGTCGACCGCCGGGTCCCCGACCGCCAGGCCGCCGAAGTCCAGGACCGCGGCCAGCCTCCCGTCCTGCACCAACAGGTTTTCGGCCGTCAGGTCCCCGTGGTACCACCGGGGCGGCGCCGGCTCCGCGGCGCCGGGGAGCCGCAGGGCGTCCTCCCAGATCCGGGTCACGGCGTCGAGGTCGAGCGGGAAGTCCGCTAGGGAGCGGCACCGTTCGATGTTCTCCCGGGTTGTCTGATCCATCGTGACCAGTGGCCCGCCGCGATACGACCGCAGGTGCGGATCGTCGACCGCCTCCGGGGGAACCTCCAGCTGTGACAAGGCAGTCAGGACGGCGGCAAGGTCTCTGGCCAGGACCTCCCGCCGAGGGTCGACCGGCGTCTCGGGGATGACCACCTCCGGATGGTCCCCGTCGAGCCAGCGCACCACGGACCAGTGTTCGGGATAGCCGTGGTCGGGTCCGCAGACGGCCACCACCTCGGGCACGGCGACCGGCAGCCGGGGCCTCACCACCGGCAGCCAGGTGGCCTCTTTCCGGATGGCCGCCGACCCGCCGGGTTGGCGGGGCAACCGCACCAGAAGCTCGTCGCCGAGCCGGAACAGCACATTCGTGGAGCCGCTGGCCGCCAAGCGGCGGACCGGGGTGGCGGCGTGGTGGGGCAGTGACCGCGCCACCAGCGCCCGGACCAACGCGGTGTCGATCGGTATCTCGTCGGAATGGAGGACGCGCGCCACCTGCCTGACTCAACCTCACCGGGGTGGCTGCGGCAAGCGACCTCCCTCGCGGCGGATCCGGCTACCTCGCGTCGGGAGCGAACCGGCTCCTCGGTTGACCGGGCCGGACAGCGTCACCCGCCGGCGCTCAGTCCAGGGCGCGGCGGACCAGCCGGCGCGGGGGACGGGCGACCGCCAGAGCACCGACCAATCCGGCGACGGTCACGCCGACCGCCAGCGCGGCCTGCACCGGCCACAGTGGTTCCGTGGTCAACCAGGCCCCGTCGAGACCGAACCGGCGGTTCCACGCGATCAGGTACGCCCCGAGGGCGAGCCCGGAGAGCATCCCCAGCGGTACGCCCGCGGCGAGCGCCACCGCCGCCTGGATGACCGTGAACCGGCGCAGAACCCTGGGCGTCGCCCCTACCGCGTGCATGGTCGCGAAGTCGCGGAGCACCTGGGTGCGGGCCAGCGCCACCGAAATGGTGGTGGCCGCCACCGCCACCGCCACTAGCAGCACCACCGGGACGAGCATGCCCATGCTGCCCCAGGGATACGCCGACCCCGACTGTCCGATCACCACCAACGTGGTGTGCTCATTGAGCAGGGCGTGGGCACGCGTTAGCTCCGGCTGGCTCAGCCCGACCGCGGTGACGACGTACTCGCCCACATACTCCAGCTCGGTGACCCCGAGCATCCGAGCAGTGTCGGGGGAGAGCGCCAGCGGTGGGGCGAAGCCTCGGATGAAGGCGCCCGGCAGGGTGACGATCCGCTCGGCCTCCGCTTCTTGCGGCAACGGCTCGCGGGAGATCGCCACCCGCACCGTGCCGTCGTCGGCCAACAGCGCGGCGTTGTTCACCACCACCCCACCCCGGTCCAGGACGGCCGCGGCCTGCTCCGCCCCGGCCAGGCCGGAGGCGCGCAGCGCATCCCCGGCCAGGACGTGGACGTCCGTGCCACCCCACCACGGCAGCGACAGCCCCGGGGCGTACGCCCGCTCCCAGGCGACACAGCGCAGCGGTGCGCCAATCTCGACCGAAGACGCGGTGTCCGGGTAGGTGCCCTCCGGGCAGGAACGACCCTCCGGTGGGAGCGCGGCCAGGTAGACCTCGCTGCCGCGGGGAATCGAGAACACCGGTTCGTGGCCGGTGACCGGCAACTCCTGGGCCAACACGTCCACTGCGGCGGTGAGGACCCGACGGTCGAACGTGTCGCTCACCGGCACCCGCGCGCCGAGCACGATCCGGCCGTCCCCGACCATGTGGCCGACCCGGTCACGTTCGTTCGCGACCCAGGAACCGACGAGCACCGCGAAGAACGAGGCGGCCGTGACCGTGACCAGCACGGCGGTCGCGGCCGGGAGGAACCGGGACCGGTGGTGGGCGGCGTCGCGGAGCGCGAGGCGACCGGCGGCGGGCAGCCGCCGCGCCAGCACCCTCAGCAGCTCGGGGAGGGAGCGTAGGAAGAGGACGATCCCGCCCGCGGTCAGCAGCAGTGTCATCAGTAGCGCCAGGGGCAGCACTCCGCCGACCACCTCCGCCCCGCCTCCCTCAGTCCCCGGTAGGGGCAGCCACAGGGACAACCGGGCGCACACGATGGCCGCGACCAGGAGCAGGGCGCCGATGAGGGCGTCGCGGCGCCGGCGGGATCCGGACCGGGCGCGGTGGGGGTGGGTTGCCCGGTCCTTGATGGCGTCGATCGGGGCCAACCGGGAAGCGGCCGCGGCCGGCGGCAGGGTGGCGAGCCAGCCCAGTAGTCCCGCGAGGCTGACCGCGACCGGCAGGATCCACCAGGGGAACCGCATCGCGGCCTCCGGTGACCAGGCCCGATAGGCCACGACGCCGATCCCCGCTCCGGCGGCCGCCCCGAGCAGCCCCCCGGCGAGGCCTACCACCAGGCCCTGGGTGGTGACGATGCGCCGCAGGTCGGTGGGGGTCGCGCCGGTCACCGCGGCCAGGCCGAGGGTACGGCGGGACTGCTCAATGGAGACGCTGAACGCCGGGGTCACCAGGAACAGCACCAGCACCGCGCCGACCGTGCCGGCGATGACGATCGCCGCCAGGCGATACAGCAGGACGAGAGGATCAGTGGCGACCGGGTAGAGCTCGTCGGGCGCGGGATAGTTCTCCAGTACGTGCCGGGAGAGCGCGAACGCCTGCAGGTGGTTGATCGCCCGGACGTGGTCCCAGGTCACCGGCGCCTCCCCGACCATGAGCCAGTGACCGGTCACTCCGGCCGGGTCGGCGGCGACCAGCTCCGAGATCCAACCGGCCAGTGCCCAGGCCTGCGGCGTGTCGGCCTCGACTACGCCGGAGATCCGGTAGGCGCGCTGGGTGTTCTGCACTACCTCGCCGAGGCGACCACCGGTGGGGCTGTACCAGCCGGTGTGGGGCGGGGCGATGAACGCGATCGAGTCGCCGATGCCCACCCCGAGCCGGTCGGCGAGCGCGGTGGTGACCACGACCTCCGTGGAGTCGGCCGGTAAGTGTCCGGTAGCGAGCCCCGGCACCAGCAGTGCCAGCGCCGCTGACCCCGCCTCCTGCAGGCGGCCCACCGACACTCGGGCCAGATCCAGCTGCGCCAACGTCTCTGCCCCGGCCCCGGCGGTGGTCTGCTCACCGGGGGCGAGCCGCAGTTCACTGGTCACGAGCAGCTCGGGCGAGTCCCAGTACGGCAGGAGTCGATTGCCGGCCGGCAGCCGCGCGGCCAGCTCGGCGCCGCTCGCCGGTACCTGGCTGAAGTCGTCGATCCACGGCCCGGGCGGCCCCTCGGGAAGTTGGGGGAACGGCGCCCCGGTCCGGGGGATGGCGGTGGTGGTGATGACCGCCTGTGCTCCAGCGGGAATGCGGGCCAGCGCGGCCTCCCGGGCCGGCACCTCCGACTGGGTCAACACGGTGCCGCTGACCAGCACCGTGATCGGGAGGGCGACCAACACGGTCGCCAGCAGGGTCCGCATCCGGTGGCGGGCGGCGTCGCGGCGCGCCATCCGCAGCGCCGCTGCCCAGGGGCGCAGCCGAGCCCACCAGGGGGTGCGTGGCGGGGCCGATGATCGAGGCATCATCCGGCCCCTCCGGTCAGCAGTTCGGCCGGATCGGAGGGACCGGTCTCATCGATGATTCGGCCGTCGCGGAGGAAGATGGTCCGGTCGGCCCAGGCGGCGAACCGGGCCTCGTGCGTGACCATGAGCACGGCCGCGCCCCGGTCGGCGCGGTCGCGCAACACCTGCAGGATCTCGGTGCCGGTGACCGAATCCAGTGCCCCGGTCGGTTCGTCGGCCAGCAGTAGCCGGCGTGGCCCCACCAGCGCGCGGGCGATGGCGACCCGCTGGGCTTGGCCACCGGACATGTCTTCCGGGAACCGGTCGGCGAGTTCGGCCACGCCGGTCTCGGCGAGTACCGCCAAGGCGGCCTGCCGGGCTCTGCGGACCGACCAGCCGTCGAGTTCGAGCGGGAAGGCGACATTCTCGGCCGCGGTCAGGGCGGGCAGCAGGTTGAAGTCCTGGAACACGTATCCGATGGCGCGGCGGCGCAGCAGGGTGCGTTGGGTGACGGTCAGGCCGGCGAGGTCGATGCCGTCGACGAGCACCTGCCCGGAGGTCGGTACGTCCAATCCACCCGCCAGGTGCAGCAAGGTGGACTTGCCGGAGCCGGACGGGCCCATGATGGCGACGAACTCGCCCGGGCGCAGCACCAGGTCGGCGTCGACCAGGGCCCGGACCTGCCGCGGACCGTCCCCGTGGATCCGCGACGCCCGGCGTAGTTGGAGGATGGGCGCTGCCTGGCCTGCGTGGCTGGTGTGCTGGTGCGTGCTCACCGGGCGCTCCGTACCAGGTTGTCCGCAGTGGTGGAAGACGCGGGCTTGGGCGCCTTACCGGTCTGGAGCTTCGCGCGGGTGACTGTCTCCTCGACTTCGTCGAGCCAACGCAGTTCGGCTTCGGCAGCGTAGATGTGGTTGCTGAGCACCAGTCGGGCCGACAGGTCAGTTACGTCCAGGTCCCGGCGCAGTCGGGTCAGGTCATGCAGGGTGCGTTGAGTGGCCGCGCGTTGACGCTGGATGAGGGCTGCGACGTCCACTCCGGGTACGACCGCGGCCAACGCCAGCTTGATGACCAGCTCGTCGCGGCCGCGGGTTGCCCGGGAGACGGGGCTGCGCCACCAGGCGGCCAGCTCTGCCCGCCCCTGGTCGGTCAGCCGCCACGGTTCCGGGGCCGCCGGGTCATCCACTGCTCCGGCTTCGCGTACCACCAGGCCGTCTCGTTCCAGCCGTTGCAGGGTGGTCGAGACCTGTCCGATGTTCAGTGGCCAGGTCTGGCCCGTCCAGGTGTCGAAGTCTTTCCGCAGCTGGTACGTGGTGGAGGGCCGCCACGACAGCAGCGCCAGCAGGGCGTACTTCACGGACATGAGGCGTCTCCCGGGCGGTCGGCGACAGCGTCGACTCAGGTGATGGTTACTCGGTAAAGGTTACGCAGTAACCATAGTGGTTGTGAGCCCGGGGGTCGCGAAGGGGTTGCGGGTGCGGCCCGGTGGCCAGGGGCTACGGAACTCTTGACCTGACGACTAGGGCGGGGTAGCGCGTAGCGCTACCCCGCCCTAGTCAGGGTCGGCTCGGGTCGCGAGCAATCAGCGGCCCGGATCGAGCCGGCTCACTTCAGAGGAAGGCGGCCGAGTTGCTCGAACATCATGTCGAGCTGATGCATACCCTTCTCGACAAAGGCGGGATCGTACTGGGCCTGCTGGAAGGATCGGACTGCATCGACCAGGTGAACACCCGCCTCCGTCACGATGGGGTGCTCGTACACCTTGCCGCTTTCCAGGTCGACGAAGCCGGTGGTGCCCAGATTGATCTTCGTATCCCCGAGCAGCTCAGAGAAGATCAGGAGCTGCTCGACAGCCTCCTGCTTCAATCTCGCCATCCGCTCGGGATCCTCGGTGACGATCGCTTTCGAGTAAAGCTGAAGACCGTCACGAAATGGATTGAATACCTCATCGCGGATGATGTCTTCAATAATGTCGATGCGGATCGGGCAGGTGAGGCACTCCGGCGGGATCGGAGACACCCAAGGATCGAACTCCTTCTCCATGATGATGTCGATCGGAATGCACTCGTACTTGTCAAACCTGCCGTCTCCATTGAGATCCAAGCAGAGCTCCCTTTTTGCCAGCAGGGCGTGGGCTGGGCTGGTGGGGGCGAACAGCGTGGCGCTGGCTACCAGTGCCATCGCCAGGAGGATGCGGTAGAGGGTCTTCATGTGGCCGCCTTTCGTCGAGGAGTGATCCATTGACTCCACATAGTGGTGGGCATGATCGCCCATTCGCATCAGATTGTCAAATATGTGACTTAATGATTGACTGGGGCGTGTAGATCGACTAGCGTCACTTATTTGGTGGTGGCTGCCCCCGTCGTCTCTCCGGCGCGGCGGCGGACGGCCTGATCAGCGCAGGTGTGGCGCGGATGACCGTCACGGCTTTCCCGTCGGTCGGTAAGGTGTCCCTCCTGATGGGGCTGGGGAGACGGCGGGAGGGGCGGTGACCGGCATCCGGCATTTCACGGCATCGGCGATCGTTTTCGATCAGCAGGGCCAGGTGCTGCTGATCCATCACCACAAGCTGGGCATGTGGCTGTACCCCGGTGGCCACATCGACCCCAATGAGGACCCTGCCCAGGCCGTGGTGCGGGAGGTCCGGGAGGAGACCGGGGTGGCGGTGGAGCTCGTCTCAGCGGGCACGCCGTTCACCCACCCGGCGGTCGTGACCCATCCGGTGCCGTTCACCATCCTGGAGTTGCCGGTGCCCCACGACCCGGCGGTGGGACCGCACCACCACATCGACTTGGTCTATGTGTGCCGTGCCATTTCCCGCGAGTTGACACCCCGGCCGGGTGAGATCCGCGACTGCCGGTGGGTGCCGGTTGAGGAGGTCGCCACCTACCACGTACCGCCGCACCTGCCGGACCTGATGGCCGCTGCCGCCGCGTGGGTCGACAGCGGTGCGGCCGTGGTCAGGTGAGGGAGCCGCCCCGCGCACCGATGAGGGCATTGAGTCGCCGGTGGAATCAATCAGAACAGGGTGGGAGTCTCGATCTCCACCGGCTCGGGCAACGGTGGGAGCTCCGGCACCCGCACCCGTACCTCGTCGTAGAAACGGCGAGCGAGCATCGGCGCGTCCGTGTTGTCGGGGGTGTGGATGAAGACGGTGGGGGAGCGCCCCTCCCGTAACCAGCGAGCGGTGATATCGAGCCAGTGTTGCCAGCCCGCGACCGTCAGCGCGACATCATCGCGACCGAGATAGCGAACGATCGGCCGGTCGGTCAGCGCCTGGGTCCGGAGCGGAGTCCGTGGTTTTCTTTCCCAGCATTCCCGCTCCGCCGCGCTGGTGGGGGGCGTTGGAAGAACGCGGTGGTGTCGAACGGGATCCACTCAGCGGCCACCGGGGCGAGCACCCGTTCCAAGAGCTGGGCCGCGCGCGGATCGTCGAAGAAAGCGCGGTGCCGCACCTCTACGGCGTACCGATGATCCTGCGGCAGTCGGCGGAGGAAGGCGGCCAAGGCGGAGAGGTCGGTGGGAGCGAACGAGGCCGGTAGCTGAATCCACAGGGCATGGGCGCGCGGCCCCAGCGGTTCGATCACGGTCAGGAAGTTGTCCAGCGTCCCGTCGACTAGCCGGAGCCGGTGCTCGTGGGTGATCACCTTCGGCAGCTTGACCACGAACCGAAAGTCCGGGCTGGTCTGCTGGGCCCAGGAAGCCACGGTGTCGCGGGTGGGAGTGGCATAGAAGGTCGAATTGCCCTCGACCGCGTTGCACCACCTGGCATAGGACCGCAGTCGCTCCCGGGCCGGTAGCGCGCGTGGTAGGAAACGACCCTGCCAGGACTGGTGCGCCCACATCGCGCATCCGACATGCAGCCGCACCGCTTCATCCTCTCGCCGTCGGCGCTCGCTCCAGGAAGTGTACGAAGCGCCTCCGCGGCCACGTCGATCCACCTGATTGACCGCCGGATCGACGAGGCGCCACCATGGCTGTCACGTCCATCTTCCATGGAAAGGGCGTGATCGCCCGGGTGCGATGAGCGCCCGCAGCCAGAGTCGCCCAGAGTTCGTCTGGGGGGACTCACCCGCCGCGGCCGCGCCGCTGGTCCCGCCTCCGCAGCCGCCACGAACAGACGGCCCGCGGCGGCTGGAGAACCAGCTGGCATCCCTGATGGTGGGGCTGCGGGAACGGTTGGACCGCTACATCGGCATTGAACGGTATTGGGACTGACCACATCTCCAGTCCTTGCCGGACGATCCGGTGGCGGCGCCACGTTCCGGCAGTGATTTATCCACTTTGGGGGCTCCGGTCCCGTACCGTCCTGGTCGCTGACTAACAAGTGATGCAGCGGAGGTGGACACCCGGGTCTGGGTGGCGCGGCACACTGGCCGCGTCACCCAGACCCGTCAGGGCGAACCAGCTAGAGCTGGATCAGCCGGCGTACAGGATTTCCAGTTCTTTGAGGGCAAGGTTGAAGTGGTGCATCGCCTTATCGATGTTGGGCTGCGGGGTGGGGTCACCCGGCACCGGCGGCTGCATCAACATGAGCCCCTCCACCAAGTGGGTTCCCAAGGGGATGAGCGTATTGTCCCCGTACACCTTGTCGTTCTGTAGGTCGACCCAGCCGGTGTCGCCGAGGAGAATTCCGGTGCCGTGGAGGGTCTCCGCAGATAGCAGGAACTGTTCAGTCGCTCGCTGTCGTAGCCGCGTGTGCAGCTTCGGATCCTTCGTCAGTTTTGCCCTGCTCAGCAGAAACAGACCTTGGCCCAGACGGTCGAGATACTCCCACTGCTCCCATGGCTTGACCTGGTCCAGGAAGTCGACGTAGGTCGGGCAGGACAAGCACTCGTCCGGCCATGGCCCAGGCTTGAGGGCCACCTTGGGGACCGTGATCAGGTGGCAATTCCAGATAACTTGGTTGCCGTTCTCACTGTCCGCCGGGAAGCAGATCTCGACATCATGGCCGACCTGGGCCTGGGCCGGCCCAGTAGGAGCAACAAACGTTGCGCTTGCTACCAGGGCCAGCGCGACCAGGATCCGTTGAAGGATTCGCACAGGTGCACCTCTCGGTTGAGGGTGGTTGATATCCGCCATTATGACGACCTCGCTCGTCGTGTTTGGACGAAATTGTCAAATATATGACTTGATGTTGCTGTCCATATTGCTGACTGGTATATGGACTCAACTTCCAAGCAGTGGATCTTCCGTCAAATCGGGGCGGCAGCAGCGTCCGCATGGGGCCCGGCCGCACCCGGGTGATCACGCCTCCTGCGGCAGCGCCGTCCCCGGCTGGGCGGAGCGGATCGCCAGGAGTCGCGGCCGCCGCGGCTCCCGCGGCGACGATCCGGGCCGCCAGCAGCATGCCGAAGGAAAGGCCGGCGGCGGCGAGATGGGCGACCACGAATCCGGTGATGGTGGCGGTGGAGGTAGTTTCTTGAGTCCGCCACGATGCCGTAGCCGACGCAACTGCTGGCGGTGGCGTGGTGGGTGGGGGCGGGTACGGCAGCGGCCGGCGCCGACCCGGGTGGTCAATCTCATCCGGGCGTTGCTGGTGCAGGAGACCCGGGACGGGTTCGTGCCGCGTGCCACGGACGGGCAGTGGCGCCGGATCGGTTTCCTCATCCACGGTGAGCCTCCGCCCCCGCACGGGGACGATCCGATCCGGGCCATCTGGATACCGCACGGGATGCGGTGGGGGATGGTGGCGGCGTTCGTGCTGCTGCTCGCGGTGGAGGCGGCGCGGCGGACGGATGGTCGGGGCAGGCGGTGGTGGCTCCCCACGCTGGGTGGCCTGGCCCTGGTCGCCGGCCCGACTAGGGAGTTATATACCCATTGGAAGATTTTTTCCGATTGGTCAGTTAAGCGTATTTTATGACCATATGCTGGCCATGGTGCCCGATGGTCCGGTGTCGTTTGTGCCGTTCGGTGCACATGTGTCGTGCGGCCATCCCATAGATAGCAATCCATCACTGGAGGTCGTGCTGTGGCCGGTGTAGGGAAACGTCATCTCCGGCAAGCGCGCGGCCTGCCGCTGGCGGTCGTGTCGACCGTGGCGGTGGCGGCCGCGCCGTTACTCACCAGCGCTGTGCAGGCGCACCCGTCCGCCGGACCCGCGGCTCCGGAGGTCGGCGCCTCCAGCCAGGTTCTCAGTCTGGGGCCGTCAGCCGCGCAGGCGTTGGGGTTTCCGGAGGGGTTGGTCGGGGCGGAGCTGCGGCTCGGTAGCCAACCGCCCCGCTCGGGAATCGGGAGCCACGCGACGCCGCCCGCGGCGGCGTCTCCGCCGGTCCAGGAAAGTGCCGGTTTCTTCAGCCCCGGCGTCTACCGGATGGGCGCCCCGAGCGGGACGTACCATCCGTTCCAGTCCGGACTCACCATCCACATCACCCCTGGCTACTACTACCCGGGTAGTGGCCCGCTGTACGGGCGTGTCTGCACGGCGGGGACGTTCCACGACACGGTCACCTCCCAGCAGCAGGTGACCACCAGCACCGGAGAGATCGTCACGATTCACACCGTCACCTACGTCACGGTTTCTTCCTCGTCGCCTTATCCGGCGCCGGAATGCCACCGGCCCGAGTGGTATTCACCGCCATCGGCAGGCGCACCGCCGTACCAGGGCCCGCTGCCGTCGGGACCACCGGTCTACCAGCCTCCGCCCAGTCAGGACCTCGCCCCGCAGACGCCGCCTCAGAGCGCACCGCCGGGTCAGGATCCGCCCCCGGCCACGACGGACCCGAACGGCGCACCACCGTACCGGCCCGGATGGCCGCAGCAGGCACCCGGCACCCAGGCCCCGTCGATGGTCTCGCCGGCGCCCCGTCCTACCGCCCCGCTGCCCTCCCCGACGGGGACGCTGGCTACGCCGTTCCCCGGTTCCCCGTAGCGGGACGGGGCGCAGACACACACCACAGCCCGGCCGGGTCATCCGGCCGGGCTGTGTGGTGACTAGGAGTTGATGGGGATCCGGCGTGGCCGGGCCCGATCGCTCTTGGGCACCCGGACCGTAAGGACGCCGTCGGCGAGATCCGCGCTGATCCGGTCGAGGTCAGCGTCCTGCGGTAGCGCCGTACGGTACTCGAATCGGCCTACCCGCCGGGTGCGGGTCCGCCACCAGCCGACACGCTCCCGCTCCTTGAACTCACCGGTGATGGCCAGCTCGTGCCCGGTGGTCTGGACGTCCAGGTCGTCCCGCTTGACCCCCGGCACCTCCACCTCGACGAGGTAGGCGTCGTCGGTCTCGGAGACGTCAGCCGCGGGGATCCACGTCGAGTTGCCCAGCGTGGTGCTTCCGAACACGGAGTTGACGAGCTGGTTCATCCGCTGGTGCAGATCGTCGAGTTCGCGCAGTGGATCCCACCAGCTGAGCGAGGATGAAGGCCGAATCGTCGGCAGGCTCATCCGGTACTCACCTCTATGTCCACGTCACGTCCTCGGTGGTGTGTGGATGGCCGCCCCCGCGTCCATCCACCTGTTATGACGCCGACCACACCGCTGCTATTCCCAAAGTTGAGCCTGAGTTGCTCAACTCTTGCGAGGAGAGGTACCGGGGGATCGGGCGCGGGCGGCCCGGTGGATGCACCCAGCCGCCGGGGCGCTACCGCCTGGTGCGGGGGTGCTCCCGCGCTTGCGGGGCGATCACCGCACCGGCGTGGGCCCGCGCGGTCGGGTCGCGCTTGGCCTTCACCAGGCTGGCCACCACGGTGATGGACAAGATCACCCCGATGACGATCAGCGACACCGGCGTCTCCACCTCCGGCACCCGTGGGGTGAGCTGGTGGGCCCAGTGCAGGATCAGTTTCACGCCGATGAACCCCAGCACCACCGCCAACCCCGTGGAGAGGTAGACCAGCCGGTCCAACAGGCCGGTGACCAGGAAGTACAGCGCCCGCAATCCCAGCAGGGCGAACGCGTTGGCGACGAGCACGATGTACGGCTCCTGGGTGACCCCGAACACCGCGGGGATGGAGTCCAAGGCGAACAAGAGATCGGTCCCGCCGATCGCGACCAGCACCACCATCAGCGGAGTCACCATCCGGCGTCCGTTGACCCGGGTGACCAACTTGCCGCCCACGTAGTCGTCGGTCACCGGCAGCACCCGACGGGTGGTCCGTACCAGCAGGTTGTTCTCCACGTCCGGGTCCTGGTCCCGGTGCCGGTACAGCTGGACGGCGGTCCAGAGCAACAGCAGGCCGAAGACCAGGAACATGAACGAGAACAGGGAGAGCAGGGCGGCCCCGACCATGATGAAGATCACCCGGAGCACCAGCGCCAGGATGATGCCGATGATCAGCACCTTGTGCTGGTGGATCTGGGGGACCGCGAACACCGACATGATCACTACGAACACGAACAGGTTGTCGACCGAGAGGCTCTTCTCCACTAGGTAGCCGGCGAAGTACTCCACGCCGTAGCCCCCGCCGGCCACGGCCGTGAACACCAGGCCGAACCCGATCGCCACCGCGATGTAGAAAAGCGACCACAGCGTCGCTTCCCGGAAGCGGACCTGGTGGGGGCGGAGCGACTGCCACAGGTCCAGCGCGAGCAGGCCGAGGATCAGGGCGATCGTGATCCCCCAGCCCAGCGGGGTCACCTCCATCGACAAACCCCTCCTGGAAGAAAACCGGACGCCGTAGTGCGTCCCACAGCGTACGCCTGGCTGCGAGCCGGCAGGAGAGCGGTGGCAGATGGCCGGGTGCCCGGGAAAGCGTCCGAGCAGGTGAGACATGCGTCGCCTTGATTTCGCAGATCAGCGCGGGAGGCGCACCATGGAGGGAACCTGGTCCACAACGGCGTGGACGTCTGACCGCACCCCGGCGTAGCGCCGGCACACCTTGCGGGGAGGAGCTGTTGTCAGCACGGGACCGGGTCGAGGAGATCTACGCTGCCGTGGTCCGGCGCAACCCTGGTGAGCACGAGTTCCACCAGGCCGTACGGGAGGTCCTGGACAGCGTCGTACCGGCGCTGCAGCGGCACCCGGAGTACGCCGAAGCAAAGATCATCGAGCGGATCTGCGAGCCCGAACGACAGATCATTTTCCGGGTCCCTTGGGAGGACGACCGGGGCGAGGTGCACATCAACCGAGGCTTCCGGGTGGAGTTCAACAGTGCGCTCGGTCCGTACAAGGGCGGCCTGCGTTTCCACCCCTCGGTGTACCTGGGGATCGTCAAGTTCCTCGGGTTCGAGCAACTGTTCAAGAACGCGTTGACCGGGATGCCGATCGGCGGCGGTAAGGGCGGGGCAGACTTCGACCCCAAGGGCCGCTCCGACCGGGAGGTGATGCGGTTCTGCCAGTCGTTCATGACCGAGCTCTACCGGCACATCGGGGAGTACACCGACGTACCGGCCGGAGACATCGGGGTGGGTGCCCGGGAGATCGGCTACCTGTTCGGCCAGTACAAGCGGATCACCAACCGGTACGAGTCGGGGGTGCTGACCGGTAAGGGGCTCAGCTACGGCGGTGCCCAGGTCCGCCGGGAGGCCACCGGGTACGGCACCGTCTTCTTCGCCGAAGAGATGCTGCGCGTGGACGGGGACAGCCTGGACGGCAAGCGGGTGGTGGTGTCCGGCGCCGGCAACGTGGCGGTCTACGCGATCGAGAAGGTGCAGCAGCTCGGTGGGATCGTGGTGGCCTGCTCCGACTCCAGCGGCTACGTGGTCGACGACAAAGGCATCGACCTGGAGGTGCTGAAGGAGCTGAAGGAGGTACGCCGGGCGCGGATCAGCGAGTACGTGACCCGGCGCCCGCACGCCTCGTACGTCCCGGGTCGACCGGTCTGGGAAGTCCCCTGTCAGGTGGCCCTGCCCTGCGCCACCCAGAACGAGCTCACCGCCGCCGACGCCGTCACCCTGGTGGAGAACGGCTGCACCACGGTGGTGGAGGGCGCCAACATGCCCACCACTCCGGAGGCGGTACGGGTGTTCATGGACGCCCGGGTGCGGTTCGCCCCGGGCAAGGCGGCCAACGCCGGTGGGGTGGCGGCCAGCGCGCTGGAGATGCAGCAGAACGCCACCCGCGACTCCTGGACCTTCGAGTATTCGGAGCAGCGGCTGCGGGAGATCATGCAGGACATCCACGCCCGCTGCTACGCCACCGCGGACGAGTACGGGATGCCCGGCAACTACGTCGCCGGCGCCAACATCGACGGGTTCCGGATGGTGGCCGAGGCGATGCTGGCTCAGGGACTGATTTGAGGATGGCGGGCCAGACGATGGGCGGGGCCGATCGGCCCCGCCCAGGTCCGCGCAGCTCAGGCGCCGTGCTTCTCCTGGCACGGCACGCAGAACCGCGCGTGCGGTAGAACCTCCAGCCGCTCCTGCGGGATGCGGTTGGAGCACTTCTCACAGATGCCGTAGGAGCCCTCTGAGATCCGGCGGAGTGCCTCGGTGACCCGCGCGATGCTCTCCCGGGTGGCGGCGACCAACGCCACCTGGTGGTGGGCCTCCGAGGGGTCGCTGGTGTCGGTGGATAGCTCCGCCAGGCGAGCCTGGTGCTGGTCGAGTTCGCTGGTGAGTTTCGCCCGGACCGTTTCGATCCAGTCGTGCTCAGCGTTATCTCGAATGTCCGTCGTCATGGTTCCGTCCCCCTTAATAAAAAAGGGCCGAAGCTAGGTAGCTCCGCCCTGGTAGCCGTTTCTGATGAGATTCGGCGGTACGGGCGGGCTACGGCCGATGGGGTTTAGCAGTCCCTGGTCGGCCGTGCCGCGGATAGCGGGCCGGCCGGCGACAGTGGGTGTGATCCGGATCGGGACCACCCCCCGGTCCGGTCGCGTAGCGCCACGCCAAGACCTCGCCGCTGCCCACATAGCGGCAGCGCAGCGAGGAGACGCGACCGGGTTCATACCAGCCACCATAGGCGGTCCGTGGCCGTAAAACCACTCATCTCCGTCGGTGTACGGTGAACCGGGTGTCCACCACCGCGCCGCCGACAGGCCTGGTCAGCCGCTGGTGACCGGAGGAGCGGGTTCGGCGGGCGGTTCTTCCCGGTGCGGTACCGGGATCACCACCACCGGGCAGTTCGCCTTCCGGACGCACTCCTCCGCCACGGATCCGAGCACGGTTTGCCACACCCGGCTGTGTCCGTGACTGCCCAGTACCAGCAGGTCCGCGTCCCGGGCAATCGCGGTGAGCGCGTCGGCTGGCCGCCCCTCCACCACCTGGCTGGCGATCGGCAGATCGGAAGGCAGCAGATCAATCTCCGACCGCAGCAGCGCGGTGGCCCGCTCCTCGGGTTCCCCGGGGCCCAGGCCCGGGTCCAGCCCGTAATCCGGCAAGTCCCATCGCCAGGCCGCGACCGCTTCCACCGTCCCACCCCGCTCGGCCGCCTCCCGGGCGGCCCACCGGAGGGCACGGTGCCCGCCTTCGGAACCGTCTACCCCGACCACGATCAGGTAGTTGTGGGCTCCGTTGCCCCGGTGGCGGTGTGTGACGTCCTCGCGCATACGGTCGCGGTTCCCGCGTGGCACCGGATGAAACCGGTTCCGGGCTCGCCGGTATTCCCCGCTCCGGGAGTGAGCCGGGCCACCCGGTGCGAGGAACTCTCACGGGACTCTCAGGTTCAACTCAGTTAACCCGCAGGCTGGCGGGGCAAGGTAGAGCCATGCGCGAAAGCGGCATCGGACCCGGTACGGGGGATGGCGGTCCGCCGGCCACCGCGCCGGTGGCCCGTCGTCCGGGCCCTGGCCGCGCCACCGTACTGGTGGCTGCGCTGGTGCTGCTGCTCGTGGCGGTCGGGTCGGGTCTGTTCGGAGGTTGGGTGGCCACCCGGCTCGATGACCAGGAGCAGACGGCCGGTCGCCCCGGGGTGGGGGGGTCCGGGGCGGCCGGCCAGGTCACCGACTCGGCCGCCGTGGTGGCGGAGGTGTCGCCGAGCGTGGTGTCGATCAGCGCGGGGGGCGGCACCGGGTCCGGGGTGGTGCTGGACGAAGACGGACACATACTCACGAACTACCACGTAGTGGTCGCCGGGCTCGCGGAGGCGATCGTGGTGACCTTCAGTGACGGAGACCGGGCCGTCGCCCAGGTCGTCGGGATCGACCCACCCGGAGACCTGGCGGTGATTCAGGCCGAAGGCGTGGACGACCTGGTACCGGCCGAGTTCGGCGACAGCGACGCGGTGGTGCCCGGCCAACCGGTGCTCGCCCTGGGCAATCCACTCGGGCTGGAAGGCACCGTCACCTCGGGGATCATCAGCGCCAAGAATCGCACCATCCAGGTGGGGGACCGGCCGTCACCGGCGCCGGGTCAGCCGCCGGTGGCGACCTCGATCTCCGGGGTGCTCCAGACCGACGCGCCGATCAATCCCGGGAACTCCGGCGGCGCCCTGGTCAACCTGGCAGGAGAGGTGATCGGGATCAACTCCGCGATCGCCACCTCGGGGGTGAGCTCCGGCAACATCGGGGTGGGGTTCGCCATCCCGTCCAACACCGCTGCGCAGACCGCCGAGAAGCTGCTGGCCGGCGCGCCGGTTCCGCACCCGTACATCGGGGTGTCGGTGGGGGATGCCCGCGGTGGCGGTGCCTTGATCCAGGACGTGACCGCGGGGAGCCCCGCGGCGCGCGCCGGGCTGCGCCCCGGGGACGTGGTCCTCGAGGCGGGTGGGGCGGAGATCAACGACTCCGACGACCTGGTGAACGCGGTGCAGCGGGCCGGGGTCGGGGCGCGACTACCCCTGCAGGTGGACCGGGGTGGGCAGCCGCTACGGCTGGCCGTCACCGTGGGGGATTTACCGGACTGACAAGACGCGGTTCGCCTTCCCGGGGAAGGGGGCGGCGTGGCCCGTTCGGGGGTGGGGCCACGCCGCCCACGTCTGTGTGCCTCGGTGTCGCCTGGCTCGCACCGATGGCGGCGGTGGCGCCGGGGGAGGTCGGGCATGCCGTAGGGTCGCCGGTGTGGAGGATCTTTCACAGTTGCTCGCCCAGTGGCCGGTGCCACAGGCCGCCGCTGGGGTGACCGGTCCAGACGGGGTCCGCGCTCGCGGTGGTGACCAGCACTGGCGGGTGGGGATCGCCTCGGTGAGCAAGCTGCTGACCGGCCTGGCCGCGCTGGTGGCGGTGGAGGAGGGGGCGGTCGAGCTGGACGAGCCGGCCGGTCCACCCGGCGCCACCGTCCGGCACCTGTTGGCGCACGCCTCCGGGCTGGACTTCGACACTGATCGAGTCCGGGCCGAGCCGGGCACGCGTCGGATCTACTCCAATGTGGGGATCGAGCGGTTCGCGGAGCACCTGGCCACGCGGACCGGGATCCCCTTCGGCGACTACCTGCAGCAGGCGGTGCTGGAGCCGCTCGAGATGCGTGACACCACCCTGGAGGGGTCGCCGTCACACGGCATCGTCTCCACAGTGGATGATTTGCTCCGGTTCGCTCGTGAGCTGCTACGCCCCACCTTGATCTCCCCCGACACCCTGGCGGAGGCGGTCACCGTCCAGTACCCGGACCTGGCCGGACTGGTGCCGGGGATCGGTCGGTTCGACCCCAATCCGTGGGGATTGGCCTTCGAGCTACGGGGACACAAGCACCCGCACTGGACCGGGAGCCGCAACTCTCCGCGGACGTTCGGTCATTTCGGCGCCACGGGCACGTTCCTGTGGGTGGATCCCGACGCCGATCTGGCCTGTGTGGCCCTGACCGGCGAACGGTTTGGACCGTGGGCGCTCGACGCCTGGCCGCGGTTCAGTGACACGGTGCTGGCCCACGCCTGAGTACGAGGTCGCCCGCGGGGAGCGGGAGGTCACTGCGGAGTGACTACCGGTTGGCAACCCCGTTGGTACCGCGTATGGTGGGCGGCGAATCCACGGGAGTCCGGCGCACCGGGCTGAGAGGGAGGCTGAGGCGGCCTCCGACCGTCGAACCTGATTGAGGTAATCCTCGCGCAGGGAGGGAGGCAGCAGTGGTCCCGCTGGGGCGTCTGCATCTGATCACCGACACTCGACCCGGACGGGACGCAGTCGCGATCACCGCCGCCGCGCTGGCCGCGGGGGTTCCGGTGGTGCAGGTGCGGGTCGAGGATGGGACCACTGATCGCGAGGCGTACGAGTTCGCTACCCGGATCCGCCAGCTGTGTGACCAGCATGGGGCGATGTGCCTGGTCAACGATCGGCTGCACCTGGCCTTGGCGGTGGGGGCGGCCGGAGGCCACGTGGGCGCGGACGACCTACCGGTGGCGGCGGCCCGACGGGTGTTGGGGCCAGCAGCGATCGTGGGAGCCACCTGCCGGGATCCGGACAGCGCACGCGCCGCGGTGGCCGCAGGGGCCAGTTACCTCGGGGTGGGGCCGGCGTTCTCCACGCGCACCAAGGCCGGCCTGCCGGCGGCGATCGGGCCGGACGGGGTGGCCGCGGTGGCGGCCGCGGTGCCGGACACACCGGTGATCGCGATCGGTGGGGTGACCCCCGAGCGGGTGCCGGCGCTTCGGGCCGCGGGCGCCCACGGGGTGGCGGTGATCGGTGCGGTGAGCGAAGCGGCCGATCCGGCCGCGGCTGCTCGGGCACTGTTGGCGGCCGTGGACGGGCAGGCATGAGCACCGATACCGCCCGGGTCACGGTGGTGGGTGGGGGCGTGATCGGTCTCGCGATCGCCTGGCGGTGCGCGCAGCGCGGGCTCGCGGTGACCGTGTACGAGGCGGAGCGGCCGGGCGCCTGGCAGGTGGCCGCCGGCATGCTCGCCCCGGTCAGCGAGGCGTACTTCGGCGAGGACCAGCTCACCGCGCTGCTGGTGGCCTCCGCGCAGCAGTGGGAGGAGTTCGCGGCCGCGCTGGCGCCGTACGGGGAGGTGGGGTACCGCACCGAGGGCACCCTGCTGGTGGCGCTCACCGCCGATGATCTGGCCGAGGCGGAGCGGCTGTGGACCTATCAGCAGTCGCTGGGACTGCCGGTGGAGCGGCTAACCGCGGCCCGGGTACGGCGACGAGAGCCGGCGCTCCACCCCCGGGTGCGGGGAGGCGCATACGCGCCGCACGACCGGCAGGTGGACCCGCGTCGGCTGGTGGCGACACTGCGGGCGGCCGCCACCGCCGCCGGGGTGGAGTTCGTGGCCGGCCCGGTCGACGATCTGGCGACGCGGGGTGAGGGGCCGGTGGTGGTGGCCGCGGGCTGCGGGTCGGCGGCGCTCACCGGGCTGCCGGTCCGACCGGTCAAGGGGCAGGTGCTGCGACTGCGCGCGCCCGACGGGGAGCCCGGCTTTCGGCACGTGATTCGCGGGTTCGCCGACGGCCGTCGGGTCTACCTGGTGCCCCGGGCCGACGGGGAGGTGGTGGTGGGGGCCACCGAGGAGGAGCGCACCGACCCACTCCCGACCGCCGGGGGCGCGCTGGAGCTGCTGCGGGCCGCCACCGATCTGGTGCCGGAGCTGTACGAGTACGAGCTGGTGGAGGTCGGGGTCGGGCACCGTCCCGGCACTCCGGACAACGCGCCGATCCTGGGTCGATTGCCGGGGCGCCCGGAGGTGGTGGTGGCGACCGGCCACTACCGACACGGAATCTTGCTGACTCCGGTGACCGCCGAGGCCATCAGTGAACTGGTGGCCACCGGGCAGGTTCCCGAAGTGATCGTCCCATTCGGACCTGACAGGTTCGACGGGTCCACACCAAGCTGAGGGAGGGCAGACGTGGTGGTCACGGTGAACGGGCGGGAGCGAGAGGTGGCCGCGGGGAGCGCGGTCGCCGACCTGGTGACGGAGCTGGTCGGCAGCGCGGACGGACGGGGGGTGGCGGTGGCGCTCAACGGTGAGGTGCTACCTCGGTCGGCCTGGTCCACCACCCAGATCAACGCCGGGGACCGGCTGGAGGTCCTGACCGCAACCCAGGGAGGGTGACATGGACGACCGCTTCGAGTTGGGTGGGGTGACCTTCACCTCGCGGCTGATCCTCGGCACCGGTGGCGCCCACAGCTTGGCCGCACTGGAGCAGGCGATCCGTAACAGCGGCACCGAGATGGTCACGGTGGCGCTGCGGCGCGTGGACGCCGCCGGCCCCAGCGGCCTGATGGAGGTGCTGCAACGGTGCGGGGTGCGGGTGTTGCCGAACACCGCCGGGTGCTTCACCGCCACCGAGGCGGTGAAGCTGGCGCATCTGGCCCGGGAGGCGTTTGAGACCGATTGGATCAAGCTGGAGGTCATCGGCGACGACCGGACCCTGTTGCCGGATGCGGTGGAGTTGCTGGCCGCGGCCGAGCAGCTGGTCGACGACGGGTTCACGGTGTTGCCGTACACCAACGACGATCCGGTGCTGGCCCGCCGGTTGGCCGATGTGGGCTGTGCGGCGGTCATGCCGGCCGGGGCCCCGATCGGGTCCGGGCTGGGCATCAACAATCCGCACCACATTCAGCTGATCCGCCAGGCAGTGGACATTCCGGTGATCCTGGACGCGGGCATCGGCACCGCCTCGGACGCTGCCCTGGCGATGGAGCTGGGGTGCGACGCGGTGCTGCTGGCCAGCGCGGTGACCCGGGCCGCCGACCCGGCCGCGATGGCTACCGCGATGCGGCATGCGGTGATCGCGGGGCGGCTGGCCGCCGGCGCGGGGCGAATCCCTCGGCGGCATCATGCGCTGCCCAGCACCCCGGATGAAGGGCGGCCTGACCTGTGACCATCCCGCTCTCCGCGCCGTCGGCCCGGCCCGGCCCGGCCGGGCCACTGCCCCGGTTGCTGGTGGTGACCGACCGGCGCCAGGCCCGGGCCCCGTTGCCGGAGGTGGTGGCGGCGGCGGTGGCCGGAGGTGCCCGGTGGGTGCTGCTCCGGGAAAAGGATCTGCCGCGGGCGGAGCGGGCGGAGCTGGCCCGGCAGCTGCGGGTGGTGCTGGCGCCGGTGGGCGGACGGCTGGTGGTGGCCGGACCGGACCCGTTGGGCGGGAGCGCGGTGCATCTGGCAGCGCACGATCCACCGGTAGTCGGCGCCGATTGGCTGGTCGGCCGTTCCTGCCACAACCTGAGCGAGCTGACGCGACTGACCACTGAGGACTATGTGACCGTGTCGCCGGTGTACGCCAGCGCTTCCAAGCCCGGTTACGGCCCGGCGTTGGGGACCACCGGGCTGGCGGAGCTGTGTCGACACGCCGGGCGGCCGGTGCTGGCACTGGGCGGGATCGAGTCCCCCGCGCAGGTGGCAGCCTGCCGCCGCGCGGGGGCGGCCGGAGTGGCGGTGATGGGGGCGGTGATGCGGGCCACCGACCCGGCGGCCGTGGTCGCGGCGCTCCAACACGCAGCCGAAGACACCGATCTGGATAGTGGAACGAGGGCAGTGGCATGACTCCACCGGTTACCTTGACGATCGCGGGCTCGGACTCTGGCGGTGGCGCCGGCATCCAAGCCGACCTGAAGGCGTTCGCCGCGCACGGTTGCTTCGGCACCTCGGTGATCACCGCGGTGACCGCCCAAAACACCCGGGGAGTCACCGACATTCACCCGATTCCGCCCGCGACCGTCGCCAGCCAGCTCGCGGCGGTGCTGGATGACCTACCGGTAGCGGCGGTCAAGACCGGGATGTTGGGCAGCCCGGAGATCGCCGACCAGATCGTGGAGTTTGCGCGCGCGGGCCGGGTGCCGAACCTGGTGGTCGACCCGGTGCTGGTCTCCACCACCGGATACGAGCTGGGAGTGGTGGAGGCGATCGAGCGGCTGTTGCCGTACGCCCTGGTGGTCACGCCCAACGTGGCGGAGGCGGCGGCGTTGACGGGCCGACCGGTCACGAGTCCGGAGGAGATGGTCGAGGCCGCGACCGCGCTCGGTGAGCGCGGTGCCCAGTACGTGGTGGTGACCGGCGGGGACCTGCCGGTGCCGGCCGAGGAGGTAGTGGAGGCGGTCTGGACGGATGGGAAGTGCGAGCTGCTGCGCGGTCCTCGAGTGGACAGTCGGCACAACCACGGCTCCGGCTGCACCTTCGCGGCGACGGTAGCGGCCCAGTTGGCGCAGGGAGCCTCCGTGCTGGACGCGGTGAAGACGGCCAAGGCGTACGTGGTCCGGGCGATGGCCGGATCCGCGGACTGGAAGCTTGGCGGCGGGATCGGGCCATTGGACCACTTTGGATGGTCCACTCCAGCCCACCTGAAGGAATAGGAATCGGTCGGGGTCGGCGGTAGTCCGGCCCGCCACGAAGGAGGGATCAGCTCACGCCCCTTCCGCACGGGAGGGGGTCTCCGCGGCCACCCCGGCGCGGTCGGTGGTCTGCCAGGGGCGACGCCGCTGCCGGGCCTGGTCGCGATAAGCGTTCCACCCCTCGCGAGCAGTCCATGGCAGGGCTTGCTTCGAACATATGTTCGATTCAGGGGTGGGTACCGGGCTCGCCCGATGGCGAACCGGCTGCTCCTGCGGCACCGCAGGAGCTCCGTTTCCCCCGCCCACCGGCGGGGCCTACACGGAGGGATGCTGATGAACGCACGTCGAAAGGTCTATGTGGAGGGATCCCGACCGGACCTGCGAGTGCCGTTTATGGAGGTGGAGCTGACCGGGGACAACCCGCCGGTGCGGCTGTACGACACCTCCGGCCCCGGCAGTGATCCGGAGCGGGGGCTGCCGCCGCTGCGCGGGGCCTGGATCGCGGAGCGGGGCGATGTGGCGCCGGTGCGCGGTGCCGGCACCCCGTTGGCCGCCGCCGCCGACCAGCCGGTCACCCAGCTCCAGTACGCCCGGGCCGGGATCATCACCCCGGAGATGGAGTTCGTGGCGATCCGGGAGGGCATGGACCCGGAGGTGGTTCGGCAGGAGATCGCCGCCGGCCGAGCCATCCTGCCGGCCAACGTCAACCACCCGGAGAGCGAGCCGATGATCATCGGTAAGCGGTTCCTGGTGAAGGTGAACGCCAACATCGGTACCTCCGCGGTCACCTCCTCGATCGCGGAGGAGGTGGAGAAGCTGACCTGGGCCACCCGGTGGGGAGCGGACACGGTGATGGATCTGTCCACCGGTAAACGGATCCGCGAAACCCGAGAGGCGGTCATCCGTAACTCGCCGGTGCCGGTCGGAACCGTGCCGATCTACGAGGCGCTGGAGAAGGTCAAGGGGGATCCGACCAAGCTGTCCTGGGAGGTCTACCGGGACACCGTCATCGAGCAGGCCGAGCAGGGCGTGGACTACATGACCGTGCACGCGGGGGTGCTGCTGCGGTACGTGCCGCTGGCGGTCAACCGGGTCACCGGGATCGTCTCCCGGGGTGGGTCCATCATGGCCGCCTGGTGCCTGGCGCACCACGAGGAGAACTTCCTCTACACCCACTTCGCCGAGCTGTGCGAGATCTTCGCCAAGTACGACGTGGCCTTCTCGCTGGGGGATGGGCTGCGTCCGGGATCGATCGCGGACGCCAACGACGAGGCCCAGTTGGCTGAGCTGCGGACCCTCGGGGAGCTGACCAAGGTGGCGTGGGAGCACGGCGTGCAGGTGATGGTCGAGGGTCCGGGCCACGTCCCGATGCACAAGATCAAGGAGAATGTGGACCTGCAGCAGGAGTGGTGCCACGAGGCGCCGTTCTACACCCTCGGACCGCTGGCGACCGACATCGCTCCGGCGTACGACCACATCACCTCGGCGATCGGGGCGGCGATGATCGCGATGTACGGCACCGCCATGCTCTGCTACGTCACCCCCAAGGAGCATCTGGGGCTGCCGAACCGGGATGACGTGAAGGCCGGGGTGATCGCCTACAAGATCGCCGCGCACGCGGCCGATCTCGCCAAGGGGCACCCGGGGGCGCAGGCGTGGGACGACGCGCTGAGCAAGGCCCGGTTCGAGTTCCGGTGGGAGGACCAGTTCAACCTGTCCCTCGACCCGGACACGGCGCGGTCCTACCACGACGAGACGCTGCCGGCGGAGCCGGCCAAGACCGCGCACTTCTGCTCCATGTGTGGGCCGAAGTTCTGCTCCATGAAGATCACCCAGGATCTGCAGCGGTACGCCGCCCAGCAGGGCCTGTCGGTGGAGGAGGCGGCCAAGGCCGGGATGCGCCAGAAGGCGGAGGAGTTCCGCGACTCCGGCGGTCGGGTCTACCTGCCGCTGACCTCCTCCTGACCTGCTCCGTCCGCTGCCTGCCCGCGGGGCGGTCACCGCGGGCAGGCAGCGGCCAGTCCACCTCGGGAGCGGGGGAGCATGCGCGTGGGAGGGGCGGACCTTCCTAGGGGCATGCTCCCCCGCCAACGCGTGGGGGCGGGTCAGTCGAGGTCGCGTCGCAGCCGTCGCCGGACCCGTTCGGTGAAGTCGTCGTCGGGCCGAGGCTCCGGCTCTGGGGGCGCGGCCAGCGAACTGATCCAGCTGATGTGTTCATCCTCCGGTTCGGTGGCCGCGGTGGGCGACTCATCCGTCGCCGGCGGGGTGGAGGTGTCCGCTGCGGCGGGCTCCCGGCTCCGCCGGCGGGAGGTGCCCTTGGTCGACCGGCTCTTCCGGAGCGACGGGCTCGTGGAGGACTTGCGTCTGCGGGACGTGCCCCTGCCGGAGGAGCCCTCATCGGAGGCATCCGGCGCGGCCGTGGGCAGGTCCGGAGAGTCCGCCTGGGTGGGCGCGTCGGGGGAGGGCTCCCCGCCGGACGATTCGGGTGGGAACGATTCCGGAGCGGGGAGCGGGTGGGCGGCCGACTCGGTGGCCGACGGCTCGGGGGCGAACAGCTCCCGGCCGAACAACTCCCCGGTCGACCACGTCGGCGACGGGTCGGCCTCCGTCGCCGGGGTGGGGGCGGAGCGATCGACCGGGTCGACGGTGAACCGCGCGTCCGTGGTGGCTGAGGGAGAAGGGTCAGTGGACGGGGCGGGATCGGCGAGGGACGGGGGGTCACTATCAGCGCTGCGGGTGAACGCCCGGGCGCGAGGTAGGTAGTCCTCGAGGTTCAACGCGTCGAGGTCAAGCGTGCGGGGCTCGAGCCGGCGGGGCTCCGCTGACGGCGGAGGCGGGTCAATCGAGATCGGATCGAGCGAGGTGGGCTCGGACCGGGCGGCGTCGACCGGGGCCGGAGCGGCGGGGGTGAGCCCGACCGGGGCGGCCGGCTCCTCGCTGGGGGTGGTCGGCGCATCCGACGTGGGCGCGGCTGCCGGCGTGGGGGTGGGCGCGGTCGGTTCCGACCGGCGGCGCTTACGTCGACCAAACCGGGACACGGCCGCGGCCAATGGTGTGGCCAGCCACCGGGGTTGCCTGGACGGCGGGGCCGGGGTGAGCGGTGGCGGCGCCTCGTAAGTGGGCTCGGGCGCTTCCGGCGCGGTAGCGGATTCAGCCGGTGCGGGAGCTGCTACCGGGCTTGCCAGGGGAACTGCTGCCGAGCTTTCTGGGGGAATCGCTACCGGGCTTTCTGGGGGAGCGGTTGCGGGGGTTTCCGACCCCGGCTGGTCCGGTGCGGGGGTCTCCTCCGTCGGTGCGTGCTCCTTCGGCGGTGCACCCGCGGTCGCCGACTCCGTCGGCGTCGACGGCAGCGCTGGCAACTCCACGGTGGGGGCGTCCGTGGTGCTGGTGTCGACGTCGGGACCGATTCCGGATCCGCTCCGCGCCGCGGGTGGGCGCACCACGCCGATCAGCAGCGCGACCAGCAGGCCGGCGGCCATCGACAGCAGCGCTCCCGCGTACGGCGAGGTCTGCAGCGTGCGTTCCCCTACGCCGGGGGACCCGATCAGGTAGGCCAGGGCGAGCAGCCCAGGCGCGGATGCGGTGGCGGCGGCGGTCTGCAGCGGTGGCAGCCCTCGGGACCGGGCCGCCAACGCGATCGCCCCGCAGACTAGCAGCGCCAGGATCGGGGGCGAGAGCACCGCCCAGGCGGGTGGGGCGCCGTCCGCCGGTAGGTCCGGCACCGCCAGCCGAACAAGCGGTGGGGGGCTACCAGGGGCCAGAGAGGGGGCGAATGAGATCAGCGCGAGCAGCCAGGTGAGCCCGGCCATGAGGGTCACGCTCACCGCCACCAGCCGGACGCTGAGCGCGGCCACCGCGACGACGATCCCCGCCAGCACGCCGAGGCCGGCGACCAGGGAGACCTCCAGTACCGGCGTGGTGGTCGCTACTCCGCCGGGGCGGGGCGGAAGCTGAGCGAACCGGGCGGGGATCGCGGTCAGCGGGATCATCACCGCGGCGCCCAGGCCCGCGGTGAACCCGATCGCGATCCGGCCGCCGAGCCGCACCAGGAGTCGGTGGCGACCAGCGACCAGCCGGGCTCCAGCGCTGCCGGCGAGGACGGCTCCGAGCGCGAACCAGGCCACCCAGGTCAGCTGACTGGACCACAGCCCGTCGTTCGGGAACACCCGGGCCAACCGGAGCAGGCCTAACCCGTACCCGAGCCCGAGCTGTCCGGCGGCGGCCACGGCGCCCACCACGAATCCGGTGATCAGGAGCTGCCCCCACTGGGCGGTCCGGGGCCGTGCCTGCCGGGCCTGGCCGTCGCCGTCGGCTCGAGGCTGCGCATCACCATCGGCTACCGAGCGCGGGACGGACGGGGTCGGCTCCGATGACCCCGGTAAGCCGTCGGCGGGCACGGACAACCCTGGCGCGTTTTCAACCGCCATGCCGGGGAGCGTACGGCCCGAGGACCACCCGCGCCACCACGGGGGAACCACCCGCGCCACCACGGGGGACACGAATCCCGACCCTGTTTTGACCCCACCGGCCAGACAAGGGTATTCTCTACGGCTGTTGTGCGGCGGCGGCTGCTGCGCGCGCGAATTCCGATCAACTCGACTCTTGAGGCAAGGTGACCTGTGCGTACGTACAGCCCCAGGCCGGGTGACATTGAGCGGCAATGGCACGTTATCGACGCCGCCGACGTGGTGCTGGGCAGGCTGGCGAGCCAGGCCGCTACGTTGCTGCGCGGCAAGCACAAGCCGATCTTCGCCCCGCACATGGACACCGGCGACTTTGTGATCATCGTCAACGCCGAGAAGGTGGCGCTGTCCGGTAACAAGCGGCGGGACAAGGTCATCTACCGGCACTCCGGCTACCCCGGCGGGTTGAAGCAGACCTCCTACGAGGAGCTGCTCCGCAAGCGGCCGGAGCGGGCGGTGGAGTTGGCCGTCAAGGGGATGCTGCCGCACAACCGGCTCGGCCGGAAGCTGCTGAAGAAGCTGAAGGTGTACGCCGGCCCGGACCACCCGCACTCGGCGCAGAAGCCGGTGCCGTACGAGATCAAGCAGGTCGCGCGGTGAGCGCGGGCGGAGGAGCACGATGACCGACACGAGCACTGCCCCGATGGACGAGGGCCTTCCGCAGGAGTCCGCCGCCCCGCGGCCGAGCCCAGCCACCCTGGTGGACACCGCGCCTGCGGAGACCAAGCGGGCCCGGCGGACCGCCAATGGGCTGATCCAGACCGTGGGTCGCCGCAAGGAGGCGATCGCCCGGGTGCGGATCGCCCCCGGTACCGGCAAGATCATCTGCAACGGGCGGCCGCTGGAGGACTACTTCCCGAGCAAGGTGCACCAGCAGCAGATCAAGTCGCCGCTGGTGCTCACCGAGCGGCTGGACTCGGTTGACGTGTTCGCCAACATCCGGGGCGGTGGGATCACCGGCCAGGCCGGTGCGCTTCGGCTGGCGATCGCCCGGGCGCTGTGCGAGCTGGATCTGGATCACCGGCCCACCCTCAAGAAGGCCGGGTACCTCACTCGCGACGCGCGGGAGATCGAGCGCAAGAAGTACGGACTCAAGAAGGCCCGCAAGGCGCCGCAGTACTCGAAGCGCTGATCTTGGCAGGCTCCGTCGTCGACCGCTCGCCGGGCCCAGTAATGGCGCCCGGCGCGGTCGGCCGCACGCTGCCACCTGGTCGGCTGTTCGGCACCGACGGGATCCGCGGGCTGGCTAACAGCGAACTGACCCCCGAGCTGGCGATGGCGGTGGCGGGGGCCGCCGCGTCCGTGCTCTGCAAACGGGACGGTTCGCAGCCCCCGGTCGCGGTGGTGGGGCGGGATCCCCGGGCCAGCAGCGAGATGCTGGACGCGGCGGTGGTCGCCGGGTTGACCAGCGCCGGGGCCCGAGTGATCCGGGTGGGGGTGCTCCCGACCCCGGCCGTGGCGATGCTCACCGCCCAGCTCTCCGCTGACCTGGGGGTGATGATCTCCGCTTCCCACAACCCGATGCCGGACAACGGGATCAAGCTGTTCGCGGCCGGGGGACACAAGCTGCCGGACGAGCTCGAGGACGAGATCGAGCGGGTGGTGCGCAGCGACGTCGGTTGGCCCCGCCCCACCGGGGCGGGGATCGGCCGGGTCACGGATCTGGCCGACGGCGCGGAGCGGTACATCACCCACCTGGTGCGCTCCATTCCGCACCGGCTGGACGGGCTGCGGGTGGTGGTCGACTGTGCGCACGGGGCGGCCGCCGAGGTGGCGCCGGAGGTCTACCGCCGGGCCGGGGCCGACGTGGTGGCGATCAACGCCGCCCCGGACGGGATCAACATCAACGACCACTGCGGCTCCACCCACCTGGAGCCGCTGACCGCGGCGGTGGTGGAGCACCAGGCTGATCTCGGCATCGCGCTGGACGGCGACGCCGACCGGCTGCTGGCGGTGGATGCGGCCGGGGAAGTGGTCGACGGCGACCAGATCATGGCGATCTTGGCGCTGGCCATGCGGGAGGCCGGCACCCTGGTCAAGGACCAGCTGGTGGTCACGGTCATGAGCAACCAGGGGCTGCGGCTGGCGATGGCCAAGGCCGGGATCGGGCTGGTGGAGACCAAGGTCGGTGACCGGTACGTCCTGGCGGAGCTGCGTGAGTCCGGGCTCGCGCTCGGCGGCGAGCAGAGTGGACACGTGGTGATGCCGGCCTACGCCACCACCGGCGACGGCATCCTCACCGGGCTGCATCTGATGGCCCGCATGGCCGCCACGGGGCGCCCCCTGGCCGAGTTGGCGTCGGTGGTCACCCGGTTGCCGCAGGTGCTCGTGAACGTACCGGTGGCCGACAAGCAGGCGGTCGCGGCCAGTCCGGCGGTGACCGCGGCGGTGGCCGCGGCCGAGGCCCGGCTCGGGGACACCGGTCGGGTGCTGCTGCGCCCTTCCGGCACCGAGTCACTGATCCGGGTGATGGTGGAGGCCCCCACCGTCGAACTGGCCCGCTCGGTCGCCGACGAGCTGGCCGCGGTGGTCAGCGGCGCTAGTCCTTCCTGATCGCTGCGGGCGGCGGGCGCGTACGCGCAGCCACTGCCACCCCAGGCCGGCCACCAGCAGCAGCCCAAGCAGCGGCACGGCCAGCGCGGGGCGCGACCACTGTGCCAGTTGCGCCAGCACCCGTTCCCGTTGCGCACTGGCGGCCGGGTCCACCAGCACGAGGGCGGCGAATCCTATCGCCAGGAGGGAACCGCTGACCCCGACCACGTACCGCCAGGGGCCGGTGAGGCGGCGGATGAGGACCCGACCGGCGCGCACAATGGTCCGTACGCGGAGGATCTGCAGCCGCCACAGTTGCCAGAGGAATCCCAGCAACCGTAGGGCCTGGATCGGGGCCAGCGCCGCGACCATCGCGGGGATGGCCAGCAGCAGCACGAGCACCGCCCACCAGTGTCGTCGCAGCCACACCCACCGGTGCCCAGCGAGGACGAGCAGCAGCAGCGTCTCGGCGGTGAGGATCACCAGCGACGCCCAGGTCAGGAGCTGCCCGATCAGCGCCAGGAAACCGTCGGCGAATACCGCCAGGAACAGCGCCGGGACCGATACCGCCGCCGCTATCACCACCGGCGTGGCCAGTCGCTCTTCCCACCGTTCCGCGAGCCGGTCCCGAGCGGTCCGAGCGGTTTCGCGGTCGGTGGACGTGCCAGTCCGGGCCGGCACGGACCGGTGGGCCGGGGCAGCGACCGGGCTGTTCCCAGGAGGGTGATCCCGGCCGGAACGGGGCCCGGGGGCGGTTGCGCTCATTTCCCGGATTCTAAAACGCGGCAGTTCCGCGCAACCATGCTGCGCAAAACTCCTTGATTCGCGCAGAATAAGTGAGCGATCCTGGGGTAAGCTGCCCGGCATGTGCGGAATCGTAGGGTACGTAGGGTCACGGCCAGCGCTGCCGATCGTGCTGGAGGGGCTGCGGCGACTGGAGTACCGGGGGTATGACTCCGCGGGCGTCGCGGTGGTGGACGGCACCGAGCTGGTGGCCTGCAAGCGGGCGGGGAAACTGAGCAACCTGGCCGAGGCGCTGGAGGAGTTGGCCCGCACCGGCAACGACCGGGGCCTGACCACCGGGCGTACCGGAATCGGGCACACCCGCTGGGCCACCCACGGCGGGCCGACCGACCGGAACGCCCATCCGCACATGTCCGGGGACGGGCGGATCGCCGTCATCCACAACGGCATCATCGAAAACTTCGCCAAGCTGCGGGCGGAGCTGGAAGCCGCCGGAGTGGAGTTGGTCAGCGACACCGACAGCGAATGCGTCGCGCACCTGCTGGCCGGCGAACTGGCGGCGTTGTCCCCACCGTCCTGGGGGGCGGAAGAGGAGCTTCCGTCGACTCAGACGCGTACGGAGGCGGCCTTCTCGGATCCGGGGGAGCGGCTCGCCGAGGCGATGCGTCGGGTGTGCCTTCGGCTCGAGGGGGCGTTCACGCTGCTGGCGGTGGACAGTCAGGCGCCCGGGGTGGTGGTCGGTGCCCGGCGGGACTCCCCGCTGGTGGTCGGGCGGGGCGACGGCGAACACTACCTGGCCAGCGACGTGGCCGCGTTCATCGCCCACACCCGCCAGGCGGTGGAGCTCGGGCAGGACCAGGTAGTGCTGATCACCTCGGATTCGCTGTCCATCACCGACTTCTACGGGCGGCCGGCCGCGGGCCGCGATTTCTACATCGACTGGGACGCCACCGCCGCGGAGAAGGGCGGCTACGACTACTTCATGCTCAAGGAGATCGCGGAGCAGCCGCGGGCGGTCGCCGACACCCTGCGCGGTCGGTTCACCGCCAACGGGAAGATCCTGTTGGACGAGGTACGCCTGGCCGATCAGGACCTGCGGGACGTGGACAAGGTGTTCATCGTCGCCTGTGGGACGGCGTACCACGCCGGCATGGTCGCCAAGTACGCGATCGAGCACTGGACCCGGATTCCGTGCGAAGTGGAGCTGGCCAGCGAGTTCCGATACCGCGACCCGGTGCTGGACCGGACCACCATGGTGGTGGCGATCTCCCAGTCCGGGGAGACCATGGACACCCTGATGGCGCTGCGGCACGCCAAGGAGCAGCAGGCCAAGGTGCTGGCGATCTGCAACACCAACGGCGCCACCATCCCGCGGGAGTCCGACGCCGTGCTCTACACCCACGCCGGACCGGAGATCGCGGTCGCCTCCACCAAGGCGTTCCTCACCCAGCTGGTCGCCTGCTACCTGGTGGGGCTGCACCTGGCCCAGGTCCGCGGCATCATGTGGGCCGACGAGGTGGCCGCGGTCGTCCAGCAGCTGCAGGAGATGCCGGGGGCGGTCGAGGCGGTGCTGGAGACCATGGAGCCCGTCCGTCGGCTCGCCCGCGAACTCGCGGATTCCCGTTCGGTGCTGTTCATCGGCCGGCACGTCGGCTACCCGGTGGCGCTGGAGGGGGCGCTCAAGCTGAAGGAACTCGCCTACATGCACGCCGAGGGGTTCGCGGCGGGTGAGCTGAAGCACGGTCCGATCGCCCTGATCGACCAGGGCACGCCGGTGGTGTGTGTGGTGCCGTCTCCGGTCGGTCGGAGCGCCCTGCACGGCAAGATCGTGTCCAATTTGCAGGAGGTCCGGGCTCGGGGCGCCCGCACCATCGTGATCGCGGAAGAAGGGGACGAGGCCGTGGTCCCGTACGCCGACCACCTGATCCAGGTGCCGGCCACTCCGACCCTGCTGGCACCGCTGGTGACCACGGTGCCGCTCCAGGTGTTCGCCTGTGAAGTGGCCGCGGCCCGGGGGCACGACGTGGATCAACCTCGTAACCTGGCCAAGTCGGTCACTGTGGAGTGAGGCCGACCTCGGCCAGCACCTGCTCGTACACCGCCCGGTGCGCCGCGGCCACCTGCGGCCAGATGCGGTCGTCGACCCACCGCACCCCCACCTCGGCCAGCTGATGCCGCAGCTGGTCGTCGGCCCGCAACCGGGCCACCGCGTCGCCGGTGGGGTCGACCCCGTTCAGCGCGGTGTCACCAGGACCGGCCTGATCGGGAGCGATCCCCGGCGTCAGGGCGACGTGGGGGCCCCGGAGCGTCGCGGCGTCCCCTGCGGGGTCGGCGGTGGGGGACGGCGTGTCCGCCGATCGCTGGCCGGCCCGCGGTGGGGCCGGCCCCGCGTGACCATGGTGGGTGGTGAGCACCGTCGCGCTGGCCGGCGCCAACCGGCCGGTCTCCTGGTCCCACCAGCCGGCCCGCTCCAGCGGCCGCCACACCGCCGCCGACAGCCCCGTGGCCGGCGGCCTCCACCCGTAGGTGTGCACGGTCGTGACCAGCGGGGTGTCGGTGGGGAGCAGCAGCGGCAGCAGCCCCGGCAGGCGGGAGAACCGGTACGCCACCGGCGCAAACTGCACGTGTACCAGGTCAGGCTGCAACGCGCGGACGGTGCGGGCCGCCCGCCGGACCGCCGCCCACCAGCCGGTGAGATCCGCCGCCGACCGGCGCACCGGCACCGGCCACACCTGGACCTCCACCTCCGACAGCGCGGCCACCAGTCGGGACACATAGTCGCTGATTTCGTCCTGGCCGGGCCGGGCCGGCCCGCACACCATCGCGACCCGGATCTGTGTGCTCATCGACCGACCTCCCCAGGTGAGTGGTGTGCCACCACCGCGGCGAACGGTTCACCGATGGCTGTGCTCACCGGTGGGGGCGTCGGCCCGGTCGGATGCGGCGGCCGGCGCGCGGGCACGGTCGGCACGGCCCCGGATCCGGGCGATCGCCGCGGAGGTGGACCGGTCCGGTACGTACCCCAGGATCTGCACCTGGCCACCGAGTCGCCGGACCAGCGGCGCCTCCGGCACCAGCTCCGGTGGATAGTCCCCGCCCTTGACGTACACCTCCGGGCGGATCGCCTCGATCAGCGAGGCGGGAGAGTCTTCTTCGAACACCACCACCTGGTCCACAGCGGACAAGGCGGCCAGGACCGCCACCCGGTCCTCCACCGGATTCACCGGCCGGTGTGGACCCTTGAGCCGGCGGACGCTGGTGTCGCTGTTGACCGCTACCACCAGCAGGTCCCCGAGTTGCCGGGCCTGCTCCAGATAGGTGACATGGCCGCGGTGCAGGATGTCGAAGCAGCCGTTGGTGAACACCACCCGGCCGCCGGCGTCCCGGCACCGCTGGACCGTCGCCATCAGCTCCGGCAGGTCGACGACGGCGGGGCCGTGCGACGGAGTAGCCGGTGCGGGCGGAACCGGTAGCTCCGCGCGCAGTCGCTCCCGGTCGCACACGCACGTACCGGGGCCGACGAGCGCCAACTGGGCGGCGCGCTGGGCCAGCTCGGCGATTTCCGGCAAGGTACCGCCGGCGGCGATGGCGAGCGCGGCCGTGGCCAGGTACGTGTCCCCCGCACCGGCGGTGTAGCTGGTCGGCGCCGACCAGGCGCGGGTGCGGTACCGTTGTCCATCCTGGCCGGCGATGACCACCCCGTCCCGGTCCACGGTGACCGCCACCGTCTGGGCGCCGGTCAAGTTCAGCAATCCGGCGGCGTACCGGTAGGCCGCCCGCACCCGGGGAGCGGTCTCGTCGCCCGGCTCCATCTCCACCTCGTCGAGGCCGTCGGCCTGCGCCCGGGCGATGGCCTGCTGCGCCTCTTCGAAGCTGGGGACCACGATGGTGGGAGCCAGCCCCTCCCAACGGCGCAGGTCGTGCGCGTCGAGCCCGACCGGGTCGAATCGGGCCCGCTCCACCAGCAGCCACCGCCGGAGGTCGTCCGGGATTCCACCCAGGCCGTAGTCGCACACCAGCAGCACCGGCGCGGGATCATCGAGGGTGAGCGCCACCAGCCGACGGCGCAGTCGCTCCCCGGCGCCGGTCGGTAGCCGTGTGGGGGTGGCCTGCAGATCCTGCCGGAGCAGGAGTTGCCCGTCCGCCAACAGCCGGCGTTTCACCGGGGTGGGGCGGCCGGGCACGGTGACGGTGCGGTCCACCACCCCCGCGGCCGCCAACTCGGCCCGGACCCGCTGGCCGGCGGGGTCGGCGCCGACCGCGGCGACCAGCACCGCCCGGGCCCCTAAGCGGGCGAGGTTCACGGCGGTGTTGCCGGCCCCGCCCGGGGCATAGGTTTCCTCCTGTACGTCCAGTACCGGCACGGGTGCTTCCCGACACAAGCGGTCGGTGTGGCCGTGGCACCACTCGTCCAGCAGGACGTCCCCGAGCACCACGACCGTCCGGCCGGACCACCGGTCGATGAGCTGGGCTAGTCGATCGGGTTCGCTCACTGCGGTCACGGCTTCGCGAGTGCCCGTCCGATCGCCCGACGAAACCTGCCCCGGGTCGGTACTCTCTGACCATCAGCCATTGCTTTTCGGTCAGAGGTGGACAGTTCGGACCGGTGTGGCGGTGCGGTCGGCTCGCGGTGCCGCACTCGTCCGCCGGTAGGGTGACCGGCGTGATTGTCGGGATCGGGCTGGATGTGGTGCTCGTGGAGCGGTTCGCCGCCGCCCTCACCCGCACCCCCCTGTTGGCAGACCGGTTGTTCACCGAGGCGGAGCGGGTCACCGGCTCCGGCAACCCGCGCTCGCCGGAATCCTTGGCGGCCCGGTTCGCCGCCAAGGAGGCGGTCGCCAAGGCCTTGGGCGCCCCGGCCGGTCTGCGTTGGCACGACTGCGAGATCGTGACCGACCCGGACGGCCGGCCCTGGCTGACCGTGTCCGGCACCGTGGCCGCCGCGGCCGCCGAGCGGGGGATCGACCGGTGGCACCTGTCGCTGTCCCATGATGGCGGGATCGCCTCGGCGATGGTGGTGGCGGAGCGGCTGAGCTGAGCGGCGCAGGAGGGTTGCGGTGCGGGGCGTGTGGCGGTCGGCGGACGTACGGTCGGCGGAGCGGGCACTGATGGCCACGCTGCCGCCCGGCACCTTGATGGCGCGGGCGGCGGCCGGGCTGGCGCGCCGATGCGCGCTGCTGCTGCAGCAGCGGTACGGGCGGGTGTACGGCGGCCGGGTGCTGTTGGTGGTCGGCCCCGGGGACAACGGTGGGGATGCGCTGTACGCGGGGGCGGCGCTGGCGCGGCGGGGCGCGGCGGTGGTGGCGGTGCCGACCCACCCCGACCGGCTGCACTCGGGCGGGTTGGCCGCCCTGCGGGCGGCCGGCGGCCAACTCGTCACCGACCTGCCGGCCCGGGCCGACCTGATCGTGGACGGCATCGTCGGTATCGGCGCTACCGGCGCGCTGCGGGAGCCCGCGGCGCGCCTGGTGACGGCCCTGCCCACACTGCGCGCCCGCGATGGGGACACCCCGGTGACGGTGGCGGTGGATGTGCCCAGTGGGGTGGCGGTGGACACCGGGGACGTGCCGGGGGTGGCGGTGACCGCCGACGTGACGGTCACGTTCGGCTGCCTGAAACCGGCGCTGGTGGTGGGGCCGGCGGCGCCCCGGGCCGGGTTGGTGGAGTTGGTGGACATCGGGCTGGCGCCGTACCTCCGCCCCGATCCCGTGCTGCAGGTGCCGGACCTGACCGACATCGCCGCCTGGTGGCCGGAGCTGCCGCCGGAGACCCACAAGTACCGCCGGGGGGTGGTGGGGTTGGCCACCGGGTCCGCCACCTATCCGGGCGCGGCGCTGCTGTCGGTGGCCGGGGCATTGGCCGGCCCGGCCGGGATGGTCCGGTACGCCGGCCCGGTGGCGCAGGCGGTGGTGACCGCCTATCCGACGGTGATCGGCTCCGCGTCGGTAGCGGATGCCGGGCGGGTGCAAGCGTGGGTGTGCGGGTGCGGGTTGGGGCGGGACGAGGCGGCCCGGGAGACGCTGCGGGCGGTGCTGGCCGCCCCGGTGCCGGCGGTGCTGGACGCGGATGGGCTGAACCTGCTGGCGGAGGACGGGGTCATGCCTGTGCTGCGGGAGCGGACCGCTCCGCTGGTGCTGACCCCGCATGACCGGGAGTTCGCCCGGCTGGCCGGAACGGAGCCGGGGGCGGACCGGGTGGCGGCGGTGGTGCGGTTGGCCGCACGCACCAATGCCACCGTGTTGTTGAAGGGGGACCGGACCATCGTGGCCTCCCCCTCCGGGCAGGCCTGGGTCAACCCGACCGGCACCCCGCAACTGGCCACCGGCGGCACCGGAGACGTGTTGGCCGGGTTCATCGGGGCGCTGCTGGCGGCGGGTCTCTCCCCGGAACGGGCGGCGGTGGCCGGGGCTTACCTGCATGGTCTGGCCGGGCGGCGAGCCGCGGTGGTGGGATCGGTCACCGCCGACGCGGTGGCGGCGGCGCTGGGCCCGCCGGATCTGGTCACCGGATGGGAGGAGTGACCGGTTCGGCGGCCTCGAGAGGTTCGCCGCTGACGACCAGCCAGCATCGGCCGGTCGCTAGGGTGAAGGGTATGTGGCAGGCCGAGGTCCGGATCGACCTGACGGCGATCCGCAACAACGTCAGGCGGTTGCGGCAGGCCGCGCCGAACTCCGAACTGATGGCCGTGGTCAAAGCGGACGGCTACGGCCACGGGATGGTGCCGGTGGCCCGGGCGGCGTTGCAGGGCGGGGCGACCGCGCTCGGGGTCTGCACCCTGGAGGAGGCGCTCACCCTGCGCCGGGCGGGGATCACCGCCCCGATCCTGGCCTGGCTGTACGCGCCGGGGCTGCCGCTGGTGGAGGCGTTGACCGCCGATGTGGACCTGTCCGCGGCGAATCTTCGGCAACTGGGGGAGCTGACGTGTGCCGCGGCGGAGGCCGGTCGCCCGGCCCGGGTGCATCTGAAACTGGACACCGGGTTGTCGCGGGGCGGAGCCACCCCGGCCGAGTGGCCGATGTTGATGGAGGCGGCCGCTAAGGCGGTGGCGGACGGGAAGATCGAGGTGGTCGGGGTGTGGAGCCACCTGATCTACGCCGACGCGCAGCATCCCAGCATCGATGCCCAGGTGGCCGCGTTCCGGGAAGGGCTGGCGGTGGCGGAACAGTACGGGATCCGCCCCCGCTATCGGCATCTGGCCAACTCGGCCGCCACCTTGACCCGCCCGGACACCCACTTCGAGCTGGTACGGCCCGGGATCGCGCTGTACGGACTGTCGCCGATCCCGGGGCAGACGTTCGGACTGCGCCCGGCCATGACCGCCCGCGCCCGGGTGTTGCTGACCAAACGGGTGCCGGCGGGACAGGGGGTGTCGTACCGGCACACCTACCACACCCAGCGGGAAAGCACCCTGGCGGTGGTGCCGCTGGGGTACGCCGACGGGGTGCCGGTGGCCGCCAGCAACGTCGGACCGGTGTGGCTGGCCGGACAGGTCCGGCGGGTGGCCGGCCGGGTCTGCATGGACCAGTTCGTACTGGACTGCGGCGACGACCCGGTGCACCCTGGGGATGTGGCGGTGTTGTTCGGAGCCGGAGACGACGGCACTCCGACCGCCGACGACTGGGCGGAGGCGGTGGGCACCATCAACTACGAGATCGTGACCAGGTTCGGCAGCAGCCGAGTGCCGAGGGTGTACGAGGATGGCTGATCCGGCTCCCCGGGACCGGCGACGCCGGGCCGGGCTGCTTGGAGCCCTGTTGGGCATCGGTGCGGCCGGAGTGGCGATCGGGGTGGCGGCGGAGAAACTGTTGGTCCGGCGCGCCCGCGCCTACGTTGATCCGCACGCGGGGGAGGAGTTCGGCAACGCCCCGTACGACGAGGCCCTGACCATCACCACCGACCAGGGGCTGCCGCTGTACGTGGAGGTGGTCAACCCGGTCGACGGGATCGCGGTGGAGCCCCAGCCGGAGCTGGTCGGGCGACCTGACCCGGCCCGGCAGGAGCCGACGCTGGTGTTCGTGCACGGGTTCTGCCTGAACATGGGCGTGTTCCACTTCCAACGCAAGGAGCTGGCCCGACGGGGGGACTGGCGGGCGGTCTTCTACGACCAGCCTGGGCACGGTCGGTCCGGTCGGCTCACCGACGGGGAGTACGCGTTGCCGGAGCTGGCCGGTGCGTTGCGGCGGGTGCTGGACGAGACCACGTCGGGCGAGCCGGTGGTGTTGATCGGTCACTCCATGGGTGGGATGACCATTCTGGCGTTCGCGGAGCGGTACCCGGAGTGGTTCGCCCAGCGGGTGGCCGGGGTGGTGCTGATCTCCACCTCCGCCGGGGAGGTGATCGGCAGCGGCGCCGCCCTCCCGGAGCTCATCAAGATCGGTAAGCCGTTGCTGCCGCTGGTCAACGGCGCGACGCGAGTCACCGGCACGGTGCTCGACCGGGCCCGGCAGGCCTCGCGGCAGTTGGCCCGGGTCTTGACCCAGCGGTACGGGTTCGGTGGGCCGAACCCCAGCCGGGCACTGGTCTGCTACGTGGAGGAGATGAACTCCGGTACCCCCACCGAGACCGTCGCCCGGTACCTCCGCACCCTCTACACGCACGCCCGGTACCCGGTGTTGGAGAGCCTGCGCGCCACCCCGGTGTTGCTGATCTGTGGGGACCGGGATGTGGTCACCCCGGTGGCCCACTCGGAGAAGATCAAGTCGTATCTGCCGGAGGCGGAGCTGCTGGTGGTCCCGGACAGCGGGCACATGGTGCTGTTGGAGCACCACGAGGTGGTCACCACGGCGCTACTGGACTTCCTGGAGCGGCTTCCGCGGGAGGCGGCATGAGCGAGCGTTATCTCGTACCCACCGTGGCGGACATGCGGGCGCTCGGTCAGGCCCTGGCCGCCCAACTACGCCCCGGTGACCTGGTGGTGCTGGCCGGTCCGTTGGGGGCCGGCAAGACGGTGCTGACCCAGGGGATCGGGGCCGGGTTACGGGTGACCGGGGCGGTTACCTCCCCGACCTTCGTGATCGCCCGGGTGCACCAGCCGGATCGGGCCGCGGGTGGAAAGATTCCCCTGGTGCACGTGGACGCCTACCGACTCGGCGGCGGCGCCGACCCGCGGGCGGAGATCGACGACCTGGACCTGGACGCGTCGGTGGATGAGTCGGTAACGGTGGTGGAGTGGGGCGAGGGGGTGGTGGAGCAGCTGGCCGACGCGCACCTGCTGGTGCGGATCGACCGTCCGACCGGCGGCGAGGACACCACCGGGCAGGACGAGCCCCGACAAGTGGAGCTGATCGGCCGAGGCGGGGACTGGACGGCCCGCCTGGCCGACCTGGAGATGCCGGTAGGGTGCACTCGTGTTGGTGCTAGCGCTTGACACCGCCACCGCCGCGACCGCGGTCGCGCTGGTGAAGCTGGAGGCTAACGGGAAGATCCATCCGCTGGCTCGCCGGCGGCACGTGGACCCGCGCGCCCACGCTGAGCAGCTCGCCCCGCAGGTGGAGGCGGTGCTGGCCGAGGCTGGGGCCACCCCGGGTGACCTGGAGGCGCTGGTCGCCGGGGTGGGGCCGGGCCCGTTCACCGGGCTGCGGGTGGGGCTGGCCACCGCCGCCGCCATGGCCCAGAGCCTGGACCTGCCCACGTACGGGGTGTGCTCGCTGGACGCGATCGGGGCCCGCTCCCAGGGAACGGCGCTGGTGGCGACCGACGCCCGGCGCCGGGAGGTGTACTGGGCGATCTACCAGGACGGCCAGCGGCACCACGGACCGGAGGTGAACCGCCCGGCGGACCTGCTGCCGGTCATCGCCGAGCACCGGGTGATCGCCGGGTACGGGGAAGGGGTGCTGCGCTACCGGGACGTGCTCCGGTTGCCGGTGGTGGAGGAGCCGTTGCAGCCGGATCCGGCGGACCTGGTGCGGGTGGCCCGGTCCCGGGTGTTGGCCAAGGAGCCCGCTGAGCCGCTGACCCCGCTGTACCTGCGCCGCCCGGACGCCTCCGAGCCGCATCCTCCCAAGCGGGTCACCCGGCCGTGACCGCGCCGGCTACCGGGGAGGACCCGCCCGTGGCCGATCCCGACGTCCAGCTCGTACGCTTGCAGCTGGCCGACCTCGATGAGGTGCTGCCGATCGAGGAGGATCTGTTCGGCGCCGAGCGGTGGACGCGGGGGATGCTGGAGGGCGAGCTCGCCCAAGGGCACTACTATCTGGCCGCCCGCGGCCCCGACGGCAGGTTGCTGGGGTACGCCGGGCTGGCGGTGATGCCGCCGGACGAAGCGTGGGTGAACACGCTGGCGGTGCGCCGGGACGCGCAGCGGCGAGGGATCGGTCGGAGGTTGTTGACCGGGTTGCTGGCCGAGGCGGAGCGGCGCGGGGTGACCCGGGTGTTGTTGGAGGTGGCGGTGACCAACGAGCCGGCGCAGCGGCTGTACGAGTCGTTCGGGTTCGTGCCGGTCGGACTGCGGCGGGGCTACTACCAGCCCAGTAACACGGATGCGCTGGTGATGCTCCGTGAAGGATGAGCCGCTGGTCCTGGGGATCGAGACCTCGTGTGACGAGACCGGGGTCGGGATCGTTCGAGGCCGTACCCTGCTCGCCGACGCGCTGGCCTCCAGCGTCGATCGGCACGCCCGATACGGCGGGGTGGTGCCTGAGGTGGCCAGCCGCGCCCACCTGGAGGCGATCGTGCCGACCATGCAGCGGGCGTTGGACGAGGCCGGGGTGCGGCTGGCGGATGTGGACGCGATCGCGGTGACCGCCGGGCCGGGGCTGGCCGGGGCGCTGCTGGTGGGGGTGGCGGCGGCCAAGGGGTACGCGGTCGCGTTGGACAAGCCGGTGTACGGGGTGAACCACCTGGCGGCCCACGTGGCAGTGGACACGCTGGAGCACGGGCCGTTGCCGGAACCGGCGGTGGCGTTGCTGGTCTCCGGGGGGCACACGTCGCTGCTGCTGGTGGACGATCTGGCCGGCCGGATCACCCCGCTGGGGGCGACCATCGACGACGCGGCGGGGGAGGCGTTCGACAAGGTGGCCCGGTTGCTGGGGCTGCCGTTCCCCGGTGGGCCGCCGATCGACCGGGCGGCCTCCGAAGGGGATCCGGACTTTGTGGCGTTCCCCCGCGGGCTGACCGCCCCTAAGGATCTGGCCGCGCACCCGTACGACTTCTCGTTCTCCGGGCTGAAGACCGCGGTGGCCCGGTGGGTGGAGGCTCGGCAGCGGGCCGGGGAACCGGTGCCGGTGGCGGATGTGGCCGCGAGTTTCCAGGAGTCGGTGGCGGACGTACTGACCATGAAGGCGGTCGCCGCCTGCCGGGCGTACGGAGTGTCCACCCTGGTGATCGGGGGTGGGGTGGCGGCCAATAGTCGGCTGCGGGCCCTGGCGGAGCAGCGGTGTGCGGCCGCGGGCCTGACCCTGCGGGTGCCCCGGCCCCGACTGTGCACCGACAATGGGGCGATGGTGGCGGCGCTGGGTAGCCATCTGGTGGCCGCGGGGGTGCCGGCCAGCCGGCTGGATCTGCCGGCCGACTCCGCGCTCCCGGTCGACACGGTGAGCCTGACCGGGCGGTGATCACCCCGTTCCCCGGGCCGGGGACGATAGGGGGTGGGGCCGCCAGATCGGTGCGCGGCCGCAGGTTTTCCGATCGGAGGACGATGTCGGACGTGATCGTACGGATGTGGGAGGTCCGGGCGGAACCGGAACGGGTGCCGGAGCTGGTGAACTGGGTCTGCGACACCGCCCTGCCCCACATCGAATTCGACCCCCGGCATATCGCCAGCGAGGTGTTCTCCGCCACCGAGCGGGTGGTGGTGATCTCCCGGTGGCGGGGGGAACCGGTGCCGCTGCCGCCGCCACCGGCGGAGCTGGTCGCCCGTCCTCCGCACAGCTGGGACTTCGCCCCGGTCGACCGCTGAGCCCCGGTGCGGGAAGAGGAGTCAGGAGTCGAGGCGGGCGATCGGGGCCAGCAGCGCGTCGGTCAGCCGGCGGAGATCCGTCGGGGCCAGCGCCACCTGTAGCCCCCGCCGGCCGGCCGACACATAGATCCGGTCGAAGGAGACGGCGGAGGCGTCGAGGACGGTAGGTAGGCGTCGTCGCTGTCCGAGCGGGCTGATCCCGCCCCGGACGTATCCGGTGGCGCGTTCCGCGCGGGCCCGGTCCGCCAGGGTGGCGCGCTTGCCGCCGGTCGCCGTGGCCAAGGCCTTCAGGTCCAGGTCGCCGGTGACCGGCACGATCGCCACGGTCAACTGTCCGTCCACGTCGGCCACGAGGGTCTTGAACACCTGGGCTGCGGGGACGCCGAGCGCCTCGGCCACCACCCGGCCGTAGTCGGGGGTGTCCGCGGGCACGTCGTACCGGTGCAGGGTGTGCGGGACCCGCTGTCGGGTCAGGAGGGTGGTGGCAGGGGTACCGGTGGCCACCCGGTCACGGTAACCGTTGGCACACCAGCACGGTCGGGGACCCCGCCACCCGGGTGAGCACCAGGGTGGCCGCCCCGGTACCGGACAGGCGCAGTTGCCGGCGTAGGTGTTCGACGTCCACCGCCGAGCCGCGCTTCATGATCTCCACGTGGCCGATGCCGGCGGTACGCAGGGTGGCCCGGAGCCGTTTGAGGGAGAACGGGAGCACCTGCTCCACCGCCAGGCACCGGGCCAACGGGGTGGCCACCGCGGTGTCGGCGTAGACATAGGCGATGGTCGGGTCGGCCAGGTGGCCGGACACGGTGGCGGCGAACTCGGCCACCAGCCCGGCGCGGATCACCGCGGGGTCCGGGTCGTACAGGTAGCCGCGGACCGGTCCGGTCGGCGCCGCCACCCGCCCGCTGCCGGTCAGCTCGGTCACCTGTCCGTCGCGCAGGACCGTGGCCCGGCGGGGGACCTCGGCCAGCGGGCCGTGCCACAGCGTGGCCTCCACCAGGTCCCCGTCCACCGACACCCAGGCCGCTTCCGCGCCGGTGGGGATGCGGGCATGATCCAGCCCGGGGGCGAGTTTGAGCACGGTGCGCGGCACCCGGTGCGGCAGGGTCAGCAGGAAGTCCCACGACGGGGAGAAGGTGTCCGGATCGAACAGCCGGCGGCCGGTACGGGTGCGCCGGGCCGGATCGCAGAACACCGCATCCACATCAGACAGATCCGCCTGTTCTGCTCGGCCAGCGTGGACGGTGGCGCGATCGGTGAGCCCCAACGCCGCCAGGTTGGCCGCGGCCACCGCCGCGGTGGCCGGGTCCGCCTCCACCGCGGTCACCTGCAGGCCGGCCTGGGCACAGGCGATGGTGTCCGCGCCGATCCCGCAGCCGAGGTCGGCGAGGTGACGCACCCCGGCCGCGGCCAGTCGCGCGGCCCGCCGGGCCGCCACCACGGCGCGCGTGGCCTGCTCCAGGCCGGGACGGGTGAAGAACATCCGGTGGGCGTCCGGGCCGAACTTCGCCACCGCCCGTGTCCGCAGCGTGGCCTGGGTCAGGGCGGCCGCGGCCAGGTCCGGCGCCACCCCTTGTGCCCGCAGCGCGGTCGCGGCGGTGAGCGGATCGTCCCCGACCAGGGTGGCGGCGGCGGTCAGGGCCGCTTCGCCGGCGGGGGTACGGAGGGCGGCGAGCTGGTCGACGGTGGTCACCGCGGTGGCCGACCCGGGTCGGTGGCGGTGGCCGCCGATGCCCCGAGGGTGGCGGCCCGGACCGCCTGTGCCTGGCCGAGTGAGCTGGCGCGGACCGTGGTGGTGATCTCGGTGGTGTGTTCCGGTCCGGTCACGGTCACCGTCACGGTCACCGCGGTGCCGGTCTGTTGGGTCACTCGGTAGGCGGTCTGGTCAGGTACGGCTCCGGGCGGAGCGACTCCGGTGAACACGTCCACGACGGCGGGCACCGCGAGTCGCTGCATCCGGGCCAGGTTGCCCTGCTGCCAGGCGGTCACCAGCGCGGTCACGTAGTCGACCGGGTCGTCCGGATAGCTGGTGGCGGTGAACCGGGCTTCGGTCACCGCCGCCCGGTCGCTCAACCGGTCGTGGTCGACCGTGATCACCAGCCAATCTCCGGCGCGGTTGTAGAACGCGCATTCGGAGTGCTGCGAGGTTTCCTCACACGCCACCAGAGTCCAGTGAGGATCAGGCGGGCCGGGGAGCTCGATGAGCGCCTGCCGTACCTCCGGGGTGGCGAGGTCGCGGAGGCGGAGCAGGTCCGGCGCGGCCCAGGCCGCCACCGCCGCCTCCGCGTAGGCCTGGGCGGTAGCTGGGGTAGCCGGCGCGGTGGCGGTGTGGGTCGGCCCGGAGGTGGTCGGCCCCGGGGATGGTTCCGGGGTCGGTCGTGCGCCACCGCCTAACCCACACCCGGCTACGCTGGCGGCGAGGAGTCCGGCCAGTCCTACGGTGAGCGCGCGCCGCCACCGGTCGCCAGCCGCCGCTCGCGGCACGCTGTACCTCCTTCGTCCACTCTGGCCCGGAGTCGGGCCAGGGCCCGGGTCACCGGATCCGGCCCTCCGGGGTCATGATCACACTGTCCGGTCCGGGGAAGACCAGCGCCTCCCGACCGTCCGGGAACCGGACCAGGTAGGGCGGCTGCCCGTCCTCTCCCCGTACTTCGATGATCTCTGCCTCGCGGTCGGCCGCGCCCACGGTCCGGCCGTGGACGTGGAGCCGGTCACCGACTGTCGCCTGCATGTGGTCCCCCGTGTGTGACATTTCTGCCTGTTAGTGGACAGCATGCCAAATGAGTGGGCCCCCCGCAGGCGGGCTGGAGCGGTCCATGCTTTCGGCTCCTCCTCGGTGGCGGCGGGGGTTTTTCCTCTCCGCATCCTGGTCGACAAGCCCGTAGTGCCGGGGTTTGTGGCCGGGCGTCGGTGTGGTCGATGGCCGGTGATCGGTGCTTGGCTGGAAGTGGTGGTTTCGCAGTCGTCGGGTGCCCCACGCGCGTGGCGAATTGGCACTCGCCTTGACGGAGTGCCAATTTACGGCCTAACCTGCCGTTAGCACTCTCCTGTCGAGGGTGCTAAGCCCGGCGGTGCCGGCACCCGCGACGACGGGACCGACGGGAGACAGGTAACGCCATCCAGATACCCGGGAGGGTATATCCGTGACTACCGCGACGAAGGTTGCGATCAAGCCGCTCGAGGACCGCATCGTGGTCCAGGCGATTGAGGCGGAGACCACTACCGCGTCGGGCATCGTGATCCCCGACACCGCCAAGGAGAAGCCGCAGGAGGGCACCGTCCTGGCGGTCGGCCCGGGGCGGGTCGACGACAACGGCAAGCGGATTCCGATCGACGTCAAGGTCGGTGACACCGTCCTGTACTCGAAGTACGGGGGTACCGAGGTGAAGTACGGCGGGGAGGAGTACCTGGTCCTCTCCGCCCGGGACGTCCTCGCCGTCATCGAGAAGTGACCAAGTGAAGTGCGGCTACCGCCCTGGCCGGAGACCGGTCCAGGGCGGTAGCCGCGTGAAGGAGACACCTACATGGCGAAAATCCTGAGTTTCTCCGACGCGGCCCGGCACCACCTCGAACACGGCGTCAACACTCTCGCCGACACTGTCAAGGTCACGCTCGGTCCCCGGGGCCGGAACGTGGTGCTCGACAAGAAGTTCGGGCCGCCGACCGTCACCAACGACGGGGTGACGGTCGCCAAGGAGATCGAGCTCGACAACCCGTACGAGAACCTGGGTGCCCAGCTGGTCAAAGAGGTGGCCACCAAGACCAACGACGTGGCCGGGGACGGCACCACCACCGCGACCGTGCTGGCCCAGGCCATGGTCCGGGAGGGGCTGCGTAACGTCGCCGCCGGGGCTAACCCCATCGCATTGAAGCGGGGCATGGACGCGGCCGCCGCTGCGGTCTCCGAGGCCCTGCTGGCCAAGGCCACTCCGGTCTCGGGGCGGGCAGACATCGCGCACGTGGCCACGGTCTCGGCCCAGGACGCCAGCGTCGGCGAGATGATCGCCGAGGCGATGGAGAAGGTGGGGCAGGACGGGGTCATCACCGTCGAAGAGGGCTCCACCCTCCGCACCGAGGTCGAGGTCACCGAGGGGATGATGTTCGACAAGGGCTTCATCTCCCCGCACTTCGCCACCGACCCGGAGGCCGGGGAGGCGGTGCTGGAGGACACCTACGTCCTGGTCACCACCCAGAAGATTTCCGCGATCGAGGATCTGCTCCCGCTGCTGGAGAAGGTCGCGCAGGCCAACAAGCCCCTGCTGGTGATCGCGGAGGACGTGGACGGGCAGGCGCTGGCCACCCTGGTGGTCAACGCGATCCGCAAGACCCTGCGGGTCTGCGCGGTCAAGGCGCCCGGGTTCGGTGACCGGCGCAAGGCGATGCTGCAGGACATGGCCATCCTCACCGGCGCTCAGCTGATCGCGCCGGAGCTGGGCTACAAGTTGGACCAGGTCGGGCTGGAGGTGCTCGGCCAGGCCCGGCGAGTGGTGGTCACCAAGGACAGCACCACCATCGTGGACGGTGGTGGGGACCAGGCGGAGGTGCGCGACCGGATCGAGCAGCTCCGCAAGGAGATCGAGACCACCGACTCCGACTGGGACCGGGAGAAGCTGTCCGAGCGGCTGGCCAAGCTGGCCGGTGGGGTCGCGGTGATCAAGGTCGGCGCGGCCACCGAGGTCGAGATGAAGGAGCGCAAGCACCGGATCGAGGACGCCATCGCGGCCACCCGGGCCGCGGTGGAGGAGGGCATCGTGCCCGGCGGTGGGGCCGCCCTGGTCCAGCTGGACGCGCTCAAGGACGACCTGGGGCTCACCGGGGACGAGCGGACCGGGGTGGCGATCGTCCGCGCCGCGCTGGAGGCGCCGCTCTACTGGATCGCCGCCAACGCCGGGATGGACGGCCGGGTGGCGGTCAACAAGGTCCGGGAGCGGTCGTGGGGTGAGGGGCTGAACGCGGCCACCGGCGAGTACGGGCCGCTGGCGGCGCAGGGCATCCTCGACCCGGTGAAGGTGACCCGGAACGCGGTCACCAACGCCGCCTCGATCGCCGGCATGCTGCTGACCACCGAATCGCTGGTGGTGGAGAAGCCGGCCGAGCCGGCGGCCGCCAACGGCCACGGGCATGGCCACGGTCACGGCCACCAGCACGGTCCCGGCTTCTGACTGGTACGCCATCTCCTAAGCGCGCAAGGGGCGTGGCCCTGGGAACCCTTCCCAGGACCACGCCCCTTGCGGTATCGGTACCGCCCCGCCTCGGGGTGGCCCGCCCGGCAGCCACCCCCGGGGCGAGATCACGGCAAGCTGGCCAGGCAGTCCGGGCCGATCAGCGCCTTCATCTCGCTGACGAACCCGCTGGAGGTGTTCACCCGGACCGAGTCGTCCAGCTTCAGCAGATGCACCGCGGTGCGCCCCTTGAGCCGGATCTGCACCGGCGCCTGCCCCTGGTGGCGCAGCAGCGACGACCGCAGCTCGTCCACCAGGTCGTCGGTGACCTTCTCCACCGGCAAATTGATCACCACCGGGGGGTCGGCCTGCAGGTCATCGTCGCTGATGTCCAGCACCGCCAGGTCCATCCCGACCACGCTGACCCCGTTGTCGCGCTGGTTGACCCGGCCCCGGACCGCCACCACCGTGTCCGGGGTGAGCTGCTCCGCCACCAGCTCATAGGTCTTGGGGAAGAACAACACCTCGATCGAGGCGTCCAAGTCCTCCACACTGGCCACCGCCCAGATGCGACCGTCCTTGGTGACCCGCTTCTGCACCGCGGCGACCAGCCCGGCGATGGTGACCGAGGTACCGTCCGGCACGTCCCCGGCGTTGATGGCCGCGATCGGATGGTCGGCGTGCTTGCGCAGCACCCGCTCCGCCCCCGCCAGCGGGTGGGTGGACACGTACAGCCCCAACATTTCCCGTTCGAAGCCCAGCAGGGTCCGGCGTGGCCACTCCTCCCCGGTGCCGGACAGGTCCAGTCCCACGGTGGAGTTGGCGTCCGGCAACCCCACGTCATCACCCCATAGGGTGAACTGGCCCTGGCTCTCCTCCCGCTTCTGGCCGGTGAACACCTCCACCGCCGCTTCGTGGACCTCGTACAGGGCCCGCCGGCTGTGCCCGAGCGAGTCGAACGCCCCCGCCTTGATCAGCGACTCGATCACGCGCTTGTTGCAGACGACCAGCTCGGACTTGCGCAGGAAATCCTCGAACGAGGTGTACCGCCCCTTGGCCTTGCGGGTGGCCACAATCGAGTCCACCACGCTGGTGCCGACGTTCCGGATCGCCGCCAGGCCGAACCGGATGTCCGAACCCACCGGGGCGAAGGTGTGCTGGGACTCGTTGATGTCCGGCGGCAGCACCCGGATGCCCATCTTCCGGCACTCGGCCAGGTAGACCGCCATCTTGTCCTTGTCGTCACCGACACTGGTCAGCAACGCGGACATGTACGCGGCCGGGTAGTTCGCCTTCAGGTACGCGGTCCAGTAGCTGACGATCCCGTAGCCGGCGGTGTGCGATTTGTTGAACGCGTACCCGGCGAACGGCAGCAGGATCTCCCACAGGGTCTTGATCGCGTCCTCGGAGTACCCGCGTTCCCGCATCCCCTGGGCGAACCCGACGAACTCCTGGTCCAGGATCTCCTGCTTCTTCTTCCCCATCGCCCGCCGCAGCAGGTCGGCCTTGCCCAGCGAGTAGCCGGCGACCTTCTGGGCGATCGCCATCACCTGCTCCTGGTAGACGATCAGCCCGTAGGTCTCGTCCAGGATGTCGGCCAGCGGCTCGGCCAGCTCCGGGTGGATCGGCACCACCGGCTTGCGGCCGTTCTTGCGGTCCGCGTAGTCGATGTGGGCGTTGGCGGCCATCGGCCCAGGTCGATACAGCGCCAGCACCGCGGCGATGTCCTCGAACTTGGTCGGCGCCATCGCCCGCAGCAGCTGCCGCATCGGCCCACCGTCCAACTGGAACACCCCCAGGGTGTCGCCCCGCGCGAGCAGCTCGTAGGTGCGGGGGTCGTCCAGCGGCAGGTTGTCCAGGTCGATGGTGACGCCTTCGTTGGCCTCGATGTTGCGGATCGCGTCGTCGATGACCGTGAGGTTGCGCAACCCCAGGAAGTCCATCTTGAGCAGGCCCACCGCCTCGCTGGAGGGGTAGTCCCAGCCGGTGATGATGGCGCCGTCCTGCTCCCGGCGCCACAGGGGCAGCACATCCAGCAGCGGCTCAGAGGACAGAATCACCCCGGCGGCGTGCACCCCGGGCTGCCGGATCAGCCCCTCCAGCCCCCGGGCGGTCTCAAAGATCGCCTTGGAGTTCGGGTCGGACTCGATCAGCTGCCGCACCTCGGTGGCCTCGGCGTACCGGGGGTGCTCCGGGTCGATGATCCCCTGCAGTGGGATGTCCTTACCCATCACCGCCGGTGGCATCGCCTTGGAGATCCGGTCGGCCATCGCGAAGCCGGGCTGGCCGTACAGGATCCGGGCGGCGTCCTTCAGCGCCGCCTTCGCCTTGATGGTGCCGAAGGTGATGATCTGGGCGACCCGGTCCTCTCCCCACTTTTCCGTGACGTACCGGATCATGTCCCCGCGCCGACGCTCGTCGAAGTCCAGGTCGATGTCGGGCATGCTGACCCGCTCGGGGTTGAGGAACCGCTCGAACAGCAGCTTGTGCTCGATCGGGTCCAGCTCCGTGATGCCCAGCGCGTAGGCGACCATGCAGCCGGTGGCCGAACCCCGGCCCGGCCCCACCCGGATCCCGTTCTCCTTGGCGTACCGGCACAGATCCGCCACCACCAGGAAGTAGGCGGAGAAGCCCATCTGCGCGATCACGCCCAGCTCGTACTCGACCCGCTTCCGGTGCTCCTCCGGCACCCCGTTCGGGAACCGGCGCTGCATGCCTCGCCACACTTCCTCCCGCAACCAGGAGTCCTGGGTGTGGCCCTCCGGCACCGGGAACCGTGGCATCCGGTCCCGGTAGGCGAACACCTCGTCGTACGGCTCGATCCGCTCCGCGATCAGCAAGGTGTTGTCGCAGGCGCCCGGCACCTGGGAGTCGAACAGCTCCCGCATCTCGGCGGCGCTCTTGAGGTAGTAGCCGTCGCCGTCGAACTTGAACCGCTTCGGGTCGTCCAGGGTCTTGCCGGTGCCGACGCACAGCAGCGCCTCGTGGGCCGCGGCATCCTCCCGGCGGACGTAGTGGGAGTCGTTGGTGGCCAGCGGTTGCAGACCGAGCTTGTCGGCGATCTCCTTCAGCCCGTCCCGGACCCGGCGTTCGATCTCCAGGCCGTGGTCCATCAGCTCCAGGAAGAAGTTCTCCGGGCCGAAGATGTCCCGCAGCTCCGCGGCGGCTTCCAGAGCCTCCTTGGTCTGTCCGAGCCGCAGCCGGGTCTGCACCTCCCCGGACGGGCAGCCGGTGGTGGCGATGATCCCCTCGTGGTACTGCGACAGCAGCTCCCGGTCCATCCGGGGCTTGTAGTAGTACCCCTCGATCGAGGCCAGACTGGACAGCTTGAACAGGTTGCGGAGCCCGGTGGCGTTGGCCGCCAGCATGGTCATGTGCAGGTACGCGCCCCCACCGGAGACGTCGTCGCCCCGCTCCCGGTCGGCCGGGGTGCCCCAGAAGACCGGCTTCTTGTGGTGCCGGTCGCCGGGCGCGACGTACGCCTCGATCCCCAGCACCGGTTTGATCCCGGTGGCCTTCGCCTGCTGGAAGAACGCGTACGACCCGAACATGTTGCCGTGGTCGGTCATGGCCAACGCCGGCATTTCATGTCGGGCCGCTTCTTCGAACAGCGGCTTGAGTCGGGCCGCGCCGTCGAGCATCGAGTACTCGGTGTGGACGTGCAGGTGCACGAACGAACCGTTAGCCAACCGTGACCTCCCGGACAGCCACCATGTCGCCCATGGCAGCCTACGCCGCCGCACCGACCGTCCGGTGATGCCGGTGCGGTTCGGCGTGCCCCGGCCGCGGCGGCACGCCGAGGCGCGTCAGCCGGTGGTCATGCCGGCGGTGCGCTGGGAGGGGATGGTCAGCGGCTCGGAATCCCGCAGCCGCCGCTCCAGCGCGGCCACGTCCGCGCGCCACCGGCGGCGGTCGATCAGATCCTCGACTCCCCGCTCCCGCAGTCGCAACCGCTCGTTCTCGGTGAACCCACCCCACACTCCGTACGGTTCCTGTACCACCAGCGCGTGCGCGGCGCACTCCGCCCGGACCGGGCAACCCCCGCACACCGCCTTGGCCAAGCGCTCTCGTCGGGTACGGGAGGATCCCCGCTCCCCGTCCGGATGGAAGAACTGGGCGCTGTCGCGCCCCCGGCAGGCCCCACGGCGCTGCCAGTCCCAGTTGTCGGCGATCGGGCTGGGCAGTCGTCGCACAGTCGACATGGGCACCTCCTCGCTAAGCGTCGGCCGGATCCGCCCCGAAGCCCTGCGGGCCCGCCCCGAGCAGGGCGGACGTGCGCGGCGGCGGGGGGACGCCGGCCGGCGTGGGGGCCGTATGCAGACCCTACTCCGGTCACGCCGTACTCACTAGTACTCAGCGTGCACAGATCGCCACCGGAGAACTTTCCCGGAGTTTCTGCCGAAAACCCGGCACGATCACCCCATTTCGTGGTCTCCTGCTTGACAGAGAAGTGTCTGCACCGTCAACGGACTAGCTGCGCCGGCGCGGGGGAGACACCCGCGCGGACAGGAGGGGGGTCGTCGTGCGGACAGCATTGGTGGTGGTGAGGTCGACCTTGGCCGCACAGGCGGTCGGGAGGTGCGCCTCCCAGTTGGGGTTGGCCGGAATCAGGACCGCGGCCACGGCCGCGGAGGCGCTGAGCCGGTTGGAGGAGTGCCCCGCCGAGTTGGTGATCGCTGACACCGCGGTCACCCGGCCGGACACCGTCGGGTTCACCCGGCGGGTGCTGGCGGCGGCGCCGCGGGCGGTCCTGGTGCTGATCGGCCCGGAGGAGCCGGCCGCGGCCGCCGCCGCGGTGGCGGCCGGGGCCCGAGGGTTGATTCGCGGCAGCGATCAGGACCTGGTGGTGACCGTGACCAAGGCGTTGCTGCTGATCGGGGCGCCGCGCCGGACCCCCGGCCCGGTGACCACGGCGACCAGTGGCGGGCGCGCCGCCGGGCGGGAACCGGCCGGAGTCACGGCCGCGCGTCCGCCGGCGGCACCGGCGGCCCGGGTCAACGGCACGGTCGCCGGGACGGTCCTGGTCCCCTCGCAGCGGCAGGACGCGACCGGGCCGGGAGCTCGTCGGCTCACGCTCACCGAGCGGGAGCTACAGGTCCTGAAAGGGATGGCGGAGGGGAAGAGCAACGCCGAGATCGGGCGGGAGCTGTTCGTCTCCGAGGACACGGTCAAGACCCACGCGCGCCGGCTGTTCCGGAAGCTGCGCGCACGGGACCGGGCGCACGCGGTAGCGGTCGGTTTCCGGGCGGGCGCACTGGCCTGACCGGCGTCCGGTGCTCCCGGGTGATCGCAGGGGTCACCCGGCGGTCCGGCCTGCCCACGGGCCGATGCGGTCACTCGTCAACGATGGTGTCCTGCACCCCGTCGCAGTAGCCGCGGGCGTAGTCCCAGGTGACGTACCGGTCTGGATCCGGGTCGCAGGCGGGCTCGTGCACCCGGGGCACTCCCGACTCGAGCAGCTGCCGGAGGTTGCCGCGCAGCAGCTCCCAGTCGAAGTAGTGCGGCTCGTGGCACTCGTCACACTCGATCACCAGCCCGCGGATGCCGAGCGGACCCAGCAGCGCCTGGTAGACCTCCAGGTCGGCAAGGTCCTCCAGGACGTCCTGCCGGTCGGCCTCGGTCAACGGGTCCGACAGCAGTTCGTCCCCCAGGCGCTCCAGCTCCGCGGCGGGATCGCTGGGATCGTCCTGGAACGGGTCGAGTGGCTCATCGTGCACGTCTCCCACGGTAGTCCGGAAACGCCGAGAGCGCTGCTGGGGTGGACACCCCATCGACGGACCGTGTCCGTCCGGGGGTGTGCTGGTCGCCTGGGTAGGATGAAACCTTTCCACACACCAACCCTTCTGCACACCGCCGTTTCCTGCTCGGGGGATATCCATGAATCTGCCGCACGCCGACCGGTGGGGTGAGTCGCTGCCGCTCGGTTTGACGTTCGACGACGTACTGCTCCAGCCGGCCGAGTCGGACGTGGTGCCCAGCGCGGTCGATACCAGCACCCGGCTGACCCGCGAAATCAGCCTGAACATGCCGTTGATCTCCAGCGCCATGGACACGGTGACCGAGGCGCGGATGGCGGTGGCCATGGCCCGACTGGGTGGGCTGGGGGTGCTGCACCGCAACCTCTCGATCGAGGACCAGGCGCTGCAGGTGGATCTGGTCAAGCGGTCCGAAAACGGGATGATCACCAATCCGGTGACCTGCTCCCCGGACGACACCCTCGCCGAGGTGGACGCCCGGTGCGCCCAGTACCGGATCTCGGGAGTGCCGGTGGTGGACGCGACCGGCACCCTGGTCGGCATCGTCACCAACCGCGACATGCGGTTCGTCACCGACAAGTCGGTACGGGTCCGCGAGGTGATGACCCCGATGCCGCTGGTGACCGCCCCGGTGGGGGTGAGCCGCTCCGAGGCGCTGGCGTTGCTGCGTCAGCACAAGGTGGAGAAGCTGCCGCTGGTGGACCAGGCCGGCAAGCTGCGGGGCCTGATCACGGTGAAGGACTTCGCCAAGAGCGAGCAGTATCCGCAGGCGACCAAGGACGAAGCGGGTCGACTCCGGGTCGGCGCCGCGATCGGGGTCGGGGACGAGTCCTACAAGCGGGCCCTGGCGCTGATCGAGGCCGGGGTGGACGTGCTGGTGGTGGACACCTCGCACGGGCACAACCGGCAGGTGCTGGAGATGGTGGACCGGCTCAAGCGCACCACCTCGGTGCAGGTGGTCGGCGGCAACGTCGCCACCTACGCCGGTGCGAAGGCGATGGTGGAGGCGGGAGCGGACGCGGTCAAGGTCGGGGTCGGGCCGGGCGCGATCTGCACCACCCGGGTGGTGGCGGGGGTCGGCGTCCCGCAGATCACCGCGATCATGGAAGCGGTGCGGGCGGCCGCCCCGGCCGGGGTACCGGTGATCGCCGACGGCGGGATCAAGCACTCCGGAGACATCGCCAAGGCGCTGGCCGCCGGGGCGGAGACGGTGATGCTGGGCGGGCTGCTGGCCGGCTGTGAGGAGAGCCCGGGTGAGGTGGTCTTCGTCCGGGGCAAGCAGTACAAGGCGTACCGGGGGATGGGGTCGTTGGGGGCGATGCGCTCCCGGGGGCAGGCCACCTCGTACTCCCGGGACCGGTACTTCCAGCAGGACGTCACCCAGGACGAGAAGCTGGTGCCGGAGGGGATCGAGGGTCAGGTACCGTACCGGGGGCCGCTGGACACCGTCGCCCACCAGCTGGTCGGTGGACTGCGGCTGGCCATGGGGTACGTGGGCGCCCGGCGGATACCGGAGCTGGCCAAGCGGGGGAAGCTGATCCGCATCACCTCCGCGGGGCTGGTGGAGAGCCACCCGCACGACATCCAGATGACGGTCGAGGCCCCCAACTACCAGCCCCGCTGACGCGGCCGGGCGCGGCGAGGAGTCAACCTGATGCGAGAGACGGTCGAGATTGGGCTGGGTAAGACCGCCCAGCGCGGCTACCACCTGCGGGATGTGGCGATCGTGCCCTCCCGCCGCACCCGGGACGTGGACGACGTCTCCACCGCGTGGCAGCTGGACGCCTACCGGTTGAGATTCCGTGCGTGGCGCACCCGAGCGACGCCACCATGAGCCCGGCCACCGCGATCGCGCTCGGCCGGCTGGGCGGGCTGGGGGTGCTCAACGCGGAGGGGCTGTGGACCCGGTACGAAGACCCGAGCAAGATCCTGGCGGAGCTGGCGGAGCTGACCGACCCGGTCCGGGCCACCCAGCGGCTGCAGGAGGTGTACTCCGAACCCATCCGGCCGGAGCTGGTGGGGGAGCGGGTGCGGGAGCTGCGGGAGGGCGGGGTGACCGTGGCGGTACGGGTCTCCCCGCAGCACACGCTGGCGTTGGCGCCGGTGATCCTGGACGCCGGAGTGGACCTGCTGGTGGTGCAGGGCACGATCGTGTCGGCCGAGCACGTCTCCACCCAGGACGAGCCGCTCAACCTGAAGGAGTTCATCGCCGATCTCGACCTACCGGTGATCGTCGGCGGGTGCACCAACTATCAGACCGCGCTGCACCTGATGCGGACCGGCGCCGCCGGGGTGATCGTCGGGGTGGGGGCGGACACCTCCACCTCCAGCGACACGGTGCTGGGCATCCGGGTGCCGATGGCGACCGCGATCGCGGACGCCGCCGCCGCCCGCCGGGACTACCTGGACGAAACCGGGGGCCGGTACGTGCACCTGATCGCCGACGGGGAAATCCGCACCAGCGGGGAGATCGCCAAGGCGCTGGCCTGCGGGGCGGACGCGGTGATGCTCGGTGAGCCGCTGTCGCTGGCCGAGGAAGCGCCGGCCGGTGGGGCCTGGTGGCACTCGGCGGCGAGCCATCCCAAGCTGCCCCGCGGGGTGTTCCGGCCGGCGGAGCCACCGGTGGGGAGTCTGGAGCAGTTGCTGTACGGGCCGGCCGACCAGCCCTACGGCACCCTCAACCTGTTTGGCGGGTTGCGGCGGGCCATGGCCAAGTGCGGCTACCGCGACCTGAAGGAATTCCAGAAGGTCGACATCCTGCTCGGCTGACGGTTCCGGATGCGAGGGAGATGGGGCCGGCACGGCCTGGTGGCGGGACTGCTGACGGCACTGGCGGTGATCGCCGGATGCACCTCGCCGCCCCCGTCGGCACCGGAGCGGGCGGATGAGTGGCGCCAGGGGAAGGTCCGCACGCCGGCCACCCTCGATCCGTACTTCCCCGACCTGGGCAACCACGGCTACCAGGTGGAGCACTATCAGCTGGCGGTCACCTACGACCCGGCGAGCAAACAGTTGACCGGGCAGGTGGTAGCGCAGGTGGAGGCGCTCACCCGGCTGGAGTCGGTCCGGTTCGACCTGGTCGGTCTGACCGTCACCTCCGCCACCGTGGATGGGATGGCGGCCGGCGTTGACCGCGGTGACGACAAGCTGATCGTGACCCCGGCCGATCCGATCGCGGCGGGCGCCACCTTCACCGTCACCGTGGACTATCAGGGGATCCCGGAGCCGGTGAGCCACCCGGGCTTGGGGGACAACGGCTTCCAACCCACCAGCGAGGGCGCGTTCGCGATCGGAGAGCCGCGCTCCGCCAGCACCTGGTTTCCGGTCAACGAGCACCCGTCCGACAAGGCCACGTACACCATTGAGCTCACTGTTCCGGAGGGGCTGGCGGCGATCAGCAACGGGGTGCCGGCCGGACGGGAGCCGGCCGCGCCCGGCTGGACCCGGTGGCGGTGGGAGGAGCGCCACCCGATGGCCAGCTACCTGGTCACGGCGGTGATCGGGGACTACCGGGTGACCACCCGGGAGCACGCCGACCGGCCGTTGGTGGTGGCGGTCCACTCCGACCTACCGACGAGAATCGACCAGCAACTGCTGCGTTCCGGACAGATCGCGGACGTGTTGGCGGAGTGGTTCGGCCCGTATCCGTTCGACGCCTACGGCGGGGTGGTGCTGGCCGACCCGCGGGTGGGGTTCGCACTGGAGACCCAGAGTCGGCCGGTCTACAGCCCCGCCTTCTTCATCGCCGGTCAGGACGGCACCGGGGTGATCGTCCACGAACTGGCCCACCAGTGGTTCGGCAACTGCGTGTCGATCACCAGTTGGCGGGACATCTGGCTGAACGAAGGGTTCGCCACCTACGCCGAGTGGCTGTTCGAGGAGTTCGACGGCGGCGACACCGCGCAGGAGACATTCGATCTCTACTGGGAGGGGCCAGGCGGGGCGGACCGGTTTTGGACCACACCACCGGGGGATCCGGGCGCGGGACGGCTGTTCCATTCCGCGGTGTACGTACGAGGGGCGATGACCCTGCACGCGCTACGGGTCACGGTCGGCGACGAGGCGTTCCTCGAGATCCTGCGTAGCTGGGTCGCCCGGTACGCGTACCGCAACGCCACCACCGACGATTTCGTGGCGTTGGCCGAACAGGTCGCCGGTCGCCCGCTGCGGGAACTGTTCGACGCCTGGCTCTACGCCGATCAGCGCCCCACCTATCCGGGCCGATGAGACCAGCTCAGGCGGGGCGTATCCCCGCGGTGGCTGCCCGCGGGCAGCTCAGGTGAGCTTCCGGCGGTACCCGGAGGCTCAGCGGTCAGGTGTCCAGTGCCCCGATGGTGCGGCGGGCCCGGACCAGCAACTTCTCCAGTTCGGCATCGATGCGCAGGGACTCTTCCTCGGTGAGCACCACCCGGGGGTCACGCCACGGGCGGTTCGTGATCATCCGATGCCGCAGGCCGAGCGGCGGGTGGGTGGCGAACAGGGACGCCTCGTCCGACAGGGACAGTTGGCGCAGCAAGGGCAGCTCGTTCGCCATCCGCTGCTGGCTTTCGGCGGTAGCCTTCCGCCACACGGCCACGTCGTCACTGTTCCGGGCGGCCCGGGCGAGCATCCCGGTCACCTCCGCGCTCACCACCAGGCTGTCCAGGACGCCGCACATGGCGGTCGACCCGGCCACGTCGGCGGCCCGTTCGTCGGCCAGGTACTCCGCCCGCTGGGAGTCGCGCATCGCCAGGCACAGCAGTCCCAGGTGGAGGAGGGACAACACCCCGCTGAGCATGGACAGCACGATGTGGCCGAGATAGATCCCGAGCCACTCCACGAAACCGCGGTCGCTCTCCAGCTCGTCCGGGTTGGGGCGGAGGAGCGCCGCCGCCATCCCTAGCGTCAGGAACGCTGGTTGGGTGAGCGGCCCCCGGCGTACGTCCCCGTTGGAGAAGTGGCCCAGCTCGTGCGCCAACAGCGCCACCCGTTGCTGCGGGGGCAGTTGAATCCACAGCGGCAGGCCGAGCGTGAGCACCCGCCGGCGGCGCAGTCCGATCGCGCCCGCCGAGGCGTTGACCTGCCGGTCGCAGACCACCATGTGGGGGGCCGGGGTCTTGAGCTCGGCCGCGATCCGGTCAATGAGCTGGAACAGGGTCGGGGCCTGCTCCCGGGTCAGTGGTTGCCACAGCGGGTCGAGGCGACCGAACCGGGGGCGCAGCACCAGCCCGATCAGCACGAGCAGGACCCCCGGGACGATGGTGAGGCTCGGGAAGTCGTGCACGATCAGCAGGACCCCGCCCACGATCAACGCCGCCACCCCGAGCAGCAGGAGGATGGAGGCGAGGATCACCGCGATCCGGGTAGGGGTCAGGCCGGATCGGGACAGGTCGCCTTTCACGAGGGCGTGGAACTGGCGGGCGTTCCACCGGTACGCGGTCCGGTGCACCCACCGGTCGAGCCGCCACCAACCGAATGCCGGGGTGTGGTGTCCCGGGTCGTACTGGTCGAGATTCCACTCACAGCGGGGACACCAGTGAGTAGCACGTAGTCGCGTGACGTTAGTGCCGCACTGGGGACAGGTGGTGGGAATCACACCAGTGTCGGTCATGGACGGACACCCTACACCCTGCGTAGGCAGGGTGGGATCAGCCGATAAGCTCGGAACATGAGCACTCCGCGGCCGGTCCTGGTGGTGGACTTCGGAGCCCAGTACGCACAGTTGATCGCCCGCCGGGTGCGGGAGGCCCGGGTCTACTCGGAGGTCGTGCCGCACACCACCCCGGTGGCCGAGCTGCTGGCCCGGAACCCCGCGGCGATCATCCTGTCGGGTGGGCCGGCCAGTGTGCACGAGCCGGGCGCCCCGCAGGTGGATCCGGCCCTGTTCCGCGCCGGTGTACCCATGCTCGGCATCTGCTACGGCTTCCAGGCGATGGCGGCCGCGCTCGGAGGCGAGGTCACCCGCACCTCACAGCGGGAGTACGGCAGCACCTCCCTGACGGTCCGCGCGGCCGACAGCGTGCTGTTCGCCGGTCTGCCGGAGCAGCAAGAGGTGTGGATGAGCCACGGTGACTGTGTCACCGTCGCCCCACCCGGCACCGTGGTAACCGCGTCGTCAGCGGGGTCGCCGGTGGCGGCGTTCGAGGACCGGCAGCGGCGACTGGCCGGGGTGCAGTTCCACCCGGAGGTGGCGCACACCCGGTACGGGCAGCAGGTGCTGGCGCGGTTCCTGCACGAGCTCGCCGGCATCCCGCCCACCTGGACGCCGGCGAACATCATTGAGGAGCAGGTGGCCGCGATCCGGGCGCAGGTCGGCGACGCGGAGGTGATCTGCGGGCTGTCCGGCGGGGTGGATTCGGCGGTCGCGGCCGCGCTCGTCCACCGCGCGGTCGGGGATCAGCTCACCTGCGTGTTCGTGGACCACGGCCTGCTGCGGGCGGGGGAAGCCGAACAGGTGGAGAAGGACTATGTGGCCGCCACCGGGATCCGGCTGGAGGTGGAGGAGGCCTCCGAGCGGTTCCTGACCGCTTTGGCGGGGGTCACCGACCCGGAGCAGAAGCGGAAGATCATCGGACGGGAGTTCATCCGGGTATTCGAGCACGCGGCCCGCCGGATCAGCAGTCAGCGACCGGTGCGGTTCCTGGTGCAGGGCACGCTCTATCCGGACGTGGTGGAGTCCGGGGGCGGGGCCGGCACCGCCAACATCAAGTCCCATCACAACGTGGGCGGCCTGCCGGAGGATCTCCGCTTCGAGCTGGTGGAGCCGCTGCGGATGCTGTTCAAGGACGAGGTCCGGGCGATCGGGACCGAGCTGGGGCTGCCGGAGGAGATCGTGTGGCGGCACCCGTTCCCCGGCCCCGGGTTGGCGATCCGGATCATCGGGGAGGTGACGCCGCAGCGGCTGGAGATGCTGCGGCAGGCGGACCGGATCGCCCGCGAGGAGCTGACCGCGGCCGGGCTGGATCGGCAGGTGTGGCAGTTCCCGGTGGTGCTGCTGGCCGACGTACGGTCGGTCGGGGTGCAGGGGGACGGTCGCAGCTACGGCCACCCGGTGGTGCTGCGCCCGGTCACCAGCGACGACGCCATGACCGCGGACTGGGCGAAGTTGCCGTACGAGGTGATCGGGCGGATCTCCACCCGGATCACCAACGAGGTGCCGGAGATCAATCGGGTGGTGTTGGACGTCACCAGCAAGCCCCCGGGGACCATCGAATGGGAGTGAACCAGCGGCGGTGAGCCACGCGCTGCCGGGGGCGATCCCCAGCCCGAACATCTGGCACACCCCCCGCGTCTATGAGCTGGAGAACCAGGCGGTAGACCCGGACGGGCGGATCGAGGCGGCGATGCGCCGGATCCGGGACTGGACCGGTGCCCGGGTGCTGGACATCGGGTGCGGCACCGGGTTCCACCTGCCCCGGTTCGCGGTCGACGCGGCGGCGGTGGTCGGGGTGGAGCCGCATCGGGGGTTGGCGGCGCTGGCCCGTCGGCGGGTGCGGCATCTGTCCACGGTGGTGGTACGGGAAGGCGTGGCGCAGCGGCTGCCGGTGCCGGAGGCGTCGGTGGACGTCGCGCACGCCCGCTGGGCGTACTTCTTCGGCCCGGGCGCCGAGCCGGGGCTGGCGGAGTTGGCGCGGGTGATGCGGCGGGGCGGAGTGGCGTTCATCATCGACAACGACGCCACCACCAGCACCTTCGGGGGCTGGTTCCGCCGAGCGTACCCCCGCTACGATCCGGCGGCGGTGGAGCGGTTTTTCAGCGGGCACGGGTTCACCCGCCAGCCGTTGCTCACCCGTTGGCGGTTCACCCGCCGGGAGGATTTCGAGGCGGTGGTCCGGATCGAGTTCCCGCCCGCGGTGGCCGAGGAGGTGATCGCCGAACACCCCGGGGTGGAGGTGGACTACGCGGTCAATCTCTGGTGGCGGCGGTACTAACGTGCGCCAAGGGGGCGTGAGACCTCGATCGGGGCCGGCTGGGTCTGGCCCACTCGACACTGGGCAACGTGACCCGGTTCGGGCATAATGTGCCGACGTGACCCCCGAGTTGAAGCCGCTACGGCGGATCGCAGCGTACGCGGTGTGTACGGACAGTTCCCACCGGGTGCTGTTGGTGCGGCACTCGCCGATTTCCGGCACCCCGGGCGCGTGGTCGTTACCCGGGGGTGCGGTCGATCATGGCGAGCACCCGTCGGACACGGTGGTCCGCGAGACCGCCGCGGAGACCGGCCTGTCGGTGGCCGCCGGTCCCCTGCGGGACGTGCTCTCGGATGTCCGGGCGGTGCCGCACCGAGGGATCACCATCCACACCGACCGGCTTATCTACGACGTGACTCTGCGCGGGGGCAACCTGCTGACCCGCACCGGTCAACCGACCGATCTGACCGGGTGGTTCAGCCTGCCGGAGGCCAAGAACCTGCGGCTGCGTCCGTTCACCGCGGCCGCGCTCGGTCTGCCGGTGGAGATTGAGGATCCCCGGCCGGACCAGGCGCCGGAGCTGCCGTCGTTCCTCGCCGTGCCGGGCAAGGACGGGCTGCACCGAGCGCAGCGGTTCGCCGCGTACGCGGTGGCCACCGATCCCGCGGATCGGCTGCTGCTGACCCGGGTGGCGGCGGGCTTCCCCGGGGAGGGGCGATGGCACCTGCCCGGCGGCGGCACCGACTTCGGCGAACAGCCCCCGGTGGCGTTGCTGCGGGAGCTGGCGGAGGAGACCGGTCAGCAGGGGCGGGTGGAGGCGTTGCTAGGGGTGGCCAGCCACCGGGACGCCGCCTCGCTGGGGCCGGAGGGCTATCCGATCGACTGGCACGGGGTGCGGGCGTTCTACCGGGTGAAGGTGGATCAGCCCAGCGAGCCGCGGGTCGCGGACCAGGGCGGCTCCACCGATTTGGCCCGCTGGTTCCACCGGTCCGAGTTGGCGCAGTTGCCGCTGACCGAGGTGACCACCGAGGCGTTGGCGGTGGCCGGGGCGGCATGATCGCCGTAGAGATCGGGATCCTCCGGCCGTGATCAGGCGCCGGATCGCCGCGTACGGGGTGTGCCGGGACGCGCAGGGACGGATCCTGCTGTTCCGTGCCGGTGCCACCTCCCCCCACCCGGACACCTGGCGATTGCCCGGGGGTGAGATTCGTCACGGTGAGCACCCCGCGGACGCGGTGGCGCGGACCGTAGCGGCCGAGACCGGGCAGGCGGTAGAGGTGCTCCGCCCCATTGACGCGGTGGCCGAAGTGACCCCGCAGGGGGAGGGGTGGCGGCACACGGACGCGCTGCTGTACGAGGTGGAGGTGGCGCCGGGCCCGCTGCGCTCCCCTCGGGACGATTCGGTAGCGGAGGCGGCCTGGTTCGCCCCCGCGCAGGCGCGGCAGCTGCCGTTGCGCGGGTCGGCCGCCCGGGCCCTCGGGTTGCCGGTGGTGTCCCCACCGTTGCCGTCACGACCGCCCACTGGCGCCGGTCCGCGGCCTCGCCCCCGCCGTGGGCAACGGTTCGGGGCGTACGGGTTGGTGACGGACCCGGAGGGGCGGCTCCTGCTCACCCGTACCGCCCAGGGATATCCCGGCGCTGGCCGGTGGCATGCCCCCGGGGGCGGCACCGATCTCGGGGAGCAGCCCCGGGACGGGCTACGGCGGGAGCTGCGGGAGGAGTCCGGTCAGAGCGGTCGGATCGGGGAGCTGATCTGGGTGGAGAGTCGGCACAACCCCGCCGCGCTCGGCCCGGAGGGGTACCCGATCGACTGGCATTCGGTGGCGGTGGTGTATCGGGTCCAGGTCGACCAGCCGGCTCCGCTGCAGGTGTTCGACCGGGGTGGCTCGACCGAGCAGGTGGCCTGGTTCACCCTGTCCGAGGCGGCGGTGCTCCCGCTCACCGGGTTGGGGGCGCGACTGGTCGCGAAGGCCAGGGGCGGATAGTCTGCAGCAGAAGTGCGGACCGTGACGGTGAAGGCACTCTTGGTGTCTGGCTGGCGGGAATCTCGGCCGCGGCCGCCGAAGATACCGCGGGGGTGGCACGGGAGGGTGTCGCGCGCACTCGCGTCTTGTGGGATCGTGTAGGCCGCATTGTCCGCATGCCCCCGGCCGGTCCGGGGGCGCCTGAGATGGGTCCGGGCAGCCCGCCGGTGACGCGGCCCGGACGGTAGATGGAGGCGAACGTGCCGAGAACCCTGTGGACCCGGCGTCCCAGCACGACCAACCCGCGCCCCGCCGGCCGTCGCCGGTGGGCGCGGTTGCGCCGGGGTGGGGCGTTCGCCCGTCGCGTGCTGTGGGTCAGTCACGGCCGGCGGGCCAGCGACCGGCTGGCGCGAGAGCAGTATGTGAGCTCCCGACGGCTGACCCCGGGCGCCGACCTGACCGGGGTGGGGCGTTCGCCCGCGGTGCCCGCGCTGCCCACCGGCGCCACCGGATCGGCCAGCGCGACGGCGGGTGAGGCCGGCGCCGACCTCCCGGATACAGGTGGCTTGATCAGCCTGCTCCCCGGTGAACGCACCCCGAGTCGACGGCTGCGGTTCCTGGTGGTCAATTTGTTCACCCTGACCAACCTGGGGCTGGGGGCGCTGGCGATCGTGTTGGCGACCGCGGGTGACCTCCGGACCGCCGCGCTGTGCCTCCTGATCTGCGTGGCCTGCGACGGGATGGACGGGATGTTGGCTCGCCGGCTCGGGGTGGCTAGTCCGTTCGGGGCGCAACTGGACTCGTTGGCGGACATGTGCGCCTTCGGCATCGCCGCCCCGGTGCTGGTGTACGCCGCGGTCTCCGACGCGATCCCGTTCTCGGCGGCGGTGCTCGCCTGTGTCCTGGTGGCCGGCTGCGCGGCGATCCGACTGGCCCGGTTCAACGTCTCGTCCCCCAACGGCCGGTTCTTCACCGGGGTTCCCACGACTTTGGTGGCCGGCGTCCTGGCGTTGGCGGTGGTGCTGGCGTTGCCTCCGGTCGGGCTGTTCGGTGGGGCGGTTCTGCTGGCGTTCGCGATGGTGTCCAGCTTCCCCTACGCCAAGTTGGCGCAGCTGCTACGGCTGCCGCCGTGGGTGTGGCTGGCGCCGCTGGCGGTCGCGCTGGTGGACGTCCGGCTCGCCTTCCTGGTGTTGGTGACCGGGTATCTGGCCAGTGGGCCGGTGCTGTGGCTGCACCGCCGGTACCGGATGGCGCCGGCGGCTTCTCTGGACAGCGCCGCCCACCCCTAGCCGCGATCGCGCCCGCGCGGCATCCGCGGGTGTCCGTCCCTACCTGCGCACCACCCGGGTTCCCCGGGGTCAGGTGGTCCTATCCGGGCGCGGGCCGAGCCCGCACCCGGATCAGCGCCAGCGGGCCAACGGGGTCGCCCCGCCGCGGACCCGGTCGTCCGGGGCCACCAGCGGCTCGGCCGCCCCCGCGGGCAGGTAGACATCGGTGCGGGAACCGAAGCGGATCAACCCGAACCGTTCCCCGCGCGCCAGCATCGCCCCCACGGGGGCGCGGTGCACGATTCGTCGGGCGATCAGCCCGGTCCGTTGGGCGACGACCACCCGCCCCCGGCTGGTGGCCAGCACGGTGTACGCGGCGACGTTGTGCTCGGCCTCCGGCTTCATCGCGGGCGCGTACCCGCCCTCTTCGAGGAAGAAGTCCACCACCTGGCCGGCCACCGGGGCCCGGTTGACATGCACGTCGAACACCGACAGGAAGACCGCGATCCGAAGGTAGTCCGCGGTGCTCCCGTCGCCGGTGAACCGGTCGTCGCTGACCTGCTCCACCGACAGCACCACGCCGTCGCTGGCGGCCACCACCAGGGACGGGTCGTCCGGAACCTCTCGGTCCGGGTCACGGAAGAACGCCGCCACCGGCAGCGCGGCGGCCGCCGGCACCAGCCAGGCCCGGGACTTCGGGCGGACGAGTTTGGTGAGCGCCGCCAACCCGAGCGTCAGGCCGGCCGCCGCCACCCCGTTGGAGTCGATCCGCATCCGGGAGGTCAACCGGATGCTGGACGGCCGCTCCAGGGGCAGCAGGCGCTCCGCCTGTTTCGGATCGGCGGCGGTCCACCGCAGTCGGTGGATCTTCAAGGGTGGGAGGTTGCGCAGCAGCAGGTCGGTGCCGACCCCGTACAGCATCGCCTGGCGGTCCAGCTCCGCCGCGGCGCCCGGCGCCACCCCTGGGACCGCGACCGTGGATACCACGACCACGCCGCCGGGGTTGACCAACTTACCGAGACTGTCCAGAGTGGTGCGTGCCTCTTCGGCGGTGCCGACGATGGGCTCTCCGACGACCACCACGTCGGCGGGGTCCGCGGCGGCGACGGAGTCGACCACCCGCACCCGCTCGGCTACCCAGGTTCCTCGCTCGGTCAGGTGCGCCTGCATGGCCGCCGGTTCCAGGGCGACCACCGTGAGTCTGTCCTCCGGCAGCAACGCATCGATCGCGGCGGCGAGCACCGGGCTGTCCGGTCCGACCGTGACCAGCAGGCCGGTCTTGGGACCGGTGTGGCGGGCCAGTTCCGCGACCAGGGTGCGGGCGGCGCGGGGGCCGATGGCGACCTGCCCCAATGGGGCGAGCGTGGCGTTGGTCATGTCGTCAGCATAGACAGGGACGATCGGAGCAGTTGTTCAACGCGCCTGATCAGGTCACTCGCCCGAGTTAGCAGGCGCGGGTGGGTTAGCCCACCGGCTTCCGGTCGCGGTCGCGGTGACTGCGGATGGACCGCAGCGCGTGCCCGACGCCCGCGATGGCGATCAGCATCACTCCGCCCGGGATGATCCACAGTAGAGAGGCGCGGGGAAGGGAGCCCACCTCGGTCACCAGCCACAGCACCGCTGCGGCAATGAAGATCAGACCGAAGGCGAGGGAGAGCAGATCCAGCGAGTGTGACTTCATCGTGTGACCTCGATGTTGCCGATGAGAACGTCCAGGTGCAGTGTGAGCGAGCCAGGGTCGGTACGGTCCGGATCGGCGTCGTCGGCCGACGGCTGGCCCGAGTCGGTCAAGGTGTGCTGGTTGCTCACCCCGGCGAGATGGTGGCCGAGCACGTCCGCACTGCCGACCGCGATCGTGGTGTGCACGGTGACCTCGCCGGTCTCCGGCAACAGCACCACTATTTCTCCGCCCTGCACCCGGACCCGGATCTCCGCCGTCTCTCCGGTCAGGTCCAGCTGTCGGAGATCCAGGGTGCCCTCCCCAAAGCTGATCGCGTACTCCGGTTGCAGTTGATCAACGCTGGTCGGTACCCACTCGACCTGAGTGCCCACCGGGTGCCGTGGATGCCAGTCGTCCACGACGTACCCGACCGGCAGGGCGAGGAGCGCCATCAGCCCGAGCGCGATCAGCGACCGGGCGCGGCCGAACCAGGCACCGACCACCAGACCCGCGCCGAGCATCACCAGGGCGGTGGCCAGGTAGCCGGCGATGGAGATGTCGGTGGCGCCGGACAGTTCCAGCAGCCCCAGCAGGCCGAGCACACCCAAAGTCAAGAAGAAGGTGATCGCTGCCAAGGCCGACTTCTCCCGCCGCGGCCGAGGCGGGGGCGGCGGTGGCGGTGGCTCCGCGAACGGCCCGTAGGGAGCGAACGGTGGCCGGTAGCCGGACCCGTCCGTGGTCAACGAGGGGGAGGGCAGGCTGACCGGGACCGGAGCGTCCCACGCGGCCCCACCCGCGGGGGGTGCGGTCGGGGAGACCGGTGCCGGGGACGGCGGCTCCGGGCCGACGGCGGGCGTCGGGGCAGCGGTGGGCTCCGAAGTTCCGGCCGGAGCATCCGCCGCCGGGCCGTCCGCCGCGTGGTCGGTCGCCTGTGGGGAAGCAGTCTCATCCGACCGGTCGGCCTCGTCCTGACTCCCCTGTGCGGTCGCTGCCTCCGGCGTGGACGGCGAGACCGGACTCGTCGCTGGCTCCGGTGCGGAGCTGGCGGCCGGGGGGGCCAGGGTGGGTGACGGTGCGGCCGCGGACGGGGCTCCCGGGGTGGGCGGGGAGTCGTCGTTGGAGGCGCGTTGCCGCCACAGCAGGAACGTCAGGAGCACTCCGCCGCTGAGCAGGATCAGATGGAAGGGCTCCGCCAAGGTCAACGCCAGTAGCGCCACCGTGATCACACTCAGCCCGACCACCAGCGCGGGCGAGGTGCTCGAGTGGCCACGGCCAAACGCCGCCTCCAGCGGCGCCGCGGTGTCACCCTCCTCCGGGGTGAGCAGCCACACCGCGAGATAGGCCAACACCCCCAGCCCGCCAAAGCAGGCCAGGACCCCCAGCACCACCCGCCAGAGCACCGGGTCGGTGCGGGTCAACCGGCCCAGCGCGGCACACACCCCGGCCACGTACCGCCCCGCCAGCGGGCGGACCAGCTCAGGACGGCCAGACGATAGGCTCCCCCGGTCGGGGGAAGGCGTGCTCCATGGGTCGGTGCGACTCATGGTTCGATCCTGCCCCGCACGGCGCCGCCCCGCCCCCGGGCACGGCCCTGAACCGACCCTGAACCAACCCTGAGTCGGAGGCTCGTGGGAATGTCGGGGTCGCCGGCCGTGGTCGCCGCCGGCCGGTCCGTGTGACGATCACTAGCAGAGGCAGATTCGCCAGTAGTCGTAAGGAGGTCACCATCGACACCGCCGCGTCCCAGGCGCCCTCGGCTCCACCCCGATCGGTGGCGCAGCTGCACCGCCGCCGGGACGGCCGGGTGCTCGGTGGGGTCGCCGCCGGCCTGGCCACGCATCTGGGGATCCCGGTGCTGGCCGTGCGGGTCGCGTTCGTGGTGCTGCTGCTGTTCAACGGGCTGGGAGCGCTGCTGTACGCCGTGTTCTGGGCAGTGCTGACGCCCGCGGACGAACCCAACCGTCCGCAAACCGGCCGGTTGGCCACGCTGGTGCTGGCCGGCGGGCTGGCCCTGCTGGTGATCATGGCGCGGATAGTGCTGTTCGGGGATCCATCCAGCAGTTCCGCGCTGGGGTGGCTATTCGCGCTGATCGCGGCCGGCGCCGGCATCATCTGGCACCAGACGGCGGCCGCGAGCCGGCCGGGGATGGCCGGATCCGGTCTGCTCGGGGTACTCACCGGCCCGGGCCGGCGCCGGGTTCCTGCTGCGGTTTGTCGGCGGGGGCGTCCTGATCCTGGGCGGCATCATGGGACTGCTGGCGGTGGTCGCGCCGCTGACCGGGGGCGGGTTGTCGGCGGTCCTCAATGGGCTGCTGTTCACCCTGATCGCCATGGCCGGGGTGGGGTTGATGACCGCGCCGCTGCTGTGGCGCATGTTCGGGGCGTTGCGGGAGGAGCGGGAAGCCCGGATCCGGGAGCAGGAGCGGGCCGAATTCGCGGCGATGGTGCACGACCAGGTACTGCACACCCTGGCGTTGATTCAGCGCCACACCACCAGCGGCTCCACCGCGTACCGACTGGCCCGCGCCCAGGAGCGCACCCTGCGCAACTGGTTGTACAAACCCAGCGGCTCCCCACATGAGAAGTTCGCCGCCGCCCTGGAACAGGCCGCCGGTGAGGTGGAAGACGCGTACGGGATCACGGTGGAGGTGGTGGTGGTCGGCGACGCCGACACCGATGAGCGTTTCCAGGCCCTGGTGGCCGCCGCCCGGGAGGCGATGGTGAACGCGGCCCGCCACGCCCAGGTGGACAGTGTTTCCCTGTACGCGGAGGTGGAGCCAGACCAGGTGAACGTGTTCGTCCGTGACCGCGGGGTCGGGTTCGACCTGGCCAACGTCAATGGCGACCGGCACGGGGTGCGGGGCTCGATCATCGGCCGGATGGAGCGGCACGGCGGTCGAGCGGAGATCATCAGTGCGCCGGGTGAGGGGACCGAGGTGCGGCTGCGGCTGCCGCTGCCGGCCGTGCGGAAGGAGAATGGGGCATGAGCGGGACTCCGGTACCGGGGTCGACGGAGGCCGGCGAGGCCGGCCGGCCGTTGCGGGTGTTCCTGGTCGATGACCACGCGATGTTCCGGGCCGGGGTCCGGGCCGAACTGGGCGGCCAGCTGGCGGTGGACCCCTCCGGGGAGGGGGGACCGCCGCGGAGCATCACGGTGGTGGGGGAGGCCGGGACGGTCGCGGAGGCCATCCAGCAGATTGTGGCCCTGACCCCGGACGTGGTGCTGCTCGACGTCCACATGCCCGACGGCGGCGGCCGGGCGGTGTTGGAGGCGACGCGCCGACAGCTCGGCAGCGGCACCACCGTCCGGTTCCTGGCGCTGTCAGTGTCCGACGCCGCGGAGGACGTGATCGGGCTGATCCGTGCCGGCGCCCGGGGATACGTCACCAAGCGGATCTCCGCCCAGGAGCTCGCCACCGCGATCCGGCGGGTGGCCGAAGGGGACGCGGTGTTCAGTCCCCGACTGGCCGGGTTCGTGCTGGACGCGTTCGCGGCCCGCCCGGAGGTTCCGCTGGCCGACCCGGAGCTGGACCAGCTCACCACCCGGGAGCGGGAGGTGCTGCGGCTGCTCGCTCGCGGGTACGCCTACAAGGAGATCGCCCGGGAGCTGTACATCTCCATCAAGACGGTGGAGACGCACGTGTCCAATGTGCTGCGCAAGCTGCAGATGTCCAACCGGTACGAGCTGTCGCGCTGGGCGGCTGACCGGCGGCTGATCTGAGCGGGGCGGGGCGCCGAGGCGGTTACAGGGCGCCCCGGCCGGCCCGCAGCACGAGCAGCCCGAGCTGGGTCCCCGTCGGGCCGAGCGCGCGCCGGAACCGCTCCAGGATCTCCCGTTCCCGGGCCAGCGCCAGCCGGGTGCCGCCGGCGGCCATCCGGGCCTGGCCGACCTGCTGGGACAGCGCGGCCCGCTCCTGCCAGAGCGCGATGAGGGTTTCGTCGATTTCGTCGATCCGAGCCCGTAGTTCCGCGATGCGGTCGGAAACCGGTTCGGTGGAGACAGCGGTCATCGGGTGCTCCTTCGGCTGCTACGGGGCTCGCCGACCCGGAACCGCATCCGCCCCGGGCCGGGAGCCCGGGGCTGGTAGGTCAGTGATCAGGCGCGACCTACGGCTGCCGGACTCCCGCAGCCGTAGAAAAAGAAGAAAGCCCTGATCACGAGGCCAGTATGCCACGGCCCGGGGAGTGGTCAAGGCGTACTGCCAGCATCCGGGACGGGAGTGGTGTGAGTCCGCCCACGCGCGCCGGCGAACGGCGGTGGGAGTGGGAGCGCCAGCCGGTCGGTCCGGCGGCATAGACTCGCCAGGCGATGCATGCGCTCTCCGACACCCGTCCCGTCCCCCGCGGTCCGCTGCCGGCTGGTGACCCGGCGGCGCTGTTGGCCGGATTGAATGGTCCGCAGACGCGCGGCGGTGACCCATACCGGCTCCCCGTTGCTGATCGTGGCGGGGGCGGGCTCCGGCAAGACGCGGGTACTGACCCACCGGATCGCCTACCTGCTCGCCGCCCGGGACGTTCATCCCGGCGAGATCATCGCGATCACGTTCACCAACAAGGCCGCCGGGGAGATGAAGGAGCGGGTGGCCGCACTGGTGGGCGGGCGGGCCCGGTTCATGTGGGTGTCGACCTTCCATTCGGCCTGTGTGCGGATTCTGCGGGCCGAGCACGCGCACGCCGGCCTGTCTTCGTCATTTTCGATCTACGACGCGGACGACTCGCGTCGGCTGATGCAGCTGGTGGCCCGGGAGCTGGACCTGGACCCGAAGCGGTATCCCGCCCGGTCCCTGGCCACTCAGGTGAGCAACCTGAAGAACGAGCTGATCGACCCGGACGACTTCACCGCCCAGGCCAAGGGCCCGCAGCAGCGGATCTTGGCCGAGGCGTACCAGCTCTATCAACGCCGGCTGCGGGAGGCGCAGGCGCTGGACTTCGACGACCTGATCATGACCACGGTGCATCTGTTCCAGGCGGTGCCGCAGGTGGTCGAGAAGTACCGGCGCCGGTTCCGGCATGTGTTGGTCGACGAGTACCAGGACACCAACCACGCCCAGTACCAACTGGTCAAGCTCCTGGTGGAGGGCGGGGAGGTCGACCTGCCCCCGGCGGAGCTGTGCGTGGTCGGCGACGCCGACCAGTCGATCTACGCGTTCCGAGGGGCGACCATCCGGAACATCCTCGAGTTCGAGCGTGATTTTCCGAACGCCCGCACCATCCTGCTGGAGCAGAACTACCGCTCCACTCAGACCATTTTGGACGCCGCTAACGCGGTGATCGCGCGGAATCCCGGTCGCAAGCCGAAGCGGCTCTGGAGCGACGCCGGCGCCGGCGAGCCGATCGTCGGGTACGTGGCCGACACCGAGCACGCGGAAGCCGACTGGATCGCCCGGGAGATCGACCGGCTGGTGGATGAGGGGGCGGCCCGGTACGGAGACGTGGCGGTGTTCTACCGCACCAACGCGCAGTCCCGGGTGTTTGAAGAGGTGTTCATCCGGCTCGGGCTGCCCTACAAGGTGGTGGGCGGAGTCCGGTTCTACGAGCGGCAGGAAGTCCGGGACGCGCTGGCCTATCTGCGGGCGGTGGTCAACCCGGACGACACGGTCAGCCTGCGCCGGATCATCAACACCCCTCGCCGGGGGATCGGAGACCGGGCCCAGGCCTGTCTGGAGGTGTTCGCCGACCGGGAGCGGATCTCGTTCGGTGCCGCGGTGGCGCGAGCCGCGGAGGTGCCGGGGATCTCCAGCCGGGCGGCGAACGGGTGCGCGGAGCTCACCGCGCTCCTGGCCGAGCTGCGGGAACTGGCCACCCACGCCGGCCCGGAGGAGGTGCTGGAACAGGCGCTGCAGCGCTCCGGCTATCTCGCCACCCTGGAAGAGAGCCTGGACCCGCAGGACGCCGGTCGGGTGGAGAACCTGCAGGAACTGGTGAGCGTGGCGCGCGAGTACACCGAGCGGGTGGAGGCAGCCGGACCGGAGTCGGAGGGCGGCGAGCCTGCCCGGGCGACCGTGGCCGGGTTCCTGGAGCAGGTGGCGTTGGTGGCCGACGCGGACGAGGTGCCGGACGCCTCCGATCCCGAAGCGGCCGGGGTGGTCACCCTGATGACCCTGCACACCGCCAAGGGACTGGAGTTCCCGGTGGTGTTCCTCACCGGCCTCGAGGAGGGGGTGTTCCCGCACCTGCGCTCGCTGGGGGACAACCGGGAACTGGAGGAGGAGCGGCGGCTGGCATACGTGGGCCTGACCCGGGCCCAGCGCCGGCTCTACCTGACCCGCGCGGTCACCCGGGGGGCCTGGGGGCAGCCGCAGTACAACCCGCCCTCGCGCTTCCTGGAGGAGTTGCCGGAGCAGCTGGTCCGATGGGAGCGGACCGGGGAGGAGGCGACCTCCTGGGGCGGGGTGGGCGGCCGGGCGGGTGGTTCCCACCGGGCTGGCGCGGCCCCGTCCGAGCGGGCCGCGCGACTGGCCGCCCAGCTAGGGGTGTCCGGCGCGGGCCTGACCACCGCCTCCGACCTCCCGACGGTGCCGGCGCTGGCGGCGGGAGACCGGGTCAACCACCAGCGGTATGGGCTGGGGCGGGTGGTGACGGTGCAGGGGCACGGACCGCGGGCCCAGGCCCAGATCGACTTCGGCGACCAGGTGCTGTGGATCGTGCTGCGGCACGCGCCGCTGGAGAAGTTGTGACCGACCGGGATCGGTCACCGTGGGAGAGCTCGTTCCGCCGGCGGTGAGGTCCGCGTACGGGCGGATCCGGGCCGGCGTAAAAAGCGCCGTGGGGTGGGTGGACCCTTGCCCACCCACCCCACGACTCGGGGGCTGAGGAGAGCGGCCAGTGACCGCCCTCGGGGGATTAGCAGCCTGGGATGTGCACGCCCCGGTTGCTCAGCCACTGCACCGGCTCGACCTGGTTCCACAGCGAGCCCTTGTGCACCTCGAAGTGCAGGTGCGGGCCGGTGGAGTCACCGGTGGAGCCCTCTAGGGCGATCACATCGCCCGCCTCCACCCGGTCACCCGGGGAGACCTTCGCCTCGGAGGCGTGCGCGTAGTGGGTGTAGTAGCCGTCGGGGTGCTCGACCACGACCGAGATGCCGTACCCGCTGAACACCCAGCCAGCGTGGGTCACGACTCCGTCACCCACCGCCAGGATCGGGGTACCGGGCGGGGCCGCCAGGTCAACTCCGGCGTGCATCACACCCCAGCGGGGCCCGAAGCAGGAGGTGGTAGCGGCACCCGGCATCGGATGCACCCAGTCCGGCTTCTCCGCCACCGCCTGAGCCTTGGCCGAGTCCTCGGCACCCTGCTCGGCGCCGCCAGCGCGGGACTCACTGGGCCGGCTGCCCCGGTCCCCGCGCTCGACCGCCTCGAGCCGGTCGGCCAAGGTGTCGGTGGTAACCGCCGACGGAGTCGGCTTCGTCAGCGAGGCCGTCATGTCAGCGACCAGTCCGCCCGCGCCCAGCGCCAGCACCGCCGCGAGCCCCGCCAGCGCGGTCCGGCCGCGGTGGCTAGCGGTGGTCGCCGCCAGCAGCGAGTGGAACCGGCTGGCCAGCCGGGTACGGGCCGGCCGGGTGCGCCGATCGATCACGGCGATGACCGGGGCGACCCGCCGCCCCATCGCGGCCCGGACCGGACGGGTGTGCCGCTCCAGCGCGGTCAGGACCGGGCGAAGCCAGCGGGCCACCGCGGCGGCCGCCGGTGGGACGTACCGGGCGTACTGGGTGCGCGCCCGCCCCATCCCGATGGCTGCCAGGCCCGCTACGCGTTCACCGAAGCCGATGAACAGCGCGAGCAGCCAGCCGATGACGCTGGTGACCGCCGACAGCGCCAGCGGCCCCAGCTCCCGCAGCGACTGCTTGACCCGGTGCCGTACCACGGTGATCCGGGCTTCGGTATGGGGGTCGATCTGGTTTCGTCGGAACTTGTCCAGCATGAGGGGGAAACCTCCGTTGGGGGAAACCACGGAAGCCCTATCGTGCGTAGCCCCGGTTGGGGGCGGCAACGTAACCCGGGTTACATCCGGGAAAACCGCCCTGAGCTGCGAGGACTTTGCTGCCGCTGTGGGATTTGAATCGAGGTTTGTCCCTGTCTGGCGGCGTGCACCGGGTCACAAGCTGGGGTGTGATGGAAGAAACTTTCCGGCCGGTGGGAGGGGCCCATTCGGGGCGGAAGTCGGATGAGCGGGAAGGTTGCGGGCGCGCGTCGGTGGCCGACGGGGCCGGTCAATTGTCATAGATTGCTTCAGTTTGGTGGATAATGTCGACCCCGCGCTCCGCCAGCCACGCCACCGGCTCCACCGGAACCCCGTTGACATGCACCTCGAAGTGCAGGTGGGCGCCGAAGGAGTAACCGGTGTTGCCCACCAGCGCGATCCGGTCGCCGGCCGACACCTCTTGCCCCTCGTACACCAGCAACTGCGAGGCGTGGGCGTAGAGGGTCTCGACCCCGTCACCGTGGTCAATGATCACGGCGTATCCGTAGCCGGCGTACCACCGGGAGAGCACCACCGTGCCGGCGTTGGCCGCGTAGATCGGGGCTCCGGTCGGGGCGGCCAGGTCGATGCCCTCGTGCATCCGGCCCCACCGCCACCCGTACGCGGAGGTGTAGGCGTAGTTGTGTAGCGGCAGCAACCACACGTCGGGCGCGGCCTGGGAGATGGAGCTGGCCAGCCCGCCCCCGTCCCGGACCGCGCGGGAGGCACGTTCGGCCGCCTCCGCCCGGATCTCCAACGCGCTGGCGTCGAGGCCGCCCATGCTGGAGAGCCGGTCCGGGTTGAGCTTGGCGTCGTCCAGGGCGGTCCCCGTGCCGAGGGCCACCACCCCGGCGCCCACCATGGCGGTGGTGACGACCGCCGCATAACGGCTTCGGGGTGACTCGGGGATGCGCCGGCGCCCGCGGTAGCGCGCGGGTGGCGATTGCTCGTCCAAGCTCACCCTCCGTAGTCGATCCACGGCTCTCGCTCGGGGCCTCCGCGGCAGGGCGGGCCGACTAGACCACCACCCCCGCCGTACACCCGGCACACCGTAACCAGAGCGACAGTAGCGAATCAAGGTGCCCGTGTGAAAAGTCTGGCGACCGGGGGAACCTGGTGCGGTTTCGCGACCACCGCCGTCACCCAGGGTGACGACCTTCGTTCAGTGCCCGCGCCGACACCGCGCCGAGGGCCGCCCGCGTCGCGCCGAGCTGGACCGGCGGGTTAACCTTCGTTCAGACGTTCCGTTCCAGTCGGGTGACTGGCGTCGGGGCAGGACAGGGGAAGGCACTATGAGCGCACGGATTCGGGTGGTCGTGGCCAAGCCCGGGCTGGACGGTCACGATCGCGGTGCCAAGGTGGTGGCCCGCGCGCTGCGCGACGCCGGTATGGAGGTCATCTACACCGGGCTCCATCAGACCCCGGAACAGATCGTGGAGACCGCGCTGCAGGAGGACGCGCACGCGATCGGGCTGTCGGTGCTCTCCGGCGCCCACATGACGCTGTTCCAGCGGGTGCTGGAATTGCTGGCGGAACGGGAGGCCACCGACATCATCGTGTTCGGCGGCGGCATCATCCCGGACGCCGACATCCCGGAGCTGACCAAACTCGGCGTGGCGAAGGTGTTCACCCCCGGCACCAGCACCGAGGCCATCGTCGAGTGGGTGCGCACCCACGTCGGTGCCGCGGTGGCCTAGTGGGGGAGGCGAGCCCCGGTCGTGAGGTCACGAGCGACCGGTGGGGAGGATCTCCCCGAGTAGTCACCAGAAATAAATAGAGGGAAGGGCCGGACGCACCCCTCACACGCCCGGCCCCTCTATGCACGACGCCCCGCCGCCACCCCTCGACCGACGGGGCATCGGCCGTATCTTGCCGGCCCGTGCCGGCGCCGACGCCCTACTCAACGAGAGGCCGGAGCGGAGGTTACGCGGACGCCCACCTGAATGAGGGTCACGCAGTGCCACGATCCGGACGCGAACCGCCCCCAGGTGCCGGCGGGGACCCCAACGAGCGTTAGGCTCCCGGACGTGGATCTGTACGAATACCAGGGACGGGCGCTGTTCGAGAAGCACGGGCTACCGGTGCTCGGCGGGGGCGTGGCCACCACCCCCGAACAGGCGCGTGACATCGCAGCGCAGCTGGGTGGCCAGGTGGTAATCAAGGCCCAGGTGAAGGTCGGGGGGCGCGGTAAGGCGGGTGGGGTGAAGCTCGCCGACACCCCGGAGGAGGCGTTCACCCACGCGACCGCCATCCTGGGGATGGACATCAAGGGCCACCGCGTCGAGCGGGTGATGGTCGCCCAGAGCGCTGACATCGCCGAGGAGTACTACCTGTCGTTCCTGCTGGACCGGGCCGAGCGCAGCTTCCTGTGCATCGCCAGCGTGGCCGGCGGAATGGACATCGAGCAGGTCGCGGCGGAGACCCCGGAGCGGGTCGCCAAGATCCCGGTGGATCCGAGCGTGGGCGTGGACGACGCCAAGGCGCGGGAGATCGTTGCCGCGGCGCAGTTCCCGGCCGAGGTGGCGGACCAGGTGGCTCAGATCGCCATCAAGCTGTGGCAGGCGTTCATCGCGGAGGACGCCACCCTGATGGAGGTCAACCCGCTTGCCCGGACCCCGAACGGGCAGGTGCTGTGCCTGGACGCGAAGGTGAGCCTGGACGACAACGCCGCCTTCCGTCACCCGGAGCACGCCGAGCTGGTGGACCGGTCGGCGGTGGACCCGCTGGAGCAGCGGGCCAAGGAGAAGGACCTCAACTACGTCAAGCTGCCCGGCGGTTCCGTCGGGGTCATCGGTAACGGCGCCGGCCTCGTGATGTCCACCCTCGACGTGGTCGCCTACGCCGGGGAGGAGTTCGGCGGCGTGAAGCCGGCCAACTTCCTCGACATCGGGGGTGGCGCCAGCGCGGCGGTGATGGCCAACGGCCTGGAGATCGTGCTGTCGGACCCGGAAGTGACCGCGGTGTTCGTCAACGTGTTCGGCGGCATCACCGCCTGCGACGAGGTCGCCAACGGGATCGTGCAGGCGCTGGAGCTGCTGAAGCAGCGGGGTGAGCAGGTCAGCAAGCCGCTCGTGGTCCGGCTGGACGGCAACAACGCGGAAGCGGGCCGGGCGATCCTGGCGGAGGCGAACAACCCGCTGGTGGAGCGGGTCGACACGATGGACGGCGCCGCCCGGCGGGCGGCCGAGCTGGCAGCGGCGGGGCGGTGATCGACGATGGCGATCTGGTTGACCAAGGACTCCAAGGTCATCGTGCAGGGGATGACCGGTTCCGAAGGTAGGAAGCACACCCAGCGGATGCTGGCCGCCGGCACCAACGTGGTCGGCGGGGTCACCCCCGGCAAGGGTGGCCAGCAAGTGGACTTCGACGGCGTGAGCTTGCCGGTATTCAACGACGTGGCCAGCGCCATGGCCGCCACCGGCGCCGACGTATCCGTCGTGTTCGTACCGCCGCGGTTCGCCAAGGCGGCGGTGATCGAAGCGATCGACGCGGGGATCGGCCTGGCCGTGGTGATCACCGAGGGCATTCCGGTGCACGACACCACCGCCTTCTGGCGGCACTGCGTGGCCAAGGGCAACCGCACGCGGATCATCGGGCCGAACTGCCCGGGGATCGCCTCGCCGGGGCAGTCCAACGCCGGCATCATCCCGGCGGACATCACGGGACCGGGCCGGATCGGGCTGGTCAGCAAGTCCGGCACCCTCACCTACCAGATGATGTACGAGCTGCGGGACATCGGGTTCTCGACCTGCGTCGGGATTGGGGGCGACCCGGTCATCGGCACCACCCACATCGATGCGCTGGCCGCCTTCCAGGAGGACCCGGACACCGACGCGATCGTGATGATCGGGGAGATCGGTGGGGACGCCGAGGAGCGGGCCGCCGAGTTCATCCGGGATCACGTGACCAAGCCGGTGGTGGGTTACATCGCCGGGTTCACCGCCCCGCCAGGCAAGACCATGGGGCACGCGGGCGCGATCGTGTCCGGCTCCTCGGGCACCGCGCAGGCCAAGCAGGCCGCGCTGGAGGCGGTAGGGGTGAAGGTCGGCCGGACCCCGACCGAGGCCGCCCAGCTCATGCGGCAGATCATGCGGGGAAGCTGACTGTCGACATCGACGGAGGGCCGGTGGTGGTTCCGGGCGCTGCCCGGACCGCCCCGGCTCCCGTGAGATCGACCGCGGCCGTGGCAGAGTAGGCGTTGATGGCCACAGGCGACACATCGCGCGAGCGGCAGGAGGCGTTGGAGGCCGCCGAAGCGGCCCATCTGGACGCCATCCGGCTGGGGCGTAGCCAGCTGCCTCTGCCCCGGCCGACGGAGCGTGCGGACTCGGGCGACGAGTCGGCCGAGCCGGCAGCCCCGCACGACCGGCCGACGGTGCCGGTGCCGAGGGACGGCGCGGACCGCGACCGGCCGACCGGTCCTCTTCCCCGGGAGCGTCCGCCAGCGCCGCGACCGGCGCGTCGAGGCGCCCCGCTGCCGGTGGCGGCCGCGGTCGCGACCGCCTGGGCCGGACTGGTGTCGTTCCTGCCGGTGGCACTGATCATCAGCCTGCTGGTGGTCCTGGAGTCGGGCACCGAGGCGCTGGGCACGGGAATCCGGGTGGCGACCGCGGGGTGGCTGCTGGGGCACGGCGTACCAGTGCACACTCCGGACGGCCCCGTGGGGCTCGTGCCGTTGGCGGTCTCCGCGCTCGCGGCCTGGCGGCTGGTACGGGCAGGAGTCCACGTGAGCCGGGCGATCGGGGCTCGCCGCCGCCGCACACCCGGACCGGCGTTGGCGGCCGCGGTGGCGGTCGGGGTCGGGTACGCCGCGCTCGGGGCGCTGGCCGCCACGGTGGCCAGCGGGCCAGGCTGGGGGGTCGACCTCGGGCGGGCCGTGCTCACCCTGGCCGGATTCGGAACGGTGGCGGGCGGACTCGGCGCATTCCACTACACGGGGGTACTGGCGGCCTGGGGGGCGCGGATCCCGGCCACGCTGCGGGCGGGCGGGCGCGCCGGAGCGGTCGCCGCAGCCGTGATCTTGGCCGCGGGCGCGGCCCTGGCAGGGGTGGCGCTGGCGGCCGCCGGCGGAGAACCGGCCGACATCCTGGCGGCCTTCGACACCGGGGTGGCCGGACAGGCCGGGCTGACGCTGCTGTGCCTGGCCTACGCCCCGAACCTCGCCGGGTGGGCGACCGCCTATCTGCTCGGCCCCGGGTTTGCGGTCGGCACCGACACGGTGGTGCGCAGCAGTGAGGTGGCGGTGGGGCCGCTACCGGCCCTGCCGGTGTTCGCGGGGCTACCGGACGCGGCGCTGCCGACCGTGGGGGCGGTACTGCTGCTGGTACCGGTGATCGCGGGCGTAGCCGGCGGGGGGTTGGTGGCGAAGACCGTACCTGGCGGGTGGCATCGGCTGCTGGCCGCGCTCGTGACCGCGGTGACCGCCAGCGGGGTGGTCGGGGCGGTCGCGGCCGTCAGCGGAGGACCCCTGCTGGGCGGGGGGCGGCTGAGCACGTTCGGCCCCGACCCGGGGCTGGTGGCCGGCGCTACCGCGGTTACGGTGGCGGTGGGCGCACTACTGGGGGTAGCCGCCACCGCCGTGTTGGCGGCCCGGCGCCGGCGACCCTGAGCCGACCGGCGCGAGGCGGTTAGGAGTTGGGGTAGTCGACCACTCCGAACACCACGGTCAACAGCAGGGCCAGCAGTCCCAGCGCGGCGCCGATGATGCCGCAGATCAATCCGGCTATCGCCTGCCCCCGGTTGGTGGCCAGTCCCTGGTCAGCCTTGTTCTTGCCGAGGAACCCGAGCACCGCGGCGACGATCCCGAGCGGGAGGCCGAGATAGAAGCAGCAGGCCAGCGGGATAGCGGCGATGCCGAGAATCATTGCGGTCAACCCGAGGGCATTGGACTGCTGCCCGGGGACCCCTGGCGCACCACCCGGTCCGGGTGGAGTGGGCGGAGTCATGGACGCGACCTCCGATCGTTCCGTTGGCGGATCACGGTGCGGGGGTGCTCGCGGGAGCTTACCGGATCGGCGGGCGGCTGGTGGGCGACCTGCGCCGTCCGACCACGATTCGGGTGGATAGGGTGCCAGGGTGACCGCGCGGATCGTGGTGCTCGTATCCGGCTCCGGCAGTAACCTGCAAGCGCTGCTCGACGCGTGCGCTGACCCCGAGTACGGGGCGCAAGTGGTGGCGGTCGGTGCGGACCGACCCACCGCGGGCGGCCTGGCCCGGGCGCACGCCGCGGGGGTGCCGACGTTCGTGGTCCGGCTGGCCGACTTCCCGGACCGGGCGGCCTGGGATCGCGCCCTCACCGAGCAGGTGGCCGCCTACCGGCCGGACCTGGTGGTCTCGGCCGGGTTCTTGAAGCTGGCCGGGCCGGCGTTTCTGGCCGAGTTCGGCGGTCGGTACCTGAACACCCACAACTCCCTCCTGCCCGCCTTCCCGGGCATCCATGCCCCCCGGGACGCGCTGGCGTACGGAGTGAAGGTGACTGGCGCCACCCTGTTCTTCGTCGATGAGGGTGTGGACACCGGGCCGATCGTGGCGCAGGTGGCGGTGCCGGTGCATCCAGAGGACACAGTGGAAACCCTGACCGAGCGGATCAAGGAGGCGGAGCGTCGCCAGCTGGTGACGTACGTGGGCCGCCTGGTGCGCGAGGGCTGGACCATAAGCGGAAGGAAGGTGACCATCCCATGAGTCGGCGGCCGATCCGGCGCGCCTTGGTGAGCGTGTACGACAAGACCGGGTTGCCGGAGCTGGCGGCCGCGCTCCAGGAGGCGGGGGTGGAGCTGGTGTCGACCGGTTCCACCGCCACCGTGATCGAGGCGAGCGGGGTGCCGGTGACCCGAGTGGAGCAGCTGACCGGGTTTCCCGAGTGTCTGGATGGTCGGGTGAAGACCCTGCACCCTGCGGTGCACGCCGGTCTGCTCGCCGACCAGCACCGGGAATCTCATCGGGAGCAGCTACGGGAACTGGGGCTGGCCGGGTTCGATCTGCTGGTGTCCAATCTGTATCCGTTCACGGAGACGGTCGCCTCCGGGGCCAGCGAGCAGGAGTGCATTGAGCAGATCGACATCGGCGGGCCGGCGATGGTGCGGGCCGCGGCGAAGAACCACGCCAGTGTCGCGGTGGTGACCTCCCCCGAGCTGTATCCGCAGATCTACCAGGCGCTAGCGGCGGGTGGGTTCACCCTCGCCGATCGTCGGCGGCTGGCGGCCCGGGCGTTCGCCGACATCGCCGCATACGACGTGGCGGTAGCCAACTGGATCGCCGGGCTGCCCCCGGTGGAGGAGCCGGAGCCGTCGCCGACCGCGGAGCCGGGACTGACCGGGGACGACACGCCGCGGTGGCCGGCGTTCCTCGGCACCACCGCCACCCTGGCCACGGTGCTGCGCTACGGCGAGAACCCACACCAGCCGGCCGCGCTGTACACCGATCCGGCGGTGCCCGCGGGCCTGGCGCAGGCGCGCCAACTGCACGGCAAGGAGATGTCCTACAACAACTATGTGGACGCCGACGCGGCGTGGCGGGCGGCCCATGACTTCGACGAGCCGTGTGTGGCGATCATCAAGCACGCTAATCCGTGCGGGATCGCCGTCGGCGCGGACGTCGCCGAGGCGCACCGGAAGGCGCATGCCTGCGACCCGGTATCCGCGTTCGGGGGAGTGATCGCGGTAAACCGGCCAGTGACCGAGGAGCTGGCCACCCAGTTGGCGGACATCTTCACCGAGGTGATCGTCGCTCCGGGGTACGAGGAGGCGGCGCTGGCGGTGTTGACACGCAAACGCCAGCTGCGGGTGCTGGAGGTGTCGGACTGGCAGCCACCGACCCAGGAATTCCGACCGATCTCGGGTGGGCTGCTGGTACAGCGGGCGGACCGGCTGGATGCGCCGGGGGACGATCCCGCCACCTGGCGGCTCGTGGCGGGCGAGCCGGCGGACGCCGCTACGCTGGCCGATCTCGCGTTCGCCTGGCGGGCGATCCGATCGGTGAAGTCCAACGCCATCCTGCTAGCCGCCGACCGGGCCACGGTCGGGGTGGGGATGGGGCAGGTCAACCGGGTAGACGCGGCGCGGTTGGCGGTCAACCGGGCCGGGGCGAGTCGCGCCCGGAAGGCGGTGGCGGCCTCGGACGCGTTCTTCCCGTTCGCCGATGGGCTGCGGGTGTTGACCGATGCCGGGGTCCGGGCGGTGGTCCAGCCCGGCGGCTCGGTCCGGGATGAGGAGGTGATCGCCGCGGCGGCCGCCACCGGGACCACTCTCTACCTGACCGGTACTCGTCACTTCTTCCACTGACAGACCGGCTTCCACTGACGGACCGGTCGCTCCGGCGGTGTCCGCAACGCGCAGGCCGCCGGAGCGACCGGGAGCCGGCCGGTGGCCGCTGCCGTCGAAAATCGCTGGTGGTGCGGGAACGCCGGCGACTACTTTCCGGTGATGGAAAGGATCGAGATCATCGATGGCGGCGGTCAGTGGGAGGCGCGCGACGGAGCTGTCCGGATCGGAAGGCTGCGCGCGATCACCCGCCCGGATCAACGAACGTTTTTGTCCTTCCGGGACTGTCGGGGTGACGCGTACGCGCCGCTGCTGGCGCGCGCGGTAGCCAAGCTGGATCGGGCGCTGCTCCATACGTGGGTGGCGGAGCAGGACGAGGCCGAGCTGCGGCGGCTCGGTCAGCTCGGGTTCATGGTCAGCCGTCGAGAGCATCGCTACCGCATACCGGTCGCCCCCGCTCGGATCCGCTTCCCCGACGCCGTGCCCCTATCCGGGATCAGGCTGATCAGCGCTGCCGACGCGGACCTGGATCGGCTGCGACTGCTCGACGACACGCTGCGCGATCAGACCCCGGGTACCGACGGCTGGCAGTGGACTCCGACTGATTTCCGGGAGGAGACGTTCTCCGACGGCTTCCACGCGGCCACGTACCGGGTGGCGGTCGAGGAGCGGACGGGTGGGTACATCGGGCTGGTGCGGGTGTGGCTGAAGCAGACCGGGCCTCGGTTCGGCTTCATCGGCGTGTTGCCCTGCTGGCGTCGCACCAGGGTGACCTATGGCTTGCTGGCCGTGGTGTTCCAGGAGTTGCATCGTCGGGGATACCCCGATGTGATCGGTGAGATCGACGCCGCTAATTGGGCGGCGAACGCGATCGCCGCCCGCGCCGGTGCGGTACGGATCGGTGGTGCTTACGAACTGGTGCGTGAGGTCGGCCGCGGATAGTCCGGTCGGTGCGTTGATCCGACTGCGGTACGGCACCGTTCCGGGCTATTTTCCCGGATTTCAGTCACTAGCCTGCGAGCCGTGCCACCGCTGATGCATGACGCACTGGTCGAGCTGTTCCGGCAGCGGCCGTCGCTGGCGGCGGAGCTGCTGGCCGAGCCACTCGGGGTCGAGTTGCCGGCGTGGCGGGAGGCGCGCCTCGATGCCGGTGACCTGACGGAGGTCCTCCCTACGGAGTACCGGGCGGACGCGGTGGTGACCCTGACCGGTGACGACGGCAGGGCCGCCCTGAGTGTGGTGGTCGAGGTCCAGTTGGGGCGGGATCCGGCCAAGCGCTGGAGCTGGCCGGTCTACGTGGCGACCCTGCGGGCGCGGCTGCGTACCCCCACGGTCCTGTTGGTGGTGTGCGCGGATCAGCAGGTCGCCGCCTGGTGCGCCACCCCGATCGAGCTAGGCCATCCCGGTCTGGTGCTCACCCCGGTGGTGATCGGTCCGGAGCGGGTGCCGGCGGTCACCGATCCGAGCGCGGCGACCGCTTGCCCGGAGCTCGCGGTGCTGTCGGCGTTGACGTATGGCGCGGACGAAAAGCAGGACAAGATTCTGGCAGCGTTGTTCGCGGCACTCGATGCGGTCGATGAGGAACGGGCGGCGTGGTACGCCGATGTGGTGCTCGCGGCCCTCCCCGACGCTGCCCGACGCCGGTTGGAGACCTTGATGTTGACTCGTACCTATCCGTATCAGAGCGATTTCGCCCGGCGATACTTCGGCCAGGGGAAGGCGGAGGGGAAGGCGGAAGGTCGGGCGGAGGGCAGAAGGGAAGGGCGCGCGGAGGGGCGGCTGGAGGGCGGGGCGCGGGCGCTGCTGACGGTGCTTGACGTCCGCGGGATCCAGGTGTCGGACGAGGCGTACACCCGCATCGCGAACTGTGGAGACCTGACCCAACTCGAGCGCTGGCTGCGGCGTGCGGTCACTGTGGACCGGGTGGACGAGCTGTTCGCCTGACCATCCGGTCCCCGGCGGGGTCGGGCGGCGCCTAGCGTCGTTCCCCCGTCCCCGCCGGGCTGGCTCCGGTTACTCGATCACCTCCAGTCGGCGGAGGTCCACGACGCCCGCTCCCGTCACCGTGACCCAGCGCAGCCGAGGCGAGTGAGCCAGAGCGTGTCGCTCGAACCACAGTGGGATCACCGGTAGGTCGGCGGCCACCGCTGCCTCGGCCAGCTGGTAGGCGGCCAGCGCCTCCGCTTCGCTGAGGGCGGCGATGCCGCTACCGACCAGTGTGTCCACTTCCGGGTTCTGGTAACCGGCCAGGTTGGCGGAGCCGGTCGAGGTGAACAGTGGCCCGAGGTAGGCCGCCATGGACGGATACTCCTGCGACCACCCCATCCGCAACAACCCCACCGGCTTCTGGTCCGTCACCTCGGACACCAGCTCGGTGAACTGCCCGGCCGGGCGCGCCGTGCATTTCACGCCCAAGTTCGCCGCCAGCTGCGCGCACACCTCGGTCATTCCCCGCTGGTGATCCCGGTCGGTGTTGTAGCTGATGGTCAGGGTGGCGGGCCCGCCCGCCTCCTGGTAGAGCTCGTAGGCGGCGTCGGGATTGAACTGGCAGGCCTGTCCGCAGGTGTCTGGCCGCGCGCCTGGCACCACGGGGGGAACGAACGACCGCGCCGGCACCCCGGTCTCCGGAAACAGGTGGTTGACCAGGGCGTCACGATCGATCGCCATGGACACTGCCTGACGCAGCCGAGCATCCCGCCACTGTTTTTCGTGGCTGGGGAAGGCGAGGAACTGGACCCGTCCGGACAGGGGGCGAAGGATCCGGTCCCCGAGGTCGGCCATGGCGGGGTCGACCTGCTCCTCCGGCAGCGTGGTGATCAGGTCGACCTTGCCGGCGCGCAGATCGGCGTAGGCCTGTTCGGCTTCGCGGTAACCGACGAAGGTCACCCCGCCGACGCGGGGGCGCTCCCCTGGGTATCGGTCATACCGGGTTACTTCTACCGACTGGCCACGCTGCCAGCTTCCCCGCAATTGGAACGGCCCGTTGCCGATAGGGGCGGTGGCGAAGTTGGCGACCAGTCGCCCGTCCGCGTGGAATGCGGCGGACGGCAGTGGGTAGAAGGCGGGCGCGGCCAACATGGCGGGGAACTCACCGGACGGTTCCCGCAGAGTGACCGTGAAGGTACGGTCGTCGATCTTGGCCAGCCCGGCGAGGGTGGTAGCGGTGGGTTTGGTGCCCTCCGGTGGGTTGAGCGCCTCGTACCCGGCGATCGGGGCGAAGTAGTAGTTGTTCGGCTGCTGATTGGGCCGGTAGGCGGTGTAGTTCCAGGCCGCCAGATACCGGTCGCTGGTGACCGGTTCACCGTTGTGGAAGGTGTAGCCCTCCCGGAGGCGGATTGTCCACACTCGGTTGTCCGGGCTGGGAACGATGGACTCCGCCGCCCACGGGAACGGTCGGCCAGCGTCGTCGAATCCGACCAGCGGGGTGAACAGGGCGGCCAGGATCTGGGCGTCCGCGGGACTGGTCGCTGCGGTCGGGAGCAGCGTGGTGGGTTCGGCTACCCCGACGCGGATCACCGCGTCGGGATCGGGCCGGGCAGCACAGCCCGCCAACCCCACCCCGGCGGCCAGGGCCGTGGCGATCGTCGCAGTCAGGATCCGCCACCGTGCCCGCGGCGCCGAGCCGGACCGGAACGATCGCCGGGTGTAACCCCGCATAGCTTCCTCCGTTTACGAACTGGGTATAAGTTGCGGCGGGTCAGTATCGTATGTCTGATTTGCCGGATCGGGTGGTGAGTCGGTGCCGGTGCACTCCTTCTGGGCGGGCATGAAAAGATCGGGGCGTGACGGCGACGGTTTTGGACGGCAAGGCGGTCGCGGCCGCGATCAAGGAGGATCTCCGGGCCCGGGTAGCGGCCCTGCGCGAGCGGGGGTACACCCCCGGGTTGGGGACGGTGCTCGTGGGGGACGACCCGGCTTCGCGTAGCTATGTGGCCGGTAAGCACCGCGACTGCGAGGAGATCGGGATCGCCTCGATCCGGCGGGACCTGCCCGTTACCGCCAGCCAGGCTGAGGTAGAGGCGGCGGTGGCGGAGCTGAACGCCGATCCGGCCTGCACGGGCTTCCTCGTGCAGCTGCCGTTGCCGACCGGATTGGACCAGCAGCGCGTGCTGGAGGCGATCGACCCCGACAAGGACGCGGACGGCCTGCACCCGGTCAACCTGGGGCGGTTGGTGTTGGGGGAGCCCGCCCCGCTGCCGTGCACCCCGCGCGGGATCGTGGAGCTGCTGCGTCGATACGGTGTGCCGCTGGCCGGGGCGGAGGTGGTGGTGATCGGGCGGGGAGTCACCGTCGGTCGCCCCCTCGGGCTGCTGTTGACCCGGCGCAGTGAGAACGCCACCGTCACCCTGTGCCACACCGGCACCCGGGATCTGGCTACCCACACCCGGCGGGCCGACATCGTGGTGGTGGCGGCCGGGGTGCCGCACCTGCTCACGCCGGACATGGTCCGGCCCGGGGCGGCGGTGGTGGACGTGGGAGTGAACCGCGTAGGAACCACCCCGTCCGGGCGCGCCAAGTTGGCCGGGGACGTGGATCCGGCGGTAGCGGAGGTGGCCGGATACCTGGCCCCGGTGCCGGGTGGGGTCGGGCCGATGACCCGGGCGATGCTGCTGGCCAACGTGGTGGAGCGCGCGGAGCGGCTCGCCTGACCGACCGCATCCGGGGATTTTTCGGAAAAATGCCTCATTTCTCCCGAGCGGTGCCATGATTCGGGGGTATGCGATGGCTGACCGGTGTGCTCACGGTTGCTCTCGGGATCGCTCCGGCGGTAGCCGGTCCGACCGGAGAGGCGGTCCAGCCTGTTCCCACCCAGGCGGTCGACCCGGCGCCCGGCACCGACCCGGTGGCGTCCGACCCGCAGCTGCGGCAGGCGGTGCTGGCCGCGCTGCCGGAGTCGGCTGATCCGGCCACGGTCCAGATAGTGGTACGCCGCAGCGACCCGAGCGGCTGGGCGTTCGGGACGGCGGTGCAGCCCGCCCAGCCCGAGCCGGGGTCCTACCCGGACGGGTGGTTGTGGCTGGCCCACCAGGAGTCCGATCAGTGGCGGGCAGTGATCGAAGGGGATCCGGACTATCCCCGGCTCGCCGCCGCCTCGCCGCTGCTGACCACTCCGGAGCGGCTCCATCTGGCCGGACCACGGCGGGAACAAGCGGCCGCCGCCGACCGTCGGACCGGGATGCGGTTGCCGTACGCGGTCGGGCAGGCCTGGGCGTTGACCGGTGGCCCGCACCAGATGAGCGGATCCGCGCTCAGCTCAATCGATCTGGCGGGCGGGGACGGCCGGGTGCTGGCCGCCCGGGACGGCGTCGCCTACACCATGTGCGCCTCCGGCACCGGTTGGGTGCGGGTGGTGCATGACGACGGATTCGCCACCGATTACTACCACCTGGAAGACAACATCCGCGTGGATGGCGAGCCGGTGCGGGAAGGCGACTATCTCGGCCGGATCGGCCGGGACGTCTCCTGCGGCGGCTACGTCACCGGTCCGCACCTGCACTTCGCCCTGCGCCGGGACGGAAAGTACGTGCCGATCGCGGGGTACGTGTTCGGACGGTGGGTCATCCATGCCGGGGCCGAGCCGTACCAGGGGTTCGCCCGGCGCGGCTCGGTCCAGGTGCCGGTGGGGGGTGCTCTGCTCAACCATGGTGCGCTCGCTCCGAATGAGGCGGTGGTGGACACCAATGGCGGCGGGGTGCTGCACCGCCGCGCCGGCCCCGGCACGGGTCACCGCGTGGTGGGTACGGTCCCGGACGGTGAGACGGTGAAGATCAGGTGCGCTGCCCGCGGCACCACCCACACCGGTCGAGACGGCAACCGCACCAACGTCTGGTATCGGCTCGTGGATACCGGTTGGGTCAGCGGCGCGTACCTGTGGACGGGCACCGCCGACCCGGTAGGCGGCTGGTGCCCGAGTGAGAGTTAAGGTGCGGTCCATGGGTACTGGGAAGAAGGTCACCGTCGTCGGGGCGGGCTTCTACGGCTCCACCACGGCGCAGCGGCTCGCAGAATACAACATCTTCGATACGGTAGTGCTCACCGACATCGTGGAGGGTAAGCCGGAGGGGCTGGCGCTGGACATCAACCAGTCCCGGCCGATCGAGGGCTTCGAGACCAAGGTGGTGGGCGTCACCACCGGTCCCAATGGCGAGGGGTACGAGGCGATCGCGGGCTCGGACGTGGTGGTGATCACCGCGGGGCTGCCCCGTAAGCCGGGGATGAGCCGGATGGACCTCCTCGAGGTCAACGCCAAGATCGTTCGGCAGGTCTCGGAGAACGTCGCCCGGCACGCCCCGGACGCGGTGGTCATTGTGGTGTCCAACCCGCTGGACGAGATGACCGCGCTGGCGCAGCAGGTCACCCAGTTCCCGCGCCAGCGGGTCATGGGCCAGGCCGGAATGCTGGACACCGCCCGGTTCACCCACAACGTGGCCGAGGCGCTGCAGGTGCCGGTGGCGTCGGTGAAGACGCTGACCCTCGGCTCGCACGGGGACACCATGGTGCCGGTGCCGTCCCGGTGCACGGTCAACGGTCAGCCGCTGACCGAGTTGCTGCCGGCCGAGAAGATCGAAGAGCTGGTGGTCCGGACCCGCAACGGCGGCGCCGAGGTGGTGGCGCTGCTCAAGACCGGGTCGGCCTACTACGCGCCTTCGGCGGCGGCGGCCCGGATGGCCCGGGCGGTGGCCGAGGACTCCGGCGCCGTCATGCCGGTGTGCACCTGGGTGGACGGCCAGTACGGCATCTCCGGGGTGTACCTGGGGGTGGAGGCGGAGATCGGGGCCGGCGGGGTGAAGCGGGTGATCGAGACTCCGCTGACCGAGAGCGAGGTGGCCGCGCTGCGCGAGGCGGCCGAAGCGGTGCGGGCCAAGCAGGCGGACGTCGCCGAACTGTGACGACTCCGGCGCCCGGCCGCATACTGCGGCCGGGCGCACTACCATGGCGCTGATGGACGGATACCGGTACTGCCAGGTTGTGACCACGGTCGACTCCCGGGAGGCGGCGGAGCGGCTGGCCACCGAGGTGGTGCGGGCGCGGTTGGCCGCCTGCGGTCAGGTGCTCGGCCCGATCACCAGCAGCTACTGGTGGGAGGGGAAGGTCACCACCGACCAGGAATGGCAGGTGGTGTACAAGACCACCACCGCTGCTTACCCCGCCCTGGCCGACCAGCTTCGGCAGCTCCACCCCTACGAGGTGCCGGAGATCCTCTGCCTACCGGTGGTGGACGGCCATCCGCCCTACTTGCAGTGGCTGGATGACGAGACCCGGCGCTGACCCCGGATCGGACCGCCGCTGGCGCCGGGCGGCCGCCGACTAGGCTGAGCGCCGTGCGGGTGGACCTGTGGGAGCGGCTGCCGGAGGACTGGCGGGCGGCGATGGCGCCGTACCTGGACCAGCGGTTGGTCAGCGCGCTGGAGGAGTTCCTGAGTCGGGAGTACACCGACCACACGGTCTACCCACCGCTGCCGGGTGTGGGCGTACCAGGCTGCCTCGTACTCGTCCGGGGACAGCCAGCCGAGGTCTTTCTGGATGCGGTGTGGGTTGTACCAGCCGTCGATGTAGGCGAAGAGTGCGTTGTCGGCTTCCTCGCGGGTGCGCCAGGCGTTGCGGTAGACCAGCTCGATCTTCCAGGTTGACCAGCAGTTCTCCATCAGCGCGTTGTCGAAACTGTCCCCTGTGGACCCCATGGACGCGAGAATCCCGTTGTCTGCCAGGCGTTGGGTGAAGCGGATCGACGTGTAGGTCGACCCACGGTCGCTGTGATGGACGAGTTGGCCGTCGCGCACGTCCCGTGACCAGATCGCGTACTCCAGGGCGCCGAGCACCAGGTCGGTGTCGCAGCGGTCGGAGGTCTTCCAGCCCACAATCCGGTTGGAGAAGGCGTCGCGCACGGCGGCCAGCCACAGCACCCCCTCGGCGACCGGGATGCGGGTGGCGTCGGCGACCCACAGCCGGTCCGGGGCGGGTGCGGTCAACTGGCGGTTGACCCGGTCCGGTGCCGGGGTGGCCCGCGGATCCTGCCGGGTGGACGGGATTCGCCACCGTTGCGCACAACGCGCCCTGCAGCCCGTCGGCGCGCATCAGCCGCTCGACCCGTTTGCGGCCCACCCGCCGGCCCTGGCGGCGCAGCGTGGCGTGCACCCGCGGGCTGCCGTAGGTGCCGCCCGACGCCTCGTGGATCTGGCGGATCTCCGCCAGAAGCTGTTCGTCCTCACGTCGCCGACGGCACGGGTGGGCAGCCTGCTTGACCCAGCCGTAGTAGGTAGAGGACGCCACCCCGATGACCCGGAGGATCGGCTCGACCCCGAAGCGGTCACGCAGCTTGTCCACCAGCATCATGACCGTCGCCGGGTCGGGTCGAGCTCCTGGGCGAAAACCGCGCTCGCCGCCTTCAAGATCTCATTGACCCGCCGCAGCTCCGCGTTCTCCCGCCGCAGCCGCCGCAACTCCTCCAGCTCCGCCGTCGTCAACCGGTCGCGCCGCAGGCCACGGTCTGCCTCGTCCTGGCGAATCCAGTTGCGCAACGCCTCCGGATGCACGCCCAACTGCTCAGCAAGCCGGCGGATCACCGGCTTCGGCTCAGACTCCCGGTACAAGCGCACCGCACGAGCGCGCAACTCATCCGGATACTTCCTTGGTGCTGCCACGAAGACTCCTTTCCTGGTCCATCAGACCATGATCGAAAGTCTCCGAAAAACCGGGGGAAGCTCAGACCTGTTCCGTGCGTTCCGGCTGTCGCCGTTGGCCCGCACCACCGTGCTGATCCTTGGTCAGGACCCGTACCACCGGCCCGGGCAGGCGCACGGCTTGAGTTTCAGCGTCCCGGCGGGTGTGCCCCCACCCCCGTCGCTGCGCACCATCTTCAAAGAGCTCGAGGCGGATCTCGGTATTCCCCGGCCGGCCACCGGGGATCTCACCGGCTGGGCCCGGCAGGGGGTGCTGCTGCTCAACGCGGTGTTGACGGTCCGGGCCGGACAGCCTCGGTCGCACGCCGGCAAGGGGTGGGAACAGTTCACCGACGCGGCCATCCGAGTCTTATCCGATCGGTCGGAGCCGATGGTGTTCGTGCTCTGGGGTGCGTACGCCCGTCGCAAGACCGCATTGATCGATCAAGATCGACATGTGGTGCTCACCGCCGCCCACCCCAGCCCGCTGGCCGGTGACCGGTTCCGCGGCTCGCGGCCGTTTAGCGCCATCAATGAAGCGCTGCGCCGCTGGGGGCGCCCGCCGGTGGACTGGGCAGCCTTGGACACTGGTGACTGATCGGTAACTCTGGACCTAACCTGACCCGAGCGGTAGCGTGCAGTAAACGCTGGCGCAGACGCCTCGGGTAGGTGAGCCGTGACCGCGATCCGTGTACATCAGACCATCCCGATCCGGATCAACCCGACCTCGGCGCGGCCGAAATCGATCTCGTCAGCGGCCCGACCGGGAAGCAACGGCCGGCCGATACCCCCCATGGTCGGTCGCGACCAGGAATTCGATCAGCTACTCAGGACCGTCTCGTCCGCACCGTCGCTAGTGATGATCACCGGCGAAGCGGGCATCGGAAAGACCCGCCTGGTCTCCGAACTGCGCCGCCATCCCGCGCTGTCCGGCACCACTGTCCTGGTGGGCGCCTGTCAGAGCATTCGGGAACCGTTCCCGTTGGGACCGGTGCTGGAGGCGGTCCGCAGCCTCGGTGACCAGCTGGCCGGGGTCCGGCTGTCGCCGGTGGTCGGGGCGCTGCGCCCACTGTTGCCGGAGCTGCGGGACCGATTACCGGAGCCGCTGGAGCGACTGGACAGCCCGGTCGCCGAGCGGCACCGGTTGTTCCGAGGGTTGACCGAGCTGTTGACGGCGGTGTGTCCAGCGGTGCTGGTGCTGGAGGATCTGCATTGGGCCGACCAACAGACCGCGGACTTCCTGCACTATCTGATGGCTGATCCGCCGCCGCAGTTGTCGCTGGTGGTCACCTTCCGCAGCGGGGAGATGGACCCGACGATATGGCCTCCGACTCGGAGTTTCCCGGCCGGGGTGACCCGGTGTGAGCTGACGCTGTCCCCGCTGGACGCGGCACAGACCGGACAGCTGGCCGCCAGTATCGCTGACGTGGATCGGATCCCGGAGGAGTTCGCGGGTCACTTGTGTGAGCGTACCGGCGGGCTGCCGTTCGCGATCGAGCAGGTAATGGCGCTACTGCGGGAGCGCGGGGTGGCGGTGCCGGGGCAACCGTGGTCCCGAGAGGCGCTGGATGGACTCGCGGTGCCCGCAGCGGTGCGCGACCACGTCCGACAGCGGGCGGCGCTGCTGTCGGCCCCCGCCCGGGCCATGCTGGAGGCGCTGGCGGTGATGGGCGCCCCGGCCTCGGAGCAGGAGATCGCGCTGGTGTCCGGGCAGCCGGCGGCCGAGGCGGCAAACGGCCTGTGCGAAGGCATCGACGCGGGGTTGCTGGTCGACGTCGATCTGCGGGTGGGTTTCCGGCACGCCCTGGCCAAGCAGGCGATCTATCACGGGATCCCTGGGCCGCGCCGCCGGGAGCTGCACAGCCGGGCGGCAGCCGTTCTGTCCGGGCGGGACGACCGTCCGCTCGGACAGATCGCGCATCACCTGCGGCAGGCCGGCCGGTGGGAGGAATGGGTGGAGGTGGCCGAGCGCGCCGCCGACCAGGCGAGGGCGTTAGGTAACCACGACGAGGCGGCTCGACTGTTGGAGGAAATTCTCCAGCATGGGTCACCGAAGCCGGAGGCGATGGGGCGGCTGGCAATCAAATTCGGATGGGCCGCCACCGAGGTGCTGCGGATGACCACCGCTCCCGACCTGCTGGCCCGGGCCCTTGAGCAGGACCTTCCCCGGTCAGTCCGGGGGGAGCTGCAATATCTGGCGGGAGTCCTGATCGACCTGCACGACCTGGGCATCGAACGGGCCCAGCCGCTGTTCCGACAGGCGGCGCGGAACCTGCCGGACCGACCTGACCTGCGCGCCCGGGCCCTGATGGCGCTGGGGGTGAGCCAGACCAGCCAACCGCTCAACCAACGCAAGCGGTGGCTGGACCAGGCACTGGCGACCCTGCCGGAGATCCCGGACCAGGAGTCCCGGGTGTTCCTGCTCGGCAAGATCACCGCCGGCCTGGTCGACATGGGACATCCACAGTGCTGGGAGCTACTGGGCCAACTGCGGGACCTGACCCCACAGGGACCGCGGACCCCCGGCCAGGCCAACGCCTGGTATTCAGTCGGTGCCGCCGCCTGTTTCACCGGACATCATCAACTCGCCAGTGAGCTCCTCCACCGGGCCCGGGACGGGGCGATCGCCTGCCGCAGCCAACGGATGGAACTGTTCGCCCGCGGCGGGTTGGCCGCCTACAACTACAGCCGGGGCGCCTGGGACGGGCTGGAACCGACGCTGACCGAGCTGCTTGAGCAGACCGTGGCCTATCCCCGGTGTCGGCTGCTGGTGCTCTCGGTGGCGGGGAGCCTGGCCCTGGCCCGTGGGGAGCTGGAACCGGCCGAGCAGCGGCTGATCGAGGCGGTCGGGGACCGGGTCGACAGCAGCTCGTACTCGGTGGCGATCGCCACCGTAGGCCAGATCCGGCTGGCGCTGGTGCGAGGTGAGCCGGACACCGCGCTGGCGCTCGCGGAGGCGTACCTGCGCGCCGTCCGCCCCGGACATTCGCTGTGGCCGATCATCTACCGGGCGCTGCCGTGGCTGGTGGAGGCACAGCTGGCCGCCGGTCAGACCGCCCAGGCCCGAGCGCTGGTCCTGCGGTGTCGGCGGGAGCTGCGGAAGCGGGTCGCGCCGCTGGCGCCGGCGGCACTTCGGTACGCCCGGGGCCACCTGGCGCTGGCCACCGGAGAACCGGTGAGCGCGGCGTACCACTTCCTCACCGCTGGTGCGCGGTACGACCTGCGGCACTGTCCGTACGAGGCCGCGCAGGCCCGGGAACAGGCGGCCCGGGCGATGCTCGCCGCTGGCCGCGCCGACGCGGTCGAGTCGCCGCTGCGGGAGGCGCTGATCGAGTACGACCGATTAGGGGCGAACTGGGACCTGAGTCGGGCGGCGCGGCTGGCTCGGGCCAACGGCGTATCGGTACCGGCCCGACACCGGGGTGGGCAGCGTGGCTACGGTGACGAACTGACCCCGCGGGAGCGGGAGGTGGCGCTGCTGGCCGCCACCGGCCGGACCAACAAGGAGATCGCCGGGGAGCTGTTCGTCTCCGCGGAGACGGTCAAGAAGCACCTGCAGGCGGTGATGCGCAAGCTAGGGGTGCAGTCCCGGGCGGCGCTGGCGCGCCGACTACTCACCTGCACGGAGTGACTGTCCCCCTCGTCTACCCCATTTGGGGTATGGCTGTGTGACCGGGGCCATCCCTACCGTGACCGCGTGGATATCCGTCGATTGTCGGGCGTTCGGCTCCCGGGTCCAGGCTGGGCCCGGGGCGGAGCGTTTCCGGCTACCGGTACGTGGCCGTTCGGTGAACGGTGGTGCGCGGGCGTCACCGTCCACCGGGTCCACGGGGGATCCGGCCCGCGTCACCTGTGTCGGACCGGACACCGGCTCCGGACGGAACACCCTCTCCGGACGGACCGGATGCGGGGATATCCCACCTCCTTCACTCCACAGAGCAGGAAGGTTGTCATGTGTCATCCACCCCTCAGCCAGGGCGGCCCTGCCCGGGCGGAACGGAGGTCGGTCGATGAGTAACCGCAAACGGCGGTTGGCCGCCCTGACCGTCGGGGCGACGCTGCTGGGCCTGGTCCTGTCGACCACCGCAGCCAGCGCGCAACCGGCGACGTCGAACAGCGGCCCGACGTCGTATCAGATCACTCTCGACGGTCTGCCCGCCAGCACTCAGGAGTTGCTGGCGGAGGTCGCCGGGAGTAACCTACGCGCCACCCTCACCCTGATCACCGGTGATCAGGTGGTGGTCGGACTGAACCACGACGGCGTCCCGGTGGTCCAGGACATCGTCGCCGCTCCCCGAGCCGACGGTGCCACCCCGGTCTTCTACACCGTCACCCGGCACGACCAGGTGTACGTGCTGCCCAGTGACGCACTGTCGTTGTTGGGCGCCAACGTCCTCGACTGGGAACTGTTCAACCTGGCCAAGTTGGCCGCGCACGTGGCCAACGGCACCGTCGACCAGGTGCCGGTGATCGTCACCTACCGCAGTGCGGTGGCCGCCCGGCTGGCGCCGGCGGAGGTGCCCGGGGCCACGGTGGAGCGGACCTTCGACAGCATCGACGGCGCCGCGGTGACCATCGAGGCCGACGGCGCCTGGTGGCAGGAGGTCCAGGAGAACGTCGAGCAGGCGCCGGCGCCCACCGCGGCCGCGCTGACCATGTCCGGGCCGCTGTCCGGGGTGGAGAAGGTCTGGCTGGACGAGCTGGCCCAGATCCAGTTGGACGAGTCGGTGCCTCAGGTCGGGGCCCCGCTCGCCTGGGCGAAGGACCTGGACGGCACCGGAGTGACGGTGGCGGTGCTGGACACCGGTATCGACGCCAACCACCCGGACGTGGCTGGCAAGATCATCGACGCGGTGGACTTCACCGATAGCCCGTCGGGGGTGGTGGACGGCCACGGGCACGGCACCCACGTGGCGGCCACCATCGCCGGCACCGGGGCGGCGTCGAACGGGCTGCGGCCGGGCGTGGCGCCGGGTGCGGACCTGCTGATCGGCAAGGTCTGCAACGACGGCGGAAGCTGCCCGAACAGCGCCATCCTCGAGGGGATGGAGTGGGCCGCCGTCTCCGGCGCCCGCGTGGTGAACATGAGCCTGGGTGGTGGCGCCACCGACGGCACCGACCCGCTCAGCCAGGCGGTCAATGAACTGACCGCCCAGTACGGGACCCTGTACGTGATCGCGGCCGGCAACTCCGGCCCGAGCTCGTACACCGTCAGTTCCCCGGCCGCCGCGGACGCCGCATTGGCGGTGGCGGCGGTGGACAAGAACGACGAGATGGCCGACTTCTCCAGCCGCGGGCCGCGGGTGGGTGACGACGCCGCCAAGCCGGACATCGCGGCCCCAGGGGTGGGGATCGTAGCGGCCCGGGCGGCCGGCACCGCCATGGGTACGGTGGTGGACGACTACTACACCTCCGCCAACGGCACCTCCATGGCCACCCCGCACGTGGCCGGTGGGGCGGCGATCATCGCGCAGCAGCACCCGGATCTGTCCGGACCGGACATCAAGGCGCTGCTGATGGGCACCGCTCTGGACCTGGGCCACGACCTGTACGCCCAGGGCACGGGCCTGATGGACCTCGGCCGGGCGGTCGACCCGAGTGTGTTCGCCGGCGGCAGTGTCAACTTCGGCCGGCTCACCTACCCGCACTCGCCGGTGACCGACCAGGTCCGGTTCATCAACGTGACCGACGAGCCGATCACGCTGTCGCTGACCACCGAGTTCACCGCTGGGGACGGCAGCCCGGCCCCGGCCGGCCTGTTCACCGTCGGCGCGGACGAGGTGACCGTACCGGCCCAGGGTGAGGCCACGGTGGACATCACCGTGGACGGTCGGGTGCTGGAGGCCGGCGGCATCTACGGCAAGTACAACGGGTTCGTGCAGGCGTTCGACGACGAGGGCACCCTGCGGACCGGGGCCCGGGTGGCGGTCTTCCTGGAGCCGGAGCGGTTCCCGGTCGAGGTGAACGTCACCGGCGGCGACGCGTCGACGAACTACGGCAACCTGCTGATCGTCCCGATGGACGACCAGACCTACCTGCACGACGATCCGCTCACCCTCCCCGGTGAAGAGCAGACCACCGTCGGTCTGTACGCCGGCGCCTACGCGATCGCCACCAGCGTCACCTGGAGCGTCGACGGGGTCGCGCAGACCGGGCTGCTGGTCGCCCCGGAGGTGACGGTCGACGGGCCCACCACGGTGACCCTGGACCTGGCGGACCTGGAGAAGGTCGAGGTCAAGCTGCCGAAGCAGACCCAGACCTTCGCCGCCACGCTGGCCCTGAACCGGGTCTCCGCCACCGGGGCCTGGGGCCTGACCGCGGAGCTGGAGTCCACGTACGCCGGCGGGGAACCGCACTGGTGGGTGCTGCCGACCGGCCCGGTCGACCAGGGCACCCTGACCGTGGACACTTACGCGGTGCTGGTGCCGGTTCTGACCACCCTGCGGGCGGTGGGCAGCGGCCCGCCGCTCACCCTGGACAGCCGGTACGTCTCCCCGGAGGCGACCGTGCCCGGTGGCAGGCAGGGCTGGGTCGTGGACGTGGATCCGGAAACGGGCACGCAGATCATCAACGGTCGCTACATCCAGTTGCCGGTGCCTCGACTGACCGCCAAGGGCACCGTACCGGTGGTCCACGCCGGTACCGGCACCCCGGAGGAGCTGGCCGCGGCCGGGGTGTCCGGCAAGCTGGTGCTGCTGACCGCCACCGACATCTGCACCGTCAGCTGTGCCTACGACGCGCTGCACGAGCGGGTCGAGGCGGCCGCGGATGCCGGGGCGGTCGGGGTGCTGGTGGCCTCCGCCGCCGGTCACGTCAACCTGCCGTTGCCGGTCGAGACGGACGTCGATTGTGCCACTGCGGACGACTGTCCGCCGGTGGAGCCGTACTCCTCGATCCCGGTGCTGAGCGTGCCGGCCGACCAGGCCGCTGAGTTGGTCGCCAAGCTGGACCGCCCGGGTGCGGTGCGGATCCAGGTCGGTGGCAACGGCGCGGTGACCGAGGTCTACGGGGCGGAGTTCCACCACGACCGGGTGCCGAGCATGCCGTACCGGCTGGAGGCGCGTGACCTGGTCCGGACGGAGCACCGGATCCACGACGACCACCCCGGCGCGGTCCGGATCTTCAACTGGGGTGGATACGAGCTGATCAACGGAGTCTGGGAGCAGGGGCCGGGGCTGAACTTCCCGAGCGTGGCCACCCCCGGCACGGTCGTGGTGTACCTGCCGCAGGCGTCTGCGTCCACAGTCAACCGGTTCAGCCTGGGCACCTTCGACTTCGTGGCCCCGTACCTGGCCGCGGCGTCGGAGCAGGAACTGAACTCCATGATGTTCATGGTTCCGTCGGAGTCGCAGTGGGCGGAGGAGCTCGAACCGGGCACGTACGTCTGGAACACCGGACCGCGGGTGCCGGGTGCCCACCCGGTGCTCACCGACAACGCCGGTAACCAGCTGCCCCTCGGCTTCTGCTCCGGCTGCCGGGAAGGGGACACGTTCTGGCCGTCGATCCAGTTGACCGGCAGCACCGGTCACCCGACCGAGACCATGGCGGGTCTGGTCAACGACATGGGTGCCGGTGCCTTCATGTTGGGTGTGAACGGGTGCAATTCCTGTGAGCTGGCCCTGTACGACGAGGCCGGGCAGGAACTGCCCCCGACGCTCATCCCGATGGGAATGACCATCGTCCTCGGCGACCAGTCGGAGCTCACCCGGGTTCCGGCGGGCGCGTGGCCGACCGGCCAGTTGCCGCTGCTCGTTGGCGGTCTCGGGACCGGCCTGATCGACAAGGAGGCGACCCGATGAGCATGGGTACGCGTTCGTGGTGGCGTCGCAAGGTGACGATCGCCGCCCTGGCCGGTGCGGGTCTGTTCTCGCTCGGCTGCAGTCTGACCAGTGACCTCGTGGCCTACGAGGACCTGCCGCCGGAGGAGGCCCGGTACACCCTGGAGCTGGACAGCGGGGACGCGGTCACGGTCTGGGAGTACACCTCCGCGCACGTGGACGAGTCCACCAGCGTGCAGCCCTGCATGGGGGCCGCGTTGGGGGACCCGTCCATCGGGGAGTGTCGACCGGAGCCGCTGATCTTCCTGCGGTACGACCTCGGCCTGGACCTGGAGGAGTCGGTCCGGGCGAACCGGCCGCACACGTTCACGGTCACCGGCTACTACGCCCCCCAGTTGGAGGAACCGCCGACCGTCACCCAGTTGACGGTGGAGGTCAGCTACGACGGCGGCCAGACCTGGCAGCAGGCCCAGGTCCAGAAGCAGCCGGACGGTTCGTACCGGGTCACGGCCACGCACCCGAAGCACGCCGATGAGGTGTCGCTGCGGGTCAGCGCCAGTGACAGTGACGGCAACACGGTCGTCCAGACCCTGCCGGAGGCGTTCTCGGTGCGCTGACCGTAATGCCCTGCTCCCGGTGCCCCGTCCGCTCAGTTGAGCGGACGGGGCACCGCCCGTTGGGTGGGCGGTCGCCCCGGCCGGGCCGCCGGCGGTCCGGGCGTTCGGGGCGGCCTCGACCTGGGAATCTGCTCACGGAGAACCTGACCCGGACGCCCGGTCCTGAACGCGTCCCGTACGCTCGTACTGTTAACGGCGGAAGGTGTCTGCGGAAGGAGCACCCCGGTGGCCAAGATCAAGGTAGCCAACCCGGTCGTCGAGCTCGACGGCGACGAGATGACCCGGATCATCTGGCAGCAGATCCGGGAACAGTTGATCAAGCCGTACCTCGACATTGAGCTGGCGTACTACGACCTGTCGATCCAGAACCGTGACGCCACCGATGACCAGGTGACGATCGACGCGGCCCACGCCATCAAGCAGCACGGGGTGGGGGTGAAGTGCGCCACCATCACCCCGGACGAGGCCCGGGTCGAGGAGTTCGGCCTGAAGAAGATGTGGCGCTCGCCGAACGGGACGATCCGGAACATCCTCGGCGGGGTGGTGTTCCGGGAGCCGATCATCATTTCGAACGTGCCGCGGCTGGTGCCGGGCTGGACCAAGCCGATCGTGATCGGCCGGCACGCCCACGGCGACCAGTACAAGGCCGCCGATTTCGTGGTCCCCGGTCCCGGTACGGTCACCATCACCTACCAGCCGGCCGACGGCGGTGAGCCGATCGAGATGGAGGTGGCGAACTTCTCCGGCGGCGGGGTGGCCATGGGCATGTACAACTTCGACGAGTCCATTCGGGACTTTGCCCGCGCCTCGTTCCGGTACGGCCTCGACCGGGGCTACCCGGTCTATCTGTCCACCAAGAACACCATCCTGAAGGCGTACGACGGGCGGTTCAAGGACCTGTTCCAGGAGGTGTTCGAGAACGAGTTCGCCGAGCAGTTCGCGGCTGCCGGGTTGACCTACGAGCACCGGCTGATCGACGACATGGTGGCCGCCGCCCTGAAGTGGGAGGGCGGGTTCGTGTGGGCCTGCAAGAACTACGACGGTGACGTCCAGTCCGACACGGTGGCTCAGGGCTTCGGGTCGCTGGGCTTGATGACCAGCGTGCTGATGACCCCGGACGGGCGCACCGTGGAGGCGGAGGCCGCCCACGGCACCGTGACCCGGCACTACCGGGCCTGGCAGCGGGGCGAGAAGACCTCCACCAACCCGATCGCCTCGATCTTCGCCTGGACGCGGGGGCTGGCGCACCGGGGCAAGCTGGACAACACCCCGGAGGTGGTCCGGTTCGCCGAGACCCTGGAGCGGGTCTGCATCGAGACGGTCGAGGGCGGCCAGATGACCAAGGACCTGGCGCTGCTGATCGGCAAGGACACGCCGTGGCTGACCACCGACGAGTTCATGGCGGCGATCACGGACAACCTCGCCAAGGCCCTGCGGGAGTAGTGGGACACTCCGGGAGCAGTTGCGCCGGAAGACCGACCGAGGGGAGAATGCCGGGCAAGTTCCGCAAACTACCCCTCCGGTAGGTCTAGGTGACCCACGACGAATCTCGCATCTTCTCGGTGCCGGAGCCGCGTACCCACGCCACACCTCCGGCGCCCTCCTTCCGGCCACCGGTGCGGCCGGAGCGGGCCGATGGCTCCGCTCCGGCCGCCGGCGGGCCCCCGCCGCAGCTCTCCGGAGCGCAGCCCGGCGGGGCGCGGGCGCGGCTGTTGGCGGGGATCGGGCGTAACCCCCGCAGCGTGCTGGCGGCCTTGATCAGCACCTGGTTCTATGTCCCGTTCGCGCTCGTGACCGCGCTCGGTAGCGCGCTCCTGTTGGGGCTGGTCGGGTTCACCCGAGGGCTGACCGACACCCTGGTGCCGCCGTTCGTCGTCAACCTGCCCCTGCTCGGTTCCGCGCTGGAGGGCGTACTGCCCCGCACCGGCGGGGTGATCGAGGGGATGCTCGGGGTCCTGCTCGGGTTGCCGCTCGGTTTCCTCGGTGGACTGTTGCTGTTCTGGCGGGAGCCGTTCGCGGATCCGCTGACCGGGCTCGGCACCCTGGTCGGAGTCATCGGGTTCGGGCTGGCGGTCGGAGTGGTCTACACCGGCTACCGGATGGCGCTGGAGCCGTTGTTGCTCCGGATGGCCGGGGCCCGCCGGATGAGCCGGCGCGAACAGGCGCTCATTCTGCCGATCGCCGCCGACTGCGCCCGGCGACTCGGACTGGCGACCTACCCACCGATCCTGATCGACGATCGTCGGGAGCCGTACGCGGTCGCCCACACCCGCCACATCGTGCTGAGCCGGGGGCTCCTCATGGAGTTCCAGTACGACCCGGAGGTGATCGCCGGGGTGCTGGCCCATGAGTTGGAGCACTGGCGTAACGCTGACGCGGTCTCGGCGGCGTTCGTGCGGGGAGTGGCGCTCCCGCTCTACCTGATCCACGCCGCGGTGGGGGCCCTCAGCGCCCGGACCCGTCAGCCCCTGCTGTTGGCGCTGGTGTGGCTGCTGACCTGGCCCGTGCTGCTCACGGTCCGGTGGTTCATCATGCCGGTGATCGCCGCCGATGCGCGGGCCGAGGAGTTCCGGGCCGACCAGGGGGCGGTCCAGGCGGGTTACCGGGACGGGTTGCGGCGGGTGCTCACCCGGTTGGACCGCTCCTTCGAGACCGGACACAACGGGTGGACCCGGACGATCTGTCAACGGCATCCGGCGGTCGAGCTCCGGTTGGAGCGGCTGGAGAGCCCAGATCAGCGCTATCCGCTGCCCGACCCCGCCGCCAGCCCGGTGGTCAGGACAGCTCCTCCGCCGCGGTCACCGCGCTGATCCGGCGCAGCGCGAACACCCGCTCCGCCCCCCGGAGTCGGCACCACCCGTGCAGCAGGTCGCCGTCGAGTTCCAGATCCTCCACCACGCGGGTACTCGCCACTCCCTCGGCGTTGACATAGGAGATGACCACCGGGGTGCCGTCGCGGATCGCCGCCCACAGCAACCACCGCTCGTCCGGGCGGAGCTGTCCGGTCTGCTGCGCCAGCGTGATCGGTACCGGCTCGGGAGGGGCGCTGGCGGCGGAGTCGACCGGGTCCGGGGCCGTAGCCACCGGGACGGCCGCCGCGTGCAGTCGGGCCGCCAGCGCCGCCAGGTCCGCCGGTGCCGCCGGGGGCAGGGTCGGTGGAGTGGTGGGGCGCCGACGGGGTGGGGTGGCCCGATGCCGCGGCGGGCGGTCGAGCACCGGTACGCCGTCGGCGGACTCCTGGATCGGGGCGTAACCGGCCGCTCGGAGCGCCGCCAAGGTCTCCGCTAAGGGTGCGGCGGACGCGAGTACGGTCGGCGCGAGTACCGACAGCGCCAACCGCCGTAACGACCGGGCCGCCACCAACTCCGCCAGCAGCGCCGGATCATCGGCGCGCAGCACGCACCCCACCTCTCGGAGCCGCACGTGACCGTGGCGGCGCGCCACGTCGGTGAGCAGGTACTCCAACGGCTGGGGCAGGGTGCCGCCGACCGCCCGTTGCCGTAACCGCGCCTGTAGCGCCGCCACGGAGTGCCCGGCGTCGAGCGCTCTCCGGACCGAGTCCGGGCTGAATCGCCAACTGGTCGCGCTGCCGGTGGACTCGCGGTCGGCGACGGAGTCCAGCAGGTCGGCTAAGGACCGGTCGACCGGGCCGGGCACGACCGCGGTCAGGTCGGCCTGGAACACCGCCTCGGTCACCGGAGGCGGCAGCAACGACCGGGCGGGGAGGGCGGGGTCGGTGCCGGCCTGGAGCGCCGCCCCGAGGGGGCTGAGCGCCCCGCGCGCCACCACCCCGAGCAGGTGCGCCTCGTGCCAGACGGCGGTCATCAGGTCCGCGGAGACCCCGGGGGCGGTGGTGAGCAGCGGGTGATGCCAGGCCAGGGCTTCCCACAGTGCCTCCGGGTCGGCCACGGCCTGCCCGGTGGGCAGCGTCGCCAACCACGCCAGCAGGCGCCGCCGCAGCGTCTCGGTGTGCGGCCCCGGTGCGGCGGACCCTAAGGCGACCGTCGGCCGGCCGTCGACGGGCCGCAAGGGGACGGTGGGCAGCCGGAGCCAGTGTCCGAGCAGCTCCGCCAGCTGCTGCGCGGGCACCAATTCCGCCCACCGGTCATATTCCGCGGTGGGCAGCAGCCGGGCGGGATCACGGCCGTTCCGGTGGACCGCGAGCAGTCCGGCGTGGTGGGCCAGGACCAGCCACAGCCGGATCGGCGCCTCGTCGGTGCCGAGCCGGCGAGCCAGCCGGCGTAGCTCCCGGACCCCCACCCCGCCGGATTTCACCAGCGGGCAGGGCTCGGCGGCGATCGCCTCCAGCAGTCCGGACAGCTGCCCCACCGCTGCCCCGCCGGCGGCCGCGGCTTCCCGGGCTACCGCTTCCTCACCCACCTCGGTGGTCGGCACCGGGGGCGGCTCCGGGGTGAAGGGGGCCCGCCAGTCCGGCCCTCGGAGGGCGAGCGCCGCTTCCCGGGCCAACTGCGGCACCCCGTACTGGTCGGTCATGGCCAGACCGTGCGCGGTGGCCCAGCGCAGTGCCGGTTCCTCCGGGCGGTGGCCGTACCAGGGGGAGGTCGCCTCCGGTCCGGACTCCGCCAGCTGCATCAGTCGGTCCCGGATGGCCGGTGCCGCGTTGGCGACCAGTTTCCGCACCCGCTCCGGGTCACTGACCGCGGTGCTGATCGCCGTCACCAGGTGCGCCTTGCGGCCGGGCGGGGGCACGCCGAGGGTGCGGGCGATGGCGCGCAACCGGTCGTACGGGTGGCGCGCGAGGAGCACCGACGCGGGGGCGCCGAGTCGCAGCGGGTACGGGAACACGTCGTACAGCGGCTCGGCCATCCGCAACTGGTCCCCGTCCGGCCACACCAGCGCCCAATCGGACAGTAGTCGCAGGAGAGTGGCTAATGGGGCAGGCGGGGCGCCATCCGGGCCCGGACGGTAGCCGAGCCAGTCCAGCAGGGCGGTGCGGTAGCCGCCGTCCGGCCCCAGGAGCTGGAGCACTTCGATGATCTGCAACCCGGGTAGCGGCAGTTCCTGGACCGCCCGGGTGACCGACGCGGGGGTCTGTAACCGGTCAGCGAGCTCCGCCAGGTGCTGAGGGGTCGGTGGGGCGACCGCGTCCGGTCGGCGGCCGAGCAACCCGGTCAGGGCGTCGACGGGCTGTGCGGCAAGCCATTCGCGGAGGGTGCGGGCCACGGCGCTCACCCTACGACGCGCGTTCCCATTGTGGGCGTCTTGCCAGGGGTGGTGCGTCGTGGTGGCGGCCACTGGTGTGAGCAGAGTGGCGCAGTGGGGCGAACCATTCCGGGGGACGCGGCTATCGGGGGGGGCGACACGCGGGAGATTAGCGAATGGCCTGTATCCGATTTGCGCCATATGCCACAATAGCCACTGCCTGGACGGTAAGGTCAGGGTAGATCTGGGGGAGCTCACTTCGGTCCCACCGGTTGCGATCCACCCGGGGTGGGTACAGACCGCGATGGACCGGCGGCCCGGCGGGCGGGCAGGTGGCCGATGGGCCGGCATCCGCAGACCCGGCGACGGGGATGCCCGCCCGGATGGATCATGCCCAACAACCGATCGTTCCGGGCCGGACAGTGGGTAACAGACGGTTCACAGTAGATCCCACTGTGGAGATTATTCCCGGAAATAGTGGACAGCTCATAGAAATCGTGGCAGCGTATTAACCATGGCTCAGACTGGAATTAACGCAACCGCCGCAGCCTTGCTGGGGTTGCTGCACGAGGGACAAATGACAGGCGGTCAGTTGATGGCCGTTGCAGAGGAACGACTCGGTCGCTACTGGTCGATGACCCGTAGCCAGGTCTACCGGGAGCTACCGGCGCTGGCCGAGCTCGGATACGTGAAGCTGGGTAAGCCCGGACCACGCTCCAGCCAGCCGTACTCCATCACTCCGGCCGGTAAGCGGGCCTTCCTGCGTTGGTTGGCGGAAGAGCCGAGTCGCGATTCCCTGCGTAACTCTGTGGCGCTGCGGATCGCATTCGGCGACAAGCAGTCGCCCGCGCAGCTACGCAAGTTGCAAGAGACCGCCACTGAGTATCACAGCCAGGAGTTGGCGCGCAGTCGGGAACAAGCGAAGGAAGCGCGGAAGGAAGGTGACGAATATGCCGCTGCCGCCCTCGACTTCGCTATCGGCTACCACCGGGCCGCGCTGTCCTGGTTGAAGAATCTGCCGATCGAGTGACCGGCTCGCCGCCCGGTGGCGGACCGTCGCTACCGCTCGTTGGTCCGCCACCGTCGCCGCCGGCCCGAGAGGACTAGCCGGCGGTGGCGCCGCCCCGGGGTGGCGCCGGTGGGACGGGCGATCGCCACACGGGGTCGAGATGTGCGGTCATCCCGCCAGTTAGGCCGGCTCGGTTATCGGTAGGCGGCCCCACTTGCCGTACTGTTGGTGAACGTGAACCCGACCGAGTACGCCGAACAACTCCAGCGCCTGGACGAGATGCTCTCGGGCATCGAACGGGTGCTCGACCTGGAGAAGCTTCGTGCCCAACGGGCCGAGCTGGAACGCGAGGCCGCCGCCCCCGATCTGTGGGAGGACCAGGCCCGAGCACAGCAGGTGACCGCCCGATTGTCGGCTATGAACAGTGAGATCTCTCGGCTGGAAGGGCTACGTCGCCAGCTGGAGGACGCGAAGGTACTGCACGAACTCGCCGAGGACGAGGGCGACTCCGGCTCGCTGGCCGAGGTGGGGGCGGAGATCGCGGCCCTGGACAAGGCGCTCCGGGAGCTGGAAACCCGCACTCTGCTGTCGGGGGAGTACGATGCGCGGGAAGCGGTGGTGGCGATCCGGGCCGGCGCCGGCGGGGTGGACGCGGCGGACTTCGCCGAGATGCTGCTGCGGATGTACCTGCGCTGGGCGGAGCGGCGCGGCTACCCCACCGAGGTGTACGACATCTCCTACGCGGAGGAGGCGGGGATCAAGTCCGCCACCTTCGTGGTGAAGGCGCCGTTCGCCTACGGCACCCTGAGCGTGGAGGCGGGTACCCACCGGCTGGTGCGGATCAGCCCGTTCGACAACCAGGGGCGGCGGCAGACCAGCTTCGCGGGGGTGGAGGTGCTCCCGGTGGTGGAGCAGACCGACAAGATCGAGATTCCGGAGCACGAGATCCGGATCGACGTCTTCCGCTCCTCCGGTCCGGGCGGGCAGAGCGTGAACACCACCGACTCCGCGGTCCGGATCACCCACCTGCCCACCGGCATCGTGGTGACGTGCCAGAACGAGAAGTCGCAGCTGCAGAACCGCGCGGCGGCGATGCGGGTGCTGCAGGCCCGGCTGCTGGAGCGCAAGCGGGCGGAGGAGGAGGCCGCCATGGCCGAGCTGCGGACCGACGCGGCCGGCTCCTGGGGTGATCAGATGCGCTCGTACGTGCTGCATCCGTACCAGATGGTCAAGGACCTGCGCACTGACCACGAAAGCGGTAACCCCAGCGCGGTGTTCAGCGGCGAAATCGACGATTTCATCGAGGCCGGGATCCGCTGGCGGCGGCAGCAGCAGCTCGCTGAGGCGTCGAGCTGACCCCGATCGGGCAGTCGGTGACCGCCGGGCGGCAGTCTTCCAGGTGGAGTGCGTAGACTCTGCACCCGTGATTCGCCTGGAGCGTGTGACCAAGACCTATCCCAAGGCGGCCCGGCCCGCGCTGGACGCCGTGGACGTCGCCATCGAAAAGGGCGAGTTCGTGTTCTTCATCGGGCCGTCCGGTTCAGGCAAGTCCACCATCGTCAAGCTGCTGCTGCGCGAGATCACCCCGACCAAGGGAAGGGTGATCGTCAACAACCGGGACGTCAGTTCCATGCGCTCGTGGCGGATCCCGGCCTTCCGCCGGACGGTCGGCTGCGTGTTCCAGGACTTCCGGCTGTTGCCCAACCGCACCGCGTACGAGAACGTGGCGTTCGCCCTCGAGGTGATCGGCAAGTCGCAGGCGGTGGCGCGGCGGGTGGTCCCCGAAGTGCTGGAACTGGTCGGGCTGGGTGGCAAGGAGCACCGGTATCCGCACGAGCTGTCCGGAGGGGAGCAGCAGCGGGTGGCGGTGGCCCGGGCGTTCGTCAACCGGCCGCTGGTGCTGCTGGCGGATGAGCCGACCGGTAACCTCGACCCGGATACCTCCATTGAGATCATGCGGTTGCTGGACCGGATCAACCGCACCGGTACGACCGTGGTGATGGTCACGCACGACTCCAACATCGTCAACCAGATGCGGCGCCGGGTGATCGAGATCGAGAACGGCCGGGTGGTCCGCGACCAGCCTCGGGGGGTGTACGGGTAATGCGGGCGAGGTACATCCTCTCCGAAGCCGCCCTCGGTCTGTGGCGTAACGTCACGATGACCGTGGCCATGATCATCACCATGGCGGTCTCCCTCACCATGCTGGGGGCCGGCGGGATCATGATCATGCAGGTCAGCAAGGTCGAGGATCTCTATTACCGGGATATCGAAGTCTCGATCTTCTTGGCGCCGGACATCACCGACGAGCAGCGCGCGGCGCTGGACCAGGCGCTGGCGGCTGATCCACTGGTCTCCGACTACTACTTCGAGAGCCAGGAGGACGCGTACGAGAAGTTCCGGGACCTGTTCGCCGACCAGCCGGAGCTGGTGGAGGCGGTCGGGCCGGAGTCATTGCCGGAGTCGTTCCGGGTGCACCTGCACGACCCGGAGCAGTACCAGGAGATCAGTGACCGGTACGCGACCACCGAAGGGATCAGTGAGATCGTCGACCAAGCGGAGCTGGTGGACGAGATCTTCGCGATCCTGGGCGCGCTCCAGACCATGGCCCTGGCCGGGTCCGCGGTCATGGGGATCGCGGCGATGATGCTGGTGGGCAACGTGATCCAGGTCGCCGCCTACAGCAAGCGCCGGGAAGTGGCGGTGATGAAACTGGTGGGCGCCCCGAACTGGTTCATCCAGATCCCGTTCGTGCTGGAGGCGGTAGTCGCCGGGGTGATCGGGGCGCTGCTGGCGTTCGGTGGGCTGGCGGCCGGTAAGGCATTCCTGATTGACGGGCCGTTGGCGCCGTTGACCAATGTGCTTACCCCAGTGCTATGGAGCACGGTGCTGCAGATGTTGCCGTTGCTGCTGGCGGTGGGGGCGGGCGTGAGCGCCGTTACCGCCTGGATCACGCTGCGGTTCTACCTACGGCCGTGACCGACGGGAATCCTTTCCACCGCGACACTTCGGGGTAGTTGGGAAGTTTGTGAGTTTTCGGCACATCTGCGATGGCTGTCTCCTACGCTCCAGGGGGAAGCCACAGGAGGTGTGCAGTGTCGAGCTCCAAACCGCACGTCACCCGCCCCACCCTGATGCTGGTCGCGGCCTGTCTCGCGGCCTTCACCACCCCGGTCCCCGCGTCTGTTGCCTTCGCGGGTCCCGCGACCGAGCGAATACCGGAGGCGGCCGCCGACCGCGAGGAGCCGGCTGATCCGACCGCCCCGCTGGCGGCCGGGGCACCGGAGACCGCGCCCGGACTGGCCACGTTGCGGGCCCAGCAGACTGAGGCCCGAGGAAAACTGATCGCCGCCCAGGTCCGGGTGCGGACGGCGGAGCGGACCGCGGAGGAGGCGGACCGCCTGCTCGCCCACGCGGATCGAGCCCGGGATCAGGCCGCCGCCACCCTGGAGCGGGCGCGGCGGAACCTGACCGGGCTCGCGGTGGCCACGTACAAGACCACGCGGGCGACCGGACTGCGGACGGTGCTCGCCTCCGCGGACTCCACCGACCTGACCGAACGGATCGGTTACCTTTCGCGGCTGTCCCATAGCGAGCGGGAGGCCTTGGAGCGATGGTTGGCGGCCCGCCACACCGCTCGGGAGGCGGCCCGCCGGGCAGAGGAGGCCGGACGAGCCCGCGAAGAAGCCCGAGCCCAGTTGGCGGAAGCGGAGGCGGCGGCGGAAGCGGCGGAGAAAGCCGTGGAAGCCGCCGCCGCGTTATTGGCGGGGAAAACCGCCGACCGGTCGGGCCCCCAGGCCGACCGGAAACCGGACCAGGCCGCGGCCCGGGCCGAGCCGCCGGCGGTGCTGCTGATGCCGGTGCAAGGCTGGCAGTCCAGCCCGTTCGGGATGCGACATGATCCGTACTACGGGGTATGGCAACTACACGCCGGGATGGACATCGCCGCGCCCGGCGGCACCCCGATCCGCGCCGCCCGGGACGGCACCGTGGTCCGCGCCGACTGGAACGGCGGATACGGCAATTTCACCTGTCTGCGGCACGACCGGTACCAGGGAAAGCAGTTGGTCACGTGCTACGCCCACCAGTCGGTGATTCTGGTTTCTCCGGGGCAGAAAGTGCGCCGAGGGGACGTGATCGGTCGAGTGGGCACGACCGGCGCCTCCACCGGTGACCATTTGCACTTCGAGGTCCGGTTGGACGGTGAACCGGTTGATCCAGCGCCGATGTTGCCGAAGTGCCTATGTTGACCCGCTCCCCGGGCGCCGGTGAAGATGACCTGCCGGTAGCCCAACCGCGCGGTACCATGACCGGTTGCCGGCGGAGAAAGGTGAGTGGTGGTGGCACGGAACACGGAGCGCAAACTGGTCGTCTCCAACCGAAGGGCGCGCCACGACTACACGATCCTCGACACCTACGAAGCGGGGATCGCGCTCACCGGCACCGAGGTCAAGTCGCTGCGGGCCGGCCGGGCATCGTTGACCGATGCATTTGCCCAGGAATCGGGCGGAGAGATCTGGTTGTACGGGATGCACATTCCCGAGTACACAATGGGCACTTGGACCAATCATCCGCCCCGGCGCCCCCGGAAGCTCTTGTTGCACCGGGGCGAGATCAACCGTCTGATTGGGAAACTCCGCGAAAGCGGGGTAACGCTCGTGCCATTGTCTGTCTACTTCGTCAATGGCTGGGCGAAGGTCGAACTCGGGCTGGCCCGAGGGAAGCGGTCCTACGACAAACGGCAGGAACTCGCGCGGCGGGACGCGGAGCGGGAGATCCAGCGCGCCTTGGGGCGAAGGGGCAAAGGGGCCAGATGATCAATTTGGTCGATGATCGCCCACGGTAGTCGTGGGAATGCATTTCAGTCGGGAATCATCTATATTCGGGCAATGGCCGAGGTACGGCTGGAACAGGCCCTAACCCACCCCTGTTCGCGAGTCTGGCGCGCACTGACCGATCCAGGGCTGCTCAGCGCGTGGTTCATGCCGACCGATTCGCCTCCGATGGGGGGGTCTTCATTCACGATCTTCGCGGGCACCTTCCCCGGATTCCTGGGACCGGTCACCGGTGAGGTTCGGGAGGCGAAAGCGCCGGAACGACTGGTGATGGTGTGGGAAGGCGAGAAGCTGCACACCCGGGTGGTGTGGGAGTTGACCCCCACCGAGTCGGGATGCCAGCTCCAGGTGACCCAATCGGGGTTTCTGGGCGCGCCGGCCAGGCTGCGCGCAGAGGCGTTACTGGCCACGTACCGGGAGCTGTTCGGGGAGCGCCTGCCGGCGCTGCTGGATCGGCTGGCCGCCCGGGAGCGGCGGCGGCCCCGACCGGCCCCGCTGCGCCCGCCTTATCGCAACACCGCGATCGGGGTGTGGAGCCGGGGACGGCGGCTCGGTCCGACGCCGGCGCCGGCTCGCGCCACGCCTCCCCCCGGGGTAGGGATGGTGCGGCCCGCGGTGCCGGTACGTGCCCTGGTGGAGCCGCCCGGGAAGCCACCGACCCGGCGCACCCGCCCGGGCCAGGCGCGGACCACCCGGGTAGCCCGCGCGGGCGCGGACGGGCGGTGGGGTCAGCTGCTCAGTACCACGAGCGCCGCGGCGTTGGTGGTCACGGTGGTACTAGCGGCGGTCGCCTACCACCCGGCCGTACCACCGACCGGTTCGGCCGGCGGCAATTACCGGAGCGGACCGGCGATGGCGGTGCAACCGCCGAGCATCACTCCCGGCCCCATCGGGACGATCACCCCGCCCGATCCGGGGACGCCGTACCCCTCGGATGGCGCGGGGTGGGAGGAGCCGGCGGGATGGTTGCCCCCGCCGGCCGGCGGGGGGGCCCCGGCCAGGGGCGGCGCCGCGAGTGGGGGAGGTCGGCCCTCGTCCGAGACCAGCCGGCCGCCGGCCGGAACCGGCCGGTTAGGGGATGAGCGGAAGCCCCCGGAGTCCACCCCCGCTCCCGCCCCTTCTGCGTCCTTTACGCCCCCGACGTCCGCGCCCCCGCCCTCCTCCGCGCCCCCGCCGGAGCCGGAACCGGAACCGGTGCCGCTGACCGCCGACCTCACCAGCACCGGCCTGCCGCTGCTGGGCGGGCGGTCGGTGACGGTACGGGTCAGCAATCCGGGGCCGGTCCCGGTGGAGACCTGGGAAGTGACCATGGACGTGGGCAATCAACCGGTGGTGGACGTCACCGGCGCCCAGTACCGGCGGGACGGCTCTCGGGTGATCTTGACCCCGATCAGGCCGCTGGGGCCGGGTGAGATCCAGGAGATCCGGTTCCGCCTACAGGCGCCGCTGCTCGGTCTGCTTGGCGCCAGCAACCCGTCCGCGTGTACGATTGACGGGAGGCCTTGTCGGTGACCAGTGGCGCCCGGATCACCGGGCGGATCCCTGGTTCGGGAATGACGAGGGCACCCAATCGCGTTAGGCTGTGATGACGGCCGAACGCCGTATGAGGGGGTGACACGGTTTCGACTTCGTACGTTGAGGCAGGGGAAGCGAGCCGAGGAAGCCGACGTCGTCTCGTTAATCGTCGTCGGAAAAAAATAAGTGCCAACGCTAAGCGCACTGACTTCGCTCTCGCCGCCTGAGGCGGGTAGCGGGTCTGTCGGCCCGGGAGCGCCTTCGACCCGGTAGCCGGCATCAGCGAGAAGGCTGGCCTGTCGGACCTGGTCGCGGGGTCCGTAGGCGAGATTCACAGCGACTGGGCCCGTCACACCGACTCGCTCGCGTGATCGGTGGGGCCGAGTAGAGGCACAGCGAGCTGCGCTCGGAGAAGCCCTGGCGAAGCGGCGAAGGACCCGGGTTCGATTCCCGGCACCTCCACTGTCGCCAAACCGCCGGCCATCACGGTGGCCGGCGGTTTTGTTTTCAGGGCCGGCGGCGTCAGACGGGCGGGACGAGGCGACCCGCCTGAGGTCCGGTCTGGTCGAGTGTCCTATTCGCGGTGACTGGCGCCCCGCCCCGGGGTGACGAGCCCGGATTCGTAGGCGGCGATGACCAACTGGGCCCGGTCCCGGGCGTGGAGCTTCGCCAACAGATTGCCGATGTGGGTCTTCACCGTCCCCATCGAGATGGTGAGCTCCGCCGCGATCTCCTGGTTGGACAGTCCACGGCCGACGAGGGTGAGCACCTCGATCTCGCGCGCGGTAAGGCCCGCCGGGGGTGTCACGAGCCGCTGGGGTGCCCGGTTGAGGTAGTGCACCACCAGTCGGGTGAGGATGGCCGGGGCGAACAGCGACTCCCCGGCGTGCGTACGCCGGATCGCGTCCACGAGTTGCGCCGGGCTCCGCATCCTTGAGGAGGAAGCCGCTGGCTCCGGCGCGGAGCGCGCCATGGACGTACTCGTCCAGTTCGAACATGCTGAGCACCAGGATCCGGGTGCCCGCCAGGGCCGGGTCGGTACTGATGCGGCGCGTGGCGTCGATACCGTCGCCGCCGGGCATCCGGATGTCCATGAGGACGAGGTCGGGGCGGAGTTGCCGGGCGCGGGCGACGGCGGCCTCCCCGGTGTCGGCCTCCCCCACGACGGTGAGATCCGAGGCAGCGTCGATGATGAGCCGGAGGCTGTGGCGGATGAGGGGTTGGTCGTCCACGACCAGTACCCGGATGGGGTCCGTCACCGGTACTCCGCCTGGTCCGTGGGTTCGGGGAGGCGGGCGGTGACCCGGTAGCCGCGGCCGGCGCGCCCGGCGTGCAGGACACCGCCCAGCGCGCTGACCCGCTCGTGCAGGCTCGCGAGGCCCATGCCGGCGCCGGAGTGGGGCATCCAGCCGGGGACGGGCCCGTCGTCGGTGACCGTGACCACGATCGCATCCTGCTCCCGCGCCACGGTGACGTGGGCGCGGCTGGGGCCGGCGTGTCGGGCGGTGTTGGCCAGCGCCTCCCGCACGACCGCGCACACCGCAAGCTGCGTGCTCGCGGACACCTCCCCCAGGTCGGCGAGCGCGCAGGTGACGGTCACCCCGCCGCTCCGGGCGGCGTCCAGGATGCGGGGGAGGTCGTCCAGGGTCTCCGCCGGCCGCAGCGGCGGCTCGTCGCCGGGGCCGCGCAGCACCGCGAGCATCCGGCGCAACTCGGTCGTGGCCTGCCGGCCGGCGCGCTCGATGTCGGTCAAGGCGGCGATGCGCTCCGTGTCGCCGGCGGCGCCGGTGACGGTACGCGCCGCCGCCGCGCGCACCGTGATGAGTCCGAGCCCGTGGGAGGCGAGGTCGTGCAACTCCCGGGCGATCCGCAACCGTTCTGCCTGAGCGGCCCGCTCCGCCGCCCAGGCGGTCAGTTCGTCCTCATAGGCGCGTCGCTGTCGCCGGGCGTTGACCAGCGCCCAGGCCACCACCGTCAGCGCGCCGGCGGTGACCGTGGTGAGGATCACCGCGGTGCCGACCGGGTGATTGGTGCCGGTGGCCAGGAGCAGGAAGCCGAGCCCGGCGAGCAGGAAAGCGGCGACCAGCCACACCCGGGAACGCAGTACGGGCCGATCGACGGATTCCACCTGCGCAAGTGTAGGTAGGCGAAGAATCCGGCACATCCGACCTGGGGCTGACCGACCTCGGTCAGAGGCGCCTCGGCCAGGTCCCGACCCGAGGCCGATGCCTCGCGGTGGGCGACGGACTGGAATCGTCGGCGTGTTGCTGATCGACCAGGTTGTCAAACGTCACGGCTCCCGCACCGTGCTCGACCGGGTGACCTTCGAGGCCCGACCGGGGCGGGTGACCGCTTTCCTCGGACCCGAACGGCGCGGGCAAGTCCTCGACCCTGCGGATCCTGCTCGGCCTCGACCGCGCCGACCAGCGGCCGCGCGCTCATCGGCGGCCGTCCGTACCGGAGCCTGCGCGACCCGCTGCGCACCGTCGGGGCGATGCTCGACGGTGTGGGGGCACACCGCTCCCGTACCGCGCGGAACCATCTGGCGTGGATCGCGCGCAGCAACGGCATCCCGCGCCGCCGGGTCGGCGAGGTGCTGGAGCAGGTGGGGCTGGCCGGCTCCGCCGGAGTACGGGTCGGGCGGTACTCGCTGGGCATGGGGCAGCGGCTGGGCTTGGCGGCGGCGCTGCTGGGCGAGCCGGAGGTGCTGGTGCTGGACGAGCCGGTCAACGGCCTGGACCCCGAGGGCATCCGGTGGATCCGCCGCCTGCTGCGCGGACCACGCCGACGCCGGCGGCACCGTGCTGCTGTCCAGCCACCTGATGGGCGAGGTCGCCGGGGCTCGCCGACGACCTCGTGATCATCGCGACGGGCGGATCGTGAGGACCGGGACGCTGGCCGAGGTGACGGCCGGGCACGGCGACCTGGAGGAGGCGTTCTTCGCCCTCACCGGCGGCAGGCGCCGGGGGTGGGCCGGATGAGGTACGGGCGTACTCTCGCCGGCGGAGCTGCACAAGACCGTCACCCTGCCCGCGGTCTGGGGCGGGGTGGCGGTGGCGCTGCTGGGTCGCGCTGGCGATCACGCTCCTCAACTCGGTCGCGGCCCGGGCCGCGCTCGAGAACGGGCGGGCGGAGGCGCTGGGGGTTACGTCGCCGTTCGAGACCGCGTACGCCGCGATGCCGCTCACCGTGGTCGGCGCGGTCGTACTCGGCGTCGTCGTCATCAGCAGCGAGTACACCGCCAACAGGCCGATGCCGGTGGTGGCAGACAGATCGCCACGACGCTCACCGTGACGCCGTACCGGATCCAGGTGTTGGCCGCGAAGGCGATCACCGTGGTCGTGGGGGTCATGGTGGTCGCCCCCGCCACGCTGCTGGTCACGGTCGGGCTGGCGCGGCTGGTCATCGGCGGCGGCGCGGAGACCGTCACGTCACCGCCGCGGTCACCCGCTGCCTCGGGGGCACGCTCTACGCGACGCTCACCGGCCTCATCGCCTTCGCGGTCACCGTCCTGACCCGCAGCGGCATCCTCCCGCTCCTCGTGCTGATCATGAACAGCACGCTCGTGTCCGGCTCGCTGCTGCTGACGAAGCTCACCCCGCTCGCCCACTGGCTGCCCGACCTGGCCGGGCGGAGGCTGTTCGGAGGTTTGGACACAGTCGACGGTGGGCTGGCGCCGCTACCCGGGCGCCATCGTGATGAGCGGCTGGACCCTCGCCCTCCTGGTGATCGCCGGAGCCGTGTTCTCCCGCCGGGATGCGTGACCGCCATGCGGGTCGGAAACGTCATCCTGGCCGAGCTCGACAAGCTCCGCACCCTGCCCGCGGTGCTCCTCACCGCGGTCGCCACGGTCGGGGCCGCCGCCGGGATCGCCGCGGCGTTCGCCGCCGGGGACGGTGGCCCGGGGGCCGCGGAGTCCGTCACCGACGTGACACTTCGGATGGTGCCGTACGTGCAAGCCGGGCTGGTGCTGCTCGGCAGCTTGCCCGCCGCGCACGAGTATGCGGATGGTCAGATCCGGGCCACCCTCACCGCCGTACCGGAGCGGGGGCTGCTGGTGGCGGCGAAGAGCGTCGCGGCGGCCACGGCGGTGACTCTCACCGCGGCGGCGGCCACCGGAGCCGGCGCGGCCGCGGCCGCGCTCACCTGGTGGCGCGCGGGTGCGCCCCCGGCGGCCGGCGGCGGGGGAGGAGGGGCGCTCCTCGGGGCCACCGCCTACCTCGCCCTGATCGGGCTGCTCTCCTATGCGGTGGCGCTGCTCGTGCGCCATCTGATCCCGGTGCTGGTCGGGGTGCTCAGTCTCGTCCTGATCGGCTCACCGCTGCTGGCCGCGGTGACCGCACACGCCCGGTGGCTCCCCGACCGGGCGGGCAGCCAACTCTACGCCCCGACCGATCCGGTGCTCACCGCCGCCACCGGGGGCCTGGTCTTACTGGTGTGGACGGTCGCTGTCGGGGTCGGTGCCTGGGTTCGTTTCGTACGCGCGGATCCATGACCGGCCGCGGGAGGGGCGGCTCGTCCTCAGACCGCGGCGGCGGGACGGGGGTTCGTGGGAGCGGGCGGGACCTCGACCGGTCGGTGCCGCAGCGCCAGGACCGCGATGTCGTCCTCCACCGACTCGTCACCGACCACTTTGCGCAGCGCGGAGGAGCAGGCCTCCTCCGCGGAACTCGGGTCGATCGCGGCGCTCAGCAAGGCTAGTCCGGCGGTCAGTGAGCGGTGGCGGCGCTCCACCAGCCCGTCGGTGTAGAGGAACAGCAGGGAGCCCACGGGCAGGGACATCGGCTCGGTGTGCCGGACTACCTCCGGGAAGGCACCCAGCGGGGGGTCCGGTCGCAGTGGCAGGAGCTGGGCGGACCGGTCCGGCGGGGCGTACATGGGGGGTGGGTGTCCGGCCACCGAGATGCGGGCGGCGTGCCGCTCCGGGTCCACGATCGCGTACAGCACGGTGGCCAGGACCTCCGGTTCGAAGCGCTGGGTCATCTGGTCGAGGTGGGCCAGGACCGTCGCGGGGTCGTCGTACTCCAGGGCGTACGCGCGGAGCACGTCCCGCAGCCGACTCATGATCACTGCGGCGCGCAGCCCCCGGCCGACCACGTCCCCGATCACCACCCCCAGCTGGCCATCGGGGAGGGTGAACACGTCATACCAGTCCCCACCCACGTCCAGCTCCGCCCCCGGGATGTACCGGGCAGCGAATTCGAACGCGGGGAGGGAGGGCAGCTGGGCCGGCAGGAACGCGTGCTGCAGTGTCACCACCGCGTTCCGCTCCATCTCGCTCCGGCGGGCCGTCACCGCCAGCGCGACCCGGTCCGCGACCCGCTGCAGCAACTCGGCGTCGTCCTGGGAGAACTGGCGGGGGCGGAGGCTGCCGACGTGCATCACCCCGACCAGCGAACCGCTGGCGATCAGGGGGACCCCCAGCAGGGACTGGAGGCCCTTCTCCCGCAGCGCCGGGTTGCGGACGGTGGCGGCGTCGATCTGATCCTCGGTGAGGATGACCGGTTGCTGCTCCGCCGCGATCCGACCGGAGAAGCCTTCGCCGACCGGTAGGCGGAACCCTTGGGTGGCCCCCGCTTCCAGCCCCTGGGAGGCGGTCACCACCAGTTGGCCCGCGGGTTCGTCCAGGAGCAGTACGGAGGCGGTGTCCGCTTCCAGCAGGTCACCCACCCGTTTCAGCAGCGCCACCAGGAGGTCGTCCAGGGTCAGGCGGGCCAGGGCGGTGTCGGTCACCGCCTCGATCCGGCGCAACCGTTCATCCCGGTTCCGGGGGTTTGCGCTCACTCGAGCCATTCAAACCCAATCGGGTAGCCGCAACAAGTAAATAAGCGGACAATTAGTGGATAAATCCTTAATGCGAAAATTTCGCGCTAGGGGGCTACCGGGGAGGAATGTGGGGGCGCGGGGGGATTCGTTTAGCGGCCACCACGGCGTCCCGTTCGACCGTCACCTCCCCCCGGCGCGTGGCCACGGTCAACTGTGTGTCGGTCAACCTGGTCAGTTCCCCGATCAGGTCGGAGAACACCGGTCGGCCGTGGCGGATCCCCACGACCCGCCGTACCACCACCCGGTGACCGATATCCTGAGGCACGAGCACGTCGGACCCCCTCCGGAACGGGATATTAGGCTGGACCTGGCCGCGGGAGATCGCGGTGAGGCACGTCTGGAAGGACGATCAGTGACCTACATCATCGCTGAGCCGTGCGTGGATGTGCTCGACAAGGCATGCATCGAGGAGTGCCCGGTCGACTGCATCTACGAAGGCAACCGGATGCTGTACATCCACCCTGACGAGTGTGTGGACTGCGGGGCATGTGAACCGGTCTGCCCGGTAGAGGCGATCTTCTACGAGGACGACGTGCCGGAGCAGTGGAAGGACTACGTGGCGGCGAACTACGAGTTCTTCGACGACCTCGGCTCACCCGGCGGTGCGGCCAAGATCGGCAAGATCAACAAGGACGCTCCGGTGGTGGCGGCGTTGCCGCCCCGACAGACCGAGCACTGAGTCACCACGGTGACCACTGACCCCGCCCGCCCCACCCGGGTGGCCGGGCTGCCCGACTTCCCCTGGGATCGGCTCGCGCCGGCCCGGGCGCGGGCGACGGCCCACCCGGATGGCCTGGTGGACCTGTCGGTCGGCACCCCGGTGGACCCGGTGCCGGAGCGGATCCGGCGCGCGCTCGCGGCCGCCGCCGACGCCCCCGGCTACCCGCGGACGGCCGGGTCCTCCGAGTTGCAGGCCGCGATCCGGGGCTGGTTGGCCGACACCTGCCGGATCGACCCGGAGTCGCTGGCGGTGCTGCCGACGGTGGGCTCCAAGGAGTTGGTCGCGTGGCTGCCGACCCTGCTGGGGCTGGGGCCGGGGGACATCGTCGTGATCCCGAGCGTCTGCTACCCCACCTACGAGGTGGGGGCGCAACTGGCCGGCGCCACGGTGGTCCGGTCCGACTCGCTGACCGCGGTCGGCCCCTCCTCCCGGGTGCGGTTGGTGTGGGTGAACTCGCCGGCCAACCCCACCGGCCGGGTACTACCCGCCGAGCACCTGCGCAAGATGGTCGACTGGGCGCGGGAGCGCGGCGCGGTGCTGGCCAGCGACGAGTGCTACCTGTCGCTGGGCTGGGACGCCGAGCCGGTATCGGTCCTGGAGGTCTGCGACGGCTCCTACGAGCGGGTGCTGGCGGTGCACTCGCTGTCCAAACGGTCCAACCTGGCCGGCTACCGCGCCGGGTTCGTGGCCGGGGACCCGGACCTGGTCGGCGGGTTGCTGGAGGTGCGTAAGCACGCCGGGATGATCGTGCCCGCGCCGGTGCAGGCGGCGATGGTGGCGGCGCTGACCGACCACGGGCACGCCGCGGAGCAGCGGCAGCGGTACGCCGCCCGCCGGGACCGGTTGCGCGCCGCGCTGACCGGGGCCGGATTCACCGTGGAGCATTCCGAGGCGGGGCTGTATCTGTGGGTGACCCGGGGCGAGGACTGCTGGTCGACTGTGGACTGGTTCGCCGAACGGGGCATCCTGGTCGCTCCCGGCGACTTCTACGGCCCCGCCGGCCGGCAGCACGTCCGGGTGGCGTTGACCGCCACCGATGACCGGGTGACCGCCGCGGTCGCCCGGTTGGCCGGGTGACCACGGCCGCTCCCGGCGCCCCGCGCCGCCGATCCGCGTCCGCGCCCCCGGTACTGCGCGTGCCGGAGGCAGACCTCTCCGCGCTGGTGGCGCGGGCACGTCGACTGCTGGCCCAGGGACGGCGGCGGCTGCTCGGGCTGGCCGGCGCGCCCGGGGTCGGGAAGTCGACTGTGGCGGCGCGGCTGGTCGCGGCCTTGGCGGGCGCGGCGGTGCTGGTGCCGATGGACGGATTCCACCTGGCCGAGGCGGAGCTGCACCGGCTCGGCCGCCATGCCCGCAAGGGCGCCCCGGACACCTTCGACGCCGCCGGCTACGTCGCGCTGCTGCGCCGGCTGCGGCACCCCGCCCCGGAGACCGTGTACGCCCCCCGGTTCGACCGCGGGCTGGAGGAGCCGATCGCCGGTGCCATCCCGGTCCCGCCGGAGCTCCCGCTGGTGGTGACCGAGGGCAACTATCTGCTGGTGCCGGCGGCGCCCTGGGGCGAGGTGCGCGCGCTGCTGGACGAGGTCTGGTACCTGGAGCGGGACGAGCAGGTGCGGCTGGACCGGTTGATCGCCCGGCACGTCGCCCACGGCCGCTCCCGAGCGGAGGCGGCCGCCCGCGCCCGAGGCAGCGACCAGCGCAACGCCGAGTTGATCGCCACCACCCGCCACCGGGCCGACCTGATCGTCCAGCTCACCTGAGGCCGGGCGGGGGTGGCGGCGCCGGCGTCAGTTGTGCTGGTGCAGCTCCGGGTTGAGGGCGATCCCGGTCCCGGACCGGGGGCGGGCCTCCAGCGCACCGGTGACCGAGTTGCGCCACAGCAGCAGGTTGGAGGCGCCGGACAGCTCCCGCGCCTTCACCACCGACCCGTCCGGCATGGTCACCTTCGAGCCGGCGGTGACGTAGCAGCCGGCCTCCACCATGCAGTCGTCGCCCAGGGAGATCCCGATCCCGGCGTTGGCGCCGATCAGGCAGCGCTGCCCGACCCGGATCACCTCCGTGCCGCCACCGGACAGGGTGCCCATGATGGAGGCGCCTCCGCCGATGTCGGAGCCGTCGCCCACCACCACTCCGGCTGAGATCCGCCCCTCCACCATGGAGGAGCCGAGCGTACCGGCGTTGAAGTTGACGAACCCCTCGTGCATGACCGTGGTGCCGGGGGCGAGGTGGGCACCCAGCCGGACCCGGTCGGCGTCGGCGATGCGGACCCCGTCGGGTACCACGTAGTCGGTCATGCGGGGGAACTTGTCCACCCCGTACACCGCCAGGTGGCGGCCCTGCGCCCGCTCCTTGAGCCGCAGTTCATCCACGCGCTCGGGCGGGCAGGGGCCGGCCGAGGTCCAGGCCACGGTGGCCAGCAGCCCGAAGATCCCGTCCAGGTTGGCCTGGTGGGGGCGGATCAGCCGGTGGGAGAGCAGGTGCAGCCGCAGGTACGCGTCGGCGGCATCCTTCGGCGGGTCGGCGAGCGACCCGATCCGTACCCGTACCGGCTCCACCCGTAGCCCCGGCAGGGCGCCGGGTCCGGTCGTGCGTGCCAGCCCCACCGCCTCGGCCCGGGCGGCCAGATCCTCTTCACTCGCCGAGCCGAGCCCGAGCGCGTCGCCGGGGAACCAGCAGTCCAGGGTGAGGCCGGCGTCGGTCACCGTGGCCAGGCCGACCCCCCAGGCCGGAGAACTCAGATGCGAACTCATGGTCGAGGTCCAGATCCTTCCGTGCCGGGCGAGGATTGCCGTCGGCGGTCAGGCTACCGTGGGTTACCATGACGAACCCGCTGACCCCGACGGTGGTGTCCGATCCAGTGACCCTGACCCGGGCCTTGGTGGACATCGAGTCGGTTTCCGGCAACGAGAAGCAGATCGCCGACTGTGTGGAGGAGGTGTTGCGGCAGGCCGCGCACCTACGGGTGGAGCGGCATCAGCACACCGTGATGGCCCGCACCGAGCTGGGCCGCTCCCGGCGGGTGGTGTTGGCGGGGCATCTGGACACCGTGCCGGTGGCGGACAATCTGCCCGCCCGGATCGAGGGCGATCTGATGTACGGGTGCGGCACCTCGGACATGAAGTCCGGGGTGGCGTTGGCGTTGCACCTGGCGCTGACCGTGCCGGAGCCCCGATACGACGTGACCTACCTCTTCTACGAGTGTGAAGAGGTCAGTTCGGACCGGAACGGCCTGAAGCTGGTGGCCGCCGCGCACCCGGAGTGGCTGGAGGCGGACTTCGCGGTGCTGCTGGAACCGACCTATGGGGTGGTGGAGGCGGGCTGTCAGGGCACGCTGCGGGCGGTGGTGCGCACCACCGGGGTGCGGGCCCACTCGGCCCGCGCCTGGCGCGGGGTGAACGCCATCCACGCCGCCGAAGTGGTGCTGGCGCGCTTGACCCGGTATCAGGCGCGCCGGGTAGAGATTGATGGCTGCCAGTACCGAGAGGGGCTCAACGCGGTCCGGATCAGCGGCGGGGTGGCCGGCAACGTGATCCCGGACGAGTGCGAGATCGAGGTGAACTACCGATTCGCCCCGGACCGCACCATCGACCAGGCGGTGGCGCACGTGGAAGAGGTGTTCCGGGGGTACGAGGTGCGGCTCGTAGACGCCGCGCCGGGGGCGATGCCGGGGCTGACCGCCCCGCCCGCGGCGGAATTCCTGCAGGCGGTGGGGCAGCCCCCGGTCGGCAAGCTGGGTTGGACGGATGTGTCCCGGTTCGCCGCGCTCGGGATTCCGGCGTTGAACTACGGGCCGGGGGATCCGTTCCTCGCCCATACCCGGGATGAGCGGGTGGAGATCCCGAAGATCCGCGAGGGAGCGGCGGTGCTCCGGCGCTGGTTGGCCGCGGGTTAGGCGGCGTGCGGGCGCTCTTCCGCCGTCGGCGCCGACGACTCGCGGGCGGAGTCGGCGGCGGGGGGTGACTCCGCGGGGGACTCCGGAGGCGGCGTCGCGGCGAGTTGGGCGTCGACCCGGCGCTGCACCAGCGTCAGCCGGATCCGCTGCTGCATTTGCCGGCGGACGCGGGTGAGCGAGTGGCGGGTCATCATGCGCGTTACCTCCCCAAGCAGCCGTCGCATACCGCGTATGTGTTAGTAAAGACGCGGTGACCGCGCGATCGGTTGCACCATGCCGGAAAACCTGGGGGTGAATGTCGTGGAGCGCAGCGACAAGCCGGGCGGCGAGGAACGGATCGTTGGCCCGGTGATCCTGCGGGGTCCGGCGATCCCTACCACCAGGGGTCCGGCGATCCCTACCACCACCGCTGACCAGAGCTTGCTGGACTCCCGCGCGCGGGAGGAGTGGCGCAGCCGGGAATCCTGGCGCGCCCTGCGAATCCTGTCGGAGTTCGTGGACGGATTCGACACCCTGGCGGAGCTTCCCCCCGCGGTGAGCGTGTTCGGCTCGGCCCGGAGTAAACCGGACGCTCCAGAGTGGGACATGGCCCGGCGACTCGGCCAGGCTCTGGCGCGGGCCGGTTACGCCGTGATCACCGGGGGTGGGCCCGGGGTGATGGAGGCGGCCAACCAGGGCGCCACCGAGGCGGGAGGATTGTCGGTCGGGCTGGGCATCGAACTGCCGTACGAGCAGCGGCTCAACCAATGGTGTGAGATCGCCATCGGGTTCCGGTACTTCTTCGTCCGCAAGACCATGTTCGTCAAGTACGCCCGGGCATTCGTCGTGTTGCCGGGCGGTTACGGCACCCTGGACGAACTGTTCGAGGCGCTCACCCTGGTGCAGACCCGCAAGGTGGTCCGGTTCCCGGTGGTGCTGATGGGGCAGGCGTACTGGCGCGGCCTGTTGGACTGGCTGCGGGACACCATGTGCCGGGAAGGCAAGATCAACCAGGAGGATCTGGCCCTGATGCACGTCACCGACGATGTGGACGAGGCGGTGGAGTTCATCCGGGCCAGTGACAACACCCCGGACGGAGGCCGGTCCTAACCGGCTGTCGCCTGTCGCCTGTCGGTCCGGCGTGGTCTCATAGCGGTCGTGAGCCGTACCGTCGCGACGTACCGGTTGGTCAGACGCCCGCCGGTGGCGCCGGCCCCGCCCACACCGGACGAGCAGCAGCAACGGGTCGTGGCGCACGACCGGGGGCCACTGCTGGTGCTCGGTGGCCCCGGCACCGGCAAGACCACCATGCTGGTGGAGGCGGTGGCGGCCCGGGTGGCGGCCGGAATCGCGCCGGATCGGCTGCTGGTGCTCACGTTCGGTCGCCGGGGCGCGGCCACGCTGCGGCAGCGGATCGCGCAGCGGATCGCGCCGCGGGGAGTGGTCACGCCGCCGTTGGTGCGCACCTTCCCCGGGTACGCGTTCGGGTTGCTGCGCCGGGCGGCGGTTGCCCATGGGGAGCCACCGCCGCGGCTGCTGACCGGGCCGGAGCAGGACGCGGTGATCCGGGAGCTGCTGGCCGGCGATCCGCACCGGTGGCCGGAGCGGCTGCGGGCGGCGCTGCCCACCCGGGAGTTCGCCGCCCAGCTGCGGGACCTGCTGCTCCGCGCGACCGAGCGGGGGATCGGTATCGATCAATTGCGACGCTACGCCGAGCAGCTCGACCGTCCAGACTGGCGCGCGGCGGCGGAGTTTCGCCGCGAGTACGAGGCCGTGCTGGCGCTGCGGGATGCCACCGGGCGGCTCGGAGTCGGCTACGACCCCGCCGAGCTGGTCCGGGCGGCGGTGGGGTTGCTGAGCAGCGACTCTGAGCTGTTGGCCAGCGAGCGGCAGCGGTTGGCGATGATCTATGTGGATGAATACGCCGACACCGACCCCGCCCAGCGGGAGCTGTTGGCGCTGGTGGCCGGGGGCGGCGCCAACCTGGTGGTGTTCGCCGACCCGGATTCCGCCACGTTCGAGTTCCGGGGCAGTGACCCGAGGGGAGTGCGGCAGTTTCCGGATCAGTTCCCGACCCCGACCGGCGAGCCCGCCCCCGTGCTGGTCTTGAGCCGCTGCTACCGGAGCGGGCCGGAGTTGCTCCGCGCGGCGGATCGAGTGGCGGGGCGGCTGCGCGGCCCGGCCCGGCACCGGCGGCGGGTGGCGACGACGCCGCACCCTCCGGACGAGGTACGGGTGCGGGTGTTCCGCTCCGCCGTCACCGAGTCGGGCTGGATCGCGCACCAGCTGCGAGAACTGCATCTCCGCGCCGGGGTGCCGTGGTCGCGGATGGCGGTGCTGGTGCGCGCGGGACATCAGGTGGCGGGGCTGGAGCGGGCGCTGCGCGCGGTGGACATCCCCCTCACCGTGGAGCTCACGGATCTGCCGTTGACCGCCCGGCCGGCGGTGACCCCGTTGCTGTGGCTGCTCCGGTGCGCCGTCGAACCGGACAGCATGGACGAGCCCACGGTGGTGGCCTTGCTGCATTCACCGCTGGTGGGTGCCGATCCGTTCACGGAGCGTCAGCTTCGGCAGGGGTTGCGCGCGCTGGCCCGGTCCGCCGGCGACCCTCGCCCCACGGGCGAGCTGCTGGTGGAGGCGGTTCGTGACCCCGCGGAACTGACCCTGGTGGAGCGCCGCTGGGCGGCACCGGCGCTGCGGCTGGCCCGGCTGCTGGCCACCGCGCGGGAGGCGGTGACGGCGGGGGCCACGGTGGAGGAAGTACTGTGGGCGGTCTGGCAGGCCAGTGGGCTGGCGGAACGCTGGACCACGCTGGCCACCGGCCAGCACCGAGAGGAGGCCGGCCGCGCCGATGGGCTCCGGGCGGACGCCGCGGAGCGGGCCCTGGACGCGGTGCTGGCGCTGTTCGAGGCGGCGGCGCGGTTCACCGCGCAGCTGCCGGGGGCCGGGGTCGGGGTGTTCCTGGACCACCTGCAGAGTCAACAGCTCCCGGGGGACTGGCGGATTCCGGCCGCCGAGCGGGGAGAGGCGGTACAGCTGCTCACCGTGCACGCGGCCAAGGGGCGGGAATGGGACGTGGTGGCGCTGCCCGGAGTGCAGGAGGGGATCTGGCCGGATCTGCGGCTGCGGGACAGCGTGCTGGGAGCGGAGCAGCTGGTCGATCTGGCCGCCGGGCGGCCGCTGGACCGGGCCGGGCAGCGGTCCGCGCTGCTGGATGAGGAGCGGCGACTGTTCTACGTGGCGGTCACCCGGGCACGGCGGGTGGTACTGGCCACGGCGGTGGCGGCGGAGGCCACCGGAGTAGACCTTGCGGAGGAGCCGAGCCGCTTCCTCCGGGAACTGGCCGGGGTGGACCCGGACCCGGAGGCCGACTCGGGCCCGGAGCCCGGCCCGGACGCGGTGCCCGGTCCGCGCGGGAACCCTGACCCGGAGCCGGATGCCCCGGAGGTCCCCGACCCCGCACCAGCGCTGCCGATGGGGCGACTGTCCCGGGGGATGACCCTGCCCGCGCTGGTGGCGGAGCTGCGGCGAGCGGTGGCGGACCCGACGGCGCCGGAGGCACGCCGTCGCGCCGCCGCCACCCAGTTGGCCCGATTGGCCCTGGCGGGGGTCCGGGGGGCCCACCCGGATCAGTGGTGGGGGCTGGCCCCGTTGTCCGACAGCCGCCCGCTGGCCGGGCCGGATGACCTGGTGCGGGTATCTCCGTCGGCGATGGAGTCCGCGCTGCGCTGCAGCCTCCGGTGGTTGTTGGAACGGCACGGCGGCCAGGGACCGGCCAGCGCCGCCCAGGGGGTGGGCAACCTGGTGCACGCCGCCGCGATGCTGGCGGATCGGGCCGACGTGGACCGACAGGTGTTGCTGGAGTGGCTGGACGCCCGGTTCGACGCGATCGAGCACGCCGCCCGCTGGCTGGCCGGACCGGAGCACGACCGGGCCGAGCAGATGATCGACAAACTGCTGCGCTGGGTCGCGGACAATCCTCGTCGACTGGTGGCGGTGGAGCGGGAGTTCACCGTCCGGGTCGGACGGGTGGAGTTGCGCGGCCGGGTGGACCGGCTGGAGGTCGACGAACACGGTCGACTGGTGGTGGTGGACCTCAAAACCGGCAAGCAGGCCCCGCCGGAGCGGGAGGTGGACACCCATCCCCAGCTCGGGGCCTACCAGGCGGCGGTGGCGGCCGGGGCGTTCGCCGAGTACGGCACCGAACCGGGCGGGGCGGCGTTGGTGCAGTTGGGCACCACCAGCCGGGAGGCGCGGGAACAGCGCCAACCCCCCCTGGCCGAAGCGGAGGACCCCCAGTGGGCCCAGGCGTTGCTGGCGCGTACCGGTGAGGTGATGGCCGGGGCCACCTTCCGGGCGGCCCGTAACAACCGTTGCCGCACCTGCCCGGTCCGCACCAGTTGCCCGATCTCCGGGCAGGGACGGCAGGTGGTGCAGCCGTGACCGCTGTCTCCATCCCGACGGTGGGGCGGGCCCACGCGGCCTACGACGCCGGCCCCCGCTACACCCCGTACGAGTTGGCGAAGCTCCTCCGGCTCCCGCCCCCCACCCGGGAACAGGCGGCGGTGATCACTGCTCCGGTGGCGCCGCTGCTGGTGGTGGCCGGGGCCGGGTCGGGCAAGACCGAGACCATGGCGGCCCGGGTGATTTGGCTGGTGGCCAACGACTACGTCCAGCCGGACCAGGTGCTGGGGCTGACCTTCACCCGGAAAGCCGCGGGGGAGCTGGCGAACCGGATCCGGACCCGGCTCGGGCAGCTGCGGCGCCGGTTGCCCGAGGACAGTCGGCGAGACGGCCCCCGCTGGGTCGGGGAACCGACCGTCACCACCTACCACTCCTACGCCGCCCGGGTGCTCACCGAGCACGGGGTGCGGGCCGGCTACGAACCGACCGCCCGGCTGCTCACCGAAGCGGCCCGCTGGCAGTTGGCCGACGAGCTGGTCCGGACCTAGGACGGGGACATGTCCGGGGTGACGTTCTCGCCGGCGAGCGTCACCGACGCGGTGCTGGCGCTGGCCGCGGAGTTGGCGGAGCACCTGCGGGAGCCGGACGAGGTGGCCCGTTGGACCGGCCGGTTCATCGCCGCGCTGCCGCGCCCCCCGGGCGGACGTACGCGCCGGTGCGCGAGGTGATCTCCCGAGCGCAGCAGCGGCTCCGGTTGCTGCCGCTGGTGCGGGAGTTCGCCCGCCGCAAACAGGAGCGGGAGGCGCTGGACTTCGCCGACCAGCTGGCGCGAGCCGCCCGGCTGGCCCGGGACCATCCCGAGGTCGGTCAGATGGGAGCGGGAGCGATTCCGGGTGGTGCTGCTGGACGAATACCAGGACACCAGCCACGCCCAGGTGGTGCTGCTGCAGTCGCTGTTCGGTGACGGCCATCCGGTGACCGCGGTCGGGGATCCCTGCCAGGCGATCTACGGCTGGCGCGGGGCCAGCGCCGGCACCCTGGACCGGTTCCCGACCCAGTTTCCCACCACGGACGGACGGCCGGCGCCGGTCCGGCAGCTGACCACCAGCTGGCGGAACCGGCCGGAGATCCTGGCGGTCGCCAACGCGCTGGCGGAGCCGCTGCGGGCGGCCGGTGCCCAGGTGGCCACCTTGGCCGCCGCGCGCGACCCCGCCGCCCGCTTGGGCACCGCCACCGTGCGGTGCGCGCTGCGGGAGACCTTCCCGGACGAGGCCGAGTGGATCGCCGAACAGATCGCCGCCGCGTGGCAGGGCGGCCGGGCCCGGAGGAGCCGCCGGCAATCCCGCCCGCCACCACGCGGTGCTGATCCGACGCGCGGCCAGATCCCGCCGATCGAAGCGGCGCTGCGGGCGCGCGGCCTCCCCGTGGAGGTGGTCGGCCTCGGGGGGCTGCTGGACACCCCGGAGGTGCGGGACGTGGTGTGCACCTTGCGGGTGCTCGCCGACCCGACCGACGGCGCGGCGCTGGTGCGGCTGCTGACCGGCGCCCGGTGGCGGATCGGCCCCCGCGACCTGGTGGCGCTGCATCGGCGGGCCCGCGCGCTGGCGCCGCCCGCGCCACCGGCACCGACCGGACGACCCGGCCGGAGCCGGAGATCAGCCGCTGGACCGGCTGGACGAAGCGGCTCTGTCCGAGGCGTTGGCGGACCTGGGGCCGGCGGCCTACTCCCCGGCCGGATACCCGCGGCTGCGGGCGTACGCGGCCGAGCTGGCGGAGCTGCGGAGCCGGTTGGATCAGCCGCTGCCCGATTTGATCGTGGACGTGGAGCGGACCATCGGCCTGGACGTGGAGGTGGCGGTGCGGGGTGGCCGGCCGGACGGGGACGCCGGGCTGGCCCGGGGGCACCTGGACGCGCTGGCGAGGAGGCGGCCCGGTTCGCGGCGGAGGCGCCGGCGGCGGCCGTGGCCGCGTTCCTGGCCTATCTGGCCGCCGCCGAGACGGAGGAGCGGGGCCTGACCCCGGGCGAGGTGGAGGTAGCGGAGGGGGCGGTCCAGCTGCTCACCGCCCACGCGGCCAAGGGCCTGGAGTGGGACGTGGTAGCGGTGGCGGGGCTCACCGCGCAGGTGTGGCCGGCTCCGGCCGAACGGGCCGATCACTACCTGCAGGGGCTGGGAGTGCTGCCGTTTCCGCTGCGGGGGGACGCGGAGGGGCTGCCGGTCTTCGATCCCGCCGGCCGCCACCAGCAGCAGCAGGTCGAGCAGGCGCGGCGCGCCTTCGAGGCGGAGTGGCAACAGTACGACGAGCGGGAGGAGCGCCGGCTGGTGTACGTGGCGGTCACCCGGGCTCGGCGGTTGTTGCTGTGCAGCGGCTACTGGTGGGCTGACCAGGTGAAGAAGCCCGCGGGGGCCGTCGGTGTTCCTGACCGAGATCGCCCAGTGCTGTCGGGCCGGGCTGGGCGAAGTGGATGGCTGGGCGCCGCCGCCGCCGGCGGAGGCCACCAACCCCACCGAGGAGTGGCAGGCCGAGGCGGCCTGGCCGGTGGATCCCGCTGGGGGAGCGGCGGCCGGCGTTGACCGCGGCCGCCGAGCTGGTCCGCGCCGAGATCGACCGGCTGGCCGCGGCCGCGCGGGCGCAGCCCCCGGAGGCGTCCGCGGACGGCCAGCCGGCCGCCACCGGCGCCGTGGATCCCGCCGGGTCGGAGGAGGAGCGGCGGTGGGCGGAGGAGGTGACGCTGCTGCTGGCGGAGCGGGAGCGGCGGGCCGCGCGGCGGGCCGCGCTGGAGGTGCCGCTGCCGGAGCAGGTGTCGGCCACCCAGTTGGTGGCGCTGCGGGCCGATCCGGCGGGGCTGGCCCGGCGGTTGCGTCGACCCGTGCCGGTCCGGCCGGCCCCGTACGCCCGCCGCGGCACCGCCTTCCACACCTGGCTGGAGCAGCGGTACGGCGCCGACCGGTTGTTCGACCTGGACGAGGTGCCGGGGGCCGCCGATGGTGATCCGCGGCGGACGACCGGTTGATGGTGCTGCAGCAGCGCTTCTTGGCCAGTGAGTGGGCGGATCGGACACCGGTGGCGGTGGAGGTGCCGTTCGTGGTGGAGATCGGCGGGGTGCTGGTGCGGGGCCGGATGGACGCGGTGTTCGCCGACGACGATGGCGGTTACGACGTCATCGACTGGAAGACCGGGCGGCCGCCCTCCGGCTCGGCCGCGGAGGCGGCGGCGGTGCAGCTGGCGGTCTACCGGTTGGCGTGGGCGCGGCTGGCGGGGGTGCCGGTGGCGCGGGTGCGGGCCGGCTTCCACTACGTGGCGGAGCAGCTGACGGTGCGCCCGGCCACGCTGCTGGACGAGGCGGGACTGACCGCGTTGGTGACCGCCGTCCCGGTCATCGGCGAGGAGGCGTAGGGTCGCGGACCCCGCCTGCCGCCGCGCGCCACCGGGGCCGGATAGAGCCGCGCGGGACCGCCAGTTCCTCCGTTCGGCCGGTCCCGGATCTCCGAGCTGATGGGGGTTCGCTCAGCTTAGGAGGGGATTGTGGCGATGATGACGCCGAGCTGTTATCGCACTGTGATCGATCAGGGCTGACGTTCGCGTCCTCGCGCACCGTAGAGTGTCCGGACTATGGAACGACCCTCGATCGGGGAGGCCGGGACGATCGACCCGGCGGATGCGCCGGGCCAGGAGCCGTTGATCGTGCTCGACTCCGTCAACAAGTGGTTCGGGGACCTGCACGTGCTCCGGGACATCAATCTGTCCGTGGAGAGCGGAGAGGTCGTGGTGGTGATCGGACCCTCCGGGTCTGGAAGTCCACCTTGTGCCGAACCATCAACCGGCTGGAGCCGATCGACTCCGGCGAGATCCGGTTCGACGGCTGTCCGCTGCCGGCGGAGGGGCGGGCGCTGGCCCGGCTGCGCAGCGAGGTCGGGATGGTGTTCCAGTCCTTCAACCTGTTCGCCCACAAGACCGTGCTGGACAACGTCACCCTGGGGCCGATCAAGGTCCGGAAGGAGAAGCCGGCGGTGGCACGGGACCGGGCGATGGATCTGCTCGAGCGCGTGGGGATCGCCGACCAGGCCAACAAGTACCCCGCCCAGTTGTCCGGGGGCAGCAGCAGCGGGCCGCGATCGCGCGTGCCTTGGCGATGCAGCCCAAGGCGATGCTGTTCGACGAGCCGACCAGCGCGCTGGACCCCGAGATGGTGGGCGAGGTGCTGGAGGTGATGCACTCGCTCGCCAAGGACGGGATGACCATGGTGGTGGTCACCCACGAGATGGGGTTCGCGCGGCACGCCGCCAACCGGGTGATCTTCATGGCGGACGGCGAGCTGGTGGAGCAGGCACCACCGGAGGAGCTCTTCGCCAACCCCCGCAGCGACCGCCTGAAGGATTTCCTCTCCAAGGTCTTGACGCACTGAGTTCACTGAGTGGTTGCCAGAAAGGGAGTACGGAATGAAGTTCAGGAGGCTGGCGGCGCTGGCCACAGTGGGTGTGCTGGCGCTTACCGCTTGTGGTGGTAATGGCGATGACAACAACGGGGGCAACGGCGACGCCTCGCAGTTCCCCGAAGGCTCCACCATGGCGGCCCTGGCCGAGGCCGGGGTGCTGCGGGTCGGCACCAAGTTCGACCAGCCCGGGTTCGGTCAGGTGAACCTGGACGGGGTTCCGGAGGGCTTCGACGTCGAGATCGCGCAAGATCATCGCGGAGGAGCTCGGGATCACGGAGGACAACATCGAGTGGGTGGAGGCCCCGTCCGCGGTCCGGGAGGAGCTGCTCGAGACGGCACAGGTCGACATCGTCGTCGCGACCTACACCATCAACTACGAGCGGAAGGAGCGGGTCGACTTCGCCGGCCCGTACTACATGGCCGGGCCAGCACATCATGGTGCATGGCCGACAACGACGAGATCACCGGCCCGGAGTCGTTCGAAAGCGGCGAGCACACGGTCTGCAGCGTGCAGGGCTCCACCCCGTCGGAGCAGATCCGGCCGTACCTGGCCAATGAGGCGGAGCAGCTGGTGCTCTTCGACGTGTACACCCGGTGCGTGGACGCGCTCAAGGCCGGGGACGTCGACGCGGTGACCACCGACAACGTGATCCTGCTCGGGTTCATCGCCGCAGGAGCCGGGCACCTTCAAGCTGGTGGAGAGCGGACCTTCACCGAGGAGCCGTACGGCATCGGGGTCCAGAAGGGCAACGACGACTTCCGCAGCTGGATCAACGACCTGCTGGAAGAGATCTACGAGGACGGCCGGTACGCGGCGGCGTGGGAGCGCACCGCGGCCAGTTCGACCCGCAGCTGCCGGAGCCGCCGGCGGTGGACCGGTACTAGTCCGCGTCTGGACGTACGTCGGCAGCGAACCATCTGAGAGGGAGTGACGTTGGTGGGTGAGCAGGAGCCGGAGGTGACCGGGTGAGGGCGATTGTGGACAACCTCGACCTGTTCGCAAGCGGGTTCCTGCTCACCTTCCAACTGTGCCTGCTGGCGGCGGTCGGGTCGCTGCTGCTGGGCACGGTGGCGGCGGTGCTGCGGATCTCCCCGCTGCCGCCGCTGCGGTGGGTGGGCACCGCCTACGTCACCGTGTTCCGGAACGTCCCGTTGACCGTGGTGGCGTTCATGGTGGTGTTCGGCCTGCCGCACCTGGGGATCCGCGCCGACTTCCTGCGGATCCCCGGCCTGGACGTCATCTTCCCGCGGCTGGGGATCGAGCTGCCGTACTTCCGGATGGCGATCTTCGCGCTGGCGCTCTACACCGGAGCGTTCGTGTGCGAGGCGCTGCGCAGCGGCATCAACGCGGTCCCGGCGGGCCAAGCCGAGGCGGCCCGGGCGCTCGGCCTCACCTTCACCCAGAACCTCCGGTACGTGGTACTGCCGCAGGCCTGGAAGGCGGCGGTGGTCCCACTCGGCAGCGTCATCATTGCGATGATCAAGAACTCGGCGATCTTCGGATTCATGGGGCTGACCGGCGACCTGTCCGCCACCTACCAGCAGTTGATCAGTGCCCGGGGCGAGCCGGCGATCCCGGTGTTCCTGGCGGTCACCGTCGGCTTTCTGATCATGACGGTGCCGCTGGGGCTGCTCCTGGACCAGATTGAGAAGCGGCGGGCGGTGGGACGATGAGCCAGCAGACGGTCCTCTACGACATCCCGGGGCCCCGTACCCGCCGGATCACCGCCGTGGTCAGTGTGCTGGCCGGGCTGCTGCTGGTGTGGGTCGGTTACCGGTTCGTCTACCAGCCGCTGGCCGACGCCGGGCAGTTGTCCATGGAGAAGTGGGGCCCGCTGATCGACCCCAACCACGAGCTGTTCCCGCAGGTCTGGCGGCGGCTCGGGCAGGGGCTGCGGGCCACGCTGCTGGCGGCGGTGTTCGCGATCCTGTTCTCGCTGCTGTTCGGCACCCTGCTGGCGGTGATCCGGATGCAGCTGCACGCGCTGCGGCAGCGCCGGTTCCCGGGGCTGTCGGCGCCGATGGCGTGGGGGCTGCGCGGGACCACCCTGGGCCTGAACGTGATCACTCGGGTGTTCGTGGAGGTGTTCCGGGGCGCCCCGGTGGTGATCACCATCTTCTTCGTGTGGCGGGTACTGCCGCAGCTCGGGCTGCGTCCGCCGGACCTGAACCTGTTCGGCCTGCCGCTGCCGTCGCTGATGTGGTCACTGGTGATCGGCCTGATGCTCTACAACGGTGTGGTGATCGGGGAGATCCTGCGCTCCGGGATGCAGGGGCTGCCCCGCGGCCAGACCGAGGCGGCGTACGCGATCGGGCTGACTCCGAACCAGACCGTGCTGCGGATCCTGCTGCCGCAGGCGTACCGGATCATGCTGCCGGCGTTGATCAGCCAGCTGGTGGTGGTGCTCAAGGACACCGCGCTCGGGTTCATCATCACCTACGGCGAGGTGATGCGGACCGCCAACCTGCTGGCCGAGCACCGGTTGTTGCGTAACCCACTGCAGTTCTATCTGCTGGTCGGCCTGCTCTTCATTGTGGTCAATTACCTGCTGAGCAAGCTGGCGGAGTACACCGAGCGGCGGATCGCCCGGGGGCGCCGGGCAGCCACCGTCCGCCCACCCCGGGTGCCGACTCAGGCCGGGGGCGAGGAGGCGGAACCGGCGGCTACCGGCGCGACCACCGGTGACCAACGCGGTTGACCGGCGCGCACCGCGGCGAAGACGCGGTGACCAGCGACCGGTCGAGCGAGTAGCGCCCAGCTGACCAGGCGCGGGCGCCGAGGGGCAGGAGCGGTCAGTCCAGTGGGACCGGTAGCAGCTCCTGCGCCCCCAGCGCCGGCTTCAGGTCGGTCAGCCAGGTCGCGTCCGGGTCGTACTGGGCGAAGAACGGCCGGCCCACCAGCCGTGGGTCGCGGGCCTGCAGCATCCGCAGCGCGAACACCCGCTCCCCGTGGATTTCGGCCACGCCGTCCACGCAGACCTTGCCGGGGGTGGCGGACATGACCGGCCCCCGGACCGTCCGGGCCAACCCCGACACCTGCTGGTAGGCGGTGCGGAACAGCTCGTACGCCGCGGGCGAGCGGCACCGAGAAGTAGTGCTGCGCCCCGGTGTCCCGCTCCATGAACATGTAGTACGGCACGATCGACAGCCGGGTCTGCTCCCGCCACAGCCGCGCCCACGCGTCCGCGTCGTCGTTCACCCCCCGGATCATCGGGGCTTGGCTGCGGATCACCGCCCCGGTGGCCAGCACCCGCGCGACCGCTTCCCGGGCCGGGGCCGGCTCCAGCTCCCGTGGATGGGAGTAGTGCCCCATCACCGCCAGGTGCTTGCCGGCGGCCACCACCTGCCGGAACAGCGCCAGCAGGTCGGCGGCGTCCGGGTCGGTGAGCACCCGGTGCGGCCAGTAGCTGAGGGCCTTGGTGCCGATCCGGATCGACTCCACCGTGTCGATCGCCAGCAGCGGCTCCAGGTACCGCCGCAGCACCGCGGTCCGCATGATCAGCGGATCCCCGCCGGTGATCAGGACGCTGGTGATCTCCGGGTGCCGGTGGAGATAGTTCACCATGGTGGCCACGTCGTCCGTGGCGATCTTCAGTTCCTGGTCGCCCACGAACTGCGGCCACCGGAAGCAGTAGCTGCAGTAGGCGTGGCAGGTCTGTCCCTGGCGGGGGAAGACCAGCAGCGTCTCCCGGTATTTGTGCTGCATGCCCGACAGCCGCTCCCCCTCCAGGTAGGGAGTGTTCTGGTCCAACTGGCCAGCCGGGTGGGGGTTGAGCCGGCGCCGGATCTGGTGGACGGCGGCCGCCACCTCCCCGGGGGCGGCGTCGCTGCGAAGCAGGCCCACCATGCGGTCCAGATCGGCCGGCACCAGCATGCCGGGCTGCGGGAAGGTGAGTCGGTAGATCGGATCGTTCGGAACCGCCGACCAGTCGATCAGTTCGTCCAGTACGTACTGGTTGATCCGGAACGGGAGCACAGCGGCTACCGCCTGTGCCTGGAGCCGTTCCTCCCCGTCAAAGTTCGTCCGTTCCCGCAGCAGCTGGTCGAGATGTCGACCTCCGAATGCGCGGAAGGGGGTCTCCATAATTCGTTCACCGCCTCGTCACTGTGCTCTGGTCGATCCCCCCTTCCGCCGTCGGCCCGGATGGCCAGACGGCGGTCAGTTGATGCTAACCGGTGAGCGAAGTGGGAATTGATCTATGAATAGGCTGGTTGGCGGATACCAAGTCGGGCAATTTCCTGGTAAATGGACCCCCTCGGGGCTATGGCGCGGAGCAGTGCCGTGACGGTGCCGGCGGACCTGCTACGGTCGGCAGGTGTCAGCATCCCGGATCACGCCGCACGGTCCGCTCGCCGCGACCGGATCCACGCTTGAGACTCACTACCCGGTAGAACGCTTCACCCTCCCCAATGGGTTGCGAGTGGTGATCTCACCAGACCCGAGCGCGCCGGTGGTGGGGGTGGCGGTCGTCTATGACGTCGGGATTCGGTCCGAGCCGCCGGGGCGGACCGGGTTCGCGCACCTGTTCGAGCATCTGATGTTCCAGGGATCGGAGAACCTGGAGAAATTCGCCCATTTCCGGTACGTGCAGGGGTCCGGGGGCGTCTTCAACGGATCCACCCACCTGGACTACACCGACTACTTCGAGACCCTGCCGGCGGGGGCGCTGGAGCGGGCGCTGTTCCTGGAGGCCGATCGGATGCGCGGCCCCAACCTGACCGAGGCCAACCTGCGTAACCAGGTGGACGTGGTCAAGGAGGAGATTCGGGTCAACGTCTTGAACCGGCCGTACGGCGGGTTCCCGTGGCTGCGGCTGCCGCCGGTCATGTTCGACACCTTCCCCAACGCCCACGACGGGTACGGCTCGTTCGAGGACCTGGAGGCGGCCTCGGTGGCCGACGCGGCCGAGTTCTTCGAGACCTACTACGCCGCGGGGAACGCGGTGCTGGCGGTCGCCGGGGACCTCGACCCGGATCAGACCCGGGTGCTGGTGGAGCGCCACTTCGGGGACGTACCCGCCCGCCCGGCCCCACCCCGCCCCGACTTCGGCGAACCGGACCTGACCGAGGAGCGGCGGGCGGAGTTGCTGGACAAGCTGGCGCCGCTGCCGGCGGTGGCGATGGCGTGGCGGGTGCCGGATCCGATCAACGACCTGACCGGCTACCTGCCGTACGTGGTGCTGGCGGAGGTGCTCACCGACGGGGACGCGTCGCGGCTGGTGGAGCGGCTGGTGCTGCGGGACCGGTCGGTCACCAGCATCGGCGGGTACCTCGGGTTCATGGCGGAGCCGTTCGCGGTACGGGATCCCACCGCGTTGGTGCTGCAGGCGTACCTGCCTCCGGAGGGCAACGTGGAGCGAGTGCTCGCCACCGTGGACGAGGAACTCGACCGGTTGGCCACCGATGGGCTGACCGACGGGGAGCTCGCCCGGGTGCAGGCCCGGATGGCCAGCCAGCTGCTCCGGGAGAGCGACGATGTGCTCGGACGGGGGCATGCCATGGCGGTACTGGAGCTCCAGCGGGGTGATCCCGCCATGGTCAACCGACTTCCGCAGTTGATCGGGTCCGTGACCGAAGAGCAGGTGCGGGCCGCGGCGGCCACCCTCCGGCCGCAGCGGCGGGCGAGTTTGGAGATCATCCCGGGGGGCGGTGAGCGGGAATGAGGGCGGTCCCGGAGCTCCTACCCCTGGGGGAACTGACCCTGCCGGAGTCGGCGGAGCGGACGCTGCCGAGCGGGCTCACGGTGATCGCGATCCGGCGGGCCACCGTGCCGCTGGTGGAGGTCCGGCTGCGGGTCCCGTTCGGACAGGCGGATCTGCCCGGTGCGTCGGTGCTGGCCCAGACGCTGCTGTCGGGTACCGCCACGCGCTCCAACGTGGAGATCGCCGCCGAGCTGCAGGCCGCCGGAGGGGCGCTGTCGGCCTCGGTCAACCCGGACCGGCTGCTGGTTGCCGGCAACGGCCTGGCCAGCCGGTTGGACCAGCTGCTGTCGGTCCTGGCCGAGGTGCTGACCGCTGCCAGCTACCCGGAGGAGCAGGTTGTGACCGAGCGGGAGCGGCTGGTCGACCGGATCCGGGTGGCGCGGAAGCAGCCGGCGCATCTGGTGCAGGAGGTGCTGCTGCGGCGGATCTACGGTGACCACCCATACGGGGAGCAGACGCCCGGAGCCCGCGCAGGTGCAGGCGGTGTCCGGGGAGCAGCTGCGGCGGCTGCACGCGGAGCGGGTGAGTCCGCGGGGAGCGACTCTGGTGCTGGTCGGTGATCTCGATCCGGACGCGATTTTGGACGTGGCCGCCGACCGGCTGGGGGGCTGGCTCGGGGGCCAGGAGCCGGTGACTCTGCCGGCTACCCCGCCGTTGGTGCCCGGCCCGCTGCTGCTGGCCGACCGTCCGGAGTCGGTGCAGTCGTCGCTGCGGCTGGCGTTGCCGGCGGTCGGTCGCCACCACCCGGACCACCCCGCGTTGCAGCTGGCCAATTTGATCTTCGGAGGGTACTTCTCCTCCCGCTGGGTGGAGAACATCCGGGAGGACAAGGGCTACTCCTACAGCCCGCGGTCGACGGTGGAGCATTCGGAGGCCGGATCGGTGGTGGTGGTCGCGGCCGAAGTGGCCACCGAGGTGACCGCGCCGGCGCTGCTGGAGACCTGGTATGAGCTGGGACGGTTGGCCTGTCTGCCGCCGACGGAGGAGGAGTTGACGCAGGCGCGGCAGTACGCGCTCGGCACCATCCAGCTGAGTATGGCCACCCAGGCGGGGTTGGCGGGGTTGGCCAGTACCTATGCCGGGTTCGGGCTGCGCCTGGACTACCTGCTCCGGTACACCCAGGCGTTGGCGGACATTACTGTGGACGATGTGGCGACCGTGGCTGCCCGGTACCTGGCGCCGGCGCGGGCGGTGCCGGTGCTGCTGGGGGACGCCACCGAGGTGGAGGCGGGCCTGGCCCGGTTGGGGCCGGTGACCCGCGAACCGTGGTGACGGGCGGGCTCGCTGTGGGACCGGAGTCGGCCCCGCCGCTGGCGCGGACCGGGTTGGATCGGGCGGCGGAGCGTCGGACCGATCCGGCGTGGCTGGAGCAGGCCTGGGCACGGGCGCACGTGCTGGTGGTGAGCCCGGCCGGCCGCACCCTGTGTCGAAGCGCCGGTGATGACTCGGAAGAACTGGTGTTCATCGCGTCCTCCGAGGCACCGGAGGGGTTGCGGTTGTTCCTCGGTGTGGACTCGGACGACACCCCGTACTTCGCGGTGGTAGCGGAACTTCCCACGCTGCCCGCGGCGCGACCGGTGACGCTGCGGGAGGTGGGCGCAGCGCTGTCCGACCGGGACACCAGCGTGTTCACCACCGCGGTGGCGTTGGCGAATTGGCACGCGCAGCATCGGTTCTCGCCGGCCACCGGTGCCCCCCTTCAGGCGGCCGATGCGGGCTGGCTGCTGGTCGACCCGTCCGGCGCGCAGGTGTTCCCGCGGGTGGATCCGGCGGTGATCGTGCTGGTGCACGACGGGGTGTCGGGACCGGAGGGGCGCTGTCTGCTCGGGCGTAACGCCGCTTGGCGGGGCCAGGGGGGACGGCGGTTCTTCTCCACCTTGGCGGGGTTTGTGGAGCCGGGGGAGTCGGCCGAGGCCGCGGTGGTCCGGGAGGTGCGGGAGGAGGTCGGCATCGAGGTGACCCAGCTGCGCTATCAGGGCAGCCAGGCCTGGCCGTTCCCGAGTTCGTTGATGCTGGGCTTCACCGGGTACGCCGACCCGACTCAGCCGGTGCGCCCCGCTCCGGCGGAGATCGCGGAGGTGCGGTGGTTCACCCGGGCCGAGGTGACGGAGTTGCTGTCCGACCGGCCGGACCCGGCGGGGGCGCCGCACGGCGCGGCGGCGCCGGGGACGGTCGCCTTGCCCGGTCCGGCCTCGATCGCCCACTATCTGATCCGTACCTGGCTCACCGGCCGCTGATCGGCCCCGGCGGCGGGACGGGTGGACCACCGGTGCGGCGGGGTGGCGCCGCTCCGGCGTGAGGAAGCCTTGAAAAGATTTCTTTCGAAAGTTACGCTTTCATAGTGTCTGAGGTTGATGGTGACCCCCGTCCGGTTCCGCCCACGCCCCCCGGGACGGAGACTCTCCGGGAGGTCCGGGACCCTCGGGCGCTGCGCGCGATGGCTCATCCGGTCCGGTTGCGACTCCTGGCGGAGCTGGCGGACCTGGGGCAGGCGACCGCCACGGAGCTGGCGGAGCGGACCGGAGAATCACCGGCCAACTGCTCCTGGCACCTGCGGCAACTGGCGCGGTACGGGTTCATCGAAGAAGCGGAGAGCGGCACCGGCCGCCGGCGACCGTGGCGACTGATCGCCCATCAGATCGACGTGTCCCGGCGGGAAGATCCACCCGAGCGGGCGCAGGCCGGCGATGTGCTCAACGAGGTGATGCTCGACCAGGAGATAGCGGCGCTGCGGGAATGGTTTGTCCGCCGGGAGGCGGCGCCGCCGGCGTGGCGGGAAGCGGGGTTCTCCACCTACAGCTGGGGGCTGTTGACCGCCGACGAATTGGCCCAGGTGGAGACGGAGATCCTGCAGGTGCTCCAGCGGTGGGCCGCCCGGTCACGGGACCGGGTGGATCCCGCTCGGCGTCCGCCCGACGCCCGGCTGGTCCGGTTGGTGGCCTGGGGGGTGGCGCACGCGTCCGACCGCGCCGCCCCGCCCGGTGACCAGCCCGGTCCCGCCGCCGCGGCGGACCCGAGCGAGGAATCCCCCGACGACCACCGCTGATGCGCAATCGGTGCCCGCTCACCTGAGCGCAGGAGCCGGCGGCGGAGTGGCCACCTCCGGCGGACCGCGGTGCGCCGGAGGTGACGGTGGATCAGTTGGCCGCGGCCAGCTGCCGCTTGACCTCGGCGATGCTCGGGTTGGTCAGCGCGGTGCCGTCCGGGAAAGTCACGGTCGGCACCGTCCGGTTGCCGCCGTTGACGCTCATCACGTACTCGGCGGCGGCCGGATCCTGCTCGATGTCGACCACCCGGTACGCGATGCCTTCGCGATCCAGCTGGGCGGCGAGGCGGCGGCAGTAACCACACCACTGCGTGGAGTACATAGTCAGCATGGAAACCTCCGGGGGTAGCCGATACCGACACTACTCGACCGATGATGGGAACCGCCTGCGATGATGCCCACATCGGCCGGCGCCCGGTACGGGGGGTGGCGCCGCCAGCGGTGAGGAGGTGCGGGTGACCGACGATCCGGTGCGGGCGGTGCTGGCCGGACTGGATCCGGAGCAACAGGCCGCGGTCACCGCGCCGGCGGGGCCGGTGTGCGTTCTGGCCGGCGCCGGCACCGGCAAGACCCGGGCGATTACCCGCCGGATCGCGTACCGCGTGGTGACCGGGGAGATCGCCGCTGCATGTGTTGGCGGTCACCTTCACCGCCCGGGCCGCCGGCGAACTGCGGGAGCGGCTGCCGCAGCTGGGCGTCGACGGAGTGCAGGCCCGGACCTTCCACGCGGCGGCGCTGCGGCAGCTACAGCTACTTCGCCCCCAGGTTACTCGACGGTCGACCGCTCCCGGAGCTGGTGGAGAGCAAGCGCCACTGGTCACCCTCGCCGCGGCCTGGGTGGGGCTGACCGCCGACCGGACGGCCGCCCGGGACCTCGCCACCGAGATCGAGTGGGCCAAGTCCAGCCTGGTCGAACCGTCCGAGTACGTGGGGCCGCCGGCAAGGCGCAGCGGGAGACTGCCTGGGATCCGGCCACCGTGGCCGCGGTGTACACCGCGTACGAGCAGATCAAGCGCTCCCGGGGGTGATCGATTTTGAGGATCTGCTGCGGGCCACGGTGTGGGCGATTGAGGACCACCCGGACGTGGCCGCGCAGATCCGCTCCCAGTACCGGCACTTTGTGGTGGACGAGTATCAAGACGTCAATCCGTTGCAGCAGCGGCTGCTGGAGGCGTGGCTGGGGGAGCGGGACGACCTGACGGTGGTCGGTGACGCCAGCCAGACCATCTACTCCTTCACCGGGGCGAGCGCGGTCTATCTGCGGGAGTTCCCGCGCCGGTACCGGCACGCGGTGGTGGTCCGACTGGTCCGGGACTATCGCTCCACCCCGCAAGTGGTGGCGCTGGCCAACACGGTGATCTCCCAGGCGCAGGGGGAGGAGGGGCGGCTGCGGGTGGCGCTACAGGGGCAGCGCCCCCCGGGGCCGGAGCCGGAGCTGAAGATTTTCCCGGATGAGGTCGCGGAGGCGGCGGCGGTGGCCGCCCGGTGCGCGGAGCTGATCCGGGCCGGCGTCCCGCCGCGGGAGATCGCGGTGCTCTACCGCACCAACGCCCAGTCCCGGGGGTACGAGGAGGCGCTGGCCGAGGCCGGAGTGCCCACGGTGGTGACCGGGGCGGCCCGGTTCTTCGACCGGCCGGAGGTGCGACAGGCGATGGTGGCGATCCGGGCCGCCACCCGCACCGCGCCGGAGGAGGCGGCCCCGCTGGCCGCGCAGGTCACCGAGGCGCTGACCCGGATCGGCTGGCAGCCGGATCGGCCGCCGCCGGGCGGCGCGACCCGGGAGCGGTGGGAAGCCTTGCAAGCGTTGGTCACGTTGGCCGAAGAGGTGCCGGCCACCACCTTGGACGAGTTCGTACAGGAGCTCGCCCGGCGGGCGGCCCACCAGCACTCCCCCACGGTGGAGGGGGTGACGTTGGCGAGCCTGCATGCGGCCAAGGGACTGGAGTGGGACGCGGTGTTCCTGGTCGGCCTGGTCGAGGGCACCCTGCCGACGAGCTACGCCCGGACCGCCGACGCGCTGGAGGAGGAGCGCCGGCTGCTGTACGTCGGGATCACCCGGGCCCGGGAATGGCTGTGGCTGTCGTACGGGCAGGCCCGGTCTCCGGGCGGTCGGCCGCGCCGGCCGTGCCGGTTCATTCCGCACTGGGAGGTCGACTCCGGCCGGGGTGGACCGACCCCGCGGGGGGCGGCGCGCCGGGCGCAGCCGGTGGTGACCTGCCGGATCTGCGGCACCACCCTGCTGGCCGGCACCGATCGCAAGCTCGGTCGGTGCGCCACCTGTCCGTCCGATCGCGACGAGCAGCTGTACGAGCGGCTGCGGCAGTGGCGCCGGGAGGTGGCGGCCGCGCAGTCGGTCCCGGCGTACGTGGTGTTCACCGACGCCACCTTGACGGCGCTGGCGGAGCGGCGGCCGACCACGGAGGCGGAACTGGCGACGATCGCGGGGATCGGCCCGCGCAAATTGGCGCAGTACGGGGCGGCGGTACTGGCCCTGATCGCGGGCGCGGATGTAACCGAGGTAACAAGTCGGGGATTGGACCGTTAATTCGTTTGCGCGGCCGTTCCGGGGCGCATAGTGTGTGCCGGACAGCAACGGGTAGCTCCCGTGCGCACGATCGAGGCAGGAGGTGACGGTAGTGCTGACGACGATGGACCGGCGACCGTCGCTGCCTGCTGCCCGGGTACCAGCGACCCCGACTGCCCGTTGGTCCGGTGACGACCTGCCCCGACCGGTAGTAGCCGGCGCCAATGAGCGGGATGGATCCACGCAGACCTGTGGGCTGAAGCAGACCCGTGAGTTCGCGCGGACCTGGGGCGCCGTCGTCCGGACCAACGCTGATGCCATCGGCTACCACCGGGCCCTCCCCATCGCCATTGCGGCCATCGCGGGAGGCACGAGCGGTGTTCCACCTCGAGGTAGGTCGGCCTAGCTACCGGCCAGCCGGCTCACCTCGAGGCCGCGGAACCCGCACACCGGGATCCGCGGCCTCCTTCATTGTCCAGAAGATTCACGAGATCGAGATCAGAGAGAGGTGACCGGGATGAGTCTGGCGCCGGTGCCGCTCCGGCAACCAGCACGGATCGGCCCAGCCGCCCTTCCCTGCCGCACGTTCGACCCTGACCTGTGGTTCTCCGACTCCCCGGCCGAGCTGGAGCTGGCCAAGTCGCTGTGCGGTGACTGCCCACTGCGGCACCAGTGTCTGGCGGGCGCGTTGGAGCGGCAGGAGCCATGGGGTGTCTGGGGTGGAGAGATCTTCGAGCGCGGCCGGGTCATCGCCCGGAAGCGGCCGCGGGGGCGGCCGCGTAAGGAGGATCTCGCCCGGGACGCGGAGCTGCGCCACCAGACCGCGGACCGGGTGGCTCGGGTGGTGCGTGAACTGCCCGAAGCAACCCCGGCCCGGCGAGCGGTCAATCTCGCCGCTTGACGGGCCCCCTCCCCGCCCGCCCACCCGTTCCGACCTGCCGAGGAGTGAGTCACGATGTGGTACGTACCGGATCATTGTCTGCTGCCTGAACTGCTCACCCGGGACCGATCATGCCGGCGGCATCGCCCCGTCGCGCCGGAGCGGAGGCGGCGCCCGCGGCACCGACCCCGCAGGGGTGGAGTGGTGAGCTGATCACGCCCCGGTGTGGGGGACCGGAATCAGAGATGACGTGGGGGCCGGCCGCGAACGCGGCCGGCCCCCACGGGCATGACTGCCCACGATTTACGGTTCGGCGAAGCCGGGTAGCCAGCGCTCCAGGATCTCCCGGTAGCGCGCCCGCGCCTCCAGCTGGCACAGCACCCCGATCGACCCCATGGTGACCCGGTGAATCAGCAGGTACGACGGGGGGAGGGTCAGCTGCCGACCGATCGCCGCGGCCGGGCTGCGCGGGCCGGCCACCCGGGCCGCCTCCTCCCGCAGCCAGGAGCGGCTGAACTGGAACTCCTCGTCCCGCACCGGCGCCAGCATCGGCAGGAGGAAGTCCAGGACGTCCGCCGGCGACAGGTCCAGCTCAGGCCGAATGAAGCCCTCTTTGCACAGCCCCTCGTACACCGCCTCGGCGTCCCCGGCCAGTGCCAGCCGCGCCAGGCGACCGATCGGTTCCGGGTGGCCGTCGGGGAGGCGGGCGACCGCGCCGAAGTCCACCACCCCGAGGCGGCCGTCGGGCAGCATCCGGAAGTTGCCCGGGTGCGGATCGGCGTGGAGCAGCCCGGCCCGGGCCGGTGCGGAGAAGTGCAGGGTGGCCAGCAGGTAGCCGGCCCGGTTGCGTTCCTCCTGGCTGCCGGAGGCGATCACCGTGGCCAGACCGGTGCCGTCCAACCAGTCGGTGACCAGCACCTTCTCCGCCGCGGCCACCACCCGGGGAACCTTGATCCCCGGGTCGTCCGCGTACGCCTTGGCGAATGCTTGCTGGGCGCTCGCCTCCAGCTGGTAGTCCAGTTCCTCGGTGACCCGGGCGCGTAACTCCGCCAGCAGCGCCTTGACGTCCAGCCCCGGTTGCAAGGCGCGGAACAGGCCCGCCACCCGGGACAGTTGCGTCAAGTCAGCGACCAGCGCCTCCCCCGCCCCCGGATACTGGATCTTCACCGCCACCGGCCGGGGTGGCTGGCTCGGATCGGGCTGCCACACGCCGCGGTGCACCTGCCCGATGCTGGCGGCGGCGGCCGGCCGGTCGTCGAACTCCACCAGCTTTGTCCGCCAGTCCGGCCCGAGCTGCTCGGTCAGCACCGCGTGCACGGTCGACGTCGGCATCGGTGGGGCGGCGTCCTGGAGCCGGGTCAGGGCTTGCCGGTACGGGCCGGCGAGGTGCTCCGGCAGGGCGGCTTCGAAGATGCTCAGCGCCTGGCCAAGCTTCATGGCGCCGCCCTTGAGTTCACCCAGTACCCGGAACAGGTGCTCGGCGGTGCGCTGTTGCAGCTCTGGGGACAGGACCTCTGAGGCGAGGCCGGTGACCCGCTTCCCGAGCCCGAGCGCCGCTCGGCCGGCGAATCCGAGTGGGAGGCCAGCCAGCCGGGCGGTCCGACTCATAGCTCGGCGCGGTATTTCGCTCACCTGACGATTGTGCCTGACCGGAGGCGGTAGCAGCAGCGTCCGAGCCAGGACTGGTCCTGGATCCGGTAGTTATCCCGGTTACAGCGGCCCCCGTAGCGGCCGACGGGAGCAGTGGCACTCCGGGTGAGGCGGCCAGGTCCGTCGCCGCAGCTGATCGGGGGCGTGAACCTCGACACTCACTCCGAGGGTCGCCGGCCGCTCCCCGTCCAGCCATCGCAGGACGTCGGTGGCGGCCAAGGCCGCGGCGCCGAGGGCGGTGGCGGCCGCGCAGGGGGTGTCGCTGGGACGGAGCAGCTGGGAGGCGACGTGCGACCAGTCGGGGTCGCGGTCGCGGCGATGGAGCTCCACGCACTGCAAGCAGGGCCTACCGGTGGGTGGGACCAGCGGGCCCACTACCGGGACCCCGTCCCGGATCGATATCAGCAGGTGGGGGAGGCGCTGCCGGGCGTAGCCGGCGGCGGTGAGGTTGGCCGGGGCGGTCAGCCCGGCCAACACCGCGAAGTCGAGCTCGCGTCGAGGGATCAGGCCGGTCCGGGTGCCCGGGGCGGCGTGGTGGATCTGGGCGGCGAGCTGTTCGTCCCACTCTTCGGGCGGGGCGGCGGCGCGGCCCGCGCCGGAGTCGGTCGGCCGCTTCGCGTCGCGGGTGGGGAGTACGTGCCCGACACCCGCGCGGGCCAGGGTGAGCGCGATCGAAGTGGCCAGCCGGCCGGGGCCGGTGACCAGCACCCGGGCGCGGGCCCGCCGGCGCAGGATCGCCGCCGGGGTCGGGGTTGGTCCGCGGGACGGCCGGTCGGGTCCGGGTGGCTCCGCTCCTCGCAGCGCCAGCGCCGCCGCCTCCTCCCACAGCCGTTGCCGGATCAAGGCGGGCAGGGTCGGCGGGAGCAGGCTCCGGGCGCCGACTACCAGTCCGGCGGCCTGTAAGGCGGTCAGCAGGGTCCGGGCATCGGATTCGTTGATCCCTTGGCGGCGGGCGACGGCCATGACCGCTCGGACTGATCGGGATCCGTCCAACAGGTCCAGGATGCCGGCGGCGGCCGGATCGGGTAGCTCCAGCACCACCGCCCGAGCCGGGTCTGTGCCGAGCTGGAGGTGGTACCGGTCACGCCAGAGTCGGCGTAGGCCGGGGAGCAGGGTGGGCCGGGTCAGGCTCGCCAGTGGATCCAGGGAAGGAGCCCGGGTCGAGGAGTTGCGCTGCGGATGGGTCATGCCCGGACACGCTGGCACCGGCCGGCGCCGCGCACGTCAGGTTGTCCACAGCTACTACTCAGTAAGCACGGGTTATCCACAGGTTTTTCGCAGGTTGTCCACAGCCTGGGTGGGTTGGGTGTCGCTGGTGCGACAGTGCGTGACGGAGAGGTGCCTCGCGCGGGCGGAGTGACGGCTCGGTCGCTCCGCCCGGAGCCGGATCAATCGCGACGGGTCAGGCCTTGCCGAGGATCCGGTTGACCGTGGTGCCGCAGACCGGGCACCGGCCCTTGGCCATCCGCATCCCGGTCTTCGAGACGTTCACGGTGCCCTCGAAGTCGCGCTTGGTCCGGCACTTGACGCAGTAGCCGTTGTACGTCTCCACCGGCTCGGCCACCTTCCCTCCTTGGTCGACGTCGGCGGCGTACCGCCCCTCTATGCAGTGTCTCTCGCTGGACATACTGTGGCGAGTATCATCCTCGGGACACGCCGGATATGTAGCTATAAATTGGGGCACTTCTTGCCGAGAGCCTGGCGGAACCGATTTTTGCGGGCTAGCGTGCGGCCATGGGCAGTGACACCCCGGTGGTGGCCACCGGTTCCTGATGGGCAACAAGCCGGTGGTCGAGGTACGGCGCAGCCGGCGTCGGCGACGCACCGTGTCCGCATACCGAGACGGGGAACGCGTCGTAGTGCTCATCCCCGACCGGTTCTCGCGGGCGGAAGAGGACGAGTGGGTGGACCGGATGTTGGCCCGGCTGGCCGCCCGTCGTCGGCGGAGCATCTCGGATGCGGAACTCAACCAGCGTGCCCGCCAGCTTGCTACCCGTTACCTCCCTGAGTACGAGTTGCGGCCAGCCAGCGTCCGCTGGGTCTCCAACCAGCGCAGCCGGTGGGGATCCTGCACCCCCCACGACGGCACGATCCGGATCTCCGAGCGGCTGCGGGGCATGCCCCAGTGGGTACTCGACTACGTCCTGCTGCACGAGCTCGTGCACCTGATCGTGCCCACACACGGCAGCTACTTCTGGGCGCTGGTGAGCCGCTACCCCAAGGCGGAGCGAGCCCGCGGTTACCTGGAAGGAGTGACCGCCGCCGAACTGCGCTGAACCGGCGCGCGTTCACTCCCGCGGACCCGGCTCCTCGGTCGGACTGGCCGCGCCGTCGTCCGGCTCCGGCGGGAAGTCGAGCTCGGCCGGTCGGCGGGCGTACTCCTGCGGGTCGGCGAAGTCCTCTTGGGTCGGCAGCAGGTCCGGGTGCTCCCACAGCGCGTCCCGACCTTCGATCCCTCGATGCTCGGTGAGGGCCGCCCACAGCGCCGCCGCTTCCCGGAGCCGACGGGGGCGTAGTTCCAGCCCCACCAGGGCGGCGAAGGTCTGCTCCGCCGGACCACCGGCGGCGCGCCGCCGTCGAAACGCCTCGCCCAGCTTCGCCGCATCCGGCAGTCGGCCGGTCGCGGCCATCTCCACGACGTGGGTCACCCACCCCTCGACCAGGGCCAGCACCGTCTCCAACCGCGCCAGCGCGGCCGCCTGCCCGGGGTTGTCGCCCCCGCCGAAGATGCCGTCGAGCTGCAGCTCCTGCAGGGACTCGGGGTCGGTCGGGTCGAGCCGGTTCATCAGGTCCGAACAATACGCAAACTGAGCGAAGAACAGCAACAAGGGTCACGAACTCGAGCATGTCGCGTCCCACAGTGACCGCGACGCGCGAGATGCTCAGGCCGAAGTGCGAATTGAAGTCGCTGTCTTCCGCGGCGATGATCGCCATTCGCAGGTTGGGCGAGGATGTCGGTCGCCAACGACCAGGCGCCGCTCCACGGCGAAGTCGCCGATCCCCTGACCGTCGACGCCATAAACGCGCGTGATCGTGCTGGGGTTGTAGTTGTCGAGCGCCGAGATCTGCGGCAGGTCGCCGGCGTACGCGAACACGACGCCGGTGAGCACGCCAAAGCCCGCCGCTGTCACGAACAGCGCGGCGATGACGGCATTGCGCGCGAAGCGGATGACGTAATGGCGATGCCAAAGTTAGTCTTCAGTCAGCAGTCTTCAGTCAGCAGTCCTGAAGCGATCTGCGAGATGACGACCAGTGTACCAAGCCGGGCGGCTATCGACACGAATTCATTACGTCGAGTGCCGGTCGACTGACTGCCTGACTGTGACTGACGACTGACTACGACTGACGACTGACGACTATCGACTCTGGGGTTCCGTGCCCGGCCGGCGGTGACGTCGGTTTGAGCTGGCGCGGCTTCTGGCGCGCCGCCCGCCGGCGTACCGGCGCGAGGCACCGCCGCTGGCGCACCTGGCGGCTGAATGTCGTCGCGGCGGCCCGACGGATCCTGCGCGGGGCTTCGGCCGGCGCGATCATTTGGGGCGCCTGGAACGCTGACGGTGCCGTTGTGCCCCCGACGGCCGGGCTGCGCCCGCCACGGTTGGCGGCGTCAGCGCTCGGACCCGTCGACGGAGTAGGCGGTGCGCTCGCTGTGGCGGATCCCCGCCTGGTGTCTGTTCCAGTCGCGGCCGCGGTCTGGCCGGTGGGTACCATCGCGGTGAGGTCGACGCGGGGCTTTCGTTCGGCACCGGCGCGGCCGGCACGGCTTGTCGAGGAACCGCGGTTGCCGGACGGCCGCCGAGCGTTCGTGTGTCAGGCACGTAACGATTGACGTTCGCGTCGCCGCTGATCCATCGATCGCGCGGCATCGCCTCGGTGAACGTGGTCTCGCTGGGCGCCACCGAGCTCGGGCTGGTTCGGTGCAATCGGAGTGGCAGCGCCTGGAACGGTCGCAGGCTGGCCACCCGCGGCGGGCTGCGCGCTCGTGCGGAACTGCGGGCCACCGGCGGGCCGCGGGATGGCGCGTGGCGGCCTGTCCGGGCACGGCCGGAGAGAGCGGGGCCCTTGCCTGAACGACGAATGGCGTTCGCGGAGGAATGGCCGTGGGCGGCAACGCGTGGTAATGGACGGGGTATTGGTTCCCGTGTCCGAAATACGGCGTCGAGACGACGACCCAACCCCACGGCGCGCCGACGGAGACCCCGAACGAAAACCCGGCGCCGCCGCAATACCCGACGGGACACCATCCGACGTATCCCGGCGCCGCCGCCCACGACACCCAGGCGCCTCCCCACGTCGCTCCAGGTACCCAGAACCAGCGGCCCGCCCCATATCCCCATCGGCCGTAGTGATGTGTGGGCCATCCCCAGACGTCGTAGCCGACCCATGTCCAGCCGTACGCCGGAAGGGGAGACCAGTAGCCGTAGAAGTACGGCCGCCAGCCGGACGCCACCGTGGGATACCAGACGTTTCCGTATGGAGCCTGGTAGCTCCACGAGCCGTGCTGATCGAACGTGCTGCTGTATGCGTAGAGATCGTGCGGCAGGTAGCGGCTGACGCGTGCCGAGGCGGGCGTCGCGCCGCGCGCTCGCCCAGCGGATCGAAGGCGTCGAACCGCGCGGAATTGAACAGCAGCGGCTGACTCGGCGCGAGCCATCACGAGCCAGGCTGCGCTCGCCCGCGCGGACGGCTGTCGATCCGATGTCGGTGGCGAGCGTCGCGTAGCCGCGGAACACCGCGAGCTCGGTCTCGATCTCGCCGCGCCCGTTCATGGTTGCCACCCGGTATTCGCCGGGGCCATCGGTCATCGCGGCGGCCGGAGGCGTGTCGACCTGATAGCGAACCGCGTTCCCGGATTGTTGACGCCTGCGACGGTCAACAGGACGCGCGCCCGCCGGCATCCGGATTAGCGCGCGATCCTGCAGTTCGAGGGTCGTGAACTCGTCAACCGCGAGCGATGTGCCGTCCGGGAACAGCACTTCGGCTCGACCGCGCGGTCGTCCTGCAACCGATCGCCAGGAGACGAACGGCATCCCGGACACGGCCGTTTCGACCTGACCGTCGCGCTCGAGTGTCGCGGTCGCCGTCGACGTCACGCGGTGCGCGGGTACCGGCGTCGACCGCGCCGTGCATCCTGCGCGGCGCCGTTGACTGAATTAAGGAAGAACACGCCGAGGGCGAACGCTGCTGAGCGCGCGCCATTGAAACGGACGAACCCATGCGACTGCCTCGCACGAGGGCAGGACTGGCTGGCATCAGAAATTATACGCTCCAAGCAAGCACGTTAGCACAGACGCTCGGCACCTGCCCCAGTAGCTCTCTGACCAATGTTGACACCCTTATACTCAGGTTTTATCCTTTGATCAGTATCAGCAACGACTCCGCGAAATGACCTCATGAGGATTCAATGAGCAAAATCATCGGCATCGACCTGGGCACGACCAACTCCGTGGTCGCCGTCATGGAAGGCGGCGAGCCGGTCGTCATCACCAACCCCGAAGGCGGCCGGCTGACGCCGTCAGTCGTCGCGTTTACGAAGGCGGGTGAGCGGCTGGTCGGACAGGTCGCCAAGCGTCAGGCCGTCACCAACCCGGAGAACACCATCTTCTCGATCAAGCGGTTCATGGGCCGCAAGTTCGACGAGGTGAGCGAAGAAATGAAGATGGTGCCGTACCAGGTTGTGCGCGCTTCTGGAACGCGGACGCGCGGATCGAGCGCCAACGGCAAAGAATATTCGCCGCCAGAA
>CAWEKD010000004.1:0-203588 GCA_963809545.1 uncultured Actinomycetota bacterium | reverse complement strand
GGTCATTGGTGGCTACACCTACCGGAACCGACAAATCCTTCGCCAGCTCGACAAGCTCGCGGTTGACTTTCTCCTGTTCGGGTCGTCGTCCTGATCGACGTAGTAGCGATCGTCGAAGATCGACAGCAGGCTCGGACTGCCGTCCTGGCCTTTTCGGGATTACCGAAGCTGAGCGCCTGTGACACTTCTCCTTGCAGGCAGGCGCTCAGCGCGATCAGCCCGCCGTTTAGTTCCTTGAGCAACTCTTTGTCGATGCGCGGCTTGTAATAGAAGCCTTCCATGTAACCGAGCGAGACCAGCTTGCAGAGATTGCGGTATCCCTCCTTGTTCATCGCCAGAAGGATAAGGTGGTTGTTGTATTCTTTGGGACCTTTATCGACGCCGCGTCGCTCAAAGCGGCTGGTCGGCGCGACGTAGATTTCGACCCACGGACCGGTTTGATACCGTGGCTGAGGCCTCGCGATAACTTTACCGCACCGAACATGTTGCCGTGGTCCGTCATGGCAACCGCCGGCTGCTTGAGTCTTTTTATTCTTTCGAACAGCTTTTCAACCTCGTTGGCGTGGTCAAGTAAGCTGTACTCCGTGTGGCAATGAAGGTGTAAATGATGAATGTTCCATTGAGCTGTTAATGACTTAACATAAAGAAATGAAAAGCGCAAACATTCTCGTGAAAATTTGTCTCAAGAGCTTTGCACGCGCTTACGCCAGAGCCCGCTTTCAATAAACTCTTCGAGAATTTGCCCGAGTATATTCGCAAATCGGATGCGATTTCTTTCACAGCGATCGATGCTGGTCAGCTGTTGGCCTTCGTAAAGCGTGAGTTCTTGCGCAACTTTGTCAATGCGCGTCCAGTATATATACTTGACGTTTGGATAAACATCGCCAAGATCTAATGAAATTTTGAAACAGTTGCCAGGCCTTCAGTTTGACTCCGAGCTCTTCGTTGACTTCTCGCACCAAAGCCTCTTCGGGAGTTTCTCCCTCCTCCACATGGCCGCCAAAAAAGTCCCAATGATTAGGAAAGGGAATTTCCGGTTTGTCATCGCGCAGGTATATTAATAACCCATCGTCGCGGTCAAAAAGCAGTACCTGGGCAATCTGTTTCATGCTGACTTGAGCAGATCGCTTTATATTGAACCAGAGACCGTTTGACGATTGATCAAGGAATCAGCGAATGTCGCGTTTGCGCTCATTCCCATTCTATGGTTGCCGGCGGTTTTGAAGAGATATCGTAGACTACCCGGTTGACGCCGCGAACTTCGTTGATCACGCGGTTGGAGATTCTTGCCAGTAGCGCGCTCGGCAGCGCCACCCAATTGGCCGTCATGCCGTCTAGGCTATCGACCACGCGAAGTGCAATCACATTGTCGTAACTTCGCTCATCGCCCATAACACCCACAGTTTTGATCGGCAAAAGAACGGCGAAGGACTGCCACACCTCTTCATAGAGCCCGGCAGCTTTAATTTCTTTGTAGGACGATAACGTCGGCATGGCGGTATCCAGCCGTTCTTCGGTCACTTCGCCGAGCACGCGAATAGCCAATCCGGGACCGGAAACGGCTGGCGCTGAATCATTTCATTAGGCAACCCGAGCTCTTTCCCTAAGCCTCACCTCATCCTTGAATAGCTCTCGCAATGGCTCGATGAGCTTCAGTTTCATATCGAGTGGTAAGCCGCCGACATTGTGGTGGCTCTTGATGGTCACCGATGGGCCGACGAAGGAGTCGACCGAATGACATCAGCAGCAAGGTCGCGGCCCCGGCAACGGCAAGGCCGTATTGCTCTACGTGAATGCTCCCTCTACGACCCGGAGCTGGACCTGGCGCTACTCACCGACGACGGATCTGTGGCCGGCTACGCGATGTTCTGGGCCGATCCCCGCACCCGGATCGGGCTGGTCGAACCCGTCCGGATCGAGGACCCGCACAGTGGACGCGGCCTCGCCGGCACCCTGTTACGCGCCGGGTTGGAGGCACTCGCGGCACGCGGATGCACCCGCATGAAGGTGTGCCACGAACTCTCCAACCCCGCCGCCGCCAAGGTCTATCTCGGCGCGGGGTTCCGCACTCTCCAACATAGCCAGGTCTATCGACGGGCGGCCGGTTGACCCGTTTGCTCGCCGCGGCAGCGCTCCCGCCCTACCTGACCTAAGGCGGTTCCGGCAGCGTAGGAGCCGCTGTGGCTGCGGCACCTCAACGGCATGCGGTTCGACTGCTGCGCCACCAGTCAGATCCTCGCCCCCAAGGGTGTGGGTCGCCTCGGTGGGATTCCTGGGCGGCGTGCTGGTGCTGCCACTCTGCCTCGCCCGCGTCAGGCTAGCGCCTGCACAGGGACACGCACTGGTTGACTGGCCTGGCGGCACTGGCCACCATTGTGGCCGCCACCGCGCTGATCAGTGGCGCCGTGACCTGACCGCCAGTCCGACGATCGCCTGCCCGCCAGTGACCTGTGGAGGAGGAGATCTGCCTCTGGCCAGAGCCGGTGGGCCGCTGACATCAACCGTGCGGCCTGGCTGCGCGTACGCGCAGCCAGTAACGATTGGCGCTGCCGTAGCCGACCGGGCGGACCGGGCCGGTCCCGATCGACGATCTCCTGCCAGTCACCTCGACCGCGGCCGCAGAGCAGGAGGTACTCGTGTTGATGGCGTTGACGCTGCCCCGGGCCATGCGTGGCTGCTCCACCAGCATGACGACGAGGAACAGAACCTGCTCTTGACGCCTTCAGCTACCTGCTGCTGGTTAGCGCCTTGCTGACAGGTGCCACGTAGTGGCTGTCTGGGCGCACCCCCAGTTCCTCAGCTCCTCAGCGGGCATGGGGGCGGTGACCTGGGGACGGGCTCGCGTTCCTCCGTAACGCCACCTCCGACGTGGGGTTGGCTCTGCTCCTGCTCAGCCTGTCCGGCACGCGACGGCCGCCGTCGTGTTGCTGGGCTACCTCCTCATCGCCGCACCCTTGGGGTAGGGGCGGCGGTGCCTCCAGTGGTGGGTGGTCATCCGCTGGCCATGGGACCCGATCACTGTTCTCGTAGGAGCCAGTTGGTTGGTCGTCGGGCTGGCCTGACTCCACCACCGGTGCCGTCGTCAGTTGGTGGTGGAGAATCGTGGAGACTATTCGCTGGTGCAGCCATTGTGGTGAGCTGGGCGAACGTGGGCTCGTCTGCTGCTGGGATAGTGCCACTTAGCAGGGCCTTGTAATCGAGACCAACACCGGTGAGGTGGTGGCCGACGGCCGCCCCGCCAACAACCTGTGCATGGCGGTCACGAATACGGCTACCTGACCAGAGTGGAACAGCAGGGCGCCGGGGGATACCAGCTTCGGCTGATCGGGTACGACGGCACGGTATGCGCTGTGGTCAACGAGCCAGCCACCCTCGCCTTCACTACCTTGATCGGCTGCACTCCTCCATAACGAGGCGTCACTGATTTGTTCCAGGTTTAGCCATCTGTGGTCTAATTAACTAGATCCTCGGCTAGCCTGTTGGGAACGGGTCAATTGTCCAGTTGGGCGAAGTCGTGTTCCCGTCATACTCGTCCCAACCATCGTGATCCCATGGGCTACCAGCAGGAGGTTCGACATTGTCCCAGCGCCACTGTTGCCAGTTGGCGGGTAGCTCGGAACCGAGTCTCCGTGCTGCGGCGCCCAAATAGTGGCCCGCAGGGGTGCGGTAGAACCACCAGTAGGAAGCCGAGTCCGCTCCACCCCACGTGAAGGAGCGGAGGCTGAGGCTTTTCCGTTCGATCAGTTCGTAGGCCTTCTCTAGCCAATTATCCGGTTGCACGAAGGGTTGTACTACCTCGGAAAGGACATAGCTGTCGAGGTCAGCAGCGAGAAAGTAAAGCTGCTCGAGGTGTCGATCATCGTTCAGCCTGCCGTTCTTACCAGTACCTGTCTGCTTCTGTGCCTCAATCTCACGCTGCCTTCGATACTTGCGTGCGACCTCTGCCGCGCGTCCTTCTAGGTATTCCACTAGTGCGCCCATTAAAACTAGGGTCTTTGTTGAGGTGACCTTCGTGCCAAATGACAGGTCTCGGCCATGGATAGCGCCGTGCCTGGATAGTTTACCGTAAAATCCAGTTTTATCAATTGTCTCCCTGAACGGCTCGCGCACGGTCGGCAGATTCGTAGCGATGCCGGAGAGAGTTGAGTCGTCGAGGTAGGGATCGTTCATTGAGTTCGAGAAGAACGTAGCGCCGGTGATATCTCGCGTGAGCCCGTCGATTTGGGCTAGCGTGAGAAGCGTCGAGGCCGCGTAGTTGCCTGCCTTGTGACAATTCACAGCTTGATCGACAAGGTTCGCACGCTGGAACTGGAGCCGCTGGAACTGGTGATCGATGTCCTTGCCGTACCGACGCAGTGGCGCAGCGACGTTGCGAAGGAAAACCTCACTCGCGGTATGCCACTGTTCGGTGACAAGTTCGTCGATTTCCGCAGGATCCGCGCCTTGGCGAGCAAGTTTCACAATTTGCTGCGTGCCGCGCTGATGCCACAGTCCGTATGATGCCCACCCTAAGGGCGCAAGAACCTCGACCATCGGTCCGAGCAATATTTCTCGAGTGAGTGCAAAGTATGCCACCTCCATATTCTCTCAACCCGCATGACTCTGTCGGTGGAGTATGCCGGCTGATAGACATGCGTCGCTCAGCGTCAGCGGTTTCCTAGTAACGAGAACCGGAACGGTCCAGTGAACGCACTAGCAGACGGATGGCAAAGCGGGTCATTGGGATCGTCCCGCCTGGTCGGATCGTCCGTCGTCCGCCCTAGGAGTGGCAGTGGGGCTATGTGGAACTGGGGCTGATGCAGATCATGTTCCTTGATAGCGCCGGATCAGCGGTGGGTGCGGGATGAGCAGGGTCCTGCGCTCACGTTGACCGCATTTGATCGTGCAGTCGTTGCCTAGTCGATGCTGGAGAGATCACAGAGGAGGGTGGTAGGCTCCGCGAGGAGCGCTTCGATGGTCTCCACCGCTCGGCGCACGTACGGATACGCCTCCCGCATCGATATGGTCACCACATGTCCATCGCCTTACCGGCTGATGGTCTCCTGCAGCCGCGTCGTGGTGTTGACCGGCTGTCCGTCGGGGCTGGTGGTCATGTCGCAGTAGATGAGGCCCCTGCGATGATGCTGTCGTCTGCGGGGAACTCGGTGGTGAGTTGGTCGGCTAGGCCGCGGTGCCGGCCCCGATGAGGGCACCGGAGTGGTGAGCCACCAGCGGCACAGCCGTGGGCCGGCGTCAATCATGTCGCGCAGGTAGCGTGCGCCGTCCAAGGGGTGGAAGCCGGTGACCACGAGGTCGGGCTGTGGCCGATGTCGTGCAGCCAGGCCGCTGTCTCCAGTAAGGCCGCGCCCGGGCCGACCGCCGAGGCGATGGCGCGGGCCTTGGCAGCCACCCCTTGGGTATGGGCCTACCGGCGCGGTAGCGGTTCAGCGAGTAGGCGGCACGCCAATTAGTGTGCCCAGGCGGCCCTCTTCCACGCCTGGAGGCTAACCCCCTGGCAGCGGGGCAGATGGGCAGAATCAGTGCGTATTCGGCGCTTCCCGGATCGGTTCCAGTGGCGGCCATGTATCCGAAGCATCCTATGTTCGGGCTGGAGGATGCGTTACAACCACGAGGCGGGGCGATACCGGGTGCGCAGCGGCTGCTAGCTGAGGGGTACTAGACCTACGTCCAGGCTACTTGGGCCAGTGGCCACGGTGTCGGTTGTGGGGTGAGGCGTTCGCAGCTGGGTCATGGTTTAGTGCCTCTTCCCGCGCTGGCGAAGCTGTTTCCTCGCAGCCGGTAATCCGGATCGCCGACGCGGTATACGCGGACGTTTGTTCTCCCTATGCGGTTGATCGCCTCCCGCGGGAGGTCGAGACCTCGATCAGTTTGCCCCTCATCAACCTTCCCCCAGCTCTATGAGTCAGAAGGGGGCTCTGCCGGCTGCCCAGGTCCTCGACCAGTTGACGCGGATGCCGGTCGCGGCGAGGTCACCGAAGTCGACGCTGGCAAATGGGTCGGCGACGTACCGTACCTGGTCGTGTTCGGGGCCGGCCTTGCTGACGGTGACGAGGGCGAGCCGGTAGTGGGGCGCGGCGTTCTTGCCGGTGATGATCTCGTTGTGGGTGACGTAGAAGTCTTCAGCACCTTCGAGACGGGCCTTGACCTCGATGCGGATCGAGGGACCACCGTGGGTAGGGAAGGACAGGATGTCATAGCCGGGGTTGTTGAACGCCTGCTCCTGCGGCTCGCGGCCGAGTGCCCGCTCGGCGGCGAGCACCAGCTCGACCCCGCGCCGCTCGACCGCTTTGCTTTCCTTGGCGTGGATCGGCGCGTCAGCGGGGATCTCCGCCTCGGTCATGGACAAGGGCAGCACGAGCGCGGCGGTCACGATGCGGGGTGGTTTGGTGGACAGCTGGGCCTGCTGGTCCAGTAGCGCCAGCCGGGCTTCGCGGCGGGCCTGAAGTTCCTGTGCCTTGCGCATGAGGCTGTCGGAGCTCTCCTTCGGTTTGATACCGGCCCGCTCCTTCTCCTGGGCAGCGATCGCCTCACCGAGGAGTCGGTTCGACTCATGCGTCAACCGCTGGTCCACCCGGGTCCGGGTCCGTTCGATCTCGGCATGCCGGCGAGGTGAGACTTCGGCAAGGTAGTCCCTGAGCTGGTGGCCGATGATCCAGGTCCGAGCCCGGGATTCGGCGTCGTCGAGCCATGCCAGTTTCTTGGCCGTCCTCTACGGTCGGGGTACGGGGAGCCGCTACGCAGTCGAGGTACGGAGCCGGGCCGGCCGGTGTGACTTGGCCGCTGGCGTCGACGTAGGCGTAGCCGAACCGGCGGGCGATGGACTCGCCGGTCCCGTCGACCACCTCCTCCACTACGCCGACCAGCAGGCTCGGCTCCTCGACCTTTGGCGAAACCAGCACGGTGCCCGCGTTCGAGGATCGGGCCGGAGCTGGGTGATGGTGAGATCGGCGACAGCGTCGTGGAGCGGGTGTCCGGGCGCGAGCAGATCCGCGCGGGGTTTGCCGTCGACGTCGATGCGGTCGAGCGCAAACGTGACCCGATCGTAGCGGGTGGCAATGGGGCCGTATTTGGTGACGGCGCGGACCGCCGCCGGCACATGCGTGATCTCGTAGCGGCCACGTTCCCGCCTGGCGAGTCGGCCCCCGAGTCGTTGGAAGCCGACCCGGAAAGCCCACTCGATGTAGTGCGGTTGCAGCCGGCGGGCCCGAGCCTCCTCCATCTGCCGCTGCAACTGGGCCAGGTCGGCGTCTGACATGGCATCGCGAGCGAGGGCCCGCTCCTCCAGGAGCTCCTTCAGCCCATGGGCGACCGACTTGTCGATGATTTCTTCCATCTTGGCCCGAGTCTCGGGCAGGTCGCCGTACTGGATGGCCTCGATCAGCAGGTCCCGCAGCGGCGTCTCGTTGAAAGCCCGCACCCAGGACGTCGAAGACCTTGCCGCCGTACGCCTTGCGCTGCTCCTCGATCTTTTCCAGCAGCCGGGTGAACACCTCGCCCTCGCGGGTATTGGCGGCGACGAGGTTCCACAAGTCGGCATACCTCGGTCTGGCCGATGCGGTGGATGCGGCCGAATCGCTGCTCGATGCGGTTGGGGTTCCACGGCAGGTCGTAGTTGACCATCAGGTGGGCGGCTTGGAGGTTGAGCCCTTCGCCGGCTGCGTCGGTGGCCAGGAGTATCTGGCAGTCGGGGTTCTTGGTGAACTCCTCGGTGATGGCCCGCCGGTCGGCGCGTCGGACCCCACCGTGGATGGCCTGCACGGTGTCCGGCTTGCCGAACAGCGAACGGATCTTGCGGGCCAGGTAGTCGAGGGTGTCCCGGTGCTCGGTGAAAATGATCAGCTTACGCGGCTTCTCGGCGCTCGGGATGGATGAGGTCGTTGTCTTCGAGGATCTTGCGCAGCTCGACCCATTTGCGGTCGGTGTCCGAGTTGCGGACCCGGCGTGCGACCTGGATGAGCTGAGTCGAGCTCGGCCAGCTCGGCGTTGAGCTCCTCGATGGTGCGCGCGGCGGTGGCCGAGTCCAGCAGCTCCTCCTCGAGCTCGCTCGACCTCTTCGGCGCTGACGCTCGTCGTCGTCCCAGTCGCGTGAGGTCGATCGCGGGAGCTCCTCGCTGACACTGCGGCCGTTGATCAGCTCTTCGCCGGTGACGCTTGAGCCGTTCGGCGCGCCGGACCAGGCGACTGGTAGATCGCCTCCGGGCTGGAGGCCAGGCGCCGCTGGAGGACCGTGAGCGCGAAACCGACGGTGTTGCGGCGCTTGTCGTCCGAGCCGGGCGGCCCGGTTCATCCCCTCGCGGACGTACTGGGTGACGCGTTCGTAAAGGTCCTGCTCATCGGCGGTGAGCTCATAGGGAACCGTCTGCGCGATTCGCTCGGGAAAGAGCGGCTTGCCCGTCGAAGGTGAGCAGATCCTCCTTGACCATGCGCCGCATGAGGCCGCTGGTGTCCGCGCTGTGTACGCCGGCCCTGAACTTGCCCTCGAAGCCGTCGCGCTCGAGCAGGGTGAGGAAGAGCTGGAAGTCCTCCTCCTTGCCCGCGTGCGGGGTGGCCGTCATCAGCAGCAGGTGCCGGGTGCGGTCGCGCAGCGCTCTCGCCGAGCTGGAAGCGTCGGGTCTTGTCAACCTTGCCGCCGAAGTAGTGCGCGCCCATCCGGTGGGCCTCGTCGACGACGACCAGGTCGAACTCGGCGTCGTCGAGCTGGGCGAGCAGATCCTCGTTGCGCGCGAGCTGATCCATCCGGGCGATGAGCAGCGGGTGCCGCTCGAAGACGCTCGACGCCGAGCGCGGCGTCGACCATGTCCGTGGTGAGGATGTCGAAGCGCAGGCCGAACTTGAAGAACAGCTCGTCCTGCCACTGGTCGACCAGCCCGCCGGGCGCCACGATCAGGCAGCGCTTCACGTCGTCGCGAAGCAGGAGCTCCTTGATGTACAGACCAGCCATGATCGTCTTGCCGGCACCGGGATCGTCGGCGAGCAGGAAGCGCAGCGGCGTGCGGTCGAGCATCTCGCCGTAGACGGCCCGGATCTGATGGGGCAGCGGCTGCACATCGCTGGTGGCCACCGCCAGCATCGGGTCGAACAGCCCGGCCAAGGAGATCCGCTGGGCCTCCGCCACCAGCTGGAACTCCTCGGCGTCGGCGTCGAACGGCCGACTGCCTGCGTCTGACAAGCTCAACTTGGACTCGTCCTCCCGGAAGAGCACCTGCTGACCCAGTCCACCGTCAAGAGTCTTGTAGGTCAGCTCCACCGCGTCGGAGCCGTGCCACTGCGCGCGCGAGAATCATGACCGTCTCGCCGGGCACCACCCCGGCCACCCGGGCACCGGAGCGAGCTCCTCGAGCCTCATGCTTCCTCCAGCTCAGCAGCCTGCGGGTCCTCATTGGTGAGCAATGACATCACTGGCGGGCGCTAGGCAGTCGACGTTGCCCGTGCGCTTAGCGGCTATTGCGGCTGACGTCCTCCTGCTCGCCGGCTGCCCTCAGGGTTCTTTGTCTGTGTAATGAGTGCACTATGATACCTCCCGCTAACTTCGGACTCAGCGGTGAGCTATGGACAAGATAGAGCGCGATCAGGTCCGTCGCCTCGTAGCGGATCTCCAGCGGTGGGGGCAGCAGGCTAGGCGCATCCAGGCATGGCACCAGGCTGTCCAGGACGCCGCTAGCCGCGTCGAGCAGGCACTGCACTCGCGAAGCGTCGAGATCAGCAGGGCCGGCCACGCCGCCTGGCGGGTGATCCCGCTCGACATGCGGGACACTGACGCTGTTCAGCGGTTGTGGGAACGCGCCAACCTTCCCATGCCAACCCCCGACGATCACGCTCTATTGAGACTGCTCACTGAGGACGTACCGCGTACCATCGCCGAAGTCAGGCCGGCGGTCGGCGTGCGTCGCTTCTTCAGCAGTGCGGCGAAGAAGAGGTCAGCGGCGGCCGCGAGTGAACGCCTACGTCACCAACACGCAGCGGTCAGCGGTAACGACGGTCCTCGTTGGCTGGAGCGACTCGGTACCTTCACCGCGCAGATTGACCCAGAACAGCTCAGGCCCGAGGCTCTGCTCGATCCCGCGCTCTGCGCTTCACGCTCGTCTCCGGGCAGACCGGCCCAGCGCCCGAGATCCTGGACCGGTCGGTCATCGACGGCCTGCTCGAGGCGATGGACACCATCGCCAAGGTCGTCGCCTGCGAGGCTTCCTACCGCTCAGCGGCGCACAAAGCGGGCGAGAAGGTCCGCCGTGCAGAGACCCAACGCATCCTGCAGGAGATGCCGGTTGATGCCTTACGGAGCGCCACCCGCGACCGCCTCCGGCTCGGGATACTCGCCGAGGCGAAGATCAGCACCGTGCAGGAGGTGCTGGATCTTGGCCTGACCTTGCAGGCGCTCCCAGGCGTGGGGGAGACCTCGGCACGGCGCATGCTCGGCGCAGCCCAGACGCTCTGGCAGACGACGTACGACGAGATGCCTGTCCGCATCGACATCAACAACCGCCACCCGGAGACCACCCAACTGCTGCGCTGCCTCGCGGAATGGGACTCGTGCCGGCAGACTCGCGGCGCGTCAGCCGACCTCGAGCGCGCCATCCGAGCTCGCACCGCTGCGGACAGCCATCACGACCGCAGACCAGTCACCTTCTTGTGATCCCGACTCGGCAGCTCGCCGTCGAAGGACTCCGCGAAAGTATCCAGATCGTCAAACGGCGGGCCGAACTGCTCGGCATGTCGTCCGCGTCCGGCCCGAAGAGGTCGAGTGCGGACCCGTGGGACGACTTCCTCGCCCGGCCCGCCGACTACTTCGCCATGCTCTCCGAACTCGGATTCGTCACCGAGGATGAAGACGCGGTCCACGGCGATCTCCCAGAGGAGATCATTCGAGGCGGTACGCGACCAGGCGCTCAGCGGCGAACACCTGACCGTGTCGCTACGTGGCTACCAGAGCTTCGCGGCCCGCTTCGCCCTCGTGCAGCGCAAGGTCATCATCGGGGACGAGATGGGCCTCGGCAAGACTGTCGAGGCCATCGCCGTCCTCGCGCACCTGCGCAGCCGGGGTGAGACCCACTTCCTGGTGGTGTGCCCGGCCGCCGTAGTGACCAACTGGGCCCGCGAAGTGACCAGCAAGTCGAAGCTGCGAGCGCACCGGGTCCACGGGCCGGAGCGCGACCGCGCAGCCCGTGTGTGGATGCGCGACGGCGGCGTGGCCGTCACGACCTACGAGACCCTGGCGTGGTGGGAGCAGCCCTGAACGAATCCCGCGACCTGGCGTGCGTCGTGGTCGACGAAGCTCACTACATCAAGAACCCGCAGGCGCAGCGGACGATCAGGACCAGACGCCTCATCGCTGCCTCGGAGCGGGCGATCCTGCTCACCGGCACGCCGCTGGAGAACAAAGTCGACGAGTTCCGCAACCTCGTCTCCTACCTGCGTCCTGACCTCACCGTCGATGCCACGATCTCTACGACCAAGAAAGTTCCGGCGCCAGATCGCCCCGGCGTACCTTCGCCGAAATCAGGAGGACGTGCTGACCGACTCCCAGGGCTCATCGAGGTTGAGGAATGGCTGCCGATGTCGGCAGTTGACGCTGCCCGCTATCGGACTGCTGTCATGGAAGGGAACTTCATGGCCATGCGTCAAGCGGCCATGCTCCAAGGGCAGCAGTCCACGAAGATGCAGCGACTGATCGAAATCGTCCGTGAGGCGGAGGCGAACGAACGTCGGGTCATTGTGTTCTCCTACTTCCGGGAAGTTCTGGACCTCGTTGCCAAGTCGCTGCCCGGCCCTGTGTTCGGTCCCTTGACCGGCTCGGTGCCGGCAAGACGAACGCCAGGAGATGGTGGATCAATTCTCGGCGGCCAGCCACGGTGCTGTCCTGGTTGCCCAGATCATGGCAGGTGGCGTCGGCCTCAACATCCAGTCCGCCTCAGTGGTCATCATCTGCGAACCACAGCTCAAGCCCACCATCGAGACCCAAGCCATCGCCCGGGCACACCGGATGGGGCAGGTGCAGTCCGTGCAGGTCCATCGACTCCTGTCGGAAGACAGTGTCGATCAACGGATAACCGAACTGCTGGCCGAAAAGAAGCGACTGTTTGACGACTTCGCGCGAGTCAGCGACATGGCTGACTCCACCGCCGAGGCGGTAGACCTGTCCGAAGTTGAACTTGCGCGAGAGGTCGTGGCCGCAGAGCGTCGACGTCTGTTCGCACGCGATCAGGCGCAACCCTCGGCGCGGTAGAGCACTTTTCGGCGGGTATCGCTACCTCGCCTCAGAGGGATAGGCGGGCTGGCTGAGGCCAGGCGATACGGGGGGTGCGCAGAGCCGCCTAACGAAGAGTTCAGGAGTAGCCTGAACACAGGCTACTCAGGCGTAGCACGTGTACGGAGAAGTGGTGTCCGGAGGGGGACTTGAACCCCCACGCCCTCAACGGGCACTAGCACCTCAAGCTAGCGCGTCTGCCATTCCGCCACCCGGACAATGGGTGCACAGCCGGACAGAGCTGGCCTGCGATCGGGCACACCAGCGACCCGCCGGCGGGCTGCGGTCTCATACTTTACACGTCGTCTGAGCGGTCCGCGAGCGCTGGTCGCCCCCTGCCTCCGCGACCCGCCCGCCGGATCGGCGGTGGCCGACTCACCCGGGTGCGTCAACCACCTACAGCCGGCCGGGTGGGCCGCGCCGCCGCGCTCTCTACCAGCGTAGGCGCGCCGGTTACCAGCGTAGGAGCGCGCCGATCCCGTCGGCTTCGGCCAACGGCTCCGCGGCCGGCGGCTCCAGCACGGTCACCCGTGCCCCCTGCTGCAGCGCCATTTCGATCATCCGGTCGTCCAGGTGGGGTTCCGGGACCATGTCGGCGGGTTCGGCCATGGGGGCCACCTCCCCCTCCGGGACCAGGAATCCGTCCGGGCCGCGGCTGCCGATCCACTCACCGTCGGCGGCCATCAGCAGATGATCGACCCGGCCTTCCCGGAGCGCCCCGAGGGTCTCGCCCAGCCCGGTGGCGCCGGTGTTGGCCGCCAGGGCGTTGCTGCGGGCCCGATCCGCCAGTTCCCGCTGCTGACGCTGCCGGGCTTCGGTCAGCGCCGGCTCCACCACCGTCGCCACCTTCGCCGGCGGCAACGAGTTCACCGGGTGCTCCAGCGTGATCACCTCGACCGCCGGCGGCAACGAGTTCACCGGGTGCTCCAGCGTGATCACCTCGACGGAGAGTCGCGGCAGCCCTTCCTTGACCGCCTGCACCAGCTCCGGGTCACCGGTGATCACGAGGAACTCCCAGCCTCGGTTCCGGATGTGCTCGGTCACCTGGGGGCCGATTCCGCGCAGGAAGCGGGTGAGCTTGTCGATCTCCCGCCGCTCGTACAGGTCCCGCTGGTTGACCGACTGCTGCGGCAGCGCCGGGTTGTCCCCGGCGGGGCCGTGCAGCCGGTCCTGTTCCGGCACTTCGGTCAGGTAGGGGATCACCCCCACGATCTCCACCTGCCCCAGCCGCAGGTCGAGGAAGCGCAGTTTCTCCGCGCTGACCGTCACCACCCCGGCGGCGCCGGCGGCGCTCCAGGCGGCCATCAGCGGCCGTACGCAGGCGTACGGCCCCAGGACGACTTTGTCCACCAGCGGCACCTGCAGCGAGACCGTGCGGGTGCCGCCGCGGGCGACCTGGGCGAACAAGGCGGCGCCTCGCCCGGAGGAGGTGGGCGAGACCAGCTCGTTGAGGTCCATCGCGAGTTCGTCCACCCGCTCCACCAGCGCTCGCCAATGGTCCCGGGGGCCGCGCTGCCGGAGCCGTTCCTGCAGCTGCCCGAGCTGCTGCCGCATCCGCAGCTCCCAGGGGGCGCTGGCGGTCTCTGACAGCGCCTGCGGCTCTCGGTTTACATAGATCGACAGGACTCCGACGTCGTCGGTCATGCCGGCGATCTCTCGCAGAGTCGACCAGTCTAGGGACACTGCGACCCCCCCTCTACGCCGCTTGCGTCCGTCAAAGTCGAGCCTACGCGGTTCGCCCGGGTCTGCGGGAACGCCTTGCGACAATGACCGGGTGGGGACGGGGCGAGCCTCGGGTGGCCCGGAGCCGCCGCTGCTGGTGGTGGACGCCGCCAACGTGGTGGGTTCGGTGCCGGACGGCTGGTGGCGGGACCGGGCGGCGGCCGCCGGTCGGTTGCGGGACGCGCTGGTGACGGTGGCGACGGAGGGCTTGCCGGGGCTGGCCGCCCCCGTGGAGGTGGTGCTGGTGGTGGAGGGGGAGGCCAGCGTAATCACCGGGGTTGAAGGGGTACGGGTGGTGGCCGCTCCCGCCTCCGGCGACGACACGGTGGTGGAGCTGGTGACGCGGGCCGGGCCGGGTCGGCGGCGCGCGGTGGTCACCGCCGATCGGGGGCTGCGGGAGCGGGTCCGCGCGGTCGGCGCCGAGTTGATCAGCCCGCGGGCGGTGCCGCGCCGCCTGTGATCACCGATCTTCGCCGCTGAGTTCGGCCCCACCGGACTGGCAGCGGGCACCACCTCGGCGAACCACCAAGCGAACTACCCGGGCACAGGCAAATTCGCGCTCCGCTGCCGGGGGTGGGGGCGGCGAGAGATACTCAGATCCGTGCGTTTCTACGGTGATCAGCCGATTCACGCGGATCTCACGTACAGCGACGTGTACCTGATGCCGCAGCGTTCGTCGATCGGATCCCGGACGGAGGTCGATCTGACCACCGCCGACGGCACCGGCACCACGGTGCCGGTGGTGGCCTCGAACATGACCGCGGTGTCCGGGCGGCGGATGGCGGAGACGCTGGCGCGGCGGGGCGGGTTGGCGATCATCCCGCAGGACATTCCGGTGGATGTGGTCACCGAGGTGATCAGTTGGGTGAAGCAGCGGCACACCGTGTACGACACCCCGGTGGTGCTCCGCCCCACCGACACGGTTTCGGACGCGCTGGGGTTGCTGCCGAAGCGGGCCCACGGGGCGGTGGTGGTGGCCGAGCCGGAGCCGGGGTATGAGGGGGAGCGCCCGGACGCCCCGTTCGCGGGCCGCCCGGTGGGGATCGTCACCGAGGCCGACTGCGCCGGGGTGGATCGGTTCACCCAGCTGCGGATGGTGATGTCGACCGACCTGCTGACGTTGCCGAACGGGATTGACGGGGAGACCGCGTTCGAGCGGCTGACCGCCGGCAACCACCGGGTGGCGCCGGTGATCGACGACGCGGGTCGGCTGGTGGGGGTGTTGACCCGCCAGGGGGCGCTGCGCGCCACCCTGTACCGGCCGGCGGTGGACGCGGCGGGCCGGCTGCGGATCGCCGCCGCGGTGGGGATCAACAACGACCCGGTGGCGCGGGCGAGGAAGCTGGTGGAGGCGGGGGCGGACGTGCTGGTGGTCGACACCGCCCACGGCCACCAGGAGCGGATGTTGACGGTGCTCAGGCAGTTGCGGGCGGAGCAGCTGCCGGTGCCGGTGGTGGCCGGCAACGTGGTGACCGCCGAAGGGGTGACCGACCTGCTGGAGGCCGGTGCCGACATCGTCAAGGTCGGGGTGGGCCCGGGCGCGATGTGCACGACCCGGATGGCGACCGGGGTGGGGCGCCCGCAGCTGTCGGCGGTGATCGAGTGTGCGGCCCGTGCTCGGGAGCTGGGTGGGCACGTGTGGGCCGACGGTGGGATCAAGGCGCCTCGGGACGTGGCGCTGGCGCTGGCCGCCGGGGCCTCGCAGGTGGTGATCGGCACCTGGTTCGCCGGGACCTATGAGTCGCCAGGGGACATGCAGGTCGCCCCGGACGGCCGCCGGTACAAGAGTCAGCTTCGGGATGGCCTCCTTCCGGGCGGTCGCCGCCCGCACCGCCGGGGAGTCGGCGTATCAGCGGGCCCGCAAGGCCTTGTTCGAGGAGGGGATCTCCGCAGCCCGGATGTACCTGGATCCGCAGCGTCCGGGGGTGGAGGACATTCTCGATGGGATTGTGGCCGGGGTCCGGAGTGCCTGCTCCTACACCGGGGCGGCCAATTTGGCCGAGTTTCACGAGCGGGCGGTGCTGGGGGTGCAGACCCCGGCCGGGTACGCCGAGGGGGAGCCGTTCCGGGCGGACTGACTCGGCAGTTTCACGTCCCCGCCGCCCGGGTAGGGGACAACGGTGGAGCGTGGTAGCAGTAAGCACAGTCCGCACGTGGACGATGAACTGGCCCGGGAGATGGATTCCTACATCCGCGGCGCGCCGGTGCCGTCGCGAGTGGAGGAATCCCGGGATCCCGAAGTGGTCACCGATGATCAGGTGGACTCGCAGTGGATCCCGGACGGTTCCCGCCCAGACGGGGCGCCGGCCCCGTTGACGGGGGAGGATCTGGAGGCGCGGAGCCGGCTGGGGCGGTCGATCCCACGGTCGGTCCTGCCATCCGATCGCGACGGTCTGTTGGCGGGCGCCGACCAGATGCAGGTGCCGGCGGATATCCGTCGGGAGCTGGAACGGCTGCCCGCCGGGCAGGTCTACCACACCGTGTACGAGATCTGGGAAGCGCTCGGCTACGACAATGAGGAGCGCGGCAGCTGATCCACGGTGGTGCGCCGAGTGGGGAGCGGATCAGGCGTCCCGCTTCGTCTCCAGCTGCGCGGCCAGCGTGTCGCGGATCCGTACCGCCGCGGGCGTGTCCGGATCGCATCCGACGAGGTAGCGCCGTCCGTCGGCGAGGGTGAACCGCAGCCCGGCGGTGCCGCCGGCGGAGTAGAGCTGCCCGTGGGGGGAGCGGGGTGCCCCTTTGGGTCCCCAGCCGCGGTGGCCTTCCCACGCGTCGATCGGCACGATGTCCACCGCGGTCAGCGCGCTCACCGGGAACTGGGTGCGCCAGAACGGGCGGAAGCCGACGGTGACCGTGTCCCCGTCGATCTGGGCGAAGGCGTGGCCTCGGAGCGCGAATCCGAGGGGGATCAGCGCCAATGCGCTGGGAATGATCGCCCCGACGAACCGATCGCCGCCGTCTTGCCCGGAGACGATGGCGAGCGCGAGCAGGAGCAGCAGGAGCGCCGGTACGAGGGCCCACACCCGCTGCCTCCGGCTCAACGGGCGCCGGTAGCCCAAGGACGTCATGTCGCCTCCTGGTGACGTTGTCGGCTCGTTGCCTCCACGGTGCGGACCCCGAATGACCGGGTGACCACCGGTGGATGCGGAGGTGGGATCGGCCGCCGCTCCGGGCGGGGCACGATCACGGTCCCCATGGTGGCCGGCGATCCGGCGCGGGAACAACCCGGGGCCAGGGAACGTCACCATCGCCCCCGGACCTCCTACCCAGGGAGGGGAGCCTGTCCAGGGGAGTCGTGGGGCCGGCCGACCCGGCGTACCGGGCCGGCCGGAGTAGCGGTCACGCCCGCGCGGCGCGGGTCACGTCCGCCACGAAGTACTCAGTCTCCGCCCGGGTGCGGGTGAGGTGGTAGGGGCCGCTCGTGGCGCACTGTTCATTCACCACCCCGCACGCCTTCCAGACGGCGAGTGCGACGGCGGCCACTCCGGTGATGACCACGGTGTTGTGGACCGCTGCCGCGGCGTAGAACACACAGACCACCGCGAGCCCGCAGGCGGTCGTGATGGGGTCCGCGCCCTGTACGGCCGCGGCGTACTGATCCGGTTCGAGCACCGTTTCCAGGTAGTCGATGTAGAGCTGGGACAGGTCGGTCAGCCCCGTCTCCACCCGGTGGATCTCCCCGCTGCGGAGGTCCGCCAGCACCGGCTTCAGCTCCGGACCGCGGGCCGCAATGAAACCATCGAGGATCGCCTCGGTCTGGGCCCGGTACTCCGCCTCAGTGATACCCCGGAACTGGGTGATTTCGTTGCCGATCTCCGCGGCGAAGTCGCCGATGCCGAAGAGCAGGCCGCCCAGGATGTCTCGCTCGGCGGTGTCAATGCTGCCGGTGGTGGTGACCACCGCCTCGGTGTGCGCGGTGCCGATCACCTCGTAGGCGCTGGCCGGGGGCGCCGCGGCCGTGAGCGTCAATGCGCCGATCATGGTGATCAGTGCGAGTTTTCTTCGCATGATCTCCCTCCTATGTGATCGATGAGGAATGGATGTCCGCGCCATGGTGCGCCTGGCATCCAGTGCGAGGGATCCTACTGTTCGATGTGGATGATTTTGGGGAAATGATTGACCAATTGCGGAAAGTGGACGCTGGTCCATCAGCACTCCACCACTTATGGCGTAGTTCCCTGGCTTATGGAATCAATTGACACTGTGTCCTGATTTCGTCAGACGATATGGCAGGGCAGGTGCTGACGTACGTGATCTGAGGAGCACTGGGGGAGGGACATGGATGGCGGGGTGGGCGATGCCGACGGCCCCGACCTCCGGCAGAGCGTGATCATCCGAACATCAGTGGACATCCGCGCGTAAAGGTCGTCACGGAGCGGGCGGTGAACTCCGGACCGTCCGGTGGGACCGGTCGCCCTTTCCACAGACCGACCTGGTCGGGTAGCGGGTCGCAGAGGTGACGATCCGGCGGAGTGCACCGTACTCTAGCTGTGGATCTCACGGAGGGTAGGAGTCAGGTGACTATGCATCTGGTTGTACTTTCCACGAATCTGCCTCGCCGGTGTGGTCTGGCCACGTTTACCGCCGATCTGCGTTCCGCAATGGCGGTGAGTGCCCCAGATTGGCGAGTGGAGGTCTGCGCTATCGACCGGGACGGCCTGTCGTACGGGCCGGAAGTGGTCGAGGTGATCCGGCAGGACGACCGGGGCGACTACCGGCGGGCAGCGCACGCGGTAGCGGCCACCGGCGCAGACCTGGTGGTGATCCAGCACGAGTACGGCATCTTCGGCGGCTCGCAGGGTCGGTACGTCCTGGATTTCGCGGACGAACTGTCGGCGATCGGGATGCCGTACGCGGTGACCCTGCACACTGTGCTGTCCAGCCCGGAGCCGGAGCAGGCGGAGGTGCTCACCCAGCTGTGCCGGCGGGCGCGGCGGGTGACGGTGTTCACCGAGAGCGCCCGCGAGATCGCGCTGAAGGCCGGCTGGGGGACGCCGGAGCAGCTCGTGGTGGTGCCACACGGTGTGCCGACCTCGCTGGCGGAGCCGGTAGACCCGGCCGAGATTGGGCCGGTGGTGGCGGAAGCCCTGTCCGACACCGCGGGGCGGCGGGTGCTGACCACGTTCGGCCTGCTGCGCCCGGGCAAGGGGCTGGAGACCGCCATCGAGGCCATGCCCGCGATCGTCCGTCAGCACCCGGAGGTGGTCTACCTGATCGCCGGGGCCACCCACCCGGAGGTGGTCCGCACCAGCGGTGAGCAGTACCGCGAGGAACTGGTCGCGCTGGCCCAGCGGCTGCAGGTAGCCGACCATGTCCGGTTCGTCGACACCTTCCTGACCGATCCTGAGCTGGCGGCCCTGCTGCAGCGCACCGACCTCTACCTGACCCCCTACCGGACCTCGCAGCAGGCCTCCTCGGGCGCGTTGACGTTCGCGATGGCCGCCGGCTGCCCGGTGGTATCCACCTCCTACCCGTACGCCCGGGAACTCGTCACCCCGGCCGGCCGGCCGGCCGCCGGCACCCTGGTGCCGTTCGAGGACCCGGACGCCCTGGCAGAGGCGGTCTGTGACCTGCTGGGTGATTCGGAGCGGTTCCGCACCGCCCAGCAGGCCGCGCTGACCACCGCCGCGGCACTGAGCTGGCCGGCGGTGGCGGCCACGTTCGCCGAGGTGTTCCGGACCGCCGCCGCTCCTACCCGCCGACTGCGTGCGCCGCACCGGACCCACCCGGTTAAGCTCCGGAAACTGTTTGGTGAGATCCGTGTGCCCCGCGCGGCAGGAGGTGAACCCCGGTGGGCGACGAGCCCTCGGCTGCCGGATCACAGCTCGCAGCCACCGAGCGCCACCGGCCCGGCCAGCAGGTAGCCGGGCTGTTTCGGCGTAGTCCGCACAACCCGGTGTTGAGCCCGGCGGACTGGCCCTATCCGGTCAACACCGTCTTCAACCCGGCCGCTGCCCAGGTCGATGGGCAGACGGTGCTGGTGTGTCGAGTGGAGGACCGACGCGGGATCTCCCACCTCACGGTCGCCCGCAGCCTGGACGGGGCGACCGGGTGGGAGATCTCGCCCACTCCGCTGATCAGCGCCGGGGACCTCGGAGAGGCGTCCCGGTGGGGGGTGGAAGATCCACGGGTGGTCTGGCTGGAGGACCAGGCCGCCTGGGTGTTGACATTCACCGCCTACGGCCCCGCCGGCCCGGCGGTGGCGATGGCGCGCACCACCGACTTCGTCGAGGTGGAGCTGCTGGGGGTGGTGATGCCGCCGCCGGACAAGAACGCCTCGCTGCTGCCGTACCGGATCGATGGCCAGTACGTGATGTTCCATCGCCCCACCATCCAGGACACGCAGCGCTCGGATGTGTGGCTGTCCCGCTCCCCGGATCTGCGGTCCTGGTCCGAACCGACGCTGGTGTTGCCGGCGCGGCCGGGCCCGTGGTGGGACAACGTCCGCATCGGCATGGGGCCCCCGCCGGTGTTGACCACGCACGGGTGGCTGGCGGTCTACCACGGCATCAAGAGCGTGGCGGGTGGGCTGGTCTACCGGGCCGGGCTGGCGTTGTTGGACGCCGAGCGGCCGGAGCGGGTGCTGCGCCGCACCGACGAGTGGGTGTTCAGCCCGGTCGAGCCGTACGAGCGGACCGGCGACGCCCCGAACGTGGTGTTCCCGACCGGCCTGGTGCATGACGTGGAGCAGGACCGGCTCCGGCTGTACTACGGGGCCGCCGACACCTGCGTCGGGCTCGCCAGCGCGTCCTACTCCGAAGTGGTGGATTTCCTGCTGACCTGTCCGGCACCGGAACCGTCTGGCGCCTAGCGGGCGTAACCGGGTGGCCCCGGTCCTTGTGCGCAAGGACCGGGGCCACGCCGTACCGGTGTGGGGTCAGGAGTGGGATCTACCGCTGAGGCTGAGTACGCGTTCTCGCCCGACCTGCCATAGCCGGGACAACCATGGGACGTGGAGCGACTCATGGGGCCGGATGAGGAAGATCAGGTCGGCGGCGATCATGGCGATGGAGAACGACCACAGCCCCATCGTGACCGCGATCCCCAAGTGGAACACCACCGCGGCGAACAGGTAGAAGCGCCGCCACCCCCAGGAGTACAGCGGGGAGAACGCCAGCGTCACCTGGAACAGCAGGGTGCCGTAGGTGACCAGCAGCACGAACAGCGGATACTGCAGGATGCCGAGGGCCAGGTCCCGCATCCATCCGGCGGGGCCGAAGGTGGGGTTCTGCATCCAGTACCACAGCGCACTGCCGTCCGCCCACTCGGTGACGCCGAACTTCGCCACCGCCGCCTGGAAGTAGAGCACGAAGATCTGGAGGATCCACAGTGCGATAGCTCCGTAGGCGGCGAACTTCACCCCTACACTGCGCTGGTGGTACGTGGTGTCCGGTGACCAGTGCCAGCGCCGCCGATCCAGCAGGCACAGCGGCACCAACAGCAGGGCCAGGTTCGTGGTGATGTGGTCGCCCCCGTCAGGGATCGGGCTGCTGGCGGCGAAACTCCACGCGATGTACCAGTGGGGGATCGCGGTCCACCGCGGAGCGAAGCCGGTGGCGACCACCAGGAGCACCAGCACGGAGCCCCAGACGACCAGGTCAAAGTACCGGCTGCCGCCGGTGAGACAGTAGAGCGTCCACTGGCCCAGGCCGCGCCCGCACACCACTCCCTCGGGGTAGTTGACGCTGCGGAAGAACAGCTGGTCGTTCGGGGTGGCCGCCAGGGTGAGGGCGGTGGCGATCGCCAGCATGGTGCGGGTCAGCCCCAACACCTGGTTGAACGGGGAGACGCGCAGGATGAACTGATCGAGGCGCTGAACCAGGGTCTTCTCTTCCCGGGCGGAGGTCGGGACGGTACTGCTCATGCGGGCTCCTGGCAGGTGACATGGAAACGGATCGCCTCCATGGGTGGGCGGTAACCCAAGCCGGCGTACGCCAGCGGGATCGGCTCCTGCCGGATGATGAGCACGTCACCGCACAGCCGGAGTTGGTAGCCGTAGGTCACCACCGGGACCACGCCGGCGGCGGTGGCGGAGGCGACGCATGAGTCGACCTCCGGCTCGGCGCAGGGGGTCCACGTCGTGACGGTGGCGGACTGCTGCAGAAGCTGGACGATGTCGAATTCGGTGAGGCGGCTTTCCCGGTTGAGCCCCAGGAGATACCGCAGTTGCGCATTAGGGCCGCGGTTGGCGTTGACCCACGTCGTACCGTCGTAGACGTACGGGATCATGCTCGCTTCCCGTGGGTTACGCGTGAAGAATCCCCACCCTTGAGGTACCAGGGACTGCACGGAGGAGAAGCCGGTCTGCCAGCTGCGGGGCAGGTGAATGTGGGAGGGAAGAGAGAAAAGCGCTGTTGTGGCTGCGATGAGCACGACCACGACAGCGGTGACCATGCGAATGCGTCGTACCACCGCCGGATCCGGCGTGGCTGGATCGGAATGCTGTTGATCGCTGGCAGTACGGGGTGCTTCCTGATGAGGAGCTAGAGCGGTGCGGGGCATCAGAGTCCGTCTCCGGAGATTTCACCGTGTGCAGGGGGGCCTGGCCGGACCAGCCACGCGCTGGTCCGGCCAGGGTGTACGTTACGCCCGTGCGGCGCGGGCGATTTCTGCGCGGAAGTATTCCGCCTCCGCACGAGAGGGAGCGCGCTCGATCTGGCAATCCTCGGCCGTGACCCCGCACCACACCGTGATGGCGAGGGCAAGAGCCGCGGATATAGCGACGGCAGCCGCCGAGGTGATCGCGACGGTGTTGTGAATGACTACGGTAACGACGCAGGCCCACGCCAGACCGCAGGCGGGGAGGTACTCCTGCCCCTGCTGCAGCAGGGCGTACTCCTCCGCGCTGACCCGACTCTCCACGTAGCCGAGGTAGAGCCGGGCCAGGCCATCCAGGCCGACCTCGACCCGGTTGATGTCACCGCTGCGAATGTCTGCCAGTACCGGCTTCAGCTCCACACTGTGGGCGGAGATGAAGCCGTCCAGCATCTCCTCAGCCTGAGCCTGGTATTCCGCCTTCGAGAGCCCGGCGATCGCCGGGACCTCATTGCCGATCTCCGCAGCGAAGTCGCCGATGCCGAAGAGCAGGCCGGCCAGGATGTCCCGCTCGGTGGCGTCGATGCTGCCAGCGGGGGCGAGCGAGTCGGTGTGCACCGTCTCGGCCGCCGGGGTGTCGGTGGCGCCGAGCGACTGGTAGGCGCCGGCTGGCGGAGACGTGACCCCGACGGTCAGGGCGCAGATCGTCGCCACCAGTAGGAGTTTCCTCCGCATGGTGTCCCTCCTATGTGGATCACTGGGGGAAGTAGGTGTCCCAGTCAGATGGGGCTGGGGCACCGTGTCCGGATGGTAATGCGTAATTGCCCGATGGCAAGCTGAACAATTGATATTTACGGAAAGTGGACAGTCAATTCCGCATGGAGCTTGCCATTCGGACAATGGTGGATCTTTGGAGATTGCTTACCTCATCCACCTATGGGCGTGATGTAGTGTTATGTCTAATTTGGCCACATCATTTAAGTGGTTAACTTCTATAAGTCGCCGGACTTATCGTCGGCTTCGACAGCGGGTATGCTGCGCACAGCGGAGTGTTGCGCGGGGATTGATCCCAAGGGGGGTCTATGAGCGCTGTCCCGGTCGCGAAGTGCATCTATATTCCAGCGCCTTTATGGCGGTGGGGGTGATCCACTTCCTGAGGTGCGCGCCAAGGTTTTAGAACCCTTGTCAGGGGGTTCAGACAACCTGACATCACGTCGAATGTCTAAGAAGATCCGGCCGAGTTTATCGGACACTCGTCCAGTGTCAACCCGACAAGTGGCGATACTATGGCGCTTGCTGACGGGAGCCACCCAGGACACCATTGCCCGGGAGCTGAAGCTCTCACTCCGGACCATCGAAAACGACGTGGCGGAACTGCGGCGGAAGCTGTCCGCGCGCACCCGGTACACCCTGGGCGCGGCCAGCGTGCGGTGGGGGTACGTCGCCGCGGCCGCGATTCGTGAGCTGGTACGGGAACGCGCCGGAATCCGTAACTGGCAGCCACCCACCCGCCGCCAACATGTGATCATCATCCGGATGAGCGGCGGTCGGTCGTACGCGCAGCTCGCCGAGGAGCTGGGGGTGAGCGTCCGGACGGTCCGGCGGGACCTGCAGCAGCTGATCACCGCCAATGGGGCGGTGGATCTCGTCACCGCCGGTGCGCTGTTTGAAGCCCTCGGTTGGCACCGTGACACTCCACAGTCGCCTCTCGGACACTTCTTGGTAGACGGCGGTTCCGCCTCCGCTGGTTAGCTGCTGTACTGGTAGCGACCTACCAAGGAGCGGAGGCGCATGACCGTGTTCTCACAATGGAACAGACGGAAGGGCCGGCGCCCACTGCGGTCGGTGACTGCGGCGGTGGTGGCGGCAGCGGTGGCCGCTACGATGGCGGCGGCCCCGGCCGAGGCGCACCCGGGAACCGACCGGCCGGCGTACACCCTGACCATCCTGCACCACAACGACGGTGAGTCCCAGCTGATCCATGCCCCGGACAACCCGGACTTTGGAGGAATAGCGCGATTCGCCACCCTGGTGCAGCAGCTGAAGCGGGAGGCCACCACCGGTAAACCACCCGCCGGCGCGGCCGGCCGGCGGGGAGTGCTGCTGGTCTCCTCCGGCGACAACTTCCTGGCCGGGCCGGAGTTCAACGCCAGCCTGACCAAGGGGGTGCCGTTCTACGACTCGCTGGCGCTGAAGTCGCTGGACTACGACGCGATCGCGATCGGCAACCACGAGTTCGACTTCGGACCGGACGTGTTGGCCGACTTCATCGAGGGATTCGGCCGGAACGCGCCTCCGTTCCTGTCCGCCAACCTGGACGTCAGTGACGAGCCCCGGTTGGCGGCGCTGGCCGCCGACGGCACCATCGTCGCCAGCACGGTGGTCCGCGAGCGGGGAGAGCAGATCGGGATCGTCGGCGCCACCACCCCGGCGCTGGCGAGCATCTCCAGCCCACGCAACGTGAAGGTGCTGGAGAACGTGGCGGAGCTGGTCCAGGACGAGGTGGACCGGCTGACCGCTCGCGGCGTGAACAAGATCATCCTGATCAGCCACCTGCAGGGGCTGTCCGAGGACCGGGCCCTGATCCCCCTGCTGCGCAACGTGGATGTGGCGATCGCCGGGGGCGGGGATGAGCTGCTGGCCGCCGACGACACCCCGCTGGTGCCCGGGGACGAGATCTCGCTGGACCCGGAGACCGGGCAGCCGCTGCGCTACCCGCTGTACGTCACCGACGCCGCCGGGATCGACGTCCCGGTGGTCACCACCCCCGGTGACTACAAGTACGTGGGGCAGCTCGTGGTCAACTTCGACCGGCACGGCCGGGTGCTCAGTGTGGGCCCCGACAGCGGCCTGGTCCGGGTGTCCGGGGTGGCCCCCGACGCGGTCGCTCCGGACCGGCACCTGCAGCGCACCGTGGTCGACCCGGTGATCGCCTACACCGAGAACCTGGCCACCACCGTGCTGGCCACCTCCGAGGTGGCGCTGGAGGGGCGCCGGGAGCCCGGGGTGCGGACGGAGGAAACCAACCTGGGCAACCTCATGGCGGACGCGCTGCTGTTCGCCGGACGGCAGCGGGCCGCCGAGTACGGGGTGGCCGCGCCGGACGTGGCGCTGCAGAACGGCGGCGGTATCCGGAACAACTCGCTGATCCCGCCGGGCGAGTTGACCGCGCTGACCACGTTCGACATCGCCCCGTTCGGCAACTTCGTGGCGGTGGTGCCGGAGGTGCCGCGGGAGCAGTTCAAGGAGATCCTGGAGAACGCGGTCTCCGGCATTCCGGCCGCCGACGGCCGGTTCGCCCAGGTGGCCGGATTCCGGTTCGTCTACGACCCGACCCGACAGGCCCAGCAGGTGGACGACCACGGCACCGTGCTGGTGCCGGGGGAGCGGATCCGCCAGGTGGTGCTCGATGACGGGACCGTGATCGTGCAGGACGGGCAGGTGGTGCCGGGGGCACCGATTTCGGTGGCCACCAACGACTTCAGCGCCCGCGGCGGCGACCAGTACCCGTTCCGGGGATTGCCGTTCACCTCGGTCGGCCTGACCTATCAGCAGGCGTTGGCCGACTACCTGGTCGTCGGGCTGGACGGCCGGGTCAGCGCCGCTGACTACCCCGAAGGGGGAGAGGGGCGGATCGTCCGGCTCTGATCTTCCCAGCCAGATCGGCCGGTGGGGGCGGGCGGCCCGCCCGCCCCCACCGGCCGCCTCGTCGGAGCCGATCCCCCGGAGTCAGTCAGTGCCCGACGCCTTCCGGGTGACCAGCACCGGGCAGGGAGAGTGCGACAGCATCGACTGGCTGACCGATCCGAGCAGCAGCCCGGTGAATCCGCCCCGTCCCCGGGCCCCCACCACCAGCAGCTGCGCCCCGGTGGCGACCTCCAGGAGCGCTTTGGCCGGCCGGGCCCGCCGGACCTCCGACCGGACCGGCACGTCCGGATGCTGGGCGCGGACCGGCGCCAGGACGTCCGCCAGCTGCTGTGCGACCACCCGGGACACGTCCTCCGCGTCGTACACCAGCGGAAGCTTGTCCTGGGTGTCGAGAGCCGGTCGCCCGTACCATGCGGACACCGCCAGCAGCGTGGTCTGCCGGACCGCGGCCTCCACGAACGCCGCCGCCAACGCCCGCCGCGAGTGGGACGAGCCGTCCACCCCGACCACCACCGGCCCGTCCGCCGCCACCTGTCCTCGAGCGACCAGTACCGGCACCGGGGCGTGCGCGGTCAGCTGCATCGCCACCGAACCCAGCAGCAGTCCGGCGAAGCCCCCGAGGCCTCGATTTCCGATCACCAGCTGGCTGGCCCGGGCCGATTGGCGCAGCAGCACCGGCACGGTGGCGCCGGTGATCACTTCCCCGTCGACCGGTAGCTCCTCGCCACCGACCTGTCGGGCTCGGGACACCCCGTCGGCCAGGATGCGCTCCGCGTCGGCGGCCAGCCCGCCCTCCTCCGGCCCCTCCGGGGACGGTCCCAGGTAGACCCCGGTCAACGGCCACTCGAACGCGTGCACCACCCGCAAGGGGCGGTGGTGCAGGCGGGCCTGCCGGGCCGCCAGATCGATCGCCGCGTGGGAGGAGGAGGAACCGTCCACCCCCACCACCACCGGCGCCTGGGCCTCCGGGCTCATCACCCACCCTCCTCCTGGATCGTCTCCGTGGGCGCGAGCCGAGGGGTCCGGGGAGGCGCCGGCTGGTGCGGATCCGGGTAAGCAAGACGCGCCACCAGGTAGGGGTAGCCGATGCCGGACAGCAGCTTGGTGAGGAAGATCCGGGTGACCGGTACCTCCATGACGCCGCTGAACGGCAACAGGGCCAGTCCGTGCCGGGTGGCGGCCAACCAGGTGGCCGACAGCGCCTCTCCGGCGCGCAGCCACGCCTCGGCGGTGTCATGCTCCCCAAAGAACACCGCGTACGTGGCGGCCCGGTCCCCACCGTTCCGTAAGGGGAGGGTGCCCGGCAGCCCGAACTCGCGCGTCGGCACCCGGGTATGCCCGGGCTGGTCCGGCAGGACGGCCGGCGGCATCCCGGTGCCGGGCGGGTGGGGACCCTCGATCCAGTAGCGCAGCTCCTGGTGGGCGGCGGGGTTGGCCGTGCTCTGCTCGTTGGCCCGCTCCGCGGCCGCCGCGAGGTCAGCGACCTGCTCCGGAGGCAGGAGATGCAGATGGATCTGCTGGGCTTCACAGTCGGCGCGCAGCTCCGCCAGCACCTGCGCCGGCACCGGCTGGGCGCTGGGGGAGCGTCGGTCGGTGCGGCGCTTCGGGATCGCCTCCGCCAGTTGCTGGGCGTGCGGGTCGGCCGGCCCGCGGGCGTCGAGCCGGACCGTGGCGAGATGGTCGGGGTCATCGTCGGGCAACCGGGACACCCGGGTCACCCAGCCGGCGGCGGCGAGCGTCACCAGGGTGTGGTGCAGCGCCGCCCCACAACTGATCGTCAGCAGCCGACCGGCGGGGTCGGCGATCTTCAGCTGGCGCTCCCGTTCGGCGAACAACTCCAGTTGTTCCGGTCCCAACCGCCATCGCCACGGTTGGGTGTTGTGCACCGAGGGCGCCTGACTGGCCGCCTGTGCGGCGGTGCGCAGGGCCGCCACCTGGGTGCGGTCACCGGGTCCGGTCGTCATCGCCTACCTCCTGGTCCTGCGCCGGTCACCCTGGCCACGACCAACTCTGGATCTGCGGGGTGTCCTGCCCGTAGCGGCGGGTGTAGTCCCGGGCGTCCTGGCGGGCGTCCACCATCTCCTGCCGCAGCCCGGCCGCGTCCTGACCCAGCCCCGGCACCCGGTCGATCACATCCATGACCAGGTGAAACCGGTCCAGGTTATTCAGCATCACCATGTCGAACGGGGTCGTGGTGGTGCCCTCCTCCTGGTACCCCCGCACATGGAAGTTGTGGTGGTTGGCGCGGCGGTACGCCAAGCGGTGGATCAACCAGGGATAACCGTGGTACGCGAAGATCACCGGACGGTCGGTGGTGAACAGCGCATCGAACAGCGCGTCGGACAACCCCTCCGGCTGGGTCGACGGTGACTGCAACCGCAGCAGGTTCACCACGTTGATGACCCGTACCTTCAACTGCGGCAGCCGTTGTCGCAGCAGGTCCGCCGCGGCCAGTGTCTCCAGGGTGGGGACGTCGCCGGCGCAGGCCAGCACCACGTCCGGGGTGGCACCGTCGTCGGTGGAGGCCCAGGGCCAGATGCCCAACCCGCGCTGGCAGTGGCGGACGGCGTCGTCCATCCCCAGCCAGGTCGGCTGGGACTGTTTTCCCGCCACCACCACGTTGATCCGCTGCCGGCTGCGGAGGCACTCGTCCATCACGTACAGCAGCGTGTTGCTGTCCGGAGGCAGATAGACCCGCACCAGCTCCGGCTTCTTGTTGAGCACATGGTCGATGAAGCCGGGATCCTGATGGGAGAACCCGTTGTGGTCCTGCCGCCAGACGTGACTGGACAGGAGGTAGTTGAGGGAGGAGATCGGCTGCCGCCAGGGGATCTCGTTGCTCACCTTCAGCCACTTCGCGTGCTGGTTGACCATCGAGTCCACAATGTGGATGAACGCCTCGTAGCTGGTGAACACGCCGTGGCGGCCGGTGAGCAGATACCCTTCCAGCCACCCCTGGCACAGGTGCTCCGACAGCACCTCCATCACCCGCCCGGTCGGGGCCAACTGGGTGTCGGTCGGGGTGGTGGGGGGCAGGAACACCCGGTCGGTCACCTCGAACACCGCGTCCAACCGGTTGGAGGCCACCTCGTCCGGGCCGAACAGCCGGAACCGGTCCGGGTTGAGCGCCATCACGTCCCGCAGCCAGGCGCCGAGTACCCGGGTGGCCTGGGCGGGCGGGTCGCCCGGGCGGTGGACGTCCACCCCGTACTCCCGGAAATCCGGTAGCACCAGCTCCCGCCGCAGCTCGCCGCCATTGGCGTGTGGATTGGCGCTCATCCGCCGCCGACCGGTCGGCGGCAGCGCGCGCAGTTCCGGCACGGGTGCGCCGATGGCGTCGAACAGCTCCTCCGGGCGGTAGCTGCGCAGCCACCGTTCCAGCTCGGCGAGCTGTGTCGCGTCCTGCCGCACCCGCTCCAGCGGCACCTGGTGGGAACGCCAGCTGCCCTCCACCGGCATCCCCTCCCGCTCCACCGGCCCGGTCCATCCTTTGGGGGTACGCAGCACCACCATCGGCCAGCGCGGCCGTTGCACCCGCCCCTCGGTGCGGGCCTGGGCCTGAATCGCGGTGATCTCGTCCACGCAGTGGTCCAATGTGGCCGCCAACTGTGGGTGGACCAGCGCCGGGTCGTCGCCGGAGACCAGGTACGGCTGGTAGCCGTATCCCCGCAGCATCGCCAGCAGATCCTCCTCCGGGATCCGTGCCAGCACGGTGGGGTTGGCGATTTTGTAGCCGTTCAGGTGCAGGATCGGCAGCACCGCGCCGTCGGTGACCGGGTTGAGGAACGCGTTGGACAGCCAACTGGCCGCCAGCGGCCCGGTCTCGGCCTCCCCGTCACCGACCACACAGGCCACGATCAGGTCCGGGTTGTCGTAGGCGGCGCCGAACGCGTGCGCCAGGGAGTACCCCAGCTCGCCGCCCTCGTGAATGGATCCAGGTATCTCCGCGGCCACGTGGCTGGGGATACCGCCCGGGAACGAGAACTGCTGGAACAAACGCGCCATGCCGGCCTCGTCCAGGCTCACCGACGGATACAGCTCGCTGTAGGTGCCTTCCAGCCAGGTGTTGGCCACGATCGCCGGGCCGCCGTGCCCCGGACCCGTAATGAAGATCATGTTGAGGTCGCGCGCCACGATCACCCGGCTGAGGTGGGCGTAGATCAGGTTCAGTCCCGGCGACGTGCCCCAGTGCCCCAGGAGCCGAGGCTTGATGTGTTCCGGCCGGAGCGGTTCCCGCAGCAGCGGATTGGCGAGCAGGTAGATCTGGCCGACGGTGAGATAGTTGGCGGCACGCCAGTACGCGTCCAGCCGACGTAGCTCCTCGTCGGTCAACGGGTCGATGGTCGCCGGCAGGGTAGACATCACAGCCCTTCCACGTCGGTTGCCGGCTATACCTATCCCCGCCCGGTGCGGGGATATGCGTAGCGCCGGTGACCGGGTAGGTGGGCCTGCCCGCGCGTCAGCGCAGCCGACCCGGAACCGGTTCCGGCTCCGGCCCGGTCGGGGCCAGCCGCAGCTTCGCGTCCACCGCCACCACCCCGTCCGGGCCCGCCAGCACCGGGTTGAGGTCCAGCTCCGCCACCTCCGGCAGCTCCTCCGCCAGCCGGCCGAGCCGCAGCAGCAGGTCCTCCAGCGCGTCGGTGTCGACCGCCGGGCGGTTGCGGTAGCCGGTCAGCAGCGGGGCGCTGCGCAGCGACCGCCACATGCGGCCCGCGTCCAAGTCGGTCATGGGCACCAGCCGGAACGCCCGATCCCCCAGCAGATCGGTGAAGATCCCGCCGAGGCCCAGCATGACCAGCGACCCGAACAGCGGGTCGTGGACGATCCCGGTCACCAGCTCCACCTCGCCGGCGGCCATCGGCTGCACCAGCACCGGCGGGGTCGGCTGCTGCAGCGCCTCCGCGATCTCCCGGTACGCCCGAGTGACCGCCCCCGCGTCGGCCAGTTTCAGTTTGACCGCCCCGAGTTCGGTCTTGTGCACCAATTCCGGGTCGGCGGCCTTGAGCACGACCGGGTATCCGAGCTGGTCGGCCGCGGTGACCGCCTGCTCCGGCGCGGTGACCGTGCGGGCCGGTACCAGCGGGATCCCGTAGGCGCCCAGGATGTCCCGGGTCCGCTCGTACGGCTGCCATCCCGTGTGGGCGGCCAACGCCGCCTGCACCCGCTGCTGGGCGGCGGCGGTGTCCACTCCGGTGAGCTGAGGCCGGGAGCCTAGCGGTTGCCGCCGCCAGGCGGCGTAGGCGGCGGCCTGTCCGATGGCCCGCACCGCCTGTTCCGGGAACAGAAACACCGGCGCCTGCCGTCCCCCCATCGACGTCACTTCCGGCCCGCCGAGCATCACCCCCGCCATCGGCAGTTGTGGATACCGGTCCACGACCGCCCCGGCTGACCGCCACAACGCGGCCGGATCGTTGGCCCGGGTGGCCGCCACGATCACCAGCAGGGTGTCGACCTCGTTGGTGCTCGCCATCGTAGCCAGCGCCTGCCCCAGCGCATCCGGGGTGGCGCCGGCGCCCAGGTCCAGGGGGTTGGCCAACCCACCCACCCGGTCCGGCAACCGCAGCCCGTGCAGCTCGGCGGCGTCGGCGGCCAGAATGTTCGCCCCACCGGCGTTGCTGACCACCCCCAGCCGCGACCCCGCGGGCAGCGGCTGGCCCGTCAGCATCCGGGACGCGTCCACCAGCTCCCCGAGGTTGTCCACTCGCACCACCCCGGCCTGGGCGAACAGCGTGTCCACCGCCACGTACGGGGCGGCGGCCGCGGCGGTGTGGGAGGCGCCGGCCCGCCGTCCGGACTCCGAGCGTCCAGAGAAGACCGCCAGGACTGGTTTGCGCCGCGCCAACGCCCGGGCCACCCGGGCGAACTTACGGGGGTTGCCGAACGACTCCAGATACAGCGCCACGGCCCGGGTGTCCGGGTCGTCGTACCAGTACGCGATCAGGTCATTACCGCTGACGTCGGCTTTGTTGCCCAACGAGACGAAGCTGGACACCCCGGTCCCGGTCCGGCTGAGGTGGTCCAGCATCGCGATCCCGACCGCCCCGGATTGGGAGGCCACCGCCAGGCCCCCGGTGGCGGGCGGGGTGGGCAGGAAGCTGGCGTCCAGTCGGATCTGCGGATCCGTGTTGATCACCCCGAGGCAGTTCGGTCCGACCAGCCGGATGCCGTGCCGGCGGGCGGTGTGCAGCAGCTCGGCCTGGGTGGCCTGGCCGGCGTGTCCGGTCTCGGCGAACCCCGCGGTGAGCACCACCGCGGCGCGGACGCCGACCGCGGCGGCGTCGTTCATCACCCCCAGGACCTGGTCCGCCGGGACCGCGATCACCGCCAGCTCCACCCGGCCCGGGACGCCCCGGAGGGACGGGTAGGCCGGCACCCCGGCCACCGCGGTGGCGTGCGGGTTGATCGGGTAGACCGGGCCGTGGAATCCGTACCGCACCAGACCTTTGAGCACCTCATGACCGACCCCGCCCCGGCGGCCGGCCCCTACCACCGCCACCGAGGCCGGCTGTAGCAGCGGTCGCAGCGAGGCGCGGCCCGCGGCCCGGTCGCGGGCCTCGGCGGCGGCCAGCGCGGTCTCGTCCGCCTCGGTCGGCAGGGTGACCTCCACGATCCCGTCCCGGTGCTGGAGGGTGGCGCCGGGGGCGAGGTCGGTGGCGAGTCGCATCATGCGGGCGTTGGCTTCGAGCACCTCCCCGTACAGCTGGCGGATGCCTTGGCTGCGGGCGTATCGGGTCAGGTGCTCCAACAGCAGGGTGCCGATGCCCCGTCCCTGCTGGGCGTCGTCGACGAACAGGGCGAACTCGGCGCGGGCGTCGGCGGGATGGGCGCGGGCGTAGGAAGCCACCCCCACCAGCTGCCCGGCCAGCTCCGCCCCCAGTGTCACCTCGGTCGGCGACGGTGACTGGGCCAACCGCTGGACCTCCGCCGACAGCAGCGGGCCGGCGGGGTTGACGAAGAACCGTAGCCGCAGGTTGGCGCCGGAGGCCCGCGCGAACAACGCGTTGATGGCATCGGCGTCCTGCTCGGAGACCGGCCGGATGGTGACGATGTCCCCATCAGCGGTCAGCGCATGGATCGTCGGAGGCTGCTCCTGCACCACGGTGGTCATGAGTGCCACCTTTCCGGATCACCGGCCGGTTAACCACGTTTGCGAGATCTTCTGCCGGGCCACCTAGAGGTGGCCGGTGCCGACCGGACGGCGTCGGGATGGCAGCTTCACCGGGTACGGGTAGGGGTGCGGTCCGGTATGGGACATGTTGACCACAACCACGCCGGTCACCGGCCTGGACCCGCCTCCGGGCATCGACCCGGCGACCACGCCGGTGGTCACACCGGGCCCGCTGACCACAACCGTGGGCATGACCACCACGCGGGGCAGGACGGGCATGACCACCACGTCGGGCATGACCCGGCGGGATTCCGGCGGCGGTTCTGGCTCAGTCTGGCGCTGACCGTCCCGGTGGTGCTGACCAGCCCGATGGTCGCCGGCTGGTTCGGGTACGAGGTGCCCGGCTGGGCCGACGGGGTGGCGCCGGTGCTCGGCACGGTGGTGTTCGCCTACGGCGGGGCGCCGTTCCTGACCGGCGCGGTGGCGGAGGTACGGGCCCGCGCCCCCGGGATGATGCTGCTGATCTCCATGGCGATCACGGTCGCGTTCGTTGCCTCCCTCGCCAGCACCCTGGGCTGGTTCGCGCTGGACTTCTGGTGGGAGCTGTCCGCGCTGGTGACCGTCATGCTGCTGGGGCACTGGCAGGAGACGCGGGCGATCAGGCAGGCGCGGGGCGCGCTCGGGGCGTTGGCGGCGTTGCTGCCCGACCAGGCCGAGCGCCTGGAGCCGACCGGAGACACCCGCCAGGTGCCCGTCTCCGACCTCCGGGTCGGGGACGTGGTGCTGGTTCGCCCCGGCGGGCGGGTGCCGGCCGATGGCCGGGTGGTCCAGGGGCGGGCGGAATTCGACGAGTCCATGATCACGGGGGAGTCCACGCCGGTCGTCCGCACCGTCGACGACCGGGTGGTGGCCGGCACCGTCGCGCTGGACTCCGCCGTCCGGGTGGAGGTGACCGCGGTCGGCGAGGGGACCGCCCTGGCCGGCATCCACCGGCTGGTGGCCGAAGCCCAGGCCTCCCGGGGGCGGGGACAGGTGCTGGCGGACCGGTTCGCCGGCTGGCTGTTCTACCTCGCGGTGGCGGTCGCGCTGCTGACCTTCGGCGTCTGGTGGCTGCTGGGGGAGCCGGGCGAGTCGGTGCTCCGGGCCGTCACCGTGCTGGTGATCGCCTGCCCGCACGCGCTCGGCCTGGCGATCCCGCTGGTGGTGTCGCTGACCACCGCCCTCTCCGCCCACCGCGGGATCCTGATCCGGGACCGGCGGGCGCTGGAGCGGATGCGGGAGGTGGACGCGGTGCTGTTCGACAAGACCGGCACCCTGACCACCGGCGCCCCCACCGTGATCGGGGTGGCCCCGGCCGGCGACCGCACGGAAGCGGAGGTGCTTCGGCTCGCCGCCGCGGTGGAGTCCGACAGCGAGCATCCGCTGGCCCAGGCGATCGTCGCCGCCGCCGACTCCGACCAGCCACCCGTGGCCAGCGAGTTCGAATCCCTCCCCGGACACGGGGTACGGGCCACTGTGGAGGGGAAGCGGTACGCGGTCGGTGGCCCGGCCCTGCTGCGGCGGCTGTCGGCCACGGTGCCCGCCGACCTGACCGACCGCACCACCCCGTGGCGCCGCCGCGGCGCCACCGTACTGCACCTGTTGCGGGTAGACGAGGGACAACCGGTGGTGCTGGGGGCGCTGGCGCTGGCTGACCAGGTCCGCCCCCAGGCGCGGGCGGCCGTCGAGGATCTGCGGGCGCTCGGGGTCACCCGGATCGCGATGATCACCGGTGACGCCCGGTCCGTGGCCGAGACCGTCGCCACCGACCTCGGCTTCCGGTCCGGCGTGGACGAGGTGTACGCCGAGGTGCTGCCGGCCGACAAGGAACGGATCGTCCGGGAACTGCGGGAACGCGGTGCGGTCGTGGCGATGGTCGGTGACGGGGTCAACGACGCGCCGGCCCTGGCCCGGGCGGACGTGGGGATCGCCATCGGCGCCGGCACCGAGGTGGCGATCGAGTCGGCCGAGTTGGTACTCGGCTCCTCCGATCCGCGCGGGGTGGCGGCGGTGCTGCGGCTGGCCCGGGCCTCGTACCGGAAGATGGTGCAGAACCTGGCCTGGGCGGTGGGCTACAACGTGGTGGCGCTGCCTCTGGCCGCCGGGGTCCTGGCCGGGGTCGGGGTGACGCTCAGCCCGGCGGTCGGGGCCGTGCTGATGTCTGCCTCCACCATCGTGGTCGCGCTCAACGCCCAGTTGCTGCGCCGGATCCGCCTCACCCCGTCCTGACCGGACGTGTGTTCACCGGACCCGGCGCGCCATGGCCGGGTCCGGTGGCCCGGCCACGTCCGGGTGCAGGATGCCGGCCAGCGCCTCCACCCCGTCCACCAGCCGGGGCCCCGGGCGCGCGAAGGAGGCGTTGGCGTCCACCGCCCACACCGGCACCCCCTCCGGCAGCACTCCCTGCGCCACCACCTGCTCCGCCAACCGGTACGAGTCGGCCAACCCGAACCCGCACGGGGCGCACACGATCACCTCGGGGCGGCTGGCCGTCACCTGCTCCCAGGTGGTGCGGAACGAATCCTGGCCCGCGGAGCCCAGCACGTTCACCCCACCGGCGGCGGTGACGAGATCGGGCACCCAGTGGCCGGGGGCGAACGGGGGGTCGGTCCACTCCAGCACCAGGGTCGGCACCGGCGGCTGCCCTGCCACCGCGGCCCGGACCGTGTCCAGCCGGGTGGTCAGCGCCGCCACCAACTCGTCGGCGCGTGACGCGGTGCCGGTGACCTCGCCCAGTGTCCGGATCGAGTCCAGCACCTCCGTCAGCCGATGCGGGTCGACGGTCAGCACCTCCGCCCGGCACCCCAGGTAGTCCAGGGCGTCGTGCACTTCGGAGACGTCCACCGCGCACACCGCACACAGATCCTGGGTGACCACCAGATCCGCGTTCAGATCGGCCAGCGCGTCCTGATCCAGCCGGTACAGGTCCTCCCCGGCGGCCATCCGTTCCGCCACGAGCCGGTCAATCTCGGCCGGGTCGGAGGTGGACGGCAGGGCACTGGTGGAGACGATCCGCCGCTGGCGCGCCTCCGGCGGGTAGTCGCACTCGAAGGTCACTCCCACCACCTGTTCTCCCGCGCCGAGCGCGAACAGGATCTCGGTGGCCGAGGGCAAGAGAGACACGATCCGCACCCGGCCACCGTACCGTCTGCTGCCGGGCGGGGCCCCGGTCGAGTCAGCGGCGATGTCGGTGGTGGTGGCTAGCCTGCCGGGCATGACCACCATGGCATGGCTGCGGGGACAGGCGGTGGGTGGGGCGTTGACCCGGGGCGCCAGCCTGGCGGAGGTGATGGCGCGGCTGGAGTTTGTGCAGGCCGACCCGATCCGGGCGCCCGCCCCCGCCCAAGACCTGATCCTGCGGCAGCGGGTACCGGGTTACCGGGTCGGGGACCTGGAGCGCGCCTATCCTTCGCTGCCGCTGGATGAGGACCTCCTCTACGCGTACGGGTTCGTCACCCAGCCGCTGCGGCGGGTGCTGCATCCTCGCCGGACCCGGATCGCCCCCGACGGCAACTACCGGCCGACCGGGCTGGCGGCCGAGGTGTTGGCGTTCGTACGGCAGCGGGGTGTGACCCATCCCCGGGACGCCCAGGCCGCGTTCGGCCGGCGGTCAGTGACCAACGGCTGGGGCGGGCGGTCGGCGGCCACCACCCGGGCGCTGGAGGAGCTGCACTGGCACGGGCTGGTGCGGGTGGCGCGGCGCGAGCGGGGGGTGCGGCTGTACGAGCCGGCCCCGCCGTTGCCGGAGCCACTGGCGGCCGAGGAGCGGGCCCGGCGGATCGCGCTGCGGGTGGCGGCCACGTTCGCGCCGTTGCCCGAGGCCACTTTCCGGGAGCTGCTGCGGATGACCCGCTTCCTGGTCCGCCCCGCCGCTCTCGTGTCGCAGTTGGTCGACTCCGGTGAGCTGACCGTCGCCACTGTGGACGGCATGCGGTACGTGTGGCCGACGGTGTTGCCGGAGGTGCCCGCGGAGCCGGATGGGCGGGTACGATTCCTGGCCCCGTTCGACCCGGTGGTGTGGGACCGGCGCCGGTTCGCCCACCTGTGGGGGTGGGAGTACCGGTTCGAGGCCTACACCCCGGCGGCCAAGCGCCGGTGGGGCTACTACGCCCTGCCGCTGCTGTGGCGGGACCGGGTGATCGGCTGGGTCAACTGCGCGCGGGACGGGGAGACGGTGGAGGCCGGGTTCATCGACGGGGTGCCGAAGTCCCGCCGGTTCGCAGCCGCGTTCGACGCCGAAGTGGACCGGCTCCGCACCTTCCTCACCCCCCGCGGCCGATCATCAGCCACCGGGTGACCGGCGGCGCAGCCCGGTCAGGGCGAGCACCACCAGACCGCACATGAGCCCGGCACCGACGTACCCGACCAGCCGGATACCGAACGTGAACGCGTCCGCGGCGTGACCGGTGACGAGCTCCGCCAGGGTGGTAGGCAGGTCCACCACCGCCGTCCCGGCCTGGCTGACGTGTTCCCGGGCGGCCGCGGCCACCTCCTCTGGCACGTCCGCCGGCAGGTGCCGGTCGAACCGCCACCGGTACGCCGCGGTGACCAGGCTGCCCATCACCGCCACCCCCAGCGCCACTCCTAGTTCGCCGCTGGTTTCGGACAGGGCCGCGGCCGAGCCGGCGCGGTCCGACGGCGCGGTGCTCACCACCAGGTCGGTGGTGAGCACCGTCATCGGACTCAACCCCAGCACCGCCAGCGCGCCGCCGACCAGGAGCAGCCCCACTGAGTCCGCCCGAATCTGGGTCAGGAGCAGGTACCCGGCGATCGACCCGACCGCGCCGCCCGCGATCACCCATGCCGGGCCGTACCGTCCGGCCAGCCAGGGCGCGGCCAGGGAGCCGCCGACCGCGGCCAGCGCCAACGGGGCGGTCAGCAATCCGGCCCGAAGGGGGTCCAGGCCGGCGACCGACTGGAGGAACTGCGGGACCAGGAAGTTCACCGCGGTGACCGCGAAGATTCCCAGCAGGAGCAGCGTCAGGGCGGTCCGGAACCCGCGCCCCGCGAACAGGTTCACGTCGACCAGCGGATGGGACAGGCGCCGTTGCCGGCGTAGGAACAGCAGTCCGAGCAGGCCGCCGGTGGTGAGGGACCCCCACGCCCCGGCGGTCGGTCCGGTGTCGGCCATGGTCTTCATCCCGTACACCAGGCCGATCACCGAGGCGACCGACAGCAGGACACTGGCCAGGTCGACCGGGTCCGGTGCGGTGGCCCGGCTCTCCGGCAGTAGCCAGCGTCCGAGGAGCAGGACCAGCAGCATCACCGGTACCGCGAGCAGGAACACCGCCCCCCACCAGAACGCGGTCAGCAGCACCCCACCGATCACCGGGCCGAGCGCCACCCCGGCGGAGAAGGTGGTCATCCAGACCGCGATCGCGATGGTGCGGCGGCGGTCGTCCGGGAACAGGGTCCGGATCAGCGCCAGCGTGGACGGCATCAGGGTCGCCCCGGCCACCCCTAGCAGGGCCCGGGCCCCGATCAGCAGTTCTGGGTTCGGCGCGTAGGCCGCGAGTCCGGACAGGAGCGCGAACGCCCCGGCCCCCAGCAGCAACAGCCGTCGGCGTCCGATTCGGTCTCCGACGGAGCCCATGGTCACCAGACAGCCGGCGATCAGGAAGCCGTAGCTGTCGAGGATCCACAGCCATTGGGAAGCGGAAGGGGCGAGCGCCGCACCGATGTGGGGTGCCGCCAGGTAGAGGACGCTGGCGTCCACCGCCAGCACGAACAGTGGCAAGGTCAGCAGCCCGAGCCCGAGCCATGCCCGGTAGCCGGCGGGTGGGGTGGGTGCCATGCGGGTCTCCCTCATTTCGATACGAAACGTAGCGTAGCGAAAGTTACCATGGAAGCGTGACAACCGGTCTCCGTGGGGGGCGACCGCGGGACTCGTCCATCGACCGCGCGGTCCTCGACAGCACCTCCGAGCTGCTGGACGAACTCGGCTACCCCGAACTCGCGATCGAGCACGTCGCCCGGCGGGCGGGGGTGAGCAAGACCGCCATCTACCGGCGCTGGCCTGGTCGCCAGCAGCTGGTGCTGGCCGAGTTGCAGCGGCGCATGGGGCGGGTGGTGCCACCCCAGACCGGCTGCACCCGGTGCGACCTGGTCGAGTCGTTGGAGCTGTTCGCCCGGGTGCTCACCTGCATGGGGGCCGAGACGGTCAGCGCTCTGCTGGCCGACTGCACCGACGACCCGGAACTACGCCGGACCTTCATGACCACGGTGTTCGAACCACCCCGGGCGGCGGTTCGGGTCACCCTCGAGCAGGCGCGGGACCGGGGCGACCTGCGGGACGGCGTCGACCTGACCCTCGCGGTCGACACCCTGGCCTCGCTGGTCCACTACCGACTGCTGTTCCGGCACGCCCCGGTCACCGAACCGGAGATCGACGCCGCGGTCGGGGCCCTCCTCGGGGGCATCGCCCGGGACGGCGTGGTCGAGGCCGTCTCCGCCGCCGTCCATGCCCACTCGGGGGCGGGCTGACCGGACTCCCGCCCGGCCGACCGGCGCCGCTAGGCTTGCCGGTCGTGACCGCACTAGATGAGCAGGGCCGCCCGGAGCCGCCGCTGGCGGCCGACGAGACCGCGACCCTGGTGGGGTTCCTGGAGTTCCACCGCGCCACCCTGGCGTGGAAATGCCGAGGCCTCGACGCCAAGGGCCTACAAGCGACCGTCGGCCCCGCCACCATCACCCTCGGTGGGTTGCTCAAGCACCTGGCCTGGGTGGAGGACTACTGGTTCGCCTACCGGCTGCACGGCCGGGACCCGCACCCGGTGTGGGCCGCGGTGGACTGGAAAGCCGACCCGGACTGGCCGTGGCACTCGGCCGCCCACGACTCCCCGGAGCAGCTGTTCGCGCTCTGGGAGGACGCGGTGGCCCGCTCCCGGGCGTTGACCGAGGAGGCGCTGGCCGACGGCGGGCTGGACCGGCTCGCCGCGCGGGGCTGGTCGGACGGACGTACCCCCAGCCTGCGGTGGATCCTGGTCCACATGATCGAGGAGTACGCCCGCCACAACGGGCACGCCGACCTGCTGCGGCAGTCCGTGGACGGGCTCACCGGCGAGTAACGCCCGTCGGCGGTCAACGCGTCGGTGCCGTCGACGGACCGGTGACCGCCCCGCGCTCCGGCAACGGGTCCGCCAACGACCATCCCCGGGCCACCAGCGCGTCACAGGCCGTGAGCGCGGTCGCCAGCCGCACCTCGGGCGGGCCGGTCACCTCCACCACCGGAGCGTGGGCGCGGCGCAACTCGGTCCGGAACCGGTCGGTCATCCAGGCCCGCAGGTGCTCACCGTCGCGCAGCCCGTCGTCCTCAAACGGCACATCGGTGTGGTCGGTGAGCAGATAGAGGTCCGGCATCCGGGCCGCGGCCCGTACCTGCGGGGAAACGGTGCCGAGGTAGCGCTCCTGCCAGACCGCGGTGGCGCGGGCGTCGGTGTCGCAGACCAGGATCGGCCCACCGACGCGGGCGGCGGCGTCCTCGGCCGCGTTCTGCGCCGTGGCGACCTCCACGAAGTCCGCCGGCGACCAGGTCACGTCGAATATCGTCGCGTCCGGATCGACGGCGTGCAGCGCGGCCAACTTCCGGGCCGTCAACTCCCGGCCGTACTCCGGAACCCACTGGGTCTCCGCCCAGGCCCCACCGCGACGTCGCAGCGCCTCGGCGAGGGAGCGGGCCAGCGTGGTGGTGCCGGTCGACTCCGCGCCCACGACCACCACCCGGCGGGTGAACCAGGCCCGCACCGGTGGGGCCAGGTGATGCCAGTGCGCGATCGGGTCGGCGCGTACCGCGGTGCCGGACACCGGTACGGCGGTACGGGCAGCGTCCACCTCCACATGCGTGGCCGCGAACCGCCGGGCCAGCTCCGGCCCGTAACCCTCGGAGCTGAAGACGGCGTCGACCTCGTCCCCGGCGGCCTGTCGGAACAATCGACAGTGGGCGTCCCAGATCTGCGGATCCTCGTAGTCGACCGGGTGGTCGTCGATGACCCCGACGAACCGCACCCACGGGGTAGGGGAGTGGACCTCCCGCAACCAGCTCAGCCGCAGCTCCAGCGGGATCGACTCCACGCTCGACGGTGCCACCACCACGGTGACCCGGGAGCAGGCCGCGGCGGCGGTCTCGATCAGGTAATGATGCCCAGCGTGCGGCGGGTAGAACTTGCCGACCACCAGCCCGTGGGAGAACCGGCGGGTCATCCGGCCACCCCCGTCACGGCCGGGTCACCGGCGCCGGTGCGGCGGCGTAGATCGGCGCGCCAGGCCCGCAGCCCGAGCACACACAGACACAGGAACCCGACGTAGAGCAGCGCGGTCAACCAGAGCCCCTTGTAGCCGTACAGCGGGATGTAGATCAGGTCGGCGGTGATCCACAGCCACCAGCTCTCCACCAGTTTGCGGGCCTGCCCGTACGTGGCCAGCAGCGACAACGCGGTGGTGAGCGCGTCCGGCAGCGGCACCGTGGAGTCGGTGTAGTGCGCCAGGAAGAACCACAGCGCGCCGGTGCCCGCGGCGCCGGCCGCCGCTAAAGCCAGCCACTCGGTGCCGGTGGTGCGCCGCACCGGCAGGGTGCCGCGGTCAGCTCCGCCACGGGCCCAGTGCCACCAGCCGTACGCGCCGAGGAGCACGTAGACGATCTGCAGGGCCCGCATCGGCGTACAGCCCGGCGGTCCAGAACACCACCATCAGCAGCAGGACGTTGAGGATGCCGATCGGCCAGTTCGCGATGTGCTGGCGCACCACCAGCAGCACACAGAGGGCGCCGGTGCCGAAACCCAGCAGCTCCGCCCAGGACGTCGGCACCCCGAAGGCGGTGACCGCCGTGGAGTTCAGCCAGTCCAGCACCTGTCGCTCCTTCGCGTTGCTCGGCACAACCCAGCCGACCTCGGCCATCCCACTTCAGGGCTATGGGACCGGCCCGGCCCACGGCGGCGTTGATCATCCGGTGAGGCTGATCAACGCGATCGAGGCTTCCCAGCGGCGGACTGCGAACCGTACGACGACCTGATCGTCCACGACCGGCCCGATCTGCCGCAACTCCGTGATGTCGCCGAGCTGATCGAGCGTTGACCGCGCGGTGCCGTCCAGACCGATCACCTCCATCACCGCGCCACCGAACGGTCCGATGACCACACCGGACGGGGACGCCGCGATCGCGCCGTGGTTGTTCTGGTAGGACGTCGGCTGGTGGACCCATCGGACGCTTCCGTCCCGGAGGTCGAGCGCACCGACCACGTTGCCGGACCAGCCCACCAGCAGGTCGCCGGCCACCCGCAGGCGGGGGAACCGGTGAGGCAGGCCGGTGTCCACTGGGGCAAGTGGTCCGGATAGGCCGGGCTGGAGGGGGATGGTAGCCAGCGAGATCCACCCGGCTGACCGCTGATGAGCGCGATGTGAGCGGCGAATACCGCGAATCCGTCAACCCGGCAGGGAGGTGGTTGTTGGGCTGAAAACCAGGCTGATCAGAGAAATCCTACAAAGGACTGACAGCAGTTCCTAGGAGTGAAAGGTCCTGATTCAACAGTTCGGAAGCAGTTCACAGGTTCAGGTCAAGCACCACTGGCGCGTGGTCGGAGGGGGCCTTGCCCTTGCGAGCCTCGCGGTCGACGTACGCGTCGGTGACCCGCGCGGCGGCGGCCGGGTTGGCGTAGACCAGGTCGATGCGCATGCCGAAGTTTTTGGGGAACATCCCCGCCCGGTAGTCCCAATAGGTGAAGGGGGTGTCGTACTTCAGCGCCCGGGGCACCACGTCGGTCAGGCCCAACGCCTGCAACTGCGCCAGGGCCTGCCGTTCCGCATCGGTGACGTGGGTGGCACCGACGAACGCGGCCGGGTCCCACACATCGGCGTCGGTGGGGGCGACGTTGAAGTCACCCGCCACCAACAGGGCACCGCCGGCGGCCAGCTCCGGCACGAGCGCGTCCCGCAGGGCGGCGAGCCAACGCAGCTTGTAGTCGTAGTGCGGACTGTCCGGGCTACGGCCGTTGGGCACGTAGACCGACCAGATCCGGAGCGGGCCGCAGGTAGCCGCGATCGCCCGGGCTTCGATCACCCGCGGCGGCGCGAGCAGCGCCTCCGGGTCCTGATCGGACGGCGCCGGCGGCTGGTCGGGCAGGTCGCGGGTCACCTCAGCCAGCCCGACCCGGGACAGGATCGCCACCCCGTTCCACCGCCCCATGCCGTGGGCCGCGACCTGGTAACCGCGCTCAGCGATCGCTTCGGTGGGGAACGCCTCCGCGGCGCACTTGGTCTCCTGCAGGCACACCACGTCGGGGTTGGCGAGCTCCAGCCACGCCAGCAACCGTGGTAGGCGCGCCACCACGGAGTTGACGTTCCACGTCGCCACCCTCATGAGCCACCACCCTACCTAGGTGAGGCCGGGTGCCGGTGAGACCGACGCGGGATGGCGGGCGGTCATCGTGCCGGTCGGCCGGCGTCGGAGATGTCCACCACTCCGGGGACCGGGGTAGTGTCGCGGAACCGGTCCTTGAGGTCATTCACCCCTGACTGTGGACGGGCCAGTGCCACCAGATCCTGTCGATCGCGGTATTTCTTGGCCACGTCGAGGCCCATGGCTCGGTTGCGGTGCTGCTTCAGCGACTCGTCGCACTCGCCTTCCCGGTTGAAGGACCACATCAGCATCGGCTCGCCCACCGGCAGGTCGTGGCCCGGCTCGCCGTCGTGGCGTCCGGTGTGCCAGGTGTGCCAGGTCTTGCCGTAGCCGTTGAGCAATTTCTTCATCAACGACTTCTCCGCCACCTCGGGCAGCCCGGGAGCGACCAGCTGCGCCGAGAGGATCTCGAAGTTGTGCGGATGCCAGTAGCGTCGCTCCGACTCCGGCAGGGTCTCGAACAGCCGCTCCGAGACGATGTATTCCACGCCGATCAGGTTCGCGTCCCGGGTGTTGCCGTCGAACAACACACACTGGATCAGATCGTCGTTGACCACCCGGCAGTAGTGATGCGCCTCCATCTGCATATCCGGGTGCTCCTTGGCCGGGTGGAAGCCGACCACGTACACGTCGAAATCCTTCAGCGGAGTGGTCTGCTGCAGCAGGTTGGCGCCCAGCTCCAGGCTGGTGAGCCAGGCGCCCTTGCCCCTGCCAGCGGGTCGGATCGGGCTCTCCCGCGGCGTGATCGTCGGGGGCATGCCCAGCCGCCTCGCGCCCGCGCGCCGGGTCGCCGCAGCAGCCAGGCCGATGGCGGCGAGGTCCTCCACCACCGCGCCCGCGGTGGCGCGCCCACGCTGGTGAGCGAACGTCCGCCAGCGCACCCCCAGGTACGTGGCGGCGGCCGCCCCGGCCATCGCCAGCACCACCGGCAGGACCGGCCGGGCGCCTTCCCGCCTGGCCAGGGCAGTGGCGTTCACCGCGCTCGCGGCGAGCCGCTGCCCGAACAGCGGCGATTCGAGCCGGCTCGGCAACCCCACGCTCTTGTCGGTGAGTAGTTCACTCGCGGCAGCGAGCGAGGTCACCCCGCGTCCCCACCCCCCACCCAGGCGGCCCACCCAGGCCGGGTGGGCGCTACGGGGCGTGGTCAGCGCGACCGCCGCCAGTCCGGTCATACTGCGCAGTCCGGTCGCCGCCCCCAGCAGGGTGGCACGCAGTGCGGTGCTCAGGTTCATGGCCGCCTCCGGGGTCTCGTAGATCTGCGGTCGCTACCCGCGCACCGGAGGGTTAAACGACATGGGTGCTATGGGCGGGCCGGCACCGACCACGATCGTGACGAGCGCCAGGACTGGTCCGGCGCAGCGGAAGTCGATAGCTTCAACAGATGAGCAGCGCGCCGGTGGACAGAGGACCGTCCGAGGTGGCCCGAAGCCCCTTCCAGATAGCTCTGGCCTGGCTGATGCACCCGGTGACGGTGGCAGCCACCGGGCTGCTGTTCCTCAACGATCATGTCCTGAAGGCCGCGTAAACGGTCGCGACGGTCTCGCCCGCCGGTAACTGGGAACGCATCGAGTTTGGGCCAGCGCCAACAGACCTGCTACTACTGCTACTCCGGCAAACCACCCGAGCCGATCCCTGGACTCACACCCCGTACGGTGGTGGCTAGTGGCCCGGCTCATTTCGCCTGGGCCTTGCTCGCGGCCTTGGCCGGTGGCATCGCCATCGTCGCCAGCATCCCGGATGCGGTTTCATACGCCAAGCGGCAATCACTGGAGGCTGTTACGCCCCTGCCCGCCCCGCCGTGCCCGGGCAGCTGAGTTCGCTGGGGTTATGCGCAGACATCCACTATCAGGGCGGGCATGTGATCAGAGGTCGAGGGCATCGTCGGTGATCGTCACATGCGCATGGGCACGGCACCGACCGCCACCGGTAGCAACACCGCACGGGGTGCCGCGGTTGGTGGGGGCACCGCAGAGAACAGCGGGGTCATGGACATGGCAGAAGCCGGAAGGTCGGGCGGTGATCGGGCAGGGCTTGCCAGCTTTTGTCCTGGCTCGACACTGGGTTGCCTCGCCGGTCGCTGACGGCCGCGGTGCGGCCTGGCGGCGTGGCGGCGGCAACGGCGGTACCGGAGCGCCGGCAGCCGCTAGGGCCGACCGCAGACCGCGAGCGGCGAGTTGGTCGGCGCGTTCGTTCTCCACCTGACCGGCGTGGCCTTTCACCCAATGCCAGACGACCTCCTGGTGGCGGGCAATGGCGGCGTCGAGTTCACGCCACAGGTCCGCGTTCTTGACCGGCTGCCCGTCTTTCGTACGCCAGCCGTTGCGTTTCCAGTTCGCCATCCACGACATGACGCCGTTGCGCACGTAGGTGCTGTCCGTGTACAGGTCGATGACGCATGCCCGGGTCAGCGCGTTCAGCGCCTGGATGGGGGCGGTGAGCTCCATCCGGTTGTTCGTCGTGGGGGTGGGTTCACCGCCGTACAGCTCCTTCTCGGCTTTGCCGTAGCGCAACAGGGCACCCCAGCCACCGGGTCCCGGGTTACCGCTGCACGCACCATCGGTCCAGATCTGCACTCGGGTCGCCCTCAGCGCCGCCACACGGACAACCTACCGTGACCGTGCCCGTACTCGATCCATAAGTGGGGACGGGCGGCAGTGCCATCACGCGCGCCTGGTCTCGTACCTGGTCAGGAGCACGCCGTCGGGGAACGTCCGAGTTTCCACCAGGTTCAGGTTCACCCAGTTGTCCAGGGCCGTAAAGAACGGTGTGCCGCTACCTAGCAGGACCGGATGGGTGATGAGCACGTACTCGTCGATCAGTCCGTTCCGCATGGCTGCTGCGGCGAGTGTGGCGCCGCCGATGTCCAGGGAGCCGCCGTCCTCGGCCTTGAGCCGGGTGATCTCGGTGATCGCGTCGCCGGTGACTAGGCGGGCGTTCCAGTCGACCGTGCTGATCGTCGAGGAGAACACCACCTTCGGCATGGCTCGCCAGCGGCGGGCGAACTCGATCTCCGCCGGTGTCACATCCGGCTGCTGGTCGGCGGTCGGCCAGTAGGAGCTCATCGTCTCCCACAGTTTGCGCCCGTACAGCGCGGTGCCGGTCGCCCCGATCCGGTCGGACCACCACTGGAACAGCTCGGCGCTCGGCTCACTCCAGCTGAGGTCGCCACCGGGCGCGGCGATGAAGCCGTCCAGGCTCAGGTTCATACCGAAGGTCAGTTTTCGCATGGCGTCAGCCTCCTATGAGTAGGAAGGCCAACATGGCGCGGAAGAATCACCGGGCAAGTGTAGAACTCGGACAGCCCACGGCACCCGTTCCACACCGGTAGGAAGCTTCCGTGTTCTTTGTTGAGGTCGAGACTGCACTCAACCGGGTGAGTACATGGCTCCGGGTGCCGGGCGGCTGCGGTGTAGGGACTATGTGGCGCGCTGGTTGGCGTTCCTGTCCCGTCGTCCCCAGCATCCAATCAGGGGGCTGATCACCATGCGGGCGGCGTGTTGAAGACATATTCATCATGGGAAGTTCGGCGTGGACAGTGAAGCCGTCTTCGCCGCGCGGTGCCGCGCGCAAGCGACCGCCGAGGGCGGTGACTCGTTCGCATGGTCCTTGGCCGCCGCGCTGATCGGGTTGGCCGGCGTGGTCATCGGCGGAATCAACCCTTCGCGTCCTGTCGTGCCCTCGCCCTACCTCACCGCGGGGTGACCGCCCTCCCGGAACACCGGGAACCGCAACAGCGCCAGCGGGCAACGCCGGTAGCCGGTGGCGGGATCACCCACCCGACCCGGGAGCGGGACCGGCGCGTGTGGGGTGCCTTGACGCCTTTGTGCCGCCTTCTGGCGGTGAGGGACGGTCGAGAAAGCAGAAAGCCCCTCCGAGGAGGGGCTGTGAGCTGGGGTTTTTGATGGTGGGCGGTACTGGGATCGAACCAGTGACCTCTTCGGTGTGAACGAAGCGCGCTCCCGCTGCGCCAACCGCCCGAGCCGTTGAGCACTGTAGCGCATTTGCGGCCCGGTTGCACACCCGGGGTCGGCGGATGTCGGGAAGGCCCGCTCGAGGGCGGGCGCGGGAGTTTCGGGGTGCGACCAGTGGGTGGATCTTCCACCAGGAATCCGGACAAATTACACCGCTGTCGGCTTCGGGTGACCGGATACCCGTCACTCGCCCCGGGGAGTGGGCGTTACCGGGGTAGTCGACCTCTGCACCGCGGCAATGTCGTCGATGAGCTTGTCGTTTGCATGCATGGAACCGGACGGAACAGGGGAAAGCAGCGGACAGGTGGTTGGACTCAGGGCGCGTGGTCCCACTACAGAGTGAGATAGGCTCATAGCGGAGCGTAGTCACGTACGCCGTCTGATCATGGATGGGGCGGAGTACGTCGGCTCCGCAGCGGTGCCGGGGGGAGAAACCGATGAACGTCAAACCAACGACCGTTGAGGTCGAAACATCGCTGCGACTGGTAGCACCTGACGCGACCGCACTGCCGGTGCGCGCCAGCCTTCGGTACGACCCAGCTGACCCGTACGCGGTGCACGTACTCTTCCACGCCGACTCCGCCGGCGGGGAGGCGGTCGGCTGGTCGTTCGCTCGGGAGCTACTGGTGACTGGGCTGGACGAGCCGGCCGGTATCGGGGACGTTCGGGTCTGGCCGTGGGCGAACCCGCGGGGGATTTCGTCGCGCTGGCGCTGTCGTCGCCGGACGGTAACGCCTTGTTCGAGGTCCCGCGCAGTGTGTTGGTGCGGTTCCTACGCCGCACGTACGTGGTGGTGCCTCGAGGCCAGGAATCGGAGTACCTGGACGTAGACGCCGCGGTCAACCGGTTGGTGACTGGTCGCTAACGGTCGGATGAGGTGCCGGGCCGGTCACCACGGCCCCAGCCGTGACCCGGTTCCGCGGGTCTGGTTGAGTGTCCGGACGTGACCGGTACCGGCTCTACCCGGCGGGTGCGGGGAAGCGCCGCCCACCGCGCCTACAGCGTGACGGTGTTCGTGGTGCTCGCGGCGTTGGACAACGTCGCGATCGCGCTACCGCCCCCGCTGCTCAGTCCGATCAGCCGCGATCTGGCCACCTCGGAGGCGGGCGTGGCCACCGCGGTCTCCCTCAACCTCCTGCTCACGGCGGTCGCCGCGCTGGGCTGGGGGTATCTGGGGGACCGGGCCGACCGGAAGCGGGTGCTGATGCTCGGCACCCTGCTGTGGTCGGCCGGAATGGGCGCCACCGCCGTCACCACCGGGTATCCGGCGTTCCTCGCCGCCCAAGCCCTGGCCGGAATCGGCCTGGGTGCGGTGGCCTCGGTCGGCTTCAGCGTGGTCAGCGACCTGATCTCGCCGCGCCGACGCGGGCTGGTGATGGGGCTGTGGGGGCTGTCCCAAGGCGCGGGCACCCTGGTGGGAGTCGCGCTGGCGGGGCTGGTGGGCTCCGCGGACTGGCGGGCGCCGTTCCGGGTGCTGGCGCTGGCCGGGCTGTTGGCCACGGTGGCCTACCTGTTCACCATCAACGTCCCGCGTGGCCAGCGGGAGCCGGCGCTGCAGGCGCTGTACGAGGCCGGGGAGGTCTACCAGTACCGGATCCGGCGGGCCGACCTGCCGCAGTTGTTCACCCGGCGGACCAACCTCTGGCTGGTCGCGCAGGGGTTCACCGCCCAGATCGCGTACGGCTCGCTGGTGTGGGTGCCGCGGCTGTTCCAAGCCAAGGCCGAGGAGTTGGGCTACCCCGAACCGACCGCGATCGAGATCGGCAGCATGTTCACCATCCTGGCCTACAGCGGGGCGGTGCTGTCGCTGATCGGTGGGCTGGTGGGGGACCGGCGGCAACGCCGTACGCTCCGGGGCCGCGCCCAGGTGGCGGCGATCGGGGTGTTCCTGGCGGTACCGCTGTTCATCGGCCTGTTCTTCGTGCCGTTGCGGCTGGATCTGTCGCCGGAGACCCGGGACCAGGGGGAGATCGCGCTGGCGGTGCTGCGGAGCGTGGTCACCGAACCGGCCATGGCCGCCACCTTCCTGCTGGCACTGTTGGCGATCGGGCTGCTGTCGGCCCAGGCGCCGAACACCTACGCACTGTTGGCGGAGGTCAATCCGCCGGAGCACCGGGGCACCGTGTTCAGCCTCGGCAACCTCGCCAACGGGCTCGGGCGGGCGGCCGGCGCCTCGCTGGTGGTGCGGACGTTCGAGGCCGTGGCGCGGGCGCTGCCGTCTCCGGTCAACTACGCGGTGGGGCTGGCCATCTTCCAGTTGTTCTTCCTGCCGACCGCGGCCATGTTCTGGCTGGCTTCTCGTAGCTCTCCGGCGGACATCACCGCGGTGGCGCGACTGCTGCGCCAGCGGGCGGAGGCGACCACGGGCAGCGCCTTGCCGACCTCGGCCACCTCGACCCCGCCACCTCGGGTCGTTTCGGAGCCGGAGCGTCCCGCGGGGGAGCCGGCCGGCCCGTAGCCGGCTGGCGCTTTCCGGCGAGGTTCGCCGGGGCAGGGCCGGGTCTACCGGGATTTTCCGAATTGAGATCACCGGCACAGCTTGTGGCGGGAGGCGATATGAATCCCGCTGGGCTATGCTCAGTGTGGGCTTTTTTGGGTATGTGGTCTGTGCCACCCGTCCGCGGGAGCACGCCGCTGCACGAAATTGGCCTGATGGCCATGCGGCGTGCGTGGGCCGTCAAAGTTTGTTGCATCAAGGGAGCAGGACATGGCACAGGGCACCGTCAAGTGGTTCAACGCTGAGAAGGGATTCGGTTTCATCTCCGTCGACGGCGGCGGGGAGGACGTGTTCGTCCACTTCTCGGCCATCCAGTCGAACGGCTACCGGACGCTGGAGGAGAACCAGCGGGTCGAGTTCCAGGTAACGCAGGGCCCGAAGGGGCCGCAGGCCGACCAGGTGCGCGCTATCTGAGAACGCCCTAGACGTCAAATCGCCGGCCCATCCGATCGGTGCCCTACGCGGTGCTCCGGTCAGATGGGCCGGCGCTGTTTTTCCCGGACGAGTTTTCTCAGGGCCCGCGGCCGCCGGCCCGCAGAATGTGGGCTTGGCGACCTTCCCACCCGGGGTTTGGAACATTTATCGCGGATCGGGGTAATGTGACGAACGGTTCGACACACCGAGGTAGCGCATGGAACCGATCAGCGATAAGCAGCTGCGGCGGCTGGCGATAACCACCTTGGCCGACAACTGGTGGCATGACCATACGGTGCCGTCCCGCACCCTGTATCCGTACCAGTGGAGCTGGGACGCTGGTTTCATCGCGGTGGGGCTAGCCCACGTCGATCCCGCCCGCGGCTGGCGTGATCTGCGGACGCTGTTCGAGGCGCAGTGGGGAGACGGACGGGTACCGCACATCGTGTTCGACGCCCACAGCGACCGGTCCGAGACCTACTTCCCCGGCCCGCAGTTCTGGCGCTCGACCGAGACCCCGTTCGCCCCGGCCCGCCCCACCAGCGGGATCGTGCAGCCGCCGGTGCACGCCGTCGGGGTCTGGGAGCTCTACCGCCGAGCCACCGATCCCGCGGCCCGGCAGCAGGCGTTGGCGGAGCTGCACTGGCTGTACCCGCGACTGGTGGCCCAGCAGCGGTACCTGACCACCCACCGGGATCTGGGCGGGGGTGGTCTGGCCTGCATCGTGCACCCATGGGAGTCCGGGCAGGACAACAGCCCGGCCTGGGACGTGCCGATGCAGGCGGTGCCGGCCGACCTGGAGCTGCTGCGCCAGTACCGGCGACTGGACCTGGATGTTTCCGAACGCTCCCACCGCCCCACCGACATCGACTACGCCCGGTACATCCTCTTGGCCGCCAGCTACCGGGACCACCAGTACCGCGACCAGGGCGCCGCCGAGTGGCATCCGTTCCTGGCGGAGTGCTCGGCGTTCAACGCCATCCTCGCCGCGGCGGAGTACGCGCTGGCCGACATCGCCCGTGTGCTGGGACACGACCCCAAGCCGCACCTCGAGCGGGCCCGGGCCATCACCGAGGCGCTGGTGGACCGCCTGTACAACCCGGCCACCGGCATGTTCCACGCCCTTGATCTGCGCACCGGGCAGCTCTGCCCCCAGCGCTACCTGGGTGGGTTGATTCCGCTGATTCTGCCCGAACTACCCGATGATGTGGTCAAGAGCGTGATCGCCGAGGCGGCTTCGCCGCGATTCGGGTTGTCCGAGCAGATGCGGCTGCCGCTGCCCAGCTACGACCGCACCGCCGCCGACCTGGATCCTGTCCGGTACTGGCGGGGCCCCCTGTGGGTCAACATGAACTGGCTGCTGTGGCGAGCCCTGCACCTGCAGGAGCAGCCGGTGTTGGCGGATGCGCTGCGGCGAGCGATGCTCGACCTGGTGCGCTCGTCAGGCTGCTACGAATATTTCCACACCGAAACCGGGGCCGGTGTCGGCACGGCTGCGTTCAGTTGGACCGCCGCGCTGACGCTGGACCTGCTGGCCAACGATCCGCCGGTACGGGGCTGAGCCGATCCCAAACCGGATTGCCGCAGTCGATAGCATCGTGGCGGATCCGACGGTCCGTCGTCTGCCCGGAGGCGGCGACGGGGCCGGCTGACCGACTTCGCACGTACGACCGCACAAGCACGACCCGAAGGAGTCATCGTGTCCGCATCCCGTCCCGTTTCCGCCGTGGCCGACCCCGTCGTCGTCCCGGCCGGGACGACGTGCGCGGACGCGGTGGCCGCGGCCGGCCTGCCGTTGCGGGGGCCGAAGGCGGTGGTGGTGGTCCGGGACCCGAACGGCCAGCTGCGGGATCTGTCCTGGGCGCCGGAGGTGGAGACCACGGTCGAGCCGGTGCCGATGGATTCCCCGGACGGCCTCAACGTGCTGCGCCACTCCACCGCCCACGTGCTCGCCCAGGCCATGCAGGACCTGTTCCCGGAGGCGAAGCTGGGGATCGGTCCGCCCATCCACGACGGGTTCTACTACGACTTCGACGTCCCGCCGCTGCACCCGGAGGATCTATCCAAGCTAGAGCAGCGGATGACCGAGATCATCAAGTCGGGGCAGCGGTTCCGCCGGCGTCGGTTCGACAGCGTGGAGCAGGCCCGGGCCGAGCTGGCCCACGAGCCGTACAAGCTGGACCTGCTCGGCGCCAGCGGGGACGGGCTGGACGACACCGAAGTGATGGAGCTCGGCGGCGACGAGCTGACCATCTACGACAACCTGGACCGGGAGACCGGCGAGGTGCGCTGGTCGGACCTGTGCCGGGGGCCGCACCTGCCGTCCACCGACCTGATCGACCCGCGGGCGGTCAAGCTGATGCGCACCGCCGCCGCGTACTGGCGTGGGAGTGAGGCCAACCCGCAGCTGCAGCGGGTGTACGGCACCGCCTGGCCGACCCGGGACCAGCTGAAGGCGTATCTGCGGATGCGGGAGGAGGCGGCCCGGCGCGACCACCGCAAGCTGGGGCTGGAGCTGGATCTGTTCTCCTTCCCGGAGGAGATCGGGTCGGGGCTGGCGGTGTTCCACCCCAAGGGCGGGATCATCCGGCGGGAGCTGGAGAACTACTCCCGCGAGCGGCACGAGCAGGCGGGGTACGAATTCGTCAACACCCCGCACATCACCAAGGGCACCCTGTTCGAGATCTCGGGGCACCTGGGCTGGTTCAAGGACAACATGTACCCGCCGATGCAGTTGGAAGGGGCGGAGTACTACCTCAAGCCGATGAACTGCCCCATGCACAACCTGATCTTCCGGTCGCGGGGGCGCTCCTATCGGGAGCTGCCGCTGCGGCTGTTCGAGTTCGGCACCGTCTACCGGTACGAGAAGTCGGGGGTGGTGCACGGGCTGACCCGGGTGCGGGGACTGACCCAGGATGACGCGCACATCTACTGCACCAAGGAGCAGATGGCCGACGAGCTGCGCAACCTGCTGACCTTCGTGCTGGATCTGCTGCGCGACTACGGGTTGGAAGACTTCTACCTGGAGCTGTCCACCCGGGACGACTCGAAGGACAAGTTCGTCGGAGCGCCTGAGGAGTGGGAAGAGGCCACGGAGACCCTGCGGACGGTGGCCCAGGAGTCCGGCCTGGAGCTGGTGCCGGATCCGGGTGGGGCGGCCTTCTACGGCCCGAAGATCTCGGTGCAGGCGCGGGATGCGATCGGCCGGACCTGGCAGATGTCCACTATCCAGGTGGACTTCCAGTTGCCGCGGTTGTTCGAGCTGGAATACCAGGCCGCGGACGGCAGCCGGCAGCGGCCGGTGATGATCCACCGGGCCTTGTTCGGGTCGATCGAGCGGTTCTTCGGCGTCCTCACTGAGCACTATGCGGGCGCCTTCCCGGCCTGGCTGGCGCCGGTGCAGGTGGTGGGCATCCCGGTGCGGGACGACCACATCGACTACCTGGCGGAGTTCGTGTCCCGACTGCGGGCGGAGCGGATTCGGGCGGAGGTGGATACCTCCGCGGAGCGGATGCAGAAGAAGATCCGCAACGCGCAGCAGCAGAAGGTGCCGTTCATGGTGATCGCCGGGGACAACGACGTGGCCGCCGGGACGGTCTCGTTCCGGTACCGGGACGGGTCGCAGCGCAACGGCGTACCGCTGGACGAGGCGGTGGCGCACGTGTGCGAGGTGGTCCGCTCCCGGACCAACGTCGGCCCGTCCGCGCAATAACCGGCCGCTCGGCCGACCGCCTCGTACAGACGTCTCAGGTAGGCTGCCGATGGCGCCCCGCGATCCTGGGGTGGAGGGGGCGCGGTCAGCTGACGGGCCAGAGGCGATATGGCGGACAACGAAGCCGGGCGGGTGGTTTCCCCCGCGCAGGTGGGGCGGGCGGCCGAGCTGGAGCGGCTGGTGGCGGCGGTGCTCGCCCCACCGGCGGTGGTGGTAATCGAAGGAGAGGCCGGGATCGGCAAGACCCGGCTGGTCACCGAGCTGGCGGCGCGGCCGGAGATCCGCGATCGGCGGCTGTTGGTGGGGCGGTGCCACGGCATCCGGGAGTCGTTTCCACTTGGTCCGGTGATCGAGGCGCTGCGTGACCAGGGCGAACAGCTCACCCGGGTGAGCCTGTCACCGGTGGCGGGGGCGCTGCGGCCGTTACTGCCCGAACTGGCCGATCAGCTGCCCCCACCGCCGGACTCCCTGGCCGACCAGGGGGTGGAGCGGCATCGGGTGTTCCGGGGCCTGGTGGAAGTGCTGAGTGCACTTGCTCCGGCGATTGTGGTGTTGGAGGACCTGCACTGGGCCGACGAGCAGACCGCTGATTTCGTGGGATACCTGCTGTCGGAAGCCCCGGCCGGGCTGTCGGTGGTCCTCACCTTCCGAGGTGAGGACGTGGATCCGGCCGTCCGGGCGTTGACCGTCAAGCGGCACCAGTCCATGACCCGCACCGATCTGACCTTGGCACCGCTGGATGCCGCCCAGACCGGGGTGCTGGCCGCGGCCATCCTGGGCGTGGACCGGGTGTCCGACGAGTTCGCCGCCTACCTGTGTGAGCGCGCCTCCGGTTCCCCGTTCGCGATCGAGGAGCTGCTGGCGTTGCTGCGGACCCGGGGCACGCTGGTGCGCCGAGGTGGCGGCTGGGCGCGGCGGGCGCTGGCCGAACTGGACGTGCCCACCAGCATCCGGGAATCGGTGGCGGAGCGGGTCAGCCGACTGTCCGCGGCGGCCCGGGCGGTGGTGGAGGCCGCGGCGGTGCTGCACGTGGCGGTGCCGCTGGCGGTGTTGGAGGCGACCAGCCGCCCGATCAGCGAGTCAGTGCTGCTGGGGCTGGAGGAGGCGCTGGAGTCCGGGCTGCTGGTTGAGGACGGCGACAAGGTCGGCTTCCGGCACGTCCTGGCCGCGCAGGCGGTATACGAGGAGATCCCCGGTCCTCGTCGGCGTACGCTGCACGCCCAGGCCGCCCAGGTGTTGGCGGAGGCGGCCCCGACCCGGCTCGGGCAGATCGCCCACCACCTTCAGCATGCGGGGCAGACCGAGGAGTGGGTGGTGGCGGCGGAGCGCGCCGCGGAGCAAGCGTTGGCGCTCGGGCATGACGCCGAGGCGGTCCGGCTGTTGGAGCAGGTGCTGCGCCACGCGCCCCTGTCGCCGGACCGGGCCGGCCAGTTGGCGATCAAGCTGGGGCAGGCGGCGATCGAGGCCCTGGCCACTCGGGAGACGGCGGACCTGCTGGCGGACATCCTGCAGCGGGAGCTGTCCCCGCCATCCGAGGCGAGCTGCGGTTCCGGTTGGCGTTGCTCCTGCACGAGCTGGGGGACGACCCGGCCCGGGAGCGGCAGGTGTTCACCGATGCCGTGGCCGAACTGGACGAACGCCCGGATTTGCAGGCCTGGGCGGCGATGGTGCTGGGGATCCCCACCGAGGCCGGAGTGGAGCTGGCGGAACACCGCCGGTGGCTGCAGCGGGCGCTGGAACTGCTGCCCCGCGTGCCCGACCCCACCTTCCAGGCGTTTGTGCGGGGTAAGGCGGCGATGGTGCTCGCCTCGATCGGTGACCCGGGGTGGCGGGAACTGATTGAGGGCATCGAGCGGAGCGCCGGTGACACTCCCCGGCACCGGTCGGAGGTCAACGCGTACTGGTCGGTGGGGACCGAGGCGTGCTACGCCGGGCACTACCAGACCGCGCAGCGGTTGCTCGCCCGGGCGCTGGCCGGCTCCACGGTGGGGGAGAGCCCCCGGTTGCAGCTGAGTATCCGCTCCGGCATGTCGCTGCTGCGGTTCTGCCGAGGGGAGTGGGACGGGCTGGCCGACGAGATCGAGGCGCTTCTCGACGAGTTGGCCGGGCACCCTCGGGCCAGCGCCGATGCACGGGTGGCGGGCGGCTGCCTGGCGCTGGCCCGGGGGGAACTGGACCAGGCGGAGCAGCAGCTGTCGGAGCTGCTGACTCAGATCGAGGCGCTGGGCGGGTTCGATCTGCTCCCGCTACCGGCGGCGGCCCGGCTGCGGCTGGCGCTGGCGCGAGACGAGGTGCCCGTCGCGCTGGCGACGGTCGAGCGGCTGTTGACGATAGTGGCGGACAAGCGGGTATGGGCCACCGCGGTACGGGCGCTGCCGGCGATGGTGGAGACGCTGCTCGCCGCGGATCAGCCCGAGCGGGCCCGGCACCTGGTGCGGCACGCCACCACCGAACTAGCCGAACTGGATGTGCCGCTGGGCACCGCCGCCCTGGCGCAGGCCAGCGGGTTGCTCGCCCGCTTCGACGGTGACGAGCCGGCCGCGGCCGACCGGTTCCGGCAGGCGGCGCGGGAGTACCGGGCCCGGGAATGCCCGTACGAAGCGGCACAGGCGCAGGAGGAGGCCGCGCGATCGCTGTTCGGCACCGCCGATGACCGCGCCGGCCCCACCCTGTTGGCGGCGCTGGCCGACTACCGACGGCTGGGGGCCAACTGGGATGCCGCCCGGGTCAGCCGGTTGGCCCGGAAGCATGGCTTGCCGGTGCCGGCCCGGCACCGGGGAGGGCGGCGGAGCTACGGTAACCAGCTGTCCCCACGGGAACGGCAGGTGGCCGAGCTGGCCGCGATCGGCCGGTCCAACAAGGAGATCGCCGCGGAGCTGTACCTGTCGGTGCACACCGTGGCCCGGCACATCACCTCCGCCATGCGGAAGTTGGACGTACGTTCCCGAGCGGCCATCGCCAATCGACTGGCGGAACAGTGACCGTCGCCGACTCCTTGAAAATTGATCATTCCTTGGCATGGTCGCGGCCGGCGGCGCTGATGATGCTGTAGAGCGTGGCTGACACAGATCCATCCGGCCGGGAGCGTGCCGCCGCGCCGGAGACCTCTCTGACTCCGCCGCCGACCGTTTCGGCCGCGGTGCCCGCCGAGGCCTTGGACGAGGCGGAGCCATCGGCGGAGCTGTCCGGTGGGGACGAGACCGGGCTGTTAGCCGAGGACGGCTGGCTGCCTGCCTGAGGTCCCGCCCACGCCTGCCGGTGGGAGGAGAAGCGACATGACCGATACCCGGACCGGCCGGTGGGGTGGTTCGGTGACCAGGTGACCGGGTCGGTGTACCTGACCCGCAACACCGCCTCCTCCGCGCCCACGGTCGCCGGGAATATCGTGATCGGTGCGCTGGTGGGTGTGGACAACCAGCCTCCGCCGACCTACCACGGACCGCCACACACGACCACCGCCGGCGCGTTCGGGCAGTGTGCGCACGGAGGGTAGGGCGGTAGGCGCCGCTCCGGCCTGGCGAGAGGCAGATTCGCAAGAAAACTCGCGTTCTTGCGGGCTGCCCCGTACTCTCGTCGCAGAGTCATCGAGTTGCTACTGGCTGCGTTGGTAACGCGTGGGGGCTGCGGGGATCACGACACTGCCCGAGGTGGAGCGAAGTATCGCGGACGTCTGCTCGACGGGTAGAGCCAGCTGCGCCATTCTATGGAGTGGTGACTCCTAGCTATTCGTCACTATCTGTGAATACTCCGAATACGGACAGAGTGCGCAAAAGGTCGTTATTACCAGAGTCCGGTGATTGACCCGCTTTTCCTCGGCTCCCGGCCCGATCCCGCCTAGCGTGAATGTCAGCCACGACCCCCGAGGTCGACGGCGTAGACGTAACACACCGGGAAAGCGAGCACACAGGAGCAGGGACATGCGTAGCGACCAGTGGAACTGACCGAGCACCCAAAACCAGGGCCGCATCGTAGGCTGGGGCGGAGAATTGATGCCTAATAGGGACGGTGCGGGCCATGAGCCGAGATCACGACCAGGCCGAGCAGCAGTTACGACTGCTGGTCGGCCTAGTCGTGTCGCTGGGAGCCACCGCGGTGCTGCTGTCCGGCCCGACGGTGGTGACCGGCCTGACCGAGGGGCCGCGACCCTCCTGGACCGTACTCGCGGTACTGATCGCGTTGATCGCCGCCGCGGACCGATTGACCGTCGAGGTACGGATCCGCTCCACCGTCCACGGCATTGCCTGGTCGGACGCGGTGATCCTGGTCGGGTTAGCCGTGATGCCCTGGCCGTGGGTGGTGGCGGTGACCGCGCTCGGGACCATCCTGTCGCGGGCGATGCGGCGCTCCCCGGCGATGAAGTTCGCCTTCGCCGTCGGCAAGGAGTCGATCACCGCCGCCCTGGGCGGGCTGGTGGTGTCCCTGTTCGGACAGAGCGGATCCATGGCCGATCCGCTGCCCCTACCCATCCTTGGGTTGGCCTTCCTGGTGATGACCCTGGCGGACCCGCTGCTGACCGTGCCGGTGATCGCGCTCTCCTCCCGCACCCCGGTGCGGGAGCGGTTCCGGATGAACTGGGACGTCCGGCTGGCCACCAACTCGGCCCGATTCATGGTGGCCGCCCTGACCGTGATCGCGCTGCAGCTGCAGCCGGAGTTCATCTACGCCATCCCGCTGGCGGTGCTGCTGGCGCACCTGTGGCACGAGCGTTGGGTCCGGGCCCGGGAAGAGCGGCAGGCGTGGCAGCACCTGGCGGCGGCGACCGAGGCGTTCACCGGAGTCGACCTGACGGTGGTGCTGCATGAGGCGGTGATCCGAGGCGCCCGGCTGTTCTCCGCCGACCAGCTCGAGGTCGAGGTGTGGTGGGGCGATACCCGACGGCTGGTACGGGGCGCGGACCGGATCGTCTACGACGGCGACCCGGCCCACGCCCCGCCGGAGACCACCAACGTGTACGTGGTGGCGCTGCACGGCTACCCGGGCCGTCGGGACATCGGGGTGCTGCGGCTGCGGTTCCGGCAGCAGGTCAAGGTCACCGAACGGGAAGAGGCGATGCTGGCCAGCTACGCGGCGGCGCTGGACACCGCGGTCCGCAACGCGATCGCGTACCAGCAGCTGGGTGAGGCCACCGAGGCGCACGCCCACGCCGCCGCCCATGATGCCCTGACCGGCCTGGCCAACCGCCGTGAGCTGGAACGCCAGCTGACCACCGCCCTGGTCGACCCCGCCGCGCTGGAGGCGCGGATCGCGGTGATGCTGATCGACTTGCGGCACTTCAAGGAAGTCAACGACGCGCTGGGACACCTGGCCGGGGATCGGGTGCTGGTCCAGGTGGCGGAGCGGCTGCGGGCGGCGGCCGGCCCCACCGACCTGGTCAGCCGGTTCGGCGGGGACGAGTTCGCGATCCTGCTGCGCAGCGCCTGGCGACCAGCCCGAGTGGAGGCGCGCGCCCGTCGCGTGCTGCGGGCGTTGGCGGAACCGGTCACCGTAGACGGATTACCGATCATGGTGGAGGCCAGTGGTGGGCTGGCCCTGGCGATCGATCCCCAGGACGGGCTGCCCACCGGAGTGGACCCCGCGGGGGAAGCGTCGACCTTGACCGCTGACACTTCCGCGCCGACCACAGCGGAAACCCCCACCGCCGCTCCGGAGAAGACCGCGGTCACGTCGACCGGAGCGGGATCGGCGACAACGAGCAGGGCGGCGATGACGCTGCCCTGGCAAGGGGATCCGCGTCGCTGGATGGTCGAACTGCTTCGCCGGGCCGACGTGGCGATGTATCGCGCCAAACGCACCGGGCAGCCACTGGTGCGGTACACCGCTGCCCACGACCCGGCCGACCGGGACCGGCTGGCCCTGGCGGGGCAGCTGCCTCGGGCCATCTCCCAACGGGAGTTCACCCTGCACTTCCAGCCCATCGTGGACCTCGGCAGTGGACAGGTGATCGCGGCGGAGGCGCTGGCCCGGTGGCGGCACCCCACCCGCGGACAACTCGATCCACGCTACTTTCTCGACCTGCTGGAGCGATCGGCGCAACTGACCGCGTTCACCCAGGCGGTGCTGGACGAGGCGTTGGCGGCGGCGGCGATGTGGCGGGCCGCCGGTCACGATCTGCGGGTGGCGGTGAACATCTCCGCCCGGAGCCTGCTGGATGTCAGTCTGCCCCGGCAGGTGTTGGCCGCGCTCGACGCCCACCACACCCCACCGGACCGCCTGTGTCTGGAGTTGACGGAGACCTTGGCGATCAGCCAGCTCGACACCGTCGACCAGGTCCTCACCCAGCTGCACGACCTCGGGGTGCGGCTGGCCCTGGACGACTTCGGCACCGGGTTTTCCTCCCTCGCGGTGCTGTCGCGGATCCCGGTGCATCAACTCAAGATCGACCGCAGCTTCGTCCAGGCGCTGCGGCACGGTGCGGAACCCGCCTCCACGGAGGCGGACCCCGAGGTCGGGCAGGCCCAGGCGGTGGTGCGCTCCACCGTCCAGCTGGGGCGTACCCTCGACCTCACCGTGGTCGCGGAAGGGGTGGAGTCGCCGGAACAGCGGCAGCTGCTGTGGGAGTTGGGCTGCGCCGCCGGGCAGGGGCACCTGTTCGCCCGCCCCGGCCCCGCGGATCGACTGCTCGCTAGTCTCACCCAGGGGGTGTCCGGTCGGCCGGGAGCCTTGGCCGACCCACTGCCCGGTCCCTCGGCGAGCGCCACGGTGGTGCGGCTGCCCCGCCCCCGTACCGGTGACGAACGCTCCGCCGGATGAGGACCGGTAGCATCGCCTGAGGTCACCCGCAGGGAGGTTACGCGTGCCCGAGCAGCTGGAGCGGCTGTGGACGCCGCACCGCATGAGCTACATCGCCGGCGAGGATCGGCCGGCACAGGGGTACGAGGACCCCACCGGCTGCCCGTTCTGCCGGGCGCCGCACGCCGAGGGAGAAGACAACCTGGTGGTGGCCACCGGGGAGACGGTGTACGCGGTGCTCAACCGCTACCCGTACAACCCGGGGCACCTGCTGATCTGCCCGTATCGGCACGTGGCCGACTATCCGGAGCTGGACCGCACCGAGACCCTGGAGTTGGCCGAATTCACCCAGATCGCCATGCGGGTGATCCGACAAGTCAGCCGGGCCCACGGCTTCAATCTGGGCATGAACCAGGGTTCGGTAGCCGGTGCCGGCATCGCCGCCCACCTCCACCAGCACGTGGTGCCCCGGTGGGGTGGTGACACCAACTTCATGCCGGTGATCGGGCGCACCAAGGTGCTGCCCCAGCTGCTGGCCGACACCCGGGAACTGCTGGCCAAGGCCTGGCCCGGTCAGTGACGCCCACGGACCGGTGAGGTGTTACCGCTCGTACGGCACCTCGTCGTCCGGCAGCTCATGCAGCGCCGCCTCCTCCGCGGACAGGCCGCCGCCGGCCTCACCCTCGTCCTGCGCCAGCACGTCCTTCTCCTCGTCGGGGCCCGCCCCCTCGTCCGGCTCCAGGAGCCGCCCCACCTCCCCGTACTCGGGGAGGGAGTCGTCGTCGTAGCCGGCGCCGAGCCGGCGCGCAGCCGGGTCGGGGGATGGTTCCGGCTCGGTACCGAGCACCTCCGAGTCCTGCGCCATCTCCTCCTCCGACGAGGCCGGGTCCGCCTCATCGGTGAGGTGCCCACCTCCAGGTGACCATTCGTCCCCCACGTCCGGCTCCTCCCGAGCCAGCCGCCGCGCCAATGGTTCACCTCGCCGCTGCTCCTCCGCGGTCAGCCCGAACTCGTCCAGCGCCTGCGGCCGGTCAGCCGGGAACACCTGGGGTGAGTCGTTGAACCGCGGCCGGTCGGCTTCGTCGAACGCGGTCGAGGTGTCATCGGCGTAGTCCGGAATGCCCTCGTCCTCGGGCGAGGGGTAGTGCCGTGGCTGGTCACTGGAGGTCATACCGATGCGATACCCCACCCGGTCGGTGGACACACCCGTGGATTTCTCCACCCGCGCCGGGCGGACCAGCCAGGTATGACTGCCCGGTCCACCGGGTACCACTCGGACGAGCCGACGAGGAGGTAACCATGTCCGAATTGGCGAACGGCGGCCCGACCCGTACGGATACCCGACCGACCGCCTCACCGCGTCCGGTGCTGGGGGAACCGACTCGGCCGGTGGAGGAGGAATCCACCCCTCGCCTGGTACAGCAGGCCACCGAGCAGCTGTCCCGACTGATCCGGGACGAGTTCACCCTGGCAAAGATCGAACTGGCCGAGCGGGGACGGCAGGCCGGCAAGGGAGCCGGCTTCCTCGGCGGTGGGGCACTCATCGCGTTGTACGGCGGTGGGGCGCTGGTGGCGACCGTGATCCTGCTGCTGGCGGAAGTGATGCCGGCCTGGGTGGCGGCATTGATCGTCACGGTGGCGCTGTTCATCGTGGCCGGGATCGCGGCGCTGATCGGCCGCAATCGGGTGCAGGAAGCGATGCCTCCGATGCTGGATGAGCGCAGCCGCAGTCTCCGGGAGGACATCGACGCCGTGACCACCGGGGTGCGGCATCGGGGTGAGCACCGGAGCAACGGCGCATCCGAGGAGAGGCCATGACCGCAGCGAATCCGAATCAGACCACCGATCCGGCGGCGCTGCGGGAGGAGATCACGCAGACCCGCCAGGAGCTGGCGCAGACGGTGCAGGAACTGGCCGCCCGGGTCGACGTACCGGCCCGGGCGCGGGCCACCGCCCGGCGCACCGCGGCCCGGATGCGGGAAGCGGGCGGCACCGGCACCCCGTGGCTGGTGGTGGCGGCCTCCGCCGCCGCGGTCGCGCTGATCACGATCCTGATCCGTCGGAGGCGCTCGTGAACACTCGCCAAATGGCCTACAAACCGGTCGGTCTGCTCCTCGGCGCGGCCGCCGGACTGGTGGCCAACGCGGTATTCCAGCGGCTCTGGACCACCGCCACCGGCCAGGAGCGCCCCCCGCAGGCGCAGGAGGAAGACCGCGGCTGGGGAGAGGTGCTGCTCGCCGCGGCGCTGCAGGGGGCGCTGTTCGCGCTGGTGAAGGCGGCGGTGGACCGGGCCGGTGCGCAGGGGATGCGCCGGTTGACCGGCAGCTGGCCGAACTGAGCGCTCCGGTTACGCCATCGCATGCTCCTGCTGGACCTCCGCGACCACCTGGGGCGGCATTGCTTCGTATCTGACAAAAGACCGGGTGAAGGTGCCGGCGCCGGAGGTGATCGCCCGCAGCGCCACGAGGTAGTGGAGCAGCTCCCGCTGAGGCACTTCCGCGCGGATCAGGGTGTGGCCGTGGTGGGCCGGGTCCGGCTCGGTGCCCAGCACCCGACCCCGCCGACCGGACAGGTCGCTGAGCACCGCGCCGACGTAGCTGTCCGGCACCCGGACCCTGACCTCGTCCACCGGCTCCAACAGGGTGAGTTGACCACTGGCCGCGGCCGCTTTCAGCGCCAGCGCCCCCGCGGTCTGGAACGCCGCATCCGAAGAGTCCACGCTGTGGGCCTTACCATCGAACACCACCACGCGGATGTCCACGACCGGATAGCCGGCGAGCAGCCCCTTCTCCATCTGCGCCCGGACGCCTTTGTCCACCGACGGGAGGTAGTGGGTGGGCACCGCCCCGCCGACCACCTCCGAATCGAACTGGTAGCCGGCTCCCCGGGGGAGCGGCTCCACCCGGACGTCACAGATGGCGTACTGGCCGTGTCCGCCGGACTGCTTGACATGGCGGCCGTGACCGGTGGCGGTGGTGGTGAACGTTTCCCGCAGCGCCACCCGGACCGGTTCGGTGTCCACCTCGGCCCCACTGGCCCGCAGCCGCTCCAACACCAGGTCGGCGTGCGCCTCCCCGGTACACCACAGCACCTGCTGATGGGTCTCCACATTGCGCTCCAGCCGCAGCGTCGGATCGGCGGCCACCAGCCGTCCGAGATTCTTGGCCAGCGCATCCTCGGCGGCCCGGGAGCGCGCTACCACCGCCACCGGCAGCAGCGGTTCCGGCACCTCCCACCCCGCTACCAGGAGCGGGTCCTCCTTGACCGACAGGGTGTCGCCGGTGCGGCCGTGGGTCGATTTGGTGATCGCGCATAGATCACCGGCCGGACACTCCGCCACCTCCTGCAAGGTGGCGCCCCGCGGTGAGTAGAGGTGGGCCAGGCGCTCGACCGCGTCGTGGCTGCTGCCGTCGTGTGGGTCGGAGCCGGCGATGTGGACGGTGCTGTCCGGGCGCAGGGTGCCGGAGAACACCCGGACCAGGGAAACCCGACCCACGTACGGGTCCAGGGTGGTGCGGACGATCTGAGCCACCAGCGGGCCCGCCGGGTCCGCGGTCAGCGCCTCCCGGGGTGAGCCGTCCAATCCGGTCACCGGCGGCAGCGGGCGCCCGGTCGGCGCGGGGAACGCTCGGGTGATCACCTCCAAGAGGGCGGCCAGACCGACCTGGGCCGGCGCGCAGACGGGGATCGCTGGATGGAACGTGCCGCGCGCGATCGCGGTCTCCAGATCAGCGATCAGCTCCGCCTCGGACAGCGGTTCCCCCGCCAGATAGCGCTCCAGCAGGGTCTCGTCCTCACTCTCCGAGATGATGCCCTCGATCAGCTCGGCCCGGGCCGACTCGAGCGCCGGCTGCTGCGGCGGCTCCGGCTCCCGCGCCGTCGGGGGGTGGCCGCCGGCGTGGTCGTACACCCGCTGGCTGATCAGACCGAGCAGACTGGTCGCCGGGGTGTCGCCCTCGGCCAACGGCAGGTACAGCGGCAGCACCCCGTCGCCGAACGCGGAGCGGCAGGCGGCCACGGTGGCGGCCACATCCGCGCGCGGGTGATCCAGCCGGGAGACCACCACCACCCGGGGCAGCCCGGCGCGCGCGCACTCCCGCCACAGGCTGGCGGTGGCCTCGTCCACCCCGGTCACCGCCGAGACCACGAACAAGACGCCGTCGGCGGCCCGTAGCCCGGCCCGGACCTCACCGAGAAAATCGGCGTAGCCGGGAGTGTCCAATAGGTTGACTTTGATCCCAGAGTGGAGCAGCGTGGCCACGGTGAGCCCGATCGAGCGCTGCTGCCGGACTGCGACCGGGTCGTGGTCGCCTACGGTCGTACCTTCCGCCACCGAGCCGGCCCGGTCGATCGTGCCGGTCGCGGCGAGCAGGGCCTCCATGAGTGTGGTTTTGCCGACCCCCGTGGCCCCTACCAGCGCGACGTTGCGGATCTGGTCGGGCCCGGTGACGATCGACGCGGGGCCGGTGCCTACCTTGTCCTGGTTCTTCTGCGCCATTGCGCCACCTCCTAGGCTGGCCTACGGGTGCCAGCCGGCTGACGCGGCGCGCGGTGGTCCGTCACCGGTCAACCGGTCCGTAACCCCAGGTATCGATCCCACACCCGTCCGGCCAGGAGCACAACCCGGCACAGGCATCGATCCACGTCCGCACTATCGTGAGGAGGCCATGGCGAAGATCTTCAGCGGCGCGGCCCGGGTGGGGCTGGCCCGGTTCGTGGACCCGGTGGCCCGAGGGCTGCTGCGGGTGGGGATCTCCCCGGACGTGGTGACCGTGCTGGGCACGGTAGGGGTGCTGGTCGGCGCGCTCGGGTTTGGCGCTCGGGGCCAGTTCCTGATCGCGGTGGCGATCGTGGTCGCATTCGCGCCGATCGACATGATCGACGGGGCCATGGCCCGGGCCCGGGGCTACAGCACCCGGTTTGGCGCGCTGCTGGACTCCACCATGGATCGGATCGCCGACGGGGCCATCTTCGGATCGGTGGCGTTCTGGTACGCCACCACCGGCCAGTCCGTGACCATGGCGGTCGCGCTGGTCTGTCTGGTGGCCGCCCAGGTGATCTCCTACGTCAAGGCCCGGGCGCAGAGTCTGGGGTTCGAGTGTGAGGTCGGGATCGCCGAACGGGGCGAGCGGCTGGTGTTGATCGGCGTGGGGGCGTTGGCTGACCGGCGTCGGCGTGGCGTGGGCACTACCGGCGGCGCTGTGGCTGCTGGCGGTGCTGTCCGTGATCACCGTGGGTCAGCGGGTAGGGCATGTGTACCGGGCCGACCGGCAGTCCGGTCGACCCGAGTCGACCGGAGGTGAGCGGTGAAGGAGCGGCTCGCCGAGCTCGGCTACGCGGCCGGCTGGCGGCTGGTGCGGGCGTTGCCGTTGCCGGTGGCCCGCGCCGTGTTCACCGCCGCCGCGGACCTGGCCTACCTGCGCAAAGGGCGGGGGGTGCGGCGGCTGGCGGGCAACCTGCGGCAGGTGGTGGGTCCGGAGCTGCCGGAGCCGCAGCTACGCCGCCTGGTGCGGGCCGGGATGCGGTCGTACGCCCGCTACTGGATGGAGGCGTTTCGCCTCCCGACCCTGACCCGGAGCAGATCCAACAGCGGTTTCCGGCTGGAGAACGAGCGAGCTGCTGCGGGCAGCGGTGCAGGCCGGCAACGGCGTGATCGTGGCGCTGCCGCACGCGGGCAACTGGGACTCGGCCGGGGCGTGGGCGGCCGCCAGGGCTGGCCGTTGACCACCGTGGCGGAGCGGCTCCGACCAGAGAGCCTGTATGAGCGGTTTGTGGCCTTCCGGGAGGGTCTCGGGATGCGGATCATTCCGACCACCGGCGGGCAGCGAACGCCGCTGGAGCTCCTGGTGGAGGCGCTGGACAAGGCCCACATCGTGGCGTTGCTGGCGGACCGGGACTTGTCGGCGCGGGGGATCGACGTGGAGTTCTTCGGTGCCCGGGCCCGGATGCCGGCCGGTCCAGCGCTTTTGGCGCTGCGTACCGCGGCGCCGCTGTTCGCGGTAGAGATGTGGTACGAGGCGGATGCCGCCTGTGCCGGCTGCGGGGCCCGCTTCCGTGCCGCAGCAGGGGTCGATGGAAGAGCGGGTGCGGGTGCTGACCCAGCGGTTGGCCGACGAGTTCGCCGCGGGGATCGCCGCCCATCCGGTGGACTGGCACATGCTGCAGCGGGTCTGGCTGGATTCGCCCGCCATCGGCCGCCGGGGGACGCCGACCCGACGTTACCGAGTTGACGAAAGGCGCTGGCGATGCGCATCGGTCTGGTCTGCCCGTACTCGCTGGATGTGCCCGGCGGGGTGCAGAACCACGTCCAGGAGCTGGCCGAGGCGCTGATCGGGCTCGGCCATGAGGTGAGTGTGCTGGCCCCGGCCGACGAAGAGGCGGAGTTGCCGCCGTACGTGGTGGCGGCCGGTCGGGCGGTGCCGGTGCGGTACAACGGCTCGGTGGCCCGGCTGACGTTCGGTCCGCTCTCCGCGGCCCGGGTACGCCGGTGGCTGCGCGCGGGGCAGTTCGACGTGCTGCACGTGCACGAGCCGTTCAGCCCCAGCCTGTCGATGCTGGCGGTGTTCGCCGCCCGCGGCCCGGTGGTGGCCACCTTCCACACCGCGATGACCCGTTCCCGGGCGATGGCCGCCGCGCAGGGCGCGCTGCAGCTGGTGCTGGAGCGGATCACCGCCCGGATCGCGGTCAGTGCCCTGGCCCGCCGGGTCCAGGTGGAGCACCTGGGTGGGGGCGCGGTGGAGATCCCCAACGGGGTGGATGTGGCGCGGTACGTCCGGGCCGAGCCGCTGCCCGGCTGGCCAGGGGAGTGCGGCTCCGGGTACGGCGGCGCGCTCGGCTTCCTCGGCCGGTTCGACGAGCCTCGGAAGGGGTTCGGGGTGCTGCGGGAGGCGTTCGTCCGGTTGGCGCAGCAGCGGCCGGGGCTGCGGCTGCTGGTGGCCGGTCCGGGGGAGGCCGCCGGGGCGCTGGCGGAGGTGCCGCCGCCGTTGCGGGACCAGATCACTTTCCTGGGCCGGGTCAGTGAAGCCGACAAGGCGCGGATGCTCCGGAGCGTCCACCTCTACGTAGCGCCCAACCTGGGTGGGGAGTCGTTCGGGATGATCCTGACTGAGGCGATGGCGGCGGGTACCCCGGTCGTGGCCACTGACCTGGACGCGTTTCGGCGGGTGCTCGGTGGCTCCGGGGCGTTGTTTCCGGCCGGCGACGCCGAGGCGCTGGCCGAACTGGCCGGCTCACTGCTGGACGACCCCGCCACCCGGGCCGCGATGGCGGCCCGGGCCAGCCAGGTGGTGGCGACCTACGACTGGCCGGTGGTCGCCGCCCGGGTGTTGGAGGTGTACGTGAGCGCGATCGAGGCCAGCGGGGGCCGGGTGGTCGACGAGGAGCGGGGCGATCCGCCGCTCGTGGGCTGAAGGGCCAGGGCGGTCTCGCCGGTCCGTCTGACCTGTGGGGCAGCGCGGCGTGGTTACGATGCCCGTCATGTGGTGGTGGGTGTCGGCTGCGATCGTGGTGTTCCTGGCAGCCGCCTACTTCACCTGGTTGGGTAGCCGGGTGGACCGACTGCACCGGCGGGCGGCTACGGCCTCGGCGGCGCTGGACGCGGCGCTGGTGCGGCGGGCGGCGGCAGCGGCGGTGCTGGCCGAGGAGTTGGCGCCGCAGCAGCCGGTGCCGGCCGGCGACCTGTACGCCGCGGCTCGGGCGGCCTTGGACGCCACCCCGGCCGACCGGGAGATCGCGGAGAACGACCTGACGCGGGCGCTGCGCCGGCTGCCGGCCCGGATGGTCGCCGAGGAGCCGGTCATGACCCGGTGGCAGGCGGTGGTCACCGCCAGCCGGCGGGTAGGACTGGCCCGGCAGGTGCACACCGACCTGGTGCGGGACGCACGGGCGCTCCGGGGCCGCCCACTGGTGCGGATGCTGCGGCTGGCCCGGCGTCACCCGGAGCCGGCGTATTTTGACATCGACGATCCCTCGCTGGTGGATCCGCATCAGCCGGCGCCGGTGGACCAGTCCGTCGGCGGATAGCCAACGGTGGATGATGATCATCACCTGTGACCCTGATCGGGTCAGTGCGTACCATGGATGACACATCCCGCGCACGAAGGAGAAGTGCACCGTGCCCGACACTGTGAGTTCGTCGACCTCGGCCTCGACTGGCTCGGCCGCCACCGACGCCGCCGCCACCCCCGCGGTCGGTACCGCCCGCGTCAAGCGGGGCATGGCGGACATGCTCAAGGGCGGCGTGATCATGGACGTGGTGACCCCCGAACAGGCCAAGATCGCCGAGGATGCCGGAGCGGTGGCGGTGATGGCCCTGGAACGGGTGCCGGCCGACATCCGCGCCCAGGGCGGGGTGGCTCGGATGAGCGACCCGGACCTGATCGAGGCGATCATGAACGCCGTCTCCATCCCGGTGATGGCCAAGGTACGGATCGGTCACTTCGTCGAGGCCCAGATCCTGCAGGCGCTCGGCGTGGACTTCATCGACGAGTCCGAAGTACTCACCCCGGCCGATTACACCCACCACATCGACAAGTGGGCGTTTACGGTGCCGTTCGTGTGCGGGGCGACCAACCTGGGCGAGGCCTTGCGCCGGATCGCTGAGGGCGCCGCCATGATCCGTTCCAAGGGCGAAGCCGGCACCGGGGACGTATCCAACGCCACCACCCACATGCGGAAGATCCGCTCCGAGATCGCGCGACTGTCCGCGCTCCCGCCGGACGAGCTGTACGTGGCGGCCAAGGAGCTGCAGGCCCCGTACGAGCTGGTCAAGGAGGTGGCCGAGACCGGGAAGCTGCCGGTGACGCTGTTCACCGCCGGCGGGATCGCCACGCCCGCGGACGCGGCCATGATGATGCAGCTGGGGGCCGAGGGCGTGTTCGTCGGCTCCGGCATCTTCAAGTCCGGCGACCCGGCCAAGCGGGCAGCGGCGATCGTCAAGGCGACCGCCTTCCACGACGACCCGGATGTGCTGGCGAAGGTCTCCCGGGGGCTCGGGGAGGCGATGGTGGGGATCAACGTGGAGGAGATCCCGCAGCCGCACCGGCTGGCTGAACGGGGCTGGTGAGCCGACCGACGTCGGGCCGGGCGGCGGCCCCGCTGGTGGGGGTGCTCGCGCTGCAGGGGGATGTGCGCGAGCACCTGCGGATGCTGACCGCATGCGGGGCCATCGCCCGGCCGGTACGCCGCCCAGCGGAGCTGGCCGAGGTGGCGGGGCTGGTGATTCCCGGCGGGGAGTCCACCACCATCGGCGCGCTCGCCGCGGAGTTCGGGTTGCTGGAGCCGATCCGGCGCCGGATTCGCCAGGGGATGCCTACGTACGGCTCCTGCGCGGGGATGGTCATGCTCGCCCGTCAGATCCTGGACGGGAGGCCGGACCAGGAGTCGTTCGGCGGTATCGACATGGTGGTGCGGCGGAATGCGTTCGGTCGACAGGCGGATTCATTCGAGACCGCCATTGAATTGGCGGGAATTGGGTCCGTGCCGGCGGTGTTCATCCGGGCCCCCGGGGTAGAACGGGTGGGTCCCGGTGTGACGGTGCTTGGCCGCACCGCCGGTAGGATTGTGGCGGTACGTCAGGACCGCCTGCTCGCGACCTCCTTCCATCCGGAGCTCACTGGTGATCTTCGGGTGCATCGGTCGTTCCTGGAGCTGGTGCGGGCGGCGGCGGTAACGGAGGGATAGGCATACATGGCTGGCCATTCCAAGTGGGCCACGACCAAGCACCGGAAGGCAGCGGTCGACGCTAAGCGCGGCAAGCTGTTCGCCCGGCTGATCAAGAACATCGAGGTCGCGGCGCGCATCGGCGGCGGCGACCCAGCCGCCAACCCCACCCTCGACGACGCGATCCAGAAGGCCAAGAAGAATTCGGTACCCAACGAGAACATCGAACGGGCAGTTCGGCGCGGCTCCGGTCAGGAGAGCGGGGGTGCCGACTGGGAAACGATCATGTACGAGGGGTACGCCCCGGGCGGGGTGGCGCTGCTGATTGAGTGCCTGACCGACAATCGGAACCGGGCCGCCACCGAGGTGCGCACCGCCCTGACCCGCAACGGGGGGTCGCTGGCCGATGCCGGCAGCGTGTCCTACCTGTTCCAGCGCAAGGGCGTGGTGCTGGTTCCCAAGGCCGATGGGCTGACTGAGGACGATGTGTTGGGGGCGGTGCTCGACGCCGGTGCCGAGGAGTGCAACGACCTCGGGGAGGCGTTCGAAGTGGTGAGCGAGCCCGGCGACCTGGTGGCGGTGCGGTCGGCGCTGCAGAGCGCGGGTATCGACTACGACTCCGCCGAGACCTCGTTCATGCCGTCGGTGAGCGTGCCGTTGGACGAAGAGGGCGCGCGGAAGGTCTTCCGGTTGATCGAGGCGCTGGAGGACTGCGACGACGTGCAGAACGTCTACGCCAACTTCGACGTGTCCGACGAGGTGATGGCCGCAGTCGGCTGAGCGCTCTTGGGGGGACCATGGGAGAGATCAAGGTCGGCACCGCATCCTGGACCGACCGGACGCTACTGGCATCCGGATGGTACCCCCCGAGCGCGGACAATCCGGCGCGTCGGTTGGCGTATTACGCCAGCCAATTTCCATTGGTCGAGGTGGATTCCACATACTATGCCCCTCCAGCCGAACGGACAGTGGCACTGTGGACAGATCGCACTCCAGACGAGTTCACTTTCAACGTCAAGGCGTTCAGCCTGCTGACGGGGCACCCGACCCGGCCGGAGGCGCTTTACGCCGATCTGCGCCCGGACACTGACAAACGGCATCTGTACCCCAAGGATCTACCCGCGCAGGCGTATGAGGAGGTGTGGTCTCGATTTCTGTCTGCACTGGAGCCACTGGCCGAGGCCGGCAAGCTGGGGGCGATTCTGTTTCAGTTCCCGCCCTGGTTTACCATCCGGAAAGACAACAAGCAGTACTTGTTGGAGGTGGCCGCCCGCTGCCGGCCACTCCCGGTAGCGGTGGAGCTGCGGCACTCCTCTTGGTTCGCTGGGGATAACCAGCGAGAAACGCTGGAGTTCCTGCGGGCCCACCAATTGCCGTATGTATGTGTGGACATGCCGCAGGGGCACCGCTCATCGGTGCCGCCGGTGTTGGAGGTAACCGGTGAGCTAGCGATGGTCCGGCTCCACGGGCACAGTAGCAAGTGGACCAGCCGGGATATCTATGAAAAATTCGGATACCGCTACTCACAACAGGAGCTGGCGGACTGGGCCTCTCGGATCCGACGGCTGGCGGGGGAGGCGGAGCAGACCCACGCATTACTGAACAACTGCTACCGCGACTATGCCCAACGCAATGCGGCCGAGCTGCAGACGCTACTGGCCTCTAGTGACTGATCTCACAGTCCGCTGCGGATCATGTGTGGCCCGTTACCCTGGAAGCCCCGTCCATAATTTGATCAGCGAGGAGGCGCGTGCTCGTACTGCTGGCTGCTCACGCGCTGGCGGCCCTATTCGCACCTTGGGCGGTGCGGCAATGGGGCCGCTCTGCTCTGTACGGACTGGCGGTGGTGCCGGCCGGCACCCTCGGATGGGCACTGACCCAGTTCGACCAGATCCGCACCGGTGCGGTGGTGGAGAGCCACCCCTGGGTACCGGAACTCGGGTTAGGACTCAGCTTCCGGCTGACCACCCTGCCGTGGTTGATGGTGCTGTTGGTCAGCGGGGTCGGGACCCTGGTGCTGATCTACAGTGCTCGGTACTTCCACGCCGAGGAGGCGGGGCTGGGCCGGTTCGCGGCGACCTTCCTGGCCTTCGCCGGCGCCATGCTCGGCCTGGTGGTCAGCGACGATCTGCTCTTGCTGTACGTGTTCTGGGAGTTGACCACCGTCTTCTCCTACCTGCTGATCGGGCATGATCCTGCCCGGCAGACCAGCCGCCGGGCGGCGCTACAAGCCCTGCTGGTGACCACCCTGGGCGGGTTGGCGATGCTGGTGGGGCTGATCATGCTGGGGCAGCACGCCGGCTCGTACCGGCTGTCGGAGGTGCTGGCCGCCGCCCCGCCGGCGGCGCCCTACCTGACGGTGGCGTTGGTGCTGGTCTTGATCGGGGCGCTGTCCAAGTCGGCGATTTTCCCGTTCAGCTTCTGGTTGCCGGCGGCCATGGCCGCCCCCACCCCGGTCAGCGCCTACCTGCACGCCGCCGCCATGGTCAAGGCGGGGGTGTTCCTGATGGCGATGCTGTCCCCCGCCTTCGCCGCCGACTCTCCCTGGCGCGCGGTGGTGCTCACCACCGGGGTGGTGACCATGCTGCTGGGTGGGGCAGCGGCGTTGCGGCAGCACGACCTCAAGCTGTTGCTGGCCTACGGCACGGTGAGCCAGTTGGGGCTGTTGACGGTGGCGCTGGGGGCGGGCACCCGGGCGGCGGCGCTGGCCGGTGCGGCCATGCTGCTGGCCCACGCGTTGTTCAAGGCCGCGCTGTTCCTGGTGGTCGGGATCATCGACCGGGCCACCGGTACCCGGGATGTGCGGGAGCTGTCCGGGCTGGGCCGGCGGATGCCGGTGGTGTGCGGATTAGCGGTCCTGGCGGCCGCCTCCATGGCGGGCCTGCCCCCCACGCTCGGGTTCGTGGCCAAGGAGGGGGTGTTCGCGGCCTTCGCCGCCGGCGGCACGGTCGACCGGTTGGTGCTGGCCGGTCTGGTGACCGGGTCGGTGCTGACCGTGGCCTACACGCTGCGCTTCCTGTGGGGGGCGTTCGGCACCCGGGCCGGCCACCCCGCCACCGCCGGGGAGCGGCCAGGCCCGCTGCTGGTGGCCCCGGCGCTGGTGCTGGCCGCGGTCGGCCTGATCGCCGGCGCGGGCGCGCCGGTGGTGGACCGGCTGCTGTCCGGCTACGTGTCGGCGTTTCCGGAGACGGGGGCCGACCAGCACCTGGCGCTGTGGCACGGGCCCACAGTGGCGCTGGCCCTGTCCGGGCTGGCGCTGGTCGCGGGGCTCGGCCTGGCCTGGGTCATCAGCCGCCGCCCGAGCCTCACCCGGGGCGGGCTGCCGGTTACCGGTGAGGACGTCTACCAGTGGTGCCGGCGGTGGTTGGACCGGCTGGCGGTGGTGTTGACCGCGGCGACCCAGCGGGGATCGTTGCCGTTCTACCTCGGCACGACCTTGCTGGTGCTGGTGGTGTTCGGCGGGGGAGTGCTGCTGTGGGGACGGCTGTTCCCCACGACGGGGCCGCAGTCGCTGGCGATGACCGTGCCCCAGCTGATCGTGGGGGCGGTCGCGGGCGGGGCGGCGGTGTTCGCCGCCCGGGTCCAGCGGCGGATGACCGCGGCGATCCTGGTCGGGGTCTGCGGCTACGCCATCGCGGCGTTGTTCATCCTGCACGGTGCGCCGGACCTGGCGCTGACCCAGTTCCTGGTCGAGACCGTCTCGATCGTGCTGTTCGTGTTGGTGCTACGCCGGTTGCCGGCGCGGTTCTCCGAGCGCCCCGCCCGTCGTACCCGGCGGTGGCGGATAGCGGTCGGGGTCGCGGTCGGATTGGTGATGTCCGGACTGGCGTACGCGGCGGTGGCCGGCCGGGCGGCGATACCGATCTCTGTGGACTTTCCGGAGCTGGCCTTCGCCGACGGCGGTGGCCGCAACGTGGTGAACGTGACCCTGGTCGACATGCGGGCCTGGGACACCCTGGGGGAGATCTCCGTGCTGGTGGTGGCGGGGACCGGGGTGGCCAGCCTGATCTTCCGCCGTAGCCAGGCGTTCACCCGGCGGCGGGGGAGCCGACCGGTGCGGGGGCAGCGGGACCGGGGATGGCCGTGGCTGATGGCGGGGGACAGCCCGGAGGCCCGGCGGCAGTCGATCATGCTGCAGGTGGTGGCCCGGCTCGTGTTCCACCCGATCGTGCTGTTCTCGCTGTACCTGCTGTTCTCCGGCCACAACGCACCCGGCGGTGGCTTCACCGGAGGGCTGGTGGCGGGGCTCGCCCTGACCCTGCGCTATCTGGCCGGTGGTCGGCAGGAACTGAACGCGGCCGCGCCCGCCGATGCGGGCGTGGTGTTGGGCACCGGGCTGTTGTTCGCCGCCGGCACCGGGGTGGCCGCCATGGTGCTGGGTGGGCAGGTGCTACAGAGCGCGCTGCTCGACCTGCAGCTGCCGGCGTTCGGTGAGGTGCACCTGGTCACCTCGGTGTTCTTTGACATCGGGGTGTACCTGATCGTGATCGGTCTGGTCCTGGACATCCTGCGTAGTCTCGGCGCGGAGGTGGACCGCCAGCAGGAGGCGGGGCTGCCGAGCCGGGCTCGGATGCGGGTGAAGGAGCCGGTGTGAGTCCCAACCTCTGGTACGTGCTGCTGATCGGGGTGCTGTTCGCCGCGGGCGTGGCGTTACTGCTGGAGCGCAGCCTCACCCGGGTGGTGATGGGGGTGGTCCTGCTGGGCAACGGCGCCAACCTGCTGATTCTGACCACCGGCCGCGCCGGCGGGGCGCCGATCGTCGGCACCACTCCGCAGGACCAGATGAGCGATCCGCTCCCGCACGCCATGATCCTCACCGCCATCGTGATCACGTTCGGGATGACCGCGTTCCTGTTGGCGATGGCGTACCGCAGCTGGTACCTGACCGGGCACGACGAGGTGCAGGACGACGTCGAGGACCGGCGGATCATGCGCCAGGCGGAGCAAGATCGGGACCGGTCTGAGGTGGGGGAGGACGACACCCCGGACAGCGAGGTCGCCGCGGCCGGGGCGGCCGCCGTGATTCCGACCCCGCGTGACCCACGGGAGCACTCGTGACCTGGCTGGTACCGCTGCCGGTGGTGATGCCGCTGTTGGGAGCGGCGTTGACGTTGATGATGCCCCGGCGCCCGCGGGCGCAGCGAGCGGTCACCCTGACCGTACTCTCCGCCGCCCTGGCGGTGGCGGTGGCGCTGCTGGCACTCACGGTTCAACATGGACCGCTAGTGATGGAGGTGGGTGCCTGGACCGCGCCGGTGGGCATCGTGCTGGTCGCCGACAAGCTGGCCGCGTTGATGCTCGTGGTGTCCGCCGCGGTCACGCTGTGCGTGCTGATCTACTCGATCGGCCAGGGTATGGCCGACGGCAACGAGGAGACCCCGCTGACCGTCTACCACCCCACCTATCTGGTGCTGGCCGCGGGGGTCACCAACGCGTTCCTGTCCGGCGATCTGTTCAATCTGTATGTCGGGTTTGAGATTCTGCTGGTGGCCAGCTACGTGCTGCTGACGCTGGGCAGCACCGGCACCCGGGTGCGCGCCGGCACCACGTACGTGGTGGTCAGCCTGCTCTCCTCGGTGATCTTCCTGTCGGCGATCGGGTTGGTGTACGGCGCCACCGGGACCTTGAACCTGGCGCACCTGGCCGAGCGGGTCCAGGACCTGCCGCCGGGGCTCAGTCTCGCGCTGGAGGGGATGCTGCTGCTGGCGTTCGGTATCAAGGCGGCGGTGTTCCCGTTGTCGGCCTGGCTGCCGGACAGCTACCCGACCGCCCCCGCCCCGGTCACCGCGGTGTTCGCCGGGTTGCTGACCAAGGTCGGGGTGTACGCCATCATTCGGACCAAAACGCTGCTGTTCCCGGACAGCCCGGTCGGGGACATGTTGATGTTCCTGGCGCTGCTGACCATGGTGGTGGGGATCCTGGGCGCGGTCGCCCAGTCGGACATCAAGCGGCTGCTCTCCTTCACCTTGATCAGCCACATCGGGTACATGCTGTTCGGGGTGGGGTTGGCCAGCGTCGCGGGGCTGACCGGCGCGATCTTCTACGTGGTCCACCACATCGTCATCCAGACCACGCTGTTCCTGGTGGCGGGGTTGATCGAACGCCGAGGCGGCACCACCTCCCTGGACCGGCTGGGCGGGCTGTCTCGGGTGTCGCCGTTGTTGGCGGTGCTGTTCTTCGTACCCGCGCTGAACCTGGCCGGGATCCCGCCGTTCTCCGGATTCCTGGGCAAGCTCGGGTTGTTGCAGGCCGGGGTGGAGGTGGGTAGCCCGATGGCCTGGACCCTGGTCGCCGGTGGGGTCGTGACCAGCCTGCTCACCCTGTACGCCATTGCGCGGGTGTGGAACCTGGCATTCTGGCGGATGCCGCACCCGGAGATGCCGTCGGTGCCGGACGTCTCCCCCGCGGCGGAGCGCGCCCGCTTGCTGGGGCTGTCCGACCCGAGCCCGTCCGGGGCGATGCTGCCCCGGTTGATGATCGTCCCGACCTTGGTGTTGGTGGCGCTGGGGGCGGGCCTGACCCTGGTGGCTGGCCCACTGTTTGACGTCAGTGACCAGGCCGCCCGGGATCTGCTGCAACGCACCCCGTATCTGGAGGCGGTATTCCCGAGGGAGGCGCCGTGACCGACCAGACCCTGTCCCGGCGCCAGCGGTGGCGCAATCAGTTCATCGCTTTGGCGGTGCTGGTACTGATCTGGATTCTGCTGTGGGGCACCTTCTCGTGGGGCAACCTGATCGGCGGGCTGGTGGTGGCCGCGCTGGTGCTGTGGTTCTTCCCGCTGCCCCCGGTCACCTTCGCCGGCCGGGTGCGGCCAGTGTGGTTCATCTGGCTGGTGGTGCGGTTCCTGGCCGACCTGGTGGTGGCCAGTGTGCAGGTGGCCTGGTTGGCGCTGCGGCCGGGGCCACCGCCACGGACCGCGGTGGTGGCGGTGCCGTTGCGGGTCAATTCGGACCTCAACCTCACGCTGGTCGGTGAGGCGGTGTCCCTGGTGCCGGGCAGTCTGATCGTGGAGGCGGACCGGAACACCGGCACCCTGTACGTCCATGTGCTGGGGGTGGAGAACCAGGAAGAGGTGCAGCGGTTCCGCGAGAGCACCTGGGGAGTGGAGGCCCGGATCGTCCGGGCGATCGGCTCCCCGGCGGAGCTGCGTCAATTGGCCGCGGCCTCGGCCACACCTCCCTCCACCCCGGCTCCGCCCGTTCCATCCCCCTCGTCGGAGAAGGAGAGCACCCTGTCATGACCGTTGTCGTTGGTGCGGTAGCGCTGCTGTTGGCGGTGGCGGGCGGGCTGACCTTGATTCGGATCGTCCGTGGTCCGTCTACTCTGGATAGAATCGTCGCCACCGACGTCCTGTTGGCCATTACGGTGATCGCGATCGCCGCGGGCGCGGCCTACTACCAGGACGGCACCGCGCTGCCGGTGCTGGTGGTGTTGTCGTTGCTGGGCTTCACCGGCTCGGTGGCGGTGGGGCGGTTCGCGATGCGGGAGCGCCGATGAACCTCGACGCGATCCTGAACGTGATCTCCGCGGTCTGCCTCATCGCCGGGGCGCTGCTCAGCTTGGCCGCCGGAGTCGCGTTGCTGCGGTTTCCGGACTTGATGTCGCGGCTGCACGCCGCTACCAAGCCGCAGTCGCTGGGGCTGCTGTTGGCGCTGACCGGATGCGGGCTGCGGCTGCGTACCGGAGTGGACATCACCACCCTGGTGCTGGTGGCGGTATTCCAGCTCGCCACCGCGCCCGTGGCCGCGCACATGGTGTGTCGGGCTGGTTACCGTGACCAGCAGGTCCGGGCGGACCTGCTGGTCACCGACGACCTCGCACCGGTCGCGGAGAAGTTGGGGCGGCAGCGCGGGGATCGGTGAGTCGGACCACTTGTGAAACGGAACCGTTCCGTTTCGGAACTGGGAGGGCTAGCCTGACGCGGTGAGCTCGGCCACCGCTATCGCTACGCCCACCGGCCATCCGCGCCGGTGGTGGGTGCTCAGCGTGATGGTGCTCTGCCTGCTGGTAGTGGTGCTGGAGAACACCATCCTCAACGTGGCCCTGAAGGTGCTCGCCGACCCGGAGCAGGGGTTGGCGGCCAGCCAGGCGGAGCTGGAGTGGGCGGTCAACTCCTACACCCTGGCGTTCGCCGGGTTCCTGTTCATGTTTGGGGTGCTCGGCGACCGGTTCGGTCGTCGCCGGATGCTGCAGTTCGGACTGCTGGTGTTCCTGGTGGCGTCGGTCGCCTCCGCCTACGCCCAGGATCCGCTCCAACTGATCCTGGCCCGCGCCGCTAAAGGGCTGGGCGCGGCCGCCATCATGCCGGCCACGCTCTCGATCATCTCGCACGTATTCCATCCCGCGGAGCGGGGACGGGCGATCGGGATCTGGTCCGGCGCGGTCGGGATCGCGGTCGCGATCGGACCGGTGACCGGCGGGGTCCTGCTGGAGTACTTCTGGTGGGGTTCGATCTTCCTGATCAACGTGCCGGTCGTGCTCCTGTCCATGGGGTTGACCGCGCTGCTGGTACCGGAGTCCCGAGACCCCACCCCCAGCGGCCTGGACCTGCCCGGGGTCCTGTTGTCGGTGGTGGCCCTCGGGGCGCTGGTGTACGGGATCGTCAACGGCGGCGAGCACGGGTTCGACCGACCGGAGCCGTGGCTGTGGGTCGGGGGCGGGCTGCTCGGGCTGGCGGTGTTCGTGTGGTGGGAGCGGCGAGCCCGGCATCCGTCCCTGGACGTCCGGCTGTTCCGGGATCCCCGATTCGCCACCGCGGTCGGAGTGACCGCGCTGATCTTCTTCGCCGCGCTCGGGGTGTTCTTCTTCGTCGCCTTCTACCTGCAACTGGTACGCGGCTATTCGCCGCTGGCCACCGGCCTGCTGCTGTTGCCGTTCGCGTTGGCGCAGATCGTGTTCGCCCCGCGGAGTGTGCTGTTGGTCCAGCGGTACGGCGCGAAACGGATCTGTGCGATCGGGCTGTCCCTGACCACGGTGTCCCTCCTGGTGTGGACCGTGTTCGACGAGCACACCCCAATCTGGGTGGTGGCGGCGTCGTTCTTCGTCCAGGGGGCGGGGATGGCGCACGTGATGCCCCCGGCGATGGAGGCGATCCTGGCGTGCATGCCGCGGGAGCGGGCGGGCGTGGGCTCGGCGGTAGCCAACACCGCGCGGCAGGTCGGCGGTGCGCTCGGGATCGCGGTGCTCGGCTCATTGATCATGGCGGTGTACCGGGCGGAGATCACCCCGGCCCTGTCGGGCTTGCCCGATCCGGTCCGGTCAGAGGCGGCCGAGTCCATCGCCGCGGCGTACGCGGTGGCGACCCGGCTCGAGTTACCGGACTTGCCGGGATTGGCCGACCACGCGTTCGTGACCGCGATGCATCTGGCCGCGGCCGCCTCCACGGTGGTGGCGGTGGTGTCGGTGCTGGTCGTGCTCCGGTGGCTGCCGGGGCGGCCGGATACCGCGGCGGGCGCGCCTCGGCCCCGGGCCGGTCGCCGTCCCCGGGCGCGCCGGCTGGCGCGGGCAGCGGCGGACCGGATGCCGTAGGGTGGGCCCCGTAAGGCAGTACCGATGACCACCGCCACCACGAGCCCCCGCCCGCCCGGCCGGCCCCGCAGCGTCCGGGTGGATCAGGCCATCATCCAAGCGGTGCTGGAGCTGCTCACCGAGGGCGGCAGTGTGGAGACACTGTCGATCGAGGCGGTGGCCGCCCGCGCGGGGGTCGGCAAAGCCACCATCTACCGTCGCTGGTCCGGCAAGGAAGCGCTGCTCATCGACGCGATCGGCAGCATCAAGGGCCCACTACCGCAGCCGGCCGGCCGGTCGGTGCGGGAAGACCTGGTCACGCTGCTGCAGCCGGTCCGACCTCGCCGGGACGAGCGGTTCGACCGGATCCTGTCCTGTCTGGTTCCGGAGGTGACCCGCAGCGAGCAGCGGTATCGGCTCTACCAGAGCCTGGTGGAGCCGCGCCGAGAGCTGATGCGCCAGGTGCTGCGACGAGGGATCCGTACCGGCGAGCTACGCTCCGATCTCGACATTGAGGTGGCGGTGGCGGTGCTGACCGCTCCCGTGTTGGTACAGCGGATGTTGCGCTGGCACCCCCAGCTCGAACCGGACACGCTGCCGGAACGGGTGGTCGACACCGTCCTCGCTGGGTTGTCCCCGCGCTGATCCCAGGTGTGTCCGTGGTGACCCGGTGGGGGGCACCACGTAGGCTCGTACACACGTGCGTGAGCCGGCGTAGGGGAGGAGGTCCGGTGTGCGGGTGCTCGGGGTGGACCCAGGGCTGACCCGATGCGGGGTCGGCGTGGTGGAGGGGCAGCCCGGCCGGCCGTGCCGGCTGGTCGCCTACCAGGCGGTGACCACCGACCCCGACCAGGAGCTGCCGGAGCGGCTGCTGTTGCTGGAGCAGCGACTCACCGAGCTGATCGCGACCTATCAGCCCGACAGTGTGGCGGTGGAGCGGGTGTTCAGCCAGCACAACGTCCGTACCGTGATGGGCACCGCCCAGGCCGGGGCGGTGGCGGTGCTGGTCGCCGCCCGCGCCGGGCTGCCGGTGCAGCTCTACACTCCCAGCGAGGTCAAGGCCGCGGTCACCGGCTCCGGGCAGGCGGACAAGGCTCAGGTGGGCAACATGGTCGCCCGCCTGCTGCGGCTGTCGGCCCGGCCCCGACCGGCCGACGCCGCGGATGCGCTGGCTCTGGCCATCTGTCACGTGTGGCGGGGCGGCACCCGGGCGCGGCTGGCGGCGGCCACCGCGCGAGCCGCCCGGGCCAGGAACGGAGGAGATGGATGATCGCCAGCGTCCAGGGACGGGTGGCGCAGGTGACCGCTGATTCGGCGGTGATTGAGGTGGGTGGCGTCGGGCTGCGCGTCCACTGCACCCCGGCCACGCTGACCGGGCTGCGGGTAGGCGAACCAGCGCAGCTGGCGACCAGCCTGGTGGTGCGGGAGGACTCGCTGACGCTGTACGGGTTCCCCGACGATGACGCCCGGCAGCTGTTCGAGCTGCTGCAGACCGCCAGCGGCGTGGGGCCCCGGCTGGCGCAGGCGGTGCTGGCGGTCCACTCGCCCCAGACGGTCCGGAAGGCGATCGCGGACGGAGACGTGGCGGTGCTGACCCAGGTGCCCGGAATCGGGCGGAAGAGCGCCGATCGGCTGGTACTGGAACTACGGGACCGGATCGGGCCGGTGAGCCCGGCCACGCCGGCGGCGGGGCCGGGCAGCGACGACGGTTGGCAGGAGCAGGTGCGGACCGGGCTGATCGGCCTGGGGTGGAGCGCGGCGCAGGCCGACCGGGCGGTGACGGAGGTGGCGCAGAGCCTGGACGGTGAGGTACCGCCGGTGCCGCAGCTGCTTCGGCAGGCGATCCGGCTGCTTGGGGAGGTCCGGTGACCGACTCGGTCGATCTGCCTGGCGAAGATTCGGTGGCGCTGGTCTCGCCGCACGCGGCCGCTGATGAGCAGGACGCGGAGGCGAGTGTCCGGCCCCGGCGACTGGCGGAGTTCATCGCTCAGCACCGGGTCCGGGAACAGCTCCAGCTGCTGTTGACCTCCGCCCTGCGGCGAGGGGCCCCGCCCGACCACATCCTGCTGTGCGGCCCGCCCGGGCTGGGTAAGACCACCCTCGCCATGATCATCGCCGCGGAGCTGGGCGGGGGGCTGCGGATGACCAGTGGGCCGGCGATCGAGCGCTCCGGTGACTTGGCGGCGGTGTTGACGAGCCTCTCCGCGGGGGACGTGCTGTTCATCGACGAGATCCACCGGATAGCCCGGCCGGCGGAGGAGTTGCTCTACAGCGCCATGGAGGACTTCCGGGTCGATGTGGTGGTGGGTAAAGGCCCGGGGGCGACCGCGGTCCCGCTGGAGTTGGAGCCGTTCACCCTGGTCGGGGCGACCACCCGGGCGGGGTTGCTGACCGGCCCGATGCGAGACCGATTCGGGTTTGTGGGGCAGCTCGATTTCTACCAGCCGGAGGAGTTGGCCGAGTTGTTGGCGCGGTCGGCCCGGATCCTCCAGGTGCCGGCCACGGAGGAGGGCCTGGCGGAGATCGCCGCCCGCTCTCGGGGCACTCCCCGGGTGGCCAACCGATTGCTGCGCCGGGTCCGCGACTATGCGGAGGTACGGGCCGATGGCGTCATCACCCGGGAGGTGGCCCAGGCGGCGCTGGCGGTCTACGACGTGGACGAGCGGGGCCTGGACCGGCTGGACCGGGCGGTGCTGACCGCGCTGGTGGAGTCCTTCGGGGGCGGGCCGGTGGGGCTGTCGACGCTAGCGGTGGCGGTGGGGGAGCAGCCGGACACGGTGGAGGAGGTGTGTGAGCCGTACCTCCTGCGGGCGGGCCTGCTCGCGCGTACTCCCCGCGGTCGAGTGGCTACCGAGGCCGCTTGGCGACACCTCGGAAAAACCCCTCCGGATGCTATTTTGGGTGGCGTCGTCTCGACCCCGGATCTGTTCGGCGGTCAACCGTAGGTCTGGCGATGGTTGACCGTCGGTGTGACGGGTGCCGCATTCGCCGGCATCGGCCACACCGATTAGACTCGCCGCGACCCCGGTTCGGCCGAGTCCACACCGGGGCGACAACGTGCGCCGGCGTGGCGCGTCGCGCCGGCCAACCGGAAGGTCGTGGACGTGGTTCTGGCGCAAGGGCAAGAGCAAACCGAGGGCAGTCTCCTCCTCCCGCTGTTGATGATCGCGGGTCTGTTCGCCGTCTTCTACTTCATGCTGATCCGGCCTAACAAACGCCGTCGGCAGCAGATGGAGAAGATGCAGGCGGAGCTCGCGATCGGTGACGAGGTGATGACCACCAGCGGGCTGTACGGGACGGTCGCCGATCTGGATGAGAAGACGGTGATCCTGGAGACCTCGGAAGGGGTCTACAGCCGGTACGCCCGAGGCGCCATCCTCGAGGTGATCAACTCGGCGAGAGACGAGGACACGTCCGACTCCGATGCGGAGGCCGACACGACCACCGAATCGCGCGAGGGCAAGGACTGATCGGCCGTGGCGAAGACCCCTCCATCAGCAGGCAGGCCGGGGCGGCAGCTGCTCGTCCTGGCGCTGGTATCCGTAATTCTGTTTGCGCTGACGTTCTTCTCCGGCACCGCCGGGATGAGCTGGACTGAGCGGTTGATGCCCCGGCTGGGCATGGACCTGGTCGGGGGCACCCGGGTGACGCTGCTCGCCGCCACCGAGGACGGCCAGGCGCCGTCTGGGGACGCGCTGGAGCGCGCCCGGGAGATCATCGAGAGCCGGGTGAACGCCCTCGGCGTGGAAGAGGCCGAGGTGGTCAGCGAGGGCGACAACCGGATCGTGGTATCGGTGGCGGGAGAGCCGGAGAACGCGCTGCGCTCCGTGGGTGACCCGGCCGAGCTACGGTTCCGCAAGGTGCTGGACCAGGACTTCGGGTGGGCCCCGCCCACGGGGGCGCCGGACGACGGCACCGGTGAGGACGGTGAGGAGGGCACCGACGACGAGTCGGAGCCGGCCGAGGACGCCGAGGAAGCCGAGCCGGCGGAGGAGGCCGAGGAGGACACCGGCGGCACCGGCGGACAGGCCGACGACCAGGCCGACCGCGACTCGGCGGGGTCCCGGGAGTGGGGCACGGTCGAGGAGCGGCGCGCGGCGGTCCGGGAGAAGATCAGCGACGAGGCGATGGCGGCCGCGCTGGCGATCGTCGACCCGAACATGGCCGACCCCACCGTGGACACCGACGCGTTGCTGGAGGCGGTCCGGCCGTTCGGCGAGCTGACCGGCCCCGAGGTGGCGGTGCTGCCGGCGAAGCTGCAGTTCTACCTGCCGACCATCACCTGCGCCCAGCTCAACGCCCGCCCGGCCGGGTCGATCGCCGACCCGGATGAGCTCGCGGTCGCCTGCGACGAGGAGGGCATCACCAAGTACCTGCTGGACACCTCCAAGGTGCTGGGCACCGACATCGCCGGCGCCGACGCGGTGTTGCCGGCCGGCACCGCTCGGTGGGAGATCGCGCTGCGGTTCACCTCCGATGGGCAGCCGAAGTGGACCGATCTGACCCGGGAGGCCCTCAACAATCACCAGGCCACCCCGTTCGACGTCACTCAGCTGGCGATGGACGTGGTGATCGATGAGGAAACCGGGGAGTGGCGGTTCGACACCAGCCCGGAGGCGGCGGAGCAGGCCAACCGGTACCAGGCGGACGTGGAGTGGCTGCAGTGCGGCGCGCAGAGCGTCGGCAACCAGGGCAACTGCCTGGTGGCGGCGGTGCTGGACAACCGGGTGATCTCCGCTCCGGAGATTCAGGCGGTGATCACCGGTGACGCGCGGATCCACGGGGACTTCACCGCGGCCGAGGCCCAGGTGCTGGCCAGCCAGCTGCGGTTCGGGGCGCTGCCGCTGACCTTCGAACCGCAGGAGGAGCAGACCATCAGCGCCACCCTCGGGGTGGAGTACCTGCGGGCCGGTCTGCTGGCCGCCGCGATCGGGATGGCCCTGGTCGTGCTGTACGTGTTCTTCTACTACCGGCTGCTGGGAGTGGTGATTCTCGGCAGTCTGATCGTCTCTTCACTGTTGACCTACGCCGCGCTGGTGGTGCTCGGCCGGGGAATCGGCTACACCCTCACCCTGGCCGGGATCGCCGGATTCATCGTGGCGGTCGGGATCGCGGCCGACTCCTTCGTGATCTACTTTGAACGGCTCAAAGACGAGATCAGAGAGGGCCGCACTCCCCGTAGCGCGGTGCCGCGGGCGTGGATCCGGGCCCGGCGCACCATCATCACCGCCAACGTGGTGACCCTGATGGCGGCGGTGGTGCTGTACCTGCTGTCGGCCGGCCAGGTGCGCGGGTTCGCGTTCGCGCTCGGGCTGGCGACCGTGCTGGACCTGCTGGTGGTGTTCACGTTCCGACACCCGTTGATGACCATGCTGGCCCGCACCCGGGCATTCCTGTCGCCCACCGTCAGTGGTCTCGGACGGGCGCTGGAGTTGGACCGCGCGCAGCGTGCCCGCCTGCGTGCCCAGGGGAAAGAGGTGGAGGCATGAGCGGCGAGACGGTCAGCCCGCCCAGCCAGCCGACCGGTGGTAAGCGGCAGTCCTGGGCCGCCCGGTTGTACCTCGGCCAGGCCGGCATCAAGATTCACGAGTGGCGGCGGCGGCTGTTCGTCATCGCCGCGGCCCTGGTCGTGATCTCGCTCGGCAGCATCGCGATCCGGGGGTTCAGCTTCGGCATCGAGTTCGTGGGCGGTAACGCCTTCCACGTCCCGGCTGAGGTGGGCACCCTGATCGAGGTGGAGGAGGCGGTGGCCGACGCCGGCGCCGTCGTGGTCTCCGGGCAGGAGCTGGGCGGCAGCGACCCGCAGTACATGATCCGGACCCTGGAGCTGGACTCGGCCGAGACGGACCGGATTCGGACGGAGCTGGCGGAGCGGTTCGGCATTGACGCCAGTCAGATCAGTGACGACCGGGTGAGCGCGGCCTGGGGTGGGCAGGTCACCCGGCAGGCGCTGATCGCGCTGTCGGTGTTCCTGGCCCTGGTCATCATCTACCTGATCATCCGGTTCGAGGCCCGGGCGGCGATCGCGGCGGTGACCTCGCTGTTCCTCGACATCGTGGTGACCGCCGGGCTCTACTCGCTCATCGGGTTCGAGGTCACCCCGGCCACGGTGATCGGGTTCCTCACCATCATGGGCTTCGGCCTGTACGACGCGGTGGTGGCCTTCGACAAGGTCCACGAGAACACCAAGGACATCACCGCCAGCGCCACCGACACCTACCCCGAGGCGGCGAACCTCGCCATCAACCAGGTGCTGATCCGGTCGATCAACACCTCGGTGGTGGCGTTGCTGCCGGTGGGGGCGCTGCTGTTCATCGGTGCGGGCCTGCTGGGCGCCGGCACCCTGAAGGACCTGGGGCTGGTGCTGTTCATCGGGATGGCGGTCTCGTTCTACAGCTCGCTGTTCTTCGCCGCCCCGCTGCTGATCGAGTTGAAGCTCCGGCAGCCGCGGTTCGCGGCCCACACCCAGCGGGTGTTGGCCAAGCGGGCTGCGCAGGCCGCGCGGGAAGCCCGCCAGCGGGAGGAGCGGACCGCCCGCGGTGACGCGGAGCCGGAACCGGCTACCCGCTTGACGCTGGACCCGGCGCTGGTGGAGCTGGCCGGCGCCGCTCCGAAGGTCGGTGCGCGACCGGTGCACTCCCGGCGGAGTGGCCGGCGCCGCAGCAGTGGAGCGCGCCGTGGCTGAGGCGCCGCACTCGGGCACGGTGGCTCCGGGCGGGCAGCCCGGGCCGGCCGCCGCCCCGGAGGTGGTCACCGGTCCGGAGCTGGTGCAGCTGCTGACCAGCCGGGTGGTGGATGTGCCGGATTGGCCGCAGCCCGGGGTGATGTTCAAGGACATCACTCCGCTGCTGGCCGATCCGGTGGCGTTCCGGTCCGCGATCGCGGCCATGGTGCGCACCGCACCGGAGCCGTTCGATCTCGTTGCCGGGATCGAGGCGCGGGGGTTCATGCTCGCGGCCGCGGTGGCCTACGCCGCCGGGGTAGGGGTGGTGCCGGTCCGGAAGGCCGGCAAACTGCCCCGGGCCACCCACGCCGCCTCGTACACCCTGGAGTACGGCGAAGCCACCTTGGAGGTGCATCGGGACGGGTTCCCGGCCGACGCGCGGGTGCTGGTGGTGGACGACGTGTTGGCCACCGGCGGTACCGCCCGCACCACCCTGGAGTTGATCGCGCGATCTGGTGCGCGCCCCATCGGCCTGACCGTGCTGATGGAGTTGACCGCGCTGGGTGGCCGGGAGAAAATGCCGGATTATCCGGTTAAATCCCTGCTGACCTTCTGACGACCCGCCGGTAGGCGGGTGAGCAGCAGTGAGCCCCGGACCAGGCGGGGTAGCATTGCTGGCACTAGGCAGCCGACACTCCAGGAGCGGCCCGGTGTCTCATAACGTGGCGCACGATCAGACGACGACTCCGCCGCGGACCGAGCCCGCACCTCCGGGTGTCCGCGAGACCGCCGTCCCAGACGCGACCACCGGCAGCGCCCCGGTGGGACATCCCAGCCCGACCGGGAACGTTTCTGCCCGCAATGGGGTGGCGGACCCGACATCCGGTAGTGGGCTGATCGACCCTGCTCAGGGCAACGGCCGGCCGAGCAGCGGGAGCGGCAGCCACCCGGCCGCGCGCAACGGGGCCGCCAGCAACGGTCGGCCCAGTCCCGGCCCCTCCGCGGCCCGGAGCCGGCCGGCGGCTACCCAGACGCGCCCCGCCCCCACGCCGGGGAGTGGGGCGGCCAAGGAGCCCGCCAAGGAGCCGGCATCGCCCCCGGTCCCGTTTGGGTTCGCCGCCGCCCCTACCGGCCGACGGGTCCGGGCCCGGCTGGCGCGCTTCAACGCCCCGTGGCAGAGCCCGCAGATCAGCGAGGTGCTGGAGCCGCTGGTGGCGGAGCACCGCAAGAGCCACCCCAAGGCCGACGTCCAACTGCTGCAGCGGGCCTTCGATGTGGCCTCCCACTGGCACGCCGGCCAGCGCCGTAAATCCGGGGACCCGTACATCACCCACCCGCTGGCGGTCGCCTGGATCCTGGCGGGGATCGGGATGGACACCACCACCCTGGCGGCGGCGCTGCTGCACGACACCATCGAGGACACCGACTACACCCTGGAGCAGATGCGCGCCGACTTCGGCGAGGAAGTGGCGCTGCTGGTCGACGGGGTCACCAAGCTTGACGCGGTGAAGCTGGGGAACGCGGCCAAGGCCGAGACCATCCGCAAGATGGTGGTGGCGATGGCCAAGGACCCCCGGGTGCTGGTCATCAAGCTCGCCGACCGGCTCCACAACATGCGCACCCTCACCTTCCTGCCCCGGCCCAAGCAGGAGCAGAAGGCCAAGGAGGTGCTGGAGATCCTGGCCCCGCTGGCGCACCGGCTGGGGCTGAACACGCTGAAGTGGGAGCTGGAGGACCTGGCGTTCGGCACCCTGTTCCCCAAGCGGTTCGAGGAGATCAACCGGCTGATCGCCGAGCACCAGCCGCAGCGGGACTCCCTGCTGCGGCAGGTCATCAAGGAGATCCAGGCCCACCTGAAGGCCGCCAAGCTGAAGGCGGAGGTGACCGGCCGGCCCAAGCACCTGTACTCGATCTATCAGAAGATGGTGGTGCGCGGCCGGGACTTCAACGACATCTACGACCTGATCGGGGTGCGGATCCTGGTCGACACGGTGCGCGACTGTTACGCGGCACTCGGGGTGATCCACGCGAACTGGCGACCGGTACCGGGCCGGTTCAAGGACTACATCGCGATGCCGAAGTTCAACATGTACCAGTCGCTGCACACCACCGTGATCGGTCCGTCCGGCCGGCCGGTGGAGGTGCAGATCCGCACCCAGGCGATGCACCGCACCGCCGAGTACGGCATCGCGGCCCACTGGCGCTACAAGGAGAGCAAGAACTCGGTGGTGGGTCCGCCGGCCCACATCGACGACATGACGTGGCTGCGGCAGCTGCTGGACTGGCAGCGGGAGGCGGCCGACGCCAGCGAGTTCCTGGATGCGCTGCGGTACGACCTCTCCAGCCAGGAGGTGTTCGTCTTCACCCCGAAGGGGGAGGTGATCCCGCTCCCGGCGGGCTCCACGCCGGTGGACTTCGCCTATGCGGTCCACACCGAGGTCGGTCACCGCTGCATCGGGGCCCGGGTCAACCAGAAGCTGGTCTCGCTGGAGTCGCCGCTGTCCAATGGCGACGTCGTCGAGATCTTCACCTCCAAGTCGGAGACTGCCGGACCGTCCCGGGACTGGCTCGGGTTCGTCAAGAGCCCCCGCGCCCGCACCAAGATCCGCCAGTACTTCAACAAGGAGCGGCGGGAAGAGGCGATCGAGGCCGGTAAGGAAGCGATCGCCAAGACCATGCGTAAGCAGGGGCTGCCGCTACAGCGCCTGCTCACCTCCGAGGCCCTGCTGGCGATCGCCCGGGAACGCAACCTGCAGGACGTGGCGGCGCTGTACGCGGCGGTGGGGGAGAACCAGCTGTCCGCCCAGTGGGTGGTGCAGCGCCTGGTCGCGGGGTACGGCGGGGCGGAAGGCGCCACGGAGGACATCGCCGAGGCGCATGTGCCCACTCGGCCGCCGCGGCGCCGCAGCGGCACCGACCCCGGGGTCGAGGTCACCGGGGTCTCCGATGTGTGGGTCAAGCTGGCCCGCTGCTGCACCCCGATGCCGGGCGACACCATATTCGGGTTCGTCACCCGCACCGGTGGGGTGAGCGTGCACCGGGAGGACTGCACCAACGCCATCGAGCTGCGGAAGCAGGAAGACCGGATCGTGGAGGTGAAGTGGAAGCCCACCAGTACCTCCACGTTCCTGGCCTCGATCCAGGTGGAGGCGTTGGACCGGCACAAGCTGCTGGCCGACATCACCCAGGCCCTGTCGGATGAGCGGGTGAACATCTTGTCGGCCACGGTGGCCACCACCCGCGACCGGGTGGCGATCAGTCGGTTCACCTTCGAGATGGCCGACCCCAAGCACCTGGGGCACTTGCTGGCGGCGGTCCGCAAGGTCGACGGCGTCTACGACGCTTACCGGGTCACGTCCTGACTCGGCAGCGGGCCGCTTGGCGGACCAGGTGGTCCCGCTCGACGGTGTTCGTCGCCCGGTGCGCGGCCTCGGCGGTGTCGAAGTCCTCGCCTCGGCGGATCAGGCTCGCGAGTGCGCGGGGGACGAGGACACGTAGCGTGTCCTCGTCCCACCGAGTTCGTCCGTTGATCATGCCGGCTAGGTGCCCATCGGCGTCTCGGACATGACTTCGCGGACGTCGATCCACTCGTACAGCGGTTCCCCACCCGGGCCGGGCTCGGAGGAGAGGTAGGCCGCGAGCTCGAGCGCGCGTTCATACGACTCGACGTCGACCAGGTACCAGCCCGCCACGAGATCGCTGGTTTCCGGCAGCGGGCCGTCGGTGGTGACGGGGGCGGCGTCCGGGCCGCCGTAGCGCACCCAGGTGCGCGCCGGGGTGAGCGCCTGCGCGTCGACGTACTCGCCGTTTTCCTCCAGCAGTTCGCGGACGTGCCGGAGGAAGGCCAGGTGCGCCTCCACGTCCTCCGGCGCCCACTGATCCATCGGGGGGACGGGGCGGTACGGTTCCGGGCCGCCGCGGTAGTGCTTGAGGAGTAGGTACTTCGGCATGACAGATCTCCTGACAGTCGCGGGACCACGCCGGTGGTGGCCTCTCGTACGGGGAGCGGAGCCGGCCGGAGGTTCTCGACACGCCGTTCGCCAGATCACGCGCGGGTCACCGTAAGTTACCCCGCGGTGTCCACCCGGATGCGGTTTCGCCTGGTCGGATCGGCGGGTCCGCGCATCTTCCGGGAGTATCCACTCGAGGTATACACATGATGTATAGTCGCCGGCATGTCATTGGGACACACGCTGCTCGCCCTGTTGGAGGGCCAACCCCGCCACGGGTACGACCTCAAACGGGCCTATGACGAACGGTTCGGCCAGGATCGCCCGCTGCCCTACGGACAGGTGTACGCCACCCTGTCCCGACTGCTGCGGCACGGCCTGATCGAGGTGGACGCGGTCGAGCCGGGGGAGGGGCCGGAGCGCAAGCGGTACGCGATCACCGCCGCGGGGGTCACCGATGTGGAGGAGTGGCTCGGCCGGCCGGAGAAGCCGGAGCCGTACCTGCAGAGCACCCTCTACACCAAGGTGGTGCTGGCCCTGCTGACCGGGCGCTCCGCCGCCGACATCCTCGACCGGCAACGGGCGGAACACCTGCGGCTGATGCGGCAGCTCACGCAGCGGAAAGCCACCGGCGATCTGGCGGATCAGCTGATCTGTGACCACGCCCTGTTCCATCTGGAGGCGGATCTGCGCTGGCTGGAGCTGACCGCGGCCCGCCTGGACACGCTCGCGGCGGAGGTGCGCCGATGACCGTCACGGTGTTGCTGGAGGGGATCGATCTGCACAAGTCGTTCGGCCCGACCCAGGCGCTGATCGGGGCCACGGTGCGGATCCGCGCCGGGGAAGTGGTGGCGGTGATGGGGCCGTCAGGCTCCGGCAAGTCCACCCTGCTGCACTGCCTGGCCGGCATCGTCCGGGCGGACTCCGGCCAGGTGCGGTACGCCGGCCGCGACCTGACCACGATGTCCGATGCCGAACGCAGCGCCTTGCGCCGGCGCGACTTCGGGTTCGTGTTCCAGTTCGGACAACTGGTGCCGGAGCTGACCTGCCTGGAGAACGTGGCCCTGCCGCTGCGGCTGAACGGGGTCCGGCGCCGGGAGGCGGAGCAGCGGGCCCAAGGGTGGCTGGAACGGTTGGGGGTGGCGGAGGTCGCCGGTAAGCGACCGGGTGAGGTCTCCGGTGGGCAGGGGCAGCGCGTGGCGGTGGCCCGGGCACTGATCACCAACCCGCGGGTGGTCTTCGCGGACGAGCCGACCGGGGCGCTGGATTCGCTCACCGGCGAGCAGGTGATGCAGTTGCTCACCGGGGCCGCGGCCGAGACCGGCGCCGCGGTGGTGCTGGTCACGCACGAGCCGCGGGTGGCCGCGTACGCCAGCCGGGAGATCGTCGTCCGGGATGGCCGGACCCGGGATCTGGAGCTGGTCCCATGAGGCTCCGGTGGCTCGCGGAGCTGCTGCTGGGCGCCAAGCTGGCGATCGCCGGCGGCCGGGACGGCTGGGTACGGACCGGGCTGACCACGATCGGAGTGGGGTTGGGGGTGGCGTTGCTGCTGGCGGCCGCCTCCCTGCCCACGGTGCTGACCGCCCGGGACGCGCGCGCGGAGGCCCGGTACCCCGCGTGGCCGGGCCCGGGAGCCGTGCTGGAGCCCGCGGAGGACACGCTCCTGGCGACCTATTGGGAGCTGGAGTTCCGGGATGAACGGATCTGGGGCGTGGTGCTGCAGCCGGAGGGACCGGCCGCCCCGGTGCCGCCGGGGCTGACCGCCCTGCCCGGCCCGGGAGAGCTGGTGGTGTCGCCGGCGCTGGCGGAGCTGCTCGCCTCACCGGACGGCCCGCTGCTCGCCCCCCGCCTGGACTATCCGATCGTCGGCCAGATCGGCGACGAGGGCCTGCGGGGGCCGTACGAGTTGATGTTCTACCTCGGCAGTGACCAGCTCGACCCTGAGTCCACCAGCCGGATCGACCACTTCGGCGTCCCGTCCGGCTCGGGTGAGGGGTTGCCGGTGTTGCTGATCCTGCTCGGTGTGGTCGGGCTGGTGGTGCTGCTGCTGCCGGTAGCCACCTTCATCACCGTGGCCAGCCGGTTCGGTGGGGAGCAGACCGACCGCCGGCTGGCCGCGATCCGCCTGGTCGGCGCGGACCAGGGAATGGTCCGGCGGATCGCCGCCGGGGAAGTGCTGCTGGGCACGGTGGCGGGGATGCTGATGGGCGGGCTGCTGTTCCTGGTGGGCCGGGCGCTCGTCGAATCGGTGCCGGCGATCGATGTGTTCACCGCGGACGTCCGCCCCCACCCCGGGCTGGTGGGGTTGACCGTGGTCGCCACCCCGGTGCTCACGCTCACGGTCACCCTGTTCGCGCTGCGGCGCCTGGTGGCCGAGCCGCTCGGGGTGACCCGCCGCGCCGGTGGCGGCCGGCGCCGGCTGTGGTGGCGGCCTCTGCCCACCCTGGCCGGCCTGGCGCTGCTGGCACCGCTGCTGGTGCAATCGGAGCTCACCGGTCGAGCCTGGGAGATCTATCAGATCGCGGGTGGGGTGCTGCTGCTCCTGGTCGGGGTGCTCGCGCTGCTGCCGTGGCTGATCGAGGCGACGGTGCGGCGGCTGCGGGGCGGTCCGGTCGCGTGGCAGCTCGCCACCCGCCGGCTCCAGCTCGCCGGCGGTACCGCCGCCCGGGTGGTCAGCGGGGTCGCGGTGGCGGCGGCCGGCGGGATCGCGCTGCAGATGCTGTTCGTGAGCGTAGAGAGCGACTACGTCCACTACACCGACGCGGATCCGGGCCGCCTGCGGGCGGGAGCGACGATCGTGCCTCCCGACGGGGAGAGCACGAGCGCCTCGATCACTCCCGCCGAGATCGAAGATCGGTTCACCGCCACCACCGGGGTCCGCGAGGTGACCGTGCTCCCGGTGCAGCATCTCGCCCCAGAGGCCGACGAGATGGGTGACGGCCAGAGCCTGGTGGTCGGGGATTGCCCGACGCTCCAGCGCGTGGCCCAGATCGACCAGTGTCGGGATGGGGATGTGTTCCTGATCCCGTACGAATTCGGCTCTCTCCCCGAGCCCGGGCAGACCCTGCGGGCTGCGCCGAGGACGGACACCCCGACGGGTGAGGAGGCGGAGTGGACCGTCCCGACCGACGCCCGCACGGTCGTGCAGCAGCCGGGTAGTGTCTACGCCGGGATCGCGGCCACCCCCGGCGCGGTCGCCGGCTTCCCGTATCAGCCGGATCTGATCTTGGTCAACCTGGAGCTGGATCCGGCGGTGCCGGACGTCGCGGAGCACGTCCGCAACACCGCCGCCGGGATCAACCCGTGGGCGTTCGTGTCCGTCGACCGCCCCTGGGTCAGCGACGGTCAGTTCGAGGGGATCCGACGCGGGTTGGTGGTCGGTATCGCCGCTACCCTCGTCCTGATCGGACTGAGTCTGCTGGTCGGCACCCTGGAGCAGCTGCGGGAACGGCGCCGGCCGCTGGCGGTGCTGGCCGCCTTCGGGGTCCGCCGCGGGGTCCTCGGGTGGTCGGTGCTGTGGCAGACGGCGCTGCTGGTCGGGCTCGGGCTGGGGCTGGCCACGGTCAGCGGTCTCGGGGTGGGTACGGCGTTGCTGCGGATCGCCCACCGGCCGATCACCGTGGACTGGCCGAGTCTGTTCACCATCTCGGGCATCGGCGCCGCGGTCGTCCTGCTGGTGACCCTGCTCAGCCTGCCGGCGCTGTGGCAGCTGATGCGCCCGGAGGGGCTGCGCACCGAGTGAGCTCGACTCGCCCACGGCGGTGGTGAGGGGGTGGCGCGGCCGCGCCACCCCCTCACCACCGCCGGCTGATAGTCGGAAGGGGCCCACCGGGCGGCGGTACACCCCAACGACACGCCCCAACGACATGGCCCGGGCTGGTCAGCCAGCCCGGGCCAGAGACGAATGAGGACCGCGGTCAGCTCACGTCGCTCATCCGCAGCGATTCGATGATGATGTCCTCGTTGGGGTGACCGCCGCCCGGGGACGGCTCGAACGCGCCATCGTGGCCGATCTCGTCCACCCGCTCCAGCACGTCCATGCCCTCGATCACGGTCCCGATCACGCTGTAGTGGGGGCCGTTGAGGTCGGTGTCGGAGTAGATGAAGAAGAACTGGCTGCCGTTGGTGTTCGGCCCGCTGTTGGCCATGGCGACCGTCCCGGCCGGGTAGTAGCTGCCCTCGGCGTCGATGGGCAGGTTCTCGTCGTTGAACCGGTAGGACGGACCACCGGTGCCGTCGGTGTCCCGGTAGCCCTCACCCTTGGCGGTCGGGTCACCACACTGGAGCATGCCGGGGAACATCCGGTGGCACTTGGTGCCGTCGTAGAACTCCTGGCTGGCCAGGTGGGTGAAGCTGGCGGCGATACAGGGCGCGGCGGCCACGTCCACCTCGACTTTGATCTCGCCGAGGTTGGTGGACACGGTCATGATCTGCGTGCCCTCGCGGGGTTCATCCTCCGGGGGCAGCCCCACGTCCACCACCCGGTCGCTGGGCTCGACCTCGGTCCAGACACACTCGGTCGGCGACGGGGTGGGGCTGGGGGTGGTGGCGGCGCCGGTCGGGGTGGGGGTGCTGCCGGCCACCGGCTGCGGGTCGTCCTCCCCTCCGACGGACGTGACCACCCAGACCGCGATCAGCGCCACGACGGCACACGCGGCCCCGGCTCCGATGAGGCGGTTCCGCTGCCGGCGCCGCTGGGCGGCGGCTTGGCGCTCCGCCATCTGCCGGGCTAGTCGGGCCCGGGCGGCCTCCCGCTGTTGGCGCTCCCGATTGGACGTCACGAAGGGTCCTCCTCCACAGGCGGAATGGGTTCATGGGGGTGGCCGGTGTTGCCGGGGAGCATCACCGGGTCGACGGCTGGCTGGCGTCGCTGACCGTCAGCGAGGTCAGCTTCACATCCGCGGCGGGGGCGGTGCTGTCCTCGGCGGTGCCGGCCGCGCCGATCGCCTCGACCACGTCCAGGCCGCTGGTGACCGTCCCGATGATCGGGAACACCGGCGCTTCCGGGTCATAGTCCTCATAGAAGATCAAGAACTGGCTGCCGTTCTCGCCGGCGGCGTCCCCGAACGCCACCGTGCCCGCCGGGTAGAGCGGACCGTCCTGGTCGTCCAGGCCGGGCACCGGGATGTTGTCCGCCCAGAACGCGTAGGTCGGCCCACCCAGCCCGGTTCCGCTCGGGTCGCCGCAGCGCAGCGCGCCGTCGGCGAGCTCGTGGCAGGTGGTGCCGTCGTAGAAGCCTTGTTCAGCCAGGTGCGCCAAGCTGGCGGCGCCGCACGGATCCTCAGACACGTCCATCAACACCTCCACCGTGCCGGCGGCGGTGTCTCCGGCGTCCAGCTCAATGGTGATCCGCTGCTGTCCGCTGGTCGGTGGGTTGGCCGGCGGGGTGCCCACGTCCACCCGGTTCGGGTCGTCACCGCCGCGCGGCAGCCAGGTGCACAGGTCGGGTTGGGTGAACTCCGCCGGCTCGGGTTTCTTGTCGAACACCCCGGCCAGCCACAGGCTTCCGACCACGATCAGCACCAGTGCCACGAACGCGCCGATGCCAGCATTGATCTGCCGCCTGCGCCGCTGTTGTTGAGCGAGGCGAACGAGTTTCCGCTCGTACCGCTCACGTGCCAGCTTGCGTTGCCGGGTCCTGCTCGATGCCACGGGGTCCTCCGGTCGTTGGTCGTGGCCGCCACGCCGCCCGCGCGACTGTACGGGCCGAGCCTGAGACTAGGCTGAACGCGAGGCAGGCGCTGGCCTTGGGGGGTCGGCACAAGAGTAGCGAAGGTGGGATGTTCGTGCTGGTTGCCGGGTTCCCGGCGGAGGCCTTCGGGACCAACTGTTACGTGGTCGCGCCCGGGCCGGGAGAGCAGTGTGTGGTGGTCGATCCCGGTATCGGGGTCGACCGGCGGCTGGAAGAGGTGCTGGCCAAGCACCGCTTGCAACCGGTGGCGGTGTTGTTGACCCATGGCCACCTGGACCACACCTTCTCGGTGGCGCCGGTGTGTGGCGCTCGCGACATCCCTGCCTACATCCACCCCTCCGACCGCGAGCTGCTGGCCGACCCGACCAAAGGGTTGTCCACCGACCTGACCCAGTTGTTCGGCGGCCGGCTGACCTGGACCGAGCCGGATGATGTGGCGCCGCTGCCGGACGGCGGCACCTTGGAGATCGCCGGGCTGTCCATCACGGTGGACCACGCCCCCGGCCACACCCAGGGGTCGGTGCTGTTCCGACTGCCGGGCGCTCCGGAGGGCTGGGAGGCCGAAGGGGTGTGCCTGTCCGGAGACGTGCTGTTCGCCGGCTCGATCGGGCGCACCGACCTCCCGGGGGGCAGCATGTCGCAGATGATGGCCAGCCTGCGGGACAAGATTCTGCCGCTGCCGGACGCCACCGCGGTGCTGCCCGGCCACGGCCCGGCCACCACCATCGGCCGGGAGCGGGCCACCAACCCGTACCTGTTGCAGGTGAGCGCGGCCGACGGGGCCGCCCCGATCGCACCGGCGCGGGGGTGGTGACGGTGGGACGACCGACGCCGCTGTCCGGGTTCCCGGAGTGGCTGCCGGAGCAGCGCATGATCGAGCAGCAGCTGATCGACCGGCTGCGCCGCACCTTCGAGCTGCACGGGTTCGCCCCCCTGCAGACACGGGCGGTGGAGCCGCTGGAGCAGTTGCTGCGTAAGGGGGAGACCTCCAAGGAGGTGTACGTGCTGCGGCGGCTGCAGGCCGCTGCGGACGAACCGGAGCCGGACTCCTCCGCCTTGGGACTGCACTTCGACCTGACCGTCCCGTTTGCCCGGTACGTGCTGGAGCACGCCGGTAAGCTGCAGTTCCCGTTCCGTCGGTACCAGATCCAGCCGGTGTGGCGGGGGGAGCGACCCCAGGAAGGGCGGTACCGGGAGTTCTGGCAGGCCGACATCGACGTGGTGGACCGGGACACCCTGCCGTTCCACTACGAGGTGGAGCTGCCGCTGGTGATCGCCGACGCGCTGGCGGGGTTGCCGTTGCCGCCGATCCGGATGCACGTGAACAACCGCAAGCTCGCGCAAGGGTTCTATCAAGGGATCGGGCTGTCCGACCCGGAGCAGGTGCTGCGGGCGGTCGACAAGCTGGACAAGATCGGCCCCGCCGGGGTGGCGCGGGAACTGTCGGCGATCGGGGCCACCGATGCGCAGATCAAGGCCTGCCTGGCCCTGGCGGAGATCAACAGCCCCGATGCCTCGTTCGTGGACGCGGTGCGCGCGCTGAAGGTGCGGGATCCGCTGCTGGAGGAGGGGCTGTCGGAGCTGGCCGCGGTGGTCGAGGCCGCGGCCGAGCACGCCCCCGGGCTCCTGGTGGCGGACCTGCGGATCGCCCGAGGGCTGGACTACTACACCGGGACCGTGTACGAGACGGTGATGCGGGGGCACGAGTCGATCGGGTCGATCTGCTCCGGTGGTCGATACGACAACCTGGCCTCCGCCGGCAACGACCGGTTCCCCGGGGTGGGGCTGTCGATCGGGATCAGTCGGATCCTGGGGCGGTTGTTCGGTCAACAGGCGCTGACCATCTCCCGGTCGGTACCGACCTGCGTGCTGGTGGCGCTGCCGGACGAGGCGTCCCGGCCCGCCTGTATGCGGATCGCCACCGCGCTGCGTCGCCGGGGCATCGCCACCGAGGTGTCGCCCTCGGCGGCCAAGTACGGCAAGCAGATCCGGTACGCGGAGCGGCGCGGCATCCCGTACGTGTGGTTCCCCGGGGCCGGGGACGGGCGGGACCAGGTCAAGGACATCCGGTCCGGGGAGCAGGTGGACGCCGAGGCCGACCACTGGACCCCGCTGCCGGAGGATTTGACCCCGATGGTGTCCGCCGCCGAGTGATCTGGTGGCCGGACCGGCACACTGGTAACCATGTCACTGCTGTCGACCGGTCTCCGGCTGGACGACCGGTACACCGTGGTCGACCGGCTCGGCGCCGGCGGCATGTCGGAGGTGTGGCGGGCCACCGACGCGCTGCTGGAGCGCCAGGTCGCGGTCAAGGTGCTGGCCGCCCCCTCGCCGACGACCCGTCGCTGCGGGAGGTGATCCGGCGGGAGGCGCGGGCAGCGGCCCAGTTGAGCCACCCGCACATCGCCGCGGTGCACGACTACGGGGAGGCGACCCTGCCGGACGGGCGGGTCCTGCCGTATCTGGTGATGGAGCTGGTCACCGGGGAGACGCTGGCGGACCGGCTGGCGCGGCAGGGGCCGCTGCCCTGGCCGGAAGCGGCCCGGGTGGTCAGCCAGGTGGCGGCGGCGTTGGCCGCCGCCCACGCGCGCGGGGTGGTGCACCGGGACGTCACGCCGGCCAACGTGATGCTGGTCGACGGTGAGGTGAAGGTGCTCGACTTCGGGGTGGCCGCGGTGGCCGGCGGAGACGACACCGATCCAGGTCAGCGGCGAGGCACGCCCCAGTACGTGGCTCCGGAGCGCCTGGACCCCACCCACCCGGCCACCCCCGCCGGCGATCTGTACTCGCTGGGGGTGTTGCTGTACGAGGTGATCGTGGGGCGTCCCCCGGTGTCGATCGTGGACTGGACGCAAGCCGCGGCGGTGCACCGGAGCGGATTCACCCCGCCGGAGTTGGGCGTACCCGGGCTGCCGGGGGAGGTGGCCCGCCTCTGCCGGGCCTGTCTGTCACCGGAGCCGACGCAGCGTCCGGCGGCGGCGGTGGTGGCGCGTACCCTCGCCGGACTCGCCCCGGGCACCCAGGTCCTGCGGTACGCCATGGGCTCCGCTCCGTTGCCCACCCAGCCGGTGCCGGCGCCGGTGCCGACGTCCCCGCGGCCGGGTCGGTCGCGACGGCTGCGGCAGTGGGGCGGGCTGGCGGCCGCGGCGGTGGTCGTGGTGGCGCTCGGGATCCTGTTGGGCCGGGCGCTCTGGCCCGCACCCGGTCCCGACTCGGGCGTGGTCGCTGACCCGCCGGGAGCGGCGGACCAGGCGGGCGAGTCGGCGACGCCACCCGGGGAGGCGCCGGGTGGGGTGGAGCAGTCGGTGGGGAATCCGCTGGCCGGTGCGATGGGGGCGATCCAGGCGCTGGACCAGGTGGTGGTCGTGGGGGAGGAGCGGGGCGTGATTACCCCGGCGGCGGCCGAAGAGCTGCAGGAACACCTGCAGGAGCTGCGGGAGGCGGTCCGGGAGCGCGACGCGGAGGAGTTCATCGACGCCGTCGACGAACTGCGGGAAGAGATCGCGGAGCTAGAGGCCGCGGGGGAGCTGGACCCGCAGGTGGCGGCGGAGCTGATCGGGCTGCTGATGGAGCTGCCGCTGCTCTGATGGGGTCACCGGCTCCGGACAGCCGGTCGGTTCCCGTCAGTAGAATCGGGATATTCGGTTCCTCACCCGCCGGGGCAGTCATTACCGTCAGGGCTGTCTAGCCCGCCTCGCACGCAAGGAGAAATCGTGATCCGTACCCATGAGGCTGGTGTCCTGCGCGCCGGTCACGTTGACAGCACCGTAACGCTCGCCGGGTGGGTGGCCCGGCGGCGGGACCACGGAGGCGTGACCTTCATCGATTTGCGGGATGCCTCCGGGGTGGTGCAGATCGTCTTCCGCAACAGCGAGGAAGCGCACGAGCTGCGCAATGAGTACTGCATCCGGGTCACCGGCACGGTGCGGCGCCGGCCCGAGGGCAACGAAAACCCGCAGCTGCCCACCGGCGAGGTGGAGGTGGTGGTCGACCAGCTGGAGGTGCTCTCCGAAAGCGCCCCACCGCCGTTCCCGGTGGACGACCACATCGACGTCGGGGAGGACGTCCGCCTCCGGTACCGCTACCTGGACCTGCGCCGTACCGGTCCCGCCCAGGCGCTCCGGCTGCGGTCGCAGGCCAACCGGATCGCCCGGCGGGTGTTGGAGCGGCATGACTTCGTGGAGATCGAGACCCCGACGCTGACCCGCTCCACTCCGGAGGGAGCGCGGGACTTCCTCGTACCGGTGCGGCTGCAGCCGGGGCGCTGGTACGCGCTGCCGCAGTCGCCGCAGCTGTTCAAGCAGCTGCTGATGGTCGCGGGGATGGAGCGGTACTACCAGCTGGCCCGCTGCTACCGGGACGAGGACTTCCGCGCCGACCGGCAGCCGGAGTTCACGCAGCTGGACATCGAGATGTCGTTCGTGGACCAGGACGACGTCATCGCCCTGGCGGAGGAGATCACCGCCGCGCTGTGGCGGGAGCTCGCCGGCTACGAGTTGTCCACTCCGCTGCGGCGGATCACCTGGCGGGAGGCGATGGACCGGTACGGGTCGGACAAGCCGGACCTGCGGTTCGGGCTGGAGTTGACCGACCTCACCGAGTACTTCCGCGGCACCGAGTTCCGGGTGTTCGCCAGCGCGATCGACGCCGGCGGGTACGTGGGGGCGGTGGTGATGCCCGGTGGGGCCGGCCAGACCCGCAAGGAGCTGGACGGCTGGCAGGAGTGGGCGCGGGCCCGCGGTGCCCGGGGACTGGCGTACGTGCTGCTGGACGAGGCCAGCGGTGAGGCCCGCGGCCCGGTCGCGAAGAACCTGTCCGAGGCACACCTGGCCGGGCTCGCCGACGCGGTCGGGGCCAAGCCGGGCGACGCGATCTTCTTCTCCGCGTCGACCTCGCGGCGGGAGGCGCAGGAGCTGCTCGGCGCCGCCCGGTTGGAGATCGCCCGGCGGGTGGGCTTGATCAACGAGCAGGCGTGGGAGTTCTGCTGGGTGGTGGACCCGCCGATGTTCGAGCCGGACGACGAGGGGGGCTGGACCGCGCTGCACCACCCGTTCACCTCCCCCACCGCCGAGTGGGAGGGCCGGTTCGAAGAGGCGCCGGGGGAGGCGTTGGCGTACGCGTACGACCTGGTCTGCAACGGCAACGAGATCGCCGGAGGCTCGATCCGTATCCACCGGGCCGACGTGCAGCGGCGAGTGTTCGCGCTGCTCGGCATCGACGAACAGGAGGCGGCGGAGAAGTTCGGGTTCCTGCTGGAGGCGTTCCGGTACGGCCCGCCGCCGCACGGTGGGGTCGCGTTCGGGTGGGACCGGGTGTGTGCGCTGTTGGCGGGGACGGACTCGATCCGGGATGTGATCGCGTTCCCGAAGACCGGGGCCGGGTTTGACCCGCTCACCGGTGCGCCCACCCCGATCACCGCTACCCAGCGGGCCGAGGCGGGGGTGGACGCCAAACCGGCCACCTGATCGCGGTCGGTTCCGGTCGCCGTACCTGGTTCCGAACCGTTCGCGCGTGTTCGCCATCCGGTTCGTACTATTTTTCGGATTTATCGTGGTCTGCGGACTTACACCCCTTACCGGAAAGGAATGTGATGGCGCAGACCATCGACATTCAGGCCGCCATGGACAAGGTGTGCGAGCACGTGGAAGCCAATCAGCGGTTCCTCACCGCCTTCGCGGTGCCGATGGCGGAGATGGCCGGCGCGATCAAGCAGCTGGACCGGTGCATGATCCAGCAGTTCGCGCAGGTGGATCGACGGTTCGATGAGGTCGACCAGCGGTTCGACCAGGTGGATCAGCGGTTCCAGCAGGTCGACCAGCGGTTTGATCGGGTGGAGCAGCGGCTCGATCAGGTCGATCAGCGGCTTGACCAGGTGGATCGGCGGTTGGATCAGGTCGATCAGCGGCTTGACCAGGTGGATCGGCGGTTGGATCAGGTCGACCAGCGGTTCGTGCACCTGGAGAAGACGATGGAGACCCGATTCGGCCTGGTCGACGACCGGCTGCGCAAGCTCGACGCCCGGATGGAACAGCTCGTCGGCTACATCATCCAGGATGAACAGGGCAAGGCCAGCTCCGGCTAGCGAGCCTCCCCTCGTGCCGCAGCGGCGGTCCGCTACCGTAAAGACGGTCTCGCCGCTGCGGCGCGGCCCCGGACGAGGGCGTCGTACCCGGTTAGGACAAGACGACGCGGCCAGGTACGTGTTGGCGGAGGTTTGGCGTCGTGTCTTGGCTCGTCCTGGTGGTTTCCGGGTTGCTGGAGACCGTGTGGGCGATCGCGCTGGCGGAGTCCAGAGGTTTCACCCGGCTGTGGCCGACGGTGCTGTTCGGGGTCGCGATGCTGCTGAGCATGGCCGGGCTGGCCTATGCGCTTCGCACGATCCCGGTCGGCACCGGCTACGCGGTGTGGGTGGGTATCGGTGCAGTGGGGACCGCCCTGTTCGGCATGCTCTGGCTCAATGAACCGGTCACCGTGGCCCGGATCAGCTGCTTGCTTTTGATCATCTCCGGGGTGGTCGGGCTGCGGCTGTTGTCGTGACGCGGTGGGTGACCGCCCTGGCCGGGGCGGTCACCCACCGTTCATTGGTCGGAGTGGAGCGGTACCGAGGTGCGGCCGGCCACCTCGGTGAAGCCGAGGCGGTGATAGAGCCGGGCGGCCCGGTGGTTGTCGACCATGACGCCCAGGGACACCACGTCGAACTCGGCCCGTAGCCGCGCGGCCATCCCACTGGTCAGGGCCGCCCCCAGGCCTCGACCGCGGAAGTCCGGGTCCACCGCCAGGCCGGCGAGGCAGCCGACTCCTCGAGACACGTCCGCCCCGCAGGCGATCAGCCGATCACCGTGCCAGAGCCCGTACCACCGGCGAATGTCCGGGTGGCCGGGGCGGGTGTACGCATCGGGGAAGGCGCGGTCCAGCAGCGCCCGCACCTCCTCCTCGCGCTCCGGCGGGAGCGGCACCGGCGAGGGCGGGTCCGGTGGCGGCGGGAGTGGGCTCCGTGTCCACCGGTAGTCCCAGTGGTCCGGTTCGCCCACCGGTAGGTGCGCGGTCAGTAGCTCCTTGCTGGTCCGAGGCAGGTGCAGCCGGCGGATCCCGGCCACCTCGCCGGCGGCCCACAGGGCGCGGATCAGCCGCACCACGGCGGCGGGGTCGCCCCAGGCGTCCAGCCCGCGCCGGCCCCGACTGTCGTTCAACCAGACGACCGCCAACCCGTCCGAGGTCCGCCGGACGAACCCCCGCACCGGCCCGCCCCCGGTGGTGGTGAGCCGGACGTACGGATGGTGCCCGGTGACGGTGAGGATCTGTTCCCGGTCAATCACATCCCAGGTCGGTGAGTGCACTCGGCTACGGTAGTCGGCCGCGGTGGCGGGCACGTATATCGTCGACTCCGATGGAGTCCGATGCGCTGTTCGCGGCACCCGGGGCGTCGACGCCCGCCTCCGAGGGGTTCGGTGAGCCTCCACCGGATGCCCCGTTGGCGGTGCGCATGCGCCCCCGGAGCCTGGATGAGCTGGTCGGTCAGGATCACTTGCTGGCTCCGGGGGCACCGCTGCGGGAGCTGGTCAGCGGCCAGCATCCACAGTCGGTGATCCTGTGGGGACCACCCGGCAGTGGTAAAACCACCATCGCGCACCTGGTGGCGCGCGCGGCCAACCGGCGGTTTGTGGCCATGTCCGCGCTCACCGCCAGCGTCAAGGACGTACGGGCGGTGATCGACACCGCTCGGCGGCAGCGGCGCGCCGGTGGCCCACCCACGGTGCTGTTCATCGACGAGGTACACCGGTTCAGTAAGGCCCAGCAGGATTCGCTGCTGGCGGCGGTAGAGGACCAGACCGTCACGCTGCTCGCCGCCACCACGGAGAATCCACACTTCTCGGTGATCTCACCCCTGCTGTCCCGGTGTGTGCTGCTCACCCTCCGGCCACTGGCTGATGAGGACGTACGGACGCTGCTGCGGCGCGCGGTGACCGACCCCAGAGGATTGGCCGGAGCGGTCCGGCTCACCCCCGAAGCCGAGGACCATCTGGTGCGGCTCGCCGGCGGCGACGTCCGCAAGGCCCTGACCGCGCTGGCGGCCGCGGCCACCAGCGCCACCGCCACCGGTCGGGACGAGGTGGACCTGGCGACCGCGGAGCAGGCGGTGGACGTGGCGGCGGTGCGCTATGACCGGGCCGGCGACGTCCACTACGACGTGACCAGCGCGTTCATCAAGAGCCTGCGGGGCTCGGACGTGGACGCGGCCCTGCATTGGCTGGCCCGGATGCTGGTCGCCGGGGAGGACCCCCGGTTCATCGCCCGCCGGTTGGTGATCTTCGCGAGTGAGGACGTGGGCATGGCGGATCCGACCGCGTTGCCGATAGCCACCGCCGCCGCCCAGGCGGTGGAGTACGTCGGGCTGCCGGAGGCCCAGCTCAATTTGGCCCACGCGGTGGTGCACCTGGCCACCGCCCCGAAGTCGAACACGGTGACCACCGCGCTGGCCGCGGCGATGGCCGACGTCCGGGCGGGGCGGGGTGGCCCGGTGCCGCCGCATCTGCGTGACGCCCACTACCCGGGCGCCCGGGCCCTGGGACACGGCGCCGGGTACGTGTATCCCCACGATGACGCGCGCGGGGTGGTTACCGCCCAGTACCCACCCGATGACCTGGTAGGGGTGGACTATTACCGTCCCAAGGGACACGGTGCCGAGCGGCAGGTAGCGGAGCGCCTGCCCCGGTTGCGGCGGATCATCCGGGGCAACGCGGGGGAAGGGAGCAGCGGGGATGCGCGCTGAGGGAGAGCAGCCGCCGCGGCGGCGTCGCCGAGGCCAGGGCGAGCCGGGGGCGGCCCCACCCGGGGAGGACCTCGGCTGGCTCGCTGACCTGCGCTCCGCCAAGGCACAGCGGGGCGACCTCGGTCCGGAAGGCGGGCCGGGGCCGCGAGCGTCGTCACCGCCGTTGCCGAAGCGCCGCCCGGCGGAGCCGCCGGCCGCGTTCACCCCGCTGTCGGCCCCACCTCACCCACCTAGTCAGGGGCGACACGGGGCCCCGGAGCGTCCGGCCCGCCCCACCTCCGGCGCGCCGGTGGTGCCGAGGCGATCCGCCTTGGGGCGGGCGTTGGGGAGCGGCACCGCCCCGGTGGTCCAGCCCCCGGCGGCGCGTACGCCCCGCGCGGCGGGCGGCTCCCCGGTCCCACCGGCGCGGACATCGCCGGCCACCTCCGGCGCCGATAGTGGTCGTGCCCGGGCGGGGAAGCGCCCGGGGGGCATCGAGAAGAGCCCGGCCGGCCGCGCGGCCTCGGCCGGCGGCGCCCCTACCAGTCGTGGGGCGGCCGCGCCCGGCTCCCCGACCGCTGCGCGCACGCCGACCGCCTCGCGCGCGCCGGCGGCCTCCCGCCCGCCGGCGGCGTCGGGCGCGACCGCCCTCCCCGGCTCTCCGGCGGCCCCGGCGGACCGGAACCCGCCGCCGGCCGGCCGGGCGCGCCCCGCGACCGGGTCCGCCAGCGTCTCCGGTGGTCGCACGACCGCGCCGACCGGGCCGACCGCACCGACCCGGCCGACCGGGACGAGCGGGTCGACCGGGACGAGCGGGTCGACCGGGTCGACCGGTACGTCACCGCGTGGACCCGCCCCCGCTGGCGGGGCGGACCACCCAGCGGCGCTGGGGCGGTTGCCGGTGGCCCGCTCGGAGATCCGGCGGCAGTTCCGGGAACAGCAGCGGGCGCGGGCCACGGCCTTGGCGGTGGTGGTGCTGGTGCTGCTCGGCGCGCCGCTGGTGTACTTCGGGATTCTGTTCACCACCCGGGATCCGTTGGTCACCGCGGTGGAGCAGCTGCGGGTGCCGGAGTGGGCCGCCCGCTCGGTGGAGGACCGGATCATCGGCGGCAGCCGGTGGTGCCTGTACGAGTGCCGCTCGCGGCAACGTACCGCGGTGTCGGAGCGGGAGACTGAGGAGACCGCCGCCGTCTATCACGAGGCGCTACAGGCGGCGGGTTGGAGTCGGTGGGAGGTGGAGGGCTGCCCCCAGGTCCAGGTGGACGGGGACTACAGCTGCTGGCGGCGGGACGAGTACACGCTCGACCTGTGGGTGCACCCGCCGGAGTGCGCCTACGACCCGCGTAACCTCCGCCCGGACATCGGGCGGGACGACGACTCCTCGTCGGAACCGGGTGCCTCCGGGACGGGGTCGGAGGAGTGCCGCGGCTCCATCGTGGAGATCAAGATGCAGAACCGGGTTTCGGACGAACGGGGTACCACCGGTGGGCCGCCGCCGGATGGGCCCGCGCCCGGCCCCACCCCGGAGTCCGGACCGGCGCCTGACTCCACCCCGGAATCTGGGCCGACTCCCGAGCCGTCCGCCTCCGGATCGTGAAAGCGGCCGACACCTCCCCCGGGGCAGACCACCTGGCATGGACAAACGGTAAGGTCGGCACGTTACCGAGTCGGCGCACTGAGGAGGACCGGTGGACGGAGAGGTGACTGCGGGACAGATCGCCGCGTTGATCGCAGCCGGGGCGTTCGCGGTGGTCGCCCTGGCGCTGGCCTGGCTGTTGGTACGGCTTCGGCGGACGGTCGACGCCGCGACCGTGGCGATCACCGAGCTCACCGCGCAGGCCGAGCCGATCCTGCGCAAGGCGGATCTCACCATGGAGAACGTGAATACCGCCTTGACCCAGGCGCACACCTCGTTGGACTCGGTCAACCTCCAGTTGCAGAAGGTCGACGCGATCACCGCCCACGCGGCCCAGGTGTCGGCGAATGTGGCGAACCTGAGTACGGTGATCGCCTCGGTAGCGGCCAACCCGTTGATCAAGGTGGCGGCGCTGGGTTACGGGATGCGCCGGGCCGTGGCCCGCCGGGCGCGGCTGGAGGAGGAGCGGGAAGTCCGGCAAACCCTGCGGGAGCGGCGTCGGGCCCGCCGGCGGCAGCGTGGTTGATCAACACAGAGCCGGGGGAGAAGGATAGGATCATGAGACGGTTGCTGTGGCTCGGGATCGGGCTCGCAGTCGGTGCGCTGGTGGTGCGGGCGGTCAGCCGGAAGGCCCAGTCGTACTCACCGAGCGGAATCGCCGCGGCGGTGCGGGATTCCAGCGTCCACCTGCTCGACTCGGTGCGGGACTTCGTCGACGAGGTCCGGGAAGGCATGCACGAGCGTCAGCAGGAGCTGCAGGCCGCCATCGCCGAGGGTGAGCTGATCGGCGAGGAGTTCATCGACCCAGAGCAGCCGGGGACCGGCCTGGGCCGGTCGGGGGCTCAGCAGCCATCCCCCATGCGCACCCCACCGGAGGACACCTCTCGATGAGAACAGCGGAGATCAAGCGGCGGTTCCTGGCTCACTTCGAAGCCGACGGACATGCGGTGGTGGCGAGCGCCCCGTTGCCCGCCGTGGACGACCCCAACCTGCTGTTCGTCAACGCCGGCATGGTGCAGTTCGTGCCGTACTTGCTGGGGCAGCGCACCCCGCCGTGGCCGCGCGCGGTCAGCGTGCAGAAGTGCCTGCGCACCCCGGACATCGACGAGGTCGGCAAGACCAGTCGACACGGCACGTTCTTCCAGATGAACGGCAACTTCTCGTTCGGGGACTACTTCAAGGAGGGCGCGATCACCCGCGCCTGGGACCTGGTGACCAAGCCGGTGGCCGAGGGGGGCTACGGCATTGACGGTGATCTCATCTGGGTGACCGTTTACCAGGAGGACCAGGAGGCCGCCGACATCTGGCACCGGGTGATCGGGATTCCCCGCGAGCGGATCGTGTTCCGGGGCAAGGCGGACAACTTCTGGTCCATGGGTATCCCCGGCCCGTGCGGCCCCAACAGCGAGATCTACGTCGACCGGGGGCCGGCGTATGGCCGCGAGGGTGGTCCGGCGGTGGACGAGGACCGCTACCTGGAGATCTGGAACCTCGTCTTCATGCAGTACGAGCGGGGTCCGGGCACCGGCAAGGAGGACTACCCGATCCTCGGGGAGCTGCCGGCCAAGAACATCGACACCGGCATGGGGCTGGAGCGGGTGGCCGCCCTGCTGCAAGGCGTCGACAACATGTACGAGATCGACGAGGTGCGCCCGATCCTGGACCGGGCCTCCGAGCTGACCGGGGTCCGCTACGGCGCCAGCACCAGCCACGTGGCCAGCGAGTCCCACCCCAACGACGTCCGGCTGCGGGTGGTGGCCGACCATGTCCGCACCGCGTTGATGCTGATCGGCGACGGGGTGGCCCCGTCCAACGAGGGGCGCGGTTACGTACTGCGGCGGATCCTGCGGCGGGCGGTGCGGGCGGTGCGGCTGCTGGGTTGGCAGGAAGGGCCGGCGCTGCCGCACCTGCTGCCGGTGGCGCGGGACTGCATGGCTCCCTCCTACCCGGAGCTGGCGGAGGACTTCGGCCGGATCTCCGAGTACGCCTACGCGGAGGAGGAGGCGTTCCTGACCACCCTGCGCGCCGGCACCACCATCCTCGACACCGCGATCCGGCAGACCAAGTCCGCCGGGGGCACCCAACTGTCGGGCGACAAGGCGTTCCAGCTGCACGACACCTACGGTTTCCCGATCGATCTGACCCTGGAGATCGCCGCCGAACACGGGCTGACCGTGGACGAGGAGGGGTTCCGGCGGTTGATGGCCGACCAGCGGGCCCGGGCCAAGGCCGACGCGCAGGCACGCAAGACCGGCCACGCCGACCTGTCGGTGTACCGGGGGGTGTTGGCCGACGGCGGGGAGGTGGAGTTCACCGGCTACACCGAGGCCGAGCGGGAGTCCCGCATCCGGGCCCTGCTCAGCCCCACCGGGGAGATGCTGGCCAGCGCCGGTGAGGGGCAGACCGTGGAGCTGGTCCTGGACGCCACCCCGTTCTACGCCGAGGGGGGTGGGCAGCAGCCCGACTTCGGTCTGATCACCGTGGGCGACGGTGAGCTGGAGGTGTTCGACGTCCAGTCGCCGATCCCGGGGATCATCGTGCACCGGGCCAAGGTCCGGCGGGGAGAGGTGCGGGCCGGGGAGACCGGGTACGCGCAGATCGACCTGGACCGACGGCGGGCGGTCTCGCTCTCCCACACCGCCACCCACCTGGTGCACCAGACCGTCCGTAACTTCCTCGGGGAGGCCGCCACCCAGGCCGGTTCGTTGAACGCCCCGGGGCGGCTGCGGTTCGACTTCAACACCCCGTCCGCGGTGCCGCAGTCGGTGCTGCGGGACGTGGAGCAGCAGATCAACGAGGTGCTGCTGCGCGACCTGGAGGTGCGGTGGTTCGTCACCTCCCAGGACGAGGCGATCCGGATGGGGGCGCTCGCCCTGTTCGGGGAGAAGTACGGTGAGCGGGTGCGGGTGGTGGAGGTCGGCGACTACGCCCGGGAGCTGTGCGGTGGGACCCACGCGGCCCGCTCCAGCCAGCTCGGGCTAGTGAAGATCCTTCACGAATCCTCGATCGGGGCGGGGGTGCGCCGGGTGGAGGCGCTGGTCGGGCTGGACGCGTTCCGGCACCTCGCCCGGGAACACATCCTGGTCTCTCGGCTGGCCGAGCTGTTCCGGGTGCCCCCGGAGCAGGTGGCCGACCGGGTGGAGCAGACCGTGGCGGCCCTGCGTAACGCCGAAAAGGAGTTGGAGCAGCTGCGGGCCCAGCTCGTGCTGAGCAACGTGGCGACGGTGGCGGCCAACGCCGTGGACGTACGGGGGGTGGCGTTCGTCGCCACCGAGGCCCCGGAGGGAGTCAGCGGGAACGAGGTGCGCACCTTCGCCCAGGAGATCCGGGGACGGATGGACGCCGCGCGCCCCGCGGTGGTGGCGGTCGCCGCCCGGTCCGGCGGCAAGGCGTCGCTGGTGGTGGCGATCAACACCGCCGCTCGCGAGCGGGGGATATCCGCCGCCGAGCTGGTCAAGACCGCGTTGGCCGGCCGTGGGGGCGGCAGCCCTGAGTTGGCGCAGGGCGGAGGGGCGCCCGCGGCGCAGGCGCCGGAGCTGCTGACCGCGGTCGAGCGAGCGCTGCCGTGAGTGGTCTGCCGCGACGATGACCGAGTTCACCCGTGGAGTGCGGCTCGGCGTGGACGTGGGGGAAGCGCGCGTCGGGGTCGCGATCTGCGACCCCGATGGCGTGCTGGCCACCCCGTTGACTACCATCCGCCGAGACCGTAGACCGGACAACGGTGCCGTTCCGGCGGATATGTTGGAACTCGCCCGATTGGTCGAGGCGCATGGCACGGTGGAGGTCGTGGTTGGACTACCCACTACCTTGGCCGGGCGGGAGGGACCGGCGGCACGCGCGGCGCGGGCGTACGCCGAGCGCCTGGCGGAAGTAGTGGCACCCGTACCGGTAACGCTGGCGGATGAACGGATGTCGACGGCGGTGGCAGCACGTAGGCTGTCCGAGCGAGGCGTCCGGGGAAGGCGCCAGCGGCAAGTAATCGACCAGGTAGCTGCTGCGGAGATCCTGCAGGGCTGGCTGGATGCGCAACGGAGGCGTACGCGACCATGAACGATCTGGGCCTGACGTTCGATGAGGAGACGCTCAGCCCCGGCCGCCACCGGCGTCGTCGCCGCAAGGGACAGTCGGGCCCCGGTGAACCACGTCGCCGCGGACGGTCACTGACCGCGCTGCTGATCGTGACGCTGATCCTGGGTGGGCTCGGCGCCGGCACCTGGTGGGGAGTCAACTGGGTGCGGGAGGCGCTGACCGCTCCCGACTACACCGGCTCCGGGGTCGGTTCGGTGCAGATCGAGGTGCTGCCGGGGCAGACCGCGGCCCAGATCGCCCAGACCCTGTACGAGGCGGGGGTGGTGGCCAGTCCACAGGCGTTCGTGGAAGCGGCACAGGCCGATCCGGACAGTCGTAACATCCAGCCGGGAGTGTACGAACTGCCGCAGCAGCTGCCGGCCGCCACCGCGCTGCGGATGCTCCTGGATCTGAACAATCGACTGGTCAACCAGGTCACGATCCCGGAAGGCTTGAGTAGTTTCCGCACCTTCCAGCTGCTGTCCGATCAGCTCGGGATCCCGGTGGAGGAGTTCGAGAAAGCCGCCGAGGATCCGATCGCGCTCGGGGTGCCGGAGTGGTGGTTCAACCGCACCGACGGCAAGGAGACGCCGAAGTCGATCGAGGGCTTCCTGTTCCCCTCCACGTACGAGTTCCCACCCGACCCGACCGCGGAGCAGGTGCTGGGAATCATGGTGGACCAGTTCCTGACCGTGGTGGAGCGCATCGGGTTCGTGGAGACGGTGGAGAACGAGCGCAACATCGCTCCGTACGAGGCGCTGATCGTGGCCTCGTTGGCGCAGGCCGAGGCCGGGGTGGAGGAGGATCTGGGCCGGGTCGCCCGGGTGGCCTACAACCGGATCTACGTGCACGGGATGCCGCTGGAGTTCGATGTGACCGTCAACTATTGGTTCGAACTCACCGGTCAGGAGACCAAGTCCTCCGCCGAGATGACTCAGGCAGAACTGTACGACCCGGAGAACCCGTACAACCGGGGCATCGAGGGGCTGGTGCCGACTCCGATCAACAACCCGGGGCAGGCGGCGCTGGAGGCGGCGATGGATCCGCCCCCGGGCGACTGGCTGTTCTTCGTGGCGATCGACCGGGAGGGTAACAGCGCCTTCTCTGCCACCTGGGACGAGTTCTGCCAGGACGTGCAGAAGGCGATCGAGGCCGGGATCCTCAACGACCCGTGTTGACGCGACGGGCGGCGGTGTTGGGCAGCCCGGTGGCCCACTCGCTCTCTCCCGCGCTCCACACCGCTGGGTACGCCGCGGCCGGGCTGACCGACTGGCGCTACACCGCGATCGAGTGCGAAGAGGCGGAGCTGCCTGACCTGGTGGCCGGGCTGGGTCCGGAGTGGATGGGGCTGTCGCTGACCATGCCACTGAAGGAGGTCGCGTTGACCGTGGCGACCGAGGTGGCGCCGTTGGCGCAGACCCTGGGCGCCGCCAACACCCTGGTCCGGCTGGCCGACGGCGGGTGGCGCGCGGAGAACACCGACGCCCCCGGCATGATGTCCGCGCTGGCGCTGGAGCCCCCGGTGGGGCGGGTGGTGGTGCTCGGGGCGGGCGGCACCGCCCGGGCGGCGCTGGGGGCGGTCGCGGGGTTGGGGGCGCGGGAGGTGACGGTGGTGGCCCGCCGGCCGGAGGCGGTGGCGGCGCTGGACCCGGTGGCGTCCGCGCTCGGGCTGGTGCTGCGGCCCGAGGCGTGGTCACGGGCCGTCCCCGTCGTCTCCGCCGCCGACGTGGTGATCGCCACCGTGCCCAAGGGTGCGTCCGACTCCCTCGCCGACCAGGTCACCTGGCGCCCCGGGGCGGTGCTGCTGGACGCGCTGTACGATCCGTGGCCGACCCGGCTGGCCGCCGCGGCGATGGCCGCCGGGGTGCGGGTGGTGTCGGGCTTCGACCTGCTACTGGCGCAGGCGGTCGGGCAGTTCACCCTGTTCACCGGGCGCCCCGCCCCGGTGGAGGCGATGCGGGCCGCGCTGCCCATCCCGGACTGACCCGGCGGCGTCACTGGCCAGGAGTGTGTCGGCCCCCACCGGCGCCACCGGGGTGGCGGGGGCTACGGGCTGCGGTCGATCGGGTGCCCGTTCCGCCAGACCGCGATCAGGTCGAACACCGCGTCAATGTCGGTGGTCGGGTCACCGTCGACCAGCAGCAGGTCGGCGCGGGCACCGGGGATGATCCGCCCCCGGTCGGGGAGGGCGAAGAGGTCGGCCGGGGCGGCGGTGGCGGCGGTGAGCGCCTCCATGGGCGTCAGCCCGACCTCGACCAGCAGGGCCAGTTCGGACAGCAAGGTGAGGCCGAACGCCGTGCCGGGGTTGGGGGCGTCGCTCCCGGCCAGCAGCGGCACCCCCGCCTGGTGCAGCGCGGCGGCGTTAGCGAGCGCGTGGTCCCGCACCTCGGGGAAGCACATGGGGAATGACCTGTCCAGGCTCCGGCGCTGGTCGCCGCTGAGTCGGGGCGCCACGCGGGGATCCGTGGCCAGTTGCTCGGCTTCGGGGCCGCAGGCGCTCGCGGTGCTGGCCGCCAGGGTGGCGATGATCGGGATCCCGGATTCCCGTACCCGCGCCACCTGGGCGGCGGTCAGTGGGCCGTCGGCCGGAGTGTGGGTGAGCACGTCGGCCCCGGCGTCGACCGCTGCGATCGCCGCCGCCCGACTGCCGACGTGGACCACCGCCAGCAGGTCGTGGTCGTGGGCGGCGGCGACCACCGCGTGGAGCTGGTCGGCGGTGAGCGAGACGTACGCGATCCCGGGGAACGCGCTGCCGTCCTCCATCACGATCTTGATGTAGTCGGCGCCTTCCGCGATCCGGTCGGCCACGAACGCGGCGGCGTCGTCCCCCTCCGCCAGGGTCGGGCTGTCCGGCGCCACGCCGTGCCCGCCCGGAGCGGTGACCAAGAGTCCGGCGCTCCACAGGTCCGCCAGGTCGGTCGGGCCGGTGTCGGCGCGGGCCGGCCGCTGCTCCGCCACCCAGTCCGGGTCGTTGCCCATGTCGAGCACGGTGGTGACGCCGAACCGGGGCGCGTCCCACAACGCCCCGGGGTACGCGTGGACGTGCGCGTCGATCAGCCCGGGTAGGAGGGTGGCGCCACCGGCGTCGTAGACCGGCGCGCCGTCGGCGGCCAGGTCCCGGCCGACCGCGGCGATCACGCCGTCCGTGACCAGCACCGAGTCGGCGTCGATGAGCTGCTCTCCGTCGAAGATCCGCACCCCGGTCAGCAGGAAGTCACCGGCGGGGAGTGCCGCGGTGGCGGAGTCCGAGCGGGCGTCGCCGCAGCCGGTGACCAGAAGCGCCCCCGCCGCGCTCATGGCGAGCATTCTGTCCCAACGGGTAATATGTCCCATCGCCGAATTATGGCATTGGTATCGACCAGCGGCTATTTCGGCGATTCCGCCCGGCTCATCCGCTCCGTTCCCACCGCCGGCAGGGCTTACCACTGGGTGGTCGGTCACCCACCGTGTCAGCGTTCGGCCTCATCTGCGTGACAGACTTGCAGGCATGCTGCGTTGGTTGACCGCCGGAGAGTCACACGGGTCGGCCCTGGTCGCGATCCTGGAGGGAGTACCGGCGGGGGTGTCGGTCACCACCGAGGACGTGACGCGGGAACTGGCTCGCCGCCGGCTCGGGTACGGCCGGGGCGCCCGGATGACCTTTGAACAGGACCAGGTGGAGATCATCGGCGGGGTCCGGCACGGGGTCACCCTCGGCAGCCCGGTGGCGATCCGGGTCGCCAACACCGAGTGGCCAAAGTGGGAGAAGGTGATGGCGGCCGACCCGGTGGACCCGGACGAGCTGGTCGGCCTGGCCCGTAACGCGCCGCTGACCCGCCCCCGGCCCGGGCACGCCGACCTGGCCGGGATGCAGAAGTACGGGTTCACCGACGCCCGACCGGTGCTGGAGCGGGCCAGCGCCCGGGAAACCGCCGCCCGGGTGGCGCTCGGCACGGTCGCCAAGGCGCTGCTGCGGCAGGGGCTGGGGGTGGAGGTGCTCTCCCACGTGGTGGCGCTCGGCCCGATCGAAGTGGACCCCGGCACCCGGCCGCAGCCGGGGGATCAGGAGCGGATCGACGCCGACCCCCTGCGCTGCCTGGATCCGCGGGCCAGCGCCGCCATGGTCGCCGAAGTGGACGCGGCCAAGCGGGACGCCGACACCCTCGGTGGGGTGGTGGAGGTGTTGGCCTACGGCGTACCGCCGGGGCTGGGGAGCCACGTGCAGTGGGACCGGAAGCTGGATGCCCGGCTGGCCGCGGCGCTCTGCTCCATCCAGGCGATCAAGGGGGTGGAGATCGGAGACGCGTTCACGCAGGCGCGGGTGCGGGGCTCGGTCGCCCACGATGAGATCGTGCCCGGGGCAGATGGGGTGCGGCGGGTCACCAACCGGGCCGGGGGCCTCGAGGGCGGCATCACCAACGGGGAGTTGCTGCGGATCCGGGCCGCCATGAAGCCGATCTCGTCGCTGAACCGGGCGTTGGATACTGTGGACATCACCACCGGCGAGCCGGCCAAGGCGATCAACCAGCGGTCGGATGTGTGCGCGGTGCCGGCCGCGGCGGTGGTGGCGGAAGCCATGGTGGCGTTGGTGCTGGCGGAGGCCGTACTGGAGAAGTTTGGCGGCGACTCGCTGGCGGAGCTGCGCCGCAATGTGACCAACTACCTGGACCATCTGGTGATCCGATGACGCGGCCGGTGTGTGTACTGGTGGGGCCGCCCGGGGCGGGCAAGACCACTGTGGGGGGTTTGCTGGCGCAGCGGCTCGGGGTCGAATTCCGCGACACCGACGCGGACATCGCGCGGCTGGCGGGCAAATCGGTGCCGGAGATCTTCTTTGATCACGGGGAGGAACACTTCCGCGCGCTGGAGCGGCAGGCGGTCGCCGCCGCCCTGACCTCGTTCGACGGCGTGCTGGCGCTGGGTGGGGGAGCGGTGCTGGCGGAGTCGACCCGGGCGGCCCTGGCCGGCCACACGGTGGTGTTCCTGTCCGTGGAGCTGGCCGACGCGGTCAAGCGGGTAGGGCTCGGGCAGGGCCGCCCGCTGCTGGCGATCAACCCCCGGGCCACCCTGCGGCATCAGCTGGCGCAGCGCCGGCCGTACTACCAGCAGGTCGCCACCTTCACCGTGGCCACCGACGGTCGGACGCCGGAGGAGGTGGCGGCCGAGATCGCCGCGACGCTGGCCGCGCGGGAGGAAGCGCGGTGAGCAGCCCGCCCTCCGCACTCCTCCAGGTGCGGCGAGCGTCCGCTGCCGACTGGCCACGGATCTGGCCGATCTGGCACGCGGTGGTGGCCCGGGGTGACACCTACACCTGGGCCCCGGACACCGATCAGGCCACCGCCCAGGCGCTGTGGCTGCCGCCGGAACCGGCCCGGACCTACCTGGCGGTGGCCGACGGTGACCGGGTCGTCGGCACCGCGCTGTTGAAACCGAACCAGCCCGGACTAGGCGACCATGTGGCCAACGCCGCCTTCATGGTGGATCCGGCCGCCCGCGGCCGGGGGTTCGGCCGGGCCTTGGCCCAGCACGTGCTGGCGGAGGCCCGCGCCCAGGGCTACCGGGCGATGCAGTTCAACGCGGTGGTGAGCACCAACACCGCGGCGGTACGGCTGTGGCGCTCGCTCGGATTCACCATCCTGGGCACGGTCCCGGCCGGGTTCCGGCACCCGGAGCACGGGCTGGTGGACCTGCACATCATGCACCGCTGGTTGACAGACAGTCCAAAGGAGGCGCGGTGAGCGGAGACCGGTCGGTGATCGAAGTGACCGGCCCATCGCCGTACCCCGTGGTGGTGGGGCGAGACGTGCTGGCCGAGGTGCCCACCATGCTGCCCGACGCGACCCGGGCGGCGGTGGTGCACACGCCCCCGCTGGCGGGTTACGCCCAGCAGGTGGCGGATCGGCTGCAGGCCGCCGGGATCACCCCCACCCTGCTACCGGTACCGGACGCCGAGGCGGGCAAGACGGTCCAGGTGGCGGCCGGCTGCTGGGACGCGCTGGGCGCCGCGGGGTTCACCCGGAACGACGCGGTGGTGGGGGTGGGGGGAGGAGCCGCCACCGACCTGGCCGGGTTCGTGGCCGCGGCCTGGTTACGCGGGGTGCGCTGGGTGGCGGTGCCGACCAGCCTGCTGGGCATGGTGGATGCGGCGGTCGGTGGCAAGACCGGGGTGAACACCGCCGCGGGTAAGAACTTGGTGGGGGCGTTCCACCCCCCCGCCGGGGTGGTGGCCGACCTGACCACCTTGGCCTCCCTGCCCGTCGCCGACCTGCGGGCGGGCCTGGCGGAGGTGGTCAAGTGCGGGTTCATCGCCGACCCGGTGATCGTGGCGCGGATCGAGGCGGACCCGGCCGCCGCGCTGGACCCGCGCGGGGTGGTGCTGCCGGAGCTGGTGGAGCGGGCGATCCGGGTCAAGGCCGAGGTGGTCTCGGTCGATCTGCGGGAATCCGGGCTGCGGGAGGTGCTCAACTACGGGCACACCCTGGGGCACGCGATCGAGCAGTCCGAAGGCTATCGGATCCGGCACGGGGAGGCGGTGGCGGTCGGGATGGTGTACGCGGCGGCGCTGGCGCGGCTGGCCGGTCGGCTGGACGCCGCCACCGCCGACCGGCACCGGACGGTGCTGGCCGCGCTCGACCTCCCCACCCGTTGGCGCGCCGAGGCCTGGCCGACGCTACGGGCGGCGATGCGGGTGGACAAGAAGGCGCGGGGCCACACCCTGCGGCTGGTGGTGCTGGACGGGTTGGCCCGCCCCACCGTGCTCGCCGGCCCGGATGAGGAGCTGCTGGCGGCGGCCTACCGGGAGGTGGCGGGATGACGACCGTGTACGTGCTGAACGGGCCCAACCTAGGGCGGCTGGGCACCCGGGAGCCGGAGGTGTACGGCACCACCACATATCAGGATCTGGTGGAGCTGTGTCAGCGGACCGGCCGGGAGCTGGGGTTGACGGTGGAGGTGCGGCAGACCGACGCCGAGTCCGAGCTGATCGGGTGGTTGCACACCGCCGCGGACGAGGCCGCGCCGGTAGTATTGAACCCCGCGGCGTGGTCGCACTACTCCTACGCGATCCGAGACGCCTGCGCCTTGCTGCGGGCACCCTTGATTGAGGTGCACCTGTCCAACATCCACGCCCGGGAGGAGTTCCGGCACCACTCGGTGGTCTCCGCGGTCGCCACCGGGGTGATCTGTGGCCTGGGGGTGGAGGGGTACCGGCTGGCCCTGCACTATCTCGCCGCCCGCCGGTAACCGCCGGCAGATCCGCCCCGGCTGGCGGTGCCCTGGCACCTGAGCACGGAGGTACCGGTCGGGTAAACTCGATCGGGTTTGTCCCCCGCACGTCGACGACAACACAGAGAAAGAGACTTCGAGCGGTATGGCCACCACTAACGATCTGAAGAACGGCATGGTTCTCAACCTCGACGGCGAGCTGTGGACCGTCGTGGAGTTCCTGCACGTCAAGCCGGGCAAGGGTGGAGCGTTCGTGCGGACCACCCTGAAGAACGTGCGCTCGGGCAAGGTGGTGGACCGGACCTTCAACGCAGGCACCAAAGTCGACACGGCGACCGTAGACAAGCGGAACATGCAGTACCTGTACGCCGACGGCGAGGACTACGTGTTCATGGACTTGGAGACCTACGACCAGCTGCCGGTCTCCGCGGCCACGGTCGGCGACGCCGCCAACTACCTGCTGCCGGAAGCCGAGGTGGTGGTGGCCACCCACGAGGGTGAGCCGCTGTACGTGGAGCTGCCGGCCAGCGTGGTGCTGGAGGTCACCTACACCGAGCCGGGGGTGCAGGGCGACCGGGCCACCGGTGGCACCAAGCCGGCGACGGTGGAGACGGGTGCCACGGTGCAGGTACCGCTGTTCATCACCACCGGCGAGAAGATCAAAGTCGACACCCGCGACGGTCGCTACCTGGGTCGCGCCTGAGCACGGGCGGCGTAGACGGGGGAGGTGAGATGACCGAGGGTCCGAGGCTACGACTGTCCCGCCGCCGGGCACGTAAGCGGGCGCTGGACGTGCTGTACGAGGCGGATCTGCGCCGGCTCGATCCTCGGGAGGTCCTACCCGACTACCTGCGGCGGCTGACCCCACCGCTACCGGCCCATTTGGACTACACCCAGGAGCTGGTCACCGGGGTGGCGGAGCACCGGGAGCGGATCGACGAGTTGATCGCCAGCTACGCCGAGGGATGGACCTTGGAGCGGATGCCGGTGGTGGACCGCAACCTGGCGCGGATCGCGGTCTACGAGCTGGGGTGGGTGGACGAGATCGATCCACCGGTGGCGATCACCGAGGCGGTGGAGTTGGCGCGGCGGCTGTCGACCGACGACTCACCCCGCTTCCTCAACGGGGTCCTGGGGCGGATCGCCGAGTACGCGCTCCCCATCAGTTCGTGAGCCCCCTCGGCCGGTAAGGCGCCACGCTCGGATTCGGCGGCATCGCCGGCGCGGGCGCTCCCGCCGTCGCCCGCGCCGGCCGGTCAGCGCCGGTTCAGGACTCGAACAGCGCCCGCGGGTCGGCGACCAGGATGTCCGCGTCGGCGAGCCGGTCCACCAGGTCGGCCGGGGCTTCGCCGTAGATGATCGCCAGCGCCTGCAGGTCGGAGGCGCGGATGGACAGCACCCGACCGTTGTAGTCGCCCCGCTGGTGCTGGATGGCCCGGGCGTAGTTGGCGACGTGCGCCAGGTCGTCCTCTTTCCGGTCGTAGAGCTTCTCCAGGTCGAGAACGACCTTGCCGGCGAAGTCGAACTGGATCGGGGAGCCTTCCGGCAGCAGCTCCGCGATCGGTACTCGGTAGAACTCGGCGATCTCGGCCAGTCGGTTTACCGTGACCGCCCGGTCGCCGCGTTCGTACGAGCCGACCACCACCGCCTTCCAGCGACCTCCCGACTTCTCCTCCACCCCTTGCAGGGACAGGCCCTGCTGCTGGCGGATGGCGCGCAGGCGGGCACCCAGCTGCTTGGCGAACTCCGAGGGCATGATCGACACTCCTAGTAACTGGCCGAGGGGGTTTACCCGAATTTTGGCTACGGAGAGTGACGGTACGCGGGAGGCGCCCGCGGGTCAAGTGCACGCTACCGACCTGTTCGGTTGATCATGGCCGGTTCGGATCGCCCCAGGTCAGCTGGTACGCTGGCACCGCCTGTCCGACATCCTTTAAAGCCCGTCCCGTGAGGCGGGGAAGGAGGTCACGGTGGCCCCTGCGGCTGCGCGCGTGCCCACGCCTGCCAACGCCAAGACCATTCTTTCCAGCGCCGACCTGCAGCGGGTGGTCGACCGGATCGCCCACCAGATCTTGGAGAAGACGCACGGCGCTGCCGACACCGTCCTGTTAGGTATTCCGACGCGGGGGATTCCGCTGGCCCGTCGCATCGCTGATCGCATTCACGCGTTCGAGCAGGTGCGGGTACCGGTGGGCACGCTCGACGTCACCCTGTACCGGGACGATCTGCGCACCCAGGCGCCCCGGGCGCTCGGGCCCACCACGCTGCCCCCCGGTGGGATCGATGACCAACGGGTGATCCTGGTCGACGACGTACTCTTCCGCGGTCGCACCGCCCGCGCCGCGCTGGACGCGCTGCGCGATCTGGGTCGGCCCGCGGTGGTGCAGTTAGCGGTGCTGGTCGATCGCGGGCACCGAGAACTACCGATTCGGGCCGACTACGTGGGTAAGAACCTGCCGACCGCGCTGGCTGAGCAGGTGCGGGTCAGCCTGACCGAGACCGACGGCGCCGACGCGGTCATGATCATCCGGGAGGGCTGACATGCGTCACCTGCTGTCCGCCGCCGACCTGGACGCGGCGACCGCCACCACGGTGCTGGACACCGCGGCCGAGCTCGCCACCATCGCCAGCCGCGAGGTGAAGAAGCTGCCCACGCTGCGGGGCCGGACCGTGGTCAACCTGTTCTACGAAGACTCCACCCGCACCCGGATCTCGTTCGAAGCGGCCGCCAAACGGCTATCCGCCGATGTGATCAATTTCTCGGCCAAGGGATCGAGTGTCGCCAAAGGGGAGAGCCTGAAGGACACTGCCCTGACCCTGGAGGCGATGGGGGCCGACGCGGTGGTGGTCCGGCACGCCGCCGCCGGCGCCCCGCATCGGCTCGCCGGCTGGGTCCGCGGCAGCGTGGTCAACGCCGGCGACGGCACCCACGAACACCCCACCCAGGCCCTGCTGGACGCGTACACCATCCGCTCCCGGCTGGGCCGGTTGAGCGGGCTGAAGGTGGCGGTGGTCGGGGACGTGCTGCACAGCCGGGTCGCCCGCTCCAACGTCCGCCTGCTGCACACCCTGGGCGCCCACGTCACCCTGGTCGCCCCGCCCACCCTGCTGCCGGTCGGGGTGTCCGCCTGGCCGGTCAGCGTCTCCTACGACCTGGACGCGGTCCTGCCGGACAGCGACGTGGTGATGATGCTGCGGGTGCAGCGGGAACGTATGACCGACTCGTACTTCCCGTCGGCCCGCGAATACGCCCGCCGCTACGGGCTGGACGCGGTGCGGGTCCGGCGGTTGCCGGAGCACGCGATCGTGATGCACCCCGGTCCGCTGAACCGGGGGATGGAGATCGCCCCGGAGGTGGCCGACTCACCCCGCTCCACCATCACCGAACAGGTGGCCAACGGGGTGGCGGTGCGGATGGCTGTGCTGTACCTGCTGCTCGGAGGGATGCCGTCGTGACCGGATATCTGATCAAGGGCGGGTCGGTGTTGGGGGCACCCGCCACCGACCTACGGCTGCGCGACGGGGTGATCGTGGCCGTCGGCGCCGACCTGCCGGCCGACGGCGCGGAGGTGATCGACGCCACCGGGCTGGTGGTCCTGCCGGGGCTGGTCGATCTGCACACCCACCTGCGGGAACCGGGGCGGGAGGACGCCGAGACGGTGGAGACCGGCTCCCGGGCCGCCGCGCTCGGGGGCTACACCGCGGTGTGCGCGATGGCCAACACCGAACCGGTGGCCGACACCGCCGGGGTGGTGGAGCAGGTGTGGCGGCTGGGGCGCCAGGCCGGGCTGGTGGACGTGCAGCCGGTGGGGGCGGTCACGGTCGGGCTGGCCGGCACCCAGCTGGCGGAGCTGGGGGCGATGGCGGACTCCGCCGCCGCGGTACGGATCTTCTCCGACGACGGGCACTGCGTGGCCGACCCCCGGCTGATGCGCCGGGCGCTGGAGTACGTCAAGGCGTTCGATGGCGTGATCGCCCAGCACGCGGAGGAGCCGCGGCTGACCGAGGGCGCCCAGATGCATGAAGGGGAGGTCTCGGCCACGCTGGGGCTGACCGGCTGGCCCGCGGTGGCGGAGGAGGCGATCATCGCCCGGGACGTGTTGCTGGCCGAGCACGTCGGGGCCCGGCTCCACATCTGCCACGTCTCCACCGCCGGCAGCGTGGAGATCCTGCGGCAGGCCAAGGCCCGCGGGGTACGGGTCACCGCGGAGGTCACCCCCCACCACCTGCTGCTCACCGACCAGCTGGTGAGCAGCTACGACCCGGTCTACAAGGTCAACCCACCGCTGCGCACCGACGCCGACGTGGCCGCGCTGCGGCAGGCGGTCATCGACGGGGTGATCGACGCGATCGCCACCGACCACGCCCCGCACACCGCGGAGGACAAGGAGTGCGAGTGGGCGTACGCCCGGCCCGGGATGCTCGGGCTGGAGACGGCGCTGTCGGTGGCGCTGGAGGTGTTCGGGCCGGACTGGGAGCTGATCGCCGAGCGGATGAGCCGGACCCCGGCCCGGATCGCCGGCCTGACCGCCCACGGGCACACCCCGGCGGTGGGGGCCCCGGCCAACCTCACCCTGGTCGACCCGGCCGCGCGGTGGGTGGTGGAGCCGGCCACGCTGGCGAGCCGGAGTCGGAACACCCCCTACGCCGGGATGACCCTGCCGGGGCGGGTGGTGGCCACGTTCCGGCACGGCGAGCCGACGGTGCTCGAAGGCAAGGCGGTGAAGTAGTGCGACACGGTCGCGATGGGATGCAACCACGGGGGACGAGGGACGGATGAGTGCGAAACCGGCGATCCTGGTGCTGGAGGACGGCCGGGTGTTCCACGGCGAGGCGTACGGCGCGGTCGGGGAGACCTTCGGCGAGGCGGTGTTCTCCACCGGCATGACCGGCTACCAGGAGACCCTCACCGACCCGTCCTATCACCGGCAGGTGGTGGTACAGACCGCCCCCCACATCGGCAACACCGGGGTCAACGACGAGGACGACGAGTCCAGCCGGATCCACGTGGCCGGGTACGTGGTGCGTGATCCGGCACGGAGGACCTCCAACTGGCGGGCCACCGGGGAGCTGGCGGACCGGCTGGCCGCCGAAGGCGTGGTCGGTATCTCCGGAGTGGACACTCGGGCGCTCACACGCCACTTGCGGAGCCGGGGCGCGATGCGGGCCGGTATCTCCAGTGTGGACCTGGACCCCGAGTCGCTACGCCAGCGGGTGCTGGCGAGCCCCGCCATGGTGGGGGCGGACTTGACCGGAGAAGTGACCACCCCGGAGCCGTACACGGTCGAGCCGGTGGGGGAGCACCGGTACACGGTGGCCGCCCTCGACCTCGGCATCAAACGGAACGTGACCCGCCGGCTGGCCGCCCGCGGGGTGCGGACCCACGTGCTGCCGGCCTCCGCCACCCTGGAAGAGCTACTAGCGGTGTCCCCGGACGCGGTGTTCTTCTCCCCTGGCCCCGGGGATCCGGCCACGGCGGAGCACCCGGTGCAGCTGGCCCGGGAGATCCTGCGCCGGGGGATACCGCTGTTCGGGATCTGTTTCGGCAGCCAGGTGCTGGGCCGGGCGCTCGGCTTCTCCACGTACAAACTGGACTTCGGCCACCGCGGCATCAACCAGCCGGTGCTGGACCGCACCACCGGGCGGGTGGAGGTCACCTCCCACAACCACGGGTTCGCGGTGAAAGCCCCGCTGGATGGGCCGGTCGACACCGAATTCGGGGCGGTGGAGGTGTCCCACATCTGCCTCAACGACCAGGTGGTGGAGGGGCTGCGGGCGCTGGACGTGCCGGCGTTCACGGTGCAGTACCACCCGGAGGCCGCAGCCGGGCCGCACGACGCGGACTACCTGTTCGATCGCTTCGTCGCCCTGGTGGAGCAGCGATGAACCCACCCACGGTCGCGGGAGGGGAGCGCCGTCCTGGTAGCGCGGCGCCGGAGGCGGCACGGTCGCCACGGGGAATCCGGGAGCAACTGAGGGGGAGGGGCTAGTGCCCAGGCGGAAGGATCTGTCGCACGTACTGGTGATCGGCTCCGGGCCGATCGTGATCGGGCAGGCGTGCGAGTTCGACTATTCCGGCACCCAGGCGTGTCGGGTGCTGAAGGCGGAAGGGCTGCGGGTCAGCCTGGTCAACTCCAACCCCGCGACCATCATGACCGACCCGGAGTTCGCCGACTCCACGTACGTGGAGCCGATCACGCCCGAGTTCGTCACGCAGGTGATCGAACGAGAGCACCGCCTGGGGCGGCCGATCGACTGCCTGCTGCCCACGCTGGGCGGGCAGACCGCCCTCAACACCGCGGTGGCCCTGCATGAGGCCGGGGTGTTGGAGAAGTACGGCGTGGAGCTGATCGGGGCCAGCATCGAGGCGATCCAGCGCGGAGAAGACCGGCAGAAGTTCAAGGAGATCGTGGCCGCCGCCGGTGGGGAGGTGCCGCGGAGCCGGGTCTGCCGGTCTATGGAGGAGGTCCGGGCCACGGTGGCGGAGCTCGGGCTGCCGGTGGTGATCCGCCCCTCGTACACCATGGGCGGGCTCGGCTCCGGGCTGGCCCGTACCGAGGAGGAGCTGACCCGGTTGGCCACCGCCGGCCTGACCGCCAGCCCGGTGCACGAGGTGCTGATCGAGGAGAGCGTGCTCGGCTGGAAAGAGTACGAGCTGGAGCTGATGCGCGACCGCAACGACAACGTGGTGGTCGTGTGCTCGATCGAGAACCTCGACCCGATGGGGGTGCACACCGGCGACAGCGTCACCGTCGCCCCGGCGATGACCCTCACCGACCGGGAGTTCCAGGCCATGCGCAGCCTGGGGATCGCGGTGCTGCGTGAGGTCGGGGTGGACACCGGCGGTTGCAACATCCAGTTCGCGATCCATCCGACCACCGGCCGGATGGTGGTGATCGAGATGAACCCGCGGGTGTCGCGCTCGTCGGCGCTGGCCTCCAAGGCCACCGGGTTCCCGATCGCGAAGATCGCCGCCAAGTTGGCGATCGGCTACACCCTGGACGAGATCCCCAACGACATCACCGGGAAGACGCCGGCGGCGTTCGAGCCGAGCCTGGACTACGTGGCGGTCAAGGCGCCACGGTTCGCGTTCGAAAAGTTCCCGGGCGCGGATCCGGAGCTGACCACCACCATGAAGTCGGTGGGGGAGGCGATGGCCCTGGGGCGCAACTTCACCGAGGCGCTGAACAAGGCGATGCGCTCCCTGGAGACCCCGGCGGCCGGGTTCTGGACCGTACCGGACCCGGACGGGGCGACCCGGGAGTCCACCCTGGCGGAGCTGCGCACCCCGCACGACGGCCGGCTGTACACCCTGGAGCGGGCGCTGCGGCTGGGCGCGTCGGTGGCGGAAGTGGCCGAGGCCAGCGGGGTGGACCCGTGGTTCGTGGACCAGATCGCTTCCCTGGTCGAGCTCCGGGAGCAGATCGTGACCGCGCCGGTGCTGGACGAGCCGCTACTGCGGCGGGCCAAGCGGGCCGGACTGTCCGACCGGCAGATCGCGGCGCTGCGGCCGGAGCTGGCCGGGGAGGACGGGGTGCGGGCGCTGCGGCACCGGCTCGGGCTGCACCCGGTCTACAAGACCGTGGACACCTGCGCGGGCGAGTTCGAGGCCCTCACCCCGTACCACTACTCCTCCTACGACTCTGAGACCGAGGTCACCGGCTCGGCCCGGCCGAAGGTGCTGATCCTGGGCTCGGGGCCGAACCGGATCGGGCAGGGGATCGAGTTCGACTACTCCTGCGTGCACGCGGTGCAGGCGCTGCGGGGCGCCCCGGACGGCGGGTACGAGACGGTGATGGTCAACTGCAACCCGGAGACCGTCTCCACCGACTACGACACCTCCGACCGGCTCTACTTCGAACCGTTGACGTTCGAGGACGTGTGGGAGGTGTGGCGGGCCGAGCACACCTCCGGCGTGGCCGCCGGCGGTCCCGGAGTGGTCGGGGTGATCGTGCAGCTGGGTGGGCAGACCCCGCTGGGGCTGGCCCGCCGCCTGAAGCAGGCGGGGGTGCCGATCGTGGGCACCCCGCCGGAGTCGATCCATCTGGCCGAAGACCGGGGGGCGTTCGGGGAGCTGCTCGACCGGGCGGGTCTCCTCGCCCCCGCGCACGGCACCGCCACCTCCTACGCGCAGGCCCGTCGGATCGCGCAGGAGATCGGCTACCCCGTGCTGGTGCGCCCTTCGTACGTCCTGGGCGGGCGCGGCATGGAGATCGTCTACGACGACGAGACCCTGCGGGACTACATCCAGCGCGCCACCGACATCTCCCCGGAGCACCCGGTGTTGGTGGACCGCTTCCTCGACGACGCGGTGGAGATCGACGTCGATGCGCTGTGCGACGCCGAGGGGGAGGTCTACCTGGGCGGGGTGATGGAGCACATCGAGGAGGCGGGGATCCACTCCGGGGACTCGGCGTGCGCGCTGCCGCCGATCACGCTCACCGCCGCCCACCTGGCCCAGGTGCGGGCCTACACCGAGGCGATCGCCCGCGGGGTGGGGGTACAGGGGCTGCTCAACGTCCAGTACGCCCTCAAGGACGACCAGCTGTACGTGCTGGAGGCCAACCCCCGGGCTTCCCGGACGGTCCCATTTGTCTCCAAGGCCACCGGGGTGCCGCTGGCCAAGGCGGCCGCCCGCATCATGTTGGGCGCCACCATCGCCGAGCTGCGGACCGAAGGGCTGCTACCGGCCGAAGGCGACGGTGGGGACGCCCGGCTGGACGCACCGGTGGCGGTCAAGGAGGCGGTGCTGCCGTTCAAACGGTTCCGCACCCCGTCCGGGCAGGGGGTGGACTCGCTGCTGGGGCCGGAGATGAAGTCCACCGGTGAGGTGATGGGCATCGACATCCGGTTCGGACACGCGTTCGCCAAGTCGCAGGCGGCGGCGTTCGGGTCGCTGCCGGTGTCCGGCACAGTGTTGGTGACCGTGGCCAACCGCGACAAACGCAGCATCATCTTCCCGGTCAAGCGGCTGGCCGACCTCGGGTTCACGATCGTGGCCACCGCGGGGACCGCGGAGGTGCTGCGCCGGTACGGCATCGACTGCCGGACGGTGTCCAAGCACTACGAGAGCGACGGCAGCGACGCGGTCTCGATCATCCGGGCCGGGGAGGTGTCGTTGGTGATCAACACCCCGCAGGGGTCCGGGGCCAGCGCCCGGCGGGACGGGTACGAGATCCGGACCGCGGCGGTGGCCGGGGACATTCCGTGTGTGACCACGGTGCCCGGGGCGTCGGCGGCGGTGATGGGGATCGAAGCGCTGGTCCGGGGGGACATGACCGTCCGCCCCTTGCAGGAGCTGCACCGCCGGTGACGGCCCGCCTCGGGTCCGGGTACGGGCCCGAGGCGGACCACCGGTCAGCCGAGCCAGTAGGTCAGGCCGGTCCAGAACGAGGGCAGCGGGCTGAACCACGAGGTGGCCTCCGCCGCGTTGCACCCGGAGGAGCTGCGGCTGTGGAGCCCGTAGGCGTGCCGTTGCCGGTCACCGGTGAGGAGGTACCAGCCACCGCCGCTGTCGCCGTTGCAGGCGTCGTAGCCTTGCACCTTCACCATGCCGCGCACCTGCGGGTCGCTCACCGCGGTGATCACCCCGCAGGGGTTGGTCGGCGCGGTGGGATCGGTGTAGCGGGCGGAGAGGCACACCGTCTCGCCTTCCCAGATGTCGGCCATGCTCCGGACCGCGCCATCCACTTTGATCCACCGGCCGGGATCATTGTGCATGTAGATCCGCCCGACCTGATCGACGTAGCCGGTGTGGTCGATGCGGATCGCGCCGGCGTCGACCGGCCCGGAGTCGATCGCGTCGGTCATCGGGCCGATCACCGTCTGCTGGGTGGTCCCGGTGGACCAGGTCTGGCCCAGGCCGGCGCAGTGGCCGGCGGTGAGCAGCCAGTGGTAGCCCTTGCTGTCGGTGGCGGTGAAGCCGGCGGAGCAGAAGGTCGCCCCGTCCCGCCGGAGCACCAGGCCGGCCCGCAGGCTGTCGTCGCAGTCCCGTCGGGAGTGGCAGACGTCCGGTTCCACCGCGGGGGCGGCCGCCGTCTCCAGCCGGACCGCGGGGGGCAGGTGGGCCCGGCTGAGTTGGGGCAGCGCGGTCGCGGGTACCGCCACCACCACCTGGTTGGTCCGCAGGTCCAGTCCGATCTGGTCGCCGGCGGCCTGCCCGACCGGGCCGGCCCGGAGCTGGTCGGCGAGTTGGAGCAGCTCGGCCAGCGAGTGCGTGACCAGGTGGGTGCGGAGTGGCAGTCCGAACTGGTCAGCGAGCGCGGCCGCCTGGCGGGCGGCCGCGGGGCTGGTCACCGCGGCGTGGACCACCCCGTGGTAGGGGTCGATCCAGCCGCCGGCGAAGTGGTCCGGGTCCGCGGTGAGGGCGGCTTTGAGGGGCCCGATCCGGGCCTGGAGCGCTGCGGCGGCGCCCGCCTGGTCGGGGGTCAGGTCGGGATAGGCCGCGAGGTACGCCCGGGTGATGGTCGTCCGCGGGTCACCGTCCGGCCCGGGGTCGGTGGCCGCGGCCGGCCCGAGGGTGGGGGCGCCGGCCGCCGGCGTCGGCAGACCAGGGGTCAGACCGAGCGCCAGGCCGAGCACCACGCTCGCCCCCAGGCTGGACAACCGGGCGAGTCGTGATGGCCCAGATCGGCGAGCGGGAGGGGTCGATCCGATACTCACACATCCTCCTTATCGGATGGTTGCATGGTCCGTTCAGCCCACTCCCGGTCCACAGTGTAGGTGATCGCTGTTGGTGCGGTCAGGGGGCGGGCGGGAGCGTGCGCCGGCGCGTCCGGGTCCGCCGCTGCGTAGAGTGGGATGACGTGACCACTGCGGAGACCGGGGCCACCCCGAAGATCGAGCTACACGTGCACCTGGAGGGCGCGATCCGCCCGGCCACCCTGCTGGAGATCGCGCGCCGGAATGACCAGCCGCTCCCCGCGGACACCGTGGCAGGCATCCAGCAGCTGTACAATTTCACCGATTTCAATCACTTCATCGAGGTCTGGCTGCTGACCACCAACTGTCTGCGCACGGTGGACGACTTCCGGCAGGTGGTGGTGGAGTACGCCGCGGAGGCGGCCCGGTTCGGGGCGGTCTACCTGGAGGGCATCTTCTCGCCCTGCGAGCGGGTGGCGCGGGGGGTGTCGTGGGCGGACATCTTCACCGGCTACACCGAGGGGATCGCGGAGGCGTACGAGCGGCACGGGGTGATCGTGCGGCTCACCCCGGATCTGTACCGGGGAGTGGATCCGCAGGTCGCGGTGGAGTGTGCCCGGTGGGCGGCCCGGTACCGGGACCGGGGAGTGGTGGGCCTGGGGTTGGGCGGCGCGGAGACGGAATGCCCGGCCTCGGTCTACGCGGAGGCGTTCGCGGTGGCCCGGGACGGCGGGCTGGCGGTGGTGCCGCACGCCGGCGAGACCGCGGGGCCGGAGTCGATCCGGGAGGTGCTGGCCCTGCAGCCCGACCGGATCCGGCACGGCATCCGGGCGGTCGATGATCCGGAGCTGCTGACCGAGCTGGCGGAGCGGGGCATGGTGCTGGACGTGTGCCCCACCTCCAACGTGCGCACCCGGGCGGTGCGGTCGCTGGCGGAGCATCCGCTGCCGCGGCTGCGGGCGGCCGGGATCCGGTGCACGATCAACACCGATGACCCGGCCATGTTCGGCACCGACCTGGGCACCGAGTACCGGATCGCGGCCTCGCTGGGGGTCAGCGCCGCCGAGGCGTACGCGGCCGGGGTAGCCGGTGCGGTGTGCGATGAGGCCACCCGCCAGCAGTTGGCGCAGGTGGGGAAGCAGGCCTTCGGGTGACCCGGATCCGGCTACGCCCCGCCGCGGTTACAGGCATGGTTCGGTGGTGAACTCCTGCGAGCCTCGGTCCGGCTGGCACCGGTGGGTGCGGTGCCCGGAGACGAACCGGTACCGGTCGTCGTCCCCGCGGCGCAGCGTCACCTCGTACCGCTCCTCGGCCACGGAGTCGTCGCCGAGGGCGCTGAGTGTCACGGTCACCGTCGGTGCCGCCGCGTCGCCGGTGACGGTGAGGTCAACCCCGACCTCGCCGTCCCATTGGTCGAAGTGCAGCAGCATGGCTATCGCCGACTCCGGGGTGCGTGCCCAGTCGGGAGCCTCGCGGTCGATCAGTTCGTTGAAGCCGGGGGCGGTGAACGCACCGGTGTCCCGGTCCACCTCGATCCGGCCTTCCCACGGCAGGCCGGTGAACTCCACCGCGCTGGGCGTCGGGTCCGGGGACGGGACGGGTGGGGTGGTCGGGTCGGTAACCGCCGGGGTGGTGGGGGCTGGGTCGGTGGAGGACGTGTCTCCCCCGCCGCATCCGGCGGTCGCCGCCAGCATCAGCGCCACCGTGACGGTGATCACGTGCCGTTTCATAGGAGGAGAGCCTAGTGCGCGGCGGCGATCGCGCGGATGGTACGAATTTGCCTGATGTTCTTCGAGCGGGTAGTACGGCCGGGGCTGTTCCGGATCGGCGGGGGTGACCCGGAGGCGGCGCACGAGTGGACCTTGCGGCGGCTGGCGGGGCTGTCCCGGTGGCCGACGGCGGTGGCGGCGCTGCGGCGCCGGTACGCGGTGGGGGCGCCCCACCGGGTGTTCGGGATCGAGTTCCCCAACCGGGTAGGGCTGGCGGCCGGTCTGGACAAGGACGGGGTGGCGTTGCCGGCCTGGCCGGCGCTGGGGTTCGGGTTCGTGGAGGTCGGGACGGTCACCTGGCATCCGCAGCCGGGGAACGACCGGCCACGGCTGTTCCGGCTCCCGGCCAGTCAGGCGGTCATCAACCGGATGGGCTTCAACAACCAGGGGGCGCGCGCCCTGGCGGCCCGCATGACCGCACTGGGGCGGCTGCCGGTACCGGTCGGCATCTCGCTGGGCAAGTCCAAGGTGACCCCGTTGGCCGAGGCGGTGGCCGACTATCGCCGCTCGTACGAGGTGCTGCGGGAGCACGGTGACTACTTCGCCGTGAACGTCTCCTCGCCCAACACCCCGGGGCTGCGTCGGCTCCAGGATCGGGGGCTGTTGGACGAGCTGTTGGCCGCCCTGGTGGGGGACCGGCCGATCCTCGTCAAGATCGCCCCCGATTTGACCGACCACGCGATCGCCGAGCTGCTCGAGGTGTGCCAGCAGCGCGGGGCCGCGGGCGTCATCGCCACCAACACCACGCTGGGGCGGCTGGGGCTGGCCGCCTCGGAGCGACGGTTGGCCGGGCAGGCCGGCGGGCTGTCCGGCGCGCCGTTGACGTGGCGGGCCCGTCAGGTGGTGCGGTTCGTCCACCGCGAGACCGGGGGGCGGCTGCCGGTGATCGGGGTGGGCGGGGTGATGAGCGCGGATGACGCCGCCCGGCTGGTGGACGCCGGCGCGGAGCTGGTGCAGCTCTACACCGGTTTCATCTATCACGGCCCGGGACTGGTCCGGGCCTGTGCGCGGAGGTTGGCCCATGAGCGCCCACACGTCACCCGCCGCTGACCCGGCCGGTCCGCGGGCCGCGGCGGAACTGACCCCGGAACAGATCTTGGCGTGGGACCGGGCCCACGTGTGGCACCCGTACGCCGCGATGCCGGACCGGTTCTCGCCCTACCTGGTGACCGGGGCCAGCGGGGTGCGGCTGCGGCTGGCCGACGGACGGGAACTGGTGGACGGGATGTCCAGCTGGTGGGCGGCCATCCACGGCTACCGGCACCCGGTGTTGGACGCGGCGGCCCGGGCGCAGCTGGACCGGATGAGCCACGTGATGTTCGGGGGGCTGACCCACGAGCCGGCGGTGCGGCTGGCCCGCACCCTGGTGGAGATCACCCCGCCGGGGCTGGAGCACGTGTTCCTCGCTGACTCCGGCTCGGTCAGCGTCGAGGTCGCCATCAAGATGTGCCTGCAGTACCAGCGCTCCCGGGGGCGCCCCGGCAAGCGCCGGCTGCTGACCTGGCGGGGCGGCTACCACGGGGACACCTTCCACCCGATGAGCGTGTGTGACCCGGAGGGGGGAATGCACGCGCTGTGGCGGGGGGTGCTGCCCGAGCAGGTGTTCGTGGACGCGCCCCCGGACGGGTTCGACACCCCGCCCGACCCGGCCTATCTGGCCCACCTGGAGGCCGCGGTGGCCCGTCACGCCGACGAGTTGGCGGCGGTGATCGTGGAGCCGGTGGTGCAGGGAGCCGGTGGGATGCGGTTTCACCACCCGGGCTACCTCACGGCGCTGCGGGAGCTGACGCAGGCCCACGACGTTCTGTTGATCTTCGACGAGATCGCCACCGGGTTCGGTCGGACCGGGGCCCTGTTCGCCGCCGACCACGCGGGGGTGACCCCGGACGTGATGTGCGTCGGCAAGGCGCTCACCGGCGGCTACCTGACCGCCGCGGCCACCCTGTGCACGCCGGAGGTGGCTGGCGGGATCAGCACCGGGGAGGTACCGGTGCTGGCGCATGGCCCCACCTTCATGGGGAACCCGCTCGCCTGCGCGATCGCGCAAGCGTCGGTGGACCTGCTGCGGGCCCGGGACTGGCGGGCCGAGGTCGCGCGGATCGAGGCCGGCTTGCGGGCGGGGCTGGCGCCGCTGCGCGCCCTGCCGCAGGTGGTGGACGTACGGGTGCTGGGGGCGATCGGCGTGGTGCAGCTGGACCACCCGGTGGATCTGCCGGCGGCCACGGCCGCCGCGGTGGCCGCCGGGGCGTGGCTGCGCCCGTTTCGGGACCTGGTGTACACGATGCCGCCGTACGTGGTCGACGACGCCGATTTGGCCACCATCATCGCCGCGGTCAGCGCCGCGGTCCGGGCAGGGTAAGCGGTGGCAGCCGGGTAGGGAGAGGGTATGGACTTCACAGGGACGTCGGAGAGCTTCGGCCAGCGGCTGCGGGAGGCGGTCCGCACGCGCGGGCCGCTGTGTGTGGGGATCGATCCGCACGCGGAACTGTTGGCGCGGTGGGATCTGGAAGACGACGCGGACGGCCTCGCCGCCTTCACCCAAACGGTGATAGATGCACTAGCCGATCGGGTAGCAATCTTTAAACCTCAGGTTGCTTTCTTTGAGCGATTCGGGTCGCGAGGGATCGCCGTTTTGGAGGATGCGATCCATCAGTTGCGACACGCCGGGGCACTGGTGTTGCTCGATGCGAAACGGGGTGACATCGGCACCACCAGCGCCGGCTACGCGGCCGCGTACCTCCATCCGACCAGTCCGTTGGCGGCCGATGCGGTGACCGCTCACCCCTATCTGGGCGTGGGCTCGCTCACACCCATGATCGAGGCGGCCCGGGCGTACGGCGCCGGCGTGTTCGTGCTGGCGATGACCTCCAACCCGGAGGCGGGCAGTGTGCAGCGGGCCCGCACCGCCGACGGACGCACGGTCGCGCAGCTGATCGTGGATGAGATTTCCCAGCTCAACCAGGGTGTAGGCGCGGGCAGCTTCGGGGTCGTGGTGGGGGCCACGGTCGGCGAAAGCGGGCTGGACCTGTCCCGGTTGGGCGGGCCGATCCTGGCCCCGGGGCTGGGCGCGCAGGGGGCGACCGCGGCCGACCTCACCACCGTGTTCGGTCCCAGCCTGCCGGCGGTGCTGCCGTCGTACTCCCGGGCGGTCCTGACGGCCGGGCCGTCGGTGGCGGGGCTCCGGGGGGCGGTCGACCGGCTCATGGCAGAGTGCTTCCGGGTCCTCTCCGGGACCGGCGGCCCGAGTGGAGTGTGATCGGAAGCACGCGACTCGCCGGGCCGTACCTCGTTAGGGGGATGTTGCCGAAATGGCGCTGGCCGGCTAGTTTCCCCTCCGCGTAACGCATGCACCGGTAATTGCCGGTCGCATCAGAAGTTGACACGCGCCTACCGGCGCATCTGGAAAAGTTGAGGAGAACTGGTGCCCCTCCCATCACTGAGCCCCGAGCAGCGGGCCGCCGCTCTGCAGAAGGCCGCCGAAGTCCGCAAGGCTCGGGCCGCGCTGAAGGAGCAGCTGAAGAACGGCCAGGTCACGCTCGCGGAGCTGCTGGACCGGGCCGAGAGCGACGACGTGGTCGGTAAGCTGAAGGTGGTCACGGTGTTGCAGGCCCTGCCGGGGATCGGCAAGGTCAAGGCGACCCAGATCATGGAGCGGCTCAAGATCGCGGACAGCCGGCGTCTGCGGGGGCTCGGTGAGCAGCAGCGTAAGGCTCTGCTCAGCGAGTTCTCCGCGTAGTTGACGCGGCGGCAGGGTAGAAAGAGGCAGTGAACACGCGCAGCAGCGGCGACGCGCGCCCGGCGGCTCGGCTCACGGTCCTGTCCGGCCCCTCAGGGGTCGGTAAGGACAGCGTGATCGAGCTGATCCGGGCGCGCTCGCCGTGGGTGTGGCTGTCAGTATCGGTCACGACGCGACCGATGCGCCCCAACGAGATCGACGGGGTCCACTACTACTTTGTCGACCAGGACGAGTTCGACCGACTGGTGCAGCGCGGAGAGCTACTGGAGTGGGCCGAGTTCGCCGGTAACCGGTACGGCACTCCTCGCCGGCCCGTGGAGGAGCGGCTACGCCAGGGCGAACCGGTGCTGCTGAAGATCGACTTGCAGGGCGCCCGGCAGGTCCGCCGGAGCATGCCCGAGGCCCAGTTGGTCTTCCTGGCTCCACCCAGTTGGGAGGAGTTGAAGCGGCGGCTGATCGGCCGAGGCACCGACGACCCGGAGACCATCCGGCGGCGGCTCGCGCACGCGCGCGAGGAATTGGCCGCGGAGTCGGAGTTTGACGTCACGGTGGTCAACGACAATGTCGAGCGCGCGGCCGAGGAGTTGTTAAGATTACTCGGCTCACCCGCCCTGCTATGAGGTAATTCCCGGGGCGGGATGGCTAGCTAGGTCAAGCTAAGGTCAACCAGTCCGAGATCGAGGGATTCACTGTGGCCGGAACCGTTGCCCAGCCGGAGGGCATCACCAACCCGCCGATCGACGAGCTGCTGGAGCGGACCTCGTCGAAGTACGCGCTGGTGATCTTCGCCGCGAAGCGGGCACGTCAGATCAACGCCTACTACAGCCAGCTCGGCGAGGGCCTGCTTGAGTACGTGGGCCCGCTGGTAGAGACCACCCCACAGGAGAAGCCGCTGTCGATCGCGATGCGGGAGATCAACGCCGGGCTGTTGGCCGCTGAGTCGACTGACAGTTAGCGTGGCGGAGATCGTCCTGGGGGTAGGCGGTGGAATCGCCGCTTACAAAGCCTGCGAACTGGTACGGCGGTTCAGTGAGGCCGGGCACCGCGTCCGCGTGGTGCCGACGGAGGCCGCGCTCCGGTTCGTAGGGGCCCCGACCTGGGAAGCGCTGTCCGGGCAGCCGGTGGCCGCCGATGTCTGGTCCGATGCGCACGAAGTCCCGCACGTGCAGCTGGGTCGGACCGCCGAGCTGGTCGTGGTGGCGCCCGCCACCGCCGACCTGCTGGCCAAGGCGGCCACCGGGGCCGCGGACGACCTGTTGACCAACACCCTGCTGACCGCCCGCTGCCCGGTGCTGTTCGCCCCGGCGATGCACACCGAGATGTGGGAGCATCCGGCCACTGTGGCCAACGTGGCCACGCTGCGGGCCCGGGGAGCGGTGGTGGTCGAGCCGGCGGTGGGGCGACTGACCGGTCCGGACACCGGCAAGGGGCGGCTACCGGAGCCGGCGGAGCTGTTCGCGCTGGCCACCCGGCTGTTGGCCCGGCCGGATCAGCGGCCGGATCTGACCGGGCGTCGGGTGGTGGTGACCGCCGGCGGCACCCGGGAGCCGCTGGACCCGGTCCGGTTCCTGGGTAACCGATCGTCCGGCCGGCAGGGGTACGCGCTGGCCCGTACCGCGGTGGCGCGGGGCGCCACCGTCCAGGTGGTGGCGGCGAACGTGGACCTGCCCGATCCGGCCGGGGCGGAGGTGCTGCGGGTGGAGACCACCGAGCAGCTACGCACCGCCACCTTGGCCGCGGCCCGACAGGCGGATGTGGTGGTGATGGCGGCCGCCCCGTGTGATTTTCGTCCCGCCGAGGTCTCCGCCGAGAAGATCAAGAAAGACGCGAGCGGGCGGCTGGAGCTGTCGTTGGTCGCCACCCCTGACATCGCCGCGGAACTCGGGGTAGCGAAGCCCTCAGGGCAGGTGCTGGTCGCGTTCGCGGCCGAGACCGCCACGGGGCCGGCGGCGCTCGCCAACGCCCGAGCCAAGCTCGCCGCCAAGCGGGCGGACCTGATCGTGCTCAACGAGGTGGGCGGAGGCGAGGGGCGGCAGGACCCGTTCGGCAGCGACTACAACGCCGCCACGGTCCTGGCCGCGGACGGTGCCACCACGGTCCTGCCCCGGGCCACCAAGGAGGAGTTGGCGGACGCGATTTGGGATCTCGTGAAACCGCTCCTGGGCAGTGCGTAGCATGTTAGATCGGACCTATCAGGGGTTGGGGAGTCTAGATGGTGTTAGGGGGACTCGTTAAGCTTTCGCCCAACGTGTCCCCGAACGTAAGGAGCGTGCCGTGACCCGTCGTCTGTTTACCTCCGAGTCGGTCACCGAGGGTCACCCGGACAAGATCGCCGACCAGATCAGCGACGGTGTGCTGGACGCATTGCTCGCCCAGGATCCCCAGAGTCGGGTAGCGGTGGAGACTCTGATCACCACCGGCCTGGTCCATGTAGCGGGGGAGGTCACCACCCAGGCGTACGCCGACATTCCGGAGATCGTCCGCCGGACCATTCTTGACATCGGCTACGACTCCTCCAAGAAGGGGTTCGACGGCGCCTCCTGTGGAGTCAGTGTGTCGATCGGCGCACAGTCGCCGGACATCGCCCAGGGAGTGGACCGCGCGCTGGAGGTGCGGGAGGGCGCTGCGGACGAGCTCGACAGCCAAGGAGCCGGCGACCAGGGCATGATGTTCGGCTTCGCGTGCTCCGAGACGCCGGAGCTGATGCCGCTGCCGATCGCACTGGCCCACCGGTTGGCGCGCCGGCTGGCGGCGGTGCGTAAGGACGGCACCGTGCCGTACCTGCGCCCCGACGGCAAGACCCAGGTGACCATCGAGTACGACGGGTTCAAGCCGGTCCGGCTGGACACATTGGTGGTGTCCACTCAGCACGCCGGCGATATTTCGCTGGAGGAGCTGCTCACCCCGGACATCCGGGAGCATGTGATCGAACCGGAGCTGGAAGGGCTGGAGTTGGACACCAGCGGATTCCGGCTACTGGTCAACCCGACCGGACGGTTCGAGATCGGCGGCCCGATGGGGGACGCGGGCCTGACCGGCCGGAAGATCATCGTGGACACCTATGGCGGATACGCCCGCCACGGCGGTGGCGCGTTCTCCGGCAAGGACCCCTCCAAGGTGGACCGGTCAGCCGCGTACGCGATGCGGTGGGTGGCCAAGAACGTGGTCGCCGCCGGCCTGGCGGAGCGGTGCGAGGTGCAGGTCGCGTACGCGATCGGCAAGGCGCACCCGGTGAGCCTGATGGTGGAGACGTTCGGCACCGAGACCGTGCCGAACGAGCGGATCACGCAGGCGGTCAAAGAGGTGTTCGACCTGCGGCCGGCCGCCATCATCCGGGATCTTGATCTGCTGCGCCCGATCTACCAGCAGACCGCGGTCTACGGTCACTTCGGGCGGGAGTTGCCGGAGATGACCTGGGAGCGTACCGACCGGGCAGCCGACCTGAAGTCCGCTGCCGGCGCCTGACCAGCGCCGTGAGCACACAGTGACTCGCGGTGGCGGGGTGGCGCGACGGGCGAGCCCATCGCGTCGCCCCGCCCCGGTGCTGCCGGTGGCGCGGGTGTGTGTGGACGTGCCCCTGCCGCATCTGGACCGGCCGTTCGACTATCTGATCCCCGCCACCCAGTCGGAGGCGGCGCAGCCGGGCACCCGGGTCCGGGTCCGGTTCGCCGGACAGCTGGTGGACGGCTGGCTGCTGGAGCGGGTGGCCGACTCCGACCACCCCGGGCGCTTGTCCTATCTGGAGCGGGTGGTCTCCCCGGAACAGGTGCTGCACCCGGAGGTGCTGGCGGCCGCCCGCGCGGTCGCGGCCCGGTACGCCGGCAGCCTGGCCGACGTGCTGCGGTTGGCGGTGCCGCCCCGGCACGCCCGGGTGGAGGCGGAACCCACCCCCACCGCTCCGTCCCCTGAGGTCCCGCTTCCCCGCTCCAGCACGTCCGACGCTCCGGATTCGCCCGGGTGGGCCGCCTACCCGGCGGGGCCGGCGCTGCTGCGGGCGCTGACCGCCCGGCGGGCACCCCGGGCGGTCTGGACCGCCTTGCCGGGGGAGGATTGGCCGGCCCGGTTCGCGGAAGCGGCCGCGGCGACGGTCGCCGCCGGGCAGGGCGTGGTGGCGGTGGTGGCCGACGGCCGGGACCTGGACCGGTTGGACGCCGCCCTGACCGCCCGGCTCGGGCCCGGCCGGCACGTGGCCCTGTCGGCCGCCCTCGGGCCCGCGGAGCGGTACCGCCGGTTCCTGCGGGCCAGCCGCGGTCAGGTACCGGTGGTGATCGGCACCCGGGCCGCCGCCCTGGCCCCGGTGGCGGACCTGGGGTTGGTGGCGATCTGGGACGACGGGGACGACCTGCACGCCGAACCCCGCGCCCCGTACCCGCACGCCCGCGAAATCCTGCTCATCCGGGCCCAGCTCGCCGGGGCGGCGGCGCTGGTCGCCGGCTACACCCGTACCGCCGAAGCGCAGCAGCTGCTGGTCACCGGCTGGGCGCAGCCGGTGACCGCCGATCGGGCCACGGTGCGGCAGCGCGCCCCCCGGGTCACCCCCACCGGGGACGAACCGGAGCTGGCGCGGGACCCGACCGCGGCCGCCGCCCGGTTGCCGCACCTGGCCTGGCGGGCGGCCCGGGACGCGTTGGCCGCCGGGGCGCCGGTGTTGGTGCAGGTGCCCCGGCGCGGCTATCTGCCGGCGGTGGCGTGCGCCGACTGCCGCACCCCGGCCCGCTGCCCGCACTGCGCCGGGCCGCTGCAGCTTCCGGCCGCGGGCCAGGTCGCCACCTGCCGCTGGTGCGGTCGCCCGGCCCCGGACCGGCGCTGCGCCCGCTGTGGTGGGCAGCGCCTGCGGGCAGCGGTGGTGGGGGCCCGCCGCACCGCCGAGGAGTTGGGGCGGGCGTTCCCGCAGTACCCGGTGCGTACCTCCGGCCGGGAGGAGGTCCTGGCCCGGGTCCCGGGCCGGCCCGCGGTGGTGGTGGCCACCCCGGGTGCGGAACCGATCGCCGACGGCGGGTACGGCGCGGTGCTGCTGCTGGACACCTGGGCGCTGCTGACCCGCGCCGATCTGCGCGCCGGGGAGGAGACCCTGCGGCGCTGGTTGGCGGCGGCCGCGCTGGCCCGGCCCGCCTCCGCCGGCGGCACCGTGGTGGTGGTGGCCGACGGCGGGTTGCCGCCGGTGCAGGCGCTGCTGCGGTTCGACCCCGGTTGGTACGCCGAGCGGGAACTGGCCGACCGGCGCGCGCTCGGATTCCCCCCGGCGGTGCGGGTGGCCACGGTCACCGGCACCCCCACCGCGGTGGCCGATCTGCTGGCCGCGGCCGACCTGCCCGAAGCCACCGAGGTGCTGGGGCCGGTGCCGGTGCCGGGGCGGGAGCAGGAGGAGGCGGAGCTGGAGCGGATGCTGCTGCGGGCGCCGCGCGCCGCCGGGGCCCGGTTGGCGGCGGCGCTGCACGCCGCCGCGGGGGTCCGCAGCGCCCGGAAAGTCCGTGATCCGGTCCGGATTCAGATCGACCCGGTGGAGTTGTGGTGACGGGCGGTTCGCGGCGCCCCGTAGACTGGAACGCTGACCCGGATCAGACGTGAGGAGAGCTGTGACCGTCCTGCCGATTCGCTTGTTCGGTGACCCGGTGCTGCGCACCCCCGCCGAGCCGGTCGTCGACTTCGACAAGGAGCTGCGCCGGCTCGTCAAGGACTTGACCGACACCATGCTCGACCAGGACGGCACCGGCCTGGCCGCCCCGCAGATCGGCGTCGGACTGCGGGTGTTCACCTTCGATGTGGACGACGTGGTGGGTCACCTGGTCAACCCGGTGCTCGACTTCCCGGACGAAGAGGAGCAGGACGGGCCGGAAGGGTGCCTGTCCATCCCCGGGATCTACATCGACACCAAGCGCCGCATGAACGTGGTCGCCAAGGGCTTCAACATGTACGGTGAGCCGGTGCAGTTGGTCGGCACCGGGTTGATGGCCCGGTGTGTGCAGCACGAGACCGACCATCTGGACGGGGTGCTGTTCATCGACCGACTGGATCCGGAGCGGCGGCGGGAAGCGATGCGGCAGATCCGCCAGGCCGACTGGTACGACCCGGCCGCGCCGCCGACCATCAAGGTCAGCCCCCACGCCGGCCCGATCAGCCGGAAGGGCTGAGCGGATGCGGTTGGTGTTCGCCGGCACCCCGGAGGTGGCGCTGCCGTCGCTGGCGGCGATCGCGGAGTCCCGGCACGAGCTGGTGGCGGTGGTGACCCGCCCGGACGCGCCCGCCGGTCGGGGGCGTCGGCTGACGCGGTCCCCGGTCGGGGCCTGGGCGGACGAGCGGGGGATCGAGGTGCTCACCCCGACCCACCCCCGGGAGCCGGAGTTCCAGCAGCGGCTGCGGGCACTGGCGCCGGACTGTGTGCCGGTGGTGGCCTACGGCGCGCTGGTGCCTCCGTCCGCACTGGAGATTCCCCGGTACGGCTGGGTGAACCTGCACTTCTCGCTGCTGCCGGCGTGGCGGGGCGCGGCCCCGGTGCAGCACGCGGTGCTGCGGGGGGACGAGCTGACCGGTGCCAGCGTGTTCCAGCTGGAGGAGGGGCTGGACACCGGCCCGGTGTTCGGCACCGTCACCGAGCCGGTCGGCCCCACCGACACCGCCGGTGACCTGCTCGGCCGGCTGGCCGAGTCCGGCGCCGGCCTGCTGGTGCGGGTGCTGGACGCGATCGAGGACGGCACCGCCCGGGCGGTGCCGCAGCCGACCGACGGGGTCAGCTACGCCCCGAAGATCACTCCGGAGGACGCCCGGGTGCGGTGGAGCGAACCGGCGGTGGCGGTGGACCGACGGATCCGGGCGGTCACCCCGGCGCCGGGGGCCTGGACGGTCTGGCGCGGTGCCCGACTCAAGCTCGGGCCGGTGACCGTCGCCGCCGGGGTGGATCCGCTGCCGGCGGGGCAGCTGCGGGTCGAGCGCGACCGGGTGCTGGTGGGCACCGCCACCGACCCGGTGGTGCTGGGCACGGTGGCGCCGGCCGGGAAGCAGCCGATGCCGGCGACGGCGTGGGTACGCGGGGTGCGTCCGGAGGCGGGGGAGTCGTTCGAGTGACCCGGCCGGATCGCTCCGGCCGCCGCAACGATCCCGCCCGGCGGGGCCGTCCGGAGCCTCGAGGTCGGGAGCGGGATCGCCGGGCCCGGCGGGGCCGGCCGGAGCGACGCCCCCCGAGCGACCCGGCGCGCTTCACCGCCTACCAGGCGGTGGCGGCGGTGCACCGGGACGACGCGTACGCCAACCTGCTCCTGCCTCGTCTGATCACCGAGGCGGACTTGACCGGCCGGGACGCGGCCTTCACCACCGAGCTGGTGTACGGCACGCTGCGCCGCCGCGGCACCCTGGACGCGGTGATCGAGGTGGCCGCCGACCGCTCCCTGGACCGGATCGACCCACCCGCCCGGGACCTACTGCGGTTGGGCGTCTACCAGCTGCTGTACACCCGGGTGCCGCCGCACGCGGCGGTGGCGGAGACGGTGACCTTGGCCGGGCGGGTGGCCACCGGCGCCACCGGGTTCATCAACGCGGTGCTGCGCCGGGTCGCGGAACGTTCCCTGGAGCAGTGGCTGGCGGAGGTGGCGCCGGCGGTGGACACCGACCCGGTCGGACACCTGGCGGTCACCCACAGCCACCCGGCCTGGGTGGTGCGGGCGCTGCAGGACGCGCTCGGCGGCGACCTGGCCGAGACCGCGGCCGCGGTGGCCGCCAACAACGACCCGGCCCCGGTGCACCTGTGTGCCCGCCCCGGACGCGCTGAGGCGGGGACGCTGGCGGAGGAGGTGGGCGGGACCCCGGGGGTGTTCTCGCCGTACGCGGTGTACCTGTCCGGCGGCGCCCCGGGGCGGCTGTCGGCGATCGGGCAGGGCCGCGCCCATGTCCAAGATGAAGGGTCGCAACTGGTCACCGTGGCGCTGACCGAGGCGCCGGTGTCGGAAGGGGCGACGCCGCGGTGGCTGGACCTGTGCGCCGGTCCTGGCGGCAAGGCGGCGCTGCTGGGTGGGCTGGCGCAGCAGCGGGGCGCGACCGTCACCGCGGTGGAGGTCGCCCCGCACCGGGCCCGGCTGTTGGCGCAGGCGGTGCAGGGGTTGCCGGTGACGGTGGTGACCGCGGACGGTCGGGACGTCGGCTCACCGGAGCTGCCTGCCGGCCAGTTCGACCGGGTGCTGGTGGACGCCCCCTGCACCGGGTTGGGGGCGCTGCGGCGGCGGCCGGAGGTGCGGTGGCGACGTACCCCGAGCGACCTGCCGGCGCTGACCCGGCTGCAGCGGGAGCTGCTGGTGGCGGCGCTCCAGGCGGTCCGCCCCGGTGGGGTGGTGGCGTACGTGACCTGCTCCCCGCACCGGGCGGAGACGGTGGTGACGGTGGCGGAGGCCCGCCGCCGGTCAAAGGTGTCGACCGAGCTGCTGGACGCCCGGCGCTGGCTGCCGGCCGGGATGCCGGGGCTGGGGGACGGCCCGATGGTGCAGCTGTGGCCCCATCGCCACGGCACCGACGCGATGTTCCTGGCCCTGCTGCGCCGCACCTCCTGAGTAAGGATCGGCGCAGCAGGCGGACCAGGTGAGTGAGGTGATCCCAGTAAGGGACACCGTGAAATGTGATCGGCACGGGCATACCGCCCGAACCAGACGGTGCTGGATATGGGGCGGGGACCCCGGTAGAAGAAGTCTCGCCAAAGATCACCCCTACCGGGAGGACCCCGCCTTGATCGCATATCGAGCCATGCTCGACGCTGGTGAGCCGGCCGGAGATGTTCTGCTGGATCTTGGACGGTCGCAGGTCCCGCTCGGCCTGGTTCGAGGTGGGCGGCACGCGCAGGTCGGTGGTGAAGCGCAGCACGTCGTCGGGCCGGTCTCGTAGTTCTTCTAGCAGCAGCCGGGTCTTTCGTTCGCCGGGCCGGTTGCCGTGCTCGTTGGTGGTTTTCAGCCCGACCAGCACCCCGTGGCGGAACCGTCGCGCCAGCTCGTCTTTGACCTCAGGGTTGATCCGGTCGGCGCCGGCGGCGCGGGCGGTGTTCGCCTCGTGGATCAGGCCGCGTAGCGCGTCGCGGATCTGGGTCGGCCAGTGCTCCTCGGGGTACAGCTCGACCGCCGCCTCAAGATCACGAACAAGGTGAGCGGTGCAAAGCTGGTGCAGAAGGTGCTTGAACGGGTCCGCGTCATAGTTCTGGTAGCGGTCGTGCACGATCACCGCCCCGTCAGCCAGCTCGGCGATAGCCATCTTCTTGGAGGTTTCCAGGTCCCGCCCGCCCAGTAAGTAGTGGGTGTACCGCTGCGTGCAGGCCACCAGCAGATACACCGCCAGCGCCTGTAAGCTCGGCCCGTAGCCCACCGGCCCACCCCGGGCACCATCAGGCCGGGCCGCGGTGTGCACCTGTCCGCAGCCACAGGCCACCGCAGGCTGGTCATACTGGGTGACCTCCACCGCCACCGACGGGATCTCATGCTGCTGGTACCGGTCGACAATCCCCAGAGCCCGCCCCTGCGCCAACTCCGCGCCACACCCGCAGCGGCCTTGTGGGAACCGGTCGACCCGCTCATCAGGCACCTCCCGCCAGGCCAGATTCGACCCGGGCGCCCCAGGCTGCTTGCCCCGCGACCGCTTCGAACCCCCACCACCAGACCGTTTCAGCTTCGCCGCGCTGCGGCCCGGATCGTCATCACGCGAAGGCGGCATGGACGAGTTACCCGAGTTCCGCGACAGCAGATGCTCCAACCGGGCCAGCCTGCCCGCCAGCTCCTTGTTCGCTTCCTCCAGCTCAGCGATCCGCTCGGCCTGTGCCCGGACCAGCGCGACCAGGTCCTCACGAGACAACTTCCTCCAGCCCAGCCACCGCAAGATCAAACCACACCAGACAGCCGCCCCACCGCCCCCGCTCACTCAGCCCGCGACCATCACCACCCTCCGCGCAACGGTGGTCTCCAACGCCTTGGCTAACAGGCCCGCAATGAACTCCAGCTTCACCGCCAGCCGGGTGCAACCGTGGAACGTGAACCGCTCGGTGAACCCAGACTGGCCGGTGAACAAGTGCGCTTTGGCCAGGTCACCGTAGATGAAGACGTTCTCCCACGGGATGAGCACCTGGTCCAGCACCAAAATCGTGTCGTTCTCATCCAGGCGGGACGACAGAGGATAGTCAAACGGTGTGCCGATGGTCGCGGCCATCGCGCTGTAGGAGGGCCGGCAGATCAGCCTCACCCCCGGAGCGTTCATGGGCACAGTGCACGAGCGCGAACTCTTTTTTCTTGATGGGGATGCCGTAGTGGGCGATGAAGTTGTAGTGGGTGAGCGCGGACCCGGTGGCCACCACCTTCGCGCCGCTGACCACCAACCCGGCATCGGTTTCCCGCTCCACATGGACGAACACGTCGGCGACTTGCTCCGGTGGCCGGCGCCGGTCGACGGGCGGGTGGACGATGGCGTGGTTCCAGTACAAAACCTTCTGCTGCGACTCGGCGCACCAGCGCCGCGCGTTGTCCGCGAACGGTTCGTAGAAGTCAGCGTTCGCGCCGAGGGGGCCGAGAAAAGACGCCTGGTAGTCGGGGCCGCGGCCCATCCAGCCGTAGCTGAGGCGCGCTGACGGAAGTTCACCGAAGCGCGACCCGTTTGCGTGGGGTCATGTGCCTCAGCGCCCGCCCGGCTCCAGCCGCCGCATCGCCAGCCGGGCCGCGGCGGTGAGCACCACGATCTGGACCGCCAACACGGTGATCGCCCGCCACCACGAGGACGGTTCGTGCACCCACAGCGGGTCGCTGATCGGCACCATCGACATCAGGTCGACGGTGGCCGCCCCCGCGGCGAACCCCCACCGGGTCGGCGACAGCCACGACACCTGGTTCAGTACCGCCTCCCCGGCCAGTTCGAACAGTCCGCCGGAGAGCACCAGCATCGCCATCACCACGATCACCAGCAGGGGGGTGGTCTGGGCGACCGACCGGGCCAGCGCGCTGACACACAACCCGAACATGGTGCAGCTGGTGGTCACCATCGCCACCGGCACGATGACCTCCAGCATCGGGGAGCCGAGCACCAGCGCCTGCGCCGGCCCACCCCGCCCCAGGAGCGACAGGTACACGAACGCGCTGACCTGCAGCACGTTGATGATGCCCAGCACCACGAACTTGGCGGCCAGATAGGCCCCGGGGGACAGTCCGACCGCGCGCTCCCGTTGGTAGATCGGTCCCTCATGGACGATCTCCCGGATGGAGGAGGAGATGCCGAGGAACGCCGCCCCCACCACCAGCACCACCAGCAGCCGCTGGGCCTCCAAACTGAACCCTCGGGGCGGGCCCAGCCCGGTCTCCCCGGGCACCGCATGCGACAGCAGCGCCAGCGCCAGCGGCAGCCCCGCCAGGAACAGCAGGTAGCCACGGTCGGCGCTGATCACCCGCAGCATCCGGCGACAGAGGGTGCCGAACTGCCGGAGCGGCGCCACCGGGTGCCGGGCGCGCTCCGCCATCGACGGGCGCCCCAGGTTGAGGGAGCGGGCCACCGGGGCGGGCACCGACAACCCGGCTGGCCACCCGCTCTGACTGTCGCTGGCCGGCGGCTCCTGGTCCGGTTCCGGCTCCGTCGCGGCCAACGGCTGCTGGAACGAGGCCGCCCAGGCGGCCGTGATCGGTTCCGCCACGTACCGCCGGTGCAGGTCCGACTCCCGATAGCGGCGGGTCCACTCCTGCGGCGCCTCGGTCACCTTGGCGAACACGTCGGCGTACGAGTCGGCGCCGAAGAACGACAGCAGCTGCGACGGAGGACCGAAGTAGCCGGTGGTACCGCCCGGGCACAGCACCAGGATCCGGTCGCACATGTCCAGATGCAGCACGTTGTGGGTGACACACAGGACGGTCCGGCCGCGATCGGCCAGGGACCGCAGCTGCTGCATCACCTCCCGGTCCAGCGCCGGGTCCAGCCCGGAGGTGGGTTCGTCCAGGCACAGCAGCGACGGTTCGGTCAGCAGCTCCATCGCCACCGAGACCCGCTTCCGCTGCCCGCCGGAGAGCCGGTCGATCCGCTGCCGCGCCTGCCGCTCGATCCCCAGGGTGGCCATGACCTCCTCGACCCGCTCGTTGCGTTCCCGACGCGACACGTCGGAGGCGAAGCGGAGGGAGGCGGCGAACCGCAGCGCCCGCCGGACCGTCAACTGGCGGTGCAGGACGTCCTCCTGCGGCACCGCCGCGATCCGGTACCGCAGCTCGGCGTAGTCGGCGTACAGGTCGCGGCCGTCGTAGCTGATGCGGCCGGCGCTGGCCCGGCGCAGCCCGGTGATCGCCCTCAGCAGGGTGGACTTGCCGCAGCCGCTGGGACCGATGATCCCCACCAGACTGCCCTGCCCCAACGCGAACGAGACGTCGTTGACCAGGGTCTTGTTGCCGATCCGGACGGTGACCCGCTCGGCGGTCAGGGACACCGGCCCGGTGTCCCGCTGCTCATGCAGGCGTTGCCCGTCGAACACCAGCTGGTAGTGCCCGATCGCCACCAGGTCACCGGCCTGCAACCGCGTCCGGTGGACCCGCTGGCCATTGTGGTAGGTGCCGTTGGTGCTTCCCAGATCGACCAGCAGGTATCCCCGCTTGGTCCGCCGGACTTGGGCGTGCCGGCGCGAGACCAGCAGGTCAGGCAGCACGATGTGGTTGCTGGGGTCGCGGCCGATCGTGACCGTGTCGTCGGTCTCGAAGGAGGCGAGCCGTTCCCGACCGGCCAGCCGCGGCAGGTTGGTCAGGGTGATCGCGCCCAGCGCCGGTGCCGCGGCGGGGCGAGTGTCCGGTGGGGAGGCCGAGACCAGGGTCGGGGACGGGGCGGCGTCCGCCAGCGGGGACGACACCGGGTCGGAAGGCGGGCGGGGGGACGGGATCGCCACGGTCAGCACCGGACCGGTGTGGGGGTCACCGAGCCGCAGCGACGCGCGGTCGGTGACGGTCACCACCTCGGCGCGCCGACCGTCGACGTGGATGCCGTTGCGGCTGCCCAGATCTCGCACCACCCAGGTCCCGGCTTCACGGCTGATTTGGGCGTGCCGCCGGGACACCACCCGGTCGGGCACCACCACCTGACAGGACGGGTCGCGACCAACCAGCAGCACCTCGCCGTCCCGAAGGAGCGCGCGGACCGGTGCACCGTCGACGGTCAGCTCGAGTACGTGAGAGTGGGGGGTCTCGCCGGCAGGCTCGCGTTCCACGGGATACATCATGCGGTACCGGCCGGCGGAATGGGTGACCGCCCAGCCGGTCAACCGGCGGATCTGGCGCTGAGCCTAGACTGAGGCGGTGTCCGAGCCCGCATTGGTGATCTCGCCCAGCTTGTTGTCCGCCGACTTCGCCCGGCTGGCGGAGGCGGCCGCGTCCGTGGCGGATGTCGCCGACTGGCTACACGTGGACGTGATGGACAACCACTTCGTCCCGAATCTCACGATCGGTCGACCGGTGGTGGAGGCGCTGCGGCGGGCCACCCCGCTGCCGTTGGACTGCCACCTGATGATCACCGACCCGGACCGGTGGGCGGTGGGGTACGCCGAGGCCGGGGCGGAGATCGTCAGCTTCCACGTCGAGGCCTGCGAGGATCCGGTGGCCCTGGCCCGGAATCTGCGGGCCGCCGGTGCCCGGCCGGGGCTGGCGATCGACCGGGACACCCCGATCGAACCGTACCTGGACATACTTACCGCCACTTCGACGTGCTGCTGGTGATGACGATCAAGGCGGGGTTCGGCGGGCAGGCGTTCCTGCCGGAGCTGCTGGCGAAGGTCCGCACCGCGCGGCAGCACGTCGCGCAGCGGGCATCTGCAGCTGCGGATCGAGGTCGACGGCGGGATCAGTGAGTCCACCATCGAGGCGGCCGCCGAGGCGGGAGCGGATGCGTTCGTGGCCGGGACCGCGGTGTTCGGCGCCGACGATCCGGCCGCGGCGGTCCGGTCCCTGCGTCGGTTGGCGGAGCAGGCGACCACCGTCGGTTGACGGGAGCGGCCCGGGGCCGGAGGCGCTCCCGGATCGACCGTGGCGCGGCGTAGCGACGATCTCCGTACACTGAGCGATGTGACCGACACGTCAGAGCCGGAGCTGATCCTCGTGGTCGACGACGACCGGGACATCGCCCGGTTCGTCGAGGTCAACCTTCAGCTGCACGGGTTCGAGGTGGCGGTGGCCCATGACGGGGAGCAGGCGCTGACCATGGCCACCGAGCAGCGGCCCGCACTGGCCATCGTGGACGTCCGGATGCCGCGGATGGACGGGTTGGAGCTGACCCGGCGGCTGCGGGCGGACCCGATGACCGCGGTCATGCCGATCATCATGCTGACCGCCAAGGGGCTGACCGTCGACAAGGTGGTGGGGCTGACCGCCGGCGCCGACGATTACGTGGTCAAGCCGTTCGACACCTCGGAGCTGGTGGCCCGGGTCCGGTCGATGCTGCGGCGCAACCAGGAGTTCCGCGAGGTCTCCCCGTTGACCGGGCTGCCCGGTAACAACCGGATCCTGCGGGAGATCGCGGACCGGGTCCGGCGGCAGGAGCCGTACGCGGTCTGCTACGTCGATATCGACCGCTTCAAGAGCGTCAACGACCGGTACGGGTTCAGTCGCGGCGACGAGTTCATCGCGGTGTTGGCGCAGTGTCTGCACCGCGCCACCACCGGGGTGGAGCCGCCGGCGTTCCTGGGCCATGTGGGCGGGGACGACTTTGTGATCATCTGTCGGCCGGAGCAGGTGCGGCCGATCACCACCCAGGCGGTGGATGATTTCGAGCGCGCCTCGGATGAGCTGTACGACCCGGAGGACCTGGCGCGCGGCTACCTGGAGATCGTGGATCGGCGCGGCAACCTCCAGAAGCCCCAGCTGGTCTCGCTGTCGATCGGGGTGGCGCTGTCCACCGCCCGGGCTTCACCAACCCCCACGAGGTGATCGCGGTGGCGACGGAGATGAAGGGCGTCGCCAAGAAGGCAGGCCGGGTCGTTCGTGGCCTACGACCGGCGTCGGGGCCGCCGCAGCCTGCCTCCGCTATGACCCGGATCACGCGCGGATCGCGCTGATCGCGGGCGGGGTGGTCAGGGCGGTGCCCCTCCGAGGCGCGGCCCGGCCCTCCGAGGCGCTGCCCGAGAAGTGGCCTGACTCCCGACTATCTTCGTAACCAGGGCATAGTTCTCAGTGGCGCCCACTCTGTGACCTTGCCTAGCCGGGCTCGGCACCAGCCGGATGGCGTGCCACAATCGGAGCGGTACCCACCACGCGCTGGCGGGACTCGGTGAAATTCCGAACCGGCGGTGACCCCTCGGAGAGGGCAGCCCGCGACCCGGTGTAGATCACCGGTGGACCTGGTGCAACTCCAGAGCCGACGGTTGGCCGCGAGAGCGGGGCACAGCCCTGCCCTGGCTGGCCAGACAGTCCGGATGGGAGGCGGCGCGCGGCCGGGTGTACGTGGCCTGCGCTGCGCTACCCGTCCCCACGCCCGTGAGCGCGTGTGGCACGCGAGGAAAGGGCGTTATGGCGAGTCAGGCCGAGGTCGCCGCGATGGGACGGGCGGTGGAGCTGGCGGCCCGTGGACTGGGCACGACCAGCCCCAACCCGGTGGTCGGCTGTGTGATCCTCGACGCGCGCGGCGCGGTGGTCGGCGAGGGCTTCCACGCCTACGCCGGCGGCCCCCACGCCGAGATCGTGGCACTGGCGCAGGCGGGCGAGCGGGCCCGCGGCGGGACCGCGGTGGTGACCCTGGAGCCATGTGACCACCACGGGCAGACCGGCCCCTGCACCCAGGCGTTGATCGCCGCCGGGATCGCCCGGGTGGTGATCGGGGTCAGCGAGCCGCAGCCGCACGCGGCCGGTGGCGCCGAGACGCTGCGCAAGGCCGGCGTCGACGTGGAGATCGGCGTCCGGCAGGCGGAGGTGGAGGCGGGCAACATCGCCTGGCTGACCGCGGTGCGCCGCGCGCCGTCCGTACCTGATCTGGAAGTATGCCGCCACCCTGGACGGCCGGTCGGCCGCGGCCGACGGCACCAGCATGTGGATCACCTCCGAGGCGGCGCGGATGGACGTGCACGCCCACCGCAGCACCGTCGATGCGGTGATCGTCGGGGTGGGCACGGTGCTCGCCGACAACCCCCAGTTGACCGCCCGCAACCTGCGCGACGGCAGCCTGGCGATCCGGCAGCCGCTGCGGGTGGTGGTGGACTCCGAGGGGCGGACCCCACCGGACGCGCGGGTGCGCGATCGGGCCGCGCCCACCTGGGTCGCCACCGCGGCCGAGCTCGGCGTAACACCCCGGACGGCCAGGTGGACCTCACCGACCTGCTGGCGAAGCTGTACGAGCGGGACGTGCGGGCCGCGCTGCTGGAGGGCGGGCCCGCGCCTGGCCGGCGCGTTCCTGGCCGCGGGGCTGGTCGACCGGGTGGTCGGCTACCTGGCGCCGAAGCTGCTGGGCGCCGGTCCGGCGGCGCTGGTGGACGCCGGGGTGACCACCGTGGCGGACGCCATCGAGCTGGAGTTCATCGACATCGCACGGGTCGGGACCGGACCTGCGGGTCACCGCCGTGCCCCGGTACGTGAAGGACTGAGCATGTTCACCGGCATCGTGGAAGAGCTCGGCGAGGTGGTGGCGCACCAGACCAGGTCGACTGACCGTCCGGGGGCCGCTGGTCGACCAGCGACGCCCGCCTCGGGGATTCGATCGCGGTCAACGGGGTGTGCCTGACCGTGGCGGAGCAGGAGGGGGACACCTTCACCGCCGACGTGATGCCCGAGACGCTGCGCCGCACCACTTTGGGGGAGCTGCGCCCCGGGGACCCGGTCAACCTGGAGCGGGCCGCCACCCCCACCACCCGCCTGGGCGGGCACCTGGTGCAGGGGCACGTGGACGGCGTGGGCACGGTCCAACAGCGCCGCCCCGGGCCGGACTGGCACGACCTGCGGTTTACGTTGCCGCCGGCGCTGTCCCGCTACCTGGTGGAGAAGGGATCGATCGCTGTGGACGGGGTGTCGCTGACCGTGGTGGCGGTCGGCGACGACTGGTTCGAGGTCAGTCTGATCCCCACCACCTTGGAAAAGACCACACTCGGGCGCCGGCAGGTCGGTGACCGGGTCAACCTGGAGGTCGATGTGGTGGCCAAGTACGTGGAGCGGCTGCTGGCGGGGGTGGGGCGATGAATATCAACAATGGACACCGGGACGTCGGCGGGGTCACCACCGAGGCGGTCGGCAACTTCGAGGCGGTGGAGCAGGCGGTACGGGACATCGCCGCCGGCCGGCCGGTGATCGTGGTCGACGACGAGGACCGGGAGAACGAAGGGGACCTGGTGTTCGCCGCCGAGCACGCCACCCCCGAGTTGATGGCGTTCATGGTGCGCTACACCTCCGGGTACATCTGCGCCCCGCTGACCGAGGCGGACTGCGACCGGCTGGAGCTGCCGCCGATGTACCACACCAACCAGGACCGGCGCGGCACCGCCTACCGGGTGGCGGTGGACGCGCGGGAGGGGGTCAGCACCGGGATCTCCGCCGCCGACCGGGCCCGGACGGTGCGGCTGCTGGCCGACCCCGACCTCGACCGCGGCCGACTTCACCCGGCCGGGCCACGTGGTGCCGTTGAGCGCGCGGGAGGGCGGGGTGCTGCGCCGCCCCGGCCACACGGAGGCGACGGTGGACCTGGCCCGGATGGCCGGGCTGCGCCCGGCCGGGGTGCTGTGCGAGATCGTCTCGGAGAAGGACGCGACCACCATGGCGCGCCGCCCCGAACTGGAGCTGTTCGCCGCCGAGCACCGGCTGACCCTGGTCAGCATCGCCGACCTGGTCGCCTACCGGCGCCGGTACGAGCGGCAGGTGCGCCGGGTGGCCGAGACCCGGCTGCCGACCCGGCACGGGGTGTTCCGCGCGGTCGCCTACCAGTCGACCGTGGATGACACCGAGCACGTGGCGCTGGTGTACGGCGAGCTCGGGGACGGCCACGACGTGCTGGTCCGGGTGCACTCGGAGTGCCTGACCGGGGACGTGCTGGGTTCGCTGCGCTGCGACTGCGGGCTGCAACTGGACGCCGCGCTGGCCCGGGTGGCCGCCGAGGGGCGGGGCGTGGTGCTGTACGTGCGCGGGCACGAGGGCCGGGGCATCGGGCTCGCCCACAAGCTGCAGGCCTACCAGTTGCAGGACGCCGGGGCGGACACGGTCGACGCCAACCTGGCCCTGGGGCTACCGGCCGACGCCCGCGACTACGGCACCGGCGCGCAGATTCTGGCCGATCTGGGGGTGCGGTCGATGCGGCTGCTGAGCAACAACCCCGCCAAGCGGGCGGCGTTGGAGGGGTACGGGTTGACGGTGGTCGGCCGGGAGTCGCTGCCGGTGCGTCCCCACCCGGAGAGCCTGCGGTACCTGCGCACCAAGCGGGACCGGATGGGGCACCTGATCGAATTGTTGGACGAGGTGGGGGAGGCGCGGTGAGCGGCGTCGGAGAGCCGGATCTGCCGGCGGTGGACGCGGCCGGTCTGGTGCTGGGGGTGGTGGCCAGCCGGTGGCACGCGGAGCTGACCGACCAACTGTTGGACCGGGCGTTGGCGGCGGCCAAGGCCTGCGGGGTGCGGAAGGTGGTCACCGCCCGGGTGGCCGGGGCGGTGGAGCTGCCGGTGGTGGCGCAGGCGCTGGCCCAGCGGTGTGACGCGGTGGTGGCCCTGGGGGTGGTGGTCCGGGGGGAGACCGCCCACTTCGACTACGTGTGCCGGTCGGTCACCGACGGGTTGACCCGGGTGGCGTTGGATGAAGCCACCCCGGTGGCGCACGGGGTGCTGACGGTCGACACGGTGGCCCAGGCACGGGATCGGGCCGGGCTGCCGGGCTCGACCGAGGACAAGGGCTGGGCCGCGACGGTGGCGGCCCTGGACACCGCCCTCACCCTGCGCCGACTGGCCTGACACAATAGCTTTCCGTGAAGACCTTCGACACGCTGTTCGCGGAGCTGCGCGCCAAGGCAGCGGCCGGCACCCCCGGCTCAGGGACGGTGGCGGCGCTCGCCGAGGGAGTGCACGCGGCTGGGAAGAAGGTCGTGGAGGAGGCCGCCGAGGCGTGGATGGCGGCCGAGCACGAGGGAGTCGAGCGCACCGCGGAGGAGATCTCCCAGTTGCTGTACCGCATCCAGGTGCTGATGCTCGCCGCCGGTGTGGACCTCGAGGACGTGTACCGACATCTGTGACGCCGTCCGGCGTCCAGCGGTGACGCCGGACGGCGTGCCCCTGTTGTCCGTCCGTCCGACCGGGGCGCCTCCGCGCAGCGTCGCGCCGATCCGCGTGCCCGGGAAGCCGCCGAAGGAGCAGTACGTTGTTACGCATCGCCGTGCCCAACAAAGGCAGCCTGGCTGAGGGCTCCAGGCAGATCCTGCAGGAGGCCGGGTACCGGCAGCGGTCGGAGACCAGCCAGTTGACCTGCCGGGATCCTGAGAACGGCATCGAGTTCTTCTACCTGCGTCCCCGCGACATCGCCACCTATGTCGGCTCCGGTGACCTGCACCTGGGGATAACGGGCCGGGATCTGCTGGTCGACACCGCCGGCCCGGCGGAGGAGCTGCTGGATCTGCAGTTCGGGCGGGCCACGTTCCGGTTCGCCGCCCGCCCCGGCACCCTGGGTGATCCGGCGGACCAGGCCAGCCCGGCCGCGCTGGGCGGGCACCGGATCGCTACCGCGTACCCCGGGGTGGTCACCGGCTACCTGCGTCGGCACGGGGTCGAGGCAGAGGTGATCCGGCTGGATGGGGCGGTGGAGAACGCCGTCAGTCTCGGGGTGGCCGACGTGGTGGCCGACGTGGTGCAGACCGGTCGGACGCTGCGGGAGGCCGGACTGGTGCCGGTAGGGGAGCCGATCTTGGAATCGTCGGCGGTGCTGATCGGCGGACCGCGGCGACCGGCGGACGGGCCCGTCACCCAGGTGCTGCGCCGGCTGCAGGGGGTGCTGGTGGCCCGCCAGTACGTGATGCTCGCCTACGACGTGCACGCCGATCGGCTGGACCAGGCCTGCCGGCTCACGCCGGGGATCGAGTCCCCGACCATCTCCCCGCTGCACCGAGAAGGCTGGGTGGCGGTGCAGGCGATGGTGCGGCGCTCCGAGGCGCACCGGATCATGGATGAGCTGTACGAGCTGGGCGCGCGGGCGATCCTGGTGACCAATCTGCACGCCTGCCGGCTGTGACACACTCGAGCCATGGCTGAGCCGAAGAAGCAGGTGGGGGCGGCGGAGCGGGAGTCGCGCACGCCGCTGCCTCCGGTGGAGTTTCGCCCCCGCCGGGCCCGGATGACCGCCTGGATCGCTGCGGGGATGACCCTGCTGGTGTCGATCGTGTTGGCGCTGTTGCTCAGCGGTGCGAGCGCGGCCGGCCATGCGCCGTTCGAGACTGCGGACCGGTTCGCCCTGGTCGGGTTGGGGATGATCGGTGCGGCCGCCTGGCTGTTGTTGGCGCGACCGCAGGTGCGGGCGGACCGGGACGGGATCTGGGTGCGGAACCTGATCGGCACCCACGAGTTGCCGTGGGCGGTGGTGCGGTCGATTCGATTCGATCGCAACGCCTCCTGGGCCAGCCTGGAGCTGCACGACGACGACCTGATCAGTGTGATGGCGGTGCAGGCGGTGGACCGGGAGCACGCGGTGGCGGCGGTGCAGGCGCTGCGGCAGCGGCACGCCGCGTGGCAGCGGCGGCAGGCGGACGACCCGGCCACCCCCGCGGCGCCGTCGGGGGATACGGCGGGCGATCCTGTCTGAGTTCGCCCGGAGTTTCTGTTACGCTGGTACGAGTCGACCGCACCGGGCGGCGGTTATCCGACCGGCCGGTGTTGAAGCGGAGCGCCCGCTCCCACCCGAGTCGCCTCCGGGCGGCCGGGTCCGGTCCACGCGACTAGTCGCGTGCGCGCGCGTCGAATGGCGCGTTGATCGGTCGAGCGGGCCCTGGCGTCGCCAGGGCCTTGCTGCTTTTCAGGGTCGGCTCACCAACTGAGTACGTCGAGAACGCACGATAACGAGGAGGAGGGCTCATCAGCGTCGATCCACGCGTGAACGACCAGATCCGGGCACGAGAGGTCCGGTTGGTCGGTCCGGAGGGTGAACAGGTGGGCATCGTCCCACTGGAGCGTGCCCTGCAACTGGCCGCCGACGTCGATCTGGATCTGGTCGAGGTCGCGCCCATGGCACGTCCGCCGGTCTGCAAGCTGATGGACTATGGCAAGTTCAAGTACGAGAGCGCCATGAAGGCCCGCGAGGCCCGGCGTAATCAGCAGCAGACCGTCATCAAGGAGATGAAGCTCCGCCCGAAGATTGACTCCAACGACTACGAGACCAAGAAGGGTCACGTGGTGCGGTTCCTTCGGGCCGGAGACAAGGTCAAGGTGACGATCATGTTCCGGGGCCGGGAGCAGAGCCGGCCGGAGCTCGGGTTGCGGCTGCTGCGGCGGCTCTCTGAGGATGTGGCCGATCTCGGGTTCGTGGAGGCTTCCCCGAAGCAGGACGGCCGGAACATGACCATGGTGCTGGCGCCGCATCGTAACACCAAGACTTCCAAGGAGTCCGAGACGTCGCGCGGAGGCTCGCGGGAAGCCGCTCGCGAGGCGTCGTCCAAAGCGTCGCGTTGAGCCGGCCTCATCGCCGGTCGTAGGTCAGGCCCGTCGGGTACCCGGCGGGCCTGGATAGTGCCGTCGCCGCCCGGCGGCGGATGCGAAGAGCAGGGAGCGGGTTCAAAGTGCCGAAGATGAAGAGTCACACCGGCATGGGCAAGCGGGTCCGGGTGACCGGTGGCGGCAAGCTCGTCAAGGAGCAGGCCAACCGCCGCCACAAGCTGGAACACAAGTCATCCCGTCGGAAGCGCCGGCTCGCGGGCACGGTGCAGGTCTCGGATGCAGACGCCAAGCGGGTGAACAAGATGCTGGGCCGCTGACGCGCCAGCGGGTGTGGAGGAGGTTTCGAAATGGCACGCGTCAAGCGGGCAGTTAACGCGCACAAGAAGCGCCGGGCGATCCTCGAGAGCGCCAGTGGGTACCGGGGCCAACGCTCCCGCCTGTACCGCAAGGCGAAGGAGCAGATGCTGCGCTCGATGCAGTACGCCTACCGGGACCGTAAGGACCGGAAGGGCGACTTCCGGCGCCTGTGGATCATGCGGATCAACGCCGGCGCCCGGGCCAACGGGATGACCTACAACCGGTTCATCCAGGGACTGCGGTTGGCGGGGGTGGACGTGGACCGCAAGATCCTGGCGGACCTGGCGGTCCACGACGCCGCGGCCTTCAGCGCGCTGGCCGCGACCGCCCGGAAGGCGGTGGCCGAGGCCGGCGCCGCCGACGGCGCGGCCCGGCAGGCGGGCACCGCCTGAGGCACCGTGCCGGCACGCGCGTCCGGGGCCGGGTCAGCGGCGGCGCATCCCGCCGCTGACCCGGCCCCGACCCTGTTCACCCGCCGTACCCCCCGGGTGGTGGCCGCGGCCCGGCTGCACCGCCGCAAGGAGCGGGATGCCCGGCAGCGCTTTCTGGTGGAGGGTCCCCAGGCGGTCCGGGAGGCGTTGGCCGGAGCCGGGGTGGTGGAGCAGGTGTTCGTCACCCCGGCCGGGCAGGCGCGGCACGCGGCGCTGCTGGCCGCCGCCGCGCGCGCCGGAGTGCCGGTCTCGCCGGTGACCGAGGACGCGCTGGCGGCCCTGGCGGAGACGGTCACCCCGCAGGGGGTGGTGGCGGTGTGCCGCCAGACCCACCGGTCGCTGGCGGACGCACTGGCGGAGCGGCCGGCGCTGGTGACGGTGCTGGCCGACATCCGCGATCCCGGCAACGCCGGCACGGTGTTGCGCACCGCCGACGCCGCCGGGGCCCCGGTGGTGGTGTTCGCGGGGCAGGCGGTGGATCCGTACAACGGCAAATGTGTCCGGGCCTCCGCCGGCAGCCTGTTCCACGTCACGGTGGTGCGGGAGCCGGACCCGGTGGCGGTGGTGGCCGAGTTGCGGCGGGCCGGGCTGACCGTGCTGGCCGCCACCGGCTACGGCGACGTCGACCTGGATCGGCTGACGGACACCGGGGCACTCTCCCAGCCCACCGCGTGGCTGTTCGGCTCGGAGGCGCACGGGCTGCCGGAGCCGCTGCTGGCCGCCGCCGATGCCCGGGTACGGGTGCCGATCTACGGCCGGGCGGAGAGCCTCAACCTCGCCGCCGCGGCGGCGGTGTGCCTGTATGCTTCAGCCAGAGCGTTGCATCAGGAGGATTCCGGAGCATGATGCCCCGCGATGTGCGGTTTATCGGGCCCGCCGGTGGCGGGCCGCGCAGCTGACCTGAGCTGACCGACGCGCTCCACCCTCCCCGGCGGGCTGCGGCCGAGCCGCGCGCCATCTCGAAGTGTGCCCATCGCCGTCACCAGACGCCGCCAGCCCCACCCCGGTTCGTACACTCACACCGGCCCTCCGGAGGAGATTCATGACTTACCGTAACGATCCGTACGACCCGAAGCAGGTCGCGTTGCTGGACCCGGCCGCGTTGGCCGAGGCGCAGGCCGCCGCCGAGCAGGCGTTCGCCGCCGCGACCAACCCGGACGCACTCGCCGCCATCCGCCACCAGCACCTGGGTGACCGGGCCCCGGTGTCACTGGCGCGCCGAGAGATCGGTGCCCTCCCCCCGGCCGCGCGGGCCGAGGCGGGTAAGCGGGTCAACGCCACCCGGGCCGCGATCCAGGCCGCCTACGACGCCCGCCTGGCGCAGCTGCGCGCCGAAGAGCAGCAGCGGGTGCTCGCTGAGGAGCGGGTGGACGTGACCCTGCCGGTCGACCGCCGCCCCCGCGGGGCGCGGCATCCGCTGACCACGCTGATGGAGCGGATCGAGGACCTGTTCGTGGGGATGGGCTATGAGGTGGCGGAGGGTCCGGAGGCGGAGCTGGAGTGGTACAACTTCGACGCGCTCAACATCGGGCCGGACCACCCCTCCCGGACCATGATGGACACCTTCTTCATCGCCGCCGCCCAGACCGCCGTCGGCCAGTCCGGGCTGGTGCTGCGGACGCACACCTCCCCGGCCCAGGCCCGGGCGATGCTGACGCGTCGGCCACCGATCTATGTGATCTGCCCGGGGCGCACCTACCGCACCGACGAACTGGACGCCACGCACACCCCGGTGTTCCACCAGGTCGAGGGGTTGGTGGTGGACAAGGGCATCACCATGGCCCACCTGAAGGGCACGCTGGACCACTTCGCCCGGGCGATGTTCGGCCCGGAGGCGACCACCCGGTTGCGACCGTCGTACTTCCCGTTCACCGAGCCATCGGCCGAGATGGACCTGTGGTTCCCGCAGCACCGCGACGGCCCCCGTTGGGTGGAGTGGGGCGGTTGCGGAATGGTCAACCCGCGGGTGCTACGCGCCTGTGGGATCGATCCACACGAGTACAGCGGATTCGCGTTCGGAATGGGTATCGAGCGCACGTTGATGTTCCGACACGGGATCAGTGACATGCGGGACATAGTGGAGGGCGACGTCCGGTTCGCCCGCGCGTTCGGGATGGAGGTCTGACATGCGACTGCCCGTGTCGTGGCTACGGGAGTACGTGGACGCGCCGGTCGACCCGGAGGCGCTGGAAGCGGCGTTGGTGCGGGTGGGCCTCGAAGTCGAGGAGATCACCGACCTGCGCACCTCGGTCACCGGCCCGCTGGTGGTCGGCCGGGTGGTGGACCTGGAGGAGCTGACCGGGCTGAAGAAGCCGATCCGGTACTGCCAGGTGGAGGTGGGGGAGGAGAAGCCGCGCGGGATCATCTGCGGGGCCACCAACTTCGGTGTGGGTGACCTGGTGGTGGTGGCGCTGCCGGGCGCGGTGCTGCCCGGAGAGTTCGCGATCAGCGCCCGGAAGACGTACGGGCGGATCTCCGACGGGATGATCTGTTCGGAGCGGGAGCTGGGGCTGGGGGATGACCACTCCGGCATCATCGTGCTCCCCGCGGAGGTCGTCCCCGGCCCCGGGGCGGCGCCGCTGCCGGTGGTGCCGGGCGCGGACGCCCGGCCACTGATCGGTCTGGACGATGTGGTGGTGGAGCTGGCGGTCACGCCGGACCGGGGCTACTGCTTCTCGGTGCGGGGGATCGCGCGGGAGCTGGCGCACGCGCTGCGGCGACCGTTCACCGATCCGGCCGACCGGCCGGCGCCGGGCGCCACCGCCGAACCCGCCTGGCCGGTGACGGTGGCGGACCCCACCGGCTGCGACCGGTTCGCCACCCGGTTGGTACGCGGGATCGATCCGACCGCCCCGACGCCGGCGTGGATGCGGCGGCGGTTGGTGCACGCCGGGATGCGTCCGCTCGGGCTGGCGGTGGACATCACCAACTACCTGATGCTGGAACTGGGCCAGCCGATGCACGCGTTCGACCCGGACCGGCTGACCGGCGGGCTGGTGGTCCGGCGGGCCCGGCCGGGGGAGCGGCTGACCACCCTCGACGGGGTCGACCGGGAGCTCGACCCCGAGGACATGGTGATCTGCGACGACACCGGCCCGGTGTCGTTGGCGGCGGTGATGGGTGGGGCGAACAGCGAAATGACCGACACCTCGGTCAACGTGCTGTTCGAGGCCGCCCACTGGGATCCGGTGACGGTGGCCCGGACCGCCCGTCGACACAAGCTGCCCAGCGAGGCGGTCAAACGGTTTGAGCGGGGTGTGGACCCCCAGCTGCCGCTGGTGGCGCTGCAGCGGGCGGTGGAGCTGCTGACCCGGTACGCCGGCGGTGAGGTCGACCCCCGGATCGGGGACATCAACACCACCTCCGCGCCGGCACCGATCACCATCGCCGCCGACCTCCCCGGGCGGATCGCCGGGGTGGCCTACTCACCGCAGCGGGTGACCGAGCTGCTGACCGAGCTGGGGGCCACTGTGGAGTCACTGGCCGACGGTCGGCTGCGGGTGACGCCGCCGAGTTGGCGGCCGGACCTGACCGACCAGGCCGACCTGGTCGAGGAGGTGGCCCGGCTGGACGGGTACGACCGGATTCCCAGCGTGCTGCCGACCGCTCCCCCCGGGGCGGGGCTCACCCCCCTCCAGCGGCGTCGGCGGACCGTGGGCCGGGCCTTGGCCGAGGCCGGGTACGTGGAGGCCCGCTGCTATCCGTTCGTGGGGGAAGGGGACTGGCAGGCGCTGCAGCTGCCGGACGACGACCCGCGTCGACAGGTGGTGCGGTTGGACAATCCCTTGTCGGAGGAGCAGCCGGCGCTGCGGACCACCCTGTTGCCGCCGCTGCTGGCCACGCTGCGCCGTAACCTGGCGCGGCTGCCGGGCGGCTCCCGGGACCTGGCGCTGTACGAGCTGGGCGTGGTCTTCCACCCCCGTCGCGGTCCGGGGGACGCCCCGCCGCGGATGCCGGTGGCGCACCGCCCCAGCGACGAGGAGTTGGCCGCGGCGCACCAGTTCGTGCCGGAGCAGCCGTGGCACGCCGCGGCGGTGATCACCGGCGCGGCCGCACCCGCCGGATGGTGGGGGTCGGGCCGGCCGGCCGACTGGGCCGACGCCGTCGCCGCCGCGCGGCTGGTGCTGGCCGCCGCCGGGATGACTGAGGACCGGGTGACGGTCCGGGCGGCCGAGTACGCCCCCTGGCACCCGGGCCGGTGTGCCGAGGTGCTGGTCGACGGGCGGCCGGTCGGGCACGCCGGGGAGCTGCACCCGGCGGTGTGCGACGCATGGGAGTTGCCGCGGCGGACCTGCGCCATGGAGGTGAACCTGGACGCGGTGCCGCTGCCGGAGGTGGTGACCGGGCCGACGGTCAGCAGCTACCCCCCGACCCTGATCGACGTGGCGCTGCTGGTCGACGAGACCGTACCGGCGGCGGAGGTGGAACAGGCGCTGGTCGCCGGCGCCGGGGAGCTGCTGGAATCGGCGCGGCTGTTCGATGTCTACACCGGTGAGCAGATCGGGGAGGGGCGTCGGTCGCTGGCGTACAAGCTGACCTTCCGGGCCCCGGACCGCACCCTGACCGGGGAGGAGGCGGTGGCCGCCCGGGACGCGGCGGTGGCCGAGGCGGCGCGCCGGTTCGGGGCGCAGATGCGCAGCTGAGCGGTCGGCACTCCTGTCTGACCGGTGGCTGTTCCGCCACAGAGGACACTTTCGTCGACGGTTGAGGCCAGACGGTCGACGAAAGTGCTCCTCTGCCTGTCTTAGCCTGGTCCTAGTGTCCTAGGCTGGTTCAGGCGAAGTGGGCCGGACCACGAGAAAGCAGCGCGCCCACCGGGGGCGGACCCCGCCGGCGGAGGGCCGGCACGCCGGTGCCGGTCAGTCGAAGTCGGTGGGGCGGCGGGGGTCGCGGTGGTGCTCCGCCAACAGCTCCAGCTGGTCGCGCGTGGTCCGGCCGGTAGACAGCTCGGGCAGCTGATCGAGGGCGAAGAACCCGACGTCGGTGGTCTCCTCGTCCAGGCCGGCGGTGGGGCGCTGGGCGGGGTCGCACTGCTCTACCAGGAAGAACAACTTGTAGATGTGCCAAGGGCTGGCGCCGTGGTGGTTGCGGACCGAGCCGTCGTGCACCAGAGCCAGCCGGGTGGCCCGGACGGTCAACCCGGCTTCTTCCGCCACCTCCCGCTCCGCCGCCGCCGCGGGGGAGTCCAGCGCATCGGCCCAGCCGCCGGGCAGGGTCCAGCGCCCGTCCCGCTTCTCCCGCACCAGCAGTACCCGGCCGGTGTCGTCGAACAGCGCCCCGCGCACATCCACCTTCGGGGTGGCGTGGCCGGCCTCGGCCGCCAGCGCGCTGCGCAGCTCCTCCGGGTCACCGTCGGACAGTAGCGCGAGGATCTCGGCGGAGACGGTGCGCAGCCGTTCGTAGCGCTGCCGCGCGTAGCGGTCGGTGGCGTAGGTGAGACCGTTTTGCGCCATCGCCGCCAGCTCCACCGCCAACGCGTGCAGCCGCGGACCGCGGTCGGTGCCCAGCCGGCTCGGATCACTCATACCGCCAGTCTGGCAGACCGAGCGGGAAGCGCCGGTATCGCCGGGGCTGAAGTGACGGATGTGATCCCCGCGACAGATACCACCAATGTGGTCGGAACCGTCCATAGGATGGCCGCGATGGCCGGCGAGTTGACGCGGTCGATGGGTGGCCCGCTTGCCGGACGGGACGGGGAGCGGCATGAGCACGCAGATGTGGTCCGCGATCGACGACTACTTCGCCGAACCCCTGGGGTGGCACGACCCGGTGCTCACGGCGGCGCTGGCCGACAGCGAGGCCGCCGGGCTGCCGGCCATCCAGGTCTCGCCCGCGCAAGGCAAGCTGCTGCACCTGCTGGCCCGCATCCGCGGCGCCCGCCGCATCCTCGAGGTCGGCACCCTGGGCGGCTACAGCACCATCTGGCTGGCCCGGGCCTTGCCGGCGGACGGGCGGCTGATCAGCCTGGAGCTGCAGCCGCACCACGCCGAGGTGGCCCGCGCCAATCTGGCCCGGGCCGGGTTCACCGACCAGGTCGAGGTGCGGGTGGGGCCGGCGCAGGAAAGTCTGGCGGCCATGGTGGCGGAGCAGGTGGAGCCGTTCGACTTTGTGTTCCTGGACGCGGACAAGGAGGCCTACCCGGAGTACCTGGAGTGGTCGCTGCGGCTGACCCGGCCGGGGAGTGTGCTGGTGTTCGACAACCTGGTGCGGCACGGGCGGGTGCTCGACCCGGACAGTGAGGACTCGGATGTGCGGGGCGTGCGTCGGCTGATGGAGATGTTGGCGGTCGAGCCGCGGCTGAGCACCACCGTGATCCAGACGGTCGGGGTGAAGGGCTACGACGGCTTCGGGCTGGCGGTGGTGACGGGCTGACTCGGGGCGGGCGTCGCTGCTGCCGCCCGGTCCGGAAATCGCGGCAGCAGGAGCAGTTCCAAGGGATACGCCTTAGAGATTATTCCTAGCATCCTAGGCTGCTTGCGGCGTGGTGATCCGCACCACGATATGTGATCAACAGCTCATAGGGGATACCGGACCTTGACCGGACTTCCCGCCATTCGCGCTATGCAGTCGTACTGGTGAGAGTGGCCGGTGGACCCCGCTGCCTTGTCGGTGATCAGTCCGTGCGGACTTCGGCGCGGTCCTGGCCCCAGCGGGTGTGGTAGGACCCCTCCCGGTCCACGCGACGGTAGGTGTGGGCACCGAAGTAGTCCCGCTGCGCCTGGATCAGACTGGCCGGCAGTCGGCCGGCGCGCAGACTGTCGTAATAGGCCAGCGCCGCGGCGAACCCGGGCACCGGGATGCCCAGCTCGGTCGCCAGCGTCACCACCCGCCGCCAGCCGCCCTGTGCTCCGGCCAGCGCGTCGGCGAAGTAGGGCGCGGTCAACAGGGTGGCCAACCCCGGGTCGTCGTCGTACGCGACCCGGATGTGGTCGAGGAACTCGGCCCGGATGATGCAGCCGCCCCGCCAGATGGTCGCCATCGCCGCCAGGTCGATCCCCCAGCCGTACTCGTCGCTGCCGGCCTGGATCTGGTGGAAGCCCTGCGCATACGCGACGATCTTGGAGGCGAACAGGGCCTGCTCCACCGCGTCGACCAGCCCCTCGGTGTCCCGCGCCCGCACCAGGGTCGGCCCCGGCAGGTCGGCGGCGGCCGCCCGCAGTCCGGTGTGCCCGGACAACGACCGCGCGAACGTGGCCTCCGCGATGCCGCTGACCGGCACCCCCAGGTCCAGCGCGGTCTGCACCGTCCACCGGCCGGTGCCTTTCTGCTCGGCCTCGTCCCGCACGATGTCCACGAACGGCGCGCCGGTGACCGGATCGGTGTGGGCCAGCACCTCCGCGGTGATCTCGATCAGGTAGGAGTTGAGCCGGCCGGTGTTCCAACCGGCGAACACCTGGGAAGCCTCCGCCGGCGACATCCCGACCGCGTGCCGCAGCAGGTCGTACGCCTCCGCGATCAGCTGCATGTCGGCGTACTCGATGCCGTTGTGGACCATCTTGACGAAGTGGCCGGCCCCGTCCGGACCGACATGGGTCACGCACGGCACCCCGTCCACCTTGGCGGCGATGTCGGTCAGCATCGGTGCGAGCGACGCGTACGCCTCCGCCGAGCCGCCCGGCATGATGCTGGGGCCGTGCAACGCCCCTTCCTCCCCGCCGGAGATGCCCACCCCGACGAAGTGCAGCCCCCGTTCCCGCAGGGCGGCCTCCCGGCGCCGGGTGTCGGCGAAGTGGGCGTTGCCCCCGTCGATGATCACGTCCCCGGGTTCCAGCAGCGGCACGAACTGGTCGATCACCGCGTCGGTGGCGGCCCCGGCCTTCACCATGATGAGCAGCCGCCGGGGGCGCTCCAGCGACGCGACGAACTCTTCCGGGGTGCGGGCCGGCAGGAAGGTACCCTCCTGCCCGTAGGCGGCCACCAGCTCGTCCGTACGGGCGGTGGTGCGGTTGTAGAGGGCCACCGGGTGGCCGTTACGGGCCAGGTTGCGGGCCAGGTTGCTGCCCATGACCGCCAACCCGATCACACCGATCCGCGCCTGCTGCGACACGTGCGTGACTCCTGTCCGTTGCGTGGTCTGTGCCGAACCCACAGCCTAACGACCGTCGGTGGACCGACCGGGCCACTCGACCGATTGCCAGATCGTGAGACGTCCGGTTGGGTGGGGCACATGACTGTGCGGATCGAAGCCAGGCTGCTCATCCCTGGCCGGGGTGAACCCACCCGGGACGGGGTGGTGTTGATCGACGGACCGACCATCACCTACGCCGGCCCGGCTAGTACCGCCCCGGACACCCCGGACGCCACGGTGGTGCCGGCAGCCACCGTCATGCCGGGCCTGTGGGACTGCCATGTCCACTTCATGGGCATCCGGATGCTGGATTTGGCGCGACTGCCGCAGGAGCCGGTGGCCACCCGGGCCGCCCGGGTCACCGCTGATCTGCGGGCCGCGCTGGACGCCGGGGTGACCAGCGTCCGGGAGGTCGGCGGGCTGGGGGTCTATCTGGCGCCGGTGGTGGCGGAGGGACTGATCGAAGGGCCACACATCTACCCGGCCGGGGCGGTGCTGTCCACCACCGGCGGCCACGGCGACCTGCACAGTTACCCGCTGCCGTGGATGCACGACTTCAGTGGACACAGTGGCGAGTTCCGCCTGGCCGACGGCCCGGCCGAGTGCGCCAAGGCCGCACGGGAGCAGCTGCGCCGCAACGCCAAGGTGATCAAAGTGTGCGCCTCCGGGGGCGTGATGTCGGAGGTGGACCATCCGATCCACCAGCAGTTCACCGACGCCGAGCTGCGCGCGATCGTGGAGGTGGCGGGCCTCGCGGAGCGGGTGGTGGCCGCCCACTGCCACGGCAAACCGGGGATCATGGCGGCGTTGGCGGCCGGGGTACGCACCATCGAACACGGCACCTATCTGGACGAGGAGGCGGCCGCGGCGATGCGGGAGAGCGGCGCGATCCTGGTGCCGACCCGCACCATCATCGCCGACATTCTGGACACCCAGGCCGCGCCGCCGTACGCGCTGGCCAAGCTGGCCGCGTTGGCGGACCAGCACGCCGCCGCGGTGGCGCTGGCCCGGGAGGCCGGGGTGACGGTGGCGATGGGCACCGACGTGGGCTGCTCCGGGCGGGACCTCCCGGCCGGGTGGGGGCGCAACGGGAAGGAGCTGCCGCTGCTGGCGCAGGCCGGCTTCACCCCGCTGGAGGTGATCGAGGCGGCCACCGCGAACGGTCCGCTCACCCTCGGGCCCCAGGCGCCGCGCTCAGGCCAGCTGCAACCCGGGTACGACGCGGACGTCATCGTGGTCGACGGCGACCCGTTGGCCGACCTGTCGGTGCTGGCCGATCCGGCCCGGATCACCGGGGTGTGGAAGGCGGGTGTACGGGTCAAGGGCTGAGGCGCGGTGCGGGAATTCGGAGGCGTGTTCCTGCTGATGGCGGGCGTCTTTGGTCTGTTCGGAGTCGTCTTCGCCGCCGTCGGCGGGATCCGTTGGTACATGACCCGCCAGTGGGTGCGGACCAGCGGTGAACTCGTCCTGGGGTTCGGCCTGCCGGTCGGCCCCATCTACCGGTGGCGCGACCACATCGGTCGGGAACATCAGCGGTGGTCGTGGATGCGCGCCGGGCCCGGCACCGCGCTCCAGGCGGCCTGGCGACGGTCGTCATCGTCTGGACAGTGGGTGCCGGTGACAGTGCGCTATGACCCGCGCGCGCCCCACCGAGGCGTGCTCGACACCCCTACCCATCGGGGAGTCGTGTTCGCGATCACCGGCGTGGTGGCGCTGGTGATCGCGGTCGGTCTGCTGATCGTCGGCCTCTCGATCAGGTTCAGGCCGTAGCGTCCGGGCAGGTCCGCAGACGATAGCGCTTACGGGCTGGTCCGCCGCCTCCCGGTTGGTCGGATAGGTGCCTGAGGAGGGCGACCCTGGCCGGGCGCACCACGCCACGGTAGAACCGGTGCCGTTACCGCGCTATGCCAATGAGGACTCCGCCTCGGCAGGAAATGAGGAACCTGCCCTCGCGGTCAATGTGCTCGGTGAGGCGTTCTCTTACGCGTGCAAGCGTCGGCGCGAACGGCACGCCGGCCTGGTGGGCCCATGACCGGTAGGAGGCCAGGTGCGCCACGACCGGTTCTGGTTCGGTGACGTGGTAGAGCATGTGCATCGCCAGGGCGGCGTCGGCTACCTGGTCAGCGAGGGGCAGCGCGGCCGCGTCGGCGACCATCACCGGTGGAGGTACTTCCCGGAGGATGCCTTCGGAAAGGTCGAGCCCGATGGTGAGGAGGTCAGGGCGCTGGGTCCGCAGTCGACGGACATAGCGGCCGTTGCCACAGCCCACGTCTACCACGAGGCCGGAGACCCCAACGAGGTTGTCCAGGACGATTCCGGGGAGGTCGTACCTCGGGGTCTGGTAGTCGTAGAGTGCCTGCCGGGCGGACAAGTGCCGGCCGGAGGCGTAGGCGTCCCCTGCCAGCGCGTGCCGGTCGGTGGTCGGCTCGCTCACGGCTTCCTCGCGCCCCCAGCGGCAACCGCCTTCCTTTCTCGGCGCTGACCACGCCTCCCCTTTCGCCGTGGCGGGCCACCGGTTCTCTTCGTTGGTCATGTTCCGGGCGGTGCCCCCTTCGGCATCGGTGGACGCTCAGTCGTACAGGCGCCCGAGCAGGGCGGCCTGGCCGGCGGCGATGACGTGCGCCTGGGGCAGGGGCAGCCAGTAGAGAGTGAACCGGATCGGGTCGGTGGTGCCGTCGCTGCGCTCTTCGTGGATCCACTGCTGCGGCACCTGGTCGGCCTCGACGGCGAGGTGGAAGTAGTGGCGGACGTGGATGGCGGGGGCGTACGGGCGCATGTCGTACTCCCCGGCGCCGAGATAACGGACGATGCGGAGGCCGGTCAGGCCGGTCTCCTCGTACGCCTCCCGCAGCACCGCCTCCTCCGGCCGCTCACCGTCCTTGACCGACCCGGCGGGTACCTGGATGCCGGACTGGTCGATCGACGCGTCATCGGTGTGCCGGAACACCAGGAGGTGACCGTCGCGGACGATGTAGGCTACGACTTTCTGCGGTCGCGTCACCTCACCCGCGTGACCTGGGCGGCTGGCAGGCTCAGGCAACAGCCATGTCGACATGGGGAGCAGCCTAGCCACCGGTCGGGTGACCGCCCTTCCTGGCAGCGGTCGTGGCTGGCGACCGGTGGTGGACGGGGACCACCCGAGCGGGATTCCCGCGGGGCCGGGAGGTCGCGGGCGTACCCCCGGAGCGCTATGGGTATACCGCCGCCATGCGACCTCTACATGTGATCTCCCGGTGGGTCCAGTCGTCGATACCGACCAGATGACGGAAGCACGGCGGCGGACGCCACCCCCGTCGGGCGGCCGGGGAGCAGGACATGGCGGGACGGCGCGCGCAGGGTTCTCGAGCGCCGCGGCGGCCTCCATGCCGGTGGACGAGGTGCTCGCGGCGCTCGCCAGCGAGCCGGACGGGCTGAGCGAGTCGGAAGCGGATCGTCGCCGGGCGGAGATCGGACCGAATGCGGTACGGACCCACCAGGTCTCGGCCTGGAGGATGTTGGTGCGGCAGCTCCGTTCCGCTCTCCTCGGTCTGCTGGTCGTCGCGGCGTGGTGTCGGCGGTGGTGGGGGAAGGCACCGACGCGGCGGTGATCGGCGTGATTCTGGCGGTCAGTGTCGGATTGGGGTTCCTCAACGAGTACCGGGCGGAGCGGGCGGGAGCTGCCCTGCACGATCGGCTTCGTCACCGGGTGGTCGTGATCCGCGGTGGGAAGGCCCGTCGGGTAGATGTGGTGGAGCTGGTGCCCGGGGACGTGGTCCGACTGGAACTAGGGGCCGTGGTCCCCGCCGACCTGCGGCTGCTGGCGGTCGACGGATTAGCCTGTGACGAGTCGGCACTGACCGGTGAGTCGGTGCTGGCGGTGAAACAAACCGAGCCGACCCGAGCCGGAGCCGCTCTGGCGGAGCTAGCCTCCTGCGCGCTGATGGGGACGGTGGTACACGCCGGTTCCGGTACCGGAGTGGTGGTGGCGACCGGCGCCCGCACCGCCTTCGGTCAGATCGCGACGGGGCTCGGACAGCGGCACCCACCGACCGGGTCGACGCTACGCAGTTGGCGCGGCCGGCCCACTGGAACCTGCGGGAGATCCGCCGGTTCATGCTCACGTTCGGACCGCTGTCGTCCCTTTTCGACTTTCTGACCTTTGCGGTGCTGCTTCACATACTCCACGCGGAAGCTGCCGAGTTCCGTACCGGCTGGTTTGTGGAGTCACTGGCTACCCAGACTTTGATCATCTTTGTCATCCGTACCCACGCCCAGCCGTTCTGGCGCAGCCACCCCAGTCTGCTGTTGGTGGGGGCGGCTTTCGCCGGTGTCCTGGTCGCGTTGGCGTTGCCGTACACGCCGCTGGCGGGAGCCCTCGGGTTCACACCGTTACCCCCGGTCTTCCTGCTGATCTTGGCAGGGATCGTAGTCGCATATCTGACCTTAGTGGACCGCGCCAAACGTGTGGCCTACTCACCGGGTGACCTGGTCCAGGGTGCGCCTGCCCGCACCCCGGCCGCGGCGCGGCAGCGGCGCACCCATCGTCGTGCGGCCACCTTCACGGCCCGGGCCAGGCGGTTAGGGCTGGGAAGCGGAGGTTCCAGGTGAGGTTCCGCGGGGCGGTGACCCGGGTACCGGGACCAGGTGTTCAGTCACCCGGCCCTGGTGGTAGAGCCGTGGGCGGTGCGGGAGCGGGAGCTGCACCTGGATGTCCTGGCGCAGACCGAGTCGATTTTTGCGCTGTCAAACGGGTACCTCGGGCTGCGGGGCAACCTGGACGAGGGGGAGCCGCACGGTGTTCCCGGCACCTACCTCAACGGCTGTTACGAGCTGCGGCCGTTGCCCTACCCGGAGCCGGGCTACGGGGATCCGGAGTCCGAGCAGACCCTGGTGAACGTGACCAACGGCAAGCTCATCCGGCTGCTCGTCGACGATGAGCCGTTCGACGTCCGGCACGGGGAGCTGACGCAGCACGAGCGGGTGCTGGATCTGCGGGCGGGCCTGCTCACCCGGACCGCGCGGTGGCGCTCCCCGGGCGGCGGCACGATCCAGGTGAAGTCCACCCGGTTGGTCTCGCTCACCCAACGGCCGGTGGCCGCGATCTGCTACGAGGTGTCGCCGGTCGAGGGCCCGGTGCGGGTGGTGCTCCAGTCGAAGCTGGTCGCCAACGAGCCCCTGCCGCCTCGGCCGCCGGACCGGCACGGTCTGGTCCGCCCTCCACCGGCGCTGGTGCCGGAGCGCAGCCAGGACAGCAGCGCGGGCATGGTCATGGTGCATCGGACCGCCACCAGCGGGCTACGGATCGCCGCCGGAATGCGGCACGACGTGGTCGGCCCGGGGAAGCCGCGGCTACAGCCCGACCGCGGGGACGACTTCGCCCGGGTGATGGTGACCGCGGCGCTGGCGCCTGGGCAACGGCTGCGGCTGGTGAAGTACCTGGCCTACGGCTGGTCGGCGGAGCGCTCCCCGGCCGCGCTCGGTGACCAGGTGCTGGCCGCGCTGACCGCCGCGCAGGCGAGCGGCTGGGACGAGCTGGTGCGGCAGCAGCGGGACTGGCTGGACGCCTTCTGGGACGGCGCGGACGTGGTGGTGGAGGGCGACCCGGTGATCCAGCAGGCGGTCCGGTTCGGCCTGTTCCAGGTGCTGCAAGCCGGTGCCCGCGCCGCGCAGCACCCGATCCCGGCCAAGGGGCTCACCGGCCTCGGATACGACGGCCATACCTTCTGGGACGCCGAGACCTTCGTCCTGCCGGTACTCACCTTCACCCACCCGGCGGCGGCCGCGGACGCGTTGCGGTGGCGCCGGTCCACCCTGCCGGCCGCGACCGCACGCGCGGCGCAGTTCGGCCTGCCGGGGGCGATGTTCCCCTGGCGGACCATCACCGGCAGCGAATGCTCCGGCTACTGGCCGGCCAGCACCGCCGCGCTGCATGTCAACGCCGACATCGCCTATGCCGCGTGGCAGCATGTGGCCGCCACCGGCGACCGCGATTTCGAGCGGGACACCGCGCTGCCGTTGTTGGTGGCGACCGCCCGGCTGTGGCGCGGCGCCGGGCACCACGAGCCGGAAAGCGGGTTCCGCATCGACGGGGTCACCGGCCCCGACGAGTACAGCGCGCTGGTGGACAACAACACCTACACCAACCTGATGGCCCGGCGGAATCTCACCGCCGCCGCGGCGGCGGTCGCCCGCCACCCGGAGCAGGCCCGCAGCCTCGAGGTGACCGCGGAGGAGGTGGCGCAGTGGCGTCAGGCCGCGGCGGCGATGGTGGTCCCCTACGACCCCCGGTTGGGGGTGCACCCGCAAAGCGAAGGGTTCACCCAGCACGCCGCCTGGGACTTCCACCGCACCCGCCCGGACCAGTATCCGCTGATGCGTCACTTCCCGTACTTCGAGCTCTACCGCCGGCAAGTGGTCAAGCAGGCCGATCTGGTGCTGGCGATGCACCTGTGCCCGGACGACTTCACCGCCGCGCAGAAGGCGCGCAACGTCCGCTACTACGAGCCGATCACGGTACGGGACTCGTCCCTGTCTGCCGCCACCCAGGCGGTCCTCGCCGCCGAAGTGGGCCACCTGGATCTGGCCTACGCCTACCTCGCCGAGGCGGCGCTGATCGACCTCAACGATCTGAACCACAACACCCGCGACGGTATGCATCTGGCCTCCCTGGCCGGCGCCTGGACCGCGTTGGTCGCCGGGCTGGGTGGGATGCGGCTGCGCGACCACGGGCTGAGCTTCGCCCCGCGGTTGCCGCGCCGGCTTGACCGAGTGGCCTTCCGGCTCTGGTTCCGGCAGCGCCGACTGGAGGTGACGGTGCGGGCCGCCGAGGCGACCTACCGACTGCTGACCGGCGCGCCGGTCGCCATCCGGCACTACGACGAGGAGCTGACGCTCACCCAGTCGCCGGTGACGCGTCCGATCCCCACCATCGCCGTCGGCCCCGCCCCGGCCCAGCCCCCTGGCCGACCGCCGGGCCGTGGCCGCCATGCCGGGGAATGACCCGGATTCCCACTAACAGGGGGCTAGCTGGGAAAAGCTAGAGGCATGGGCGGGGTGCCACCGTTGCGGACCGAGGGCCTGACCAAGCGATACGGCACGGTGACGGCCCTGGATCGGCTGAGCCTGGAGGTGGTGCCGGGGGAGGTGTTCGGCTACCTGGGGCCCAACGGGGCCGGGAAGACCACCACCATCCGGCTGCTGCTAGGTTTGATCCGCCCCACCGCGGGCCGGGCGGAGATCTTCGGGCTGGACACCCACGCCGAGAAGATCCGGGTGCATCAGCGGACGGCGTACGTGCCGGCGGAGGCGGCGCTGTGGCCGTCGCTGACCGGCACCGAGACGCTGCACCTGCTGGCGAAGCTGCACGGCGAGGTCGACCCCGGCTACCGCGACCAGTTGATGGAGCGGTTCGACTTCGACCCCAGCAAGAAGGTCCGGGCGTACTCCCGCGGCAACCGCCAGAAGATCAACCTGATCGCGGCCTTCGCCAGCCGGGCCGACCTGCTGATCATGGACGAGCCGACGTACGGGCTGGACCCGCTGATGGAGCAGGCGTTCCGGGAGTGTGTGCGGGAGGCCACCGACCGGGGTCAGACGGTGTTCCTGTCCTCCCACGTGCTGGCGCAGGTGGAGGCGCTGTGCCACCGGGTGGCGATCCTGCGCGCCGGGCGGATGGTGGAGATCGGCACCCTGGCGGAGTTGCGTCACCTGTCCGCCCTCACCGTGTCCGCCACCTTCCCCGGGCCACCACCCCGAGTGGATCACCTACCTGGGGTCAGCGGGGTCACGGTCACCGGCAACACCCTCACCTGCCAGGTGCGGGGGTCGATCGATCCGCTGCTCGCGGTGCTGGCCGACGCCCACCCGTACACGCTGCGCAGCCGGGAACCGTCCCTGGAGGAGCTGTTCCTGCAGCAGTACGGCGAGGAGGAACCCCATGCCCGCACCGACGGCGACCGCTGACCCCCGGGCCGGCCGGGTCCGGTATCCCCGCGCGCGGGCGCGGGTGGCCTGGTTCACCGTCCGCCGGACCGTCCGGACCGCCGGGGTGTGGGGACTGGCGGCCGGACTGCTGGTGTACACCACCGTGGCCGGGTTCACCACCATCGCCCCCACCGCGGCCGAGCGGGCGCAGGTGTTGACCGACCTGGCCGCCAATCGGGGGCTACGGGCGTTGCTGGGGGAGCCGTACCGGGTGGAGACGGTGGCCGGGTTGGTGGACTGGCGGGTGTTGGGGACCGCCAGTCTGGTGGTCGCCATCTGGGGGCTGCTGACCGCCACCCGGGTGCTGCGCGGGGAGGAGGCGGCCGGGCGGTGGGAGGTGTTCCTGACCGGCCGGACCACCGCCCGCCGGGCCACCGCCAGCGCCCTGGCTGGCGTGGCCGGCAGTGTGCTGGTACTGGCGGCGGTGGTCGCGGCGATCACCTGGCTGGTCGGCATGCGCGACGACGCCGGATTCAGCGGGGGCCGCAGTCTGCTGTTCGCGGCCGCGGTCGCCGCCCCGGCCGCGGTCTTCCTGGCGCTCGGTGCGCTGACCAGCCAACTGGTGGCTACCCGGGCGCAGGCGGCGGGGCTGGCCGGCGCCGGGTTCGCGGTGGCGTTCATGCTGCGGGCGTTGGGCAACGCCGCGCCCGATGTCCACTGGCTGGTCTACCTCAGCCCGCTGGGCTGGGTGGAGCAGCTGCGGCCCTTGACCGACCCGCGGCCGGTGTGGCTGCTGCCGAGCCTCGGGCTGGTGGCGCTCCTGGCCGGTCTCACCGTCTGGCTGGCCGACCGCGACCTGGGCAGTAGTGTCTGGGCCGACCCGGACACCGCCCGACCCCGTACCGCCCTGCTGACCACCCCCGGGCGGTTGGCGCTGCGGCTGTCGTGGGTCTCGATCGTCGCCTGGCTGGCGGCGATGGCGATCGGGGGCCTCCTCTACGGCTCCCTCGCCCGCTCCGCCGGGGAGGCGTTCGCCTCCTCCACCGCCTTGGAGCAGTTCGACGGCGCGGTGGCCGACACCGCCGTGACCGAAGGCGCCCGCGCCTACGCCGGGGTGGTGTTCCTGATGGCGATGACGGTGCTGATGGTGTACGTGGCGAGCGCGGTCAGCCGGCTGCGGCAGGAAGAGGGCTCCGGCCTGTTGGACAACCTGCTGGTGCGCACCGTCAGCCGACTGCGGTGGCTGGCCGGCCGGGTCGTGATCATCGTTGGTGTGGTGGTGGGCGCCGGGCTGCTGGCGGCCCTGGGATTCTGGCTCGGCGCCGCGCGGCAACAGACCGGCCTGACCGCCGGCGACCTGCTGACCGCGGGGGTCAACAGCCTCGCGCCGGCGTTGCTGCTACTCGGGATCGGCCTCGCCACCTTCGGTCTGCTGCCCCGGGTGACCGCGGTGGTCTCGTACGGGCTGGTCGCCTGGTCGTTCGTGGTGGAGATCCTCGGATCAGTGATCGACATCCCTCAGTTGATCTTGGACACGTCGCTGCTGCACCACCCGGCCCCGGCCCCGGCCGCCGACCCGAACTGGCGGGTGGTCGGCACCTACCTCGCGCTCGGGCTGGTGCTCGGCGTAGCGGGGGCGGTACGTCTGCACACCCGGGACCTCGCCAGCGACTAGTAGCGGCGCCGGTCAGCGCTGGTGCTTGCGCCGGGCCGCGGCTCGGGCCCGCTCGGCCTGGTCCAGCACCAGCTTGCGGAGCCGGATCGCGACCGGGGTGACCTCCAGGCACTCGTCTTCCCGGCAGAACTCCAGCGCCTCCTCCAGGGACAGCCGGCGGGGCGGCGCCAGCCGCTCCAGCTCCTCGGCGGTGGAGACGCGGATGTTGGTGAGCTTTTTCTCCTTGGTGATGTTCACATCCAGGTCGTCGGCGCGGGCATGCTCGCCGACGATCATTCCTTCGTAGACTTCGGTGCCGGGGTCGACGAACAGGGTGCCCCGCTCCCGCAGGTTCATGATCGCGTACAGGGTGGCGACTCCGGCCCGGTCCGCCACCAAGGACCCGGTGCTGCGGGCGCGGATCTCCCCGGCCCACGGCTGGTAGCTGTCGAACACGTGGTGCGCCACCCCGTTGCCGCGGGTTTCGGTGAGGAACTCGGTGCGGAATCCGATCAGGCCGCGGGCCGGCACCAGCCACTCCATCCGCACCCAGCCGGTGCCGGGATTGGCCAGGTTCACCATCCGCCCTTTGCGGGTGGACAGCAGCTGGGTGACCGTCCCCACGTGTTCTTCGGGTACGTCCACGGTCAGCCGCTCCACCGGCTCGTGCAGCGTGCCGTTGATGTGCCGGGTCACCACTTGCGGTTTGCCGACGGTCAGCTCGTAGCCTTCCCGGCGCATCTGCTCGATCAGGACCGCGAGCGCCAACTCGCCCCGCCCCTGCACCTCCCAGGAGTCCGGGCGGCCGGTGGGCAGCACCCGCATCGACACGTTGCCGATCAGTTCCCGATCCAGCCGCTCCTTGACCAGCCGGGCGGTGAGCTTGGCGCCTTTGACCCGGCCCGCGAACGGGGAGGTGTTGATCCCGATCGTCATCGCGATCGCGGGCTCGTCCACGGTGATCAGCGGCAGTGGGCGGGGGTCGTCCGGATCGGCGAGGGTCTCCCCGATGGTGATGTCCGGGATCCCGGCGACCGCGATGATGTCCCCGGGGCCGGCCTCCTCCACCGGTCGCCGCTCCAGCCCCTCGGTCATCAGCAGCTCACTGATCCGGACCTGCGTCACGGTGCCGTCCCGGCGGCACCAGGCCACGGTCTGGCCTTTGTGGATGTGCCCCTGCCGGATGCGGCACAGCGCCAGCCGCCCCAGGAACGGGGAGGCGTCCAGGTTGGTCACGTGGGCCTGCAGCGGGGCAGCGGCGTCGTACGCCGGGGGTGGGATGGTCGCCAGCAGGGTGGTGAACAGCGGCGCCAGGCTGGTGGAGTCGGCCGGCACGGCGCCGTCGTCCGGCCGGGTCAGCGAGGCGATGCCGGCGCGGGCCGAGGCGTACACCACCGGCGCGTCCAGCAGGGCCGCCGCGTCGGCGCCGGTGTCCTCCGCGAGTTCCAGGAACAGCTCGTACGCCTCGTCCACGACCTCCTTGATCCGGGCGTCGGGCCGATCCACCTTGTTGATCACCAGGATGAGCGGTAGCCCGGCCGCCAGCACCTTCCGCAGCACGAACCGGGTCTGCGGCAAGGGGCCTTCACTGGCGTCCACCAGCAGCAGCACCCCGTCGACCATGGTCAGGCCGCGCTCCACCTCGCCGCCGAAGTCCGCGTGCCCCGGGGTGTCGATGATGTTGATGGTGACCGGATCGCCATCGTCCGGTACGTACCGGATCGCGGTGTTCTTGGCCAGGATGGTGATGCCTTTTTCCCGCTCCAGGTCCATCGAATCCATCACCCGGTCGGCGAGCTCACCCCGGGTGGCCACGGCGCCGGCCTGGCGCAGCATGGCGTCGACCAGGGTGGTCTTGCCGTGGTCGACGTGGGCGACGATGGCGACATTGCGGAGATCGGTGCGCAGCGGCATACCTCCATCCTTCCTTGGCCGCTCCGCCTGCGGAGATGCGCCCCGGCTGTGATCGGGGTTACCTTTCCGGCGGGGGCCGGACTACGAGGCCTTGGGTGCGGCGCGGAAGGAGCCGGATGCCGTGGGTGCGGACGGGCTACCGCCTGGGGTGCGACGAGCGCGACCGGCCCGTCGTGGCGTTCGCCGCGGACATCCCCGGAACGTGAGTTCAATTACTTCATTGAATACTTTGAATAGTTGATGTCCCGCTCCACAGTGCGCTGGCGTGGGAGCAGGGTAGGCTCGTGGCCGCAATCCTCTCTGTAGCTGGACGGCCACGCTGATGATCGAGATCATGAGGGCGATTGTCGACCTGCTGGCGCGGGCGACCCCTCTGCTGTACCGCACCCGTCGGGACAAGCGGTTGCGGGAGATCGGGGCCGAGCTGTTCCTGCTCTACATCCGGTTGAACGAGGCGCTGGTGTGCGCCGACCGGATCGTGAATCAACTCGCGCTCTCCATCTCCGGGGATCACCCGCGGGCGCGATCGGCCCTCGACGGGCTGCGATACGAAGTGTCCAAACAATACGTCACCCTGCGGCGGATCTCGGGGCTGCTGGAATCCCAGAAAATCCGACTGATCCTCCTCGACGCCGGGGTGTATCGCCAGCTCGTACCGCTGATCTCGGCGAAGATGAGCGGCCTGCAGGTACTGATCGAGACGCTACGCCGGGGATACCTCCCGATCGATGTCCCCGAGCAGGACATCCGGGCGCTGTCCAGTGGTGAGGGATGGGAGGACGGGACTCCCCCGCCGGAGCATTTCTCCCTACTGGTCAACATCCAGGCCAACGCACTGCCCGATCATGGTCGGTGGGACCAGGACCGGCGCACCCGACTGGCCGCCTACCTCCAGCACCGGGACCCCCAGGGGCAGCTGGCCCAGATCCGCGCGGCGGTCGAACAACTCCGGGTCGCCTTGGTGGCTAACTTCTCGCTCGAGGACATGCTGCTGACCGCCGGAGACTGTCGCCTCGACACCGACACCTGAGCCGGTCGTGGGATCAGGACTGAGATGGAGTGACCTGGGCGGCGAGCCAGTCCCCGATCCGCTGCAGCAGCTCCACCGTGGCGGCGGCCTCGGCGTGGCCGAATCCCGGCTCGATCCAGAGCTCTTTCGGTTCGTGGGCCGCCGCGTACAAGGCCTGGGCGTGGTCGACCGGGAACATCCGATCGGCGTCACCGTGCACCACCAGCAGCGGGGTGGGGGCGATCGCGGCGACCGCCACGTCCGGCGGGACCGGGATCGGCTCCCAGCCGGCGGCGGAGATCCGGGTCCGCAGCACCAGCCGACTGGTCACCCGCCCGAGCCGCTTCTCCAGCAGCCAGTGCACCCCGCGCATCGCCAGCGTGTCGCGGTAGAACCAGCGGGACGGGCCACTGATCGCCACCACCGCCGCCAGCTCGTCGCGGTGGCGGGCGGCGTGCCGGATGGCGACCGCCGCGCCCATGGAGAACCCGACCGTGGCCACCCGCGGGTAACCGAGCGCCCGCGCCCAGTCGACCGCCGCCGCCAAGTCCAGTACCTCCCGGTCGCCGGCGGTGCAGTGCCCACCGGAGCGGCCGTGGCCGCGGAAGTCGAAGCTCACCACCCCACCCACCCGGCGGAGCACCCGGGCGGCGCGGCGGATGCTGGTGCGGCGCCAGGAACCGGTGAACCCGTGCGCCACCACGATCCCCAGCGACGTCGGCCCCGGGTCGTGGTGGGCCTGGATCGGCACCCCATCGGAGGTGGTCAGCATGGTGGTGATCATGGTCGCTCCTGACGTCATCGGGTCCATCATCGCGCGTCTTTCGCGCCACGCCACCTCGACCGGCGGACCGACCACCCGGATTACCCACGCGCTCGCGGAGGGCGTCAGTGCGCTGCGCGGCGGGCGGCGGTGGCCACTGCGCGGTCCGGGGGGCGCGGTGGGTGCGCCGTACGGCGGACCGCGGCACAAATCTCCTGTCAGGACTCTATTCGGACATTCCAGTGTGGCGTAGGCGCTGGACTTGGGTCGATTGGGGAGGCATGCTGCGGCATGCTATGTCGAGGCATGCTGCGAGGTGGTCCGGATGAGCGAGATGAGCGCCGAGTGGGACAGCTTGGCCTCCCGACTGGTCGGTTCCCTGGTCCGCGCCGACGAGGCGGAGTTCGGGTCGCTGCGGCGGCCGTTCACCGGTGGGCTGGCTGAGGTGCTGCCGCAGGCGGTGGTGCGCTGCGCCGCAGCGTCGGACGTCGCGGAGGCGGTGAAGTTCGCCCGGGCGCATCGACTGCCGGTGGCGGTGCGTAGCGGCGGGCACAGCTTCGCTGATCACTGTGCGACCGACGGCCTGCTGATCGACCTGGGGTTGATGGACTCGGTACAGCCGGAAGGGGACATCGTCACGGTCGGCCCCGGCGTCCGGCTGGGCACGCTCGCGCAGCGGCTGCGCCCCCACGGGCGGGCGGTGTCGTGTGGTTGGCACCCCTTGGTGGGAGTGGGAGGAGTGGTGCTGGGCGGCGGCTTCGGGGTACTGAGCCGCCGGTACGGGTTGGGGTGCGATCAGTTGCTCGCCGCGCAGGTGGTGCTGGCCGACGGCACCACGGTGTGGGTCGACGAAGACCGGGAACCGGACCTGTTCTGGGCGCTGCGCGGCGCCGGGTGGGCGGGCTTCGGGGTGGTGACGGCACTGGTGCTGCGCACCTTCCCGGCGCAGCGGCTGACGCACTTCGTCCACCGCTGGCCATGGTCGGAGGCCGCGGCACTGATCGACGCCTGGCAGCGGTGGGCACCGCACGCGCCTGAGTACCTCAACATGGAGGTGGCGATCCAGAGCCTCGACCCGGCCGCCGACCCCCAGGTGACGATGTTCGGCGCGGCGCTCGGTCGCACCGCGGACGTGCGGGCCCTGCTGGAGGAGTTCATCACCTCGGTGGACCCGGGTCAGGAGCTGGACGAACTCACCGAACTGTCCCCGGCCGCCGCCTCGACCCGACACACCTACGCCGGTCGGCAGGAGATGGAGCAACCTCACCCGGCACCGCCGCCCGGCATCCGGCCCTTCATGCGGAGGATGAAGTCGGAGTTCTTCAATGAATTGATGCCGGTGGAGGCGATCACTTCTCTGCTGGAGACGTTCGCCGCCGACCGGGTCAGCGGCCAGTACCGGGAGCTGGAGTTCATCCCGTGGGGCGGAGCGATCGGCAAGGTGGACCCGGCGGCGACGGCGTTCGTCCATCGTCACGATCTCTTCCAGATCGGACACCACGCCATCGTGAGTAACCGGGCCGACGATGACGAGCGCCTAGCCGCGCATGACTGGGTCGACCGGTCCTGGCGCTGCGTCCACCCGTGGGCCGCCGGCCGGGTGTACCCGAACTACCCCGATGCGGATCTGGCGGACTGGGCCCGGGCGTACTTCGGTGACAACCTGCCGCGACTGGCGCGGGTGAGGGCCGATTACGACCCGGACGACGTGTTCCGCTTCGCGCAGTCCGTCCCGCTGCCCGCTTAGCGCCGCGACTGGTCCGTAGCCTGGTCGTCTTCGATCTGGATACCGAGCGCGGACGCCAGGATGTGGGACAGCACGGTCGGGTCGTGGCCGGCGATGCGCGCACCGGCGAAGCTGGTGATGCCGCCGGTGCCGGTGAGGATGCAGCCACGGAAGTAGGCGCCGGTCATGGTGGCCTGGGAGAACTGGGCGCCGGTCAGGTCACAGTCGACGAACTGGGTGCCGCACAGATCGGCGTGGCTGAAGTCGGCGCCCTGAAACCGGCATTGCTGGAACTCGACCACCTCGGCGGTCCGGTCGGACAGGTCCAGCGCGAATCGCAGCCGGTAGAAGGTCGCCTCCGGCTCCAGGTCGTGCTCGGGCAGCGCAGCCTCCGCCAGCACCGGTGGGAGCCGCGGTGACTGCGGTGTGCCGACGCGGGGAGCGGTGCGCCGAGCCGGTCGGGTGGCCATCCCGCCAGGTTAGCTCCGGGGTGCGCGCGCCGACGGCCGTCCACGGTGGGGCGAGCCGCCTCGACCCACCCCCCGGACCACGATTGCGACCATGGGTGACCACCCCCGACCACCCGCGGGTCTGTCCGCGCGCGGCGGAGCGGGAGGGTTGCGCTCGCGGCGGTCCTTGCTCCGCCGACGCTGGTGCGCGACCCTGAACCGGGGGACTAGCCGCGACGTAGACGGGGGGCATGGTGAGTCGCGTGGAGCCGGGTGACCTGCGAGTGGAGCAGGGACAGAAGCGGGTCCGGACCTACCTGGGCGGTCACCTGGTGGCCGACACGATCCGCCCGCTGTTGGTGTGGGAGATCCCGCACTACCCGACCTACTACCTTCCACTCGCCGACGTGCGGGCCGAGCTGGTGCCGGCCGGGTCGGATCCGGACGACGGGGCCGAGGTGTTCGACGTCCGTACCCCGGGCGGGCTCGCCCCCGGCGCGGCCCGACGCTACCTGGAGTCGCCGGCCCCGCCGCTGCGGGAGGCGGTCCGACTGGAGTGGTCGGCGATGACCGAGTGGCTGGAGGAGGACGAGCCGGTCTACACCCACCCGCGGGACCCGTACAAGCGGGTGGACATCCTCGCCAGCAGCCGACGGGTCCGCATCGACGTGGCCGGGGTGACGGTGGCGGAGTCGCGTGCGCCGCGAATCCTGTTCGAGACGGGCCTGCCGCCGCGCTACTACCTGCCGCTGTCGGATATCCGCATGGAGCTGCTGCGCCCGTCCGACCGGGTCACCCACTGTCCGTACAAGGGCACCGCCCACTACTGGTCGGTGGAGGTGGCCGGTAACCGCTACGAGGACCTGGTGTGGATCTACCGGACGCCGCTGCCGGAGTGCCAGAAGATCGCCGGACTGGCCTGCTTCTATCAGGAACGGGTCGACCTGGCGGTGGACGGGGTGTGGCAGCCCCGCCCCGAGAGCCACGTCGGCTGAAGCCCTACCGCCGCTGATTCCGCTCCCGCAGGTACGCCTGCGAACCGGACAAAGCGTTCGGGTGAGGTGAGTCACCCCTGCTTTACGGGTAAGGCTGTATGGAGATACTCTCGACTGCATAGTCATGCAGGAGGGGTCATGGGAGTGCGGGTCGCGGTCGCCGGAGCCAGCGGATACGCCGGCGGGGAGCTGCTGCGCCTGATCGCCGGCCATCCGGAGCTGGAGCTGGTCGCGGCCACCGCCGGCCAGCAGACCGGCCGCCCGGTCAGTGAGGTGCACCCGCAGCTGACCGGCTCCCACGAGGTGGTGTTCGCCCCTACCGACCCGGACACCCTGGCCGCCGCCGACCTGGTGTTCCTGGCGTTGCCGCACGGCGAGTCCGGGGCGCTGGCGGCCGCGCTGCCGCCGGAGGTCAAGGTGGTCGATCTGGGGGCTGATCACCGGCTGGCCGACCCGCAGGCGTGGCAGCGCTGGTACGGCGGCACCCACGCCGGCACCTGGACGTACGGCCTGCCGGAGCTGCCCGGGCAGCGGGAACGGATCGCCGCCGCCGGTCGGGTGGCCAACACCGGCTGCTACGCGGTGGCGACCATCCTGGCGCTGGCGCCGCTGCTGGCCGCCGGCCTCGCCGAACCGGACGACGTGGTGGTGGTCGCCGCCTCCGGCACCTCCGGCGCCGGGCGGGGCGCCAAACCGCACCTGCTGGGCAGCGAGGTGATGGGCGACCTGTCGCCGTACAAGGTCGGTGTCCACCAGCACGTGCCGGAGATCAAGCAGGCCACCGGCGCTCGCGGGCTGTCGTTCACCCCGATCCTGGCGCCGATGCCGCGCGGCATCCTCGCCACCGTCACCGCCCGCCCCGCCCGCCCCGTCACCGCCGACGACGTCCGGGCGGTGCTGGCCGAGGCGTACGCCGACGAACCCTTCGTCCACCTGCTGCCGGCCGGCCAGTGGCCGCACACCGCCGCCACCCTGGGCGCCAACACCTGTCACCTGCAGGCGACGGTGGACAGCGACACCGGCCGGATCCTGGTCACCAGCGCGATCGACAACCTCGGCAAGGGCGCGTCCGGGCAGGCGGTGCAGTGCGCCAACCTGATGCTCGGCCTGCCGGAGACCACCGGCCTGACCACGATCGGAGTCGCCCCATGAGCGCGGCGGCCAGCACCCCCGCCCCCGGCCCGGTCGGGGTCACCGCCCCCGCCGGATTCCGGGCCGCCGGCGTGGCGTGCGGAATCAAATCCGCCGGCCGGGACCTGGCGCTGGTGGTCAACGACGGGCCGGAGTTCGCCGCGGCCGGGGTGTTCACCCGCAACCGGGTGCAGGCCGCCCCGGTGCGGTGGAGCCGGCAGGTCCTCACCGGCGGCGTGGTCCGGGCGGTGGTGCTCAACTCCGGCGGCGCCAACGCCTGCACCGGCCCGGCCGGTCTCCAGGACACCCAGGACACCGCCGCGCACACCGCCGCTGCCTTCGGGATCGACGTCGGGCAGGTGGCGGTCTGCTCCACCGGCCTGATCGGGGAGCGGCTGCCCATGGACCGGCTGCGCGCCGGGGTCGACGCCGCGGCCGCCGCGCTGGCCCGGGACGCCACCGACCACCCCGACGGCGGTGGGATGGCCGCCGCCGAGGCGATCATGACCACCGACACCCGCCCGAAGAGCGTCCAGCTCGACCACCCGGCCGGGTTCACCGTCGGCGGCATGGCCAAAGGGGCCGGCATGCTCGCCCCGGCGCTGGCCACCATGCTGGCGGTGATCACCACCGACGCGGTCGCTGATCCCGCCACCCTGGACGCGGCGCTGCGGCAGGCGGTACGGGTCAGCTTCGACCGGCTCGACTCCGACGGCTGCATGTCCACCAACGACACGGTGCTGCTGCTGGCCAGCGGCGCCAGCGGCCACACCCCCGACCCGGCCACCCTGACCGAGGTGGTCACCGCCGCCTGCACCGACCTGGCCCGGCAGCTGCTGGCCGACGCGGAGGGCCACACCAAGCAGGTCGCGATCCGGGTCACCGGCGCGGCCAGTGAAGACGACGCGGTCGAGGTGGGGCGGGCGGTGGCCCGCAGCAACCTGGTCAAGACCGCCCTGTTCGGTGGCGACCCCAACTGGGGACGGATCCTGGCCGCGGTCGGCACCACCACCGCGACGTTCGACCCGGACGCGGTGGACGTGGCGGTCAACGGGGTGTGGGTGTGCCGGGCCGGCACCGCCGCGGCCGACCGCTCCCTGGTGGATCTGACCCCCGTCGAGGTCGACATCGAGATCGCCCTGCACACCGGGGCGGCGGAAGCCACCGTGTGGACCAACGACCTGTCCCACGCCTACGTCCACGAGAACTCGGCGTATTCGACATGACCGACACACCGCAACCCCGTACCCCGGACCTGGAGGCCGCCCAGGCCAAGGCCGCCACCCTGGTGGAGGCGCTGCCGTGGCTGGCGGAGTTCCACGGCAGCATCCTGGTGGTCAAGTACGGCGGCCACGCCATGACCGACCCGGCGCTGCGCCGGTCGTTCGCCACCGACCTGGTGTTCCTCCGGTACGCCGGGATCCGGCCGGTGGTGGTGCACGGCGGCGGCCCCCAGATCAGCCGCATGCTGGCACGGCTGGGGGTGCCCAGCGAGTTCAAGGGGGGCCTGCGGGTCACCAGCCCGGAAGCCATGGACGTGGTACGGATGGTGCTGGTGGGGCAGGTCGGCCGGGAACTGGTCAACCTGATCAACACCCACGGCCCGTTCGCGGTCGGACTGTCCGGGGAGGACGCCAACCTGTTCACCGCGGTCCGCCGCACCGCCACCGTAGACGGGGAACCGGTGGACCTCGGCCAGGTCGGGGACGTGGCGAAGGTGAACACCTCCGCGATCACCGACCTGATCGACGCCGGCCGGATCCCGGTGGTCTCCACCGTGGCGCCGGACGCCGACGGGGTACCGCACAACCTCAACGCCGACACCGCCGCCGCGGCCCTGGCCGCCGCGCTGGGCGCCCGCAAACTGGTGGTGCTCACCGACGTGCCCGGTCTCTACGCCGACTGGCCGGCCACCGACCGCGTGATCTCCCGACTCACCGTCGACGAGCTGGAGAAGCTGCTGCCGACCCTGGCCAGCGGGATGGTGCCCAAGATGGAGGCCTGCCTGCGGGCGGTCCGGGCCGGAGTGCCGGCCGCGCACGTGATCGACGGGCGGGTGGCGCACTCCCTCCTGCTGGAGATCTTCACCTCGGAAGGACTCGGAACCATGGTGGTGCCCGCATGAGCGCCGGACCGCTGCTCGCGCGGTGGCCGGCCGCGCTGCTGAACACGTACGGCACCCCGCCGGTGGCGTTGGTGCGCGGCGAGGGGGCGGTGGTGGAGGACGACACCGGCCGCCGCTACCTGGACCTGGTCAGCGGGATCGCGGTCAACGCGCTCGGCCACGCCCACCCGGCGGTGGTGGAGGCGGTCAGCCGCCAGATCGCCACCCTCGGGCACGTGTCCAACCTGTTCGCCTCCGAACCGCCGGTGGCCCTGGCGGAGCTGCTGCTCACCCTCACCGGCCGGCCCGGGAAGGTGTTCTTCAGCAACTCCGGTGCCGAGGCCAACGAGACCGCGTTCAAACTGTCCCGCGGCACCGGCCGCACCCACGTGGTGGCCGCCGTCGACGGCTTCCACGGCCGCACCATGGGGGCGCTGGCGCTCACCGGTCAGCCGGCCAAAGCGGATCCGTTCCGCCCCCTGCCGGGAGAGGTCACCCACGTGCCGTACGGGGACGTGGCGGCGCTGGCCGCGGCGGTGACCGACGCGACCGCGATGGTGATCCTGGAGCCGATCCAGGGGGAGGCCGGGGTGGTGGTGCCGCCCCCGGGCTACCTGGCCGCCGCCCGCGACATCGCCGACCGGCACGGGGCCCTGCTGGTGCTGGACGAGGTGCAGACCGGCATCGCCCGCACCGGCCACTGGTTCGCCCACCAGGCCGAAGGCGTGGCCCCGGACGTGATGACCCTGGCCAAGGGGCTCGGTGGCGGACTGCCGATCGGCGCCTGCGTCGTCTTCACCGACCGGCGGCGGGACCTGGCCGACCTGCTGCCGCCCGGCAGCCACGGCACCACCTTCGGCGGCAACCCGATCAGCTGCGCCGCCGCGCTGGCGGTCCTGCGCACCATCGCCGCCGAAGGACTGCTCGACCACGTCAAGCGGGTGGGGGAGCGGCTGCGGAAGGGTATCGAGGCGATGAACCACCCGCTGGTGGCGCAGGTCCGCGGCGCCGGGCTGCTGCTGGGGGTGGAGTTGACCACCTCGGCCGCCGGCGCGGTCGCGGACCGGCTGCGCCAGGCCGGGTTCCTGGTCAACCCGGTGCGGCCGGAGGTGATCCGGCTGGCGCCGCCGCTGATCATGACCGCCGCGCAGGTCGACGAGTTCCTCGCCGCCCTGCCCGAGGCCCTGGGAGGTGTCGCGTGATCCGCCACCTGCTCCGCGACGACGACCTCAGCCCCGCCGAACAGGCGGCGGTGCTGGACCTGGCCGCCGCCCTCAAGGTCGACCGGTACGCCGCCCGGCCACTGGCCGGCCCGAAGGCGGTGGCGGTGGTGTTCGACAAGCCGTCGCTGCGGACCCGGGCCTCGTTCGAGGTCGGTATCGCCGAACTCGGCGGCCACCCGCTGGTGATCGACACTCAGCAGACCCACTTCGGGCGTGGGGAGACCCTCGCCGACGCCGCCCGGGTGCTGTCCCGGTACGTGGCCGCGATCGTGGTCCGCACGTTCGGCGACGACCGGCTGGCCGAGCTGGCCAGCGCCGCCGACGTGCCGGTGATCAACGCCCTCACCGACGGATTCCACCCCTGCCAGCTGCTGGCCGACCTGCTCACCATCCGGGAGCGCCTCGGCGGCACCGCCGGGCGGGTGCTCACCTTCCTCGGCGACATCGGCAACAACATGGCCCACTCGTACCTGCTGGCCGGGGCCACGGCCGGCATGCACGTACGCCTGTCCGGGCCGGCCGGGTTCGCCCCCGACCCGGCGGTGCTGGCGCGGGCTGGTGAGATCGCCGCCACCACCGGCGGGTCGGTGGCGGTGGAGCCGGATCCGCGGGCGGCGGCGGCCGGTGCGCACGTGCTCGCCACCGACACCTGGACGTCCATGGGGCAGGAGGGGGACGGGCGGGACCGGCGTACCCCGTTCTGGCCGTACCAGGTCAACACCGACCTGCTGGCGGTCGCCGACCCGACGGTGATCGTGCTGCACTGCCTCCCCGCCCACCGCGGCGAAGAGATCACCGACGAGGTGTTGGACGGGCCGCACAGCGCCGTGTTCGACCAGGCCGGCAACCGGCTGCCGGCGCAGAAGGCGCTACTGACCTGGCTGCTGGCGCAGTCGACGTCGCCCGGGGCCGCCGACCTGGCCCCGGCGGGCCTGGACGCGGCGGCGGCGCTGAACGCGATGGCGGTGGCCGGTCGGGGGGCGGCGCGGTGACCGGACCGAGCACCCGGGCCGCCCGGCACGCCCGGATCGTGGAACTGATCCGCGCCCAGCCGGTGCGGTCCCAAACCGAGCTCGCCGAGCTGCTGGCCGGCGAGGGGATGACCGTCACCCAGGCCACCCTCTCCCGGGACCTGGAGGAGCTCGGCGCGGTCAAGGTCCGCGGCGCCGACGGCACCGCCGCCTACGTGATCCCGGAGGACGGCCAACCCGCGCTGCGGCCCGCCCCCGCCAGCGCCGACACCCCTCCGGCGCGGCTCGCCCGCCTGCTGCGGGAACTCCTCACCGACGCCGACGCCAGCGGCAACCTGGCGGTGCTCCGCACCCCGCCGGGAGCGGCCCAGTTCTTGGCCAGCGCCATCGACCGGGCCGGGCTGGCGGAGGTGGTCGGCACCATCGCCGGCGACGACACCATCCTGGTGGTCGCCCGGGAAGAGATCGGCGGCGCCGGGCTGGTGCGGTTGTTCACCGGCTGGGCGGCTCAGGAACCCCCCACCCCCACTCCACCAGACACTCCAGAAAGGACAGCATCATGACTGAACGGGTGATCCTCGCGTACTCGGGGGGCCTGGACACCTCCGTGGCCATCCCGTACCTGGCCGAACAGACCGGGGCCGAGGTGGTGGCGGTCGCCATCGACGTGGGCCAGGGCGGTGAGGACATGGAGGTCATCCGCAAGCGGGCGCTGGCCTGCGGCGCGGTGGAGTCGGAGGTGATCGACGCCAAGGAGGAGTTCGCCGCCGACTTCTGCCTGCCGGCCCTGCGCGCCAACGCCCTCTACCAGGAGCGCTACCCGCTGGTGTCGGCGCTGAGCCGGCCGCTGATCGTGCGGCACCTGGTGGCCGCCGCCCGCCGCCACGGCGGCACCATGGTCGCCCACGGCTGCACCGGTAAGGGCAACGACCAGGTGCGGTTCGAAGTCGGTCTGGGCGCGCTCGCCCCGGACCTGAAGGTGCTCGCGCCGGCCCGGGACTTCGCCTGGACCCGGGACAAGGCGATCGAGTACGCCCAGCAGCGGGAGCTGCCGATCGACGTTACCGCCAAGTCGCCGTACTCGATCGACCAGAACCTGTGGGGCCGGGCGGTGGAGACCGGGTTCCTGGAGGACATCTGGAACGGGCCCACCGAAGAGCTGTACACCTACACCAGCGACCCGAACGCGCCCCACCAGCCGGACGAGGTGGTGATCAGCTTCGAGCAGGGGCGGCCGGTGGCCATCGACGGGAAGTCCGTCACCCCGTACCAGGCCATCGACATTCTCAACCGGCGCGCCGGTGCGGTCGGGGTGGGCCGCATCGACCTGGTGGAGGACCGGCTGGTCGGCATCAAGAGCCGGGAGGTGTACGAGGCGCCGGGCGCGATCGCGCTGATCACCGCCCACCAGGAGCTGGAGAACGTCACCCTGGAACGGGACCTGGCCCGGTTCAAGCGGGGAGTGGACCAGCGCTGGGGCGAACTGGTCTACGACGGACTGTGGTTCTCCCCGCTCAAGCGGGCCCTGGACGCGTTCATCGAGGAGAGCCAGCGGCACGTCACCGGCGACATCCGGCTGCTGCTGCAGGGCGGGCGGGCCACCGTCACCGGACGGCGCTCCCCGGCCAGCCTGTACGACTTCGGTCTGGCCACCTACGACACCGGCGACACCTTCGACCAGTCCCTCGCCAAGGGCTTCGTCACCCTGTGGGGGCTGCCGAGCAAGCTCGCCGCCGCCCGGGACGCCCGGCTCGGCCAGCCGGCAGAGTGAGCGCGATGACGGTACGACTGTGGGGCGGCCGGTTCGCCACCGGCCCCGCCGAGGCCCTGGCCCGGTTGTCGGTCAGCACCCAGTTCGACTGGCGGCTCGCCCCGTACGACCTGGCCGGTTCGAAGGCGCACGCCCGGGTGCTGCACCGCGCCGGGCTGCTCACCGACGACGAGCTGGCCCGGCTGGTGGCGGCGCTGGATGAGCTGGCCACCGACGTGGCGGAGGGGACGTTCACGCCCGGCCCGGACGACGAGGACGTCCACACCGCCCTGGAACGAGGGCTGCTGGAGCGGCTCGGCCCCCTGGGCGGCAAGCTCCGGGCCGGCCGCTCCCGCAACGACCAGATCGCCACCGACCTGCGGCTGTACCTGCGGGACGTGGCCCGGTCCCTGGCCGGACAGGTGGTGGCGCTGGCGGAAGCGCTGACCACCCAGGCCCGGGCGCACGTGACCACCCCGGCGCCGGGCATGACCCACCTGCAGCATGCCCAGCCGGTCAGCTTCGGCCACCAGCTGCTGGCCCACGTCCATCCCCTGCTGCGGGACCTGGACCGGTTGCGGGACTGGGACACCCGGGCCGCGATCAGCCCGCTGGGGGCGGGCGCGCTCGCGGGCTCGTCCCTGCCGCTGGACCCGGCCACGGTCGCGGCCGAACTCGGGTTCACCGCCCCGGCCGCCAACTCCATGGACGCGGTGGCGGACCGGGACTTCGTCGCCGAGTTCCTGTTCGTCACCGCCCTGCTGGGGGTGCACCTGTCCCGGCTGGGAGAGGAACTGGTGCTGTGGACCTCCCAGGAGTTCGGCTGGGTGGAGCTGGCCGACGCGTACGCCACCGGGTCGTCGATCATGCCGCAGAAGAAGAACGCGGACGTGGCCGAGCTGGCCCGCGGCAAGTCCGGTCGGCTGATCGGCAGCCTGGTCAGCGTGCTGAGCATGCTCAAGGGACTGCCGTTGACCTACAACCGGGACCTGCAGGAGGACAAGGAACCCGTCTTCGACGCGGTGGACACCTTGGCGCTGGTGCTGCCGGCGCTGGCCGGCACCGTGGCCACCATGACCGTGCGCGCCGACCGGGTGGCCGCCGCCGCCCCGGTGGGGTTCACGCTGGCCACCGAGGTGGCCGACTGGCTGGTGCGGCAGGGGGTGCCGTTCCGGGACGCCCACGAGATCACCGGGAAGCTGGTGGCCTGGTGTGCGGAGCGGGGCCTGGAACTGGAGCAGGTCAGCGACGAGGACCTGGCCGCTATCAGTCCGCACTTGACCCCGGCGGTCCGACAGGTGTTGTCGGTGGATTCGGCGCTGGCGGCCCGCACCACCCCCGGCTCGGCGGGGCCGAGCGCGGTCCACGCCCAGCTGGCGGAGGTGGAGCGCGCGTTGGCGACCTGGCGGGACTGGAGCAACCAGACGGTAGTGCCGCGCTGACCGCCGGTGGGGTGCGCGGGTCCGCCACGCCCGCGCACCCCACCAACGGATCGGTTGACTGAAGTGGAGGCATACGCCGGGGGACTGGGGATTCCACTTCGGGTCAACCGGGTATGCGTGGGAAGCGACGGCCCTCACCACATGCGGACCATCGCTTCCCACGCGAGATTAGGCGCGTGCCTCTGATGCCGAGCGCACACCGACCACATCCGACGCTGCCTGGTCGAGCTCGGACAGGTCGGCGTCCCGAGTCTCGGGACCGAGCGCGAGCGCTACCAGGGTGATGACGGTCATGAAGGCCAGGTACACCAGGACCGCCCACCAGTGACCCGCCCAGGCGAGCAGCGCGGTGGCGATCAGTGGTAGGAAGCCACCGGCGAGGACGGACCCGATTTCTCGTGCAAAGGCGAACCCGGACAGCCGGGTGCGGGTGCCGAACAGTTCAGCGAAGTAGGCGGCCTGCGGAGACAGCATCGCCGGGTAGAAGATGCCGAGCCCTACCACGAAGGCAATCATCACGAAGGTCGGCGACATCGTCTCCAGCATTAGGAAGAACACCGGCAGCCACAGCAGCGACGCCACCGCACCCCCGGCGTAGACCGGGCGTCGGCCGATCCGGTCCGACAGGGCGGCGAACGCGGGGATGGCGGCCATCTGAACCGCGGATGCGACCACGACGCTCAACAGCGTGAGCGACCGCGACAGGCCAAGCTGATTCGCCGCGTAGGCGACCCCGAACACCGGGAAGAGATAGGCGAAACCGTTCTCTGCGAACCGGGCGCCGATCACGACGAGGAAGTTCCGCCGGTGCTCCCGGAGTGCTGCCAGCAGCGGCATTTTCTGCGGCTTCTGCTGCCCAGTCGCCTCCTGCGCCATGGCTTCTTCAAAGGCCGGGGTTTCGGAGATGTGACGGCGGATCAGGTAGGCGACCAAGAGGAGAATGCCACCGATGAGGAACGGCACACGCCATCCCCAGGACCGGAACTGGTCCTCAGGGAGCTGGACGAACAGCTGGAAAACGCCGGTGGACATCAGGGTTGCGGCGGCAAACCCCGTCGGTGCCCAAGCACCAGCCAGGCCTCGGCGTTGCTGGTCGCCGTGTTCGACGGAGAGCACCACTGCGCCGGCGTACTCACCGCCGGCGCCGAACCCCTGCAGCAGTCGCAGAATCACCAGCAGGATGGGCGCCCAGATACCGATCTGGGCGTACGTGGGTAGTAGCCCAATGGCGGTCGTCGCCAGACCCATCAGCACGACCGTGAGGACAAGCATGCCCTTGCGGCCGACGCGGTCACCCATGGTCCCGAGGACCAGGCCACCGAGTGGTCGGGCGAGGAAACCGACGGCGTACGTGGCGAACGCCGCCAGCGTCCCCGCAATGGGGGTGGTGGTCGGGAAGAACAGTTCGTTGAGGATGAGGGCGGCGGCGGTGCCGTAGATGAGGAAGTCGTACCACTCCAGCAAGGTGCCGATGAAGGCAGCGATTCCGGCCTTGCGTCCTTGGCGCTGTGTGGAGCCGGCCGCTGGTAACGAAGCGGATCTCATGCTCTCTCCTTGTTGGTGTCCGGGTCAGGGGTGTGTGGAGGGCGGAGGACGGAACCGCGTTGCAGCGGCCCGACCAAAGCTGCGTACTGGGCCAGCCAGCCGCGTTCCGCTGCGGGGTCACCTGCGCGGACGGGCGCCCCGTTGCGGACCGGGTAGACGTCCAGACGGCGTTCGTCGAGGTCGATCTCGATCCGGTCGCCGGATTCGACCCCAGCCAGCGGCCCGCCGTCTGCGGCTTCCGGCATCACCTGTCCGACGACGAGGCCATGGTTCAGTCCCGACAGCTCGCCATCGGTGACGACGGCAACCTGACCGCCGAGTCCGGCTCCGTTGAGGGCAGCGACGAAGCTGGCTGCGAATACGGTTCCGGGGCCGCCGCGGGGCCCCATGCCACGCAGGACGATGACATCGCCCGGTTTGATGTCGCCGCTTGCCAGAGCAGCGATGGCCTCGTCCTCATCGGCAAAGACACGGGCGGGCCCGGTGAACTGGCGGCGGGCCTTACCGACACCGGCGACTTTGACGATCGACCCGTCCGGTGCCAGTGACCCGCGCAGGATGATGAGGCCTGGCTCATCCTTGACCGGGTTGGTGAGCTCACGCAGCACTACCCCGTCGGCGGGTTGGGCGGCGGAGGCGAGCTCGGCGACCGTTTTCCCCGAGATCGTGAGCGCGTCGCCGTTCAGGCGGGGAAGCAGCGTCCGCAGTACCGTCTGGACTCCACCGATGTCCTCCAGGTCCCACACCTGGTGGGGGCCGTTGGGGCGGATGGCCGCCAGTTGGACGGCATCGCGTCCCTTTTCCTCGAAGAGACGGACGACATCGATGTCCAGTTCGGCCTCTTCCGCGATGGCGGCCAGGTGACGGACACAGTTGACCGACCCACCGAGTGCGAGCGCGACCTCGACCGCGTTCTCCACCGCCTCGACGGTGATCACCTGCCTCGCCGTGAGGCCCTGCTCGACCATCTTCACAATCCGTGCGCCGGCCTCGGCAGCCTTGCTGAGCATCTTTTCCGAGTTCGCGCGGACGGGTGCCGAGCCGGGGACGGTCATGCCGAGCGCCTCGGCCAAGCAGTGCATGGTGTTCGCGGTCGCCAGGCCCGCGCACACCCCAGGTCCCTGGATGGCCTGGTCGGCAAGCTCGCCGAGCTGGCAGATGCTCATCTGCCCGGCTCCGACCGCACCCACGGACTCGTACACGGTGTCGATGTCGACCGAACAGCCCGCGTAGGTACCGCCGCGCTGGTAGCCGCCGATGACCACCACCGAGGGGAGGTCAAGGCGCGCTGCGGCCATCAGGTGCGCCGGTGTCGACTTGTCACAGGACGACAGCAGGACCATTCCGTCGAGGACCGCTCCCTCGACGGCGACTTCGATGTCATTGACGATCAGGTCCCGGGTGGGCATGAGGTAGCGCGCCTTGCGACCCGCGCTGGTGACGAAGTCGCTGGGGGCGGCGGTCCTGATCTCCAGCGGCAGGCCGCCGGCGGCATCGATGGCGTCGGCGACGACCTTCGCTACGTCGTCGAGGTGGGCGAAGCAGACCGACAGTTTGGAGGAGGTGTTGACGACGGCGATTTTGGGTCGGTTCTGTTGCTCCTCGCTGAGGCCCATCGCGGTCCACTGGGCGCGACGCACGGCCCACCGGGTGGTTCCGGGTTCGAAGTTGCTTCTCAGCTGCGTCATGACGCGCTCCTGATCCGATCGAGGGGTTGCTGTGCTGCTCACAGAGCGCTGCCGTTGGATGCCATGGCGGCGCGGACGGTCTCGCCCGGGATGTCACGTAGCGGAGTACCGTTCTTGAGAGACAGTGCGGTCGCGACGGCCGCGGCGTGCCCGTACTCGAAGCACTGGGCGGTGACCCTGGCGGAGGCGAGTGCCTCGTGTTCAGCGCTCAGACAACGACCTGCGACGATGATGTTCTCGCCGGTCTCCGGTACCAGGGTCCCGTAGGGGACTTCATAGTAGTCGTCGAGGATCCAGTGCAGCTTCGGACGTTCGCCACTGTGCAGCTCGATTGGCCACGGGACACGAACGATTCCGTCGCTGCGTTTGCGGGCCGTGACAACATCGTCGTTGGTCAGGGTCTGTATGCCGACGATGCTGCGGGTCTGCCGGATGCCGGCCTCGACGCCGGTGTCGACGACATAGCTGTTCTCGCATCCAGGTACGTACTCGGCGAGGAACCGGGCGTACTCGCGGACCTGGGCTCGGCCGCTGATCTCCGCTTCGGTGAAGTCTTCTGGATCGATGACGTTCAGCATCCGGCCATCGGGTGCGGTGAGCCGGGTGGCGTTGACCATGAGCTCGTTGGGCCGGGGAGTCTGGAAGATCCAGATCTTTTGACGCGGCAGATGGAACCCACGGGCCCGGGCGTCGGCGATGGCATCGCTGACCTTGGGAGGGCAGATGGTGTCCTCGCCGTAGTAGTCGAGGAACCGGTCCATGTCCACCCCCGCGATGCGGAAGAACATGGTGGGGTTCTGGATGACCCCGTCCTTACCGAAGAAGTACTGGTGCCCAGCGCGGGCGACCACGGCAGCGTCTCCGGAAGCGTCGATCGTCCGCTTGGCTAGCACCTTGGAGCGGCCGGCCTTCGATTCGATGACGACCCCTCGGTGTGCGTCGCCGTCCATCAAGACGCCGACCACCGTGGTGTGGAACAGGATCTGTACCCCGGCTTCGCGGAGCAGGTGGTCGGCGGTCTCACGCCACACGAGCGGGTCGTGGGCGCTGGTGAACGTCTTGCCGTACCGCTGGGGTTCGGTCAGGCCGCCGCGCGCGGCCAGCTGTGAACGGAACCGTTCGGTGAAGCCGTAGACGACTTGTTCGGGTGCGCCGGGCTTGTCGGTGGCTAGGTACATCCCGCAGATCGTCCCGGACATTCCGGCGACGGCGGCTCCACCGCAGAACCCGTATCGCTCGATGAGGACGACGCTGAGGCCGGATTCCGCGGCGACGGTGGCCGCCGCGACTCCGGAGGCTCCGCCGCCGACGACCACGACGTCAACGTCGGCGAGCACAGGCAAATCCGTGGTGCTGGGTTCGCGGGCCTGGAGGCGCCATGACGGGAAGGCCGGTATATCGGTCATGTATTACTCATACACGGGCTGCCTGTAAGATGTCTAGGGTCGATCAGGGGAAGAGGAGACGTCGTTCGTGGCAGAGAGGCTGAACAAGGCGGAGCAGGCCTACGAGCTTCTGGAGGAGATGATCACCTTCCGGGAGCTAGAGCCCGGCACGATGATCTCGGAGTCGGCCCTGATGGAACTCACAGGCCTGGGACGAACCCCGGTGCGTGAGGCGATCCAGCGCTTGGCTCGCGAGCGAGTCGTAGAGATTCACCCCAATCGAGGTATCTTCATCGCCCAGCTGTCGGTGGACCAGCAACTGCGGCTGCTGGAGCTACGACGGGTCGTGGAGGAGCTCGCTGTCCGGCTCGCAGCCGAGCGGGCGGAGCCCCACCAGCGCGAACAGATGGCGCAACTGGCAGATGACCTAGCCAACTTCGCAGGTGATGACGTCCGACAGTTCGCGCATCTGCTCAAGCGAGCCCACCGGTCCATCGACGATGCCGCCCACAACGACTACCTCCAGGTGGCGATGGCGCCGCTCCAGGGACTGTCCCGCCGGTTCTGGTTCGCTCACCTGCACGACGTCGAATACGACCTACGGCAGGCCAGCGTCAAGCACAGCGCCATCCTGCGAGCGATCTGCTCCGGGGATCAGGAAGCCGCGGCGAAGGCGTCGATCGCCTTGAACGATTACCTGACCGAGTTCGCCTACGAAACCCTCCGCGGCCCCCGGATCACGCGCTCGACGACGAAGTACGAGGCCGGAGCCCGGCGTAGCTGATCGTTGGTCCGCTGCGTGGCTCCGCCGCACTCGTCCGCCCGACCGGCGGTTGCTGATCGCGGTGGCGTGTCGTTTCCTTGACCGGTGGATTACGCGTGGCGGTACGTTCCGGCCGCGGAGGTGCCCACGGTCGCGCAGACTCTGCTCGGCTGGGAGATCTCCGCAGGGGAGGTCCGGATCCGGTTGACCGAAGTGGAGGCGTACGCCGGGGTGGGGGAGGACCCCGCCTCGCACGCCTATCGGGGCCGTACCCCGCGGAACGAGGTGATGTTCGGCCCGCCCGGTCACCTGTACGTCTACTTCACCTACGGCATGCACTGGTGCGCCAATGTGGTCTGCGCCCCGGCCGGCCAGGCGGCGGCGGTGCTGCTGCGTGCCGGGGAGGTGATCGCCGGAGTCGAGGTAGCCCGCGCCCGGCGCCCGAGCGCCCGCACCGACCGGGACCTGGCGCGAGGACCAGCCCGGCTGGTGACGGCGCTCGGACTGGACGGTACGGCCAACGGGGTGAACCTGCTGGACCCGGCCAGCCCGGTGAGGTTGTCACCGCCGGGCCGGCCGGTCGACCCGGCCCAGGTGCGCACCGGCCCCCGGGTCGGGGTGTCCGGCGCCAAGGACTGGCCGTGGCGGTTCTGGTTGGACGGTGAACCGACGGTCAGCCCGTACCGCCCGCACACCCCTCGGCGGCGTCGGGGGATACGCGGGGCGCCGTGACCAGCGCGGTCGACCGTCTCCCGGATACGCCACCGACCGTTGCTGGTGGACGGTCAACCCGTACTGGCGGCAGGGAGAGGTATCGGCTGATCCGCCTGCGAGTGGACCCGGGTGGTGGCGCGCCCATGCCGATGACACTGCGCGGCGAACATCGCCGCGTTGACCAGCGCGGCGCCGTGGGGATCGTTGTTGAAGTACGTGTAGACGGGTTCGTCGGCGGGGAAGGCCGCGTCGATCCGGCGCACCCAGGAGGTCAGCGCGGCCGGACCGTACCGGGGCCGGGGACGGGCGAGGCCCTCATGCAGGCGCAGGTAGCCGAAGTCGGCGGTCCGCCACGTCGGCGTGACCGGCCGGCCGTGCCGATCGGCCCAGCACAGCGCCGCCCCGTACCGTTCCAGCACCGCTCGCACCGAGGCGGTCCACCACGAGTCGTGCCGGGGCTCCACCGCCACCCGCACCTCCGGCGGGAACTGCGCCAGGACCGCGTCCAACGCCCCCGGGTCGACGGTGAGGTTCGGTGGCAACTGCAGTAGCACCGGACCGAGCCGGTCCCCCAGCCCGTCGACCCGGTCCAGGAACCGCGCCACCGGCTCGGCGGGATCCCGCAACCGGCGCAGGTGGGTCAGGTATCGGCTCAGCTTGGGGGCGAACGTGAAATCGGCCGGGGTGCGCTCCCGCCAGTCGACGAAGGTGGCGCGCTCCGGCAGCCGATAGAACGAGGCGTTCAACTCCACGGTGGCGAACCGTTCGGCGTAGAACTCCAACCACCGCCCCGTGGGCACCCCCGGCGGATAGAACCGGTTGCGCCAATGACGGTATTGCCAACCGCTGGTCCCGATCATGATCACTGGGTCACCTCTGGTGGTCCGTGGCCTTGGACCCTCGTACCCGCCAGCGGGCTGACCCCACTGCGCACGCCACCGCCGAGTGGAGATCGGTTACCAGAGGTTGAGGAGACGGGGGGTGAGGCGGTCACCGTTCCGGCGAGATAAGGAAGAATCGCACCTGTGACGGATCTGATCGACGACCTGCAGTGGCGGGGGCTGATCGCCCTCTCGACCGACCTGGACGCCCTCCGGGCCGAGCTCGCCCGTGGCCCGGTGACCTTCTATGGCGGTTTTGATCCCACCGCCCCCAGCCTGCACGTCGGGAACCTGGTACTGATCCTCACGCTGCGCCGGCTGCAGCTGGCCGGCCACCGCCCGCTGGCGCTGGTGGGTGGGGCCACCGGCCTGATCGGCGACCCCAGCGGTCGGGACACCGAACGCCAACTGAACTCCCGGGAGCAGGTGGCGGAATGGGTGGAGCGGGTCCGCCGCCAAATCGAACCCTTCCTGGATTTCTCCGGTGAGAACGCCGCGCGGATGGTCAACAACCTGGACTGGACCGCGGGGCTGAGCGCGATCGACTTCCTGCGGGACATCGGCCGACACTTCCGGGTCAACAAGATGCTGACCAAGGACGCGGTCAGTGCCCGGCTGAACTCCGCGGAGGGGATCAGCTACACCGAGTTCAGCTACCAGCTCCTGCAGGGCATGGACTACCTGGAGCTGTTCCGCCGGTACGACTGCCGGTTGCAGGTCGGCGGCAGTGACCAGTGGGGCAACCTGACCGCCGGCGCCGACTTGATCCGACGGGTGACCGGGGAGTCGGTGCACCTGTTGGCCACCCCGCTGATCACCGATGCGCAGGGGCGGAAGCTGGGTAAGTCCACCGGCGGCGGGGGTGTCTGGCTCGACCCGGCCATGACCAGCCCGTACGCCTTCTACCAGTTCTTTGTCAATGTCCCCGACGAGCAGGTCGGCAGCATGCTGCGGATCTACACCTTCCTGCCTCGGGAGGAGATCGAGGAGCTGGAGCGGCAGACTGTGGAGCGGCCGGCGGCCCGGGCCGCCCAGCGCCGACTGGCGGAGGAGGTCACCGCCCTGGTGCACTCCGCGCAGGAGGCCCGCCAGGCGGTGGCGGCCAGCCAGGCGTTGTTCGGCCGGGGTTCGCTGGAGGAGTTGGCGCCGGAGACGCTTCGGGCGGCGTTGACCGAGGCCGGGCTGGTCCAGGTGACCGTAGGACCGGACGGCAATCTGCCCAGCATCGCCGAGCTGTTCACCGCCACCGGGTTGAGCAACAGCCGTAACCAGGCGCGGCGGACCGTGGCGGAGGGGGGCGCGTACCTGAACAACCAGCGGGTGAGCGACGCGGACGCGCCGGTGCCGCAGTCAGCGCTCCAGCACGGGCGGTTCCTGGTGCTGCGGCGGGGACGCCGAATGGTGGCCGGCGTGGAGTGTGTGCTACGGTCTTAGCCGTTCGGACGCCGGTCCGGTGACCAGAACCGCTCACGGTGAAGGTCTCGGGCTGGTCCAGCCGTCCCACCAGGGTGGCGGGTTGTTTGTGGGTCTGTTATTCTGGTGGGTGCTGAGCGGTGCGCTGCTGGCTGGGGGGTGACCCTGGTTGGTGGTTGCGGAGCCGGTCAGTTAGGCTGGATGCCGAGCAAGCCCCCACGAGATTCCCCGAGTGGTTTGGGGTGTCTGTGGTGTGGGTTGTTTCTTGATAACTCGACAGGGTGTTTTTTGGGTGGTCTGTGCCAGATGGTTTTGTCTGGCTGGATCACGTTGTGTTTGTGGTTTGGCCAGGGTTTCTCTGTTTTTTGTTGGAGAGTTTGATCCTGGCTCAGGACGAACGCTGGCGGCGTGCTTAACACATGCAAGTCGTGCGGAAAGGCCCCTTCGGGGGTACTCGAGCGGCGAACGGGTGAGTAACACGTGAGTGACCTACCCTCCACTCTGGGATAACCCTCGGAAACGGGGGCTAATACCGGATATGACCTGCTCCTGCATGGGGGTGGGTGGAAAGGACTTGTCCGGTGGGGGATGGGCTCGCGGCCTATCAGCTAGTTGGTGGGGTAATGGCCTACCAAGGCGTTGACGGGTAGCCGGCCTGAGAGGGTGACCGGCCACACTGGGACTGAGACACGGCCCAGACTCCTACGGGAGGCAGCAGTGGGGAATATTGCGCAATGGGCGGAAGCCTGACGCAGCGACGCCGCGTGGGGGATGAAGGCCTTCGGGTTGTAAACCTCTTTCGGCTCTGACGAAGCCGCCGTTTTCTGGTGGTGACGGTAGGGGCAGAAGAAGCGCCGGCCAACTACGTGCCAGCAGCCGCGGTAAGACGTAGGGCGCAAGCGTTGTCCGGATTTATTGGGCGTAAAGAGCTCGTAGGCGGCCTGTCGCGTCGATCCGTGAAATCCTGCGGCTTAACTGTGGGATTGCGGTTGATACGGGCAGGCTAGAGTGCGGTAGGGGAGACTGGAATTCCTGGTGTAGCGGTGAAATGCGCAGATATCAGGAGGAACACCGGTGGCGAAGGCGGGTCTCTGGGCCGTTACTGACGCTGAGGAGCGAAAGCGTGGGGAGCGAACAGGATTAGATACCCTGGTAGTCCACGCTGTAAACGTTGGGCGCTAGGTGTGGGGGCCCTTCCCGGGTTTCTGTGCCGTAGCTAACGCATTAAGCGCCCCGCCTGGGGAGTACGGCCGCAAGGCTAAAACTCAAAGGAATTGACGGGGGCCCGCACAAGCGGCGGAGCATGCGGATTAATTCGATGCAACGCGAAGAACCTTACCTGGGTTTGACATGCCGGGAAATCCTCCAGAGATGGGGGGTGCCTTCGGGCGTCCGGCACAGGTGGTGCATGGCTGTCGTCAGCTCGTGTCGTGAGATGTTGGGTTAAGTCCCGCAACGAGCGCAACCCTTGTCCTATGTTGCCAGCGGGTAATGCCGGGGACTCATGGGAGACTGCCGGGGTCAACTCGGAGGAAGGTGGGGACGACGTCAAGTCATCATGCCCCTTATGTCCAGGGCTTCACGCATGCTACAATGGCCGGTACAGAGGGCTGCGATGCCGTGAGGTGGAGCGAATCTCTTAAAGCCGGTCTCAGTTCGGATCGGGGTCTGCAACTCGACCCCGTGAAGTCGGAGTCGCTAGTAATCGCAGATCAGCAACGCTGCGGTGAATACGTTCCCGGGCCTTGTACACACCGCCCGTCACGTCACGAAAGTCGGCAACACCCGAAGCCCATGGCCTAACCCGTTTCGGCGGGAGGGAGTGGTCGAAGGTGGGGCTGGCGATTGGGACGAAGTCGTAACAAGGTAGCCGTACCGGAAGGTGCGGCTGGATCACCTCCTTTCTAGGGAGCCCGTTGTGTGACTGCCTGGTGGGTGGGTCATCGGTCATACCTCCCGATGGTGCGCGCTGTCTGGTGCTGGTGGGGCACCCTGTCGGGTTATGAGGGAACAAGCCTTTGGGTGCCGTGTTTCGTGGGCGGGGCCTGTGTGCCCGTGTGTGGGTGTGGCTGGTGCTGGTGGTTTGTTGAGAATTGTATAGTGGATGCGAGCATCTTTGTGTGGTCAAGTGTGTAAGGGCGGACGTGTGGATGCCTTGGCACCAGGGGCCGATGAAGGACGTGGGAGGCCGCGATAGGCCTGGGGGAGCTGCCAACCGAGCTGTGATCCCAGGGTTTCCGAATGGGGTAACCCGGCACCAGTATGTGTGGTGTCACCCGTACCTGAATTCATAGGGTGCGGGGGGGAACGCGGGGAAGTGAAACATCTCAGTACCCGCAGGAAGAGAAAACAATTGTGATTCCGTTAGTAGTGGCGAGCGAAAGCGGAGGAGCCTAAACCGGTCGCGTGTGATACCTGTCAGGGGTTGCGTGGTCGGGGTTGTGGGGCGCTCACGTCACCATGCTGACACGTGGTGGGGCAGTGATAAAGCTTGTGGTTAGCCGAAGCCGTTGGGAAGCGGCACCGTAGACGGTGATAGTCCGGTAGGTGAAAACTGTGGGCCTGCCTGTGGGTGTTCCCGAGTAGCGGCGGACTCCTGGAATCTGCCGTGAATCTGCCAGGACCATCTGGTAAGGCTAAATACCTCCTGGTGACCGATAGTGGACTAGTACCGTGAGGGAAAGGTGAAAAGTACCCCGGGAGGGGAGTGAAAGAGTACCTGAAACCGTCTGCCTACAATCCGTCAGAGCTGTGCTGTCCCTTTTTGGGGTGGGGTGGTGATGGCGTGCCTTTTGAAGAATGAGCCTGCGAGTCAGTGGTGCGTGGCGAGGTTAACCCGTGTGGGGTAGCCGTAGCGAAAGCGAGTCTGAATAGGGCGTTGAGTCGCGTGTTCTGGACCCGAAGCGGAGTGATCTAGCCATGGGCAGGCTGAAGCGCCGGTAAGACGGCGTGGAGGGCCGAACCCACCAGCGTTGAAAAGCTGGGGGATGACCTGTGGTTAGGGGTGAAAGGCCAATCAAACTTCGTGATAGCTGGTTCTCCCCGAAATGCATTTAGGTGCAGCGTCGTGTGTTGCTTGCCGGAGGTAGAGCACTGGTTGGCCTAGGGGCCTTACCGGGTTACCGAAGTCAGCTAAACTCCGAATGCCGGTCAAGTGGAGCACGGCAGTGAGACTGCGGGGGATAAGCTTCGTAGTCGAGAGGGAAACAGCCCAGATCGCCAGCTAAGGCCCCTAAGTGTGTGCTGAGTGGAAAAGGATGTGGGGTCGCGTAGACAACCAGGAGGTTGGCTTAGAAGCAGCCATCCTTGAAAGAGTGCGTAATAGCTCACTGGTCAAGTGGTTCTGCGCCGACAATGTAGCGGGGCTTAAGCACACCGCCGAAGCTGCGGCGCTCACACGTGTGCCTGGCCTGTCTCCTTCGGGGGGTGGGTTGGGTGTGTGGGTGGGTAGGGGAGCGTCCTGTCACCGGTGAAGCCGTGGCGTGAGCCAATGGTGGAGGTGGCGGGAGTGAGAATGCAGGCATGAGTAGCGAATGCAGGGTGAGAATCCCTGCCGCCGGATGACCAAGGGTTCCAGGGTCAAGTTCGTCTGCCCTGGGTGAGTCGGGACCTAAGGCGAGGCCGTGAGGCGTAGTCGATGGACAACGGGTTGATATTCCCGTACCCGCGGGTGAGCGCCCACGACGAGGCAGTCTGTGCTAACCACCCGAACCTGCTGTGTCTGCGCCTTTCGGGGTGTGGGGTGGTGGGGGAGCGTGGGATCCCGGACTGTAGTAGTCGAGCGATGGGGTGACGCAGGAAGGTAGCTGATCCCGGCCGGTGGTTGTGCCGGGGCAAGCGTGTGGCCCGCACCATAGGTAAATCCGTGGTGCATGTGGGTGAGGCGTGATGCGGAGCCGATTCAGGCGAAGTCAGTGATCCTATGCTGCCGAGAAAAGCCTCTAGCGAGCTCACTGCGGCCCGTACCCTAAACCGACACAGGTGGTCAGGTAGAGAATACCGAGGCGAGCGGGTGAACTGTGGTTAAGGAACTCGGCAAATTGCCCCCGTAACTTTGGGAGAAGGGGGGCCATTCCTGGTGACGACCCTTGCGGTTGGAGCTGGGGGTGGCCGCAGAGACCAGGGGGAAGCGACTGTTTACTAAAAACACAGGTCCATGCGAAGTCGTAAGACGCTGTATATGGACTGACGCCTGCCCGGTGCTGGAACGTTAAGGGGACCTGTCAGCCCTTCGGGGGGTGAAGCGGTGAACCGAAGCGCCAGTAAACGGCGGTGGTAACTATAACCATCCTAAGGTAGCGAAATTCCTTGTCGGGTAAGTTCCGACCTGCACGAATGGCGTAACGACTTCCCCACTGTCTCAACCACAGACCCGGCGAAATTGCACTACGAGTAAAGATGCTCGTTACGCGCGGCAGGACGGAAAGACCCCGGGACCTTTACTGCAGCTTGATATTGGTGCTTGGAGCGGTTTGTGTAGGATAGGTGGGAGCCTGTGAAGCGGTCACGCCAGTGGTCGTGGAGGCAATCTTGAAATACCACTCTGGCTGGTCTGGGCATCTAACCTCGGGCCCTGAATCGGGTCCAGGGACAGTGTCTGGTGGGTAGTTTAACTGGGGCGGTTGCCTCCTAAAAGGTAACGGAGGCGCCCAAAGGTTCCCTCAGCCTGGTCGGTAATCAGGTGTTGAGTGTAAGTGCACAAGGGAGCTTGACTGTGAGACCGACGGGTCGAGCAGGAGCGAAAGCTGGGACTAGTGATCCGGCACTTGCGGATGGAAGCGGTGTCGCTCAACGGATAAAAGGTACCCCGGGGATAACAGGCTGATCTTCCCCAAGAGTCCATATCGACGGGATGGTTTGGCACCTCGATGTCGGCTCGTCGCATCCTGGGGCTGTAGCAGGTCCCAAGGGTTGGGCTGTTCGCCCATTAAAGCGGCACGCGAGCTGGGTTTAGAACGTCGTGAGACAGTTCGGTCCCTATCCGCCGCGCGCGTTGGAGACTTGAGAAGGGCTGTCCCTAGTACGAGAGGACCGGGACGGACGAACCTCTGGTGTGCCAGTTGTCCCGCCAGGGGCATGGCTGGTTAGCTACGTTCGGGAAGGATAACCGCTGAAAGCATCTAAGCGGGAAGCCTGCTTCAAGATGAGGTCTCCCACCCGTTTGAGGGGGTAAGGCCCCCAGTAGATGACTGGGTTGATAGGCCAGACATGTAAGCACAGTAATGTGTTCAGTGGACTGGTACTAATAGGCCGAGGGCTTGACCACCATAGATGTTCGCATCCACTATACGATTCTCAACAAACCACCCACCGCTCGTGGGTTGATAGGCGAAGGTTGCCCCGAATGTGGTGTGGATAAGGTTACGGCGGCAATGGCGGAGGGGAAACGCCCGGTTACATTCCGAACCCGGAAGCTAAGCCCTCCAGCGCCGATGGTACTGCACTGGAGACGGTGTGGGAGAGTAGGACG
>CAWEKD010000003.1:5000-34609 GCA_963809545.1 uncultured Actinomycetota bacterium | reverse complement strand
GCGGCAGATACCAGGTGTTGGGTGAGGTCAACGTGTCCGCGGGTGCTGGGCTGGTGGCTACGGCGGCGGTGGTGCAGGGTCCGGTGTCGGCGTTGGGCGCCTCGGTGTTGGAGTTGGCGTTCACGCAGGTGACCGGTCCGGTGGTGGCCTCTGGTGGTAGTGGGTCGGTGTGGTTGTTCGCCAACCAGGTGACCGGGTCGGTGACGTTGGTGTCCAACGTCACCGACGGGGAGGTCGTGGTGTCGGGCAACACGGTGATCGGGTCGTTGTCGTGTTTCGGTAATGATCCGGCTCCCACGAATCTGGGGTTGCCGAACACCGCCACCGCCGGTGGCTACGGCCAGTGTGAAGGTCTGTAGGTCTGATCGGTAGGCCGGACAGGTAAAGGGAGAGGGTGCCCTTCCCGCGGCGACAGTCGGGGGAAGGGCACCCTCGTCGCGTTCACGCGGTGGTGGGGCCAGCCTCCTCGTCGGCGGGAGGGGGGTGCGGCCGGGCCAGCTGGGTGAGCTGCCGGTGCAGCATGTCGACCAGGTGCCCAAACGTGACGTCCACCGGTGCGGGTAGCCCGAATCCGCCCAGCGCTTCCAACTGGGCGAAGCCGTGCACCGCCGCCCGCAGGCACCGCACCGCGTGCACCGCCATAGTGCCGGTTACGCCGTACCCCCGTACCACCGTGTAGGCCAGCTCCACCACCCGGTCGCTCACGGCCTGCAGGGACGGGTCGTCCCCGGGTGCGGTCTCCAGCAGCCCGGCGCGGTGGGGGTGGCGGCGCAGGTAGTCCCGGTAGGCGGTGGCCAGCGCCCGGAGCGCCGCCTCACCGGACCGGCCGACCAGTGCTTCCCGGAGGGTGTGGTCGAATTCGGTGAGGACGCGGAGCCGCAGTAGCCGGCGCAAGGCCGGCAGCCCCGCGACATGCTTGTAGAGCGACGGGGTCGCCACGTTCGTCCGCTGGGCGACCTTGGCCAACGTCAACCCCTCCAGGCCCGCCTCGTCGACGATCGCGAGCGCGGCCTCCACCACCCGCTCCGGGGTGAGGCCGGCCCTACTCGTCACGGGTGGTCCTGGCGAGAAACGGCAGTACGGAAGCGGCCAGCAGGTCCGGGCGCTCCGAAGGTGGGTAGTGCCCGACCCCGTCGAGCATCACCACCTCGGCCTGGCGGGCCCGTCGGGCCACCTGTTCCGCTTCGGCGGCGGGATCCGGGAAGTCCGGGTCTTGACTGCCCATGGCGACCAGCACCGGGCAGCGGACCTCCGGCAGTCGGTCATTGCCCTCCGCCTTCGGTGCCCACATCATCGCCCGCAGGGCGGCCGACCGGCCCGGTTCGGCGAGGTTGCGGCGTAACGCCTGGAGGTAGGCCGGCAGGTCCGGAGGCGGGGTGCGGTGCAGCGAGCGGTAGAACCACGCCCACCCTCGCGGGGAGCGTCCGACGAGGCCGGCGAGGAGCCGGGTCAGTCGGCTCGGGGTGGGGTCGTGCGCCCACGGCGACACCAGCACCAGGCCACTGATCAGCTCGGGCGTCTCCGCCGCCGCCCAGATCGCCGCCGCCGGGCTGAACGACACCGCGACCACCGCCGCCGGCCCGGCCGGCTCGACCTGGCGCAACAGCGCCAGCAGGTCCTGTCCGACCGCGACCGGGGTGTGCGTCGCCCACCCGGTGGAGGACTCGCCGTGGCCGCGTAGATCCATGGTCACCACTCGATATCCGGCGTCGACCAGATACGGGGTGAACCGGCGGAACAACTGCCGCCGGTCGCCCATCCCCGGCAGGCAGACCACCAGCGGTCCGGCCCCGCCGGTGTCGTCATAGGCGATCCGGCCGCCCTCCCGGGTCAAGAACTGGGTAGTCATGGCGGTCCTTCCGCTCATCGATCGGCTAATGAAATTAGCTATAAAGCTAGCATGATTAGCTAAGGGTGCCGTTGTCGGAGGTGCGGGTTATCGTGGCGGACACCCCCATAGAGGAGGGTGACAGTGACGACGGTCGAACGGCATGCCCCTAGCGCCTCCCGGGTGCTGCGCCACCTCGACGAGGCGGTCGCGCACGTGCGCGACGTCTGCTTCACCACCGGCCCTCCGGGATTGATCGGTGTGGAGTTGGAGTGGACCGTCCATCATGTCGACGCACCCGCCCGCGATCTGGATGTGGTCACGTTGCGCGCCGCCCTCGGCCCGCACGCTCCCCCCACGCTGGACCCCACCTCCCCCCATCGGCCGCTCCCACATGGCAGCGTGCTCACGGTCGAGCCCGGCGGACAGGTGGAGATCTCCACCCGTCCCTTCCGCTCCCTCACCGAGCTGCACCGCATCACTGAGGCGGACCTCGCCTACGTGATCGATCGACTGGCCGCCCACGGGCTGCGGCTTGGTCGGCACGGCATCGACGCGTACCGACATCCGCGGCGGCTGCTGCGCACGCGTCGGTACGACGCCATGGCGGCGCGCTTCGCCGCCCAGGGACCGGCGGGGCTGACCATGATGTGTGCTACCGCCGCCATCCAGGTCAACCTGGACGCCGGCGAGCCGGACCAGGTGGGGCAGCGGTGGCGGACCCTGCAGGCGCTGGGGCCGGTCCTGCTGGCCCTGTTCGCCACCTCCCGTCGGCACGCCGGAGTCGACACCGGCTGGGCCTCCGCCCGCATGCGCGCCTGGTTGGAGATGGAGCCGGAGCGCACCGCCCCGGTCCGGTTGACCGGTGACCCCGCCACCGACTGGGCACAGTATGCGCTGGCCGCGCCGGTGCTGTGCCTGCGGCACGGCGCGGACTGGCGGGTCCCGGTGGAGATGACGTTCGCCGACTGGATCGCGGACGCCTTCACCCCGCCCCCGACCATAGGCGATCTTGATTACCACCTGAGCACCCTGTTCCCGCCGGTCCGGCCGCGTGGGCACCTGGAGGTGCGGTACCTCGACGCGCAAGAGCCGAGTGAGTGGTTCCCGCCGGTGGCGCTGCTGGTCGCGCTGTTGGCCGATCCGGTCACCACCGTCGAGGCCCGGCGGTTGGCCGCTCCGGTGGCCCACGCGTGGCGGGCCGCCGCCCGAGTCGGACTGGCCGCCCCGGCGCTGGCCCGCGTCGCAGCGGCCGTGGTGGACCTGGCCGCACCTGCGCTGGCCCGTACGGACCTGGCTGCGGCTACCCGACGCACCGTCGTCGAGGCTCTGCGCCGGCGGCTGGCCGGCGGAAAGGAGTGATCAGCAATGGAGGACCTTCGGAGTCGGATCGCGGCCGAGTTGGCGCGCAGCCGGGCCCGGACCACCGCCCTGGCCGACGCGGTCGACGACGCGGACCTGGTGCGGCAGCACTCGCCCCTGATGTCGCCGCTGGTCTGGGATGTGGCGCACGTCGGCAACCAGGAGGAGCTGTGGCTGGTCCGCGACGTCGGCGGTCGGGAACCGATCCGGCAGGACATCGACCACCTCTATGACGCGTTCAAACATCCCCGCAGTCGCCGACCGGAGCTGCCGCTGCTGGACCCCACCGAGGCCCGCCGGTACGTGGCGACCGTCCGGGAGAAGGTGCTCGACGTGCTCGACCGGGTGCCGCTAGCGGGCAACCGCTGGTGGCGGACGGGTTCGCGTTCGGGATGATCGCCCAGCACGAGCAGCAACACGACGAGACCATGCTCGCCACCCACCAGCTCCGGGTCGGGGAGCCGGTGCTGACCGCCCCTCCCCACCGCCGCCCCGGGTCCCGGTCGCCGGGGAGGTGCTCATCCCGGCCGGACCGTTCACGATGGGCACCTCGACCGAGCCGTGGGCGTTGGACAACGAGCGACCGGCGCACGTGGTCGACGTTCCGGCGTTCCTGATCGACGCCGCCCCGGTCACCAACGGTCAGTACGCGGAGTTCATCGCCGACGGGGGGTACGACGACCCACGGTGGTGGAGCCCGGCGGGCTGGGAGCACCGCGTCTCGGCCGGGCTGGTCGCCCCGATGCACTGGGTACGGGACGGGGACGGCTGGGCGTACACCCGGTTCGGTCGCACCGAGCCGGTCCGGCCCGACGAGCCCGTGGTGCACGTGTGCTTCTACGAGGCGCAGGCTTACGCGGCCTGGGCGGGGAAGCGGCTGCCCACCGAGGCGGAGTGGGAGAAGGCCGCCCGGTTCGACCCGGCCACCGGCCGTTCCCGCCGCTACCCGTGGGGGGACGAGGACCCCACGGAGGCGCACGCCAACCTCGGTCAGCGGCACCTGAGCCCGGCCCCGATCGGGGCCTACCCGGCCGGTGCCTCCCCGCTGGGGGTCCATCAGCTGATCGGGGACGTGTGGGAGTGGGTGGATACGGACTTTCGCGGCTACCCGGGGTTCGTGGCCTTTCCGTACCGGGAGTATTCCGAGGTCTTCTTCGGATCGTCCTACAAGGTGCTCCGGGGCGGCTCGTTCGGCACCGACCCGGTCGCCTGCCGGGGTACCTTCCGGAACTGGGACTTCCCGATCCGGCGACAGATCTTCGCCGGGTTCCGCTGTGCCCGGGACCCGCACCCGGATGAGGTGGCCTGAGCCGGATGTGTCGCCACGTCGCCTACCTGGGGCCACCGATCCCGTTGGCCGCGGTCCTGTTCGACCCACCCCATGCGTTGGTGCACCAGGCCTCGGCGCCCCGACAGATGCGTCATGGCGGGCGGATCAACGCCGATGGATTCGGGATCGGCTGGTTCGACGCCGGGCAGCCGCTACGGTATCGCCGGGACCGGCCACTCTGGGCGGATGCCCAGCTGCCGCACCTGGCCGCCCGGATTCGGGCGTCGGCCATGCTGGCGGCGGTCCGCTCCGCCACGGCCGGGATGCCGGTGACCGAGTCCGCCTGCGCGCCGTTTACGGGTGAGGGGTGGCTGTTCAGTCACAACGGGAAGATCCTCGGTTGGCCGGACACCGTGGCCGCCCTGGCGGAACGCCTGCCGGTGACCCGCCTGCTGTCGATGGAGGCGCTCACCGACTCCGTGCTGCTGTGGGAGCTGGTCCAGGCCCGGCTCCGGGCGGGGCAGCCGGCCCCCACCGCGGTGGCGGAGACGGTGACCGAGGTCGCCCGAGCCGCGCCCGGCTCCCGGCTGAATCTGTTGCTGACCGACTCCCGCACCATCGTCGCCACCACCGTCACCCATTCGCTGTGGGTGCGCCAGCACGGTGGAGCGACTCTGGTGAGCTCCGAACCACTCGATGACGACCCGGCCTGGCAGCCCGTCGCCGACCAACGGCTGGTAGTGGCGACCACCGACCGGGTGACCGTGACCCGGCTGCCCGACCCGGCCGGTTGAGGAGGTAACGAATGACCCAGGCCACGCTGGAGATCCGGCTGGATGAGACCGAACACGCCCGGTGGCTGCACGCCGACGTCCGCCGGGGGCTGTCCGCCGACCGGAAGTGGCTCTCACCCACCTGGCTGTACGACGCCCGGGGCAGTGACCTGTTCGAGGAGATCACCCGGCTGCCCGAGTACTACCCGACCCGGCTGGAGCGAGCGATCTTGACCGCCCACGCGGCCGAGATCGCCCGGTTGACCGCCGCCGGCACGCTGGTGGAGCTCGGGTCCGGTTCATCGGAGAAGACCCGGTTGCTGCTGGACGCGCTGTCCCGGCAGGGCACGTTGGCGATGTTCGCGCCGCTGGACGTCTCCGAGTCCGCCCTGGCGGCGGCGACGGCCGCGATCGCCACCGAATACCCGCACCTGGAGGTGACCGGGGTGGTCGGGGACTTCACACGGCATCTGACCAGCCTCCCCGGCGACCGGGACCGGTTGGTGGCGTTCCTCGGCGGCACCATCGGCAACCTGCTGCCCACGGAGCGGGCTCGCTTCCTGGCCGAGCTGCGGCGGACACTGACGCCCGGGGAGTGGCTCCTGCTGGGGGCGGGGCTGGTCACCGATCCGGAGGTGCTGGTGCCGGCCTATGACGACGCGGCCGGAGTGACCGCGGAATTCAACCGGAACGTCCTGCGAGTGCTCAATCGCGAGCTGGGGGCCGACTTCGACCCGTACGCGTTCGTGCACGTGGTGGTGTGGGATCCGGAGCGGGAGTGGATTGAGATGCGGTTGCGGGCCACCCGGGCGATGACGGTGCGGTTACCGGCGCTGGCGCTGACGGTCGACTTCGCCGCCGGCGAGGAGCTCCGCACCGAGATATCGGCGAAGTTTCATCGCGCGGGGTTGACTCGGGAGCTGACCGCCGCCGGATTCACGGTGCGCCGCTGGTGGGCTGACCCGGATGAGCGGTTCGGCCTGGTGCTCGCACAGGCCGGGTCCGGGGCGGAACGCCCGTCCGGCGCCGCGGTGCGTGGATGAGACGTTACCGAGAACGGAGGACCCTTACGCGTCGTTCGGTTCCCGCGCGGGTAGCTCCAGGGAAGCGACCACGTTCGCCAGGCGCGCCCGGATTCGCTCCCGTAGTTCGGCCGGCGCCTGCTCGGTGCCGCAGCAGCGGCCGACCAGCGCCTTCACCTCGTACTCGATGCCGTACTCGCGCAGACACGGCCCGCACCGATCCAGGTGCGCGCGGATGAGTTCCCGCCGCTCCGCGCTGCACTCCAGGTCGAGGTAGAGGTAGACCTGCTCCAGTACTTCTCGGCAACTGGGCTCCTGCCCGCCCGCGTGGCCCATACGCCTCACACCTCCTTCCGGTCACCCGGACCGTGCGTGGGGGCGGGGACCAGGCCGCGTCGGGCGGCGTAGTCCTCCAGCAGCCGCCGCAGGTTGCGCCGCCCCCGGTGCAGCCGGGACATCACGGTCCCCACCGGCGTGCCCATGATTTCGGCGATCTCCTTGTAGGAGAAGCCCTCCACGTCCGCCAAGTACACCGCCAGCCGGAACTCCTCCGGCAGCTGCTGCAGCGCCTGCTTGACCTGGTCGTCGGGGAGGCGTTCCAGCGCCTCCGCCTCCGCCGACTTCAACCCCTCCGAGGTGTGGGACCGCGCCTCGGCCAGTTGCCAGTCGGTGATCTCGTCGGTCGGGGATTGAATCGGCTGGCGCTGTCGCTTGCGGTACGAGTTGATGTACGTGTTGGTGAGGATCCGGTACAGCCAGGCCTTCAGGTTGGTGCCCTCTTGGAACTGGTGGAAGGCGGCGAACGCCTTCATGAAGGTCTCCTGCACCAGATCCTCGGCGTCCGCCGGGTGCCGGGTCATCCGCAGGGCAGCCGCGTAGAGCTGGTCCAGGAACGGCAGTGCGTCCCGCTCGAACCGCGCCTGGCGCTGGGCGGGGGTCTCGTTCGGGGTCACCCGGACAACCATCCTCGTCTTGGCCGGAATTTCCGCGGCCACCCGGTGCCGCGGGCCCGGTACCGACGGTACCGGGCGACCAGCCGAGGATACGTCGGAGGACCGTGGCGTGGTATCCGCCGGTCGCGCTGCCAGTGTCCGCACCCGTGCGTCTCCCCTCGTGTGACCTGATGTCGCCCCTAGAGAGAACGCCCCCGGCGGAGCAGCCATTCCAGCGCCGTCGACCGCCACCATCCGCACGGTGCCGGCAGCGGGGCGTCACCCGGAGCAGGGCGGATCGTTGGTCACCGTGAGTTCCGCCGAGCCGACGCACCGGCTGGCCTCAGCGGATCCACACCGCGTCCACCTCCTGACCCTTCCTGGCCGGTGGGAGGCCAGGAAGGGTCACCCAGCCTTGACCAGACGGAGTAGCTCCGCGCGGTCCATCGCCGCCCCGACCGGCGGCAGCGTGCGTTGGTGAGGTACCGTCGCCGACTCCTCCGCGGCCGCCTCCGCGAGCAGCGCCTCCCGCTGCTCGCTATGCCAGATCACCGCCATGGCTCGCCGCTCCCGGGCAGTCGTACCGCCCCAGACCCCGTGTAGATCACCCGCCTGCAGCGCCCAGGCCAGGCACGCGCCCTGTACCGGGCAGGTGCGACACAACGCCATCGCCGCGTCGACTGGCTCACTGGGGGCCGGGAAGAACGTCTCCGGATCCACCGACTGGCAGGCCCCCCGAGTACGCCAGGCTGGATCTTTGCCGGCCTCCCGGATCGCTCGCAACAGTCGTTGATCGCGTCGCGCCTCCTCCACCTCGTGCGGGCGGGGTGTGCGCGCCCGAGTCAACTCACCCACCTCCCCTGGCAAACAGCTTCGGCGCAGTGTTCTACCTCACCTGTTGGACTCGGGACAAGGGGCACAGGCAACTTTGGTCGAAACTTCTTGTCAGAACCCGCTCTAATCGGGAAATAACGGAAGCGAATAGCGACACGGTTCCGTTCATCGCGGGAGACGGCATCGGCCAGGAATCGCTCAGAACAGGGTCGGCGTGGGGGAGGAACGGGGGGATGCGACCGGTGTGATCAAATCCGGGCCGTCGTTGCGCACGTTGCCGACCGCCGGGCCGACCGGGCGAATCTCCACATTGGCCACCAGGGAGGCCGGGGTGGCGGCGAGCAGCGCCGGGTCCGGTCCGGGGCGGTGCAGCCAGTCATGCCACCGTTGCGGTGGCAACAGCAGCGGCATCCGGTCGTGCACCGTGGCCAGTGGGCCGAGCGCGGCGGTGGTCAGGACCGCGAAAGTCAGCCACCGCTCCGGCCCCCACCGGGTCCAGATGCCCGCCATCACCAACGGGGAGCCGTCCCGGGAGGTGAGAAAGTACGCCTGCTTGCCTCCCTCGGGCAGGGGGCGCCACTCGTACCACCCGTCCACCGGCACCAGTGCCCGTCGGGAGGCGAATGCGTGGCGAATGCCCGACTGGTCGCCACCGTCTCCGACCGGGCGTTGATCATCCGCGCCCCCTGCCGGGGGTCCTTGGCCCAGGGTGGCAGCAGCCCCCACCGGGCCAGATTCAGCACCCGCTCCCCTCGGCTGCGGGACACCCGGACCACCGGCGCCGAGGTGGTGGGGGCGATGTTGTACCGGGGAGTCCACCCCGGGGTCTCGTCCGCCGCCTCGAAGAGTTGGCTCAGCTCCGCCGGGCTGCGGGTGTTGGCGTACCGTCCGCACACGCCGCCAGCGTAGCCAGCCCCGCTGACATCTGTGCCCCGTCAACTGCCATGACCGGCGCCACACCGGCACAATGAGTACGTGTCCGCCTTTCCCGTCTCCCCGACCGGCTCCCCGGCGTCGCCGTTGGCGCCCTGGCCAGCGCCCCGGGCTACCGGTCCGGTGCGCGCCACCCTTCGCCTGCCCGGCTCCAAGTCGATGACCGCCCGCGCATTGGTACTGGCGGCGCTGGCCGACGGTGCCTCGACCCTGCTGTCCCCACTGCGGGCCCGGGACACCGAACTGATGGCCGGTGGCTTACGGGCGATGGGGGCGTACGTCTCCACCATGGATGAGCAGCGGTGGTTGGTACGCCCCCGGGCGTTGCGCGGGCCGGCGCACGTGGAGGTCGGGCTGGCCGGCACGGTGATGCGGTTTCTCCCCCCGGTGGCGGGGCTCGCCACCGGAACGGTCACGTTCGACGGTGATCCCGCCGCCCGGCGGCGCCCGCTGCGCCCGCTGGTGGAGGCGCTGCGCACCGCCGGGGTGGATGTGACCGCCGCGGCCACCGGAGGGTTGCCGGTGACGGTTCGCGGTGTAGGGCGGGTCGTCGGTGGGGAGCTGACCCTGGACGCCTCCGCCTCCAGCCAACTGGTGTCGGGGCTGCTGCTGGCGGCCCCCCGGTTTGAGCGGGGGGTGGTGGTCCGGCACGTCGGGAGCCGGATCCCGTCCCGACCGCACCTGCGGATGACCGTGGAGATGCTCCGCGCGGCCGGGGCCGGGGTGGACGACAGCGAGCCGGACGTCTGGGTGGTTGAGCCGGGCCGGCTGGCGGGGCGGGGGTGGGAGATCGAACCGGACCTATCCGCCGCCGCTCCGTTCCTGGCGGCCGCGTTGGTCACCGGCGGTGAGGTGACGGTGACCGGTTGGCCGACTCGGACCGTGCAGCCCGGCGACCAGCTGCGGGAACTGCTGACCCGGATGGGCGGCCGGTGCGTGCTCTCCCCGGAGGGACTGACCGTGACCGGGGACGGGGTGGTCCGCGGGGTGGAGGCGGACCTGTCCGACGTCAGCGAGCTCACCCCGGTGCTGGCGGCGCTGTGCGCGTTGGCCGACCGGCCGAGCCGGCTGACCGGCATCGGGCACATCCGGGGACACGAGACCGACCGGATCGCCGCCCTGGTGCGGGAGCTCTCCCGCCTCGGAGCCCAGGTGACAGAGCTGCCCGACGGGCTGGAGATCACGCCGCGGCCGCTCCGCGGGGGCGTGTTCGACACCTACGACGACCACCGGATGGCGCACGCGGCCGCGGTGATCGGGTTGGTGGTCGACGGGGTGCAGCTCAGCGACGCCGCATGCACCGCCAAGACCCTGCCCGAGTTTCCGGAGCTATGGTCGTCTCTGGTGAGCTGACCAGCGAAAAGGAGCGTAGGTGAGCTGGCGACGGGACTACGACGAGGAGGATGTCCGCGTTCGCCCGCCTCGCTCGTCCCGTCCCCGGACTCGGATCCGCCCCCGGCACGCCGACGCGGTCGAGGCGATGGTCGTCCAAGTGCACCTCGGCCGCTACATCTGCGACCGGGACGGGACCAGAGTGGTCGCGATGCGGGCGCGGGAGCTGGGCCGCCACGCGGTCGTGGTCGGCGACCGCGTGGCGCTGGTCGGTGACGTCTCCGGAGACCCGGACCGGCTGGCCCGGATCGTGCGGGTGGAGCCCCGCCGCTCGGTGCTGCGCCGCAGCGCGGACGACGCCGAGCGGGCCGGGGAAGGGCGGCGGGAACGGGTGCTGGTCGCCAACGCCGACCAACTGGTGATCGTCTCCTCGTTGGTCGATCCCCCGCCGCGGACCGGGTTCATCGACCGGTGCCTGGTGGCCGCCTACGACGCCGACATCACCCCGCTGCTGTGCCTGACCAAGGTCGACCTGCTCGAGGACGACGCCCCGCTGACCGACCTGCTCGACTACTACGCCGAGTTGTCCCTGCCGTACGTGCTGTGTCGGCCGGACCAGCCCCTGACCGCGCTCGCCGACCGGCTGCGCGGGCGCAGCTCCGTGCTGGTGGGGCACTCCGGGGTGGGTAAGTCGACCCTGGTCAATCGGCTAGTCCCGGGGGCGGACCGGGCGGTGGGGGAGGTGAGCGCGATCGGCAAGGGTCGGCACACCTCCAGCAACGCGGTGGCGCTGCGTCTGCCGGGCCCGGAGCCGAGCGGATGGATCGTCGATACCCCGGGGGTGCGCAGCTTCGGGCTGGCGCACGTCTCCCCGGACAGTCTGCTCGCCAGCTTCGCCGACCTGGTGGAGGGCAGCGCCGACTGTCCCCCACACTGCGATCACGCTCCCGGCGGGGAGTGCGCCCTGGACCGGTGGGTGGCCGACGGCCACGCCGACCCGCGTCGGCTCGCCTCGTACCGGCGGTTGCTGGCCTCCCGGGAGGGGGACCGGTGGGATGAGGCCGAATAAGGCGCCGGTGGCGGTGGGGCCTGCCGCGCATCCGATAGGTTTTCGGCCATGACCACTCGTCACCCGGCCCGGCGCTCGGAGAGCCGGCACCCGGAGACCGCCCGCTACTCCGACGACCTGGCGTTGGCGCATGTGCTCGCAGACGCTGCCGACTCCATCTCCATTGCTCGGTTCCGGGCACTGGACCTCCACGTGGAGACCAAGCCGGATCTCACGCCGGTGTCCGACGCCGACACCGCGGTAGAGAAGGCGCTGCGGGCCACGTTGGCCCGGACCCGCCCCCGCGACGGGGTCCTGGGGGAGGAGTTCGGCGCCACCGAGGCCGCCGCCGGCACCGGCCAGCGACAGTGGGTGATCGACCCGATCGACGGCACCAAGAACTTCGTCCGCGGGGTGCCGATCTGGGCGACCCTGATCGCGCTGATGGAGAACGACCAGCCGGTGGTAGGGCTGGTCTCCGCCCCCGCCCTGGGACGGCGGTGGTGGGCGGCCCGCGGCCACGGGGCCTGGGCCGGCCGCCACACCGCCGCGGCCACCCGGCTGTCGGTCTCCGGCGTGCACCGGCTGGCCGACGCTTCGTTCTGCTACTCGGACCTGACCGGCTGGGAGCAGAATGGGCGGCTCGGGGCAGTGCTCGACATCATGCGGCACACCTGGCGGAACCGGGCCTATGGCGATTTCTACGGATACATGCTGGTGGCCGAGGGCGCGGTGGACATCATGGTGGAGCCGGAGCTGTCCCTGTGGGACGTGGCCGCGCTGGTACCGATCGTCACCGAGGCCGGCGGCACCTTCACCGATCTGTCGGGTAACCCCAATCCGGCCGGCGGCTCAGCGGTGGTGACCAACGGCCGGCTCCACGCGGACCTGTTGGAGAAACTGAGCGGTCCTCACATTGCGGTGTTGGACGGATGAGCCGGCGACCGAGCAGGGCCCGAACCGGTCGGGCCCTGCTCGGATCAGCGGGCCGTGGGACGCTTACCGTGGTTGGCGGCCTTCTTCTTACGGGCTCGACGCTTGCGTGCTCGCTTAGCCATAGTGAGACCTCCCGGCAGGTCAGCATAGCGAAGGTGGGCAGGTAGGCGAGGCAACCACGGGACATGGTTGGATGACGACAGTCCCGCGCGTACGGTCCCGGAGGGGCTCGTGCGGGTCCCCGTGAGTACAGCCGAAGGAGACAGCGATGGCCGAGGAGATCCGGGCCGAGATGGTCGCCAACGTGTGGAAGGTAGTCGCGTCCGTCGGGGACCAGGTGGACGACGGCGACACGCTGGTCATCCTGGAGTCCATGAAGATGGAGATCCCGGTGGTCGCCGAGGCCCCCGGCACCGTGAAGCAGATCGCGGTGAACGAGGGGGACGTGGTGCAGGAGGGCGACCTGATCGCGGTCATCGAATGACCCGGATCGCGATCCGGTCGGCGGTGCCGGCCGACTATCCGGCGATCGCGCAGTTGACCGTGGCGGCCTATCGCCACGACTGGCAGGTCACGCCCGGCCACCCGTACGAGCGGGTGCTGGCCAACGTGGCCGACCGGGCGACCGCCGGGGAGCTGCTGGTGGCTGAGGATCAGCAGACGGGGCGCATCCTGGGCTCGGTGCTGTTCGTACTGCCCGGCAGCCGCTACGCCGAGCTGGCCGGACCAGGGGAGGGGGAGTTCCGGACCCTGGCGGTGGATCCGGCGGCGCAGCGCCGAGGGGTAGGGCGTGCGCTGGTCCAGGCGGTCCTGGACCGGGCGGTGGCGCACGGGTGCAAGGCGGTGGTGATCTCCGTCCGGGATTTCGCTACCGCCGCTCACCGGCTATACGAGACGTTCGGGTTTGTCCGGACCCCAGAACGAGACTGGAGCCCCAGGCGAGGGATCAACCTGTGGGCGTTACGGCTCGACCTTCCGGCGACAGCCGGCGATGAGCCGCGGCGGTGACGGTGGAACGGAGAGTGGCACGGTGAACAGCGGCGCCGGCATGGCGGTGGACATCCAGGAACAGCCGGACATGTACGCCCGACTGATCGAGCCGGAGCATGCGAAACAGGTGGCCTCGGCGGCGGCCTGGATCGCGGCCCGCCGCCCCCGGCACGTGGTGCTGACCGCCCGTGGCACCTCCGGCCACGCCGCGTTGTACGCGGCCTACCTGACCGAAATCCGGCTGGGGCTGCCGGCGGGCATGGCCTCGCCCAGCACGGTCACCCTGTTCGACGCCCACCTGGATCTGTCCGAAGCGCTGGTGATCGGGGTGAGCCAGAGTGGCCGCTCCCTGGACCTGGTGGAGATGATGAGCAGCGCCCGGAAGCAGGGGGCGCTCACCGTCGCGGTCACCAACCACCCCGACTCTCCGCTGGCGGAGACGGCGGAGCTGTCGGTGGACATCGGGGCCGGGCGGGAGCGGGCGGTGGCCGCCACCAAGACGTACACCGCCCAACTGCTGACCCTGCTGATGCTGATCGAGGGCGTCCGGGCCGGCAACGGGGTACTCCCGGCCGAGGAACGGGCCGCGCTGGCGGTGCTGCCCGAGCTGGCCGCGCTCACCCTGGCCGATTCGACCGCCACCGAGCTGGCGCAGCGGTACCGGTTCGCCGACCGGCTCGTCACCACCGGCCGCGGATACGCCTACCCGACCGCCCGGGAGGCGGCGCTGAAGCTGATGGAAACCTCCTACCTCGCGGCGCTGGCGTTCTCCGGGGCCGACCTGCTGCACGGACCACTGGCGATGGCCGATCCGGACGTGCCGGTGCTGGCGGTGGTCGGTGAAGGCCCCGGTGGTGAGTCCATGCGGGAGGTGCTGGCCAAGCTGGGGGAGCGCCGTGCGGACGTGGTGGTGGTCGGCCCCCACCCGGTAGCGGGCACCACCGCCCTGCTGCGGGTGCCCGCACTGGACGAACGGTACGCCCCGCTGCTGGACATCCTGCCGTTGCAGCAGTTGGCGCTGGCGTTGGCGCTGTCCCGTGGGGAGAACCCCGACCTCCCCCGGGGGTTGAGCAAGGTGACCAGCACCCGCTGATCAGCGGACCCGCAGCACCGGCGTGCGGTGGGTCGGACAGCGCTCGACCGTCACCCGGTCCGCCCCCGGCACCACCACCTCCAGGAGGGTCGGGCGGCGTTGGTCCAGGCGGGACAGGGTGAGCTGCCCGCCTCGATCCTGGGCATGCACCCGGGACCAGTCCAGGTGCCATCGGCCGCACCCGGGCACCCGCGCCCCGAGGTAGCCCAGCCGAGGCTCGTACAGCACCGCCGGCCTGGTCTCCGTGGTCGCGGCCGCCTCGAGGGCCTGGATCGGTAGCCGGGCCACCGGCGCGAGCCCCGGCCGCGCCGGGAGATCGGCCAGCTCCTCCGGAGCACCCACCACCCACGCCGGACCATCACCGATCGCTGTCAACGCCGCCTGGTTCAGCTCCGCACGCCGCTCGGGTGAGGCCACCTGGGCGGTGGCCGGTAGCAGCACCGCGTACCGGCGGCGGGGCCAGCCGCCCGGCAGCCGGGTGCCGTCCCACAGCGCCGGCCGTACCTCCAGCACCGGCCGCCGCCCTCGGCAGCCGGCGAGCCGCAGCGCGGCCGCCAGCGGCCGGAGTCGAGGAGTCCACAGCGAGGGTTCGTACCGAGCCGACCAGGGGCGGGCAAACGGGACCAGGGTGTGGGGCGGATCGGGTAGCTCCCCCACCGGGGTCGGGCGCGGGTGTGGCAGCGGTTCCCCGGCGCTGGCCAGCTGCTCCCGGTAGAAGGTGACGGTCGCGAACGCCCGCCGGGTCATCCGGCGGTATCGGCGCTCCTGCCGCGCCGGGCGGTACCAGGTCATGAGGTCCTCCGACGCAGCCGCTGCCCCAGGGCCCGGAACCACCGGCCCGGCAGGGTCAGCACCAGCACCGCCGCCGTCAGGTGGACGGCGATGAACGCGAACGCCTCGTACTTGCTGGCGGGGTGCCCCAGTCGCACCGTCATGTGATCGGCCCACTCCCACACCTCCGGGATCGGGTGGTAGGCGGTGCCGGTCAGGTCATTGACGGTCAGGAAGGCCAGGTCCTCGATCCCCGAGAGCTGGATCAGCATCAGCGCGGCCGCCATCCGTAGCACTGTGGAGCGTGCGGCGCCTCCCAGCCGCATCATCAGCGCTATCGTCAAGATGATGAATGGCACCAGCATCAGCATCGTGTAGTAGAACTGGCCGAAGTCGGCGCCGAGGTTGGCGTAGAAGAAGAGCTTCGGCACGAAGTAGGCGAAGAACGCCGTGAAGCACAGGGGCGGCAGGATCAGGTGGAGCCGCAGCCGATGGGCCCAGCCCACGTGTAGCCAGCCGATGGCGATGCTGGCGCTCACAAATGGGGTCAGCTTGACCAGGAACTCCCCCAAGTGGGCGATGTTCCGGCTGTGCGGCATGCCGAAGTAGACGAATGCCGCCAGCGCCAGCGTGATTGCTCCGGCGATCAGCGTGACCCGGTTGGCCACCAGGAACGGTGGCAACTGCGGGGTGTGGTAGCCGGGATCACGCCGGCCCGACCCCGAAGGCTCCGGGGAGCCGGTGGGGGCGGGGTGGGTGGTGGAGTCAGACGCCATCGGTTCCTCCTCGTCCGGCGGCGGGGGCGGGGGTGGTCGCCGCGGTCCGTTGCCGGGGAACGGCCCCACCGGAGCTGGTCCGGGGCACCACGGTCAGCCGCAGCGTATCCAGTGCCTTCGCCAAGGTCGCTTCCGCGGCCTCCGCATCGGGACCGGTCACCAACAGGTAGCCGAACTTGCGACCGGACTCGGTGAACGGGGCGACCACCGTGCCGGGTTCGGCGTAGACCTCGCACCGGGCCACCCCGGGGATGGCCCGGACCTCCTCCAGCCCGCCGACCTCGGTCAGCACCCCCTCGGTCTCCAGCGGCGAGGCGAGCACGTGGATGATGCCGGCCCCGTCCCGGGTGGGGGTGAGGTCGTATGGCTCTCCCAGCGCGAGGCTCGTCAGAGCCGCCACCGTGTCCACACCGTACACTTCCCGCATCAACAGCGGGAACGCGTTGCCGCACAGCCGGGCGTTGCCTTCCAGCACCCGCACCTGGCCGGAGTCATCCACAATCACGTCGAAGTTGGCCGGCCCGTCGGTGAGTCCGATCGCCCGGCACAGCCGGCCGGCCAGCTCCCGTAGCTCCTCCCGCAGGGCGGGGTCGATCGGTGCCGGGCAGGTGTGCCCACCGATCACGAAGTGGGCCCCGGGCAGGATCCGCTTCTCGGTGATCCCGGTGAACGCCGGGAGCCCATCGCGTATGAACACGTCCACGGTCAGGTTCCGACCGGCCAGGAACTCCTCGACCAGCAGTTTGCCGGTAACGGTGTACTGCTGCGCGTACTCCAGGGCCGCCGGTAGGTCTTCGGGGCGCTCCACCAACGTCACGCCCTTGCTGCCGGAGCTGTCAGCCGGCTTGGCGACCAGCGGGTACCCGACCTCTTCGGCGAGAGTCATCAGCACCTGCGGATCGGTGTGCTGGCGCCAGCGGTACGTGGGCACCCCCGCCGCCTCGGAGATGGCGTGGAATACCACCTTGTCCACTGAGGCCAGGGCGGCCGACAGCGGATAGCGGTAGGGCGCCTGGTAGCGGGTACCGAGCTCGTGCCAGCTCTCGAGGCTCACGTCACTGGCGGCTGCGATCACCGTGGTCAGTTTCCGGTCCCCGAGGGCGGCCGCGATTTTGTCATGGTCCCGGGTGGAGATATGCAGGTGCTCGTCGGCGTAGGGGAGGGCCGGGCGGTCGGTCCACCAGTCCACCGCCACGGTCCGGTACCCGCGCCGGCGGGCCTCCACGTACACCGGCAGCTGATCCTCGCTGGCCCCCAGGATCAGCACGGTGCCCCGCGCATCGCCCTCGGCGGTGGTCGGCTCCGCGGGCGCGGACGACGGCTCCGACGCTGGTTCCGTCGCCGCGGTAGCCGTGGTCGGTACGGTCGGCGGCGGCACAAGCTCTTCCCCACCGTCCATACGGTCCTCTGGTCGGATCGGCACGTTCCCCTCCCGGACGTAATAGGGTCGGTTTCGCCGGTGGTCAAGCATCATCCGGTACAGGTACCTGCCCAGCAGCGCCACCGTGCCCAAGGTGGCGGCGGAGATCAGCAGGCCGGCGGCGACCGCGACTCCGGTGCTGACCACCCCGAGCACCGTCAGCAGCGCGAGCAGGCTGGCGGCCAGCACCCCGAGCGTGGCCACCAGGTAGCTGCCGTTGAGCGGGCGCCAGGAGTACCCGAACAGCAGCTCGAAGCTGTGGCCGACCAGCCGCGACAGCCGCCACCGGGAGCGGCCGGCGTCGGGGGCGTGCCGGGTGGGGACACAGGTGTACCGGGCGCCGACCATCGGCACCATCGCGATGAAGTACGGAGTGCCCAGTCGCAGGTCAGCCAGGGTCCGTGCGACCCCCGTCCGCAGCACCCGGAAGGTGGACGCCCCCGGGGGCAGGTCGATGCCGAACCCGCGGCGGGCCACCCACCGCTGGGCGATCGAGCCCCACCGCCGCAGCCACGGGTCCTGCCGGTTCTGCCGGACCCCGAACACGATGTCGTACCCCTCCGCGGCGGCGGCCAGCAGTTTCCAGGCCTCCGCCGGGGGATTCTGGAGGTCGGAGTCGAGCTGGAGGGTCCACGGTCGACTGGCGTAGCGGAATCCGGCCGCCTGCGCCGCCTCCAGGCCGAAGTTACGCGCGAATGACAAATACCGGACGCGGGAGTCCTCGGCGGCGAGCGCCTTCAGCTGGGCCAAGGTGTCGTCCTGGCTGCCGTCGTCGATGAACAGCAGCTCCAGGTCGGGAATCTGGCCGAGCGCGTCGACGATTTCCCGGTAGGTGTTCCGGATGATGTCACCGTCGTTGAAGCACGGTACGAATACCGTCAGGCCGGATTGGGCGGGTAAAGGGGACATATACTGCTTCCTCAGTCCATCCTGGTTGGTGTCGTCGTCCAGGGGTGCCCGCCGTGACCTGCCCCCGTTGTCCAGCGTCGGCAGGGCGATGATCAACCCTACTGTAGAGTCGATCGGCACATGACCGCTCCGGTGTGTGTCCAGGAACTGGGAGGGTTAGGTGCCGGCTACGTTCGTCGACCGGGAGGCGTAATGGCGCTAACCGCGATCGTCGTTGACCCGCTGCAGGAGTCACCTCCCGCAGAGTGGGACGATTTCGTAGCTACCCACCACCTGATGCCGTTGTGGCAAGCGGACCTGCTGCGCACCGCCGCGAACTGTAGCCAGACTCCGTCCACTATGGTCATGGTTACCGAAGGTGGTGCGGACCATCCGGTGGCGATTTTTTTTGCCCGGCACCTCGGCCCCACCAACCCGACCCGGTTTGTTCGGCTTGGGCGAATGCCGCGACCGAGTATGACCGAATGCCGGACCACCCCGGTGGCGATGGGGGCGGGGCTGGCGTTCGCCCCCGACGCCGATCCGGGCACCCGCGCCGAGGCGGTCCGGGTGTTCGAGCAGGCGATCCGGCGCCGCACCGGAGTCGGTGGCCTGGCCATGGCGTACCGGGAGCTGACGTCCGAGCTGCTGCCGTTGGTCCCGAGCGATCGGCGGGTACGGCTACGACTTGGCCCCAACATGGTGTTGGAGAACCGGTGGACGAGCCTGGACGAATACCTGGCCGACCTGCCCAGCAAGTGGCGATCCCAGCTGAAGAAGATCCGGCACACTGTGGCCACCGATCCGGATCTGCAGGTGGAATTGGTCGACACCATCGAGGCGGACGAGGCGGGGTGGCTGGCGGAACTGGTCCGTCGCCGACACATCTCCCGGGCGATTCCCCGGCCACCGCTGCCGGCGGGATATTTCGCCCGGTTCGCCGCCCTACCCGGTTCCCGCTTCCTCACCTATCGAGACCGCTCCGGCCGACTGCTAGGGTTCTCGGCGCTGTTGCGATACGCCGGTGAGTCGGTACTGGTGTGGTGGGGCAGTCGGGATGACATCGACGGGGCGCGACCCGACCTCTACTTTGATCAGTATCTCCGGTTGGTCGATCTGATGATCAAGGACGGCGCCCAGCGGCTGATCCTGGGCAAAGGGATGGAACAGATCAAGAGCCGGTACGGTGCCCAGCCAGTCCCGTTGTGGGCGGTGGTTGGGTGGCGATGACGACAACGGAGCCGCGGCGGGACACCCGCCGCTCCCCACTGGTACGGATCCTGCTGTTGGCGGTCCACCGGCAACAGCGCACCCGGCCGCCTCATCCGGTACGGCGCTGGCTATGCGCCCTGGTCGGTCGGGATCCGGTCCGCTTCGACCGGACCGCCGCCTGCCGGCAGTGCGACCGGACCGACTTCGTCGCGGTGCTACGACTAGGGATCCGGCGGGCCCGGTACTGGTGTGGGTACTGCGGTGCGGTGGTGAGCCTGGCCGATCCCGCGGGGCTGCTGTCCGCCCGGGCCCGGCGCCGCCCCCGACCTACGCCCGCACCGGCGGCTCCTTCGGAGTCACCGGACGAGCTGGCGGGGGAAGTGATGCCGGCGGCCATGTACCGCTGGGTCAGCCGGAGTTCCCGGCGTCCGCTTACCCGCGCGGGGCTGGACCGGGCCGCCTTTTACCAGCTCTACAAGCGGTGGGACGCGCATCTGCAGCAGCTCGATCCGGCGGCCCGAGCGGAGCTGGCCGCCCCGGGGGAACCGCCCCCCGCCGTCGGGTTGCCGTCCATCTCGGCGGTGGTGGGCGCGCTGCACGACCTGTGCTACCGCACCGAACTGGTGGTGGCGTCGCTGATCGGCGCGAGCGACTCCGGGGAGGAGCCCGAGGCGGAGACCCTGGCCCGGGTGTGGGAGCGGGTGGAGCATGCCCGGCGCTGGCTGGCCGGTCGGATGACCGAACAGTGCTGGATCGTCACCCGGCTGGTGGACGGCGCGCCGGCCCAGCCCGATCCGGCGCAGGTGAGCGCGGCGGTGACCGCGTTGCAGCAGGGAGAGTTGCCGGATCCGGCCGCCGCCCGCGCCGCCCGGACCGCACTGTTCGGCACCGACGGTGGGCCCAGCCTGCGTACCCTGCGGCGGGTGTATCCGACGGATCAACTGGTGGCCGCGTTGACCGCGCACCTCCAGCAGGGCGGTCATCCGCTCCGGGCGGACGTACTGGCGCATTTGACCGCCCCGGTCCGGCCCGCCCCGGCCACGCTGCCGCTACCGGAACGGGTCGGCCGGTGAGCGCCCCGTCGATCCCGGCCGCCCCGACGGACAGCCGCCGGTACCACATTCGCCCGTTGACCCTGCTGTCCCTGCTGGCGGGGCGGGGCACGTACCGGTTGGTGCAGCTGCTCACCACCGTGCTGCTGCTGATGGCCTGGGGGGAGCCGCGCTATCAGGTCTACGCCGCGGCCATGTCCTCCTTCTCCTGGTTGACCGCCCTGGTGTTCACCGGCCCGGAGAAGACCGTGCTCAAACTGCTGCCCCGGGCCCCGCGGACCGGTCCGATGATCACCGAGGCCCTCCTGGCGGTGGTGTGGCTGATGCCGATACCGCTGGTGGTCGCCTTCGCCGTGTCCTTGGGGCTATGGGGGGAGGCGGTGGCCACCATCTACCTCGGCGTGGCCGCCATGCTGCTCGGGAGCGGCTGCACCATGTTGTTGGTCGGGCTGCACCGCGCGCTCGGGCGCCCCTGGCCGGACGTGGGGAGTTTCTTGGTGCTCTCGCTCCTCCAGGTGGGGCTGCTGGCCGCGTGCCTGGCCGGCTGGCTGGGTCCGCCCGGATACATCACCGCGGTCATCGTCACCCAGTCGGTGGTCAATGCGGTGTTGGCGGTCCAGTTGGGGCGACCGACGCTGCGGATCCGGCACCGCGCCGGTTATCTGCGCCGCATCATCTGGACCGTCGTGCTGATGAGCGGCGGGGAGGTCTGCGTCTACCTCTCCTCCGGGGTGATGTTCAACCTGCTCGCTTTCTCGCGGTGGTCGTGGCAGCTCTCCCAACTGTTCGTGGTGATCACCGTCTGGTCGGTCGCGTTCAACCTGCTGTTGTATGTGCTACGGGTGTTCGCGCCTCGGGTGTCGCTCCGGCTGGCGGGGCGGGCCAGTCGGAGCGGGCGGCAACGCGCCGCTCGCGTGGCGAGCGGGGTGGTGGTAGCGGACGTGGCGTGGCTCGCGTTGGCCGGCTGGGGGTTGTCGCAGTTCGATCTCGCGGCGGTGACCGCGAAAGCCGGGTTCGTGTTCTGGGCGGCGCTGATGGTCAGCCGCGCCCCGGCCATGATGATCTTGGCCTGGGCTGGTTACCTGCTCGAGAACACCGATGCGCGGGCGCCCCGGATCACCGGGCTGGCCGCGGCGGTCAATCTGGGGATCACCGCCCTGGTGGGGATGGTGGCGGTGCCGGCCTGGGGCGGGGTAGGGATCGTCGTAGGGCTGGCGGTGGCGGAGCTGGGGCAAGCGGTGGTGCTCGCGCTCGGCGCGCGCGGTGGGTTCGGCCGGTGGCGGTTGGCGCCCGCCAGCCCGTTCACCGGTTCGGTGCGCGCGTGAGCGAGATACCATGGCGCGTGTCCACGCTGCGGCAGCTGGTTGAAGAACACACCAGCCTGGGGCCGGAAGACATAGACCACCTCCACCGGTTGGCGGGCGACTGGCAGCTGTTGGCGGACCTGTCCTTCGCCGACCTGGTGATGTGGGTGCCGGTCAACGGTGGGGACGCACCCACTGACCCGCCCGCGTTTGTCTGCGTTGCCCAAGTCCGGCCGACTACCGCGGCCACCGCATACCAGGATGACCAGGTCGGCCGGATCTGTCGCGGCCCGGAGACCGCCCACTTGTCTATGGCATTGGCCCAGGGACGGATTTGGCGCGAGGGCGATCCGGTGTGGTACGGCGACGTCCCGACCCGGCATGAGGCGATTCCGGTCCGCCGGCGGGGCCCGGGGGACAGCTCCGGATCGCTGATCGCGGTGGTCAGCCGGGACACCAATCTGCTCACCGCGCGGACCCCCAGCCATCTGGAGCTGAACTACCTCACCACCGCCGACGATCTGGCGCAGATGGTGGCCGACGGTACCTTCCCCCGCCTCGACACCGAGGGGAGACCACGAGCGCCCCGCGGGTCGGGGACGGGCTGGTGCGGTTGGACGCCGCGGGCAAGGTCACCTACGCCAGCCCGAACGCGCAATCCGCGTTCCGGCGGCTGGGCCTGACCGCGCACCTGGTGGGGGAGGACCTGGCCGACCTGGTCCGCCGGCTGGCCGACGATCCGTTGGCCGGTTCGGAGGCGGCCGCGGGGGTGCTGGCGGCCCTCCGGGGGGAGTCGCCACCGCGGCGAGAGGTCGAAGTGCAGGATGCCAGCGTGCTCACCCGGGCGTTGCCGCTGATCCCGGCCGGGGTCCCGATCGGGGCGCTGGTGTTGGTGCGGGATGTGACCGAGGTCCGGGCCCGGGACCGGGCGCTGATGACCAAGGACGCCACCATCCGCGAGATCCACCATCGGGTGAAGAACAATCTGCAGACGGTGGCCGCGTTGCTGCGGCTGCAAGCGCGCCGGGTCAGCGCGCCGGAGGCCCGGGCGGCGCTGCAGGAGTCGGTCCGTCGGGTGGCGTCGATCGCGTTGGTGCACGAGACGCTCGCGATGACCAGTGACGAGCTGGTCGAATTCGACACCGTGCTGGACCGGGTGGCTACCGCCGCCGCGGAGGTGGCCACCCCGGAGGCGCGTGTGAGCATGCGTCGGGACGGCAGTTTCGGGATGCTGCCGGCGGAGGTCGCCACCCCGCTCGTGATGATCTTGAACGAGTTGCTGCTCAACGCCGTGGAGCATGGATTCGCCGACGGCGGCACGGGAGAAGTGGTGGTAGGGGTGCAGCGGGAACGGCGCCGCCTGCGGGTCACCGTGGCCGACACCGGTCAGGGGCTGCCGTCCGACTTCCACCTGGAGGCCCGGGACCGGCTCGGGTTGCAGATCGTGCGCACCCTCGCCACCGGCGAGCTGCGGGGGGAGATCACATTACGGGCCCGGCCAGGAGGCGGCACCGAAGCGGTGTTGGAGGTACCGCTACATCGAGGGGCCGGTGGGAGTGTCAGCAGCGGGTGACCACTGCGGGCGGCGGTGAGCTCAGGCCCGGAGGTGCCAACCACTACGGACGTGGTCAGTCAGGAGCGCAGGCCGTACCGGCGCCACCGGCACTGTCTGGTCACAGTGGAGTATTCCCCGGGGATGGGGGAATACGGCGCGGGCCGCCAGGGTGTTCGCGGGATTTCGGATAGCGCGGACCAGTGTGGAGGGACGGAGCTGAGAGATCTTCCGGGTAGCAGTTCGCCCCGGGCTTCGCGGCCCCGGGGCGAACTGCTGGTCGGCTTGGAGATCAGAATGAATGTGCGCGGAGACGGATCGCGCCGCGACGCTTGAACGCGCGCCGCTCCTCTTCGCTCATCCCACCCCATACGCCGGCGTCCTGGCCGGTCTCGAGCGCCCAGCGCAGGCACTCCTCAGATACCGGGCAGCGCCGACAGACCGCCTTGGCCTGCTCGACCTGCAACAGGGCCGGGCCGGACGTCCCGATCGGGAAAAACAGCTCCGGGTCCTCGTCTCGGCAGGCAGCACGGTGGCGCCAGTCCATGGCGGCTACGCTCCTTGTCCCAATGGCAGTGATACGTCGATAACTTGTGTGTCACGTCCGCGCGAAGACCGTCGCAGGCAGCGAACCGCTGCGACCGGTGCAGGCGGGCGGACGTGTGAGCCCCCGTCGTGGTCCGCTTGTGAATACTTTCACGAACTACCGCGATGTCAAGAGGCTAATCCCGAAAATGGCCGCTTGGGTGAGTAAGCTCACGATTCCGCGCCCGTGATCATCGATTCTCTTGCGCAGTAGCCCTCACTCAATGTAGTTGTCGACAGTAAGAGTTGCCAGCATTTCACTGCGTGTCACGACACAGATGGTCCGTACGCGTTAACAGATCACTCGAAGCGCATCGGGGATGGCGGTCAACCGCACCCGGTACCGCTCCCCCAGGTAGTCCCCGTCGAGTTGGAAGGCCTGGGCGGAGGTCGAGTGCAGCGCCAAGGCCTCCAGGTCCGGCCACCGGATCACGTGGCGCCCCCGGGGTGCACGGCCAGTAGCGAAGAGTTGTCGCAGAGTTCGGAGCACGGTGGGGATGGCCAGGCTACGGACTGCGAATACCGACAAGCCGGCTTCGAACGCGGCCTCGGGATTCGGGTTGATCGGACGGCGACCGAGATATGTCCAAGGTGAGGTGTTTTGAATGATCACGGTCGCAAGGCGGTCAGTGCGAAGCGAATCACCGCCCGACTCGATCTCAATGGTGATATCTGGCCGATCCCTCCCTCCGCCGAACAGGTATTCACTTGTCAACGATTGGGCGTACAGGATCGGACTCGAGGTTCGACCGCGGAACCGGGCCTGCTCCACCCGCCGCACCACGGCCGCGTCAATCCCGAGTCCGGCGCAGAAGGTGAAGTAACGATCATCGGCCCGCCCGAGCCCGATGGTGCGGCTCCGCCGTTCGCGGAGCGCTTCCAGGATCACTCCGGTCGCTTCCACCCAATCGGCGGGCAGGCCGAGCGCACGGGCGAACACATTGGTGGAGCCCCCGGGAACCACCGCCAGCGCAGGCCGCTCGGCAGGGCCGCCGCCACCGGCCATCAACCCGTTGACCACCTCGTTGACGGTGCCGTCGCCGCCATGGACCACCACCAGGCTCATCTCACCCACCGCCTGGCGCGCCAGCTCCATCGCGTGCCGGCGCCGCCGGGTGTACACCACCGTCAGGTCGACGGTGCTCTCCAACGCCCGGATCAGCACATCTCGGCTGCGCTGACTGGTAGTGGTGGCCTGCTGGTTGACCACGAGCAGCGCGCGCATGGCCGACAGCCTAACCCGTTGTATCGTGGCGCTCGTGATGTCAACCGAGCTGCCTCGCCCGCTGCGCTGGGCGGTGTGGCTGCTCATTCTGGAAGCGGTGGTCACCGCGGTGGTGGCCCTGGTCCTCGGCTACCTGGCGATCGCGGCCGAGCCCGACGATCTGACCAGGGCGATGGCGGTCGCGGGGTACGTGGCGCTGCTGGCCGCAGGGCTGGCCGGGGCGGCCGCCGGGCTGCATCGGCGCAAACCGCGGGCGCGCGCCCCCGCGATCGCGCTCCAGCTGTTAGCGGTGATGCTGGCGGTCATGTTCGCCACCAGCGGGCGGCCGTTGCTGGCGCTGCCGGTGGCGCTGCTCGGGATGGTGGTGGTGACGCTCCTGGTGGCCCCGAGCACGCACGCCGCCCTGACGCGCTGAGAACGCGGTCATCCTTTCCGGCTGAGTGGCACCCCGTCGCCGGCGGGCGGAGAAGACGACGAGAAAGTCACGGTCGGGCGCCGTACCCCGTCTGGGGTGCGACGCCCGGCCGTTCCGGGACTACTTACTGGTGCGCCGGGCAGTGAGATTGATGGTCATGGTCTGGTCGTCGGCCGTCACCGAGGCCGCGCTGGCGAGGGAGGCGAGCACCTTCCACGGGAACGAGGAGGTGGTCGGCGGAGTAGCTGCCGAGCGGGTCGGCACCGCCACCTCCACCCCGAGGTCCTCACCCTCGATCGCGAACCGGCACTCCAGCTCGGCGGCTGGCCGCGCCACCCGCAGCAGAAGACCGCAGGCCTCGTCCACCGCGATCCGCAGGTCTTCGATCTCGTCCAGGGTGAAACGCAGTCGAGCCGCGAGTCCGGCAGCCGCCGTCCGCAGCACGCTCAGATAGGCGCCGTCCGCGGGCACGGTGAGCAGGACAACGTCGGGCGCAGTCGGTGCGGGCGCCGAACCGGTCACCCCTGCTTGGTCTCCCAGAAGATCTTCGCGATCTCGTCGATCTTGGCAAGCAGCTGCTCCGCGACGGCCACGTCGGTCGACGACTTAGCGCCACCGCCCCCACCGGCGAGCTTGGTCGCCTCGTTGAACAGCTGGTGCAGCTGCGGGTACTTCTCAAAGTGCGGCGGCTTGAAGTAGTCGGTCCACAGCACCCACAGGTGGTGCTTGACCAGCTCGGCCCGCTGCTCCTTGATGATGAGGGCCCGGGTGCGGAACTCCGGGTCATCACTGGCGTGGTACTTCTCGCAGATCGCCTTGATGGACTCGGCCTCGATCCGGGCCTGGGCCGGGTCGTAGACCCCGCAGGGTAGGTCGCAGTGGGCGTGCACGATCGTGCGCGGAGTCAAAACGCGCGGCAGTCGCATGAGTGCCCTCCGTTGGGTTCTTGCGATTGGATGGTTGTGATTCTCACCTCTGACCCTACTCTCGTTCCGCTGGTAACTGGGTGAGGAGGCTTGATGTTCCTGGTGTTGGTGGCCGGCCCGTCCATGGCCCCGACCCTGCGCCACGGGGACGCCCTCCTGGTCCGTCGGACCCGGCGGATCCGGCCGGGCGACGTGGTGGTGGCCCGGTTCCGCAGTCGTCCGGACCTTTTGGTGGTCAAGCGGGCGATCCGGGAACATGACGGCGGTTGGTGGTTGGAATCCGACAATTCGTTAACCTCGGATGATTCCCGAGTGTATGGCGTAGCGGACGTGCTCGGTCGGGTGGTGTGCCGCTGGTGGCCCCGGCCGAGGTGGATTTCGCGCCGGCCTCGGATTGCTCAGTGAGCTGTCCTATGTCGGGAGTCAAGGCGGGTGGGTCTCGGGCGGTGGAATGCTGACGCCGCAAGCATCGCCACCGATTCAACGCATCGAGTGTTGGCTATGGATAACTTTTTAGGTCCTGTTTTCCCTGATAGAGCAAGGGAACTCGCGCATGGCGCGAAAGCTGACTATTGCGATGGATGGGCGATTCCGTTAGCGTGGCTAACGTGCGCGCGGTGGTGAGCAGGTCCGACGACCGCGTGCCGCTGGTCGGACAAGGCTGGCGTGATGGGTAGAGCCGTGTCGATTGCCGTCGAACGGTTCTGCGGCGTCGGCTGCGGCGATGTGGCCGCCCGTCGACGACGTTGCCCTACTGCGGACTCGAGACACGAGCGGTCCAGGCCGACGTGAGCGGAGCGTGATGGCGCCGCTGGCGTCGCATGAACACTCGGGAGCGAGCATGGGAAACCAGCACACCGGAAGACAGCGAGCCGCGGCACCAACCTCCGCAATTCCAAAATCGACACTCGATGCCTCAGCTGTGCAAGACTTCGGCGATGAGCCGTTGAAGGTACGAGAGACCGACCACTACGTGGCGGAATACGTAATGAGCTTCGTGGAGAAGTGGGACCAGCTCATCGACTGGAAGCGGCGGGCGGAGAGCGAAGGCAACTTCTTCATCGACCAGCTCAAGGCGCGTGGGGTCCGGAAGGTGCTCGACGTGGCCACCGGGACCGGATTCCATTCCGTCCGGCTGCTGGAAGCCGGGTTCGAGACGGTCAGTGTCGACGGCAGCCCCCAGATGCTGGCCAAGGCATTCGCCAACGGGTTGGAGCGGGGCGGGCACATCCTGCGGGTCGTCAACGCTGACTGGCGGTGGCTGAACCGGGACGTCCACGGCGAGTACGACGCCATCGTCTGTCTCGGCAACTCCTTCACCCATCTCTTCTCGGAACGTGACCGTCGCAAGGCGTTGGCCGAGTTCTACGCCATGCTCAAGCACGACGGAGTGCTGATCATCGATCACCGGAACTATGACGCGATCCTCGACTCCGGCTTCTCCGGCACGCACACCTACTACTACTGTGGGCGAGACGTAGCGGCCGAGCCGGTGCACATCGACGAGGGGCTGGTGCGGTTCCGGTACACCTTCCCGGACAACTCCGAGTACTACCTCAACATGTATCCGCTGCGCCGCAACTACATGCGGCGACTGATGCGTGAGGTCGGGTTCCAACGCATCGAGACGTACGGGGACTTCCAGGAAACCTACGCCGGGCGCGAGCCGGACTTCTACATCCACATTGCTGAGAAGGCCTACGTACGAGACGAGGAGTTGGGCCGGTTGTACTCCCCACCAGTCAAGATCGCGCGCGACTACTACAACTCGGCCGACGCCGATACCTTCTACTCCGCCATCTGGGGCGGTGAAGACATCCACATTGGTCTTTATGAGGATCCGACTGAGGACATTGGAGTAGCCAGCCGGCGAACGGTCGAACAGATGAGCCGGATGCTGCGGCTCACCCCCGACTGCCGGGTGCTGGATCTCGGCTCCGGGTATGGCGGAGCCGCCCGCTATCTCGCCAGCACGTTCGGCTGCCGGGTCACCTGTCTGAACCTCAGCGAGGTCGAGAATCAGCGCAACCGGGAGCTCACCCGCAAGCGTGGCTTGGAGCACCTGGTCGAGGTGCGGGAAGGTTCGTTCGAAGAGTTGCCCTTTGAAGACAACGCGTTCGATGTGATCTGGTCACAAGACGCGTTCCTGCACAGCGGTGACCGCGCCCGGGTGCTGGAGGAGGCGGTCCGGGTGCTGCGCCCCGGGGGCGAAATCATCTTCACGGATCCGATGGCGGCCGACGGCGTACCGACCGGGGCGCTCACGCCGATCCTGGCCCGGTTGCAGTTGGAGTCGATGGGCTCGCCGGCCTTCTACCGCCAGGAGCTGTACCGGCTGGGGATGCGCACGGTGGAGTTCCACGATCGGACTCCTCAGCTGGTCCGGCACTACCAGCGGGTGCTGGAGGAGCTCGAGGCCCGGGAACCGGAGCTGACCGAAACGATCAGCGAGGACTACCGCGCCCGGATGAAGGTGGGGCTGAAGCACTGGGTCGACGGTGGGCAGGCGGGCAACTTGGCCTGGGGGATCTTCTACGCCCGCGCCTGACTCCCGGTCTCCCCGCACCGCTGCCCCGCGCGTAGCTCTCCCGGGGTCGCCGACCGTTGTCGACCGGGCAACGGGTGAGCCGGCCGCGCCACTGATCGTAACCCTTGTGGTGATTAGTAACTTTTGTGAGTTATCGGAGTTACTGAAGTTGCCCAGTGGGGTGGGGGTGGCGATTAGGAGGTCGGCGAGGCGTGTGCTACGGTCTTAACCGTTCGGACGCCAGCCCGACAGCTGGAGCCCCTAGATAGCTAGATAGGGGTTTTGGCCTGAGGGTTGGGCCAAGTTACTGGATCCCTCGGGGTCTGGTAAGTTGGTCGCCGTCCCACCAGGGTGGCGGGTTGTTTGTGGGTCTGTTATTCTGGTGGGTGCTGAGCGGTGCGCTGCTGGCTGGGGGGTGACCCTGGTTGGTGGTTGCGGAGCCGGTCAGTTAGGCTGGATGCCGAGCAAGCCCCCACGAGATTCCCCGAGTGGTTTGGGGTGTCTGTGGTGTGGGTTGTTTCTTGATAACTCGACAGGGTGTTTTTTGGGTGGTCTGTGCCAGATGGTTTTGTCTGGCTGGATCACGTGTGTTTGTGGTTTGGC
>CAWEKD010000003.1:0-2500 GCA_963809545.1 uncultured Actinomycetota bacterium | reverse complement strand
GTAGCGAAAGCGAGTCCGAATAGGGCGTTGAGTCGCGTGTTCTGGACCCGAAGCGGAGTGATCTAGCCATGGGCAGGCTGAAGCGCCGGTAAGACGGCGTGGAGGGCCGAACCCACCAGCGTTGAAAAGCTGGGGGATGACCTGTGGTTAGGGGTGAAAGGCCAATCAAACTCCGTGATAGCTGGTTCTCCCCGAAATGCATTTAGGTGCAGCGTCGTGTGTTTCTTGCCGGAGGTAGAGCACTGGTTGGCCTAGGGGCCTTACCGGGTTACCGAAGTCAGCTAAACTCCGAATGCCGGCAAGTGAGAGCACGGCAGTGAGACTGTGGGGGATAAGCTTCATAGTCGAAAGGGAAACAGCCCAGATCGCCAGCTAAGGCCCCTAAGTGTGTGCTAAGTGGAAAAGGATGTGGGGTCGCGTAGACAACCAGGAGGTTGGCTTAGAAGCAGCCATCCTTGAAAGAGTGCGTAACAGCTCACTGGTCAAGTGGTTCCGCGCCGACAATGTAGCGGGGCTAAGCACACCGCCGAAGCTGCGACGTTCACACGTGTAACTTCGCCTGTCTGTTCTTCGGAGCGGGTGGGTGCAGGTGTGTGGACGGGTAGGGGAGCGTCCTGTCACCGGGGAAGCCGCGGCGTGAGCCAGTGGTGGAGGTGGCAGGAGTGAGAATGCAGGCATGAGTAGCGAAAGCAGGGTGAGAATCCCTGCCGCCGGATGACCAAGGGTTCCAGGGTCAAGCTCGTCTGCCCTGGGTAAGTCGGGACCTAAGGCGAGGCCGTAAGGCGTAGTCGATGGACAACGGGTTGATATTCCCGTACCCGCGTGTGGGCGCCCGCGACGAGCCCGTCTGTGCTAACCACCCGAACCCGGCTGGTGGTCTGGTTTCGGCCAGGCTGCTGGTTCGGGGGAGCGTGGGACCCTGGGCGGTAGTAGTCGAGCGATGGGGTGACGCAGGAAGGTAGCTGATCCCGGCCGGTGGTTGTGCCGGGGCAAGCGTGTGGCCCGCACCATAGGTAAATCCGTGGTGCATGAGGGTGAGGCGTGATGCGGAGCCGATTCAGGCGAAGTCAGTGATCCTATGCTGCCGAGAAAAGCCTCTAGCGAGTCCACCGCGGCCCGTACCCCAAACCGACACAGGTGGTCAGGTAGAGAATACCGAGGCGAGCGGGTGAACTGTGGTTAAGGAACTCGGCAAAATGCCCTCGTAACTTCGGGAGAAGGGGGGCCGTTGCTGGTGACCCACCTTGCGTGGTGAGCTGGTGGCGGCCGCAGTGACCAGGGGGAAGCGACTGTTTACTAAAAACACAGGTCCATGCGAAGTCGTAAGACGCTGTATATGGACTGACGCCTGCCCGGTGCTGGAACGTTAAGGGGAGCTGTTAGCCCTTCGGGGTGAAGCGGTGAACCGAAGCGCCAGTAAACGGCGGTGGTAACTATAACCATCCTAAGGTAGCGAAATTCCTTGTCGGGTAAGTTCCGACCTGCACGAATGGCGTAACGACTTCCCCACTGTCTCAACCACAGACCCGGCGAAATTGCACTACGAGTAAAGATGCTCGTTACGCGCGGCAGGACGGAAAGACCCCGGGACCTTTACTGCAGCTTGACATTGGTGCTCGGAGCGGCTTGTGTAGGATAGGTGGGAGCCTGTGAAGCCTCAACGCCAGTTGGGGTGGAGGCAATCTTGAAATACCACTCTGGTCGGTCTGGGCATCTAACCTCGGGCCCTGAATCGGGTCCAGGGACAGTGTCTGGTGGGTAGTTTAACTGGGGCGGTTGCCTCCCAAACGGTAACGGAGGCGCCCAAAGGTTCCCTCAGCCTGGTCGGTAACCAGGTGTTGAGTGTAAGTGCACAAGGGAGCTTGACTGTGAGACCGACGGGTCGAGCAGGAGCGAAAGCTGGGACTAGTGACCCGACACTGGCGGATGGAAGCGGTGTCGCTCAACGGATAAAAGGTACCCCGGGGATAACAGGCTGATCTTCCCCAAGAGTCCATATCGACGGGATGGTTTGGCACCTCGATGTCGGCTCGTCGCATCCTGGGGCTGGAGCAGGTCCCAAGGGTTGGGCTGTTCGCCCATTAAAGCGGCACGCGAGCTGGGTTTAGAACGTCGTGAGACAGTTCGGTCCCTATCCGCCGCGCGCGTTGGACACTTGAGAAGGGCTGTCCCTAGTACGAGAGGACCGGGACGGACGAACCTCTGGTGTGCCAGTTGTCCCGCCAGGGGCATGGCTGGTTAGCCACGTTCGGAAGGGATAACCGCTGAAAGCATCTAAGCGGGAAGCCTGCTTCAAGATGAGGTGTCCCACCCCTTTGAGGGGGTAAGGCCCCCGGGAGATGACCGGGTTGATAGGCCAGAAGCGTAAGCGTAGTGATACGTTCAACTGACTGGTACTAATAGGCCGAGGGCTTGACCACACATACCCGCCCCTTTGTGGGTGGGGAAGGCATGAGCGTCCACTATACGATTCTGAGCACATCACCACACCAATCAAAGG
>CAWEKD010000002.1:0-10748 GCA_963809545.1 uncultured Actinomycetota bacterium | reverse complement strand
AACCATCCACGCAGCGCTGGTGAGCGCGGAGCTGTGGCGGCAGCGGCAGCGCCAGCCAGTAGGTGCGCTCCCGTAGGTCGTACTCGTCCAAGAGACTGAGGTAGCTCTCGGTGATCTCCCGGTAAGCGGCGTCCGCTCCCGCAGCTGGCGCAGGTCCCGGCTGTCGCGGGGGGTCGACCCGAGCGCAGAGGCTGAGCAGCACCGGTTCGCCGCGCAGCGACCGCAGCAGGTTCGCCGCCACCGGCCGTAGCTGACCTTGTCGACATCGGCGGCGTAGCGGTAGGGGACCGGGTCGATCCGCCACACCGCCCAGACGGTGCCATCGTGGGTCCACGCCAGGTTGCCCACGACCGCCCGCAACGGTACGCCGGGTAGCACCGGTCCCCAGCATCACACCGCCCCGTCGACTCGTCGGTCGCCGCCGCGCCGCCGCCGCGCGTCCTGGCGGCTGGCACACGCCCGGTCGCGGCCGGCCATGAGGCCGGAGCCGTCCACCCTGGGGCGACCTCGGGGGCGGCGGCACGGAGCCGGTGCGCCGCGCCCGCCGGCCGCGGCGGCGCGGCGGCCAGGGCGCGGCGCGCTCCGGCGGGCCTCGCCACCTTCCGCCGGGCCGCCTCGCCCACCAGGTCCGCCACCGACCAGTGGGGCCGCGCGGGCCCGGTGGCGGGGCCGGCGGCGGGACCGGGGCCGGAGCACCGGCGTGAGCCCGCGGGGCAGGTGGGTGACCGGGAACCAGCCATGCGGTTGGCGGACCTGCGGTGGCTTGCGCACGGCGCTCGCCCAGGTATCCGCGGCGGGGCTGCAGCAGCAGGCTGACCAGCGCGACCCCGGCCCAGCGGGTCCCGCCCCTCGATCCGGGTGTGCCGGGTGGCGATGGTCAAGGCGATCGGCACTCCACGCCGATCACGAGGTTGAACGGGCCGAAGTGGGCCCACACGTCGCGGTAGCTGAGCAGCAGGTAGACCGAGCCGACGAACACCCCCAGCTGGGTGATGGTGTATGGACCAGGGGCAGGGCCCACTGGCTACCCGGCCACTTGCGGATCAAGTACGGTTGCCGGCGCCCCTTGGTGTACGTGCGGCCGTAGTTTCCGGGTTCGCCGTCGGCGTCCATCAATCATCCAACGGCAGCTCAGACTCGAAAACGAGGAGAAGCTCTCGACGTTGGTCAGGATCAGATAGACCAGAGCCGCGCCGATCCCGAAGACCACCGCCTTCTTCAGGCCGCCCTTGGCCTGGACGATCAAACGATCCCCACCGCGACGACGATGACCAGGAACACCACCGGCAGTGTCCCCTGAAACCAGGAGAGGAGATCGTTGAACCACCCGGTGATGGAGCCGGTCGGCGGCTCCTGGCTCAACGGGATCGGCTCGACATAGGCTGGCCATGGTCGGGCTCCTTACGGGGTGTGGCCAGGTTGCGGGCTGGCCATGGTGGGCGACAGGACAGAGTCGATATCGACCACCTCCCAGCGTCCACCTCGGACCGTCACGGTGACCGGGTAGGTGAGTGGGAGGTCGGCGCCGTCCGGATCGGTGCGACGGTCACCTGTAGCCGGGCGGTGGTGCCGTCACGGGTACCTGCGCGGAGCGGTCGAGGGGGGTGTCCGCGTGCGCGCGCAGGTCGATCAGCTCGACCTGCTGGTACGGCGGGGTCGAAGCGGCGATGTTGACTCCGGGGCGCGGTGTAGCGCTCCAGCTCCCCGTCCCCGGTCAACAGCGCGGCGAAGAACGCGGTCAGCGTCTCACTCAGCGGGGTGCCCGAGACCGGAAGGCCGGTCGGGTAGTCGGTGGACCCGTCCGGCGTCAGCGTCGGGCCGGGCACGCGCGCCGGCAGCGCGGCCGGCGCCCAGCCACCACAACCGCCGCTGGAGGGGGCCAGTGTCACCCGGTAGAACTGGGTGCCGGCCGCTCGCCACCGGTCGTCGGTCGACTCCCGCTCGCTGACCTGAGCGGCCACCAGATAGACCCACCGCTCCGGGTCGGCGTCGGGGGCTGCGGACAAAGTGTAGGTGTGATCGGCCCGCCGCCGGCCGGCTCGGCGCCTCCACGAACCAGCCGCGGCAGACCCCGGCCAGCAACTGCAGTGTCGCCGGCCAGCCACGCGGCCACTGTGAGCTCCGCGCAGCCGCCCGGCGGCGCTTGCGGCTCGGCGGCGGTGACCGTCGGCCGGTCAGGCGGGGAGGCGAGGGCCGGCCGGCGCAGTTGACCAAGCCCAGCAGCAGCGCCAACCCGATCGCACCCCACAGGCCGTACGCCAGCGCGCGGGTGGTGGTCGCCTGCGCCCGGCTGGAGCGCCCGATCGGTCCGGCGGCCCACTGATCACGCTGGGGCGCGGCGGGGCCGGACCGTCCAGGCGGCCGGTCACCCACCCAGCTGGGCACTCTGCGCGTCATGCTGAACTAAGCGCTTCCAAGTGGCGTCGGCGTCCGATCCGGCGTGGGGTCGGCGGCCAGCGCCGCGCGCAAGCGCTGCTCGGCGGCGGCGCGGATCTGGAACAAGCTGGACCGGGACCGCCCGTACCGCTTGGCGAGTACGTTGATCGGGATATCGGCGACCCGGTTGGCGATCAGGAGTCTGGCCTCCAGCTCGTTGAGGATCCGTCGCCGGCGCGCCCAGTTGATCAAGTCGTGCAGCTCCAGCATGTCGTCGTTGCGGTCGGTGGTCGCGGTGGCGGTGTCGTGCTCCAAGTTGAGCCCCACCGGGACCTCAGAGTACTGGCGGGTCCGGGTCAGCCGCTGCCGGCAGTCCAGCAGGAGGTTGGCCGCGGTGTGGCGGGTGCGCCGTTGCCACGGGTAGGTCCGGATGAGAATGCTCAGATTGGAGAAGACCGCGGCTTCACTGTCGGACAGGTTGCGGGTCCGCGCGGCGTGGCTCAGGTGCAACCGGATCGCTCCGGGTAGCAGCAACTGGAGCACCACCCGAGCCGCGAGTTGGTCACCATGGCCGGTGACCGCCGCCAGCCGCACCAGAGCGGACAGGAGCTCGTCGGAGCGGGCCGGGTCGCCGCGGTCGTGCACCGCGTCCCGCAGCGCGTTGAGGTCGTCGAAGCCGGCCAGAGTGGGCTCCACCGCGCCCCACCGGGCGAGCGCCTCGGCTGCGGCGCGGGAGCGGACCAGGTGCTCCCAGTCGATCTCCAAGCGGCGGATCAAGTTGGCGGGCGCGGACATGCTGGCCTCCCCATGGTGCCGGTCGGACGGTTAGAGTTGATCATGCGATGAGGACTCATGTCCCGGCCAGGTCTCAGGGTGGACATGTGGTCGCCCTCAGCTCGCCGTCTGCCACCGGCACTCCGGCAGCAGCTGTCTGATCTCCTCGCGCATCCGCCCGCCCACGACCGACGTGCGCAGGCGCGGTTGGGAAAGCGCGGTGAGCAGGTCCTGCAGGGGGCCACTCATCGCGGCGATCCGCGCCGCCGGCCGCTCGGTGATGGGCCGCAGCGCCGCTGCCGCACCGTCGAGGTCCGGCCGGGGCGCGACGGTCCGGGCGATAGACAGCTCGATGCCGGCGAGCGCTTCATCCCCGTACGACCGTTCGGGGGCCGGTGCCCGTTCGTAGGTGTCGATGGCCGTGCTGGCGTGATGGGCGGCGTCGGTGGTCTGGCCCAGCCGGCGGTGGGTGGTGGCCAGGTAGTAAGACTGCTTGGCCACGTCGAACGTGAAGATGCCGCCCATCCGGTCCAGATCGTCGCACTGGTCCGCGGCCCGCTCCCGGGCGCGGTGCACCCGGTCCACCGCCTCGGCGGCGGCGGCCCGGTCGCCGAGGCGAGCGTACGCCCGGGCCCGGATGGCGCACAGCCACACCGAGGTGGTGCCGAGCACCGTCACTTGCGAGGTGTGGACCGAGGCCCGCGCCAGCAGGTTCAGGCTCTCGGCCGGCTGGCCGCCCCACTCGCGCTGTAACGCCCGCACCCCGGTGACCCACGCCGCCAGCAGCGGGTGCTCCGCCTTGCGGGCGCAGATCATGGCGGTCTGCGCCTGGTCCAGCGCGGCGGTGGAGTAACCCAGGTTGCCGGAGGCGTGGGCGATGATGCCGCAGGTCGCCCCGGCGAGAAAGTAGAGCTCCCGGGCCTGGCTCGGGTCCGGCTGCGCGAGCACCTCGAACAGGTCGTCCCGTAAGGTGATCAACTCCCGCACCACCGGCACCATCGGACTGTGCACATAGTCTGAGGCTAGCTTGGCCAGTCGCAGACGTAACCCCTCCAGGGCCAGCTCTCCCACGCCCAGCGAGTCCGCCCAGCGGCCCCAGCTCGCCGAGCGCTGCGCGGCGGTGGTGATGAGCTGGGCGACCTCGGGGCTGGAGGAGTCCGGCGGTGGTGGACCGTCCGGTTCGAGCAGACGCTCGACCGGGTGGTTGAACTCGGCCTCCAGCACCCGGCAGGCGGCCGGGTGGGCAGGCCCTTGAGGTGGCCGCGCAGCCAGCGGTCGAGTTGGCGCAGCTCCAGGGTGAAGTTGTCGATACCGAGCTCCCGGGCGCGACGCAGGAGCAGGCGGCGGGTCTCTTCCCGGGTGAGTCGACGTTGATCCACCAGCCTGCGAAGAAGCGTCACCGGACGTCCCGACACGACACACCGCCCCTTCCGGGGGCCACCAGAGGCAGCCGAACCGTAGCGCAACGCGCGCGCACTAAACGATGAGTAGCTGATTAGCTACCAAGAACGCAAGGGGTTGTGGTGTGTTTGGTATCAACCTGTTAGTCCAAATCGCCATAGAACCGGACCCATGGGTCTATGAGCCCCGCTTGCGCGGAACACATAGTAGACCCATGGGTCCGGCCTCAGCTGCTCAGGCCGCCCGTGCTCCCAGCGGTGGCCAGCTCCCGTACGTCAGGGGGGAGCGCGTCGCGTACCCGCTCCATCAGCCCGCCGGTGGCGGCCTCGTCGAGCACCTCGAAGACCACCCGGGCCTGGTAGGTAGCCTGCCCCGGGTCGGTGCCGGAGCGCTCCATCACCCGGGTGATGAACTCGTTGCGGTCGAACCGTTCACCGGTGCCGATACCGCCGAGCAGCTCGGTGCGGCGCAGATGCTCCCCGATCTCCTGCGGCAACTGCGCCGCCAGATTGTCGGCGAGCCCTTCCGGCAGCCGCTCCCCGAGCGTCTCCAGGGTGGCTCGGACCGCGCGCTCGGCGTCCCCCCGGCTGGACAGCTTCGCCCGCGCCTGCACCTGCCCGATCATCTGGTCGTGCTGCATGTTCCCCTCCCTGGCGCGTCGGTGGGCTCCCGGCCTCACTGAGACGTACCCCGCCGCCGACCGGGTAACACCTGCCCGAAGGCGCCGGCGGGTGGTGATCGACATGGGGGGCCGAGCTGCGGGAGCGGCGGTTGGGCCCGAGCGGGTCGTCGTCTCCACCGTCGGCCACCGTCCGTTGACCGCGCGCCGCGCCGACGTTCCGGGGTGACCGAGCGCGGCCTGTCGTGGGCGGGCGGTAACGATCTGGCCCGACGAGGGGTTCCCGATCCACCGTTCGGACGGATAGGATGCAAGGTGTCCGGTTCGCCGTCGCAGTCAGCGGGCCATTGATGAGGAGGCAACTCCTCACGGGTGGCGTAAACTTCGGCGAGGGCATACGCTCGGTTGCAACCCGGGTACCAGGGCGAGGCATGGGTTACAGAGCGGGGCGGAGGTGCTGGCGTGAGTCTGTCGGTCGTGACAACCAGGTCGCCGAACGGTGAGGTGGAGATCCGCCCCGAAGGAGAGATCGATGTCGACACCGCACACGAAGTGCGGGAAGCCGTGACCGCGGTGATGAACGGTGGCCGGCCGACTCTGATCAAGCTCAACCTGCGCCGGGTCAGCTTCATCGACTCGGTGGGCATCAGCGCCCTCGTCTCCGGTTTCCAGGCGGCTGAGGTCGGCGGAGCCAAGCTCATCGTCACGGAGCCCAGCCGGTTCGTGCACCGGCAGCTGTGGGTGACCGGTCTGCTCGGCCTGTTCGGGGCGCCCGAGCCCGCGAGCGACCCCGACGAGCCCGCCCCGGCCGACAGCCGCGTCGGCTGACCGTCGCGCCGGCTGAGCGTCGGACGCGCGGGCCAAGCGTCAGCCGATGCCGGCCGGGCGCCTGCGCCGCGCCGGCTCACCAGACGAGTTCCTGGCATCCGCGGTGGGTCTCCGGCTCGACCTGCAGCGTCGCGTGCTCCACGTGGTAGCGCTCGGTCAAGAGATCGCGGGCGCGGTCGAGCACCCCGTGCGGGTCGACGTCGGCCCGGATCATCAGGTGGGCGGTCGCCACCTCCATCCCCGAGGTGAGGGTCCACACGTGCACATCGTGCGCGTCCACCACCCCCTCGATGGCGGCGAGGTCGGCGCGCACCTGCTCGACCGGGATGTGAGCGGGCGCGGCCTGCAGCAGCACCCGAGCGCCTGCCGGGCCAGCCCCAGTGCCCGGGGCACGATCGCGCACGCCGATGCCGGCGGCGATCAGCGGGTCGGCGTACGGCCAGCCAGTGGTCAGCGCGATCAGCGCCGCCACCACCACGCCGGCCGAGCTGACCAGCGTCGAAGCCACCTCCAGCGCGGCCGCCCGCACGTTGAGGCTCTCCGCAGCGCCGCGGCGCAACAGCCAGAAGGCGACGACGGTGACCACGAGGCCGGCCGATCGCCACCGCCAGCATCGGCCCGGCCGACACCAGGTGCGGGTCCCGGAATCGCCCGACCGCCTCCACCAGCACATAGCCGGCGACCGCCGAGCAACAGGCCGGCGTTGGCCAGAGCCGCCAAGATCTCCAGCCGGTAGAGCCCGAAGCTGCGCTGGGCCTGCGGCCGCGGGCGCGCGCCCGCGGCGGTGATCGCGGCCAGGGCCATCGCCAGCGCCAGACGTCGGTGAACATGTGCCCGGCGTCGGACAGCAGCGCCAGGGAACCGGTCGGCAGCGCGACCACCGAGCTCGACCCGGCGAAGGCGACGACCCCGACAGGACGAAGACCAGCCCCGACCGGCGACGGTCACGGGCGCTGGCCCGGTCGGCACGCCGTGTCGATGACCCGCCCGCCATCTCACCAGCCCTCTCTTCGACATGCCGATCCACGTTTCCGCCGCGTGGGCACCCTACCAGACCATATGGTCACATAGCAATTAGTGCAACTATTCACGTGCGATGGGCACCGACTTTCACGCCGCGGGCGTCCCTGCTCGGCCGGCACCCCCGCCAGCCAGTCGGTGCCGACCGTGGTCAGGCGCTGGGTGGCCCGGGACAGCGCCACGTACAGGGTGCGGACGCCCGGTCGGCGCCTCGCCGCGGATCTCGGCCGGCTCGACCACCACCACGCCGTCGTACTCCATGCCCTTGGCCTCCAGGCTGCTGACCATCTGCAGCCGCTCGCCGGCCAGGCCCGCCGACCCACTTCGGCGACCTCGTCGCGGCGCGCCATCGGCGTGATCACGCCGACCGTGCCCTCGACCTGGTCCAGCAGCGTCTGCGGCGGCCGCCCGCACCGCCGCCGCCAGCTCGGCCGGCGGCCACGGCGGTCGACCGGCGCCGACCCCGGTGGACCGCACCGCCGTAGGCAGCTCGATGTCCGGCTGCGACCGCGCGGATCACCGCGGCGGCCACGCTCGAAGATCTCCGCCGAGTTGCGGTAGTTGGTGGTCAGCGTGTACGTCCGGCGGCGCCGGCTGCCGAGCGCCGCGTCCCGCGCCCGGGTCAGCCTCCGCCGGGTCGCCGGCCCACGCCGCCTGCGCCGGGTCGCCGACGATCGTCCAGGTCGCGTGCCGCCCGCGCCGGCCGAGCATCCGCCACTGCATCGGCGACACGTCCTGCGCCTCGTCGACCACGACGTGCGCGTAGTCGCGGTAGTCGTCCGGGCGCTCCGCGCGCCGCGCCGCGGGCCGCCGCCATCCGGTCGGCGTACGTGGTGACCTCGTGCACGCCTCGGCGACCTGGAACGGGTCGCCGCGCCGGCGCGCGGGCGCGGCGGGTCGCCCGAGCAGCTCGTCCAGCTCGTCCAGCAGCGCCACGTCGGCGACGCGGGTCGGCTCGCGGCCGAACGACGTCGGCCAGCAGCGCGACCTCCGCGCGTCGGTCAGCACGCCCGTCGGCGTACGCGGCGCAGCCGGCGCCGGGTCGGCCAGCCAGCCGAGCACCTGCGCCGGGCGCAGCACCGGCCACCAGGCGCGCAGGAACGCCGCGGAACTCGGGCCGCTCGGCGAAGTCCGTCCTCGAACTCCGCCCGCTTCGCGCCGGCCGCAGGGCAGCCGCTCGGCGCCTGCCGCCACAGCGCGTCCAAGATGCCGTCGACCGCCGGCCCGGCGCACCTCGTTGCGCCGGGCGCCGCGGGGCAGCGCCGTGCGGCGCGGATCTCGTCCAGCGCCGGCGCGCTCCAGCCGCAGCAGCTCGCCGCGGTACAGCAGCCGCAGCCGGCGGGCGCGCCGGGCACCGGTCCGCGGACCGCCCGCTCCAGCACCCGGCGCATGCGCAGCGAGCCCTTGATCGCGGCGACCTCCGGCGGGTCCTCCCGGGTGCGCCGCGACGCCCTCCACCAGCTGCCCGAGCGAGCGCAGCGTCGCGGTGTCCTCGCCGAGTGAGGGCAGCACCCGCGCGATGTACTCGACGAACACGGCGGACGGGCCGACCACGAGCACGCCGCCGCCGGCGTACCGGTTCCGGTCCGGGTAGAGCAGGTACGCCGCGCGGTGCAGGGCGACCGCGGTCTTGCCGGTGCCGGGCCCGCCGCTCGACGATCGTCACCCCGGAGGCGGGGGAGCGGATCGCCTCGTCCTGCTCGCGCTGGATGGTCGCGACGATGTCGCGCATGCCGCGTGCCGGTCGCCCGGGACAGGCTGGCCAGCAGCGCGCCGTCGCCGACCACCGCGCATGCCCGGTCGGCGCGGCGGCCGGGTCGAGCAGGTCGTCCTCGATGCCGGTCACCTTCTCGCCGCTGCGACTGGATCATGCGGCGGCGCACCACACCGCGGCGGGTCGGCGGCGGTGGCCCGGTAGAACGGCGCCGCCGCCGGCGCCCGCCAGTCGACCACGAGCGGCGTCGGCGTCGCGTCGCGCATGCCCAGCCGGCCGATGTAGTGGACCTCACCGCCGCGCAGGTCCAGCCGGCCGAAGACCAGGCCCTCGTGCTCGGTCTCCAGCTCGTGCCGGCGCCGGGCGGCGTGGAAGACCATCGCGTCGCGCTCGACCAGCGCGCCGACGTTGCCCACCCGGGCCAGCCGGTAGCCCTCCCGCTCGGCGCCGGCGGCCGGCCGCAGCTGGCCAGCCGGGCGTAGACCCGGTCGAGGTGCCGCTGCTCGGCAGCGATCTCCTGCTGCAGGGTGTTCTGGCCGCTCAAAGACTCCCCCGACTCGAAGGTGGCCTAGCGAGGGTACGCCGTTTCGCCGCGGGCGGGCGGCGCCAGCCTCTGACGGCCGGGACCGGACGAGGGTAATGCAGACGGCCGGGCTCGTAGCCAGGCGTGGCCCGGCTACGAGCCCGGCCGGCTCGTACGCGTCGCTGGGGGTCAGCTCTCGAAGACGCCGGCCTCGACCAGCCGCTTTTCGGTGGTGTCCCACCCGTGGCTGGGGTGGGCGGCGGCGAGGGCGGTCAGCTCAGCCCGGATCTTGGGCCCGTGCCCGGCGGCTGCGAGGGTGCGGATCTCTTCCACGAAAGCCTCGGACTCGGTGGCCAGGTGAGCGGTCCGCCCGTTGGTGAGGTTCCGGACGTAGGCGTGCTTGCCGTTGTTGAGTGGGATCAGGTACTTGAACTCGCCGAGCACGCTGAGGGCCCCCCCCGCGCTGGACTGGCCGGCACGGACGGAGGCGCGCGCGGTCTTGGAGGTGTTGCTCGCCACGGGGACTCCCGGTCTCTGAGATGCCGATGGGGGATCGGGCACGAAAGCGCCGACGTCACTTTACCTGATGGCAAGGGCCTATCCCGACGGTGCGACGACGCGGGTAACTCGATCCGGTGTTTCTCTAGCGCCAGCGGTGCCTGGCACGTCATCATGGTGGCCGGGGTCACGCGCGGATCTCCGGTGGAGAGACAGGCCGTAGGGGAAGACGAGTCTGTCGTTTCCCCCCGGGAGGTCACCGTGCCTACGCGTGGCGTTGTGTACGTGCACTCGACCCCACTCGCCGTGTGCCCACACGTCGAGTGGGCGGTTGCGCGTACCCTCACCGTGCCGGTGAGCCTGCGTTGGAGCCCTCAGCCGTTGGAGCCGGGCGCCAAGCGGGCCGAGTTGAGCTGGTCCGGCCGGCCGGGCACCGGCGCCCGGCTCGCCGGCGAACTGCGACAGTGGCCGATGATCCGGTTCGAGGTGACCGAGGAGCCGAGTCCGGGCGCGGATGGTGAGCGGTTCATGCATGTGCCGGGGCGGGGCCTGTTCCGGGCCACCATGGGCGCCGCCGGCGACATCCAGTTGGGCGAGGACCAGCTCCGCGCGCTGATGCACCAGGCGCGGGGGCCGGACGCGCTCGCCCATGCCCTGCACGCGGCGCTGGGTAGCTCATGGGACGCCGAGCTGGAGCCATATCGGCAAGCCGGTGAAGGGGCTCCGGCCACCCTACTGACCCGGGTGGGGTAAGGCGGCTTTCGCCGGTTTGGTGGAATGGGTCGTGCCCCACCCCCGCCTGCCCCGACTGCTGCTCGCGTCCCTCGCGATCCTCCTGCTGCTCATGATCAACGCCGATCCGGTGGCCCGCCCCCCGGTGGCCGGCCCCGGTCACCAGGGCGCGACCCCGTCGCCCGGGGCGGCGCCCGCCGACACCGCGGCGGAGATCGTCGCGGGGCTGACCGACGAGGAGTTCGTCGGTAGCAATGTCGTTC
>CAWEKD010000001.1:0-11760 GCA_963809545.1 uncultured Actinomycetota bacterium | reverse complement strand
GCCAACAAGATCGCCCACGCTGCTGGGTGAACACGGAATCTACCGGAGAGAATGACTACCATCGCTTCCTCGCGCCGGCGGCGCCACCCCGCACGACCGATCTGGATGGAAGAGCCCAGCGGCCTCGGTAAGGCCGCCAAGGCCGTCGTCCTGACCCTGATCGTGCTCGCCGTGGCGTTCCCCACCTACGTCATCGTCCTGACCAGCCTGTCCGTCGCAGGCGACCATCACCGAGGCCGGCGGACTGGTGGTGATCCCCGGGAGCTGACCCTCGACGCGTACGTCCGGATCTTCTCCGGTGGGGTGGTGACCCGCGCGGTGCTGGTCAGCACCGGGTCACCGTGGTCGGGACGCGCTCAGCCTGTCGGTGACGGTCCTGGCCGCGTACGGGCTGTCCCGCCCCGGCTCGCTGCTGCACCGGCCGTTGCTGTTCTTCGTGCTCGTCACCTTCCTGATCGGCCCCGGCATCATCCCGTCGTACCTGCTGGTCAGCTCGCTGGGGCTGACCGACACCTACGCCGCGCTGATCCTGCCGATGGCGATCAACGCTTTCAACCTCGTGGTCATGCGGACCTTCTTCATGAACATCCCGGGTGAGTTGATCGACAGCGCCCGAGTCGACGGCGCCAGCGACTTCACCATCCTGCGGCGGATCGTGATGCCGCTGTCCAAGGCGGTGATCGCGGTGGTCGGGCTGTTCTACGCGGTCGGCTACTGGAACAACTTCTTCCAGGCCATGCTGTACGTCTCGGACGCCAAGAAGTGGCCGGTGCAGCTGGTGCTGCGCCAGTACGTGGTGCAGGGCAGCCCGCTGCCGACCGGCGTCGGCGGCGTCCCGGCCTCCTCCGAGGTGCTCGGGGACATGGCCGCCCGCCGCCCCGTTGTCCATCAAGATGGCGATCGTGGTGATCACGGTGTTCCCGGCGGTGATCATCTACCCGTTCGTGCAGCGACACTTCACCAAGGGCGTGATCATCGGCGCCATCAAAGGCTGATGATCCACGCAATGTCGGGGACATTGCGGGTATCCGCGGCGCCATGACAGCAATGTCCCCGACATTGAGTTGACCTTGGGAGGGTGGCGGGCGTTGTCCACACTGGCGCAATGCCACGTGTGTCGATCCGTCCCCGACCGCTGCAGTGGCAGGTTTTCCGTGCCCGGGACGCCTTCGAGGCGGGCCTGCTCACCCCGACGACGCTCCGCACCTCCGCTTGGCGGCGGATACTGCGCGGCATCTACGCCGACTCGCGACTCGAGGCCGACCACCACCTACGCTGCCAGGCCGCCGGGCTCGCGGTCCCACCCGACGCGGTGATCGCCGGCCCGTCAGCGGCGTACCTGCTGGGCGCCGAGTCCGCCGTGCGCGACGCCGACCTGGTGCACCTCCTCGTGCCGCGCAAGCACCGCTTCGGCCCGGTACAGGGGCTGCGGGTCCACACCACCGGCGACCTGGACGCCGCTGACCTGGCGAGTGCGCGCGGACTTCCGTGCACCACCGCCTCGCGTACCGCCTGGGACGTGGTGCTCTGGCAGGACCTGGTCCGCGCCGTCACCACCCTCGACGCGATGCTGCGGGTCGGTCTCGTCACAAAGGACGAGCTGATCCACCGGCTCGAACGGAATCGGCGCGATGGCGTACGCGGGTGGGGACGCGCAGAGCGGGCGTTCGGGCTGGCCGACGGGCGGGCGCAGTCGCCGCCGGAGTCCGAGGTGCGGGTGCGGCTGATCCTGCACGGCCTGCCGCCGCCGGTCCCGCAGCACCCGGTGCGGGTGCGCTCCGGGCGCCTGCTCCACCCGGATCTGGCTTGGCCCGAGTACCGGGTGGCGGTGGAGTACGACGGGGCGTACCACTCGGACCCGGAACAGATGCACCTGGACCGCCGGCGGCTCAACGAGCTGGTCGACGCGGGGTGGATCGTCCTGCACGTCACCTCGCGCCGCCTGCGCGGCGACTTCGCCGGCCTGGTCCGCGAGGTACGGGAGGCGCTGCGCTCCCGCGGCGCCCCGGTCTAGACGACCAGATCCACGCAATGTCGGGGACATTGCGGTTATGGCGCTGCGGATACCAGCAATGTCCCCGACTTTGAGTCGATCAAGCGAGGGTGACCGTGGTGGGGGCGGGGAAGCCGTCGACCGGGGGAACTCCACCCGGCGTACCGCCGCCGGGCCGTCCACGCTCACGCGCAGAGAGTCACCGTCCCGGACCGCGGTGACGAGGGTGTCCCCGTCCACGTCGTGGATCGTCGTGCTCCCGTCGACGGCGCCGAAGCTGAGCAGGGTGAGGTCGGCGAACGGACCGTCACCAACCGCGTCCGTGACCGGGGCGACCGGGATCAGGGCGCCGTGCCGGACGAACAGCGGCACCCGCTCCAGTGGCTGGGTGACCCGCAGATGGCGGCCGCCCTCGTGGACCGCGCCGCTCCACCAGTCCACCCACCGGTCGCCGTCGGCAGGTAGACGTCGCGGGACCCGGCCGGGTCCGTCATCGGCGCGACGAGCAGGTCGTCGCCGAGCCGGTAGGTCAACTCCTCGTTCCACGCCGCCGGGTCGTCGGGGGTGTCCACCAGCAGCGCCCGCAGCATCGGCACTCCGGTGCGCGCCGAGGTGAGGGCGGCCGAGTACAGATAGGGCAGTAGCCGGTAGCGCAGCCGTAGCGCGTCGACCGCCGCGGCGGCGGTCTCCGGGGGAAGTCCCACGGCAGTCGGCTGGTGGTGCCGTGCAGCCGCACCAGCGGAGAGAGCGCCCCGAACTGTGCCCAGCGCACGTACAGCTCGGGGTCGGGGGTCCCGTAGAAACCGCCGGTGTCGTGGCTCCAGAACGGCACGCCGGAAAGGCCGTGCGACAGCCCCCGCGCAGGGTGGAGCCCATCGCCGGGAAGGTGGCGGCCACGTCGCCGCCCCACTGGGCGGCGTGGCGCTGCCCGCCGAGGTACGTCGAGCGTGCCCACACCGCGCCATGCCCGGCCACCTCGCGGGTGACGTCGCTGACCACGTCGTTGAACAGCAGACTGTAGACGTTGTGCAGCTCCATGCCGGTCATGCCGTTGTGGGCCACCGCGTCGACCGGCACCCCTTCGGCGAAGTCGGTCTTGAAGATCGCCACCCCCTGCTCAGCAGCCTGCGAAGCGAGCCGGCGAACCACTCCCAGCCTTCGGGTTGGTGAAGTCGACGATGCCGCAGGCGGGGTGGGAGCCGTGCCACACGTCGGCCACGTACGGTGAGCCATCGGGGCGACGCAGCAGATAGCCGGCTGCCGCGGCGGTCTCGAAAGCAGGGGAGCAGGTGGCTGAGGTACGGGTTGATCCACAGGCAGACCTTGAAGCCCTGCTCGGCGAGGGTCGCGAGCATGCCGGCCGGGTCGAGGAACTGCTCGGTGTCCCACTGCAGATCCGACCAGTGGTTCACCCGCTGCCAGTAGCAGTCCAGGTGCAGCACGTCGCAGGGGATGCCCAGCTCCCGGATCCGGCGTGCGCGGGCCAGCACCTGCTCCTGGCTGTCGGCGTAGAAGCCGGAGGAGATCCAGGTGCCGAAGGCCCACTTGGGTGGCGCGCTGGGCCGGCAGGTGAGCCGGTTGTACCGGTCGAGCACTTGGGCGGGGTCGGGCCGGCGATGACGTAGTAGTCGATCAGGTCGTCGGGCACCAGGATCTGCACGCAGCTGTGGGTGGACTGGCAGACGTCGAACTCGACCGGCAGGCCGCTGTCGACCAGCGACGCCGTACCCGCGGTTGGACAGGTAGAACGGCACGCTCTTGTGCGAGCGCTCCGACTCCGCTCCGAAGGAGTCGAAGTTCCACATCAGTGGTCGTTGGCCCGCGCTTGTCCAAGCGGGTGAATTTCTCACCGAAGCCGACGAATCGCTCATCGGCGGGGGCGATGAAGCTCTCGTGGTACGCCACCGGACGCCCGTCCACAAGCGATCGACCGAAAGGGAGGGTGCTCAGGCGGCCGCTGATGTCTCGCTCGCCTCGGTCCTGGCTCAGCAACACCCGCCCGCTGGCGTCGAGAAACCGCAGGTGCCATGGGTCCAGCGTGAGTTCGGCGGTGATCGCGCCGGCGTGGATCCGCAGCAGTCTGCCCGTCGGTGGTCACCTGGGTCCGGTCGAATTTGCCCGGCGCGCACCAGCGGCAGGGCGGCGGCCGAGCGGCTGCGGGCCTGCGGGTCCTGGCTCAGGCGCACCCGGATCACACCTTCGCCGGCCGCGCCGACGTGCGCGACCAGGCTTTCACCGGCGTCGGTCCGGGCTTTGAGGGTCACGCCCGGCCGATTCGGTGGCGACCACCTCGACGGCGGTCAGCGCGGAGAGTCCGGACTCGCCGGGCGCGCGCACCGGAAGCTCCGGCGGGTCGGCGACGAAGGTCTCATGGGGCACCAGTGGTGGTCGGTACGGCATGCTGCTCCCCAGGAACGGAAGGGCGACCCGCGCCCGCGCGGTCCGTGGGTGCTTTAGTTTTGCGTCTAACCCAACAAACGTCAACCGGCTAAGGTGTCGGCATGCGGTGGCCGAAGGGTCTGGACGGGCTGTGCTACGGCGGGGACTGGAACCCGGAGCAGTGGCCGGAACCGGTGTGGCGACAGGACTCTGGCGCTGATGCGCGAGGCCGGGGTGAACCTGGTCACGGTCGGGGTCTTCGCCTGGGCCAGGTTGGAGCCCGAACCGGGCCGGTTCACCTTCGACTGGCTCGACCGATTCTCGACGCCGGCGCATGAGGCCGGGATCCGGGTCAATCTGGCCACCCCGACCGCCTCCCCGCCACCGTGGTTCAGCCTGGCCCACCCGGACGCCTTGCCGGTGACCGCCGACGGGGTACGCCTGACCCACGGCTCCCGGCGACACGTACTGTGTCGCCGCCCCGGCCTACCGGGAGGCTGCCGCACGCGTCGCCGGGGCGCTCGCCCAGCGGTACGCCAGCCATCCCGGCGCTGGCGATGTGGCGCGTGCACAACGAGTACGGCACCGACTGCTACTGCGACGACGTGGCGGCGGCGTTCCGGCGTTGGCTGCGGCGATCGCCACGGGGCCTGGCGGGCGCTCAACGCCGCCTGGGGCACGGCGTTCTGGAGCCAGCACGTACCACTCACTGGGACCAGGTACTGCCACCGCGGGCCACCCGGTACCTACCCAACCCGCATCAGCTGCTCGACTTTCGACGCTTCCTCTCCGACGAGCTGCGGGCGGCCTTCCGGGAGCAGCGCGACCGTCTGCGCGCGGCGGCGCGCGGACGTTCCGATCACCACGAACGCGGTGTTCGGCGACTGGGTGCCGGTCGATCACCGGGACTGGACCGATGACATGGACCTGGTGCGCTGGACGCCTATCCCGAGGTGCCGGGATGAGGCCGAGGAGCAGACCGCGTTCCTGGCGACCTTGCCCGCCACTGGGCCGGTGGACGGCCGTGGCTGCTGATGGAGCAGGCGCCGGGCGCGCTGCGTCAGGGCGGCGCCTGGGTACGCAGCGCCCCAGGCCGGATGGCGAGACTGTCCCTGTCGCACGTGGCGCGAGGCTCTCGAGGGGTGATGTTCTTCCAGTGGCGAGCCTCGGTCGCCGGCGCCGAGCAGTTCCACCCGGCGATGGTGCCGCACGCCGGGGCAGACGCGCCGATGTTCGCCGAGGTCCGGATCTCGGTGCCATGCTGCCCGCGGCTGGCCGAGGCGGCCGCCGCCGAGGTGGTCGCGACGGTGGCGATCGGCTGGGACGCCGGGTCATGGTGGGCCCTGCGCGCCCCGCATCTGCCCGTCGCCGGACTGGACTACCTCGCGGCGTTGCGGCGCGCCCACCGGTGGCTGTGGCGTTCGCGGGGTCACCGCCGACTTCGCCGACCTTCGCGTAGACCTGTCCAGCTACCGGCTGGTCGTTGGTGCCCAGCCACTACCTGGTCGACGAACGGCAGGCGGCGTCGGTGCGGCGCTACGTGGAGCGCGGCGGACACCTGGCGGTGTGGTACCTCTCCGGCGATCGCCGACGAGCAACGGCCGCGTCCGGCTCGGCGGCGTACCCGGGCGCCTTGCGCGACGTGCTCGGGGTACGGGTGGAGGAGTGGCGTCCGTTGCCGCAGCGGGGCGCCGGTCACTCTGGACGACGGCACTCGCCGTCACCGACTGGTCGCGAACTGGTGCGAGTCCGACCGGTGCTGAGCCGCTGCTGCGGTACGCCGAGGGCACCCTCGCCGGCGGACCGGCGGTGACCCGGCACCGGTTCGGCGCGGGCACCGCGTGGTACGTGTCGGCCGGGCTCGCCGACGCCGCGTACGACCGGGTGCTGACGGCGGCGTCGGCCGCCGCGGGTGTCAGCCGCGGCGGTGCCGGACGCGCCGGCCGGGGTGGAGGTGGTGCGCCGCGACGACGGCGCCCGCTCCTGGCTGTTCGTGCTCAACCACACCGCCGCCACGGTGCGGGTGCCGGCCGCCGGGTGGGACCTGCTCTCGCAGCAGTCGGTGACGGGCATGTTGGTGTTGGAACCGGGTCGTCGGCGGTGCTCCGGGAAGGCGTGGGCGGTGAGCGGTGCGGTGACGCGAACATGCGCGCGTGCCGGGCGCTTAGTTAGGATAGACACCAAACTATTGACAGGCCGCACGGCGGGTGCTACAGGCTGGTGGCAGGCCGGCAGGTCGCCAGGCCACAGGGCACGCCGGGCCGCTTCTCGCCGGCTCGCCGGGGCCGGCGACCGGGTCCGCGGGTCGTCCGCCGCGGCGCCGGGTCCGGGCGATCGCCATGTCGAACGTCACCGGTCGACCCTCGCGGTCGTCCGGTGCCCGTGAGAGGAAGGCCATGATCCGAAGCCACAGGGCGCGGCGTGCCCGCCGCGGCTTGGCGGCCGGGGTGAGCGCCGTGCTGGTAGCTGGGTTCACCGCGGTCGCGGTGCACCTGGCGGCCGGCTCCGCCGCCGCGCAAGCCGCGGACCCGTACCAGTGGAACAATGTGGAGATCGTCGGCGGCGGCTTCGTCCCCGGCATCGTCTTCAACGAGACCGAGCCCGACCTCATCTACGCGCGCACCGACATCGGCGGCCTCTACCGCTGGAACGAGAGCGACCAGCGGTGGGTCCCGCTGCTGGACTGGGTGGGCTGGGACTGGTGGGGCTGGAACGGGGTCGACAGCGTCGCCACCGACCCGCGTGACCCGGACCGGGTCTACGCGGCGGTGGGCATGTACACCAACGACTGGGACCCGAACCCGGGCGCCATCCTGCGCTCCACCGACCGGGGCCAGACCTGGCAGGCGACCGAGCTGCCGTTCAAGCTCGGCGGCAACATGCCCGGTCGGGGCATGGGGGAGCGGCTGGCGATCGACCCCAACCGCAACTCGATCCTCTACTTCGGCGCGCCCGAGGGCAACGGCCTGTGGCGCTCCACCGACTACGGCGTCACCTGGTCCAAGGTGACCAGCTTCCCCAACCCGGGCAACTGGTCGGAGGACCCGAGCGATCCCAACGGCTACCTCTCCCACGAACCAGGCGTGGTGTGGGTGACCTTCGACCCGCGCACCGGCTCGCCCGGCAACGCCACCCAGACCATCTACGTCGGGGTGGCCGACCTGGCCAACACCGTCTACCGCTCCACCGACGGCGGCGCCACCTGGAGCCGACTGGCCGGTCAACCCACCGGGTTCATGGCCCAGAAGGGGGTGCTGGACCATGTCAACGGCTACCTGTACATCGCCACCAGCGACAACGGCGGGCCGTACGCCGGCGAGGACGGCGAGGTGTGGCGCTACGACACCGCCACCGGCGCCTGGACCGACATCACCCCGCGGCCGTTCGGCGACGACGACCCCTACTTCGGCTTCTCCGGGCTGAGCGTGGACCGGCAGAACCCGGACACGATCATGGTGACCGGCTACAGCTCCTGGTGGCCGGACACCTGGATCTTCCGTAGCACCGACCGCGGCGCCACCTGGACGTCCTTCTACGACGTCCCCTCCTACCCGACCCGGGTCAACCGCTACGACCTCGACATCTCCGGCGCTCCGTGGTTGACCTTCGGTGGCAACCCGCAACCCCCGGAGGAGACGCCGAAGCTGGGGTGGATGACCCAGGGCCTGGCGATCGACCCGCACAACTCCGACCGGATGATGTACGGCACCGGAGCGACCATCTACGGCACCACCAACCTCACCGCCGATCGACTCCGGCGGCACGGTGAACGCTGCGGGTGATGGCGCAGGGCCTGGAGGAGACCGCGGCGCTGGCGCTGGTCAAGCCGCCCGGTGGCGCCCTCGTCTCCGGCCTCGGGGACATCGGCGGGTTCCGGCACACCAGCCTGACCGAGGTGCCGGCCATGATGCACACCCAGCCGGTGCACGGCAGCACGACCGGGCTGGACTACGCCGAGCTCAACCCGGACTGGCTGGTCCGGGTCGGCGACGCCGAAGGCAGCCGCACATCGCGTACTCCAGCGACGGCGGCGCCAGCTGGTGGGCCGGCACCGATCCCGGGTGGGGTGAGCGGCGGCGGTTCGGTGGCGCTCAACGCCGACGCCACCGCCGTGGTGTGGAGCCCGGAGGGCGCCGGGGTGCACTACTCGACGCAGTGTCGGTGGCTCGTTCAGCCCGTGCCAGCGGCGTCCCGGCCGGGGCGAAGGTCGCCTCGCGACCGGGTGGACCCGGACCGCTTCTACGCCTACGCCGACGGCACCGTCTACGTCAGCACCGACCGTGGCCGCACCTTCACCGCCGCCGCGACCGGCCTGCCCGACGCAGGGCTTCGTCCGCCTCAAGGCGGTGCCGGGCCACGCCGGACACGTCTGGTTCGCCGGGGAGAGCGGCCTGCTGCGCTCCACCGACGGTGGGGCCACCTTCACCAACGTGGGCGGATCGACGTGGGCCTACAACGTCGGGCTTCGGCAAGGCGGCGCCGGGCCGCGACCCACCCGGCCGTCTACGCGGTGGCCACGATCGGCGGTGTCACCGGGCGTCTTCCGCTCCGACGACACCGGCGCCACCTGGGTGCGGATCAACGACGACGCGCACCAGTGGGGCAACATGGGCGGGGCGCTGACCGGCGACCCGGACGTCTACGGCCGGGTCTACCTGGGCACCAACGGTCGCGGGGTGCTCTACGGTGACCGGACCGGTGCGCCGCCGCAGCCCGCCGGCGAGCCCGTCGCACAGCCGCGAGCCGCCGTCGAGCCCTCCACCGTCGAGTCCGCCGCCGTCCAGCCCGTCGTGCTGAGCCCCGCCGCGAGCCCCAGCGGCGGGCAGCCGGCGGCGTGCCGGGTGACCTACCGGGTCACCAACGAGTGGCCGGGCGGCTTCCAGGCGCGAGGTGGTGATCCACAACGAGTCCAGTCGGCGATCTCGGGTGGACGCCTGCGGTGGTCCTACACCGCCGGGCAGCAGGTCACCCACCTGTGGAACGGGAGTATCACCGCAGGAAGGCGCGCAGGTGACGGTGACCAACGCGAGCCTGGAACGGCACCATCGCCGCGGGCGGCTCCATCAGCGTCGGCTTTCTCGGCAGCTGGACCGGGAGCAACCCGGACCCGACCTCGTTCACGCTCAACGGCGGGCGTGCACGGCCGGCTGACATGACGGTGGTGGGGTGGCCATCGGCCACCCCACCACCGCTTCACCCCCACCCGTGGTTTGGTCTCTATCCGCCGCGGCGCCGGGCGCTGGGCTGGTGCTTGCGGGTCTCGCGCCGGTTCGCCTTCTGGATCGCTCGACACAGCTCCGGCTTGCTCATCCGGTGGCGGCCGTGGATGTCGAGCCGCTTCGCGACGTCCAGCAGGTCCTTCTTGCTGGCGTTGGCGTCCACCCCGCCGGCGGTCGGCCGAGGTCGACGCCCGACCCCGCCGCGTGGCGGCCTGCTCGTCGCTGGGGCCCTTGCCGCCCTTCGGCTCCCAGTGGTCGCCGACCTTCTGGAACGCGTGCTTGAGCGAGGCGTTGGCGACCCGGGCGGCGCGAGCGCCCTCGCCGTACTGCTGTCACGGCCGAGTCGTAGGTCTTGGCCCACGTCCGCTGGGCCTTGCTGGACGAGCGTCGCACCGTGCTCGGCATGACGTCCTTGGCTGGCATGGCCCTGTCCCCTGTCCGTCCCGTTTCGTCCGCGGTCGTCGCGGCCGTGTCATACCCGGCGCGGGCGGGGCGAAACCCGCGATTAGCCCCCGGCACATGGGAACGAGTCGGTATGGGCAAGCGGACGGGACCGCCGCGAGCGATCCGCCGCGCGCGCGACGCGCAGCAGCTGCTGGATTCATTGGACGAGCCGGACTTCGCCGCCGAGCACACCTCGCCGACCTTCGCCGACGAGCAGCCGGGCGGCCCGGAGGGGGTGCCGGAGCCGGAGTCTCCCAAGGGTTACGCCGGAGCCGACTGGGGCCGGCGCCGGCGCCGAGCGCTGACCACATGTAGCGTTCACCTGTGCATTGGCGTAGGCTGCCGCGGTGCGAGCCGGATGGTGGAGACGCCCGCGCGGCAGCGCCCGGCTGGAGATGGACGGTGCCAGCCGGTGACCTGGCGGCGCTGCTGGTGCTGGGACACGGCGCCGGCGGCGACGTCGACGCGCCGGACCTGACCGCGCTGCGCGCGGCGTGCCTCGAAGCCGGGGTGGCGGTGGCCCGGGTTACCCAGCCTTACCGGGTGGCGGGCCGTCGAGCCCCCGCCCCCGCCGCCCATCTGGACGAAGCGTGGATCGCGGCGGTGGCGGCGGCGCGGGCCGATCGTCGCCTGGCGAACCTGCCGTTGATCGTCGGCGGGCGCTCCAGCGGTGCCCGGGTCGCCTGCCGCACCGCTCGCGCGCTCGGCGCGGTGGCGGTGGTGGCGCTGGCGTTTCCGCTGCACCCGCCCGGCCGGCCGGAGCGGACCCGGGACGCCGAACTGGACACCGGGGTGCCGACGTTGGTGGTCAACGGGGACCGGGACCCGTTCGGGGTGCCCACGCCGCGCCCGTGGGTCACCGTGGTGGTCCGCCCGGGGGAGCGGCACGACTCTGAGTCCTCCGGGATCCGCGCGGGCGGCCGCCGCCGCGGCGCTCGGAGTTCCCTGCCGCCGTCACGGTCGGACCCGGCGTGTGCGGTCAGCGCAGGCGGTCGCCGCGGTGGGTGTCCGGGGCCAGTGGCGCGCCGGAGCGGTAGCCGGCCCGGCCCACCGAGTACCCGGAGATCGGCGCGGTGAGCAGCTGGGCGGCGATGGCGACGAGCAGCGTGACGACGGTGACGGGTCGCGGGTCCAGCACGGCGCAGCCGGCCAGCACCAGGCACACCCCGAGCGCGGCGGCCTTGGCCACGGCGCTGGCACGGTGGTAGAGGTCGGGCAGCCGGACCAGGCCCACCGCCGCGGCGCCCACGAGCCCAGCGCCGAGCAGGACCAGCCGTTGCCGACCACCGGCTGTCACGGTGGTGACCTTCCTCCACCAGTTGCGCCAACGCCACGGTGCCGAGGAAGCCCAGCAGGGTGGCGGCGAGCACCAGATCGGTCGCGGCGGGCGCGTCGAGTCCGCACCGCCAGGACGGCGATGCTGGAGATGAAGACGCTGAATCCAAAGTCGACCGCGAGCGCTCGGTCGGCTCCGGTCGGACCGTACGCCATCCGGCCGATCGCCACGAGCATGGCCCCGCACAGGACCACCAGCGCGGCATCGAGCGCGATCAGGGCGCCTCACCTACCGGCCGCAGCGCCCTCAACAGCCGCTGCTCGATGGCGCGCAGCTGTCGACGAAGGCGTTCGGGTCGGCGGCGAACATGCCGTGCACGAAGAGTGTCGGCGGGTCCACCATGATCTCCAGCGAGCAATACGTAGTCGTAGTCGAGCAACAACAGAACA